>NZ_BLAF01000051.1 GCF_009687885.1 Acrocarpospora pleiomorpha
CACCGGGTCCAGCCCGCAGACCGACGGGTTCGTCAACTGCAGCTACGGCGCCCTGGTGGGTAGCGTGGCCACCGCGGTCGTGCCGATCCTGGCGTGGGACGTGCCGTTCAACGAAGGGGTCATGACGGCGTTCGAGGTGGTCGCCGAGCCGGGCAGCATCGTCAACCCGCGCCCGCCGGCGCCGATCAGCAACGGCCACCTGACCACCGGCGCCCGGGTGAGCAGGCTGATCGTCAAGCTGTTCAACCAGGCGTGCCGGGGCAGTGCCGATCCGGTGCTCCGGGAGCGTACGCAAGGGGTCTGGGCCGATTCCTGGACGGGTGGGATCTCGGCCGGAACCCGTGAGGACGGCGAGTACTTCGTGCTGTTCAACATGGACGGCGGCGGCATGGGAGCCGGCGCCCAGCCGGAAGCCGACGGCCTGGACTGCGCCGGGATGATGACGCAGATGAACAACATGCTGCCGGATGTGGAGATGAACGAGATGCTCTACCCGGTGCTCTATCTGTGGAAGCGGCTGGCCCCGGCCAGCGCGGGCCACGGCGCGCATCGGGGCGGCCTCGGGCATGAGTTCGCCTGGACGTTGCACGGGGCGAGCCAGGTGACCCAGACCGTGTTCGCGCCGAGCGCTCAGGTGCCCGCCGACGGCTACGGCGGCGGTCTGCCCGGCGGCGGCAGCGGCCACCTCCTGTGCCACGACACCGACGTCTGGCAGCTCATGTCCGACGGCGCCATCCCCACCGACGAGACGCTGTCCTCGACCGACAGGCGACTGCTGGACATCAACCAGCACGACCTCACCGTCCGGCACAGCGACGTCTTCATCCAGTGGAACGCCGGCGGAGGCGGCTATGGTGACCCCGTCCTGCGCGACCCAGCGCGGGTCGCGCAGGACGTCAACGACGGCTACGTGACCGCGGCCGTGGCCGAGAGCGTGTATGGCGTGGTGCTCGACGGCGACCACGCCGACGCCGCCGCGACCGCCGCACGCAGAGACGCGCTCCGCGCCGAACGGCTGGCGGGCACGCCCCCCGCGAAACCGATCCTGGACTCGGCGATCGGCTCCGCCGGAGCTTCCGTCCCCCACCTGGGGACGGACGGCCACTGGTACTGCCCGGCCAGCGGCGCCCTGATCAGCACCGCCGACGACTGGCACGACGACGCCGTGATCCAGACCCGCCCCGCCGCCGAACGCCTGGCCGAACTCGGCGTCCGGATCCGGCCCCGGTCCGGCGAGCCCGCCGTCCTGCTGGAGGAGTTCATCAGCCCATCCTGCGGAACCCTGCTGGAGACCAGAGTGCGCGTGGCCGCGCCAAGACGCCCGCCTGCGAACTATTGCCCGCGCTCGGAATAGCCAGGATGAACCTCGGCGTCGAGGCCGAAGCCGGCCGCGAGCTTCGCCAGGATGCCCTGGAGTAAGCGGCGTTCCTCGTCGTCGAGCGAGGCGAACAGCTCACGCTCGTGGGCTTCCGCGATGCCGCGGAGCGCGCCCATGGTCGCGTGGCCCGCGTCCGTCAGGCGCAACTCGTGGTTGCGGCGGTCGTTCTGGCTGCGGGTGCGGGCCACCAGTCCACGGTCTTCGAGTGAGTCGATGAGCACCACCACTCGGCTCGGCACGGTGCCGAGCCGACCTGCCAGGTCTCGCTGACTCATTCCGGGGTTACGCGAGAGCAGGCGCAGCACGCCGGCATCCGACGGAACAAGACCGAGATCGCGGACCCGCTCGGCGAAGCGGGCCGAGGCGAACGTGCCCAGCTGCGTGAGGAGGAAGCCCAGGCGGCGCCAAGTGGATGCGTCAGTCACGTCATCAGCATAAGGGGATTGACAGAATGATTCAGCCTATGAATCATTCTAGCTATGACCGAATCATCGTCCACCGACTACGTCGCCACAGGCCCCCGCCGTGGGGGTGGCCCCCATCCCGGCCTGCTGGCTCTCATCAGCCTGGCCCTGTTCCTGGCCGGGCTGATCGTTGGAGCCGCCCTGTCCGGCGGAGCCACCCTGCAGTCCCCGTTCGCCGAAACGAGTGACGTGGTCGCGCGATTCGCCGATCACGCGTTCGCCACCCGGGTCGCCGCTCTCTTCCAGTTCGGATCGGCCGTCCCCCTGGGGATCTACGCCGCGACCGTCTATGCGCGTCAGCTGCGATTGGGCATCCGGGTTCCCGGCCCCGCCATCGGGTTGTACGGCGGGATCACGGCGAGCCTGCTTCTCCTGGTCTCGTCGATGACGACCTGGGTGTTGAGCCGTGCCGAAGTGAGCGTTGACGGCGCGCTCACCCACGCGCTCGCCTATCTCTCCTTTATCACGGGCGGTGTGGGATACGTCGTCGGACTCGGATTGCTCGTCGCCGGTCTGGCCGTGCCGGCCCTCATCCTGAAGCTGGTGCCGGCCTGGCTGGCCTGGACCGGACTGGTCATCGCGGCGCTGTCCGAGCTGAGCTTCGTCTCGATGGTCGTCGAGCCCCTGCAGGTATTGCTGCCCATCGGCCGATTCGGCGGGGCGATCTGGCTGATCATTGTTGGATTCCTGCTGCCCCAGACCCGAGCCGCCGCGAACCGGGAACGCCCATGATCGCCCTCGTCACCGGCGGCACCGGCGGGATCGGCCTGGAGATCGCGCGCAACCTTGCCCGGACGGGCGCGAGCGTGATCGTCACCGGCCGGGACGAGGACCGAGGTGCCGCTGCCGCGGCCGAACTCGGCACGAGATTCGTACGCGTCGACCACCTGACCGTGGCAGGCAATCTCTCCCTCGCGCACCTCCTGCCGCGGGAGGTGTCCCACCTGGACGTCGTCGTCAACAACGTGGGCGGCGCCGCCTTCACTCGGCGAACCCGCACCGCCGAGGGCCACGAGGCCACGCTGTCACTGAACTACCTAGGCCCCATCGTTCTTACTCAAGCGCTGCTTCCGCTCCTGGGCGACCGCGCCCGCATCGTACAGATTGTGTCCAGCGCCTTCACGATGCACACCGGCGACCCCTTCACAGAGCCGGGCACGTACTCGGCGATCAGCGCATACGCGCGGGCCAAGCAACTGAACCTCCTCGCGACGCTGAGCCTGGCCCGCGCCCTCGCGGGCAGGGCCAGGATCAACGCCGTGAACCCAGGGATGGCCTGGACACCGGGGGTGCGGGCCCTGACCCGGGATGACGTGCCCGCCTGGCGGTACGTGTGGCCCCTCATGCGACTGATCCAACGCCGCGGCTCTCCCCGGAAAGCGGCGCACACCCCCACCGCGCTCGCCGCCGAGGAGATCGGGTCGGGCGACTTCTATGAGGGCAACGGCAGGCTCATGCCCATTCCCGACCGGCTACGCGACCCGGAACCGCAGGATCGCGCCCTGCGCGACGTCGTCGAACTCATCGAGCGACGTTAGCCGTCGAGGCGGGGGTTGATCAGGCGGCCCCGGCGAGCGTGGCGTGCAGCATGGTGCGGGCGGTCCAGCGCATGAGTTCGGCGGCGGCATCGCGGGTGAGGCCGGCGATGTCGGTGAGCCAGATGAGTGTTTCGATGCCGGTGGCGGATCGGATTGCCACAGCGAGGCGGCGAACGTCGAGGTCTGGATGGGTTTCGTGTAGCGGGGCCAGGGCGTCCTCGATCCAGCCGACGGCCCGTCCGCCGCGTAGCAGGGGTTGGTCCGCGTCGGGTTCGAGGGATAGGCGCAGCGAGGCGCGCAGTTGTGGTTCCCATTCGATGGTGATGCGGGTGAATGCCTGCATGACCAGGTCCAGCCGGGTTTCGACGTCGCGTGGTGGGTCTTCGGGCAGCAGGGAGTGGTGCTCGATCTCTGGATGGGCGGCCGTCAACAGCGTGCGCTGGTTGGGGAAGTAGCGGTAGGCCGTCGTCCGCGAGATGTGCGCGGCGGCGGCGGCTTCCTCGACGGTCGGGGTCAGGCCGTCGGCCAACAGCTTGCGGGTCGCCGCGACCAGCGCCTCGCGCGTTCGGGTCCTGGAGTACAGGGACCGGCCGGGTGCCAAGACCAACCCTCATCGGCATCCCGACAGCGTTATGTACACGCTGAGTTCCTTCCGCCGGAGGGTCGCCACCGGCGGGCGGGAGGTGGAGGTCGAGCTTCCGGCGGGGCAGGTGCGGTGGCTGGCCGCCCAGGAGCATCACGGCGAGAACATCGGCGACACCGACACGCACACGCTCTTCGTCGAACTCAAGGAGCCCAGTCCCAGCGGCTCATCTCCGGTCGGCGAGCCGCTGGGTCCCAGCACGAACAGCGACTGATCTGTGCCGCCGTCCCGCGCCGAACGGCACCTTCGCAGAAGCCTCGTGGAAGGTGGTCCGGTAGGCCGACGCACTGATCAACCCTGCCCGGTCACCTGAAGGCGGCGAAGAATTCGCGGATGTCACCGAGCAGCAGGTCGGGGGCCTCCATCGCGGCGAAGTGCCCGCCGCGGTCGAAGTCGGACCAGCGCACGACGTTGTTGACCTTCTCCTCATCGCGGCGCAGGGCGATGTCCTGGACGGTGAACAGCGCCACGGCCGTCGGCACGGGAGACGGCTCCGGAGCGCCCCAGGCGTGCCCGTCCTCGTAGTAGAGCGCCGCCGAGGAGCCCGCCGTGCCGGTCAGCCAGTAGATCGTGACGTGGGTGAGCAGCAGATCGCGATTGATCGCCTCGTGCGGGAGTTCCTTGGCCAGGTCGGTCATGTCCCTGATCTTGTCGATGATCCAGGCGAGCTGGCCGGCGGGTGAGTCGGTCAGGCCGTAGGAGAGGGTCTGCGGTCTGGTGGACTGGATGGCGATATATCCGCCCGCCTCGGTCATGAACTCGTTCATCCGCCGCACCCTGGCACGCTCGCGCTCGGTGAGCGTGGGGTCGTCCTCGCCCGCGCTGGGGTAGGTCGTGCCACCGTTGACGTGCACCGCGACGACGTTGCCGGGAGCCTCCAGGCCCAGCGCGCGGGAGATCCCGCTGCCGAAGTCGCCGCCCTGGGCGCCGTACCTGTCGTAACCGAGCCTGCGCATGAGTTCGGCCCAGGCCGCGGCGACGCGCCGGGTCGTCCAGCCTGGCTCGCCGGTCGGGCCGGAGAACCCGAAGCCGGGGATGGAGGGGATGACCAGGTGGAAGTCCCGCGACAGCGGCTTGATCAGGTCGAGGAACTCCACGATCGAGCCGGGCCAGCCGTGGGTGAGGATCAGCGGCAGGGCGTCGGGGCTGTCGGAGCGTACATGGAGGAAGCGGATGTTCGTTCCGTCGATCTCGGTGGTGAACTGCGGGTAGGCGTTCAGCCTTGCTTCCCAGGCCCGCCAGTCGTAGCCGTCGGCCCAGTAGGCGGCCAGCTCCCGCAGATAGCCGACCGGGACGCCACGGCTCCAGCCCTGGTCGGCGATTTCGCTCGGCCAGCGCGTACGGGCCAGCCGGTCGCGCAGGTCATCCAGCTCGGCCTGGGGGATCTCGATACGGAAGGGGCGAATCTCGTTGCTCATGTCGCAGACGCTATGGGCCGCCTAGGCCAGGATGAGTCCTAGGTACACGGCACATTGGATGACATGGTGGAAACCTCGGCTCGCCTGCTCCGGCTGCTGTCGCTGTTGCAGACCCATTGTCAATGGTCGGGCGCGGAACTGGCTGATCGGCTCGGGGTGAGCCCGCGTACCGTCCGCCGTGACGTCGACCGGCTGCGTGAACTCGGGTACGTCGTGAACGCCGTCGCGGGGGTGTCGGGGTACCGGCTCGGTGCCGGGTCCGATCTGCCGCCGTTGCTGCTGGACGATGAGGAGGCGGTGGCGGTGGCCGTGGGGTTGCGTACGGCCGCGGGCGTGACCGGTATCGCGGACAGTTCGGTGCGGGCGCTGGCCAAACTGGAGCAGGTGTTGCCGTCCCGGCTGCGGCATCGTGTCCGCGCGCTGCAGTCGATGACCGTTCCCATGATGACGGGCGGGCCTGCGGTCGATCCGGACACCCTGATCGTGGTTACGGCGGCCTGCCGCGACCATGAGATGCTGCGGTTCGACTACCGTGCCCATGACGGAGGGCAGAGCAGACGTCTGGTGGAGCCGTACCGGCTCGTGGCCACCGGTCGCCGCTGGTATCTGGTCGCCTATGACACCGAGCGTGCGGACTGGCGCACCTTCCGCCTCGACCGGCTCGCTCTCCTCAGTCCCAACGGCCCGCGTTTCGTCCCGCGTGACCCGCCCGCCGCCGACCTCGCCGGATACACCTCCCAGGCGATATCGAGCGCGCCTTACCGTTACCAGGGCCGCTTCACCATGCGGGCGCCCGCCGCGATCGTGGCCGAGCGCGTCGCCCCGACGGCAGGTACGGTCGAGCCCATCGACGCGGGGACATGCCTGCTGACCTGCGGCTCCAACTCGCTCGACGAGCTGGCTCTCTGGGTGGCGCTGACGGGGGTGCCCTTCACCGTTCACGAGCCGCCTGAGCTGATCGAGCACATCCGCGCGCTCACCACCCGACTCGCCGACGCTACTGGTGGGCCGGAGATCCGGCCCACCAGGGCGGGCATTACGGGGCCGGGTAATCCGTGATGTACACCGGCGCACCGATCTTGGTCGTGTCGGCCGCGTCGCCCACGCCGTTGACGACGTGGTCGATGATTCCGGCACTGAGGTTGACGGTCATGATGTGGTGCAGCTTGACGCCCGGGGTCGCCGGAACCTCGAAGCCGTTCTCGGTGTGGATCGACGGGTTGTTCTGGTTGAAGACGTAGACCCCACCGCCGTAGAGGAGGTGCCTCTTCACGTGCCTGCCTACCTTGTAGCCGGCATAGCCCTCGACATCGCCGTCCATCCAGTCGGCCTGGGTCGGCGGGTCATACGGCAGCTCGTTCTGGTAAAGGATCGTCGTGCCGTCCTCGCCGTTCCAGATGGTGTTGTGCCGCTGGAAGTGCTCGACGAACAGGCCGGTCGCGGTCACGTGGTCGCCGTTGATGATGGCGCCGTTGCGGCCGGTGTTGGTGTTCCAGCGCTGGGTGTCGGTGAAGCCTTCGACACCGTGGTCGGCGCGCCACACCCAGGTGTGGTCGATGAGCACGTGGTCGCTGTTGACCTCGAGCGCGGTGTTGGTCCTGCCGACGTGCGGTCCGCCAACGCGGAAGTACACGTCGGACAGAGTTGTCGGATTGTCCGCCGAGCTGTGGCTCCTCTTGTCCTTCTTGCCCACCTTCAGCAGAACCTGCGACTTCTTGAGACCCGCGTCGATGGTCACGCCGGCGACGATCACGCCGGGGACGTCGTCGACCTCGACCGGGGTCGAGGCGTTGACGGCGGTGAGCGTGGCGTGCCCGATGCCGAGGACGACCGTGTTCGGGCGCTCGATGTCGATGCTCTTCTCGATGTCGTACACGCCGGGCGTGAGCAGCAGGTGCTTGCCGCTTTCGAGCGCTTTGTTGATGACCTTCACCGAATCCGACGGCTTCGCGATGAAGAAGTCGCTGATCGGCAGCGTATAACCCGGGGTCATGCCGTTGGCCCACGTGATACCGCGTGTGCCCTTCTGGGCGGCGGGTACGCGGACGTTGTAATCGCCCTGCGCGTCAACGAACAAGTAGGGCTTCTCGCGGCTGACGGGAGTGGTCTCGAGGGTGGTGTACGGCGGGCTCGGGAACGCGGTCTCGTCCGGTGCGCGGACGACGCCCGAGAAGACCTGGTTCCACACGGCGTTCGACCAACCGGCGACCTCGCTGTTGCGGGTCAGCCACTGCTGCTGCGATCCGTTCGTGACGGACGGCAGCTTGGAGTCGGCGATGAAGCCGCCGCTGGCGTACTGCGGGCCGGCGGTGCAGTAGTCCATCAGCGACAGGTTGCCGCCGCTGATGTTGAGACGGCGCAGGGACACCGCCTGGGAGACGGCCCAGAAGTTCGCCGACGACCGGCAGCCGTCCTGGCCGGCCGCGTTGATGTTGATCGACAGGTTGGACAGGGTGCGCCAGAAGTTGACGAGCGCGAGGCAGTTGCCGGTGCCGCCGTCCGCCAGGCAGCGGTTGTAGACCTCGACCTTGCCGTTGATGACGACGTCGGTGGGGGAGGCGCCCAGGCCGGCGATCTCGGTGTAGTAGCCGACCTTGAACTGGAGCGGTTGTTCCGCGGTGCCGTACGAGCCGGGCTTGAAGAGGTACGCGTGGCGCGTGGTACCCATCTCGTTGTCGACCTGAGCGGCGTGTGCCGCGTTCAGGGTCGCCTGGATTTCGGTGACGGGCATGCTCGGATCGAAGACGGTGACGTTCGGCCCGAGATCAGGGGTGCCGTGGTGTGAGGCGGCCGTGGCGGGCAGTCCCGCCGTCATGACCGCGGTCGCCAGCACGACACCGAACGTGAACGCCCGACCGATGTGCAGGTGGGTCGTCATACAGGTCCTTTCCACTGCTGTGCAGCGCTTCCTGGACGGCCATTGGGGGGTGCGGAGATCCTTCAACGGCGGCCGACACCGCAGGACCACGAGAGCGCTCTCTCTCGCTGCGTAATACTTGTATCAAGGATTGAAGTATTGCCACGTTTCTATCGCGTGAACTGGCTGGAGCACAAGACGGCGCGTATGGTCTGATGCGCATGTTCTGGTTGTTGCAGGAGAGGATCTCGCCGTGGACTACGCCGCAGCCCTGGTTGAGCAGAACATGTTGTTCGGTGAGCTGATCCGCGACGCGGACCCGGCGACGCCGGTGCCGACCTGTCCGGGTTGGACGCTTCAGCAGCTGTTCCGGCATGTCGGCCGGGGTGACCGTTGGGCGGCCCAGATCGTGCGGGACCGGGTGGAGGAGTTTCTCGATCCCCGTACGGTCCGGGACGGAAAGCCGCCCGCGGATCCCGACGGCGCCATCAGGTGGCTGCACGGCGGACCGCGCGCCCTCGCCGACGCGATCGCGGACATCGGCGCGGACACCGCCGCCTGGACGTTCTTCGGTCCGCGTCCGGCGGCCTGGTGGGTGCGGCGCAGGCTGCACGAGGCGACGGTGCACCGGGCGGACGCCGCGCTCGCGCTGGGCGTGCCCTACGAGCTGGCGGCCCCGCTGGCCGCGGACGGCATCAGCGAATGGCTCGACATGGTGGCCGACACGCAGCGGCTCGGGCGGCCGGCCTCGCTCGATCCCGGCGTCACCCTCCATATCCACGCCACCGACGACCTCGGGCCGTCCGGTGAATGGATGATCAAGGGTGGGGAGGGCGGTGTCACCTGGGACCATGGCCACGGCAAGGCCACGACGGCCGTGCGCGGGCGCGCGGTGGATCTACTGCTGGCCCTGCTCCGCCGCCCGGCCACCGACGTGCAAGTCTTCGGTGCGGAAGACGTCTGGGCCACCTGGCTGGAACGCACGCCGTTCTGACCGGTCACATCGTGATGACGACCTTTCCCCTGGCGCGTCCCGTCTCGAGGTAAGCGACGGCCTCGGGCAATTCCGTCAGCGGATAGGTTCTGTCGATGATCGGTGTGATCTTCCCGGCTTCGAGAAGCTCGCGCAGCTCGGTGAGGTCGTCCTTGCTGATCTGGGCCAGGAAGGTGAGCATCGTCTGGCTCACCATCCGCGACAGGAGAATCACCCGGAGCATCCCGATCACCGGGCCGATCCACTGGCCCTTGGACGGCGCGGCTCCCACCAGAACCCCCCTGGGGGCCAGAACGCGTCGGCATTCCCCCGGCCTCCGGTTCCCCACCAGGTCGACCAGCAGGTCGTAGCGCTTCCCCGAATGGGTGAAATCCTCCTTGGTGTAGTCGACCACATGGTCGGCGCCGATCGACAGGACAAGCCCGACGTTCGGCGTGCTGCACACCCCCGTCACCTCGGCCCCCATCGTCTTGGCGAGCTGCACCGTGAACGTCCCCGTCCCGCCCGCCGCGCCGTTGACCAGGACCTTCTGCCCCGGCCTTACCCGGCCGCGCAGTGCCTGCAAGGCGGTCAGCGCCGCCACCGGGACGGCCGCCGCCTGCTCGAAGGTCAGGTTCGCCGGCTTCTTGAGCAGCGCGCCGCTCGCGGGCAGGGTGGCGTACTCGGCGAAGGCCGCCGCGCGTTCTGCGGTGGACAGGCCCCTGCTGCCGAACACCTCGTCACCGCGCTTGAACTCAGTGACGTCGCGGCCCACGGCTTCGACGTGCCCCGCCAGGTCCGCGCCCAGGGAGGTGCCCCTGGGGCGGGTGAGGCCCCACGCCAGCCGGGCCAGGTATGGCGCACCCCGCATGAAGTGCCAGTCCAGCGGGTTGACCGAGGCCGCGCGTACGCGAATGAGCACCTCGTCGTCGCCGACGGCGGGCGGATCCACCTCCTGGAGCCGGAGCACCTCCGGCGGACCGTAAGCGTGGTAGCGGATTGCCTTCATGATGGCCTCACTTCACCTCGGCCGGTCACGCCCGGTAGCCGAATCGTTGCTCGCCAGCCTAGGCGGCACGCGGAAACGCCGAAATCAATGAAATTCGTGATTCCTCCGTCGGTACGCGTGCCGGGGTAGTCTCCGTTTCAACCATGGCCAGACCTCCGCGCCGCCCGGGCAACCTGCAGGCCGAGACGACCAGCTTCATCGGCCGCCGCCGCGAGCTGGCAGAAGTCAGGAAGAAGCTCACCGAGGCACGCCTGGTCTGCCTCACCGGTCCTGGCGGCGTCGGCAAGACCCGGCTGGCGGTCCGGGCCGCGGCCGAACTCGGGCGCGCGTTCCCGGACGGCGCGTGGCTGGTCGAACTCGCCGAAGTGCGGGATCCCGCGCTGGTCGGGGAGGCCGTCATGGCGGCCCTGGATCTGCGGGATCAGGCGGCGGCCGAGCCCTTGGCGCTGCTGCGGTCGTACCTGGGAACCAAGAAATTGCTGCTGGTGGTGGACAACTGCGAGCACCTGCTCGCCGGGGCCGCCCGGCTGGTGGCGGAGGTCATGAAGGCGGCGCCGGGCGTGCGGGTGATAGCCACCAGCCGGGAGCCGCTCGCGGTGCCCGGTGAGCATGTGGTGCCGGTTCCTCCGCTCGATCTGCCGGCCGCGGACGTGCCGCTCGCGCGGCTGCGGCAGAACGAGGCGGTCACGCTGTTCGTGGAACGGGCCGCGGCCGGTTCCGGCAGGTTCGAGTTGACCGCCGCCAATCAGGCGGCCGTGGCCGACCTGTGCCGTCGTCTCGACGGGGTGCCGCTGGCGATCGAGCTGGCGGCGGTCAGGACGCGGGTGCTCAGCGCGGAGCAGATCCTCGAGCGCCTGAGCGACCGGTTCGGGCTGCTCACCGGAGGGGGAAGCGTCGCGCTGCCGCGCCAGCAGACGCTCCGGACCACCATTGACTGGAGCCACAACCTGCTGGAGGCGGGCGAGCAGGCGCTACTGCGGCGGTTGTGCGTGTTCGCGGGACGGTTCACGCTCGACGACATCGAGTCGGTTTGCGCCTACGGTGACGTGCCGGCGCTCGATGTGTTGTCGTCGCTGGTGGGCAAATCGCTGGTGATGAAGGAGGACGCGAAGGGTTTCGCCTGTTACCGCCTGCACGAGACGATGCGCGAGTACGCCGCCATCAAACTGCGGGAGGCCGGCGAGGAGGAGACCCTCGAACGGCGATGCGCCGAATACTACGGCGCGAGATGCCGGCGATCCGCGGCCGAAGCCCGGTTCCGGCTCGTCGAGTGGCTCGAATGGATGGATCTGGAGATCGACAATGTCCGGTTCATCCTGCGGAAATGCCTGACACCGGAGGCATCCGCGCACGGAATCGGCCTGGCCTACTCACTCGGCTGGTACTGGATCACGCGGGCCACCGGAGAAGGCGCCCGATGGCTCGACGAACTGCTCGCCTTCGATGGCGGCGGCCTGCGGACCCGCGCCCAGGCGTATTTCATGCGTGGATTCCTGGCCGTCCTGCAATCGGATCCCGCGTCCGCCGGTCCCGCGCTGGAACAGGCGGTGGCGGCGGCCCAGGAGGCGGGCCAGCACAGCCTGCTGTCCCAATCACTCTCCCTGGCTTCGATCGCCGCCAGCATGACCGGAGACCGCGCGTCGGTGCTCCGCCTGGCCGCCGAAGCCCAAACCGCCATGGCCGACGCCGGAGACCTACCGGCCACGCTCATGCTGCTCCAGGCACGCGCCTTCACCGGCCTGTACGCCGGGGACGTCGACGCGGTCCGCGCGGCGGCGGGGGAGGGCGTGCGTCTCAGCCGCCACGTGGGCGACGACTACAGCCTCGGCATGATGCTGCTGAACCTCGGCTCCGCCATGCTGATGGCCGGTGATCTCGACGGCTCCGAGCCGCTGTTCACGGAGGGTCTGCGAATCGCCGAGCGGATCGACGACCGCGTGGCGCAGTATTACCTGCTCGACGCCCTAGGCTGCCACGCCGCGATGACCGGCCGGGCGCGGCTCGCGGCCCGGCTGCTCGGGGCGGGGGAGACCGTCCGGGCGGGAGTCGGTGCCCGCGTCATGACCTTCCTCGGCCCGTTGCTGACCACGGCCGGGGAGGCGGCGAGGACGGCGCTCGGCGATCCCGGGTTCGAGAAGGAGTTCGAAAGCGGGAAACGACTCAGCCGCGACGCCGCGATCAGGCTGGCGCTTGGCGAGCCCGCGCCCGACGCCGAGGCCGCGCCGGCGGATCCGGCCACACCGCCGCTGGGAAGGCGGGAGGCGCAGGTCGCGCAGCTGGTCGCCGAGGGCCTCAGCAACAAGCAGATCGGGGCCCGGCTGTTCATCTCCGAGCACACCGTCGACAGCCATGTCCGCAGCATCCTGAACAAGCTCGGATTCCATTCGCGTACGCAGATCGCCGCCTGGGTGGCCTCACCGCAGCGGTGACGCCGGGCCAGCCCTGCTGGCCGTACAGCTCGGCCCGCCCGTCCCAGGCTAGGCCGGTTTCCCTCCTTGGAACGTTTCCTGGAAGCACTGAGCAACTGCGAGCCATCGCCCAAAGGTCAGGCGACTTTCACCGAGTGGTCGCCGAAGTCAGCCACGACGTCCAGTGTTCCCCCCCAGCGCGGTGACGTAGGCGCGAACAGTGTCCAGGCCGCCGATCTGGCCATGTTCGATCTGGGAGATGCGTGCCTGGGAGATGCCCATTCGCTCGGCGAGAAGTTTCTGGGACATACCCAGACGCTTGCGCATCTCGGCGAGCTGGGTGCCGCGCAGTTCTGCCCGCAGTTGCTCGCGGCTGGCCTCCCGGGCGGCGACCCGCTCGGGGGAGTCCCAGTCGGGGTCGATGTCACGGATCTTGGCCTTGGCGTCGGACCATTTCACGAACTCGCTCATCGTCCGTCCTCTTCCTTCTCCTTCTCGGCGCGGTATGCGGCGTAGCGTTCTTCTACCAGGGGGATCGCGGCGCGGTACCACCGGTTCCATTCCCTGTGAGGGGCTCATCCGGCTCGGCCAACCGCGCGAGTTTGCTGCTGCCCGCTGACCGTGGGCCGGATGACGTCGACGTCGAGCCGTTCGCGGAGATCATTCTGTGGTACGTGAGATGCGACGGGTCGACGAGATGCTGGGCGGCCGTGCGAAGGGTGCCTTGGATGGCACCGGTCAGCTCAGTCCGGGATGAGTCCGGCGTTGTTGAACCGCTTGATCAGGCTGGGCTTGCTCAAGTGCTGTTCCCGCAGGTGGGTGAACCGCTTGGTGAACGTCTCGATGCGATCGTCGCGGTAGGCGACAGCTTGCAGGTCGCGCAGGAGATCGACGGCCTGGTCGTAGTCGCGGGGCTTCTTGGTGTCGATGAGGGACTCCACTCGCGCCCAGGCCGCTTCGACGTCCTGGGCGAGCTCGTCGAGGTGGCGCTTGCGGGCCGCCGCGCGCTCGCGTTCACGGTGCGCCTGCTGCTCGGCGAGGAGGGCGGCTTCCTGCTGCTCGCGGGCGTGCCGGCGGTTGGCGGTGGCGTCCAGCAGTTCGGCGACCGTACGGCCCGGCTTCGGCTCGGCAACAGTCCCGTTCTTGCCGCGGAACGTGGCGAGCAGTTCGAGCCGCACACGGGCGGCGTCGTCTTCGGCGACTCGCAGCAGCAGGGCGTCCTTCCTGGTGGCGGGCAGGTCGCGGATCCAGGCGCTCAGGGCGGCCCGGTCTGGTCCCACGGCTTGTGCTGCCGGGCTGGCTTCGGCCGCGACGGCGAGGAGGTCGTCATCCAGGCGCAGGAAATCGGCCAGGGCACGCTGGGCGGCGGTCAGGGAGCCGAGTCCCGGCGGGACGGGTGGTTCGAGCTCGTCCTCGTCGGAGTAGTCGAAGGCATCCTCGTCCCGTTCCCACGCCCCATAGGCGGACAGCCACGCCAGATACAGCGGGCGCAGGTCACCGGCGGCCAGCTCGGCGCGGACTCCGACGATCGCCGACAGGGAGCGCTCGACGTCCTCTTCCCAGTATTCCTCTTCCTCCTGGCTGGTCATATCCAGGATCACGTGCTCGCCGGAGGTCCACGCGGTGACCTGTTCGCCGACGCAGTACCGCTCGACGGCGGCCGGGTCGAGCAGCGCGGCGGGGAGGCGGAGCATCACCTGGTGGGTGCCCCAGTTGGTGAGGTAGAGGTGGGCATCGTAGTAGCGCTCCATCATCGCCTGCGGGTCGCCGTGAAAGTTCCCCCAGTGGTATTCGTTGGTGAAACTGGTGGCGGTGATCCTGGCGCGGGTGGACAGGGCGCGGACCTCGGCCTGCTGCCGGTCGGTCAGCGGGCGGTCGACTGCCAGGAACTCGTAGTACTGATACTCGCTCACGTACTCACCCGGCCCAGCGCCGGTACGCGTCGATCCACTCGGCCCCGGCCGGACGCGGCTCGGGGAGGGGCAGGTCGAGGATGCCGATGGCTTGGCGATGTCGCCCGCGGTGGCAGATCGCGGCGATGCCGGTCCCCAACTGGTGCTCGATCTTTTTCACGGTGACCGGGATGTCCAGCACGGTCGTCTCGAACGGTACCGCGAGGTTGTCCTCGATCATGACATGGAAGCCGGAAAGCTGTTCGTGCTCGTCGTAGGCATCCACGATCGCCTGCGCGATCAGCTCGTCGAGGTGAGCATCAAGGGGAGTCACGGCAGCACGATAGAGGCTTGTCCACTGTCGGCGCAGCAGGCTGAGCTCCTCGCCCGAAGCGAGCAGCTCACCGGAAAGCGCGGGAAACGTGTGAAGGGCCGCTCTGGCGACAGCAGCCGGTCGCGCAGTTCCAAGTCGTGTCCCGTCGTGTCCCGTTGTGTCACGCCCTGGTGGTGAGGTGCCGCCGTCCGAGAAGGCGCCCGAATCACCTGGAGAGCACGATGATCACGACAGAACAGCGGCCCCACGGTCGCTTGAAGCGCCGCCTCATGAAGGCGCTTGCCATAGCCACGGCGCCCGCCGTCGGCATCGTCCTGATGGCGGGGCCCGCCTCCGCCGCACCGCGGTGCAACTACACCGCCGAATACAACGCATGCATCGAGATCAGCAAGACCAGCAGTGGAAAGTACCTGCTCCACCTTGGCATCGACCTGCGCAAGTTGAGCAAGCAGGAAGCCCAGACGATCATCAACGCCAGCCGCTACCTCTTCAAAGCCGAGCTGTGGGGATCCGACGGCGGGGAGTACTTGGATGACTTCCAGGCCTATATCCCCGTCCAGACCCGCGTGTGGGCTTCGACGGAGAGCGGACTCAGCGCCGACATCGACTCCTACCCCTCCTCGCACGCGCTCAACGAAGACCTGGGAGGCGGGGACGAACTCTACGCGAAGATCATTTCCACAGATCCCCGAACCGGGGCGAAGCGCACCTTCAAGACGCCCGAATTCTTCGGCTTCTTCTAGGCGGGGAATCCGTTGGAGATGTACGCCCCGGGCCGGGTCCACCGATGCACCAGCCTGATCACGGCGTCTGTCAGCTCCGACGGCTCGACGATCTCGTCCAGTAGGCCCAGGGCCGGGGCATCACCCAGGCGGGGTGAAGTAACGAAATGCATTGGTGGGCGCGCGATAGGTGCTGGCATCCTGCTCGCATGATGATCAGGGAAGCCATCGCGGCGGACTGGCCTGCCATCTGGCCCTTCTTCCACAAGATCGTCGCTGCGGGCGAGACCTTCACCTATCCGATCGATCTCGGCGAGGAGCAGGGCCGCGACTGGTGGCTTCTGTCAGCCCCGAACCGGACGGTTGTCGCTGTCGACGATGCCGGGGCGGTCCTGGGTACGGCGAAGATGAACAACAACAGCTGGGGCAATGGCTCGCATATCGCGAGCGCCAGCTACATGGTCGACCCGGCGAACTCCGGGCGGGGCATAGGCCGAGCGCTGTGTGAGTACACGCTGGAGTGGGCCCGGGCGGCCGGCTTCCGCGCCATGCAGTTCAACGCGGTCGTGGAAACCAATGCGCACGCCGTGAAGCTGTATCGCTCGCTCGGCTTCGACGTGCTGGGCACACTGCCGGAGGGCTTCCGGCACCCGTCGAAGGGCTACGTCGGGCTCCACATCATGCACCGAGCACTCTGATGGCCTGCTGGCGTGCGACTTCATGCACGCAGGCGACTGCCCTGGGGATCAGCATCAACACGCCTAGTGCCCGGAAGGTGCCTGCATGTATGACGACACGGCGCCGTGGCTGCGGCCATCGGGTGCGGTCGTCGATGAAGCTGTGCGCCAGGCCCCGACGACGACCTAAGCCCTGTCATGGACGCCTGGTCCGCTGACTACCAGGGCCGTCAGGCGGCGTAGCCGCCGTCGACGTTGATGGTCGCGCCGGTGATGTAGGCCGCGTCCGGGCCGGCGAGGTAGGTGACGAGGCTGCCGACCTCGTCCGCGGTGCCGTACCGGCCGGCGGCGATGTGCGCGCGGATGATCTCGGCGTACGGGCCGTCGGCGGGGTTCATGTCGGTGTCGACCGGGCCAGGTTGCACGGTGTTGACGGTGATGCCGCGGCTACTGACTTCGCGGGCGAGGGCGCGGGTGAAGCCGGCGACGCCGGCTTTGGTCATCGCGTAGACGGTGCCGCCGGCTTCCAGCCCCCAGAATGGCAGCAAATCGCATCAGGAACAGCTCAAGCGCAGGCTGAACCAGGCGAGGAAGTAAGAGCGGTGTCCGGCAGAGTCGGCGACCGCGTAGTAAACGTGTATGCGTTCTCGTCCCCATCCGAACCCGACATGGTCTCTGTCGTGGCATGGTTCGCTCAGTGACGCTTCCTCAGCGTGATCGATAACGGCAAGCCGGCTTAAGGGCGGTGGACGAGGCGTTCATAGTGGGCGAGGGGTTGGGGCAGGCTCCGCTCGTGACGAATGCGGTTTGGGCCAGTCGAGCGGTGCCCGTTGGACGAAACGGCGGACCCCCTGATGTCCCGTTGACCGTCGCCACCCAGTACACCGCCACCGCCTCCGCCGACGACGTGTGCGACTTGGTGGTCAAGCTGAACGCTGGTGAGGGTGGGTATGCCTGAGTTGACCGAGATCGAGTTCTATCCGGGATCCGTGGACGGTGACCACGATGCTCGCGCTGTCGGCGCCGGTGGCCATCAGGTAGTCGTACAGGGTTGACAACAGCATGTCGTTGCGGTTCTCCAGCCGGGATACCACCCCCTGTCCGACCCCGAGTTTGCGGGCCACTTCCACTTGGGTCATCTGCCCGGCTTTGCGGATCATCGCCAGGTTCATCGCGTAGGCGCGGTCCATCTCTTCGGCCGCCTCGTGAGCCTGGGCGACCTCGGCAGCAAGCTGTGGGTCGGACAGGAGTCGATCCAGATGCTCGTTACCCCGCACGAACATGGTGTTCTCTGGCTCGGTCATGGCTTCTCCTCGTACGAACAATGCGACGACCGCCTTGCCGGTGTCGGGCGGGAACCAGCAGATCAGCCGGACCGCTACCTCTGGATGGTAGGCGTGGGAGACTCGCCACAGCGGGTAGCGCCGCGACTGGCGGACCCATCGCAGCGTGGCTGTCTCCTCTTCTTGATCCGGTGGTTCGGACAGGTTTCGTAGCTGATCCAATGCGCGGGCTGTGAAGACCAACATGAGGCGTGAGTGTTCATCGCCCGCGCGTGCATCGGCTTCGAGCCGGTCGAGCCAGTTGCCGAAGTCGGCTGGCCAGTCGATGTCCACCATTAGATTATGACTTCAAAGTGATATGCTATGCAAGTCATATTGCCTATCGAAGGCTATGTGTCGAGGGCCTACCGAGTCAGGATCGGGCCTGCGATGGTCCGTAGTTCCGAGCGGCCGGCCGAGGACGTCTTGGCGAGCAGGTTCGCGACATGGGTGTCGACGGTGCGTCGGGAGATCACCAGGCGCTCCGCGATTTTCCCGTTGGTCAGTCCTTCGGCGACCAGGCCGAGAACGTCCATCTCGCGGCTGGTCACGCCGGCGGCCCGCAGGCCGGCGGGGACCGGTGCGAGGCCGCGCCCGCGCCGGGTGGGCGCTCCCGCGCCGCGCAGCAGATCGCGGCAGATGCGGGCCATCTGGTGTTCGCCCGCGCGTACATGGGCGTCCAGGTCGACGCGTAGCTCGGGCACCGGGTCGCCCCACTTGTCGGCGATCGCGGCCTCCAGCGCGAGCAGCCGTAGCAGGCGTCGCCACCAGTGGTGCTCGGCGAGAGCCTGGTCGGCGTCAGCGAACAGTGCGGCGGCCCGCTCGGGCTGGCCGGTCCGCCCTTCGGCGACCGCGTCGGCGTACTGCAGCCCGGCGCGGTTGACCACCCGCATCATGGCCGGGGATGGGCGCAGCGTCTCGCGGGCCTCGGTGTCGCGGTCGGTGAGCACGGTCCGCAGCAGCGCCCACATGCCCCAATGCGGTACGAGGGCTGCCTCGTCGCGGCCGTTCAGTACCCGCATGCCGTCGTCGAGCAGCGCGGACGCGGTTCGCAGGTCGCGGGAGAGCAGATGGCGCAGTCCGCGGGTCGCCTGTGCCAGGGCGGTGACCTCGGCGGGCGGTCGACGGCCCCGGCGAGTACGGCCTGCATGCCCGGCGTATCGCCCGCCACCGCGTGGCCCATGGCGACGAACACCTTGGCCATGCCCTCCAGGCCGGGCAGCCGCAACCGGCCGGCCCGCTCGGCCGCGCTCTGGGCGAGTCCCTGAGCCGCCTGCGGCCCTTCGGCGGTGATCACGGAGTCCGCGAGCAGCAGTTCGCTCCAGATCACTTCGGCGAGCAGGCCGGTACGCCGGGCGAGTTCGCGCGCCTCAACAGGTGCGGGCGTGGCCGCGTGGTCGAGCAGTTCGACCGCGCCAAGGCCGAGAAGGGCCGTGACCCGCGCCGGAATCAGGCCGTGTTCCGCGCCGGTCTGCGAGGCGCGTGCATAGGCGACGCGCGCCGATGCGGCGTCATGGCGCATGGCGCACCGACCCAGAGTCGTGAGCGCCCGGCACATCGTCTCCCAGCGCGCCTCGTGTCCCGCCCGGCGGGCGGCCGTCGCTGCCAGGTCGGCCGCCCGCCGCAGATCTCCCGCGCCGAACGCGGAGTCGGCGGCCAGGACCAGCGCCTGGGCGTCGCCGGCCCGCCCCGCCCGTTCGATGAACCTGTCGGCTTCGCCCCAGCGACGTGCGACGATGGCCGCTTCGGCGAGCCGCAGGCACAGTTCGGCATGCTGGTCGCCCACCACCTCGGCCAGCACCCCGGTACCGGCCTCCAGCGCGGCGGGCGCCTGACCGAGGAGCGTGAGCAGACGGACGTGTTCGATCACCACCGTGGGTCGCAGCGTGCTGGTAGCCGACGCCCGCGCCAGGTGATCCTCCGCGCTGTGCAGCGCGCCGGTTCCCCACGGCTCAGCAGCACGTCGGCGGCGCGGCGGGCCACCGCGGCGCGCTCGGGCGGCGTCACGCCTGCCAGCACCGCTTCGCGCGTCAGCGTGTGCCGCCAGCGCAACTCGTCTCCCGCCGGGACGAGCAGGTGCGGGGTGGCGCTCCGCAGCGCGCCCAGCGCTTCGCTCAGCGGGCGATAGGTACCGCCCCCCTCCACGGCACGTCCGGTCGCCACGGCCAGCCCCGCGTCCCGGGCCCGCTCGGCGGCCTCGCGGAGCAGGCGGCTCTTCCCGATGCCCGCCTCCCCGCTGACCAGCAGAACCCCGCCCCGGCCTCGTCGCACCCCGTCGACCATGCTGCGAACGGTGGCCAGTTCGGCCGCCCGACCTACCATCACCCCGTCACTCCAGCGGATGGGCCACATAGTGAGTACGCCGTAATACGCGCTCGCCGCACATCCTCGCCCCGTGCGACGGTTACGCCCCTGGAGGATGAGTGCCCGCCTGGGATCAGGGCACCGCACCACAGCCAGAATCAGAACCTCGGACCAGCTTTAGCCGCAGGGCGCGGTGTTATATCCGCCGTGACTGGTCTGTATGCCCCAGCTGCCCGGTGCGTCGCCGCAGCCATTCCACCTTTGGCCGACGAGTTTCCCGTTGGGTGAATCGTAAAAGCTGTAGACGTTGAGTACCTGTGGCGAAGGGGTCGGAAGAGTGGGGATCGCCTGGGCCGGGGTTGATGTGAAGACGACGGCCAGCGCGCCGAGTGCCGTCGTACCGGCGGCCAGACTCGTCGCGATGGGGCCACGATTGAATTTCATGGGATCCTTTCCAAATCGGTCTACTATTAGACCGTTCCATCCCGTTCCATCCCGTTCCATATTTGTTCCACCAGCCGCCTACGAGCTCGTGCCTGGTGCCTGCAGCCGGGACCGTACGTCGTCGGCGGTGGGATGGCGCAGGTCGGTCAGGATGGTCAGCGCCCGGCGCCAGTGCGAACGGGCGGCAGAGGTCTGGCCTGCGGCCTTGTCGTTGTCCCCGAGGTGGGTGAGGACGAGGGCCTCGTTGTAGCGATCTCCGTCTTGTTGGTGCATGGCCAGCGCGCGCCGGTAGCAGGTCTCGGCTTGGTCGTACTCTCGTTGATGGTGGTGGGCGTGGCCGAGGCTGTCCCAGGTGGCCGACTCGCCGTCGCGGTCTCCGGCCTTCCGCAGCTGGTCCAGAGCCTGTCGGCAGTGGTCGAGCGCTTGCCGGTGGTTTCCGACGGCGATGTGGTACCACCCCACGGCGCTGATCGCTCTGGCCTCCCAGAGTTGGTGGCCGGCTGCCCGGTAGAGCCGGAGGGCGTGTTCGGCGCTGCTCAGCGCCTCCGCGTGGTGGCCCTGCTGTTCGAAGACGCGCGCGAGGTTGCTGTGGATGTGCGCCTGACCGGTGAGATCCTCGAGCTGTTCGTAGTGCGTCAGCGCGTGCCGGTATTCCGTGGCGGCGGCGTCGGTGTCGCCCAGTCGGGTGTGGGCCAGGGCAAGCCCCAGCCGGCTGTACGCCAGCGCGCGGTGATCCTCGAGACGCCCGGCGGCGGCGAGGGCCTGCTCGTGCACGGACAGCGCGTCGTGCCAGGCGCCCGTACGGTCGAGGAACGTGCTCATGGACCACGCCAGCTGCCAGGCGTGGGTGTCGAAGGACCCGTCCGCGAGTTCGACGCACGCGAGCAGCACGGACCGTTCGGCGGTGAACCAGGCGAGGGCTTGGTCATGGTCCGCGAAGGTCTCCGCGGTCACCCCGGGACGCGCGTCCGGGATCGTGATGGGATCACGAGCCGGGTGCATCAGGAGGGCGGCGCGGTACGCGGTGTGCAGGTAGTGATCCAGAACCCGGCCCAGCACCTCGTGGCGTTCCGCGCTGCTTTCAGCGCGCTGGTGTAACTCGATGGCGTAAGCGTTCAGCAGGTCGTGGAACGCGTACCTGTCCGGGGAATGTTCGGTCAGCAGGTGGACGCTGGTGAGCTCGGTCAGCAGGTGACGCGCTCGCCCCGGTGGAACCGCGGCCACGCTGGCCGCCGCGGGGAGGCCGACGTCAGGTCGGGGGTGTGCGCCCAGCCACCGGAAGAGGTCGGCCGCGTCGGCGCCGAGGGCCTGGTAGGAGCAGTCGAAGATCGAACGGACGTCGGTGGCCGGGTCGTCGCTGTGGAAGGCGTCCAGGCTGGTTCCGGCCTGCTGAAGCTCGTCCGCCAGCACCCGCAGCGGGAACGTCGGGCGGGTGACGGCCCGGGCCGCCGTGATCACCAGGGCCAGGGGCAGCCTGGCGCACGAGGCGATGATGCGCTCCGCCGCCTGCGTATCCTCCGTCACGCGCCGGTGGCCGATGCGGCGGGCCAGCAGGTCGGTCGATTCCGCATCGGTGAACACGTCGAGCGCGAGCGGTTGGGCGCCGTACCCGGCGATGAGACCGGAGAGCTGATTGCGGCTGGTCACCAGGACGAAGCACCCGGGCGAACCGGGCAGCAGCGGGCGGACCTGTTCGGCGCTGCGGGCGTTGTCCAACACGACCAGCATCCGCTTGTCGGCCATCAGAGTGCGGTACAGATCGATCTGGGCGTCCAGGGACGCGGGTGTTTGCTGAGCTGACACCTTTAGGGCGGCGAGGAAACCGCGGACGACCTGCGCACTGGTGACCGCAGACCGGGTGGCGTCGAAACCGCGCAGGTCGGCGAAGAGCTGCCCGTCCGGGAAGCGGTCGCGGACGCGGTGCGCCCAGTGCACCGCGAGGGCACTCTTCCCGACGCCAGGCACTCCGGACACCACGGCGGTGTGTTCCCAGTCCGGCGCCGCCGCCATGTCATCGAGTCGGGCCAGCGCGGCCGCACGCCCGGTGAAGCCCGGCACGTCGGCGGGGAGCAAAGCGGGCCCATGTCGTGGCTTAGGCGAGCGCTCCACCGGGCTCGGCGGGCGATCCCCGTTAAGGGCGGCATGGTATGCCTGCCGCAGCTCGGGCGACGGATCGGCGCCCAGTTCGTCCGCCAGGCGTCGACGCGTCTCGGCATAGAGTTCCAGGGCCTCGGCGTTCCGCCCCGCGGCGACCAGCGCGTGAATCAGCGTGGCGATCAGCGGCTCGACCAGCGGATGCTCATCGAGCAACACCCGCAGTTGCTCGATCATGGCGTTGCCGCCGCCCGCCGCCAGTTCGATCGGCGCCAGGTCCAGCACGCCGCCCAGGCGCAGCTGCGTCGCCTCCCGGCGCACAGATTCCGCCCAGGCACCGGTCAGGCCGGTCAGCGGCTGGCCCCGCCAGAGGCCCAGCGCTTCCCGCAGCAGCTCCGCTCTCCGCAGGTCGTCGCCGCGTGTGGCCCTGGCGTGGTCGAGTAACCGCCGGAATCGGTGCAGGTCCACCTGGTCACGATGCGCCTGCAGGACGTACCCGGCCGGCCGGTATTCCACGGCCAAGGTATCGCGATCGACGGCGTTGGCCTCGGACAGGGCCCGACGCAGCCGGGTGATGTAGCTGTGTACGGCGCCCCGAGCCGTCATGGGCGGGGCGTCGCCCCAGACCCGGTCGATGATCTTCTCGATGGGCACCGGACTGCCCGCGTCCACCAGCAGCGCCGCGAGAACCGCCTGTTGCTTGCGCGGCCCGAGGTCCACCACGTGCGTGGCAGTCGACAACTCGATCGGTCCCAGAAGCCGCAACTGCACCATGGCCGTTTCCCCCCGAATCCGCCCCATTTGCCGCACCGCGCACACAGCTAACCAGCAGAATCCGGTCAGCTCAAGAATTCGTTAAGCGCGAATAGAGCGCAGGCCGTCATCGTCAAAGAGCGCCGATGGCCCGCCGCCGCGGAAGCGGGCCTTCCGCTACCTGGCCCTATACCTCACATATACCGCCGTATCCGATGCTCCTCCCAAGCCCGGGATTACGGATGCGTACTTTTCGGCGGCTCCATATCCCATCCATTCGGTAGGTCGTATCCCCCAAGAAACACCGACCCAAAGGAGTGCACATGCTGAAGAGACTTGCCCGACATGGTCGGGCCGGCGTCCTGGTGGCTGCGCTGGCCGTGCTGCTTGGGACGTCGTTCACGACCACGGGCGCGACCGCCGCCACGGTGAGCGGCACGATGGACGGCCCTGAGGCTTCGGCCGCCGTGGACGCCTCGGGACGCACCCCGTTCACGCTGCCGCACCGCGTCTACGTCCGCGAGGACGGCAGCGTCGACACCATAGCCGACCCCAAGGCCGTGGCGGCGCTGCGTTCGGCCGCGCTGGAAGAGGGCGGCTGCGGCTACGCCTGTGACGGCAAGGATCCCAACAGCTACGTATGGAACGGCTCGACGTGCAACGACGCCGTGACCGTCATGCGGCACGACGTGGAGAACAGGTACGCGGAACTGCGGTACAGCTCTCGCTGCGCGACGGCGTGGACCCGGACGTGCTGCTACGTACGGGCCGGCGGGTTCGGCTACGCGGCCAACGGCACCCAGCGGAGCTTTGTCTACAACAGCCAAGGCGTCTACTTCGGCAGTCCCGTCTGGACGGCGATGCTCTACGACGCCGGATCGCTGACGTACAAGGCCTGCCTCGACCGCATTCTCGCCGGTTCTGGCCACGACTGGGCGTGCACCGGCAGGTTCTGACGGATTACATCGACGCCGTTCCGGGACCGCCCCGCGCGGCCCCGGAACGCGTCACGAGAGGAGTGAGTCCATGGCAGATCAGATGGTCTTGATGGCGCAGCAGTTCATTAACAAGGTCTACGGCTCGCTTGCCGGAATGCCCCATGTCGCGGAGGACGGGCAGACGGGCTGGGCCACCATGTACGCCCTGACCCGATGTCTCCAATACGAGCTCGGCATCACCTCTCTGTCCGACAACTTCGGGCCCACCACGCTCGCGACGCTCACGGCCCGGTACCCGTCGATCGACGGCTCCACCAGCGGTGCCAGCCGCATCATCCGGATCATCCAGGCGGGCCTGTACTGCAAGGGTTACGACGGCGGGGACGTGGACACCTTCAACCTGCCCTCCGGGAACTACAACGGCCGCGTCGCGACGGCGGTACAGCAGCTGAAGTCGAACGCGGGCGTCGCCGATACCTTCCCGGGCGCCGCGATGGTCCCGAAGCTGTTCAAGGCACTGCTGACGATGGACGCCTACGTCGTCGTGGGGAACGGCAGCGGGATCGTCCGGTCCATCCAGCAGTGGATGAACGCCAGCTACGTCCAGCGCGCCAACTTCTTCCTCATCCCCTGCGACGGCTTCTTCTCCCGCGATGTGCAGAAGGCGCTCATGCTGGCGGTGCAGTTCCAGATCGGCATGACCGACGCGCAGGCCACCGGCGTCTTCGGGCCGGGCACGCAGGCCGGGCTCCGCGCCAACACGCTGTCGGTCGGGTCGACCGGGCGCTGGGTCCAGCTGTTCTCCGCCGCGATGGTCTTCAACCAGCGCAGCGGTGCCACGTTCATCGACACCTTCACGTCGGACTTGTCGGGGCTCGTCAGCGAATTCCAGGACTTCGCGAAGCTCCCCGTCACCGGGAAGGGGGACTTCCAGACGTGGGCGTCCCTCCTCGTCTCCACCGGCGACGCGACCCGGCCGGGACAGGCGGTCGACTGCGTCACCGAGATCACCCCGGCCCGCGCGCAGACCCTGCGCGCGGCCGGCTACCAGGTGGTCGGCCGGTACCTGTCCAACGTCCCCCACACGTCCCTGAACAAGATGCTCCAGTTGGGCGAGCTCAGCACGATCGCCGGGAACGGGCTGCGCTGCTTCCCGATCTACCAGACCTTCGGTGACTCGGCGGGCTACTTCCGCGCCGATCAGGGGGCGTCCGACGCGCTGGCGGCGATCGACCGCGCACGCTTCTACGGCTTCAAGGGGGGCACCCGCATCTACTTCGCCGTGGACTTCGACGCCCTGGACTACGAGGTGACCGAGCGGGTCATCCCGTACTTCCGCGGGGTCAAGGACACGATGGATCAGTACGGCGGCGTCTACCGCATCGGCGTCTACGGCCCGCGCAACATCTGCTCGCGCGTGGCCGCCGCCGGGCTGACCTCGGCGAGCTTCGTTTCGGACATGTCCACCGGTTACTCCGGCAACCTTGGGTATCCGCTGCCGCAGGACTGGGCGTTCGACCAGATCGCCACGATCACGATCGGCTCCGGGGACGGGCGCATCGAGATCGACAACAACATCGTGTCGGGTCGCGACTGGGGGCAGAACACCTTCGACGAGGGCCAGTGGACCAACGGGCAGGACTACGGCTTCGACTACGCGCTCATGCCCGCGCTGCTGGCGGACATGCAGCAGTACCTGGAGTCCCAGGGCATTCCCGAGCGTGGCGGCGGCATTCTCGAGAACATCGGGGAGATCTACTCGACGACCGAGGCGCTCAACCTGGCGATGAGCTACGACGCGCTCACGACCGGCCTCGCCCGGGCGCTACGGATGCGCAAGGCGCTCATCACCGTGCCGATCTTCTGGGAGATCCGCAAGCGTACGGTCCTCGACGGGCTGGCCGACGACGGCGTCATTCAGTACCACACGGGCCACGACTGGGATCCCACGGACCAGTGGATCAAGCGTGACGGCAGCACGGGTCTCGGACAGATCTTCGCGTACGTCGCGATCAACGCCCGGAACTACTGCATTCAGCAGGGGATCATCACCGGTGAGCTTAAGGACATCAGCCGCGACGCGCACATCTGGGAGATCTGGCAGAAGCTGCGCAACGACGCGTACTTCAACATCAGCACGGCAGCGCATGTGCTGATCCACGCGGCGACCGACATCCGCAAGTACGAAAGCGACCCGCCGATCCAGATCCCCCGGCCGTCGCTCGACTACTCCGACGAGTTCACGCGCCTGCTGCTGGCGCGCTACCAGGGGTTCGGCGACACAGTCGACGCGCACAGCTACCTCAAGCTCGGGGTGTACCGGGTGTTTGAGAAGTATTTCGCGCAGTTGCGCTGACACCTCTCCGATTCCCCAGGGAAACCGCGAAGAACGCTTCAGATGGGAAGGGTTAGCATGGTTTCGTCACGGCGCGCATTCCTGCGATCTGCGGCCGGCATCGCCATCGTTTCAGGTACGGGCGCGATCTTCGCGCAGCCTTCTATCGCAAGCTCCGACAATCCCGCCATCCCCAGCGAAGATCGCGTCTCCAAGGCGCGACGTGCCCACGCCGAGATCGTGCCCGGCGCGAAGTCTCCGAACGGCTGGTTGATCAACACCGCCGCCAATGCCGGAGGCAGCGTGTGGACGCGTCCTGTGCCTGGCACGGGATTCGAAATCGACGTGGCCATAGGGCATGTCGAAGTAATCCTGGTCCATGTCGTCCGGAGATTCCACTACGAGATCGACACCCTGCGCCCAGGCGAGGTCATTGGCTTCAAAAGTCCCGACAAAGTTAAAAGGCGTGAACTCAACCACGCCTCCGGCACCGCGATAGACATTCGCGCCGGCCATTATCCACCTGGCGTCAGAAACGGATTCTATCCACACGAGGCCGCCGTCATCCGCGATATCCTTGCCGAGTGTGAGGGTGTCGTGCAGTGGGGTGGCGATTTCTCCGCTCCGGACGAGGCACATTTCGAGATCGGCGTCCCGCCCACCGACGAGCGAGTGCGGAAAGTCGCCCAAAAGATTCGCGGTTGGAACAACATCCCCGGCGCAGGCGCCGGAGTCATCCGAGAGCTCAAGGTGACCAACTGAGTAGTGCGGGCGTCTCTGTCGCGAGAGGAGGAGCGCGTGACCTGGTTCAAACCCCGAGGCGGGCTGGACCGTACCTTCCAGATCAGCATCATCCTCAAAGGGCTCGACGGGATCATCGAACTCGTTGGCGGGCTCCTTCTCCTCGTGGCCACCCCCGCCACGATCAACCACATCCTCGCCGCGCTGACCCGCCACGAACTGTCCGAAGACCCCCACGACTTCGTCGCCACCCACCTGCTGCGGATGGGCCACGGGCTGACCGGCGCGTCCGTCGGGTTCGCCGCCGTCTATCTCCTCCTGCACGGCATCGTCAAAGTCATCCTGGTGACGGCGCTGTTGCGTAATCGGCTGTGGGCCTACCCATGGATGGTCGCGTTCCTGCTCGTCTTCATCGTCTATCAGCTCTATCGCATCAGCCTCGCCCCGGCCGGCTGGCTCATCGCGCTGACCATCTTCGACCTGCTCGTGGCCTGGCTGACCTGGCGCGAATGGCACCGCCAACGGCTCACCGCCCGCACCGGCTGAGCCGAGCCCGCGGGTGGGTGCCTCACAGCGGGATTCGGTGGCCGGTCCGGAACAGATCGGCCGGGTCATAGGCACGTTTCACGTCGATGAGCCGGTTGTAGTCGTCACGGGTGTACGCGTCGGCCGTCCGGCTCGTGTCGGAGAGAAAGTTGAGAAAAACGCCCCCGCCCGCGTACGGCGCGAGCGTCTCGGCCACGCCGGGCAGTTGGGCATCCACGATGACGGAGAACCGGGTGTCGCGGTGGCTCACCGGGCCGCCGGGCTTGGCCAGCGCGCCACCCCAGTGACGCACCTCCACGGTGGCCTCCCGGCCGGCCCTGACCAGGGTGTCTATGGTGGCGTCCGGCAGCGAGGGGAAGAGGTCGAGGTGGCGGGCGGCGGTGCCGCCCATCGCGGCCTGGCCGAACGGCATGGGGGCCATGGTGTCGGTGATCGCCGTCGCCCACAGAGGGCGCAGCAGGTCGGTGGGTCCCGCGCACATGGCCTTGATCGTCAGAGACTGAGGGGTCAGCACGAGGGCCGTGCTCACCTCGTCCGGGGCGGTCGCGCACCAGTCGCGGTAGAACGCCAGGGTTTCGGCCGCCCGCTCGACCGGGAACGTCGCCGCCCCCGCGTACACCACGGGCACCGGATACAACCGGAACTCCAGCGCGGTGACCACCCCGAAGCCACCGCCACCCCCGCGAAGCGCCCAGAACAGGTCGGCGTGGTGGTCCGGGTCGGCCGTGATCATTCGCCCCTCCGAGGTGACGATCTCGGCGCGGAGCACGCTGTCGGCGGCGAAGCCGTACCGGCGGGAAAGCCAGCCGAGGCCACCACCGAGGGTGTAACCGATCACGCCGACATCGGGGTGCGACCCCGCCAGCGGCACCAGCCCGTACGGCGCGGCGGAGGCGATCACCTGACCCCAGCGCGCCCCCGGGCCGACCCGAGCGGTCCGGCGCTCCGGATCGATGGTGACCGAGCTCATGTTGGACGTTCTGAGCAGCAGCACCCGCTCGTCGCAGGCGACATGGGTGCCGTGCCCGGTGGCCCGCACGGTCAGGGCCAGATCGAGTTCCCGGGCCACGCGCACGGCGGCCACCACGTCCTCCGCCTCCCGGGCCTCGGCGACCAGGGCCGGCCGCGGGTCCAGGTCCGGGTTGAGCGTCCTGCGCGCCTCGTCATAGCCGGGGTCGCCAGGTCCGAGATAGCCGTGCCGTTCCATCAACTGGGACATTTCGCGTCTCTCCATATCCATGCGACGAACCAGATCCGGCGCATGCGACAGAGTTAGACAGATCGGTACGACAAAATCGCGAGACCAGATCTTCCAGCCGGTGCGGTGCTGCGCCTTGAACAGGTCCCACAGTGCCGAGAGCGACTTACCGACTTCTTCCGCTCCGCTTTCCGTCCTTATTCGGTCGACGCAGGAAAGCGGTCAGCGCGGGTCGTCGTCCCGAGTTTCGCCGTGATGGCGGACAGGTAGTTCCGGACCGTACCGGGTGAGAGGAACACGGCCCGCGCGACATCTCTGATAGGTGTGTCCGGCCCCGCCGCGGCGAGGACTTCCGTCTCCCGGTCGGTGAGTGGCGACGGCGCGGCACTCACCGCGTCGGCGGCGAGGAGCGGGACGTATGATCAGCACGCCAGAACACGCCACAGAGTGGTGTCATCGACGAAGCTCCCTCAAGCCTTCCCCTGCCTGTCGGCGCACCCTCTTGGTTCTGCCGTGTGCGGCCATGATCTCCAGCACCGCCCAGTCCTTAATCCCGACTCTCCGCCGACCTCGCTCGATCATGACAAAGTGCGACTAGGCCGGGGTCACGATCTGGATCAGGTTTCCGCAGGTGTCGTCGAAGACCGCCATGGTCACCGGGCCTGCCTCCATCGGCTCCTGCGTGAACGTCACGCCCAGCCCGCGCAGCCGTTCGTACTCCGCCTGCACGTTCGCGACCTGGAACGAGGTGGCCGGAATGCCGTCGGCGACCAGCCCCTTCTTGTACGGCCCGACCACGGGGTGCCCGTCCGGCTCCAGCAGCAGTTCCGTGCCCTCGAGGTCCTCCGGTGAGACGACCGTCAGCCACCGGGCGTCGCCGCCCACCGGGATGTCGTGCTTCTTGGTGAAGCCGAGCACGTCGGTGTAGAACTCGAGGGCCTTCTGCTGGTCGTCCACGAACACGCTGGTGACGTAGATCTTCACGGTTCCTGTCCTTTCCTGGTGACCGGCCACCGCTCGAAGATGGCGGCCAGGGGAGTGGTGTCGAGGTGGTGAAACTTGTACCGCCCCTGCTTGCGCGTCGTGATCAGCCCGGCCTCCTCCAGCACCGCCAGATGCTGGGATACGGCCTGCCGGGTCAGGCCCAACTGATGTCGACTCGTCAGGCGGACACAGATCTCGAACAGGGTCTGCCCGTCACGCTCGGTCAGCTCGTCGAGAATGGTCCGCCGAGTGGGGTCGGCGAGGGCCTTGAAGACATCGCCCATGCGGGGATGATAGGCAAGCCGTCACTTGCCTGTCAATGCGGAGGGGTGAGACACCACCCCGCCCCGCAGTGAAGGTTCCTGGGGATGAGTGCCTCCGGTCCACTTCTGGTTGAGCGCGCCACGCCAGCGGCGACATCGGGAACCGGTTAGTCGCAGGACACCGTGAGCGTGCCCAGGTGGGTGAACTCGGCGGTGATCGGGCGGCCCGGCTCCAACGGGACGGCATCGGTCATTCCGCCGGTGAGGACGATCCAGCCCTCCTCCAGGGCCAGCCCTCGCTCGGCGAGAGAGTTCGCGGCGAGCGCGAGGGCTCGCCCCGGGTGGCCCTGTACGGCCGCTCCCGTCGCGGTGTCCACCACCGCGCCCCCCACGCCGAGCACGCACGCCTCAAGCGCGAGGTCCAGCCCGGCGGGGTCCACTTCCATGTCTCCCACGACGAACCGGGCCGACGACGCGTTGTCGGCGACCACGTCGGCGAGGGTGAACCGGAAGTCGCGGTAGCGGCTGTCGATCACTTCGAGGCCCGCGGACACGCTCCGCACCGCGGCCATCGCGGAAGCGGGAGTGACCCCGGGGCCCGCCAACCGCCGCCCGAGCGTGAAGACGATCTCGGGCTCCACCCGCGGGTGGATGAGCCGCTCGACCGGTACGAGCGCGCCGGCGTCGAGCGCCATGCCGTCGGTGAGCCAGCCGGTCAGCGGCGCGTCCACGCCCATTCGCCGCTGTTTGGCCCGCGAGGTGAGGCCGAGCTTGACGCCGACGATCTTCTCGCCGCCGGCCACTCTGGCCGCCACCAGCTCAGACTGCACCCGGTAGGCGGTGCCGAGGTCGAGGCCGGGCCAGTCCTCGGTGATGGGGTGGCGCGCGGACCGGGCCGACTCCGCCGCGCGCAGTGCCTCGGCAGCCCGATCGACCGTCCATATGTTCGCCGTCATGGTGGCCAACCGTGGACCGCGCCGAGCACGACTTCCACCCGGGATTCCCACACACCGGAAATCGGGTAGTTGCATCCGTCACCGCCGGTCCTACGGTCGCTCCAACCCGCCGTCGAGCCCGAGGCGGGGAGAGCACTCCAGGCTGGAGGAATTCGTCGATGAACAAACAGGAATTCAAGGTCGTCGGCGCGTCGGCGGTCGGTACGGCGTTCGAGTGGTATGACTTCTTCCTCTACGGCGCACTCGTCCCCGTAATCGGCAGCAAGTTCTTCAGCGACTACAGTTCGGCGGCGCAGACCGTGTTCGCGCTGCTGACCTTCGCCGCCGGGTTCGTCGTCCGCCCGATCGGCGCGCTGGTGTTCGCACGGATCACCGACCTGGTCGGCCGGAAGATCGTGTTCTTGATGACGCTGGTGCTGATGGGCGCCTCGACGGTCGTCGTCGGGCTGCTGCCCACCGCGGCCGAGATCGGCATCCTGGCCCCGATCCTGCTGGTGACCTGCCGCATCCTGCAGGGACTCGCGGTCAGTGGCGAGTTCGGCGCCGCGATCACCTACGTCTCCGAGTACGCCCCCGCCCGGCAGCGCGGATTCTTCGTCGGCTGGCTGACGGGCACCACGGCGCTCGCTTTCAGCCTGTCGCTGGGCGTGCAACTGCTGGTGCAGGCCATCGTGGGCGCGGACGCCTTCGAGGAGTGGGGCTGGCGGGTGCCGTTCATCATCTCCGTCGTGCCGCTCGCGCTTTCGGTGTGGATCCGCAGCAAGCTGAACGAGAGCCCGCTGTTCCTGAAGATGAAGCAGGAGGGCACCCAGACCAAGGCGCCGCTGCGCGAGGCGTTCGGCTCGCGGGCGCGGGTGCGCATGGTGGCGATCGTGTTCGTGATGGCCGCGACGCAGTCGTTCATCGGCTACCTGTCGACCGTGTACATGGTGACCACGATGAAGACCTACCTCAAGGCCGACTCCTTCACCGTCAACGCGATCTTCATGGTAATCATGCTGATCGGGTTCTTCCTGTGCGTTCTCGCCTGCTGGGTGTCCGACCGAATCGGGCGGCGGCCGGTGCTGTTCGCCGGGATCGGGCTGGCCGCGTTGCTCGCGTTCCCGATCACCGGCGCCATCGTCTCGACCACGAACCCGGATCTCGCGCGGGCACGGGAGACGGTGTCGGTCACCATCCAGGCGGACCCGGCCGAGTGTTCCTTCCAGTTCAACCCCACGGGCACGGCCAAGTTCACCTCCGACTGCGACCAGGCGCGGAACGTGCTCCAGTCCCACTCGGTCTCCTTCGACCGGCAGGACGTCACCGGCCCCACCAGCGTCCTGGTGAACGACACCCAGGTCTCCGGCGGCCCGCAGATGGCGGACGACCTGCTGGCCGCGCTCAGGACGGCCGGGTACCCGGTCGACGGATCCGGCGGCACGATCAAGATCACCGGTGTCGGGGACTTCTTCGACGGGCCCGTGCTCACCGTGGCGCTGCTGCTTCTCGCGCTGGTCGCGTTCGCGCAGATGGCCCAGGGACCGGCCGCGACGGCGATGGCGGAGGTGTTCCCGACCCGCGTCCGGGCGACCGCGCTCTCGATCCCCTACCAGCTCGGCGTGGGTGTGTTCGGCGGGCTGCTGCCGGCGACGATGGTCGCGATCGGGGCCGAAGTGGGCAGTACCACCGCCGCCCTGTGGTATCCGGTCGGCGCCATGGCGCTGGGCCTGCTGATCCTGGTGTTCACCCTGCCGGAGACCAAGGGAGTGGACCTCGCCGAGGTGCGCCTCGCCGGTGACACGGCTACAGATGGGAATCCCATCGTGCGCCAGGACGGCTGACCGTCGTATCCATCCAGAAAGGAAGCTCAATGCCCATTATCGACGTCTCACTGCTGACCGGCCGGACCGAATCCGAGCTGCGCGAGATGATCTCGGCTGTGCACGAAGCGGTCGTGCGCAGCCTCGGGGTCCCGTCAGCATCGGTGCGGATCCTGGTGCGCGAGGTGCCGCCGACCCACTGGGCCGCGGACGGCGAGACGATCGCGGAACGCCGAGCGCGCTCGTAGCAGGAGCGGGCCGGAGCCGACGTCGGCCCCGGCCCGCTTCGCCGTCAGCCGCGGAAGTGTGTGCTGGTCCAGCCGCCGTCCACCGGGATGGTGAGGCCGGTGACGAAGGCCGCCTCGTCGGACGCCAGGAACGCGAGCACCCGCGCGACGTCGATCGGCTGCCCGACCCTGGGCAGCGGGCGCGACCGGGTCACCAGGTCGTCGAAGACACCCGCGGCGATCTTCGCGCGGGTGGCCGGGGTCTCGATGAGGCCCGGCGCCACCGCGTTGACCCGGATGCCGCGCCGGCCGTAGTCGGCCGCCATCTGGCGGGTGAGGCTGGAGACCGCTCCTTTGGCCGCCGAGTACGGCGCGGACCCCGCGACACCGGTCAGCGCGAACGCCGAGGACGTGTTGACGATCGCCCCGCCCGCGTCGCCGAACGCGATCACCGCGCGGCGGCTGAGCGCGAACGTCGTGCCAAGGTTGATCCGCAGGAAGGACTCGAAGTCCTCGTCCGTGGTATCAGCGGCGGAGCGGTCCCCGGCCCTGCCCGCGACGTTGGCGAGCACGTTCGGCGCGCCGAGGATCTCCACGCAGTGGTCGAAGACCCGCTCCGCCGCCCCCGCCGCAGTGAGGTCCACGGCCAGTACGGCAACCTCGCCGCCCGCCTCGTCCCGCAGCTCCAGCAGGCCCTCCTCGTCGCGGTCCACGGCGAGCACCGCCGCGCCGCGGGCGGCGAACAGCGCGGCGGTCGCGCGTCCGATGCCCGACGCCGCCCCGGTAACGATCGCCGTCTTGCCGCGCAACTGCCCGTTCACGAAGTCCTCCAGAAACTCGATGTGCACACGCTCCGATCATGCGCGGCGGCACCATGCCCGGCCACCTGCGGGCTTCCGCTCAATGAGAACCGGTCCTGGTGGCCAGGGCTCGCGTGCGGTCGGCTTGGGCCATGGACGTACGTGGACTGCGGGTGACGTACCCCTCCGAGGGGATCGCGCCGCTGGAACTGGACCGGCCGCACCGCCGTAACGCGCTGGACCGCGCGCAGATCCGGGCGGTGCGCTCGCCCGAGTTCGGACGGCGGTGGGCGGAGTGGTCGCGCGCGGTGCGTGGCCGCTGACCGCGTTTCCGGCGAATGGAAACCGGACGTTGAGCGTGCGCCGATCGCACGCGGAGAGTTTACGGCACAGCGAGAAACGAGGAGGACCAGCGGTGGAATCGTTCGGGCACGTCATCGCGGGCGAGGAGGTCGTCTCGGCCGAACCGGCGGAGTTCGAGTCCGTGGACCCGTGGACGCGGGAACCATGGGCCACGGTGGCACTGGGCTCGGCCGGCGACGCGGAACGCGCCGTACGTGCCGCGCGGTCGGCCTTCGACGAGGGGCCGTGGCCCCGGATGAGCTTCGCCGAGCGTCGCGCGATCCTGCACCGCCTCGCCGACCTGCTGGAGAAGCACGTCGGCGAGTTGTCGGCGGCCGACACCGCGGACATGGGCAAACCGATCACCCAGACCGCGGGCCACGACGTCCCCCGCGCGGCGCAGAACTTCCGGTTCTTCGCCGACCACGCGCAGCTCACCCCCGCCGAGACGTTCCCGATGCCGGCCGGGCACCACGCCTACACCCAGTACGACCCCGCGGGTGTCGTGGCCGCCATCGCGCCGTGGAACTTCCCGCTCATGATGGCGAGCTGGAAGGTTGCGCCCGCGCTGGCCTGGGGGAACACGGTCGTGCTCAAGCCCGCCGAGCAGTCGCCCGCCTCGGCCACCATCCTGGCCCGGCTGGCGATCGAGGCCGGTCTGCCGCCCGGCACGCTCAACGTCGTCCACGGCTTCGGGCCGGACTCGGTGGGTCAGGCGCTGACCGAGTCGCCGCTGGTCGACCGGATCACCTTCACCGGCGAATCGACCACCGGCCGGTTGATCTCCAGGGCCGCGGCGGCCAACCTGACCCCGGTGAGCCTGGAACTGGGCGGCAAGGGCGCGAACATCGTCTTCGCGGACGCGGACCTCGACCAGGCGGTCGGCTGGTCCATCCAGGCGGTGTTCAGCAACAGCGGGCAGGTGTGCCTGGCCGGGAGCAGGCTGTATGTGCAGCGTGCGGTGTACGATGAGTTCCTGGCCAGGTTCACCGCCGCGGCCGACGCGCTCGTGCTCGGCGACCCGAAGGACCCGGCCACGCAGATCGGCCCGCTGTCCTCGCGGGAGCACTTCACGAAGGTGGCCGGCTACCTCGACATCGCGACCGCGGCAGGCGCGCGACTGCACACGGGCGGCGTGGACGAGGGCTGGGTCGTCCGGCCCACCGTGGTGGTCGGCGCCGGGCAGCGCGACCGGGTCACCCAAGAGGAGATCTTCGGACCGGTCGTGGTCGTCCTCCCGTTCGACGACGAAGCGGACGCGGTGGCGGCGGCCAACGACACGCCGTACGGCCTGAACGCCATGCTGTTCACCCAGGACCTGTCCCGCGCCCACCGCGTCGCACGCGCGCTACGGGTCGGCACCGTCTGGGCGAACTGCTTCTTCATCAGGGACCTCCGGGCACCTTTCGGCGGGGCCAAAAACTCCGGCGTCGGCCGTGAGGGCGGAACGTACAGCCGCGAGTTCTTCACCGAACCCAAAGCCGTCATCATGGAGATCTCGTGACGAAGGTCGCCGCACGGCCGAATCGCAAGGAGCACAGCATGACCGAAATCCGAGCCGTCAGCACCCGTAACGCACCCACCGTGGGCTTCTCCACGGGGACAGCCGCACCGCTGTCCCAGGCGATCGTGCACGGCGACACCATCTACTGCTCAGGCACCGGGCCGCTGGACCCGCAGACCCGCACCATCGTCTCCGACGACTTCGCCGAGCAGGTCAGGCAGACGCTCGCCAACCTGGTCGCGGTCGTCGAGGCGGCGGGCGGCAGCCGGGAGACCATCCTCAAGTGCACCTGCTTCGTACGCGACGTGGCCAACTTCCCGCAGTTCAATGCCGTCTACCGCGAGTTCTTCGAGGGCAACCCGCACTTTCCCGCGCGTACCACGGTCATCGCGACCCCGCACCGCACCGGCGTGCAGGTCGAGGTCGAGTGCGTCGCCGCCGTGAACCGGCCATGACCGACCTGATCCTGCTCGGCGGCCGGGTGCACACGCTGGACGCGCGCGGCACGGTCGCCGAGGCGGTCGCGGTGACCGATGGCCGGGTGTCCGCGGTCGGCCGTGACGCCGACGTCGCACGCCTGGCCGGCCCGTCCACCAGGGTGGTACGGCTGGCGGGCCGGACCGTGATCCCCGGGCTGGTCGATTCGCACTGCCACTTCGAGAACGCGGGGATGGACGGGCACGCCGTGTCGTTCGCGGGTGTGCGCACGCTCGAGACCGCACTGGACCGGATCGCCGCGCTGGCCGCCACCCGCGAGCCCGGCGCGTGGGTGCTGGGGCAGTCGTGGAGCCCGCTTCTTCAGCTCGCCGAGGGCCGTGCGCCCGACCGGCGCGAGCTGGACCGCGCGGCGGGCGGACGCCCGGTGTACCTGCCGGAGGGCCACGCCGCGACGGCCAGCACCGCCGCGCTGGAACGGGCCGGCGTCGACCCGGACGGGCATGACGGCAGGCTGGTCGAGGGCGCCGTACACGCTGTCGCCCGGGTGGTGCCGGGTTGGACCCGTGCGGAGCGGGCCGCCCAGCTCACCGCCGCCATGCGGGCGCTCAACCGGCACGGGATCACCTCGGTCGTGGCGGGCTCGCTGCGGCCTGGAGACGTCGAGGCGGTGCGTGAGCTGGCCAGGGACGGACGATCCACGCTCCGCGTGGCCGCGATGGTGGTGCCGACCGGCGAGCTCAACCCGTCCGTCCCGCTCGCGGACTGGGAGGCGCTGCTGGCCGACGGCCCACCTGAGCCCGTGGGTCAGCACTATCTCACCCGGGGTGTGAAGCTCCAGGTGGACGGCGGTATGACGCTCGGCACCGCGGCCACACGCGAGTCCTACCTCGCCCGTCCCGGCTACCGCGGCGAGCTGTTCGTCGACCGGGACCGGCTGGCCGAGCTGGTCACCGCGGCGCATCGCGCGGGCTGGCCGGTCGGTACGCACGTGGTGGGCGACGACGCGATCGATCTCGCGCTCGATGTTTATGAGGCCACTCGGCACCGGGGTCTCCTGCCGGACGTGCTCATCCACGCCAGCCTGATCGGGCGTGACCAGATCGCCCGGGCCTGCGCGCTGGGCGTTCAGGTGGCGGCGCAGATCCCGTTCCTGTGGCACAACCGGGCGACCATCGCCGGCCACCTCGGCGATGCCCGTACCGAGTCCGCCGTGCCGCTGCGCGACCTCGTGGACGGCCTCGGGCTCGACGGCGTCGCGGCCGGCACCGACTATCCGATCAACGCCCTCGACCCGTTCCAGAACATCTACGCCATGACGACCAGGCGCGATGCGGTGGGTGAGGTCGTGGGGGGCGCGCAGGCGGTCACGCGGGCGGAGGCCCTGCGCCTCTACACCACGTCCGGCGCCGCGCACACCGGCGAGCAGGAGGTGAAGGGCCGGCTCACCGCGGGTGCGCTCGCCGACCTGGCCGTGCTCGACGCCGACCCGCTCACCGCGTCCGACGACGAACTGCGCGCGGTCGAGGTCCTGATGACCGTCGTCGGCGGCCAGATCGTGTACGACACCGGCCTGCCCGGCTGAGCAACACACCAGGAGGTAGCAATGCACCCCAGCCAGATGCCCATCGTCGAACTGCTGAAGGTAGCCGTCGAACTGCAGGAGTCCGGGAAGCGGGTCAAGGTGCTGTGGCAGGAGAGCGAGTCGCTCGCCTTCCTCGCCCGTGGCCGTGAATACCGCAGCGAATTCCATCTCAACCCGAGCGACGAGGTGATGTTCATGGTGCGGGGCTCCATGGACCTGCACTACCGCAAGCCGGAGGGCGGCTCGGACATCGCGGTGATCCCCGAGGGCGGGACCATTTTCACGCCGACCGGCATCGCCCACTCGCCCCGGTTCGCGCCGGACGCGTTCGTGCTGGTCATCGAACGGCTGCGGAGGCCGGGCGAACTGGATCGCTTCCGCTGGTTCTGTCCCGCCTGTGATGAGTTCCTGCACGAGGAAGCCGTCCACGTGAGCGACTACCGTACCGACCCGGTGGCGGGCGCATACCAGCGGTTCTACGGCGACGTCGCCGCCAGGACCTGCAAGTCCTGCGGCACGGTCATGCCGGACGAGCGGCTGTGACGGCGATCGGCGGGCTGGTGCTCGACGCGCTGCGCGCGCGTCCCTGCCTCATCGCGTTCCGGCAGGGCGGCGCCGAGCTGACCTACCGCGAGGCGGAGCGGCTGGTGCTGGGCGTGGCGGACACCCTGGCCGGGTCCGGCCTGCGGCCAGGTGACACGGTGCTCCAGGTCCGGCCCAACGATCCGCTGCAGTGGCTGGTGAACGCGGCCTGCTACGTGGCGGGCCTCCGGTCCGCCGCCCTGCCGCCTGGGGCACTGCGCGGCGCGACGCTGGCCGAGCGGCTGGATCTCGTCGCGCCGGACGCCGTGCTCGCCGAGCCGGGCGACCAGGATCTGGACGCGTGGCTGCGGGCCCGTCCGGAGATCCGCGTGCTGACCGATCGCGACCTGACCGCCGCGCTGGAGCCGGGGCCGGACCCGGCTCCAGCGCCCGCGAGCGCGGTGGTACGGCTGGCGTTCACCTCCGGCACCACCGGGCCGGTCAAGGGCGTCGAACTGTCCGGCGGCGCGTTGGGCGCGGTGGCGACCGCGTTGCGCGACACCCTTCCGTGGCCGGAACAGCCGCGCGTGCTGTGCCCGGAGTCGGTGTCCGGGGGCTTCGGCAACATGGTGCTGCCGACGCTGATGCTGGGCGGGACGTTCGTCCTCCCGGAGCGTTCCGGCACCGACGCTCTGCTGGCGGCCGCCGCCGAGCACCGCCCGACCGTGCTGATGGTGATGCCGCCCGCGTTGCGCGCCCTCCTGGCTCATCCGGAGGGGCACCACTGGTCGTCCCTGGCGCTGGTGGTGTACAGCGGGACATCGCTCACCGGCGAGGAGATCGACCGCGCGCACGCGCTGTTCGGTGAGGTGCTGTGCGGGGTGTTCGGCCAGGTCGAGGTGCCCAAGACGATCGCCTGGACCAGCCCGGCCGACCACCTGCACCCGCGCCGCCGCTTCTCACTCGGCGTGCCGTTCCCCGGGACCGAGGTCCGCGTGTGCGGTCCCGGCGGCGGCGACCTCCCGGCGGGGCAGGCGGGGGAACTGTGGGTGCGGGGCCCGACCATCGCCCGCGCCTACGCCTTCCCCGCCGGTACGCCGGTCGAAAACGGGTGGCTGCGCACTGGCGACGTCTGCCGGCGCGACGCCGACGGCCGTCTGTACTACGTGAGCTGCGTCCAGGACTTCGAGGCAGCCGGATGAGCGACATTCAGCCGGTGATCGACGTGCACGCCCACGCGCTGCCGATGCCCTTGCTGACCTGGCTGTCCGGGCGCGGCCTGGCCGACCTGTCCGATCTCGCCGCCGGCGTGGTCAGGATCGACCCGCAGGTGTCCGGGATACCGAAGGGCGCGCCGATCCCGCTGCCGCCCGCCCAGTACGACGTCGCCGAACGGCTGGCAGACCTGCGCCGCACGGGTGTCACCCGCCAGCTCGTGTCGGTGCCCCCGTTCGTGATGTGCGCCGACGCCACCGACGAGCGGGACGTCCTGGCCGTGGTCCGCCGCGGCAACGACGCGCTGGCCGACCTCCTCGCCGGGCATCGCGGGGTGCTCGACCCGCTCGGGCACGTGCCGCTCGGCACGCCGGCCGCGCCGGAGGAGGCCCGCCGCTGCCTGGACGAGCTGGGGTGCGTGGGCATCGCCATCGGCACCCGCGGCCTCGGCAGGGAACTGGACGATCCCGTGCACGAGCCGCTGTGGGAGTTCCTCACGGACCGCCGGGCGTTCGTCTTCCTCCACCCCAACAGCGTCCCCGGCGGTTCGCGGCTCGCCGACTACTGGCTGCCCCAGCTGGCGGGCTTCCCGATGGAGACCGCGCTCGCCGTCTCGCGGCTCGTGCTCGGCGGCGTACTGGAACGGCACGACCTGCGGCTGTGCCTCGCGCACGGCGGCGGGTGCCTGCCGTCCCTGCTCGGCAGGCTGGACCTCGGCTGGTCGCGCAAGGCGGTGGCCCGCACCACGCCGCGCCCGCCGAGCGACTATCTGCGCCGCCTCTACTACGACACCGCCACCTTCTCCACCCCGCTGCTGCGGCGGCTCGTCGAGGACTTCGGCGTGGACCACGTGCTCGTCGGCACGGACTACCCCTTCGAACTCGCCGACACCGACCCGCTCGGCACGGTCGCGGCGCTCGGGCTCGCGCCCGGGGAGGCGGCGGCCGTCCGGGCGGGGACGGCTACCGCGCTGCTGACCGGATCGGCGTGACGGTCCCGGGCGGGTCGCCCGCCGAGTAGCCCTTGGCCAGCTCGCGGGAGATCGACTTCGCCGCCAGCCGCAGCGCGGGTTCCACCGCCGCGAGCGACCGCGTGTGGGTGACGGTGTGCGAGACGACGGAGAGCGCGGCCACGACCCGGCCGTCGGGCCCGTGGATGGGGGTCGCCACGGAGGCGGTGCCCAGCGACAGCTCCTCGGCGCACCGGGCGATGCCGGTGGCGCGGACCTCCTGGAGCGAGCGCATCAGCAGTCCGGGCATGACGATCGTGTGCGGGGTGTACCGCTTCAGCCCGGCCGCCAGCACGGCCTGCTGCAGCTCGCGCGGCGCGTGGGCCAGCAGGATCTTGCCGACCCCCGTGGCGTGCAGGGGCGAGCGCCCGCCGACGCGGCTGACGACGCCGACCGAGCGGCGTCCCCACACGCGCTCGACGTAGAGGGCCTCGTCGCCGTCGAGCACCGCCAGGTGGACGTTCTCCGCCGTGGCCTCGTAGAGGTCATGGATGAACGGCAGCGACACATCCCGCAGCGTGCGCGGCTGCGGGCACAGCGCGCCCAGCTCCCACATCCGCAGTCCGATCCGGTAGACCCCGTCGCGTTCCTTCTTCAACGCCCCCAGCTCGACCAGCTCGGCCGCGATGCGGTGCACCGTGGAGACCGGCAGCCCGGTGACGGCGGTCAGCTCGACGAGGCGGAGCGCGGGCCGCTCCGGGGAGAAGGCGTTGAGCAGGGCGAACACCCGGCTGGACACGGTCCGACCGGGTTTGCGGGCATCTCGGGGTGTGGCCATGGGGAGAATCGTGGGGTGGATCATCGCGGATCAGCCGTCCGGTTTAGGTGATGATATCTCATCATGTCGGGATCGCCGCAGGTCGTGGGCGAGGACAACGATCACGACCGCCGCGACCGAGGTCATCGCCACCGCGAGCCCGCGCGGGTCGATGGGCAGGGCGGGGTCGCCGGGGGCGAACGCGCCGACCAGCCCGACCGCGAGGATCGCGCCGACGTAGCGGGCCGACTGGAACAGGCCGCCGACCACGCCGGACATGCCGGCGGGCGCACGCTCGTACATGAGCCGCTGCAGGCCGAGATTGCACAGCCCGTACGGCACGCCGAGCACCACGCCGTCGACCACGACGGCCCATGCGGGCGTCGCCGTACCGAACGAAATGATCGCGGCGACCCCGGCCAGCAGCAGCCCGCCGCCGGCCAGCAGGGTCCGCCCGACGCCGAAGCGGCGCATGACGCGACCGCCGAGCACGGTCGCCACGACGCTCGTGGCCGCGATCGGCATGATCAGGAGCCCGGTGTGCGCCGCGTCGAACCCGAGCGCGGTCTGCAACCACGGCGGCAGCCCGTAGAACGCGCCGTAGTAGGCCAGGTTGAACAGCACGAAGGTGCCAAGCACCAGCACCATCCCGGGGGCCGCGCCGAGCGCGCGGACGTCCACGAACGGCTCGGCGGCACGCCGTTCCCACCACAGGAACCCGGCCCCGGCGACGACCACGGCGGCCAGGCCGGGAACCGACACCCTCGGGACGGCGAGCATCAGATCCAGCAGGCCGACCACCGCCGCCGCGAACAGGATGACTCCCACTGGATCGATCGAGCGGATCAAGCCGCCGCGTGCGGCCCGCTCCTCGGGGCCGATCGCGCGCCACGCGAGCACCAGCGCCCCCAGCATGACCGGCAGGTTGACCCAGAAGATGGCCTGCCACCCCGCCCAGGAGGTCAGCAGCCCGCCGAGCACCGGGCCGACCGCCCCGGCGGTCGTGTTGACCGTCGCGACGGCGGACAGCCCCGTCGTGTCGCCGCTGCGCCGGATGACGACCATCGCGCACGGGAACGCGGCCGACACACCGGCGGCCTGCACGCACCGGCATAGCACGAGCAGCGGCAGCGACGTGGCCAGAGCCGCCGCCGCGGAGGCGATCGCCGCCACCGCCAGCCCGGCCGCGAACAGCTTGCGCGGGCCGACGCGGTCCGCCACCCGGCCGAGCACCGGCTGGCAGACGCACGCGGTCAGGTAGAAGACGGTCACCACCCACGTCGTCGTGGCCAGCGGCTGGGCGAAGTCGCGCTGGATGGGCGCGAGCGCCACCGCGATCATCGAGGAGTTGAGCGGAGCGAGCATGGTGCCCGAGAGCAGCGCCGCAAGGGCCAATCTCGTCTTGCGCGTCGCTCGGACGGTCGTCATCCTGCGGGACCACCGGTCCGCAGCAGCAGCTTGCCCCGGACCCGGCCGTCGGCCAGTTCGCGCAGCGCACGCGGCCCCTGATCGAGCGGGAGTACGTCGTGGACATGGTGGCGCAGCCGGCCGGCCGCGGCCCAGTCGAAGATCTCGCGGAGGTTCCGCTCGTGCGCCGCCCGGTCCCGCCGGACGAACTCGCCCCAGAACACCCCGACCACCGAGGCGCCCTTGACCAGCGGGATGTTCAGCCCGACGCGCGGGATACCGCCCGAGGCGAACCCGATCACGAGGTACCGGCCGCCCCACGCGACCGCGCGTACCGCCGACTCGGCCACCGCGCCGCCGACCGGGTCGAACACCACGTCCGCACCCGCTCCGCCGGTCAGTTCCTTGATCGCGGCCTTGGCGCTGCCGGCGTCGCCGTAGGAGAAGGTCTCGTGCGCGCCGTGCAGACGGGCCGACTCGGCCCGCTCCGGGGTGGAGGCGCCCGCGATCACCCGGGCGCCGAGCAGGTTCCCCACGTCCACGGCGGCGGAGCCGACCCCGCCCGCGGCGCCGAGCACGGCGAGCGTCTCGCCCGCGCGCAGCCCGGCCCGCTGGACGAGTGCGTGATAGGCGGTCGAGTAGGCCACCAGGATCGCCGCGGCCTGCCGGTCGGTGACGTGGCCGGGCACTTTGGTGACCCGGTCCGCCCGGACCAGTACGGCGTCGCGGGCGCACCCGTACTCCTCGTTGCCCGCCACGCGGTCGCCGGGCCGTACGGACGTGACTCCCGCGCCGACGGCCACGACCGTGCCGGCGTACTCGCTGCCGGGGGAGAACGGCGGCTCCGGCCGCACCACGTGCGTGCCCGCGATGATCAGCGTGTCGTGGAAGTTCAGCCCCACGTGGCTGACCGCGACCACCACCTCGCCCGGCCCCGGGCTCGGCGTCGCCACGTCGGCCAGCTCGAGATCCTCGGGCCCGCCGAGGCGGGCGCAGACCAGCGCGCGCCCGCTCACGACACCACGCCCGCGGACAGGAAGCCGTCCACCTCGTCGGCGGAGAACCCGGCCGCGCGCAGCACCGCCACGGTGTCCGCGCCGAGTTCGGGGGGCGCCGTGCGCAGGCCGGGCAACTCGCCGTCGTAGCGGACCGGGTGCCGCAGCACGGTCGCCCGCTCCTCGCCCACGGGGAACTCGGCGAGCAGCCCTTCCGCGGCCACCTGCGGGTCGGCACGCACGTCGTCGTAGGTGGCCACGCGCTCGATCCAGAACCCGCGCGGCTCCAGCCGGGAGGCGACCTCCGCGTAGGTCATCCCGGCGAGCACCCGGGCCACCGCCGCGGTGTACTCCTCCCGCTTGGTCCGCCTGGCCCGCTGGTCGTAACCGGCCAGCTCGGGAGCGCCGAGCGCGTCGCCGAGGTCGTCCTCAGAGCCGTTGAGCGCGATCACGATCGAGGTGTCCCGCAGCGCGTACACGCCGTAGGGGGCATCGATCGACCAGCACGCCAGCTCGGCGGGGCGGCGGACGTCGGTCTCGGTCCTGCGGCCGGAGTAGTACAGCGCGAGCGATTCCGCCTGCAGGTCGAGCCCGGCGCCGAGCAGGCTCGACTCGACCCGCGTGCCCTCGCCGGTGGTCAGTTTGCGCGCGTAAGCGGCCAGCACGCCCATCGCGAGCAGCGCCGCGCCGTGCTGGTCCACGACGGGCGTGCCGGCCGCGGTGGGGCGGTCGCCGGTGACGTCCACAAGACCGGTGCGCGCCTGCACTAGCAGGTCCACCCCCGGCCGCCCGGCCATCGGGCCGCGCGAGCCCCAGCCGCTGGCCGAGGCGTAGATGATGTCCGGCTTGATCGCGCGCACCGCCTCGTACCCCAGGCCGAGCTTCTCCAGCGCGCCGCCCCGATAGTTCTCCAGCAGCACGTCGGCCTGCTCGATGAGCGGGCGGAGCACGGTGCGGGCGTCCGGGTGCTTGAGGTCGACGGCGATCGAGCGCTTGTTCCGGTTGACCGACAGGAAGGTCACGCTGCGCCCGGCGACCCGGATCCCCGAGCTGCCGATCCTGCGCTCCCACGACCCGCCGGGCGGTTCGACCTTGACGACGTCGGCGCCGAGGTCGGCCAGGTACTGCGAGGCCGCGGGTCCCTGCACGAAGTGCGAGAAACTCAGCACCCTCATCGAGTCGATCATGCAACCTCCCAGCAGCGGTGTAGTGCGACCGTAGAAACACACGGTCCCCGCCCTCAACATCACGTTCCCGCTGGGTGGAAACGCGCCCACACAGGGCGGGCCTCGGTCCGGCACCATGGCCGCCATGGTAAGTGGGTTTTCCCCGATACGTGTCCGGCTCCCGGGCCACGTGATCAACTGCGTGGTCGCGGGCCAGGGACCCGCGGTGCTGCTCCTCCACGGGTGGCCGCAGACCGCCCACGCGTGGCGCGAGGTGGTGCCGCTGCTCGCCGACCGGTACACCGTCGTGGCCCCCGACCTGCCCGGCTTCGGGGCCAGTTCGCGGCCGGACGGCGGGTACGACAAGCGCACGGTGGCGAGCACCCTGGCCCGGCTCATGGCCGCCCTCGGCCTGGCCCGCTACCACCTCGTCGGCCACGACGTCGGCGGCCAGATCGCCTACCCGCTCGCCGCGCTGTACCCGGAGTCGGTGCGCAGCCTGACGTTCGTCGAGGCGGGCATCCCCGGGCTCGGCGACAGCCTCGCCGCGGCGAACCCGCTGACCGGCGGGTCCTGGCATTTCGGCTTCAACATGGTGCCCGACCTGCCGGAGTTCCTGCTCGCCGGCCGCGAGCGCGGCTATCTGGAGTTCATGTTCCGCCGCGACACGGTGGGCCTGTACGCGACCGGCGCGATCGACGACGCGGCCATGGACGTGTACGCGCGTGCCCTGGCCGCCCCCGGAGCGGTGCGCGCCACAATGGGCTACTACCGGGCGCTGCCGATCGACATCGCGGACAACAGGGAGCTGTGCGCCGCCGGGCCGCTGCGGGTGCCCGCGCTGGTGGTGGGCGCGCGACACGGCGTGGGGCTCGGCTGGCTGGACACGGTCCAGGAGGCCGTGGCGGACGTGACCGCGCGCTGGGTGGAGGACTGCGGACACTACGTGCCCGAGGAGCGCCCCGCCGAGCTGGCGCGGCTGCTGACGGAGGCATGGCAGGAGGGTGATTCGGGTGACGAGTGACGTGGTGCTGATCCACGGGGCCTGGCACGGGGCCGGGCACCTCGTGGCGCTCTGCAAGGAGCTGACCGCCAGGGGCCACCGCGTCCTGGCGCTCGACCTGGTGGGCCACGGCACCCGGGCCCGCTTCCCAGCGAGCTACCTCACCAGGGACGTCGCCGCGCTGCGCACCGAGCCGTCCCCGCTCGCGGACCTGAGCCTCGACGACGTGGCGGCGGACGTGGTGGCCACGCTGCGCCGGTTCGCCGCCCCGCCGGTCGTGGCCGCGCACAGTATGGGCGGGGCGGTGGCCACCCGGGTCGCCGAACTGGCCCCTGAGCTGGTGGCCGGGCTGGTGTACGTGACCGCGTTCGTCCCCACCTCGCTGGGTCCCGCGGGCGCGTACCTGGCGCTGCCGGAGGCGAAGACCGCGCTCGGCGGCGGGCTCTACCTGGGCGATCCCGCCGCCGTCGGCGCGGTACGGATCGACCCGCGCAGCACCGACCCCGCCTACCAGGACGAACTGCACGCGGCCTACTTCACCGACCTCGACCGCCCCGGCTTCCTGGCGATGGCCGCCTCCCTCACCCCGGATCAGCCGATGTCGTTCCTCACCACCCCGACCGGGGCCACGGCCGAGCGCTGGGGGAGCGTGCCCCGGACCTACATCCGCACCCTCCGCGACCGCGCGCTGCCCGTCGCGCTCCAGGACGTGATGATCCGGCATGCCGACGAGCTGGCCCCCGCGACCGCGTTCACCCAGGCGACCCTCGACGCGGGGCACGCCGTCTTCGCCGGCAGCCCGGCCGAGGTGGCGGACATCATCCACGACGCAACCTGATCACACCGCCTGGGATGGCGGCGAGCAGCTCGCGGGTGAACGGTGCCTCGGGGGCGGCGAGCACATCGGCGGTCGGGCCGGATTCGATGATCCTGCCGTCCCGCATCACCGCGAGCCGTGCCGCGGCGGCGGCCACCACGGCGAGGTCGTGCGAGATGAGCAGGCACGCCATCCCGTGCTTGTCCTGGAGGCGGCGCAGCAGCGCGAGGATCTGGGCCTGGGTCACCGCGTCCAGGGCGGACACCGGTTCGTCGAGCACGATCAGGTCGGGCGACGGCGCCAGCGCGCGGGCGATGGCGACGCGCTGGCGCTGCCCGCCGGACAGCGCCGAGGGCCGCCGCCGGGCGACCTCGGGCGGCAGCGCGACATCCTCCAGCATGCGTCGCACCCGTTCCCGGCGCTGCGCCTGGGTGCCCGCGCGCAGCGGTTCCGCGATGATCCGGCCCACGCTCATCAGCGGGTCGAGCGACGCGTACGGATTCTGCGTGACGAACTGCACCCGACCGGCCCTGACCGGCACGCCGTCCAGCAGCACGCTCCCGCCCGTCGGCTCGAGAAGCCCGGTGATCATGCGGGCCACGGTCGACTTGCCCGACCCCGACGCGCCGACCAGCCCGAGCGTGCCCGCCCGGTCCAGCGCGAACGAAGCGCCCTCGACCGCGACTCTGCCGCCCGGATACACCTTGCGCAGGTCGCGGACCGCGAGCAGCGGGTCTCCCGCGACCGGTGCGGGCCCGGTCAGCGGCCGGGGGGCCGAGTCGAGCAGCAGCCGGGTGTAGGCGGCCGCCGGACTGCCGAGCACCCGCTCCGCCGGACCTTCCTCCACCACCCGGCCCTCGGTCATGACGGCCACCCGGTCCGCGCGGTCCGCGGCGACGCCGAGGTCGTGGGTGATCAGGAGAATGCTCGTACCGTCCCTGGCCGCGACCTTCTGGATGAGGTCGAGCACGGTCTTCTGCACCGTGGTGTCGAGCGCGGAGGTCGGCTCGTCGGCGATCAGCAGCGCGGGCCGTCCGGCGAGCGCCATGCCCAGCAGCACCCGCTGCCGGAAGCCGCCGGAGAGCTGGTGCGGGTGACGGCCGAGCACCTCCGCCGGGTCGGGGATGCCCACCCGGCCGAGCGCGTCTTCGAGGGCGCCCTCGCCAGGCCGAGGGGTCCCGGTCAGCCGCAGGGCCTCGGCGAGCTGGGCGCGCACGGTCATCAGCGGATTGAGCGCGGTCCCCGGGTCCTGGGGCACGAACGCGATCCGCCGTCCGCGCAGCCGCCGCCACCCCCGCTCCCGCAGGCCGTCCACCCGATCACCCCCGAAAGTGATCGCGCCGCCGGTCACCCGGGCCGTGTCGGGGAGCAGGCCGGCCAGCGCGTGCGCGAGCGTGGACTTGCCCGACCCCGACTCGCCGACCACCGCCACGATCTGCCCGGCCTCCACCGTCAGGTCGGCGCCGTCCACGGCGGGTCGGCCTCGCCCGTACCGTACGGTCAGGCCGCGTACGGCCAGCAGGGGTGTCATCATCGCTCCGATCGCGTGCGCAGCACGTGTCCAAGGTGATTGACCGCGAGCACCACGGCGACGATGACGAGACCCGGCACGGTCGTCAGCCACCACGCCGAGGCGAGGAACGGACGCCCCGCGCTGATCAGCGAGCCCCACTCGGGCGCCGGCGGCGGGGCCCCGAAGCCGAGAAAGCCCAGGGCCGCCACGGTGAGGATGGCGTTGCCCAGCTCGAGCGTCGCCAGCGCGGCGAGCGGCCCCGCGGCGTTGGGCAGCACGTGGGTCAGCAGCACCGTGGGACGCCCGGTCCCGCACACCGCGGCCGCCTCGACGTACCCCGACCCGCGGACCCTGATGACCTCGGCGCGCATGATCCGGGAGAACACCGCCGCCGCCGACACGCCCACCCCGACGGCCACCTCGCGCGTCCCCGGCCCGAGCACCGCCACGATCACGAGGACCAGCAGGAAGGACGGCACGGCGAGCAGCACCTCCACCGCGCGCATGACCAGGCCGTCCAGCCGCCCCCGAGCGGTGCCCGCCACCAGCCCGATCGCCGAGCCGGCGATGACGGCGATGCCCACCGCGATGACGGCGGCCTGCAGCGAGGGGGCCGATCCGTGCACGACTCTGGCGAACATGTCCCGGCCCAGTTCGTCCGTGCCGAACAGATGCCCGGCCCCCGGCGGCAGCAGCCGTTCGGCGAGATCGCCGCGCACCGGGTCGGCGGGCGAGAACAGGGAGGGAGCGAGCGCGGCGGCCGTGGCCGCCAGCAGCACCAGGGCCGACGGCACGACGCCGAGCCTCACGCGGCACGCTCCCGGGGATCCACCAGTGGATGAGCCACGTCCACGGCGAGCGTGAGCAGCGTGACGGCCGCCGTGGCCACCACCACCAGGCCCTGCAGCATGGGCAGGTCCCGGGTCGTGACCGCGGACTCGATCAGCCGGCCGAGCCCGTTACGCGCGAAGACCGTCTCCACCACGACCGACCCGGACAGCAACCAGCCGACCAGCAGCGCGGTCATCGTCAGCGCGGGCATGGCGGCGTTGCGCAGCGCGTGTGCCGTCACCGCCCGCGCCCGCGACGCGCCTTTGGCCCGCGCGGTGTCGACGTACGGCTGCCGCATCTCCACGGTCAGCCGTTCCAGGAGCACCTGCGCCACGAAGGCCGACGACGGCACCGCCAGGGTCACGGCGGGCAGCACCAGACCGGCGAGCCCGTCCTCGCCCCGGGCGGGGAACAGCGGCAGCCCGAACGAGAACGCCTGCAACAGCACCAGACCGAGCCAGAAGGTCGGGACCGACAGCGAAAGGCCGGGCAGCGCGCCGAGCAGGCGGCGCAGCCACAGGTGCCGGGTGTGCGCGGCCGACCAGGCGATCAGGAAGCCGAGCGGGATCGCCACCAGCAGCGCGCCGCCCGCCAGCGCGAGCGTGCGCGGCGCGGCCAGGGCGATCGTCGCGCCGACGTCCCGCCCGGTCTGGAACGACGTGCCGAGGTTGCCGCGCAGGGCGTCGAGGAGCCCGTCGGCATAGCGTTCGACCGCCGGGCGGTCCAGGCCGTACTCGGCGCGCAGCGCGGCCACCCGCGCCTCGTCCACCCCGTTCTCCGGGCCGATCATGATCCGTACGGGATCGGCGGGCAGGAGCGAGAAGGCGGCGAAGGTGAGCGTGTAGGCCGCCAGCACCACGGCCGCCGCCTGCACGAGGCGCCGCGCCACGAACCGGGTCACCTCAGCTCCGGATGTCCAGGAGGATCCGCTGCCCGCCGACCTCCTGGCCGGTGTAGAGCACCACGTTCCCCGGCCGGAGCCTGCCGAGCAGCGCGAGGGTCAGCGCGCGCTGCCCGCCGGTCGGGATGACGCCGCCCTCGGGCACCGCCACCTCCCCGTCCTGCCGCAGCACCGCGCACCCCGACCAGGCGTCGATCATGGTGGCCGCGGCCGGCGAGTCTGCCGAGGCGGCCGGGCGGGTGGCGTAGCGGTGGCCGCGCAGCGCGCGCCCGAGGTCGGCCGTCCACTCGTGGCCGTCGAAGCCCACCACCAGGCTGAGCGTGCGGGTGGCGCCGGGCCCGGGCGGGCCGGGCACCAGCTGGTCGGTCAGGCTGACCACCTCGACGTCGCCGACCGCCCGAGCCGGGGACGACAGCGTGCTCGCGGGCTCCCCGTCCTCCGGCCCTTGGACGAAGTAGGCGGTGTCCTCGGGGACCAGTGTTCCCTCGCGCCGGCTCAACAGGTACGCCGGGCCGAGCAGTTCGCCGTCGAAGGCGACCGGCGGCAGGACCACCGCGCCCCCGTGCTGGAACCCGTAGGCCCCTTCGGCGTGCCCGCCCGTCACGGCCTCGGCGGCGAATCGGACGATCGCCGCGTGGGCGATCCGCCGGGTCATCACCTGGACGGTGAACCAGTCGCGGGCGTCCTGGAGCCTGGTCAGACCGTCGGCATCGGCGAGCACCCGCACCCGCGACGGGTCGGTGAACGGGATGAGGGCGTCCCGCAGCAGCACGAGCTGCCACAGCCACTCGTTGTAGAGGTTGCGCGCGGCGTGCAGCCCGGGACCGCCGATGAGCCGTTCGACCACCGGGGGAATCCACGCGTAGCCCACGCAGCTGCTGTGGATGTCCCGCGGGCCGGGCGCGCCCGTGCCGGGCGTGCTTCGCACCAGGTCCAGGATCACCTCGGACACCGCGACGGCGTTCTCGCGCAGCTCGTTCCTGACGTCCTGGTCGGCGAGCCCGGCGTCCAGCCGCAGTGTCGCGTAGGGACCGGACACACTCAGGCTGGCCGTGAGCCCGGCGATGAAGTAGGCCCTGGTGGCCTCGCCGCCGCCCGCGGCGGCGACCGCGGATTCCAGCAGCGTGCCCGCGGCGGCGACGAAGGTCGCGGGGTCCACCGCACGGCCTCCGGCGAAGTCATTCCATGTCATGCCTTTACCTCCGCATCCTGGAAGATCGGCCGCCCCGACGCGTCGAGGCGCACCCCTGTCACCCGCTCCGCGAGCCCGACCGACGAGGCCTGCTCGAAGAGCGGGATGCCGTGCCCGCGGGAAAGGATCGCCTCGGCCGCGGCCGCCACGGCGCGGGCGCGCTCGGCGGGATCGATCACCGTGGCGATCCTGGCGATCGTGCTGTCCACCTCGTCCGGCTTGGCGCGCCGCAGCGGGTTCGCGCTCTCCACCGGATACACGCTGGCGAGGACCGTGGGATCGCCCCTGGTCACCGCCCAGGAGACGAAGTCGTAGTCGCCGGAACCCTGCCGCGCGCTGTTGGTGGCGTCGTCGAGCGGCGTCGGCCGCAGCTCGATCCCGACCTCGGCGAGCTGCTGCGCCATGAGCTGGTACACCGAGCCGTACGCTTCGTTGGCCGAGTAGACCAGGTCGAAGGACAGCCGCTCCGATCCCTTGGCGCGCACGCCGTCCGGGCCGCGCCGCCAGCCGGCCGCGTCGGCCAGCCGGGCCGCCTCGTCAGGGGCGTACGCCAGGTCGGCGGAGCGATCCGCGTAGCCGGGCGTGGTGCTGGCGAGCACGTCGGTCGCCGGCCGTTCGCCCGCCGCGAGCAGCGGCGCGAACCGCGACCGGTCGAGGGCGGCGCTGATCGCCAGCCGTACGGCGGGATCGCGCAGCGCGGGCCGCGACTCGTTGGGCAGCAGCGTGAACACGATGCCGGGCCGGGTGGCGGACAGCAGCCGGGGACCCCGCTCGCCGAAGGACCGCTGGTCCTGCTGGAGCACCTGCAGGTCGGCGTCGAGCTGCCCGGACCGGAGGCTGCCGTGTCTGGCGCTCGGGTCGGTGACGATGGCGAAGGTCAGCGCGCGCACGCGCGGGACCCCCTGGTGGGCGGCCAGCTTGCTCGCCCAGGCGTATCCGGTGCGCGCGGAGAGCCGTACCTCCTCGTTGAGCGCGACCCGGCCGAGCACGTACGGGCCGGAGCCGGCGAGCCCGCCCGCGCAGCGCTGTTCAGGGGTCTTGCCGAGCGTGCCGGGGGAGAGCATGCCGAGCGTCACCATCGAGGTGGCCTGGAGGAACTGCGCGCTCGGGGCACCGAACCGCACCTCGACGGTCTTCGCGTCGAGCGCGGTGGCCCCCTCGTACCCGGCGAGGTAGCCCGAGCCGAGCGGGGACCGCGCGCCGAGCTTGGCGATGTCGTCGAGGTTGGCGACGACTGCGGCGGCGTCCAGCGGCGCGCCGTCGCTGAAGGTCACGCCGTCGCGCAGGGTGAAGGTGAACCGCTCGGCGTTCTCGTCGACCTGCCACGATGTCGCGAGCCACGGCACGATCTCCCCGGTTCGCGGGTCCTGGTCGGTGAGCGAGTCCACGAGCTGGCGCGACACATGGAGGTTCGAGGTCTGCGGGGTCTGGTGCGGGTCGAGGCAGCTCACCGGCGCGGCCAGCCCCACGGTGAGGGCGTCCCCGGCGGGCCGCTCGGTATCCGCGGTCGCGCAGCCCACGACCAGTACGGCGCAGCACGTGAGTACAGAGGTCAGTCGAAGCACGGGCACCAGTCTGCGAGCCCGCCGCTTAAAGCCTATAATCCCGATTCTCATTGTGTGGAAAGCGCCCGGGGGTTTCTACTCAATGGAAGCCGGGCGTTGAGCCCTCCGCTTCCAGGGCGGGACCGTGGATGCATGGACACACTGGAGCGTGACTCGCTCGTCGGCGAGTTGCTGGACCCGCAGGCCGGTCGATCCGCCGACCGACCGGTTCACCGGGCTCACGATCGACGACGCGTACGCGATCCAACTCGGCCGGATCGACCGCCCGCCCGGCTGTCCGACCTGGACCTGCGGCTGGCCGGCTGCGTGCTGCGGCGCAACGGCGAGATCGTCGGCACCGGGACGGGGGCGGCGGTGCTCGGCTCGCCGCTGAACGCGCTCGTGTGGCTGGCCAACACGCTCGGCGCGCACGGCGTGACGCTGGAGGCGGGGCACACTCCGCCTGTCATCGGGCGCCGCGATCATCGCCCCAGGCGCGCGTCGCGCACCGCGCGTACGGCCTTGAGGATGTTCACGTAGCCGGTGCAGCGGCAGAGATTGCCGGCGAGGCCACGCCGGATCTCGTCGTCCGACGGGTCCGGGTTCTGTGCCAACAGGTGGCGGACGGACATCACCATGCCGGGTGTGCAGTATCCGCACTGCATGCCCTGGGCAGCGATGAAGGCTTCCTGAATGTCATCGACTTCGGGGGGTGTCCGGCCGTCCTCGACGGTACGGACCGTCCGGCCGTCTGCTTCCGCGGCGAGCAAGCAGCATGATTTGACCGTGAGCCCGTCGAGGCTGAGCGTGCATGCTCCGCAGCTTGCGGATCGGCACCCCACGTGGGTGCCGGTCAACCGGGCCCGCTCGCGGATTGCGTCAACCAGGGTTTCTCGAGGGTCGACATCCCAGGTGACGACTTCGCCGTTCACCTCGACTGAGATCAGCATGACTGTTCCTCCTGCGCACGTTGAAGCACGCGCGTCGCAAAGTGCCGGGCCATGGCTCGTCGGTAGGGTGCCGGGTTGTGCGCATCGCCGAAAGGTCGGTCGGCGCAGGCCTCATCGACTGCGTCGAGCGTCGCGGCCAAGTCGAATTCGCGACCCAGTTCCACGATCACCGGTGTGGGTGTCGCGCCGCCGACGGCGAGCCGACCGTGATCCGGCTTGAGAACAGCCGCGGCGGTGATAGTCGGCGCGGCGCCCTGAACCCGGAAGTACCTCTCGAACGCAGTTCGCCCGCCACTGGTGGACGGCACTACAACGGCGACGATCACCTCGTCGCGCGCCAGATCCGTACGCCGGAGCCCGAGCACGAAACGATCGAAGGCCACTTCTCGCGAGCCCCGTCGACTGACGACGACCACCCTCGCGCCAAGTGCCGTCAACGCGGTGACGTAATCGGCGCCGGCGTTGCCGTATGCCGCAACGCCACCGATGGTGCCGCGATTGCGTACTTGAACGTCTCCGATGCCTGCGGCGGCCGTGGCGAGGATGGGCACGTGCTCGGCCACAATAGGGTCGGAGGCTATCTCGGAGTGGGTGGCCATCGCACCGAACCGAACGGAGTTTCCCGAGCATGCGATACCCCGCAGTGCCGGGATACCGCTGAGCGAGACGATTTTGTCGGCGCGTCCGATGCCCCGGTTGAGTAGCGGCATGATTGTCATCCCGCCGGCCAGGATCGTCGCCTCGCCATCGAGTTCGGTGAGGAGATCTGGAAGAGTCCGCGGAGCGGCGAAGGATGCCGGCATCATTCGCCTCGCGCGATCTGAATGGCTTCCCACACCCGCACGGGTGTGAATGGCATCGTCGTCATTCGTACCCCGAACTCGGCGAGTGCGTCGTCGATCGCCGAGGCGATCGCCGGTCCGGGCGCGGAGATACCCGATTCTCCGACGCCCTTCATGCCCATGAAGGTGAAAGGTGACGGCGTTGACCGGTGACCGAGCGAGATGTCGACGCTTTCCCGGATGCCGGGCAGTGTGTACTCCCGTAGGGTCGGAGTCTGAGGGTTGGCATCGTCGTCGTAGACGATCTCCTCGTACAGACTTGCCCCGATGCCTTGCATGATGGCGCCGTGCAGCTGTGCCTCGGCGAGCAGCGGATTGACCACGACGCCGCAGTCGTGCACGAGAGCGAACTTCTCTATTCGCACCTCTCCGGTCTCGGGGATCACCTCCACGATGCACGCGCCGGTGGAGAAGGACCAGGTCGGATACTGGTTGTAGCGCCCGTCCTCGTCCTTTCTGTGGTAGACGTTGTCGATCTTGAAGGCGCGGGTCGCTTCGAGAGCGGGGTCGATGCCGGCCATGTGACGGCCGTGCGGTTTGCGATAGATCTCTGCCGCGACCTCGTCGAACGTCACCGACTGGCCGCTCGCCCGGGAGCGTATGCGGTGTCGCGTCACCTCCAGGTCCGCCCGGTCCGCGTTGAGCATCCGCTCTGCCACGATCTCGAGTTTCTCGCGAATCACCAGGGCGGCGAGTCGCGCGGACGATCCACCGAAGGTCAGGCTTCGCGAGCTGTAGTTGCCGTTGCCGTGCGGCGCCGACTGGGTGTCCCCTTGCAGCACCCGTACCCGATCGAGGTCGGCACCGAGACATTCGGCGACGATCTGCGCGATGCCGGTCTCGTTTCCGCTGCCGGGGGAGGTGACTCCCGTCAGCACCGTGACGTCGCCGCGAGGGGTCATCTTCACGGTCGCCGAATCGGTGCCGTTGAGCAGGGCGTCAGGTCGTGAACTGCCTTCCGGGGTGAGCTCGTGGCCGATACCGATGCCGAGATAGCGGCCATCCGTGCGTGCCGCCGTTTGGCGCGCCGGGAAGTCGTCCCAGCCGATCAGCTCCTTCACCGCCTCCAGCGTGCCCTGGTAGTCGCCGGAGTCGGTCACCCAGCCTGAGGGCTGGATGTACGGGAAGTGACTGGGGGAGATGAAGTTGCGGGTGCGTACGGCATCACGACCGAGTCCACATGCCCGGGCCACATCATCGAGAATGCGCTCCATGAAGAACGCGGCGACTTCCTTGCCGTAGCCCCGATAGGCCTGCCATGGACCCCGATTGCTGACCACGGCGCGCAGCCGGATCGAGACGTGGTCCACGACGTAGGAGCCCGGCATGCACGCCGCGCTCACGATCGCCATCAACCACCCCAGAAACGTGGACTGGGCGCCGATGTCGGCGAGGAGGTCGGCTTTGAGCGCCGTGATCCTGCCGTCGGGCTCGAATCCCACCTCGTAGTCGCAGCGCATGTCACGGGAATGGCCGCCCGCCGAGAGGTACTCGTGGCGTTGTTCGATCCATTTCACCGGCCGGCCGAGCCGCCTCGACGCGTACGCCGTGATCACATCCTCGGGGAACATCGGGATCTTGCCCCCGAAAGCGCCGCCCACCTGAGGCTGAATGACGCGAAGATTCCCCTCCGGAAATGACAGGGCCGCTGACAGGAGCGCGCGCAGCACGTGGGGCGCCTGGGTCGATGCCCAGCAGGTCATGGTCTCGTCGTAGGGGTTGTAGTCGGCGATGATGCCGCGACCCTCCAGCGGAGTCGCGGCGACACGGTTGCATACCAGAGTGCCCGAGGTCCGGCCGCTCGGCGGGGTGGCCGCGAGCACCGCGTCGGCGTCTCCTCGCGCGATCGGGTAGTCGACCATGACATTGTCCGGCCAGCTCTCCTCGACGAGCACCGCGTCGGGTTTCAGCGCCGCGCGGGCGTCGCCCAGGGCCGGGAGTGTCTCGTACGCGACGAGCACGGCCTGGACGGCGGCGTGAGCAGTCACGTAGTCGCGTGCCACGACTGCCACGACGGGCTCGCCGACATAGCGAACCTTGTCCACGGCCAGGACGTAGCGTACGGCGGTCCGAGGCGTGAAGTTGACGTTTGTGCCGCTCGGCTGGATCGCGACGCCGGCGTCCCGGAGTTCGTCGCCGGTGAGGACGAGTGCGACGCCGTCGAGACCATGAACGGCGCTCGTGTCCACCGACCGGATACGGGCGTGGGCGTGCGGGCTTCGCACGACGGCCATGGCCAGGCAGCCCTCGGGTCGGATGTCGTCGATGTAGGTGGCCGCGCCCGCGGCTGAACGACGGTTGTTGCGCCCGGGGATCGACGCGCCGACGTAGGTCATCGCGCTTCCGTCGCCCTGCGGACGAGATCAACGCACCGATCCGGCCAGTCGGCGGGCTGGGGCTCGCCGCCGATGTAGCTTGCGTAGTAGTAGCCGAACATCATGTTCAGCACGAGGTTGACGTCGATGTCCTCGGGGAACTGACCCTCCCTGATACCCCGATCGAGCACGGCTCGCACGCGATTGCGGCGCGCTCGGACGACCTGTTCCCGGTAGAGGGCGATCATCCCAGGCTGCTGTTCCTCGTGCGCGAGCAGCGTGCCGATGATGCTCATGCCGTGGTCCCGGCTGACCGCGCGTTCGAACAGCCGCAGCTCCGTGAGGAGTGCCTTCCACGCATCCGCCTCGGTGGTGGGTGGATCATCGTTCGACATCGTGGCGATCGCTGCGGTCGCCAGTTCGATCTTGGTGGACCACCGACGGTAGATGCTCGGCTTGCTCACCCCAGATCGTTCGGCGACGGCGTCCATGCTCATCGAGGCGAACCCCTCGCGCGAGAGCACGTGCAGGGCCGCTCGCAGGATACGGGCATCGGCGTCGATATCTCGTGGCCGGCCGCGGCCTCGAGGTGCGCTCTCTCGAGGCTCCAATGTCGGCCTTGACCCAGGGATCGTCATGTCCCTACTCTAAGACATCATTTACGATACCGTAACGTAAAGATAATAGGAGCCTCCAAATGCTCAGGGTCGAGCACCTGTCACTCGCTTTCCGAGGCGTGCAGGCCTTACGCGACGTCACGTTCGAAGTCGCCGCCGGAGGCGTCACTGCCCTGATCGGACCCAACGGGGCGGGCAAGACGACGATGTTCAACTGCATCAGCCGCATCCTCACCCCCGACAGCGGAACGCTCAGCCTCGACGGAATCGATCTGATCGGAGTCCGAGCGTCCCGCCTCCCAGAACTGGGAGTCGCCCGTACCTTCCAGCACGCCGCCCTGTTCCCGTCCCTCGACGTGCGCGGCAACGTCCGGATCGGGGCTGATGTCGCACGCCACGCGTCGCGCCCGGCGCTGTCGGTCGACGAGACCTTGGACCTGCTGCAGCTTTCCGCCGACGCCTCTCGAAACACCGAAGGACTCCCGCTCGGCACCAAGAAGCGCGTCGAGTTGGCCCGCGCGCTGGCAAGCGGTCCGCACCTCCTGCTGCTCGACGAGCCCGCGGGGGGCCTGACCCACGAGGAGGTCGGCGAGATGCGCGACACCCTTCTCTCCGTGAAGGAGCGACTCGGCCTCACCATCCTGCTCGTCGAACACCACGTCCAGATGGTCATGAGCATGAGCAGCCACGTGGTCGTGATGTCGTCAGGCGAGGTCATCGCCGACGGAGCACCGTCCGACGTGCAATCCGACCCGCGCGTCATCAGCGCCTACCTGGGGAGCTGAGATGTCCGATCCTCTCGTACCACTGCTCGACGTGGACAACCTTTACGCCCGCTACGGTCAGGCGCGCGTTCTGCACGGCGTCAGCCTGACGGTCCTGCCGGGCGAGGTGGTCGTCCTCCTCGGCGCGAACGGGGCGGGCAAGACGACGCTGCTCCGCGCCATCACCGGTCATGTCGAGCGGACTGGATCGATAAAGTTCGTCGGCACGGACATCACGAGAGCATCGCCGGCGACAATCGTGTCCCTCGGACTCGTCCAGGTTCCGGAAGGACGTGGCACGTTCGCCGACCTGACGGTCCAGGAGAACCTCCGGCTCGGCGCCTACACGCGCCGCGTCACCGCTGCGGCGCTCGCGCTCGAGATCTCCGAGATCGTCGAGCGGTACCCCATCCTCGGCGAACGCGCAGGCCAGCGGGCCGGGCTGCTCAGTGGGGGAGAGCAGCAGATGCTCGCGATCGCACGGGCGCTGCTTGCCCGGCCACGGCTCCTCGTGCTGGACGAACCCTCGCTCGGACTCGCCCCGGCCATGACGCGCGCCGTCTTCGACACGTTGCGTGAACTGCACGACGAGCAAGGGCTCAGCCTGCTCATAGTCGAGCAGAACGCTGACCTGAGCCTCGGCATCGCCGACCGCGCGTACGTGCTCGAAGCGGGAGAGATCCAGGTTGCCGGTCCGGCCGCAGCCATCCGCGACGACGCCGGTCTCCGCCGGGCGTACCTGGGATATTAGGAGCGACACGATGCTGGCTCTCCAGTTACTCGTTGACGGCGTCGGCAAGGGGGCGATCTACGCCGCTCTCGCCCTGGCGATTGTCGTCGCCCACCGGAGCACTGGGCTGGTCAACTTCGCGCAGGGCGAGTTCGCCACGCTGTCGGCGATGTTGACGGTCGCGCTCACCGGCCTCGGCCTCGACGTCTGGCTCGCACTCGCCGTCGCGGCCGCGGCCTCCTTCGCCGGAGGCGCGCTCATCCAGGTGGTGATCGTGCGCCCTACGATGCGCCGTGACCTCGTCCCCGTGGTCATCATGATCGGTCTCTATGTCTGCGCCAATGCCATCGGTCAGCTGACCTTCGGCCAGAACCCGCGCCCCCTCGAAGGGCTCTTTCCCGCCGGAGGGCTCATGCTCGGCGGGATCCGCATCCAATGGTCGCTGATCGGGGTGATTCTCCTGCAAGCGGTGGTGATCACGGCGCTCACCCTCTTCTTCGTCCGGACCAAGATCGGGCTCGGGTTCCGCGCGGTCGCGACCGCCCCCGAGGCGAGCCGGGTCGCGGGGATACCCGTCGAACGAATGCACATGATCGGCTGGGGCATCGCCGCAGCGCTCGGGGCCGTGGCCGGTGTCAGCCTCACCAACCTCGGCGTCTACGTCGAGCCGCACATGATGACGACGGTCCTGGTCTACTCGCTCGCCGCGGTCACGATCGGAGGATTCGACAGCGCACTCGGCGCGATCGTCGGCGGCACGATCATGGGAATCGTGGAGAGCCTGGTCACCGGCCTCGTACCGGGTGTCTCAGGAGATGCCGGAATCCTGGTCTCACTCGCGATCATCACCCTGATCCTGCTGTCGCGACCACAGGGACTCTTCGGCCGAGAGCGGGTGACCCGTGTCTGAGTCACGCTCGGTACGCGCGGCCCAAGCGGGCAACGCCGCACTTGTCCTCGCCCTCGTGCTCGTCCCGCTCTTCTTCGAGCCTTTCAGGGTCACCCAGTTCACCCAGATCCTCGTCGTCGCCATCGCGGTGGCCGGGCTCAACCTCCTGACCGGCTTCACCGGGCAGGTCTCCGTCGGGCACTCGGCCTTCTTCGGGATCGGCGCCTACGTGACCGGTGTCCTCATCGTCCATGCCGCCGTTCCGATGACCGCCGCGATCATCGCAGGCACCCTCTCCGGCGGCATCGCCGGAGCACTGTTCGGCGTTCCTTCCCTGCGGATCAAAGGCACCCACCTCGCGATTGTGACGTTGGTGCTGGCAGCATCCCTCCCCGCCGTGCTGAGCACGTTCTCCGAGATCACCGGCGGCACGGAAGGGCTGCGCGTACCCCGCATCACACCACCGCGCGGATCGTTCCTCGCCGCCGACCAAACCCGCTACTACGTCGTACTCGGTGTGCTGCTCCTCATTGTCCTCGGCGTCTTCATGCTCGACCGCAGCCGGACCGGGCGTGCACTACGCGCCCTCGGCGACAACGAGATCGCCGCGGTTACGTACGGCGTACGCCCCATGCGGCTGCGGATCGGCGTATTCGCGGCGAGTTCGACGATCACGGCCCTAGCGGGCGCCCTTTTCGCCGTCACGAGCGGCTTCATCTCCTCGACCACGAGCTACATGACGATCGTCGGATCGATCGTGTTCCTCACCGCACTCGTGATCGGGGGACGCGCGCTACTCGCGGGACCGCTCGCCGGTGCGGCGATCGCGGAGCTCCTACCAGCCCAGATCAGCCGGCAATCCCCGGAATGGGCGAACTTCGCCTATGGCGCGATCCTGATCGCCCTCCTGCTCCTCGCGCCCGAAGGCATCTCCAGCCTCCGCCCCAGGCGCTGGCTGTCACGCACGGCTCCTGATGTCCTCCCCACCCCCCTTCAACAGGAGGAAGCACCTCATGACACCGACAACACCCACGACCAAGCGACGTCCACGACGCATATTGGCTAGCACAGGATCACTCCTCGCCACTGTCCTCCTCGTGACAGCTTGTACGGCGCGAGTCGGCGACGGCGGCGACCCCGCAGCATCAACCGACGGCAGCCTCAATCTGACCGCCGACTGCCTCCACTACGACCCGACGGCAGGCGTCACCGCCAGCGCGATCAAGCTCGGAACCAGTCTGCCGCTCACCGGGCCACTGGCCATCCCTGGCACGTTCCACTTCGGCCTCGAAGCCCATCTCGCAAAGATAAACGCAGAAGGCGGCATCGACGGCAGAAAGATCGAGCTCACCGTACTCGACGATGGCTACGACCCCGCCAAGACCGCCACGAATGTCAACGAACTTGTCAACCGGGACAAAGTCTTCGGCATCGTCGGAATCCTCGGCACCGCCACCGCGCTCGCGGTACAGCAGGATCTGCAGGACAGTTGCGTACCCAACCTGTTCATCCAGACCGGGGCCCCCGTGGTCGCCGACCCCGCGCAGACCTGGTCGCAGATCCAGTTCCCGACCTACACCCTGGAGGCGCAGGCGCTCGCCCAGCGCGCCATCAACGCGGGCGTCAAATCAGTGTCGATCATCAGCCAGAACGACGCCTTCGGAAAGGCGTACGTGGACGCCCTCGTCGGCCCGCTCCAAGACGCCGGTGTCAAGGTGGGCACCCGGGCGACCTACGACCCCGGCGCCCCCAGCGTCGAAACCCAGATCACCCAACTCGCCGCTGATGGTGCCGACGCGGTGTTCATCGCCGCGCTCGGCACCAAGTGCCCACAGATCCTCAATGGCATCAAGTCGTCTCGCTGGAACCCGCTGCTGCTCAGCGTCAACTTCTGCACGTCTCGTGGACTGCTCGGGCTCCTTGAGAACGGCGCAGGAGACGACATGATCGGTACGACCTGGTACAAGAGCCCCACCGACCCGCAGTTCGCGGACGACGCTGCTCTTGCGGCCTACCGCGAGGCGCTCGCAAAGTACGCACCCACCGCCGATCCCGATGAGGATTTCGTGCTCGACGGTTGGCTGGTAGGCCAACTCCTCATCAAGGTCCTCAAATCGGCCGAGACACTCGATCGCGCGTCGGTGATGCGGGCCGCGCACGATGCCAACCTGCACGTGGACACCATGCTCGACGGCGTGCAGTTCGCCGCCGCGGGGACTACGGAGCCGATCGGTCAAGTTCAGCTGCGCCGCTACGACAGCGCAAGCAAGACGTTCCTCTTCATCGATCCCAAGTCGGGCGACGACCTGCCGGCCGGAAAGACGAGACTGATCATCCGCAGGACGAACCTGCCCCCGAGCGCTGACGTCCGAGAGACGACGGCAGCTCCATCTGAAGGCAAGCCATGACCTCAACCGATGACGCGCTCTACGGACTCGACGCCCTCCCCTACGGTGTCTTCGATCCAGGTCAAGGCCCTCGGGTGGGCGTTCGATTCGGGCCGGGAGTCGTTGATCTCGCAGCTCTGTCCGCTGCTGCTCACTCACCGCTGGTGGAACTGTTCGACCAACCCTCCCTCGACGCTTTCCTTGCGGCGGGCAGGACGGTGTGGTCGCAGGCTCGGTCGAAAGTCCAGGAATGGCTGTCGACGACACCGAGCGAGCACGGCCATCGCCTCGCGGACGTCGACCTTCATCAGCCCTTCACCGTCGCCGACTACGTGGATTTCTACTCCTCTCGAGTGCATGCGGAGAACCTGAGTCAGATCTTCCGGCCTGGTCAGCCGCCGTTGCAGCAAAACTGGCTGAGCCTTCCCGTCGGCTACCACGGTCGGGCCGGCACGATCGTGCCATCCGGTACGCCGGTCGTTCGGCCAAACGGCCAGCGGGCGGGAGCCGGTGCCGGCCCTTCGGAATTCGGTCCAACCCGAAAGCTCGACCTGGAGGTCGAGCTCGGTTTTGTGGTAGGCCGCGGGTCCACGCTCGGAACTCCTGTCCCGGGCGGGGACGCCCGCGAGCACATCTTCGGCGTCGTGCTGGTTGACGACTGGTCCGCTCGCGACATCCAAGCGTTCGAGTACGTCCCCCTGGGACCGATGCTCGGGAAGTCGTTCGCCACCTCGATCGGGCACTGGGTACTGCCGATCGAGGCGCTCGACGCCGCGCGCATCCCGCCACCACCGAGAGAACAGGCGCTTCACCCCTACCTGACCGGCTGGAACGATATGGGACTCGACATCGACTTCGAGGTCCGCCTCAATGGGCACCTGATCAGCGCGCCACGCTACCGCGACGTCTACTGGACGCCCGAGCAACAGCTCGCGCACCTGACCATCAGCGGCGCCTCGCTCCGATCTGGTGATCTGTTCGCGTCCGGAACGGTCTCGTCGATTGGGAATCCCGGTTCGTTGATCGAACTCACCCTGGACGGCCGTCGGCAATTGGCGCTCCCGGACGGCCGGCAACGGACCTACCTCGAAGACGGCGACGAGGTCGTCATCACCGCGACGGCGCCTGGTCCCGGCGTCGCACGCATCGGCCTCGGAGAAGTGCGCGGAACGATCTACCCGTCACCGATCGAACAGGAAGACAACTAATCGCTATGCAGGACATCAAACGCGTTCGTGTGGTCGTCACGGGCGATCGCGACGGCAGGTCGTATATCAGCTCGGATGCTCCCGCGCTGGGCGCTCTCGTGCAGCCGGGGCGACCGACGGCCCTCACGGATGTGTGGCACGTGGCGGGAGTACCCGCCGACCCGACGGACTCTGGGGAACCGCCGACTGACCGGCCGTTCACCCTGGCACCGCCGGCGAGCGGAATCGTGTTCCGAGTCGTGCAGTTCGATCCGGTGAGCGCCGACGAAATCGCCGCGATGGACGGTCGGGAAATCTTCGCGGCGATGAATGCCAGTGCTGACCATGTGGGTGGAGAGACCAGCCCGTTCATGCACAGGACAAGAAGTCTGGATTTCGGTCTGGTCCTCGAAGGGTCACTCACGATGCTGCTCGACGACGATGTCACCGAGGTATCCGCAGGCGACATCATCATCCAGCGGGCAACCAGTCACGCTTGGGAGAACCGTGGCTCGCAGCGCGCCTTGGTGGCGTTCGTCCTTGTCTCCGCGATGTAGTACCAAGTCACACGGCTGCGCCGGGGCCTGGCAGCGGGTCGACGTCGTTTGCGTGCATCGGCTCGCCGCAGTGGGCGCAGCGCAGGTCGACACGGCTGATCTCGCCGCACGCGTGGTGGCGGTAGAGCACTGGTGGGCCGGCCTCGCCCGCGAGCCATTTGTCTCCCCAGCCGGCCATGACCATGAGCAGGTCGACCAGCTCGGCGCCCTTCTCCGTCAGAACGTACTCGTAGCGCGGTCGCCGGTCATAGGGACGGCGCTCGAGCACGCCCTGGTCGACGAGGTGGTTCAGCCGCTCGGTCAGGACCTTACGCGAGATCCCGAGGTCGGCCTGAAGCTGCTCGAACCGGGTGAGCCCGACCCATACGTCACGCAGAACCAGCGGCGACCAGGGCTCCCCGATGACATCGAGCGTACGCGCGATCGAGCACGCCATCTTGCCGAAGTCCGTGCGCTGCATGGCACCAGTCTACCAACCAGAGTTCCCTTAGGAAACTGAAGCTGCCACCCTGCCTGTGTCAGCAGGGACATTGTGGGTATGCGGCAAGAAAGACGGTGAGGTGAGGACAATGCCACAGGGTTCCAGCCGTAAACGGGAACGCCAGTACGAGCACATCAAGGACAGTGCCAGGAAACGCGGCGAGAGCGAGAAGCGCGCCAAGGAGATCGCCGCCCGCACGGTGAACAAGGAGCGCGCCCGCTCAGGCGAGGCCAAGACCAAGAGCCGCACCTCCCTCGACGACATCTCCTCCTATCGCCGCGGCGGACTCCGCTCACATTCGGGCGCCGGCGGCCGCACCAAGCAACAGCTGTACGCCGAAGCCCAGCGCCGCAACATCAAGGGCCGCTCTTCCATGACAAAGGCGCAACTGGAGAAAGCACTCGGGTGAGATGCCCTGTCAGCGCTCATCCGGGTGGCGTGGGCCCCGGCTGATGCCACCCGGATGAGCGCGGTCCAACGCCGTTCGGAGCCCAGCTGAGATGGACCTGGACGGCAACCGGACCGCGCCCGTCGAAGTGGCGGTAGGCGTCCAGGACCCGCCCGGCATCCGGGCCGCCGACGGTGATCAGACCGTCCGTCTGCCACTTACGGCCATGAAGACGGCCGACCCCGTTCAAGCCGATGGCTGTTCTAATCCCCTTCCAGAAAAACGGCGACCTCCCCGAGTGCGTGGTGTCGGGCAATGTCACCGTTCTCCTCGCTGAGGTAGGTCCCACCGGCCGTGTTCACGACCTCCAGGGCCATCGCGGGCAGGTCGGCGTGCGGGTCCAGCGTCAGGCCCAGCGCCTGCGCCGCAACCGACTTGATCACCCACCGGCCGTACGTGGTGTCATGACCCGGCCCGATAGAGTCGTCACGGGTCTCAGGAGGCGAGGCGTGGTAGGCCTCCCACGCCCGCGCGGTGAAGCCTTTCTCCAAGTCGCGCAGCCGTAAGACCACCTCCCTGGAACGAGAGCCCTCCGCGATCAGGCCCAGCGCCTCCTCGACCAGAGGTCCGTCGATGCCCGCAGTCGTCACAGCCATGTCGGCGGCGATGCGGACGATCTCCGGCAGCTTGTCCGGCGTCGGCTCGGCGATGATCCGCGCGATCCTGGGGTCGGCCGCGGCGATGGCCCTCATCCGCTCATCAACCCGCAGCCTCGGCGCCGTGCGGGTGAAGACCGGGCGGCGCAACTGGTAGAGCGCGTGCCGGCGGGTCAGCCACTCCTCGTCGATCCTGACCCCGGACAACTCCTCGCCCACGGCGAACGCGGTGGCCTGCCAATCCGCCCGCCAGTCCGCCTCACTTACCGACAACTCGTCCAGCCACTCTCTGCCGGTCGCGCCCTCCAGGTCGAAGGCGTCGAACAGGGAGACGACCTCGCCGTGGCGGACATAACAGATGGAGGTGACCATATTGACGTTCCAGGCGACACGGTACGCCTCCCCGGAAGCCGTGATCGCGCCCAGCAGCGCCAGGTTGCCGCCGCGGAACGCGAACGGTTCCACGAGCACGGCCCACTCGCCATGACGGGCCACCAGCACGACCCCGCTGGCGTCCTCGTCCAGGTCCTCGTACGCGATGCCGAACAGCCCGTCGACGGTCTCCTCCGCGCCCGTGTCCGGATCCCCTCCGAAGACGCGCACCACCTCGTCGAGGTCACCGGTTCTGACCCAGGTGACGCAGGCGTTCTCAGCGTCGATCTCAGCCATGCAAATCCTCTGAATAGGTGAACGGGGAAGGTGAGGGCGACTCAGCATGCCGCCCTCACCCTGGTACCGGTCTGACGATCAGGAAACGAAGGGACAGATGTTCGCTCTGCGACAGGTGGTGTTTCGGTCAGCTCCAGTAGTCCCTCGCCGAAAGTCTGACCCATATGTCGGGTGGGCCAGTGATGGCCCGGGCGTCGGTCAGCCGCAGCCCCGCGCGGGCGCAGCAGTACGCCACGGCTTGACCCTTATAGAGGTACAGGGCGAGAACCTTCTCCGTCGAGTCCCCGCAATACACATCGCCACGAGTGTCCCGCTCCTCGATGACGCCGTCGCGGGCCACGGCGGCTGCCTCGGCGGCGGACAGGGCGACGTCGACGGGATCAGGGGTGAACAGGTCGGGGGTGGGAGTGGCCAGGCTGAGCCGTCCGGGGGACCAGACGGGTCCAGCGGGTGTCTTGCGCGATGTTGGTGAAGTTGAGCAGGCGTACGCACCGATCGCGTAACTGCGCATGGTCGTCAATATGGACGGCGCGGAGGCTAATGATGATCGGTTCTGGGTGAGTGTCAAGGGCACACCATCACCCTGATTCGCCGAACTTGACCAGCAGATAATTCAGCCAGGAGACTGATCGACTTGAAGGCGACCGAAAGGCTGTACCACCTACTTCGTTCCTATGACGACAGCGATGTTTCGATGCAGCAGTTTTACGCCGTCTGGTGTGAAGGGATCGCTGTCGAAGAGGCCCTGTCCATTCTGGACGCCGATCCGGACAGCGGCGTCCCGGACAGTTTCGGTGGGTGGGGATCCGGTTCGGACGGGAGTGGGGGCGGTGGTCTGCTGGTGGGGACAACCGGCGCCTGGCTGGTGCTCATCGGCGATTACCGCTGCACCGAGGATGAGATCTTATGCGCGCTGTCTCAGCCTGACAGACCGACCCTGGCCATCAGCTGGGATTTGCACGGTGCCAACGAGCTGAAATACGCCAGGGCCGGTGAGCTGATCACTACGATCGATATTTGCGACACGAACTACCGATCCGGCAGCGACCCAGCCGCGCTCGACCCTTACCTACACGACTTGCGCTTCAACATTGACGAGCACATCCCAGGCGAGCCCATGGTCGATCCGCGGGAGAGCTTCACCTCCGCAATGATCGCCATTGGCAGGATGGTGGGCGCCGACCTCGACAAGGACTGGCTGGACGCCACGCACACCTCCTATGCCGTACGAGCGGACTCAGAGTGGTGAGCAGATCCCATCGAACTCAAGATGGTTGTCCGGTGCCAGAACTGGTGCCGAGCGGTTGACCTGGCCTTCTAGGCTCGGCGCCCGGCTGTGGCGTCGGCTCAGGGGCGCTGGCCAGGCGTAACGGCGCGGGTTCCGCCTGGGCCGGAAGGGGCGAGAGGCCCACTCCCAGTGTCACAGAAGCCGCCAGGACGGGGATGAGGAGGCCGCGGACAGCGGCTCGATTGAGGCGGGAGGTCTGCCAGGAGCGGCACGGTGCGGGGGATCATGGGACGGGTGATCGTGTGGCGTCGGCGCCGGTTTTGGTGGTGGTGAGGGTTGCCAGCAGGTAGGAGGCGAGGGCGTAGGCCGGGGCGTACAGGAAGAACGGTGTTGCCCCGGCGCCCCGGTAGCAGGCGGACTCGTGGTCACCCAACGGCGGGCATACCGACAAATCCGAGAAAAGGGCGACCAGGTTGGCGCCGAGATTGGCCACTGCGAGGACGGCCAGCAGCCAGACCACGGTCCTGGCGAAGTGACGTTCCCGCCACAGCAACGCGGCGACGACCAGAACCACCGGCAGCGCCAAACCGATCGTGACAACCTCCACGTGCAGTACCGCCACCGCCACATCGAAGACCGCCGACCCCAGGTACCCGACGCCCAGCCCCTGCGCCAGCGAGAAGATCCCGATCCCGTCAAGCACAGATATGTCGTAATAGAACAACCCCGTGCTCGCGATGAGCGCTCCCCCGACATATGCCGACACCGTCGGAAGCAGCACGAACACCACGGCAGCCGACCAACGCATCCACATGCGTCGCAATCCTAGATCCGTTCCGCTGCTCCGCCACGCTCCGGCCCGAAACCGACTTATCGCCTTAGGGCGTTAATACCTAGCTGCGGGCGCGGAAACGGCGGCCCGGATTCTGCCGTCCATCGTGTGGGGCTCAAGCACTCGAATCACTTCCAGCGCAGAGTCCTTCATCTGGTGGGACGATCGCCCATCGGCAGCAGCGCGGCGAAGCGTTCGTGTGCTCGCGAGGTACGGCTTCGCGACGAGCTCCTGAAGAACGGAACCAGCTTCCGCGGCCTGGCATTTGCGGCGCTCGCAGGAGCCCCGGACCGTCACCTCAGCCGTTCAGTAGGGCATGGGCCAGCTGGTCGGCGGCCCACTCCTCCCAGCGGGCCGTGTCCCACCCGCACTCCCGCTGCAGCACCAGGAACAGGTCCGGTGACAGAAGGCCCACCGTGACGTCGGTCGCTCGCTCCTGGTCGAGTCCTGGACGCAGTGCGCCGAGCCCTGCCAGGATGCCGACGAAGGTGTTGTGCGCGGTCCGCCGCTGTTCGGCGTTCACTCGCCACTGCTCGGCCATCTCCGCGTCCCCTGACGCCGCGTCGCGGACCACCGCCAGAATCGCCGCCACCCGGTCGAAGATGATCCCGCTCGCGTGCACCCACCGCACGATCGCCTCGCGGGGGTCGGCCAACGCGCGCAGCTCGGTGAACCACGGGCGTTCCAGCAGCGGGACGGGCTCGTCGTCGCCCGCCGAGGCCACATCGACCACGTGTTTGAGCAGCTGGCTCTTGTTGCCGTAGTGGAAGTAGACGGTCTGCACCGACACCCCGGCCGTGTCGGCCACCTCCTGGAAGGTGGTGCCCGCGTAGCCCCGTACGGCGAACAGCTCGTGCGCCGCCCGCACGATGCGCCGCCTGGTGGGCGCGGAGCGTCGGTTCCGGGTGTTGACGTCAGTCACAAAATTAAAGTATCACTTTAAAGTACCACTACAAAGCAGGAGAGGACGTTGACCGTTCTCCACGGTTTCCACCACATCAAGCTGCCCGTGTCCGACGTGCGCAAGAGCGCGGACTGGTACGAACGGGTGCTGGGCCTCGACGTGGCGATCGAGTTCGTCGAGGAGGGCGAGCTGCGCGGTGTGGCCATGCGGGACGCCGGGCATAGCCTCATGATCGCGTTGCGCCAGGAGCCCGGGCGGGCGGCCGCCCTCGGGGGGTTCGATCCCCTGGCGCTCGGTGTGCCCACTCTGGACGCGCTGCGGGCGTGGGCCGCGCGCCTGGACGACCTCGGCGTGCCACACTCGGGCATCGCTGAGGGCAGCATCGGCTGGCTGGTCGGAGGCGTGACCGATCCCGACGGCATCGAGATCCGCCTCTACACGTTGCAGCAGCGAATGGAAACCCCATAAGAACTCCGGCCACCCACGTCGCCGGCGGCTGGCCTGGGGGATGCACGGACGCCCAGGATCCCGGACCCGCGTCGACAAACGCGGGAACGTAGCACCCATCCCCACGTCAAAGGCCACCTCCCGTGATGATCAGGAAGTGGCCTTTCGATTTCGTACGGCAGCACAAAGGGCGGACCGGGCCGGGCCACCAGCGCTCCCGGAGGACTATCCGGCGATGTAGAGAGTCTGCCAGGTGCCGTCGGCGAGGCAGCGAAGCTTCGTGGTGAGGGGTTCGGCGCAGATCAGCATCTCCACCTGGCGGACGTACTGTTTCCTCAGTGCGACTTTCTTGGGGGTCAGGAACGTGCAGGTACTGATGTGCTCATATGACGAATAGCTCGGGCTGTGGGTGAAGCGGAAGACAGCCCGGGCACAGGTGTTGACCACTGTCACTTCCGACGAGGTCAGGTCGCGAATCGCGCCGTCGATCCTCACCCAGAACAGGGAAGTCCGCACGAAAAGCTGTCCTTCCGGTGAAGGGGGTGGGCGCGCGACAAGGAATCGTGGGCCCGCTGGCTGACCCAGCTGAGGCAGTCGAGAACGGCGACGACCGCCGCGTCACCATGAACACCGAAGTCGGGCTCATGGAAAAGCGCAAATGTTCCGATGCGACTGGGCGAAGGTTCGGCTTTGGAGGGGACGTGCACACCGGAGGATGCGTCAACTACGCGGCCAGCCGGGTCTTCGTGATGCGAAGAGCAGGGACACCCGGTTTCCCCGAAGTCATCAAGCACATCGAAGAAGCGCTGAACCCAGCCACATTCCCGCCGCTGCGGGACGGGCACGACTGGGACGAACCTTCCTATCCGCCCGCCAGGCTACCCGCGAATGGGAAGCGCAAGGACATTCCAGAGAACTGGGCCGAGCCGGAGAACGAACCTCTGGTGCGCGTCGCCTCGGAATCCGAGGCCAAGCAGAACCGTGGTTAGTTCTCCAATCGAGAGTTGATGCTGGACGCAGGAACTCCCGCAGGCAGTTATGCTCGTGCCGGTATTATTGACATCGTCAGTCATCGGCTATTTCCCGGTCTCCGCAGGGGATTCGCTGGTGAGCCTTTCTTGATCGCATGCCCGTAGAATATGTCCCATGAATGCCCCCGATACTCCCCGCTACCCTTGGGCTGAGCGTCTCCGTACCGCCTATGCCGGGCCGGACGCTCTTCCGTATCCGCCTGATTGGGTGGGCATGGATCCCGCGAGCGAAGCCGAGATCCGTCGGCAGGAGGAGCGTCTCGGTCGGCGCCTGCCACCGAGTTACCGGGAGTTTCTCCAGGTGAGCAACGGCTGGGATGAACAGTCCAGCACCAGTCTTCACCTGTTGCCTATAGCCGAGGTCGGCTGGACTCGCGACGTCGACCCGCATCTCGCAAAATGGGGTCCCCCGCCGGGGACCCCGATCCGCGAGATGCCCAGCGATTATTTCTTCGACTATGACGCGCCGCAGGACCCGGATTACTTCGAAGTCGGGGACCACATTCCGCACACGCTGCACATTTCCGAGGACGTCGAGGGTCTCATCTACCTGCTCGATCCGTACGTCGTCACCTCCGGCGGTGAGTGGGAGGCGTGGTTTCTCGACACCACATCCGCGATCGGCGGGACCCGCTTCCGGTCGTTCTGGCATTTGATGGAGGACGCGTTCCGCGGCCACCCGTCCTGACCAGAGATTGGTGTGTCATCCGTGTTTGATTCCTGGAGTGGTGTATTGGAGTGACCGTGCGCGTTCACGGTTTTTGGAATGAGGCCATCATCAACACCGGGATGGCCCCCATTTTCTGCGGTACATGGACACGAGGGCTGCCGGTGGCCGAGGTCGCCGAACGTTTCGGCGCCGACGCCTCGACACGGAGGATCATGAGCTGGGACGACGTCTGGTCGGGATGGGTCCTGATCGGCGGTTTCGGTGAATGGCTGCTCGCGCTGGAGTGCCAGACACACCGGGGTGGGGACGAGGGCTTCCTCGCGTCGATGTCCCGCGGTGGCGCCGAGGCTGTCAACTACCGATGGCACATCGACGGCATCAGTCCTTTCGAGTACGCGGCCGACGGAGAACTGATCACCGGTTTCGACGTCGCCAACGGCGGCGGCGCGTTGCACAACTGGTACGGCCGGGACATCCACGCGCTCGATCCCTACCTCGAGGGTCTGCCGTTCCCCAAGGACGACTCCGCCCGGGGCGACGAATACCATTTCCGGTCGCACGGCTTCGCCGTCATTGAGCGCATGACCGGAGGACGCCTCGATCCTCAATAGCTGGAGACCGTCCGCGACGCTTACTACTTCGGCGACGGGACTCCCTGAGCGGAATATCGCCTGTGGGATGCCCACAGGGTTGATAAACGTGTACCGGAGAGCAGCCTAGGGATTTTGTGAAACACCAGGGTGGAGCCGGTGCGCGAATTTTGGCACGGCAGACGGCTGGCAGGACCGCATGCCCATCCTGCGCGAACTCCTCAGCATCGTGGCCCACCGCGACGACGACCAGGTCCGTCAGGCCGTCGTCCCCTTTCGCCGTCGCTGAGCCGATCAGGCCTCCCGGGTCAGGAACTGGTGGAGGCTCCGGCAGACCCGGATCAGCGAGGTCGAACCGCGCTTCTTCGCGTGCGCGGCCACCTCGGGGATCTCGCCCCGCGCGTCGGCCCATGTGGCGATGTCGATGGCCAGCATGACGGCGTCGGTGTGCAGACGCTGGGCCCGCTCGCCCTCCCTCGGAAGGAAGACGGCCAGGAAGTGGCGCAAGATCGTCCATACCTCGGCATGTGCGCCCTGCTTGGCGGCCAGCTCCAGTGAGGGCAACGCGGGGTCGGCCTCGTAGCGGGTGCGGCGGCCGAACAGGCCCAGCAGGCGGCCTGTCTCGGCGGCGGGGAGTGCGCCCTTGGCCGCCAGCTGAAGCAGTGGGGGCACCGCGTCGTCGCCCTCCACGGTGAGGAAGTAGGCCAGGACCAGGGCCGTCGCCGGGCCGGACGCGCCTTCGGCCAGGGTCAGGTTGCGGAGGTCGTCGATCGTGATGTCGGGCGGGTCGAAACGGTCGATCAGGCCGATCGCCAGATGGGCCGCCGCGAGCTCCCGGTGGTGGGGCGTCATGCCGGGCCAGAAGTGACGTGACACGCGCCGGAACGGGCGCATCTCGGGCGCGGTCAGCAGGGCGTCGAGGTGGGCGAGACCGGCGGGCTCCACGGGTTGCCAGCTCACGTTGGCGATGCCGCGCTGGTCGAGGACATGGTCGTCGTAGGGCACGACGCGGGAGCCGAGGTCGAGGGTCCAGGTCACCTCCACCTCCGGAGGTGGAGGCGCACCGCGCTCGAACCAGCGGGCCACCACCGCAGCGGCCGCCGAGCCGATGCCCTTCGCGCGTTCGGCCAGGTCGGGGGCGGGGTTGGGCGGGAGGCGTAACAGGGCCTGTTCCAGGTCCAGCGGGAGCGGTTCGCAGCCGGATTCCGCGCACACGGCCAGGCGGTTGAGCAAGGTCTCGGGGTCGAGGTGGCCGTCGGCGCGGGTGGGGGTGGCCAGCAGCACCGGGGGCAGGGCTCCGGCCTTCGCCGCGCGCAGGAGTTCGTCGAGGCGGGACAGGAGGAAGGCGTGGGGGCGGGCGCACTCCCGCAGGTGGGGGAGGCGGTTCCAGGGCGCAGGTTGCGCCTTCGGGTCGTAGAGGTCGGTCTGGACGTCGATCGCCCGCAGGATCTCCTCCTGTACGTAGTCGGGCATCTCGTGGAGCGGGACGACCGTGCGGAGGCCAGGGAACAGCTGGAAGGCCGTGGCCGCGACGTTCACCATGCCGTCGTACAGGGCCTGCCCGAGGTCGCCGGACAGGCCGGGGAAGGCCTGCTCCGCGTCGGCCATTGTCTTCCGGTACGACGGGCGCTGCCTCGGCGGACGGGACATGGGCGGCCCCGGATCTTCGCCGGGGTTGACCAGTTCCCTGGCCAGCGCGGTGCACCAGTCACGCGGGGACTGCCACGTCGGAGCGTCGTAGAGCACCGGCCGCAGGTGTTCGCCGAACCGCCGGGCCAGCGTTTCCTTCAGGGAGTCCGGGTTCGTATGTGCCTCCCGCGTGATCGCCGCCAGCCACGCCTCGACGTCGATCCAGCCGATCTCCTCCGGCGGGCCGCTTTCCAGGCCGGAGGTGGGGAACGGGCCGGGGATGGTGGCCTCGGGCAGGCGGCCGGGGGTGAAGTCGCTGGTCCAGCCTTCGGTGAAGCGCTCGAAGAGCTGCCGGGCTGACGCCGGGGGCAGCAGTTCGGCCGCCTCCAGGATCGGGGCGGGGTCGGTGAGGTGGTCGGCGTGCTTGAGGGTGAGGGTGACCGCGCGGTCGCGCACCTCGTGAGAGGCGTGCCCGTACGCGTTGGTCAGCGCGGTGACGTGGTCGGCCACACGTTCCGGTGCGGTGGCGAGGTCGCGGTCGAGCCAGGTCAGGCCCTTCACGGCGAGCTTGGCCTCGCGGCGGAAGGTCATCGCCTCGATGGCCTCGGCGACGTCCGCCGGGTCGAGCCGCGCCTGGCGCACCTGCTGCCACGCCAGCTCGGCGACCGGGCCCGGTGCGGCGGGCAGTAGACGCAGGTAGTCGCGCAGCCGCCCGGCCGACTCCTCTGGCGTGGGCGCCACGAGCGTGTGCAGCCGGACGAAGAAACGCAGGTCCTGCGCGTCGCCGCCGAGCAGGAAACGGCTCACGCAGCCGGTGATGATCTGCTCGCGCGGCAGCGTGCGGGCGGCCAGGGCCAGCCAGCGGGACGGCTTCGGGGTGAGCGTCTCGTTGACCAGCGCCCGGCCCGCGCCGGCCGCCTCGAAGATCTTCGGAAGCAGGTGGGGCGTGAGCGGGTCCTTGGCCACGCCCACCGCCGACAACCAGGCCGCCACCAGCGGCTCGTGGTCGGGTGGGGTGGCCTCGACGTCGCGCAGCAGTGCCAAGGCCGGCGGCACGATCCGGTCGTCGGGACGGCGGATGCGGCGCGCGAGCCGTACCGCCAGATCGGCACGCCAGGCCACCGGGCGACCGGAGACCGCCTTCACCAGCCGGTGCGGGCTCGGCGCGCCGGACCAGCGGGGATTGAGGTCGCGCTTCATCAGCCAGGTGGCCACCCCGGCCGGGCCGGGAATGGTCGCCGCGCCCACCATCATCAGCACCTCGGACGGGCCGGTGACCTGGTCGTCGGCGGTCCAGTCGAAGGCGTCCCAGCCGACGGTGGCGGCCAGCAGCGGGCTCTCGCGGAGCTCGGCGAGCAGGCCCGGCAACTCGGCGGCGACGGTGGCGCGCTCGGCGTCGGTGAGCTTCGGCAACCGCAACGCCAGACCCTCGGCGTCGTGGTTGAGCACAAGATTCCTGATCTCGGTACGGATGCCGTCAGAGGTCATGACGTGGCTCCGGTGAGCTGGGCGTGGAGGCGCTTGCACTCGTGGACGAAGCGGATCGTCCGGCGGCTCCGCGCGAACTCGCCGACGACCGAGATCTCCCCGCGCGCGCCGGTCCAGCGTGCCACGTCGCCGGCGAAGGCGACGAGTTCGGCGTGAGTCACGGTGATGCGCTGCCCCTCGCCCGGCAGCATCCCGGGCAGCAGGGCGCGCAGGATGCGCCACACCTCGTGGTGGCCGCCGGCGTCGGCCAGTTCGGTCAGGGCCGCGATGGCGGGGCGGGTCTCCCGCCAGGTGCGGCGCAGCACCAGCGCGAGCTGGCGGCCGATCGCCTCGGCGGGCAGCTCGCCCCTGGCGGCCATGCTCAGGACCAGCGGGATCATGCCGGGCACGCTGTCGGCCAGGAGGAAGGCAAGGATCACCGCCGTGGACTCGCCCATCGGGCCCTGGGCGATCTCCAGGCCGGTGATCTCCGTCGGAGCCACCCACGCGCCCCAGCGGCCGCGCAGCAGGAAGGGCAGGAAGTTGACGGCCACGACCTCGCGGTGCGAGGGCAGCATGGCGGGCCACGCCCGGAGCGTGCCGCCGAACTCGTCGGCCGCCCACTCGAACGGCTGGCGCAGCAGCACCTCGTCGATCAGCCGATGGCCGGTCGGGGCCGTCACCCGCAACACCGGCTGCAGCCTGACCTCGGTGAAGTGTTCCGGTTCGCCGTCGCCGAACTCGACCATGGACGCGCCGACCATGTGGCGCCACACGTGGCCGCACTCGGGATCGGCCATTCCGTCGCCGGCGAGCCAGCGGGCGGCCGAGCGCGCCGCCTCCGAGTCGACCTTGGCGGCCCGGTCGGCTGCGGCCCGGTGGCAGCCCCGGGGCAACCGCAGCAGCGCCTGCGCCAGGTCGGCAGGGGGTGGCTCCACGCCGGCGGCGGCGCAGGTCTCCAACCGGTCGATCAGCACATCGGGGTCGAGGTGGCCGCTCATCCAGGTCGGCGTGGCCAGCAGCACCGGCGGCAGGGTGCCGTTGCGGAGGGCCTCGGCGAGTTCCGCGTAACGGTGCAGCAGGAAGTCGTGGAGCGGGGGGACGCGATTGGGGTGGGGCAGCTGGTTGCGCCGCCGCCATTCGTCGTGCTCGGGCAGCTCCTTGGGCATGAAGGAACGCAGCCGGGGCGGGACGAAGACGACGGTCACCTGCACGAGCGGCTCACCCGGGCTCGGCGGGGGCACCTGCTCCGCTGCCCGCATCGCCGCGATCCGAACGGGGTCCACACCGAGCTCGGCCATGTGCTCGTAGGCGCGGTCGAGGATGAAGGACGGCATGGCCTCCACGGAGTCGTCGTACAAGACGCCGGGCTTCGTCCGCACCGCACGGAGGCGATCCGGCAGTCTGTCGTCGCGGATCTCCTCGTCGTCGGTGGGGGAGCCGTTCAGGTGGATCCGGCCCCTGGCGAAGGGGATCTGCCGATCGCCCTCGTGGGCGACCGCCCGGTCCGGGCCGTCGTCGCTGGTCCAGGTGATGAAGAAGGCGCGCAGAGGGGTGTCGTCGTCGAGGTAGCGGCCAGGCCGGTAGGTGCCGCCCACCGTGATCCGCCGGGGTGACGCCTCCGTGTCGGGCTCCTCGCCACGGGTGAGGGCACGCACTCTCACGGAGTGGCTGGCGTCGTCCCAGAACTTCTTCGGCCCGATCGGCGGTAGCTCCGGCACGCTGCCGGGGGTGACGAGCTCGGCGGACAGCGCCGACTGCCAGTCGTCGAGCTCGAGGCGCACCTTCCTGGACCGCCAGTAGCCTTGGTCCTGCTCGACGTGGGGCTTGAGCTTGCGGCGCAGTTTCGCACGGTCGTCGGCGATCCCGGCGACGAAGGCCGCCAGCCAGCGCTCCTGGCCGATCCAGCGCTCGTGGTAGTCGGGGAAGATCGACGGCTCGGGGAACCGCCGCGACTCCGCCAGCTCGGGCAGCGGCGGGAACTCCTTCTGCTCCAGCAGTTCCTCGACCGGGGCCTCCCCGCCGAACTGCTCGGCCAGCTTCGCGCCCAGGTCGGCGGGGAGGTGGCGGACGCCGTCGAGGATCGCCTCGGCGTGGTCGGCGAACAGGTCGGCGTATTTCAGGGTCAGCTCGACCGCGCGGTTGCGCACGTCGAAGGACTTGTGCGCGTACGCCGTGGTCAGCGCCGTCACGAAGTCGGAGGCCGCCTCGGGCGTGGCCCGGATCGTCTGGTCGAGCCAGCGCAGGCCCGTGGCGGCGAGCTTGGCCTCGTCCCGGAAGGTGAGCGCGTCGACCGCCTCGACCAGGTCGGCGCGGTCGAGCGGCATCGCCCCGCGCACCTGCCCGGCGGCCAGCTCGGCGACCGTGCCCGGAGCCGACGGCAACAACCGCAGGTAGTCGCGCAGGCGGGCAGCGGACTCCGCGGGCGTGGGGTCGAGGAGCGTGTGCAGCCGGACGAAGAATCGCAGGTCCTGCGCCTCGCCGCCGCGCAGGAAACGGCTCACGCAACCGTCGAGCACCTGCTCCTTGGGCAGCTCGCGGGCGGCGGCGGCCAGCCAGCGGCTTGGCCGGGGCTCCAGCCGCTCGTCACGGAGGGCGCGGCCCGCGCCGTCGGCATCGAAGACACGAGGCAGCAGCACGGGGGTCAGCGGGTCACCGGCCACGCTCGGCGCGGCCAGCCAGGCGGCCACCAGCGGGTCGTGGTCGGGCGGCACGGCGCCGGACTCGCGCAGCAGCGCCACGGCCAGCGGCGCGATGCGGTCAGCGGGACGGCGCACCCGCTGGGCCAGCCGGACCGCGACATCGCGACGCCACTCCCAGGGCCGGGTGGCCGCCACCCGCCACACCTGGGCGACGTTGGGGTCCTCGGCCCAGCGGCGGTTGACGTCGCGGCTGGTCATCCACGTCACCGCGGCCGCCGGGCCGGTGATGACGCCGACACCGGTCAGCAGCAGCGCGCTGGCCAGTTCGTCGAGCAGGTCGCCGACCTCCCAGGAGGCCATCTCCTCGAAGTCGTCGGGATGCTGGGCGCGCACCTGCTCGGTGCGGGCGCGGCGCAGCTCCTTGACGAGGCCGGGCAACCGCCCGCCCAGCTCGGCGCGCTCCTCCTCGGTGAGCGTGACCAGCCGGTCGGCCAGGCGGGTGACCTGGTTGCGAGTGACCAGGTCGCAGATCTCCGTCCAGAGGGTCATCGGGAGACCTCCACGGCGGCGCGGGCGACGATCCGGGCGGCCAGCACGTGTTTGCACGGCCCACGGGAGCCGCGATGGTCCCACCACCACTCGCAGGTGCAGGAGCCGTCGGTCAGCGAGACCCGGCGCGCGCCGCCCGAGGTGCGGACGGTGGCCAACTCGCCTTCGAGGTGTACGGCACCCGCGTCGACGAGCTTGCGCGCCTTGGCCAGCCGCGGGTTGAGCAGGATCACGTTGTCCTTGTCATAGGGCAGCTCACGGTGGAAGTGGGCGGCCTCCGACAGGTCGTAGCCGACCCGGCCGGCGACGCCGAGCTGCGTCAGCGCGGCGCGCACCCGGTCGGCGGGGATGCCCGCGCGGTCGGCCAGCAGGCCGATCTCGACCTCGGGTTCGAAGTTGAGCAGCATGCCCACGACGTCGGCGTCGTTCTCGGCCTCGTCGGTGGCCAGGTCGTCGAGCACCGCGCCCTCGCCGGAGAAGCCGCGCCAGCGCTCGGGCGAGAGGGTGAGCGTGTAGCGCATGCCCGGCAGCTCCAGCTCCCAGGCGCTGGAGGCGGCGTCGGCCGGGCCGTACATCCGGAGGGACTTCGCGAAGCGCAGCAGCGGCAGGAGGGTGCCGAGCCGGTTGGGGCCGGCGAGCTGGACCGAGCCCGGAACCTGACGGTCGGAGACCTTCAGCTCACGCCCCGCTTGCGCCACCCACACCGTGCCCTTCTTGGGCAGCCCGCGCAGGAACCGCACCGCCGCCATGCCGGTCAGCTCACCGCGCTGATCCATGCCCGAGGCGATGACCTGCACCTCGGCGAATCCGCGTAGCCAGCGCTCGGGCAGCGGCACCTTCTTCTCCACCACCGCGCCGTCCATCGTGGTCACGACCAGCTCGTCGAGGCCCACCCCCAGGTGCAACGGGTCACGCGCGCCGATGCGCGCCAGCGCCTCCCGGAGCGGCGCGTTCACGTCGACGTTGGTGGTGCCCCGGTCGAACACCTCGCCGTCGAGCGAGCCGTTCAGCAGATCAAGCCGGGCATACACCCCGCCACAGGCCGAGAACGACTCGAACCGCAACCGGTCTCCGTTGCATGTCACCACCGGGTCGCGCACCCAGCCGGGCCGCGCCTGCGGCTGGTGGTAGCGGGCCAGCGCCACGTCGGCGACGCCGAGCAGGGCCGCGGCGGCGGGGGCCGCCTGGGTCACCACGCCGCTGAAGAACCGGGGGGCCACGGCCGGGCCGGACAGGGCCCGCCCGCCGGAGGTCGCCAATCCGAGACGACCGTCGACAAGGGAGGAGGGCGCGGCGTACGTGTACGCCTGCGTCGCTGAAGTCATGGCCGGGACACTAGATCGCCCCACCGACAAAACCAGCGCGGCCGATGTCGAGGAGATGAAAAGATCCTTTTGACCATCCACGTGCCGAGCTCGCCCGGCCTGGCGGTTCGACGCCAGGTCAGGCGAGCGAGCGAGATCGGCCCGATCTCAGGACCCTGACGTGGCCGTCGGCTCCGGCGGTGCGCCGGCGTCCCCGATCTTCTTCATGATGTTCGATGGCACGGGTCCAGCAGGGCTGATCATCAGCATGACCTGCCCAGGTGCGTACGGCTCGATGCTTGTCACCCGCCACGTCGGGTCGACCTTCGACCGAGGTGTGAGATCCCCATAGCCCCGCCCGTCCGGAAGAGACCATTGGACGTTGTAGTGCGCGATCGTCAGGTGCTTCTGGGCGATCAGCCCCTCCACCTCGGCGACGGTACGCCCCTTGACAGAGACGCCCTCCAGGGCTTCGCCCTTCGCCGTCGAGGCGTTGGTGGAGGTGTACGGCTCACCGGGTCGGGCGGCGCGCCCGAGGACCACCACGGCTTTGCCGGTGAACCCCGCCTTGATGCGCAGGCCGATCGGGCACTGAGCGCCGCTCGCCGTCCTGCAGGAAGGATCGTCAATCGATGCGATCTTCTGGTTTCCTTCCATCATCACGATTGTCCCTACCACGCTGGGCGAGACGGGGACCAACTTCAGGTCGATGTCGAAGCCGCACGTGCGGAAGTCGTCCCTGAGCCGCTTCTGGTCGGCGAGCGGATCCATGATGCGGGCGACCACATAGTCATGGTCTTTGGAGCAGGTCACGGCGGCTTGAGCCGTGGACGCGTTCTGTCCGAGCATCGCGGTCCCCGTCACCACGGCCACGGTCACTGCGGCGGCTCCGATCGCCAGGCGATCCATCACACCGAGTCTGTGTCGGCGGCCGAGCGCAGGTTCCCGAAATCCACCGACATTTCCTGCACCCGGCCGTCCGCACCTGCCGCCGCGATCCTCCCTGTTCGACTCTTCCCTACCCTGAGATTCCCTCCATGTGCACAGAAAGACGTCAGAGCGTAAGATCCGCGATCCCAGGGGACAGCGGCTCCTACGGACCCGTGACGCGGGACCCGCTACGGCGATGCCATCGCCCTGTTCTACCGTCGTGCGGTGGCACCGCGATCCGATGAAACGGCGTCTTGCTCGTGCCTGCGTGCCGAAACAGCGCAGGCGCCCACCCACGATCCGTTCCATCCGCGCCCTCGTCCCGGGTAGCCCTCGGCACCCCCAAATAAGAGTCTTAGATGCAACTTTGATACGGTTTCCACTGTGAGGCTGACGAAGTTCACCGATCTCGCGTTGCGGGTCACTATGCGTTTGGCGGTCGTCGACGGGACGACGACGCCCACGTCGAGGGAAGTGGCCGAGTCGGTAGCCGCCTCGTATACCCACATCGCGAAGGTGGTGAGCCGGCTTCAGCATCTCGGGGTGGTGGAGGCGAAACGCGGGCGAGGTGGTGGGCTTGAGATCACAAGCGCCGGTCGGCGGGCGTCTGTCGGCTGGCTGGTGCGCGAACTCGAAGGACCGGGAGATGTGGTCGGTTGCGAAGACGCGCCGCCCTGCCCCCTACGCGGAGCGTGCCGTCTGCGCGGCGCACTCCGCGAGGCGCAGGAGGCGTTCTACGCCGCGCTTGACCCGCTGACCATACAGGACCTCGTCAGCGGGCCCACGCGACCGGTGCTGGTTCAGTTGCTCACCCCCTCTCGCACGTAGCGAGATCAACTCTGACCCACGTCAGCTGGGGGTTTGCGGCCAAAAATACGAATCTGATTTGCATATTTGGGAGATACAATGCTGTCTGAGCAGTCCGCCGGCGTCGTCCGCGCCACCCTGCCGATCATCGCCGAGACGATCGACCAGATCACCCTCGCCTTCTACCAGAGGATGTTCAGCGCTCACCCCGAGCTCCTCCGAGACCTGTTCAACCGGGGCAATCAGGCAAACGGCACCCAGAGCCGCGCACTGGCGGGCTCCATCGCGGCCTTCGCTTCCATGCTGATCGACTATCCCGAACACCGTCCCGACCAGTTGCTCGACCGCATCGCCCACAAGCACGCCTCGCTGGGCGTCACCGCGGAGCAGTACACGATCGTCCACCGGCACCTGTTCGCCGCCATCGCCAAGGTGCTCGGCGATAGCCTCACCGACGAGGTCGCCGCCGCGTGGAACGAGGTGTACTGGCTGATGGCCGGCGCACTGATCGCGCGGGAGTCGCGCTTGTACGCGCTGACGGGGATCGCGGACGGAGATGTCTGGCGGCCCTGGCGGGTGGTTGGCCGTATCGAGGAGACCTCTGATGTGGCAACCTTCATGCTGCGCCCCGCCGACCGCGGCCCGATCCCGCCGTTCCAGCCCGGCCAGTATATCTCGGTGCAGGTCGAGCTCCCTGACGGGGCACGCCAGATCCGGCAGTACAGCCTGTCGTGTGCGCCTGACGGCACCGACCGGTGGATCGCGGTGAAGCGGGTCACCGGCGCACCTGAGGGCGAGGTGTCGAACTGGCTGCACGCCAACATCCGTGAGGACGACGTGCTCAGTGTGAGCGCGCCCTTCGGCGACGTCGTACTCGACGACGAGGACTGCCCCGTGCTGCTCGCCTCGGCGGGCATCGGCTGCACTCCGATGATCAGCATGCTGGCCCATCTGGCCGCCGTCGGCACCACCCGGCCGGTGACCGTGGTTCACGGCGACCACTCGGAGCGCACCCATGCGTTCCGCTCCGACCTTGGACTGCTCACCGAGAAGATCCCCCAGGCGGCCACCCACGTGTGGTACGAAAACCCCCAAGGGCCATGGCCGGCAGTACGCACCGGCCTGGTCGACCTGTCGGGTATCGAAATCCCCGAAGACACCCGCGCCTACCTCTGCGGACCCGTGCCGTTCATGCGCTCGGTGCGCGCTCAGCTCCTCCAGTACGGCGTTCCCGCCTCCCGCATCCACTACGAGGTCTTCGGCCCCGACTTGGGCCTCGACCTCCCAGCGGGAGTCGATGCGGCGCGGTGAGGTCGGCGACGCCATCCCCATCTGGAGTGAGCACTTCGTGCCTGTCTTCCCGGCCGAAAATCAGCGGCGTATCCTGCTCGAACACGGACTCTATGACTCCTTCATGGCCCAATGGGTCAGCATCGAAAACGTCCATGAGGTGGCCCGGCGGCTGCAAGTCGCAATGGAGACGACAATCGCGTGCGACTTGCAGGCCGCCATGAGATCGTACGGCACCAGGTCCAGAAAACCATGGCGAGCTTGGATCGCCCGCCTTGCTCCCGGCTGGTCTCTGGTCGTTTATCTAGATGGCTGGATGTCAGATTCGGATCCGCTCAGCCTCGGCGGGCAGCGCGTTTTCGACGTCTCATGCATCAGCGGCATAGAAGAAATCGAAGAACTTTTCTACACCCATGATGGGGTATGCACGGGCACCATCTACGACGAGGAAGAATACCGCATTCACTGGTCGGATCTGAAATACGATCTAACGTCGGTGGAAGGACAGCTGGAGGAGTATCTATGCATCTTGGGAAGAGTCGCCGGACGCTTTCTCGACCATGACTTGTTCTCCTCGCAAGGACTGCTGATCGAACTCAGCGCGAATCGCCAACCAGTTTGAGTTCCGTGTGAGTAGCCCGATAGGCCGTCCGGTTGAAGATCGGACGGCCTAGCGAGCTTGGCTGGTTACTGTGCGGTGGGGATGTGGCTGATGGTGCTCCACTGGGTGCCGAGGTCGGTGTACGGGTCGAAGGACGGGACAGCGGTGCCCTTGCTGCGCCAGGCGAGCATCTGGTCGGTGCCGTTGAGGCCGAGCAGGTCGGTCTTGCCGTCGCGGTCGTAGTCGGCGACCAGGAAGGTGGTCACGGTCTTCCAGCCGTCGCTGACGGGGATGCTCTGTCCGCGTGCGGGGGCGCCGGGGGTGCTGGTGTTGGGTACGACCCAGAACTGGTCGCCGGTGGCGGCGTTGACGCCGGCGATGTCGACTTTGCCGTCGGCGGTGAAGTCGCCGATGACGATCTTGGATAGGGTGCTCCACTGGGTGCCGAGGTCGGCGTACGGGTAGAAGGAGGGGACGGCGGTGCCCTTGCTGCGCCAGGCCAGCATTTGGTCGGTGCCGTTGAGGCCGAGCAGGTCGGTCTTGCTGTCGCCGTCGTAGTCGGTCACCCAGAATCGGGTGACGGTCTTCCAGCCGTCGCTGATGTGCATGCTCTGTCCGCGTGCGGGGGCGCCGGGGGCGCTGGTGTTGGGTACGACCCAGAACTGGTCGCCGGTGGCGGCGTCGACGCCGGCGATGTCGACCTTGCCGTCTCCGGTGAAGTCGGCGATGACGATCTTGGACAGGGTGCTCCACTGGGTGCCGAGGTCGACTGCCGCCGTCGCTGACGGATGGCCGGGGGAGCTGGTGTTGATCCAGGCCAGCATCTGGTCGGTGCCGTTGAGGCCGAGAATGTCGGTCTTGCCGTCGCCGTCGTAGTCGGTCAGCCAGTACTTGGTGACGGTTTTCCAGCCGGTGCTGATGGGGATGCTCTGTCCGCGTGCGGGGGTGCCGGGGGAGCTGGTGTTGGGGATGAACCACATGTCGTCACCGCTGGCGCCCAGGCCGAGGAAGTCCGGTTTGCCGTCGCCGTCGAAGTCCACCAGCCGTCCCGCCTGCGGATCCACCACCGGCCTGGAAAGGCCGGACAACTGGTCCAGGTACGCCTGCGTGCCGTTGAAGACGTTCTTGGTGACATTCGTGGTCGGGACTCCGGGGACGGAGCCGACGTCGGCGTACTGCCACATGAGCCAGGAGCTCCAGCCGGGCGGAACGGCGGGCGTGGTGTGGCTGCTGATGTAGTCGGCCACCTGCAGGCCGTACGAGCCGAAGGCGGTGGTGCTCCCCATGCAACTCGTCATGAACCCATTCGCCGTGTAGATCCACGGCTTGACGCCGAACGCCGCCTGCACCCTGTCCAGCCAGGTCCGCGCGAAAGCCACGGTGGTGTACGGCGGGCAGGAACTGGTGCCGTCGTCGGTCCACTCCAGGTCCAGGATCGGCGGCAGTTCGCCCGCCCGGTGCCCGGTGTAGCCCGCCGCGCGCACTGTGCTGATGAAGAAGTCCGCCTGGGCGACGGCGTTGGAGCTGGTGCCGGTCAGGTAGTGGTACGGCGCGGTGGCGATGCGCTGCGCCAGGGCGGCGCCGAGATCGCCGCCGAAATAGGGATTGGTCTTGTTCGTGCCGCGGGTGGCCTTCAGCGTGGCGAAGGTCACTCCGGACTGCCGGATCTGGGACCAGTTCACCGAGGCCCCACCGGGGTGCTGGTATTCCGTGACGTCCACACCCTTGATGGGGTACCTGGCCGGGTCCGGGTTGGCGGACGACGCACTGGCCGGCTGGGCGAGCACCCCGGCGAGCCCCACGGCGACGGCGGCCGCGGCGATGAGCCGGCGAGCCAATCTCGGCCGTGTCTGTATTGCGGACATTTCTGCTCCAAGGTTGAGAGATATCGAGCGCTGGGACGCACCCGCCGGCCGGACCGCACCCATCCGGTGCGGTCATCGGCCGGCGGTCGAAGTGGCTACTGTGCGGTGGGGATGTGGCTGATGGTGCTCCACTGGGTGCCGAGGTCGGCGTACGGCTCGAAGGAGGGGACAGCGGTGCCCTTGCTGCGCCAGGCCAGCATCTGATCGGTGCCGTTGAGGCCGAGCAGGTCGGTCTTGCCGTCGCGGTCGTAGTCGGTGACCAGGAAGGTGGTCACGGTCTTCCAGCCGGTGGAGATGAGCATGCTCTGTCCGCGTGCGGGGGTGCCGAAGGTGCTGGTGTTGGGTACGACCCAGAACTGGTCGCCGGTGCCGGCGTCGACGCCGGCGATGTCGACCTTGCCGTCTCCGGTGAAGTCGGCGATGACGATCTTGGACAGGGTGCTCCACTGGGTGCCGAGGTCGACGTACTGGTCGAAGGACGGGACGGCAGTGCCCCTATTGCGCCATACGAACATCTGGTCGGTACCGTTGAGGCCGAGCAGGTCAGTCTTGCCGTCGCCGTCGTAGTCGGTCACCCAGAATCGGGTGACGGTCTTCCAGCCCGTGCTGATTTGCATGCTCTGTCCGCGTGCGGGGGCGCCGGGGGCGCTGGTGTTGGGCACGACCCAGAACTGGTCGCCGGTGCCGGCGTCGACGCCGGCGATGTCGACTTTGCCGTCTCCGGTGAAGTCCGCGACGACGATCTTGGACAGGGTGCTCCACTGGGTGCCGAGGTTGACCGCCGCGCTCGCTGAGGGGTGGCCGGGTGAGCTGGTGTTGATCCAGGCCAGCATCTGGTCGGTGCCGTTGAGGCCGAGTACGTCGGTTTTGCCGTCGCCGTCGTAGTCGGTCAGCCAGTACTTGGTGACGGTTTTCCAGCCGGTGCTCATGGGGATGCTCTGTCCGCGTGCGGGGGCGCCGGGGGCACTGGTATTGGGGATGAACCACAGGTCGTCACCGCTGGCACCTAAGCCCAGGAAGTCTGGCTTGCCGTCGCCGTCGAAGTCCACCAGCCGCCCTGCCTGCGGATCCACCACCGGCCGTGGAGCCGGGTCGTCGGTATCACTCGCACCCACGGGGCTGGAGTAGCCGACGATGTCGATGTTGGTGCGGGAGTAACTGTTCTCCTTGACGCGATCGCCGCTGTTGCCTTCGATGGTGTAAACCGTGCTGCTGTTCGCCGACTTGACGATCCCGACGTGGTCGATGACGCCGTTCTGGTCCCAGTCGAAGACGAGGGCGTCGCCCGGCTGCGGTGTGTAGCCGCTGCCGCGGGTGTGCCAGGTGCCGTGCGTCGTGCCGTAGTCCTTGAACGAGCTGGCCCAGCCGGTGAGCACGCCTCCACTGGTCTCGGGCACATCGGCGTACGGCACTCCGGCGTTCTTCCATACGTACTTGGAGAAGTCGGCGCACCAGTCGCTGTCACGCCACTGAACTCCGTCGGTGGCGGGGCAACCGCTTGAGGGCTTCCAGGTTCGGAAGTAGCCGGTGTAGTAGTTGCAACCGCTCCCCAGCGGCTGCTCGTGGTTGCGCGATGAGTTGTTCAGCTGGCTTTGCGCGACCGAGACGATGGAGTCGCGGGACACGGCAGCGGCCGGCGTCGTGGTGATGGCGATCAATCCCGATCCCAGGACAGCCGTGGTGGCCAGCCCGACGCTGAGGCGGCGGGCGAATCGCAGGCCACTCTGTGCTCCTATGCGGGGGAGTTTCATGGGGATCCTTCCGGTGGAGGATGGTGTTTCGTGCTGACACCGGAAGGTTCGAAGGGGCTGCTGAAACTTCGCTGAAAATCCGCGGCGTGCGGTTTTCAGCGCATGGCGGCCTCGGCGGCCGGCGAGCTCGTCGTATTCGCGGGCGAGGTCGCGTTCGGTACGGGCGTGCCACAGCGGGGCTGTGTCTTCGAGCGGCGTAGCCGCCTACGGGATTCACCGCCCAGCGAGCTGAATGTTTCAGCTACCCAGGTGAAGTCCCACCAGGTCTGCGCAACGGTGAATCAAGTCGTGCTGTACATCCGCGCGAAACAGGCTGAATCTGAGAGCCCTTCCGCGCTCGGAGGTGCGGCCATGAGAACCCTACGCGCATGGGCGCTGTCCACCGTTACCGCGCTGCTGGCGGCGACCGGGGTGGTCATCACTCCCATCGCCGCACACGCGGACATCGCGTGCTCGGTCTGGTATCCACCGCCCTGGGACAGCGGCGGCAGTTTCGGCACCAACATCACGATCACCAACCTGGGCGACCCGGTGAACCCGTGGACCCTGCGCTTCACCTGGCCCGGCACCCAGCAGGTCGCCGTGGGCTGGAACGGCACCTGGACTCAGTCGGGACCGGCCGTGACCGTGAACGCCCCATCGGTCGCACCGGCCCTGGGCACCGGGCAGAGCGTCACCATCGGCTTCTACGGGACCTACACCGGCACGAACGCACCTCCGACGTTGTTCACGCTCAACGACGTGCCCTGCACGGCGAATACAGCGCGTTCGGTCCGGCTGACCTCCCCCGTCCACGGCCAGGCCTTCACCGTACCCACGACCATCCGCCTGTCCGCGACCACGACTCCCGCCAACTGGGCGGCCAGGGTCGACTTCTACTCGGGCACGACGCTGCTCGGCAGCGCCACCAGCGCGCCGTACGTCCTCACCTGGTTAGGCACCCCGCCGGGCAACTACACCCTGTCGGCCAGAGCCATCGACGTCAACGGCATGAGCTACGCCTCCAACGTCGTCAATGTCGGCGTGATCGTGCCCACGGCTGGCCCCTTCGTCGCTGTCATGCCGACGTGGCTGGGCGTCGCTCCCGGTGGCACCACCCTCTTCTCCGTCCGCCTCTCACGGGCTCCGACGAGCGACACTACTGTCACGGCCGTGCGAATCAATGGCGACCCCGACCTGGCCATCCAGTCGGGCGCGACCCTGACCTTCACCCCGGCCAACTGGAACATCTCCCAGACCGTGAGGGTGGCCGTCGGACCGGGCGCCACGGTCGACGACTCCGCCCAGTTTCGCGTCTCCGCGCCCAACCACCAGCCGAGCATATTCACCGTCACGGTGATCTGACCGGCTCCTGACCCCCTGTAGGACTTAAGCGCTGATGCCCCTTTCGCCAGTAGGTTGGGATAGGTCGGCTGGTCGGAGCCGTTCGGGCTATGGGCACGGCTGGGTGAACAATCCCGGCTCGGTCTCGACGAGGATGCCGCGGCCGACCAGGCGTTTAGGACGCCCTTGACTATTCCGGAACTCGGCGTGAAGATCACGCGTGGATTCCGTGCTCACCCTCCGTACGGGCGAGTGATGATCTCCAAGTTGTGGTCGTTGGGGTCGGACCAGTACAGGCCGCGACCGCCGTCGTTGGTGTTGATCTGACCCGGCCGCTGGTGGAACGGGTCGGCCCAGAAGGTGAGTCCGCGGTCCTTGATCCGGCCCCAGATCTGGTCGAACTCCTCCTCGGTGACCAGGAAGGCATAGTGCTGGGGATGCACGGGACCGTCGGCCCCGGCGACGTCGAGGGACACCTCGTTGCCGAGGTCGACGACGAGGAACGGCCCGAAGGCCGTCGCGGGCGGCAGACCGAGAATCTCCACCAGAAACGCGGCGGTCTCCTCGCGGTCACGGGCTGCCACGATCGTGTGGTTCAACCGCACTGACATGTCGATCTCCTTCCCACAGGGTCCCCGACCGCGGGGGGGATACGACAGGGGCCGCGATGTCTTTTGCCTCCTCATCTCCATGGTAGGAGCGGCCGTCAGACCGGGTGGTACTAGCCGGAGCGGCGGCGCATGGGCCGAGCGTTCGATTTCGGCGGCGGCCCAGCCGGTACCGTCGCCGCGCCGTGGGATCCGGCCGGCAACCGCCGGCAGGGGCTCGACCGCTTCATTCCTGAGTGGAAGCCTGCGGCTTCAGGCGCCCGCCGGTCCGCTGTAGTCGGTGGCGGCATAAACCTGCAGGAGCCTCTCGACTCCGCGCAAGAAGGTCTCGCAGATCAGCACCGGGTCGAACAGGCAGCCGGCGGCCATGGCGCCGTCGCGCATCATCACGAAGTGGCGGGCGGCGGGCTCGGCGCCGGTCTCCTGGATCTTGGCCAGCAGTTCCGTGACGGTTTCCAGGAACCATTGGCGGTGGGCGAGCACGGCCGTGTGCACCGGGGACTCGGGGTCGGGATACTCGGCGGCGGCGTTGAGGAAGGCGCATCCCCGGAAGCCGGGGGACTGGATGCTTTGGGCGATGGACTTGCTGAGGGCCCGGATGGTGTCGGTGGCCGGTAGTCCGGCGGCGACGGCCTCGTCCGCCTGACCCCGCATGGCTCGGTCGACCTCGTTCAGGTAGGCGAGGACAAGGTCTTCCTTGCCGGGGAAGTGCCGGTAGAGGGTGGCCCGCGTCACCTGCGCTTCGGCGACGATGCGATCGATGCCGACGGCGTGGATGCCCTCCGCGTAGAAGAGCCGGGTGGCCGTGTTGAGCAGCCGGGACCGCGCTTGTGACGGCCGGCCTTCGGATTGGCTGGACATACGGCCATCCTAGTGGATAGAACGTTCGGTCTTGACAGTCTCTGCCGCAGGTTGCCATGCTGGGCCAAGACAGAACGTTCGGTCTGGCGTCGTACGCACCAGTGGCTGCCGCGACCTGGGCCGTCGCGCACCGCCATCCGCCGGGAGCGCCTCCACCGGCACGAGCGAGGCGGCGGCCTGGCAGACCATCCCGTCCTGGTACCTGGTCAGCAGGCAGGACCAGGCCATCGCTGGTCGCCCACCTCGAGAAGGCCGACCGCGGGCCGCGCTGAACCGCTCTCCACATCGCTCATCCACCGAGAGGATCATCATGAGCACTATCGCTGCTTCGCCCGGTATCTCCGGGACCGCGTTCGCACTGCGGCGGCTGTACTTCGTCCGGTTCGCGTTCGCCATCGTCTGGGCCCTCGCGATGTTCACGACCGCCTCGAACCTGGGTCCGCTCGCGGTCACTCTGCTCGTGCTCTACCCGCTGTTCGACGTGGCCGCCGCCATCATCGACGCCCGCGCCTCGCGCACCACCGGATCACCTTCCCTGCTGTACGTGAACATCGCGGTCAGCCTGATCACCGCCATCGGCGTGGCCATCGCCTGCGCGTCCGGTATCCCGGCTGTGCTGCGCGTGTGGGGTGCCTGGGCGGTCGCGGCCGGCCTGGTCCAGCTGATCGTGGGCGTCATCCGCCGCAAGATGGGCGGCCAATGGCCGATGATCATCAGCGGCGGCATCTCCGTACTCGCCGGTGCGTTCTTCATCGTCGGCGCCTCCGCAGCCAGCCCGACGCTGACCAACGCGGCCGGCTACGCCATCCCCGGCGGCATCTTCTTCCTCATCTCGGCCTTCCGTCTCGGCCGCGCCGCGAAGGGAAACTGACATGGACAGCAACACTTACGACGTCGTCGTCTTGGGGTGACCGCCAATCCTGACGGCGCCTGGGTAGCCCAGCAGGCCCATAACCTCCTCATCGACTTGGGCGACCGTGCGACCGCAATGCGATTTCTGGTCCGCGACCGGGACGTGAGTGAGGAGCTCGGGGACACCGGCTGGTGGTTTGAGAAGTCGCCGGACGACTGAGCCGACCAATCCGGACAGGTTGCTGGAACCGGTGGCATCCGGCCGGGGATGAAAGTGCCGGGAAGTAGCCTTCCCGTCATGCTGATCGAGAAGGAACGGCACGACGGCATTCGCAGCGGTGCCATCACCCTCCTGTTCCGCCGCTGGCGGCAGCGTCAGGCGAGTGCGGGGAACGTGTACCGCACCGCGCTGGGACGGGTGGCGGTCGAGGCGGTCGACGTCGTGACCCCGGAGCAGATCACTGACGCCGACGCGGCGGCGGCCGGATATCCGTCGGCCGCCGCCGTCATCGACGATCTTCGCGGGCGCTCTGGCGACCACGTCTACCGGCTCCGCATCAGGTTCGTCGACGAGCCGGATCCACGCGACGAACTGGCCACTACCGGCGACCTCGCCGCGGAGGAACTGGAGGCCGTCGCGGCCAGGCTCGCCCGGCTGGACCGGGCGAGCAAGACCGGCCCGTGGACCGAGGCGACCCTGGAGATCATCAGCCGCCGGCCCGCGGTACGGGCCGGTGACCTGGCCGCCGAACTGGGCCTCGACACCCCTCAATTCAAAGTGAACGTCCGGAAACTCAAGAATCTGGGGCTCACCATCAGCCTCGAGACCGGCTACCGGATCTCTCCGCGCGGCGCGGCCTACCTTGCCACTTCGCTTCCGGGGCGCCACGCTTCGCCGATGAGGTTGATCGAAACCACGCCCGGGAAGTTCTCATTGTTACTGGACGCGGGGACGACGCAGGTAGATGCGCTCGTTGAGCAGCTCGGTCACGAGCCGAACGGGTACTTCTGGGAAGGTGTCGCGCAGTTCCTGGTGGGCATGGAGGCCCCGGCGCTTGAGGGGCGATTCTCGTATGACCCGGAAGGTGGCATGTTCTGCGCCTACGGCGAGGACCGAGCTGCGCTCCAAGAGCTGGCCGCGCTGATGGGCGCCGTCGCCGCGGACGGCGATCGCATGCGGAAGCTCATCGCCTCGGCTGAGGCCAGCGGCTTCGAGTTCGACGACGGCGTTCATGGCGGGTAGCAACTGGGCACCGGTCTTCGGTCCGGCGGCACGACCCGGCCGTCGCGTTCAGGGCAGCGGTTCTCGCAACACGGAGTCGCTCAGGCGCACCTTCCAGCCAGCGCCAATAACGCCTCCGAGCGGGCGCTCAAGGAGCTGAAACGCCATCAAGCGGTCTCCGGCTACTGGCTTGGAAAATCTAATCAAGGCGCTGATTTGACATCTTCCGGCGAGAGATTCCAGAACGCCCTCTTGGATCTCGCGAGCAGCGGCCGCATGGGCACCATTGTCCCAGGCGTGCCGAAAGTCGAAGTCCTGGCACACGTCGGGGAGTTCGACTGGTGCCAGGAGCAGCGAGGGCCCGACCCATATGTATGCCTTGCCGGCGACGTGGAGTTCTGTTTCACGACTGCGGACATTCTCTTCTACATAGCGGTGGAGCCGCCCTATCCAGTCGCCCGGCTGGCCATGGGGGAATCGGGTCGCACCCCATCAGGAACCGAATTCACCAGGCTGCTCCTGGACCGGGGCGAGACCCTGGAAGAATGCACCCCGTACACCGATTCACAAATATGGCTGCGTATCCTCGGTTCGGGAGTCCTGATCGATATCACAGAAGAAGATAGAATAAACTGCATCATGGTGTCGCTGCCGGAATTGCCGGCGGGGGGATGAGGCGTTCGTAGTATGCGGGCAGGTCCTGCCACGGGTTGAGGCAGGCGCAGTTGGTGACATAGGTCGTTCAGGCCAGTCGGGTCGTGCCGCGTTGCACGAAACGGCAGGCCCAGCTGGGGCACCGCCGTACACCAGATGGCAGAACTTTCGGGAAGCAGCCGCGCCCAGGATGGCGCTCCCAGCGCACGGTAGGAGCTCCCCGAGCCTTCGAAGGTGATCAGCAGGTCAGCGATGGCGGCGTAGCCGGGGTCGGGGTAGACGCCGGGGTTGAGGGTTGACCAGGGCGCGAGCCATGGGGCACAGATCGGGACCGCACAGTTGTCGTTCTCCGCATGGGACGCCCAGACCCCGCTGCTGATCGGTGCGGCAATGGCCGGGAGCGTTGACGGGGTCCGGGTCTACCAGCGACCGCTGATTTCGATTGGAGTCGCCGATCTGGTCACTCAGCCTGAGGCCGTCCAGGAGGCGGCGAGTTCCATCGAGGCCGCTTTCCGGGTGTTCCCATGGTCGTTGGGTGGGTCTGACTTGGTGCGGGAGGCCCTTAGCGATCATGGCGGTGCCCAGACCGTGCCTATGAGCAGCCAACGAGCAACCGCTCGTGATTTCGCCTCGACGTCGAGGCCCCAAATCGGGAGGAATCGCAGGTCAAATGGGGTCAAAGGTGGTGGGGCGCCAGGAATTCGAACCCTGAACCTACGGATTAAAAGTTGGTAGCCGGGGTGTCATCCAGTGCCGCGCCGTACCGAATCGTATTGCTCTTCCCGCTGTTGTCCCTATGCCGTACCGGCGCGTGACGGTGTCTGACGTGCCGTACCGCGTACAGGCGAGCAACCACCGAGCAACCATCGGCTACCCCACCAGGCTTTGTCGGGCCTCCAATACGCGCCCTCGACCCAAATTTCTACGCCGAACGCTCCTCCCGTGGACTCTCCACGCGGGCACCCGTTCGGGCCAGGTGCTTGGTGTTGCGGGTGGCCAGTGTCCAGTTGTTGGCCACGGCGGTCGCGCCGATCAGGGCGTCGGGCGGGTCGATGCTTGTCCCGCCGCTCTTGAGCGTCTTATGGATGGCCAGGTACGCCCTTGCCTCCCGCTTGTTAGACGACTTCAGCATCGACACAGGCGCCGGCACGGTCACCTGTCCCGCCGGGCACACCGTCCCACTCGCCGCCCCGGCAGGCCGCTACCAGCAACGCCGCGCAACCTTCACGGCTTATGCGCCGCATGTCCCCTCCATGATCGCTGCACCACCGCCAAGACCGGACGCATCCCCACCGTCGCCCTCACGACGATCTGCAGGCCGCCGCCCGCCGCCAAGCCGCCACCGACCCCGTCTGTCAGGACGACTACCGGCGCTGGCGGCCCATGGTCGAACGCGCTGTGGCCTGGCTGGTCGCCCGCAGCAACCGCCGTCTGCCCTACCGCGGCACCTAAGCCAACGACCGCTGGCTCCACCATCGCGCCGCCGCTCTCAACCTTCGCCGCCTGGTCAACCTGGGACTCATCTACATCAGCAACACCTGGACACTCACGCCCACCACCCCGTGGTCGGCGGACGGGCCGACTCATGCCGACCCACCCACCAAGATCTTCAGGACACTCCTAGTCGGATGCCTCCCACGAGGACAGGACATACTCCTCAGCCAGCGCGGCCAAATGCTGGGCGAGGGGGTGCGACAGCGGCTGATGGTCATCGTGGAACCGCGACTGATGGACAATCGCGGCCCAGGTTGCCGGGTCATCGGGGGTGACATTGTCGAGTCCCGCCTCGCGGAGCACCTCCGGCGACCGACATCCGACTACGGCCAACTCCAGCGCCTGAGGATTCCACGCCTTCTTGCCGACAGCGTCGGGCCACTGGGGGTCCGGGATGAGCTTGCGCATCCCCCGCCTCAGCGATCTGACAATGGGTGGCACGTCCGTAGTGCTCGTGAATACCCGATTGTCCGGCTCGGCGTTCTCCGGTCCCCAGAGACCAGACGCGAATCCAGGTTCGCCCTGCCCGATCGCGAACCACTGGGCCGTTTCCTCGCGGCTGTTCCGATCCCGGATGAGCACGAGACGGAGATCAGGTCCATACGCAGCGATCCGCTGACGCCGGTCCCTGCCGAATTGCAGTGTGTCTTTGACCAGCCTGCCATTGGCAAGCGACGGCCAAGCCTTGCGGAGATTCCCGGAGTTCACCATCAGGAGGGTGGGCTGGTCACGCACCTCGTAGAGCAGGGTACGGACCCGCCGCCGTATCGCTCCGGCGAGTTGTTCGTCGACGAACATCTCGTCCTCGGAAGGCGGTTCCCATCCGATCTCGTCCGGTTCCGTCTCCCTGGCCAGGGTCAGCAGGAGTTGAGGGTAGGTAATCCACTCGCATTTGTTCTCATCCCAGCCGCACACCGGCCACTCTGCCGCACCCGGCCGAAGGCGGACGGCGATGAGCCGACGCGCGGCCTGTTTCGTCGGCCCTGTAACGTTCCTGCGAACCATCCACAGCCCGACGTACTGGAGGTCTTCGGGAACGTCGGCGATACCCCGATGCAGCGGGAGCGTGTCGGCTCCCAACTGCCGGAACGCATCTAGGACAGCTGACTTGGCGCGGATCTCCAGTGGAGCTTCGGCATGGTCGGCGTCCTGGATGAACTGGGTCAGTCGGCCCGCATGGGCGAAGCCGAAGCGCAGCGCGTGCTTCGGATCCGCATCCGCCGAGGGGAAGAGCTCCCGCTTACCAATCTCCACGAAAGCCAGGCGGGGAACAGTTGGCAGCTTGTTCTGGCCGGTGATGCCAAGGCGTGCGAAGATCTCTTCGCGGCGTGTCAGAACAGCCTGCCGCAGCGCCTCACGACGATTGCCCTCGCGAAGTTCGAGAGGCGCGCCCAGTTCGCGCAGTTCCCTGCTGCGGAGCCGGACATCGAGCCCTCCGATCCGCCAACTTCGATCATGGTCTCCAGGCGTAGTCTCGTCGGAGGGAAGGCCGAGCGACTCGCGGATCTCCCCAACCAGGTGATCCCTCGTCTTCTCCTGCTGCCAGAAGATCTCAATCTCCAGAGGTGCGCCGCGGAAGGTCGCACGCAGCGCCGCCCGGCGCGCGTGAATCCGCTCCCGCAGGTTCTGTGCGTACTTCTGCGGATTCTGGCGCAGATCTCCGGAGCGGAGCTCGGGGAGAAGCGCCGGTTTCGAGGAGCGGTGGACACGGACCAGATCCGGAACCCGTCGGAAGTATGGAGCGAGCCCTTCCTCGACCCAGGCATCCAGTTCGGCGCGTTCTCCGGGCATCAGACCGGTGGCCACTTGGTGCGGGCCCATCCCGTAACTGAATACGATTCCTGCCGCGAGACCCTCATGCCCCAGCAGATAGCGCTCCGGGTGCGCGGCGAGTTCAGCGGGCTCAGGATAGGAACGGACGAGGTCGAGGCTCTTGAGAAGCCCTGCCGGCCCTTCATTCCGCCAGGCGAGCCGCTTCAGTATCGAGCTGTACCCCATCGCGTTGGGGACCAGCCGTGATCTCTGCGTCACCAGATCGGGCCAGGGCACAGGGACGTCGAAGAGAACCGTCGCGCCACGCCTCCGCCGGGGGCGTACGCCGTCGGTCGTCGCCCATCGCCTGATGTGGCTGGAGGCGTGAACCCGGAAGCTGCCGGCGAAAGGCACCGTCTGAACGGTTATCGTAACAACTGCTGAGTAATACCAGGTACGCCCTTGCGACATGTACCGTTGCGGCGGCCAGGAAACAAGTTCGGTGCCCTGACTCTGGCTCACGACCCGGAAGCGCAGCTCACCACCTGTGGTTCGGTACGGGCGTTTCGCGAGCCGCGCCGCCAGCCATTCGGTCAGTAGAGCGTAGAGACGCCTTTCGGGTTCAACTGTTCCGCCTGGGGAAAGGTGGCTCTCCAGCAGGTCCACTGGCTCGGTGGACCAGACAAGCGGATTTGCCTCCACGGCATTGAGCACACGTTCCAATTCGTCCTCGGCTCCCTGTTCGGGAGCCAGCGTCGGCACCCAGGCGAGGAAGAGGGCCATGGCCACGTCGGTCGGGATTTGGTGACGAGCGTAGAACCAGGGCATGTCGGAGGTCGCGACCGGTCCGCCACGCCTGCCGGTGGCGATCAGACCGGGCACGATGGCCTGGGCGAGTCTGTTCAGGCCACGCACGGGCAGACTCGGAGCTGCCGGCCACCGGCGGCGGTAGAGACGCAGGAGTTCGTTCTGCCAAGTGTCGCCGAAACGGAGCATCTGATGTGTCTCCACCCACGGGCTGTGAGCTGGATCGGGCTCGTAGGCGGAGCTGCGGATCAGGGAGTGGGGCATGATGTGGTTCCTTCCTTGGCGTGGCTCAGGCAGCGATCCAGACCGGTCTTCAGAGGCCGGAACAGGGCTTGAACGATCTCCCTGTCGTGCGGCGATACGTCGGTTTCCTCATCCGGTTTCAGGAAGTACGGCTCAAGTACTTCGCGCATGCTGTGCAGCAGGCTGGTCTCAGGGGTGTCCGGAATGGCGGAGCGGGCCGCGGTATTGGGTGCGAAGGCGGCGTCGACGAAGACCACACGAGCGGGTACGCCGCCCCGGAGCAGACGCCCTATCACCTGCCAGATGAGGACGAGCATGTCCCAGGTGACGCTGACGCGGTCGTCGCCGAGCCTGCTCCAGGCGAGGCTTCTAGCCAGCAACCGGTACCAGTGTGATCGGCCTTCGCCACGAGCCTTGAGGGCACCGTTGTCGAGGCTGTTTTCGCCCCTGACCCAGGCGGAGAAATCGCCGCTCTCCATGGCGCGGACCACCCAGTCGTTGATCGCATGGATGGCGAGGCTCAGGTCATCGGGGCGAGGATTGGGACGGGCCAGGAAGTAGACGGAGCCGATGGCCGCCTCCATCTTCTCGTTGAGGATGTTGTGCCCGCGCTCGACCGCGAGCAGCGGGGCTACGAGGATCTCCCCGGGGATTCTGGCCAGGGTGTCGATATCGCCCCGGCGGAGCACCCGGGCGCGATACTCATCTCCATCGGCGTCAACCCCACCTGAGTCGAGTTCGTCATCGTCAGCAGCCAGACGGATGACCCGTCCCTTCCAGGCGGGGATGGCGTGCAGCGTGTCGGCGACCAATGTCGCCTCGGCGTAGCTGCCGACCAGGAGCATGATGTGCCTGCGCTCCTCCTCCAGGCTGGCCAGTTCCGTGAGTAGCTTGCTGCCTTCTCCTTCCTCGTTGTCCGCGCCGAGTTCCGTGGCCATCTGCTTGAGGATCTCGGGACGTTGCTCTTCCTTCGCACCCGAGACGGTGAGCGGACCGTTCCGGCCAAAAAGGAACTCCATCCGGAACTCGCTCTTTTCGCCTATGGTCGCCGTGACCCCGGAATGCGGCTTGAGGATGGCGCCAACGGGAACCGCGATGTGGTATCGACTGGACTCTCCGGCCCAACTGGTCCCGGACAACAGGAGAACGTTGGTGCCAGGTCGGCCGTCCACCGTTGGCAGCTCGGGCATCGCGCGCAGGAGTTCTCTCCCCACGCCACTGCACCGGAAATAACGGAGCTCGCCGCTGCGGACGCCGCCCTTGTCTGGGCCGTCCACGAGGAACTGAAACCCGAGCACGTTACCCATGGGTGATTCCGGAACCATTGGCGCGTAGTCGCGGGGGATCCCGTACATCTGGTTGAAACCGAGCCTGAGAATCGCCTCGACCCTGGGCCAGAGAACGTTCATCAGCGTCAGCTTTGGTTCCAGGGCCGAAAGCAGGAGCGTGAACTCGAAGCGGCGCGCGACATCCTCCAGCCAGTCGTCAGGAGACGGGGGTACGTTCTTCTTGTTTTTCGTGCCTTTCTGGCTCTTGGTGTCACGTTCCTGCTCATAGGCGACTCGCTTGGCTTTTACTATTGGCGCTAGTTGGAACAGGCGCACCATGCGTTCGATGAGGCGCTCGCGCGTTCTCGCCGGGAACTCGGTGTGCAGGAGTTCCCCGACCAGGCGAACCAGTCCTGCGGGCTCCCCGCGTGGCTGTTTCTTGTCGCCGAACGGGTTGTCCCGGAACTCGTCCAGCACCTCGGTCAGCTTCCGGCGGTTCCGTTTGTCGGGGTCTGTGGTCACACCCTCGGCGGGAGGCGGGTAACGCTCCTCAATCAGCCGGAGCTGCAGGGTCCAGGAGTTGAAGTACCGGCCTCTCACCCAGCCGCGAAGTGCCGGATCGTTGACGAGCATCGCATAGAGCCGATTGGTTGCCGCGGTGACGGTGTTGACGGCCGCCGACCAAGTCTCCACATCGCGGCTGGAGAGCTGTTCCTGCCGGCCTTCCGCCAACTCGCTCAGCTTGCGCTGGTTCACGTTGAACAGGAACGATCCTCCGTGCGCGCTTCCTTCGAGTGGTACGGCGGGAGCGAACAGCTGATCCATCTGCATCTGGACGCGATCGGCCTCATCGATGATGATCAGATCGCTCCGCCTGCAGGCGAGTTCCAGGTAGCGAATTCGCTCCGCGTTCTGCGCCCAGGGAACAGAGGCGCTGATCAGACTCTGCGGCGTGGCGACCCAGATGGGGGCTCTGACGAGATGTTGCTCATCCTGATGACGCGGACAGGCCGCCCAGAATGGACACACCCGTCGCCCTCCCTTGTCCGCACGCAAGTGGGTGCAGGGAGCTTCGCCATAGGGAAGAACTGCCCCTTGGGGGTCCTCCACCCAGCGCAGCGCGTTGATCACACATGAGGTGCTCAGATGGTCGAAAGCCGGGTCATCGTGGGCGAGAAGATTTGGACTGACACGGCCGGACTGCCGGCGGTGGAGCCGCTGGGCGTGCAGTTCACGGCTGGATACGCCGATCACCGGTACGGCGGAGTCTCTCGCGTACGTGTTGTAGGACTCGATCAGCTTGAGAAGTTCAGCCACGTCGCCGACCACGACCGTTACCCGAAGATCCAGTTGCTTGACCAGGTGGACGGTCAGAATGTCACGTATCGTGCTCTTCCCGACCCCGACGATACCGAGCATGTTCAGAATCCCGGCGATCGTGAATTCGCTGTCGCGGGAGAAACCTCGTCCGCGTGAGGTGAACAGACGAATTCTCGACAGCCGCCCTTCCCAGTCGCCGTAGCGGATGGCGTCCATTTCCACCGCGGTCCGTTCGAGGGCATCCCATCGCAGCGTCAGAAAGCCTTCTCCCCGGCGGGGGAGAGCCAGATCATGACCGAGGGGAAGGCCCAGGCCGGTGATCTTTGGCAGTGTGACGCCTGCTCTGTCCCGGCCCAGTTGAAATGAATGCCTGCCTTCTTCGGCCACCGTCAGCGGGTCGCCCTCGAATGGTGGCGCCGACGCGAGCAGTTCGGCGTAGCGGCGCCAGCGGTGTGAGGCGAGCCAGGGCGCACACCGACGGGCCGGGCGGCTCGCGTCGGGCACGTCGTATCCGCGGAGCAGGGAATCGTGCTTCTGGTATTGCTCCAAGGCGTCCAGCCAGGCCTCTCTTCGCCGGAAGCCCCACAGCGTGTACCGGGCGATGCGGAGGGTCTGTTCCTCCTGCGGCGAGGTGACGGCACCCCATGCCTTCGCGAACGGATAGCCGCTGAACAGAGCCCACGCCTCGACGGCTGGGGCGGATTCCATGAACCGCTGCTGGAGGAACAGTCCGATCTCGACCTCGCACAACGCCTTCAACTGGCCATGCTTGAGGCCCTCGGCCACTGATGAAGAGCCCAGTTCGAGCAGGACCTTCTCCAGAACGGTGGAGACGCTACGCATGCCCTTTTCCTTCCTGCCACTGCCGGGAAAGGCCGATGACGTCGCCCAGATCCGCCTCGGATGACAGGAGCAGCTCCTGGTCCTCGGGCAGATGGGAGGCGAGCAGTTTGAGAAAGTCGGGTTGGCGAGCGATGACTCGATCCGGGATGACCGCGATCCGGTGTTCACCGGTACGAGGGAGGTCAGCGGTGAGACAGGCCGCCAGAAGCGCGGGCTGCTCGCGGTCATAGACGCGTAGCACGCCCGGCCTTCCCTCGGGATGCGTGAAATGCCACACGCCCAGTCCGCTGGGCGCCAACGTTACCGAGACGCCGACTTTGGAGAGGCGGCGCAGGATGCCTTGCTCAGCGCTCCCGGGAAGGGCCAGGAAGAGTCTCAGCGACGTCGGCAAGAGACGTGTACCGTTCCGGTCGGCACGCACAGGGGTCTCGGTGATCCCGCAATAGCCGCTCTCGCATACCCAGCGCTCATCCGGCAACGGGAGAGCCGGGAAGCCGCATTCCCGGCAGATGGCGAACCACTGGGAGCCCATTTCTCGGGTGATGTACGCGGCGGGCACTTCCTCGTACAGCCCCCTGAGACGCTGCCACGCCAGCGAATTGCGAACGTCCGCCATGAGGCTCCGGTCCGCCTGTGGGCTAACGGCCACGTTAGTGATCAGAAAATCGCGGTATGTCCTGAAGTACAGAGCCGACGGGCTGAAATCGGCGATCTCATTCAGAATCCGTACCGCTGCCTGCTCCACCGCGCCGTGCGGACCTGCCGAGGCGAGTTCCGCACAGGTCCTGGTCGGCAGCCGGGTCAGGTCGTCGACAAGTGCCGACGGGGAGACCAGCCAGTCCGGCAACGCCAGCGGGGACTCCATCTCGTCGCCCACCACAAGGCGCCGCACAAGATCGGGAACGCTTGCCGGAGGAGGCGCTCCGCGCCTTAGGCAGTCGAGGACAACCCGGTCCAGAGCGAGTTGGACATTGGGTGGGTACGGCAGCCTGAAGGACTCGGTCCGGCGCTGTCCGACGAGCTCGAAGAAGGAACGGGCGACGGCGTACAGCAACTCCGGCGGGTTTCGGTCGAGTGGCGTGGTCACTGGGCGGCTCCGTCCATGGAACGAGCGGAGCACCAACGAGCAACCTCGCATTCCGCGCATTCCGGCCCCGGGCGCGGGGCGGCCAGGCCGTCGGTGTACCAGTCGCGTATGTGGTTGTGGATGACGGCTC
>NZ_BLAF01000052.1:0-10229 GCF_009687885.1 Acrocarpospora pleiomorpha
CACCCACCCTTTTGTACTTGCCCGAGCTCCCGCCCGGCCCGTTGTCGCCGTGGCTTCACCACCCGCCCGCTATGGATTCGCGGTGATCGATTGATTGCCGTTGAACCAGCGCACGCCACAGAACCGCAGTCCTCCCGTTAATTCATTTGGTGATACTTGCCTCCTTGACTATGTGAGCCGACCCCTCGCTCAGGGCGCGCAACGCTTGATCGGTCGCCGCGGCGTGCAGAAGCGCGCGACGCACACGGGTGCGCGAGTCCGCAGGATCCGCCGCGAGCTCGTCCAACCGCCGATCCGCGAGCTTGCCCAGCCATCCCCCCAGATCGGCCAGGCGACTGTCCACATCCCCACCCGACTGGTACGGCTCACCGATCCTGACGGCCTCAGCCCCAGCGGCCAGCCGATCCGCAACAGCGTCCAGCACACCGGGGGCAGGCCCCACTTCGCCAGGATCTTCACGGAGGACAGTCGTCACGGTCATCAGGTCGTCCCGGATCCTGCGGGCGGTATCCAGCACCTCGTCCACATGCTGCGGCGGCACAGCCCCCGGTTCGTACGCGATGGAACTCACAGATTGAGCCACAGCCTCCGCCTCCCGCGCAGCGAGGTGGATTCGTTCCACGGCCAGCCGTTCCGGTCGATTGCCACGACTCACGTCCGCCACCGTCCGGGCGGCCTCCGCATGCGACTCCAGCAACCGCGCCACCCGTTCGGCCAACCGCACCGCCTCACCACGCGGCCACAGCAGACGCGTGCAGGCAAGCGCGATCAACGCCCCGCACACGGTCAGCCCCACCCGAATCGCGGCCGCATCCGGCGACAGCGGCGTCTGAAAATCAATGAGCAGAAGCACGCACATCGTCATGAACGTCGCCCAATACGCGTAATGCACCGCCACCAGCCCGAACGCGAGCATCGCGGCCACCCCGACCATCACGACCCGCACCCAGTCCCCCGGCGCGATCAGCAACACCAGCGCGGCCGCCAACCCACCGATCACACTCCCCAAGATCCTCGCCCAGACCTTCGCGAGCGTCTCCCCATACGTCGGCTGAATGACCAGCAGAACCGTCAACGCCAACCACTGCGCATGCAACGGCTCGAACAAGACAATCGCCACACACGCGACCACCGTCCCAAGCCCCACCCGCAAACTATGACGAACGTCGGGACTATCAAGGCTCACCCGAGGCAACCGCCCCACGACCCGAGAAATCACATCCGGAACGAGAGACTCCCTGGCCGACTCGACCGGAGGCACCCCGGGCGGACCCGATTCACTCGACCCCAACACGTCCTGATCGGCCGACCACCCTGGCTCCCCCGTCGAATCGCCTGAGCCACTCGATGGCCGCCGCTTTCGCGCCCCAGGCCACTCAGGCAGTTGCGGAATCACCATCACGGCGCCTGTGAGAGATCTCACACCCGACCGGGACTCGGCGACACCCTCGCGGATACGGTCAGCGACATGCGCGATCTGCCGGAGCAACACCAAGCCGAGCAACTCCCGCTCATCACCCGGACGTTCCCCCCGCAACGCATCAATCCGAGCACCGAAATCAACCGACTCAACCTTCTCCGCCAGCTGAAACAGCGACCGCACAGAAGCCGCCAACGACTCCACCAGCTCAGACAAACCCACCCGATCCGGTGGAACCTCCCGACCCACCGCACCAGCAAGATCATGCAAGGCCACCGCCTCATAGAAGATCCGTCTCAGGCCAGCCGTGACCTGCTCGGCTTCCCGGGAACGTCGCTCCCAGCGATGTCGAGCGCAAGCCGTACGAGCCGCCTGAAGCACAGATGAGGCGCGAACCCGCTGAGAGTCCCACGAGCCGGACATGGTCGACTCGATCAGGACAGCGAGCTCCTCAGCGGCCTCGCCCAGCGTGGCGGACAACGGCCGAGTCCGCCGCCATGCCCAGGGCAACGTGATCAGAACCGCCGCGAGCAAACCCCCCAGAAGCTGCAACCCCAGATGCGCCCCCGGATATACCGGCAGCGGATTGGCAGCGGTGATCAACAACGCCAGCGCGGCCGTCGAGCCAACCAGCGGCCACAGGATGCCGGCCCCGGCGACCAGCGGCGCGACCGGGATCAGCAACCACTCCCGGTCGATGACCACCACGCCGAGCACCGTACCGAACGCCAACGACAAAACCCCGGCCAGCATGGCCACCGCCCGCACCCCCGGCGGATCGGCGTTGGCCCGCACGGCGACCAGCCACGCACCGATGCCGACCACGCCGCCATCCACGGGATGCCCCACCGCCACCCCGACGACCAGCGGAATCACGACGGAGGCCCCGGCGACGAGACCGAACCCGACCGCCAGCCCGCTGTCGTCGAATCTGGCCACGATCTAGGGCCGGTGCGTGTCCACCAGTGTCCCGGTGCCGGAATCGACCTCCGACCAGGGCCCGGGCAGCTCGACCACCGCGAACGCCCCCGGCGGGAACGTCTCGACCTCATCACCGGTGAGGCCCATCACCAGCTCATGCACGCTCGGATTGTGGCCGACCAGCACCAGCGTCCCCACCTCCGGCCCGACCTGGCGAATCAGGACAAGCAACTCGTCGGTATACGCCTCATAGATGTCCCGATCCAGCTCGAGCGGCGCGGCCAGCCCGAGCAACTCCGCCGTCTGCTTCGTCCGCTTGGACGAGGAGGAAAGCACGAGATCAGGCTTGAGCGGGCCGATCAGCACCCCCGCCTCGCGCGCGTTGCGCTGCCCCCGATGGGTAAGCCCGCGCTCAAAATCAAGCACCCCCGGAGTGTGCTCCGCCTTCGCGTGCCGCAGCACGATCAACGTCTTCATCGCACGAAACGCCCTTCCATGCACAGATTCTACGAACACGCGTGAGGGCCCCCCGCATCACGGGGGACCCTCAGCGAAACGGAAGAAACCGATCAGCCGGCGACCGGCTCCAGCTCTTCCTTGTTGTTGTCGGAGGACTCCATGCCCCCACCGGAACGACGCTTGGACACGAAGATCGCACCGATCACGACGACCACCGCCAGCAGGGTCACGCCGATCCGCAGCCCGGTGTTGTCCGCGTACACCACAACCGCCGGCGCGATCAGCAGTGCGACCAGGTTCATCACCTTGATCAGCGGGTTGATGGCCGGACCCGCGGTGTCCTTGAACGGGTCGCCCACGGTGTCGCCGATGATGGTCGCCTCGTGCGCCTCGGAGCCCTTGCCGCCGTGGTGCCCGTCTTCGACCAGCTTCTTGGCGTTGTCCCACGCGCCGCCCGAGTTGGACAGGAACACCGCCATCAGCGTGCCCGCCGCGATCGCTCCCGCCAGGTACGCGCCCAGCGGCCCGTAACCCAGCCCGAACCCGACCGCGATCGGAGTCAGCACCGCGAGCAGACCGGGCGTGGCCAGCTCCCGCAGCGAGTCCTTGGTGCAGATGTCCACAACTCGCCCGTAGTCGGGCTCCTCGCTGTAGTCCATGATGCCCGGCTTGGTGCGGAACTGCTCCCGTACCTCGAACACCACCCGCATCGCCGCCCGGCCAACCGCACTGATCGCCAGACCGGAGAACAGGAACACCACGGCCGCACCGATGATCAGACCCACCAGCACGTTCGGCGAGTCCACGCTCAGACTGAAGTTCTGGAACGAACCCAGCGCGGCCTTGACGGCCTCGCTGGCCTTCGCCAGTTCAGCCTCGACAGCCGTACGGAACGAACCGAACAGCGCCGTCGCGGCCAGCACGGCGGTCGCGATCGCGATGCCCTTGGTGATCGCCTTGGTGGTGTTGCCGACCGCGTCCAGCGAGGTGAGCACGCGCGCACCCTCGCCCTCGACGTCGCCGGACATCTCCGCGATGCCCTGCGCGTTGTCCGAAACCGGACCGAAAGTATCCATCGACACGATCACGCCGACCGTGGTCAGCAGACCGGTCCCGGCCAGGGCGACCGCGAACAGCGCCACGGTCACGTTGCCGAAGCCCAGCAGGAACGCGCCGTACACCGCCGCGCCGATGAGCAGCGCGGAGTACACCGCGGACTCGAGCCCGACCGAAATACCCGCCAGAATGACGGTCGCGGGACCGGTACGCGACGACTCCCCGATGTCCTTCACCGGACGCCGGTTGGTCTCGGTGAAGTACCCGGTGAGGATCTGGATCGCACTGGCCAGCACCAGGCCGATCAGAACCGCCCCGATCGCGATGATCCGCGGATCCGCCGTGAGCGCCTGAACGGCGGGCGAAGCCGACGTGAGCTCGGCGAACGAAGCGGGCAGGTACGCATACGCAGCGACCGCCACCAGCACGGCCGAGATCGCGGCTGAGATGAAGAACCCGCGGTTGATCGCGGCCATCGCGTTCCGGTCGCCCGCGCGCGGCGAGGTCACGAAGATGCCGATGATCGCGGTGATGACACCGATCATCGGCACGATCAGCGGGAACACCAGGCCCTCGGTGCCGAAGGCCGCCTTGCCCAGGATCAGCGAGGCGACCAGCATCACCGCGTACGACTCGAACAGGTCGGCCGCCATGCCGGCGCAGTCACCGACGTTGTCGCCCACGTTGTCGGCGATGGTGGCCGCGTTGCGCGGGTCGTCCTCCGGGATGCCCTGCTCGACCTTGCCGACCAGGTCGGCGCCGACGTCGGCGGCCTTGGTGAAGATGCCGCCGCCGACACGCATGAACATGGCCAGCAGCGCCGCGCCGAAGCCGAAGCCTTCCAGCACGCTCGGCGCGTCGCCCTTGTACGCGAACACCACGATGGCCGCGCCCAGCAGGCCAAGCCCGACGGTGAACATACCGGCCACGCCGCCGGTGCGGAACGCGATCCGCATCGCGGTCTTCTCACCCGCTTCCCGGGCGGCGGCGGCGACGCGCACGTTTCCGCGCACCGCCAGCCACATCCCGATGAAGCCGGTCAACGCGGAGAACACCGCACCGACCACGAAGAAGACGCTCCGCCCGATCGCCACACCGGTCGATTCGGCAGGCAGCAGGTAGAGCAGGAAGGGGATAAGGATGACAAAGACGGCAAGCGTCCGGAACTGCCGCGTCAGGTAAGCGGCAGCTCCAAGTTGTACGGCTTTCGCGATGTTCTGCATACGTTCCGTGCCCTGGGGCGCGGCCAGTACCTCGCGCACGAGGCCGCCGGCGACGGCCAGCGCGATCATGGCCACAGCGGCCACCACGATCACGATCGTGAGATGGGAACCGCTCAGGGATACCGCTGCGTCATTGCCAGCGGCGATATAGGCAGACAATTCCGTCCTCCTCGGCCAGACGGGTAGGTCCTGCCCGGGAGGCGCAGCCTCACAGTATCTTCAGCGTGCCCCATCGCGAACGGGGCGTCAGCGGCGCACTTCCGGGTGGTTGGCAGTGCCGCTTCCGGTTGCAATCCGCAATACCTTGGCCGGTGCGGGGGAGTCTACGCAGCCTGTCGGCGGATATGAAGGGCTTACGGCACGCTAATTAGGGCCGAGTCCAGTAAGGACGGGTTCCACCCCCACCCAAACAGGTCGTTTGTCGCCCGGACACCTGATGTCCATCAGGTTACGGACAAGCCCTGCGAGGGATTATAGACGACCCAAATTGGGTGGAGGACAGATTCGGCCAGCCCCTAACCAGCCAGGAGGCTTCAGTGAGCCGGCACCCCGTTGGGCGTGGCGGCCGGCCAGCTCATCCGGATCCGCACCCCCGTCGGCCCTGGCGAGACCTCGACATCGTCGGCCAGACCGGCGATCACCGCGATCCCTAAGCCCGGCATTTCCGGAACGATCCCGAACATGCTGTCGGCCGATGCCTCGACCGATACCACGCCGTTGGCCGTACCCGGAGATTGAAGATCGTCGTTCGGAGCGGAGTCGGTGACCGTCACCTCGAAACGCCCCGAATCATCCCGGAGCTCGATCCGGATCGGCTCCCCCGGGCAGTGGACGCGATGCGCCTCAACTGCCCGGGAGCACGCCTCTCCGACGGCGAGCCGCACCTCGTCCAGCAACGCCTCGGCCACCCCCGTACGGCGCGCGATCGCCGTGGCGACCAACCGCGCCGTGCGCACATGAGCCGGCAACGCGCTGAACGTCAGCTCGACGGTGGCCATGACTACTTGTCTCGACCGTGGGCTTCCTTGGCCTCATCCACGGAGGCGTAGATCCCGAAGACCTTGGTAAGACCGGTGATCCGGAAGATCTTCAGAATGCGCTCCTGAGTGCAGACGAGTTCCAGGGAGCCATCGTGCGCCCGCACCCGCTTGAGCCCGCCGACCAGCACACCAAGCCCGGTCGAGTCGAGGAAGTCCACTTTCTCCATGTTCACGAGAAGGTGGAAGTTGCCCTTGTTCACCAAGTCGATGAGCAGCTCACGCAATCTGGGCGCGGTGTAGACGTCGATCTCACCCTCGACCTCGACAATGGTGAGACGGTCCTCGGTACGGTGGTCCAACTTCAGATCCACAGATCCTCCAGCGCCTTGCCTGCGTAGGTCCGATGCAGATCGTGCATCCTAGGAAAACACGATCCTGACGCGCGGCATTCAACCACGCTACGCCTCAGTGTCTATACGAAATCCCGACTCCGGGCGACTCTCCCCGCAGATGCCATGGTGGAAACCAATGAATCGGTCCTCTTCACCCGCTCACCCCCACAGGCGTGCGTCAGGCCGGAGCGGACCACTCCTGGAGCGCTTGCTGGCGACCTCGGCACGGCACGGGAGAGTCACTCATGTGGAGCATGTTCCAGCACGTCAGGCTGGTCAAGCCCAATGGCCGGATTGGGTCGCCGAGACGGTGCGGGAGCGACTGGAGGTGCAGGGCGTGTCCGGCCTGTGGCCACACCAGTTCGCCGCCGCCGAGCACGTCCACCGTGGCCAAAACGTGATCATTTCCACTGGAACCGCCTCAGGAAAATCTCTCGCCTATCTGGTCCCCGCGGTCACCGGAATCCTGTCCGGCGCCACCGTCCTCTACCTCACCCCGACCAAGGCCCTCGCCGCCGACCAGCTCCGCGCCCTCCAGGAACTTTCCTTCGACCAGGTACGCCCCGCGACCTTCGACGGCGACACCCCCATGGAGGAACGCGCCTGGGTCCGCCGCCACGCCAACTACGTCCTGACAAATCCGGACATGCTCCACCGGTCGATGTTGCCCCGGCACGCCGCCTGGACGTCCTTCTGGCGACGCCTCCAGCTGGTGATCGTCGACGAGTGCCACACCTACCGCGGCGTCTTCGGCTCCCACGTCGCGCAGATCCTCCGCCGCCTGCGCCGCGTCGCCGCCAAGTACGGCTCCCGCCCCGTCTTCTTCCTCGCCTCCGCCACCGCCAGCGAGCCCGGAACCACGGGGATGCGCCTGACGGGCCTTGAGATGGCCGAGGTGACGCGTGACGCCTCTCCCCGAGGCGCGAGCACCATCGCGCTCTGGGAGCCGCCCCTGACCGATTTGCGGGGCGAGGGCGGCGCTCCCGTCCGCCGTACGGCCACCGCCGAGGCGGCCGACCTCCTCACCGATCTCGTCCTGGACGGCGTACGGACCCTCGCGTTCGTACGCTCGCGGCGCGCGGCCGAGATCGTGGCCCTGTCGGCCCGGGGACACCTGCACGACACCGAACTCGCGCTGGGAGTGCACGCGCAGCCGTCACGGGCCGCCGTTGCCACGCCGGTGCTGCCCGAGCTGCGACTGGCGGACAAGGTGGCGGCGTATCGGGCCGGATATCTGGCCGAGGATCGGCGACTGCTGGAGAAGGCGTTGCGCTCGGGCGAGCTGCTCGGGGTGGCGACGACGAACGCGCTGGAGCTCGGGGTGGACGTGTCCGGGCTGGACGCGGTGCTGATCGCCGGGTGGCCCGGAACGCGGGCGTCCTTGTGGCAGCAGGCCGGGCGAGCCGGGCGGGATGGGCAGGACGCCCTGGCCGTGCTGATCGCGCGGGACGATCCCCTGGACACCTATCTGGTGCACCATCCGGAGGCGCTGTTCGGGCATCCGGTGGAGGCGACCGTCCTGGATCCGGACAATCCCTATGTGCTGGCTCCGCATCTGTGTGCGGCCGCGTCCGAAATTCCACTTTCGGATGAAGATCATCTTATTTTCGGTCCTGCGGCGTTGGGGGTTTTGGATGAGCTGGTAGAGCGGGGATTATTGCGACGTCGGACGACGGGCTGGTTCTGGACGAGCCGGGATCGTGCCGTCGACCTGGCCGACATCCGTGGGTCCGGCGGGTCCCCGGTTCAGATCGTCGAGTCGGACACCGGGCGGTTGCTCGGCACCGTGGACGAGGCGTCGGCTCACGGGACGGTGCATACCGGGGCTGTGCATATTCATCGCGGGGACACGTACGTGGTGGATGAGTTCGACCTCGAAGCGGGCGTCGCCTTGGTTTCCGCGGCTTCGCCCGACTATTCGACCTTCGCCCGAGACATCACCGACATCCGCATCATCGAGTCCCTACGCTCCCGACCCCTCGGCCCCGGCGAACTCCATTTCGGCTCAGTCGAGGTCACCCGCCAGGTCGTCTCCTACCTGAAACGCCGCACCCAAACCGGCGAACTCCTAGGCGACGACCCCCTCGACCTCCCACCCCGAACCCTACGCACCCGCGCCGTCTGGTGGACCCTCCCCAACTCCGCCCTAACCGAACTCACCCACCCAACCGACCCACCAAACGACCAGCCAAACGACCAAGGAACCCAGGCGCGAACCGAGCTGCCAAACGACCAGAGAACCCAGCAGCGAATTGACCCTCCCGACGACCGGCGAACCGACCGAGGAACCGACCCGCGGCCCGGCCAGCCAAGCAACCAGGGAACCCAGCAGCGAACCGACCAACCTGGAGACCTGGAGACCCGACGGCGAACTGGCCGAAGGATCGATCGACGAGCCGACAAGCGAATCGACCTCGGCGGTGCCGCGCACGCAGCCGAGCATGCGGCAATCGGCCTGCTGCCGCTGTTCGCCACCTGCGACCGCTGGGACATTGGTGGCGTCTCCACCGAACTCCACCCCGACACCGGCCTCCTCACCGTCTTCGTGTACGACGGCCACGATGGCGGGGCGGGCTTCGCCGAACGCGGCTACGCCCACGCGACAGAATGGCTCACCGCCACCCGCGACGCGATCGCCTCCTGCGAATGCGAACGAGGCTGCCCTTCGTGCATCCAGTCCCCCAAATGCGGCAACGGCAACGAGCCCCTCGACAAGGCCGGCGCCCTCCGCCTCCTCGGGATCCTGCTAACGCCCTACCTCGACCCTTCGGAACCCTCACCAGACGACCGCCATAACCGGCCCGACTCCGGTCTCCCGTCCTGCAGTTCGATCGCCCGAGCGATGTAGGGCCGGAGCAGCGGCACATCATCCTCTGCCCCATCTAAGGCGAGTTCTTTCTCGGGGAACTCCATCGCGGCGGGTTCCGCTGCCGCAGCCTCCACGGCAGCCAACTCAACTGCGGCTGGCTCAGTTACGGCTGGCTCAGCTGCCGCGGGCTCGGCTGCCGCGGCCCTTGCTGCTGCGGACTCGGCTGCGAATGCCCCTACCGCAGGCTGCTGCACAGCGGGCTGCGTTGCGGTGAACTGCACTGCCGCCGACTCCACCACCCCAGCCTCCACGGCGGCGAACTCCGCCGCCGACTCCACCGCCGCAATCTCCAGGACAGCAGAATTCGCTACCGCCAGATCCACCACCGGTGGCTCTAACGCAGCAGGCCCCACTGCCGCAGGTCCGGGCTCCGAAGTCTTGACCGCCGCAAGAAGGACAGGGGGCCGACGACGAACCAAGCCCGTTGTGGCGACGCCTCTGCCCTCCGGCGGCGAAATCACCCCCACGGCCGCCACCGCACCCGCTCCCACGCCTTCACCCCCACCAGCGCGCCCGCGCAACCACGCACCCACATACCCGCCGATCAGCAACAACAGCAGACCAATGCCGACATAGACCCCGTAAGCAAGCCCATCCCCAGAGGCCGCCGACTGAACGGCGCCTTCCGACCCTGCCGCGACCTCAGGCTGTGGGGAGGCACCCTCCTCCGCCCCTTCCGGCAGATCAAAATCAGTCTTAGCCGCTTTCGGCACCTTGGGAAGTTCCGACGCAACGCCACTTGGTTTTGTCAGCGGCACCTTGGCTATGTCCTCATCGGGCAGAACAGGAAGATCCTCAACCCCACCACTATCCGCAGATTTAGTCGGCGAAGGCTTAGGCACAGCCGGAACACTTACATAAGCGGCCCTCGAATTCCCCGACCCCACACTCCCCCCGACTCCATCCCCC
>NZ_BLAF01000052.1:10519-22385 GCF_009687885.1 Acrocarpospora pleiomorpha
CCCCCCGACTCCATCCCCCCGAAACGCTTTAACCGAAAACCCCAACCTCTTCCCCACCGCAGCCGAAGGAACCGCAAACGCCGCCTGACAACGCTCCCCAGAACAAACATCCCCCACAGAAAACGCCCCGGCTTCCCCGCCCTGATCGTTAGCAACCGCATACGACTGCAGATCAGACTCCACCCCCTTATCCCAGCTCACCACCACCTTCTTCCCCTGCATCTCCGCCGCCACCCCCTCCGGCGAAGCAGGCGGCCTCCGCACCAAAAACGTATGCTCAGCCCCCTCCCCAATCCCCTTAATCGTCAGCCTGGCCGAATACACCCCGTTACTGGCAGACTCCTCCAACTCCACACTGAACTGAATAGAAGCCCGCCCAAGACAAAGCGAAGAAATCCGCTCAGTCTCACTCCCAAGCACTTCCCTCGACGGCCCAAGAACAGAAAGCGTCCCCTCACAAACATTCTCAATATGCGCAGCCGCACTAATCCCCGCACCTTTAACCACAGCCCCCGCCACAGGACTGTCAATCCCATTCCCCGCTGTCCGAACACTGGCTTCCACACGCCCCGCCAGCAATCCCAAAAGAAGACCCACCGCCCCCGCACCCCAAAGAAAACGACGCACCCCACGGAAACCAAACACAAGCACCAATCCCCGATAAACCCGCCGCTCCGCCACCACGACGCATCCCTTCGCCCAGAGCCCAACCCCGATCCCAGGAACGGACATATAAGCCCACAAATGCCTACACCCGTACACCCACAACCCGGGGCCTCCCACACGAGACCCCACAGACCACACCGAACCGAGGGCAACCGGCACCTTATTCAACAACCGTCACTCTTGGACCCGTTGTCCAAAAAATCACAATTCAACACACCCCCTCTCCACCCTCCTCCACGACATTCGCAAGGACAGCTCCGCAGGCTGCCCACAGGCGGCAACAGCCCAATCGATCCACCAGGACAGCGGAGCCGAATCCGCCGAACCATGCCCCTGGCAGGTGGCAACAGCAGCACAGTCGATCAGCTAGGAGAGCGGAGTCGTAACCCGTCGAATCAGGCTTTGACGGACGCAACGGCACAGTTGATCAGCAAGGCGGACACCACGGCCCACGGCGCAGCCCACGGCCATGCCGCGTGGGGAAGCCCGTGAATCGGAGCGGCAACCCCGATGAACCAGGCCCCCAACAGGCACCAACAGCACGGTGCCGGGGGCGCTGCCAAACTGACCCCCTGACGGCGTCCTAGAACCCAGGCACCCCCAGGGGGATCTGGCACAATTCCGTGAGGCCAACAAGCACAGGCGATCCAGTGAGTTCTGTGAGGCCTGTCGTCCGAGGTCATAGCAGCCCAGGTGAGCGATCCACGGCGTCGCTTGTCGGCGGCGCTGCCGAACCGGCTCTGGCACGCCGTTGACACACGGTTGGTCGGCCTGGACAGCCTTGCGGTGCTATGGACCCGATATGTCAGCCGGACCTGCCTTGGCGTCCATAGTGATCGTCCGAGTTCCGAGCGCAGGCAACGACACTTTCAGCGCGACGGAGACATCGACAGCACCATCGGAGACCGCACACGACGTAAGCGCCGCTCCGTTGACTTCGACAACCCGTCGAGCCCGCCCGCAAGCGCCCTCTGGATCCGCGAAGGCCAACTTCGCCGCCGCCAGCGCCCCAAGATCAGCCGCCAACTGCGCCTGATGCCAAGCCACTCGCCCAACCCCAACCTGAACACCCACCACCGCCACCACCCAAACCAGCGCCGTGGCAGCCACAACCCAAACCGTCCCTGCTCCCCGCTCCCGCAGCACCACTCTCACCCTGCCTCCCCGTATCCCCCTCTCTCGCTCTCCCCTCTCCTCGCCACGCCACTCTGCCGCCAACATCGTTCATCGCCTCTCCCCCAGAGCGGACACCGAGGCGCAAACAGCGCCAGAGGACTTCGAGCCAGCGGTTACCGAGTTCGCGCAGGGCTCTGTGGTGCTTGGCGCCGCCAACGATCTTGGCGTTTAGGACTCTCCAGCCCAGGCGCTGCTGGTCAGGCAGCAAAAGGCCCACTGATGGACCGCTTCGCCCAGGTGGTGGTTGCAGGCCCGGCCCCGGCGTCACCCATCGCCTCATCACCGAGTGCCCCACCTCACCCCGAGACCCCAGTGATCAGGTCGTCGGCGTCCTCGGCGCACGCCGGACCCACACAATGTGCCGGACTCACACAAGTAGCGAAACTCACCGTTACTGCGTCACACCAGGTTCCGTCGCAGAAGAAGCCGTGGCCGAAACCGTGAATGAAGGAACAAGCAGACCCGCGACAGGCCTGATCTTTGCAATGACCTCCACTCTCGCGAGCTCGCCATGAACCACAACTGTGGCTTGAGCCCCTTCTGGAGCCGACCGCAGCACAACCGCACGAACAGCGTCAGCACTCTCACCACGAGCCGCAGCCCGAGCCCCCGCCCGAGCCGCGTCCACACACTCCAACTGCGCGCAAACCACCGCCACCGCCCACAACGCCGCCCCAAGAACAACAACCAGCGCCGGCAACGCCACAGCAATCTCCGCAGTGACTGACCCAGCCTCAACCGACCCTGGCCTAAGCGGCCCACCCTCAACCGGTTCAACCCGCCCCAGGTCACGCGACTCGGTCTCAACCGACCCGCGTTCTACCCGCCCAGACCCACGTGACCCAACACCAACCAGCCCGCGCTCAATCCGCCTCGGACCACCCGGCCCACTCTCAACCCGCCCCCGCCCACGCGGCCGACCCTCGACCGGTTCAACCCACGCCCGCCTAAGCGACCCAGCCTCAACCGACCCGCATTCAACCCGCTCCAGCGACCCCGCCTCAACCGACTCGGCGTCAACTTGTCCAGAACCAACCAGCCCGGGGCCGACCAACCCAGAGCCGACCAACCCAGGTCCAATCGAGCTGACTTCTATAAGAGCAGGATCAATCTGCCCAGGGCCGACGAACCCGGGGCCGACGAACCCGGGGCCGACCGAGCCGGGTTCGGTCGGTCCGGATTCGACCAACCCAGGATCGACGAACCCAAGTTCAATCAGTCCGGGTTCCACCAATCCAGGACCGGCCGATCCAGGACCGAATGGCCCGGGTTCGACGAATCCAGCTCCAACCAATCCGGGATCAACCGGCCCTAGTCCAACCGGCCCTAGTCCAACGGGCCCTGGTCCAACGGGCCCGAGTTCGACTAATCCTTGGTCAACCGGCTCAGGATCGATCGGTGCCGGTCCGATCGGCTCGGGCTCAACCAATCGAGGTTCGTCTGAGTTCAGCTTCGCCCCGGTGACCGAGCCAACGCCCACAGCTCTACGAAGCATGAACACCACTCATTTGCATGGGTATGCGAACGGGCTCCTCTGCCCGGATGGCACGACGTATCCGTCCAACATTTATCCGGCCAGGTTGAGGGCCTTTTGGATTAGAGCGGCCAGCATTTCCTGCACCTCGCCTGAGGTCACCACCTTGAAGAGCAGGGCGGCGAAGCCGCAGGCGGCGATGGTTCCGACCGCATATTCCGCGGTGGACATGCCCGCCTCCCTTCGGGCTCCGGCAGCCAGCGTCCACTGGACACCTAGCCGGCGTGCCCGATCCACGACTGCGAGCGTTTGCTCCCTGCTCCATGAGCGATTTCGATCCCGCCGACGGGCCCTGACCTGATCTCCCGACACCCGACCAGCAGGAACGATCGGTCCTGCCGAGCGAACCAGCGCCAGTGGGACGACCTCGGCATCAAGCCTGGCTGGGCCGTCTCCGCCCACCAGATCGGCTTGGTCGATAGCGCCAACTGTATGAACGGGATGATTCAGGGCGCTCCGGCCTACAGGGCCGACCGCGTGAATGGGACGAGCCGTAGTGGTGTGGGCTACCGGGCTGAGTGGATGAAGCGGGTCAGCCGGAGCGGTCCGACCTACAACGTCGAGCGGCTTCACCAAGCGAAGCGGGCGGATTGGGCTGCTGACGGTGGCTTGATCTGCACGTTCGATGGGGTGAATCTCCGTGCTAGCGGGTGCCGCACTGACTGGCTTCGGCTGGTCGAGAGGAGCGGGGGAGGTAATCGAGCTCATGATTGCTGGTGCGGAGGTTCCCGTAGATACCGATCGTGGTGATACGGCGGAGACGAGCGGACCGACAGGCGCAGGACGGACAGGCGTGGGACCGACAGGCGTGGGACCGACAGTCATGGCTAGCGAGGGAGACGGGAGCGGCGGTGTTGGTCGTTCGGTGGCTTTCGCCAACCTGGGGGATTCGGTTGAGCCGACGATGATCAAGGACTCGGTCGAGATGGTCGGTTTCCGGCGGACGAACGTGGATGGGATGACGGGAGCAGCCCGGTTGACCGGGGCGGCCAAGTCGACAGCGACGGCCAGATCGACGGCGGTCTCCGGATTGGCGGCAGTGGCCGAATCGGCCGCAGTGGCTGGATTGATGAGGGCCGCCAACTTAGCGGGGGCGGCCAAGTTGGCGGGGTGGGGAGGGGTCGGGCAGAGGCGAAGGTGGCGGGGTGAGGTGGTGGGGTGGGAGTGCTGGAGTGGCTGGGCGCCCTGGGTGCGCTCGCTGGTCCACACGCGCATCTGGTCCTCCTACAAGCCCGGGACGGACCCTCCGCCCGAAGCCATACTCAGAGTGCCCTGCACCCACCCCTTCCCGCTTGACCCGAATCCCGTTCTGTGGATAACCGAAAGGCTGTGGATAACTAGCTCGTTAAATCAACCAGCCGATACGCCTACCCGTCGCCCTGTGGACATCCCGTTATCCACAGCTGTGGAAAAAGTCATCCACAAGGCCCTCTCGTCGAGTTCGCCAGTGCGCCGCTCCGACCGGCAGGGTCGTGCCCATGCCGACCTAGCTGCGGAAACCACCTGACTGACACATGTGACGGGAGCACACTGAGGAACGCAGGGCTCTCGGAGGAGCCTCATCGGAGACTGCCGCTTGGGGCGACGGGCTTTTGGTGCTACCGGGACCCGCCGTTGCCAGCGACCGATCTCAAGAGTTCAAGAGGGTCTGTTACGAGGCAGCCAGGCACCTCGGCAGCAAAGTCATAGAGATCACACCGCACAGGGACATCTCCCGCTACGGAATCACCAGCTACCACAAAGCGACGATCGCCAACGCTCGGCGTCGATTCGCGGTTCTTTGCTACGGACACCTGCCGCTGCTGGCGATCGCAGCCCCTCTTACTGAGAACAGCCTCGTGATCGACTTCATCGACGATCCGTCTGCCTCCGCAGCCTTCGGCTCACAATCAGCGTTCCGGCTATTAGCCCGAGACAACTGCAAACCCCGATCTCGCTGATCTATCTATTCTAAGCAGGGTCGAACTCGAGCAAGCCTCGACTTCCTGTCCGCTCAGCAAGGCTCCCACGTGACCGCTCTCACGCTATGCCGTCGCTGCAGGCGACTCTTCACCGACCAGTCGGGTCCTTCCGGCTCATGGCGATTTTCGGGTCTAAACGATCAGCTCCTACCAGGCTCGGTTAGAGCGCAAGGCCAGGGGGTGTGGGGTCAGGGAGCGAGCCTTATGGAGTGAGGACTTGGGCTGCTAGGCCGGCCACCACGGGGATGATGCCGAGGAAGACGAAGGCGGGGAGGAAGCACAGGCCGAGGGGGGCTACTGCTTGGACTCCGACTCTTCGGGCGGCTGCGGAAGACGCCGATCGAGTGGTGTAACGGGCGTCGTTGGCAAGGCGGGTGAGGACGTCGGCTACTGGGGCGCCGCTGTCGACCGCTCGGGACATGGTTCTGGCTAGGGAGGCCAGGGGGCGTTCTTCGGCCAAGGCTGACCAGGCGGTGGCTGGGTCCGCGCCGAGTCGCATTTGAGCGCTCACCCAGAACAGGCATTCGCCGAGCGGTCCGTTCACCGCCCTTGCGGCGGTTTCTGCGGCGGCGGTCAAGGGCTGGCCTGCGCGGAGGCAGGCAACCATGAGATCGGCCGCGAATGGGAGGTCCGTGATCATGCGCTCGCGGCGACGCCGGGAATTGGCTGGTTCTTTCCTGCGGACAAGAGCTATAGCGGCGGTCGCTGCCATTGCTGCGGCAATCAGTCCCGGCAGGCCACCCACGACCAGGTATGTCAGCACTGCGATAGGTCCCGCGACCAGGATGCCCTTTTGCAGTTGCCGTGCGGCGTGTTCGGCTTCGGCGCTCCTTGTGCCGCCGCTGGATGGCTGAAGAGGCCCGGCGCCCAAAGGATCAGCCTGTCCAGCACCCAACGGATGAGCCTGCGCGCTGCCCATCGGGTGGCCCGAGTGAGCGGTGACGCCTTCGGTGCGCGATCGTTTCTGCACTTCCAGCAGACGATCAAGCGAACCTTTGCGCGTCGGCCAGATCCAGACTGAAAGCGCAGCTAGCCCTGCGCCCATGAGGATGAGCATCAGATTCTCCATGGCTGATGAACTACCTACGTGTGAACTACTTAATTGCCGAAGTCAGCCGCCAACGACCTGCTGTCTCTGCCCACAGGACAAGGGGCTAACGATCCGCAGCCGAGGCCGAGACCAAAACCGACCCCCGCGTGGTTGTCGCGGTCGCCGAGTCGCTAGAACGGCATGAAGACCCGCTTGTGCGCCTCGGACGGGATGCCAGGGACCCCGGTCGATGCCCCAGGCCTCCGCCTGGTCGACGTGCCGGCTCGCGGTGATCAAGACCTTCACTGTCACGAGGACAGCGAGCAAACGACCTGTGGGCCACCCCGAATGATGGCGAGCCACCCATCTACGCCTCGAACAGGAAGCTCGACCAACCGGCAGCACCCCGAGAGGTGTCCTACAAACGACCGAGTTGCTTCCATCTCGGCAAAGAGCCTGCGACCTCGGCAAACAGAGCGATCGGCTAGCCACCTCTCAGCCTGGAGGGCCGTGAGCTAATGGCCTGCGGTCTCGGCCCGGAGGACGAGGCGGTTGGTCCACCAGAGGCCTGTGGCGTCAAGTGTTAGGCCGATGAGTAGGCATGCGAATCCGGCTGGGGTGCCGAATAGGAAGGGCAGGGGCTCCATGCCTAGGCCTGCGGCCATCAGAAGGCCGAGCGCGGGTAGGCCGGCAAGGAGTCGGGCGGTGGCGCGAGGTCCGGCCAGTTGTGCGGAGACGTCTTGGCGGTGTGCTTCCATTTCGCGAAGGAATGAGGCTACGCGCTCGACAAGGGAAGCCAGGCCGCCTCCTACGGTGGCGCTGACTTGCCAACAAGCCGCAAGGCGAACCAGGCCCTCGCCCCCGGCAGGTGGAGCGGCTCCGAGCAAGGCAGCCGCGATGTCGCCGCCATCGCGTGCGACCGCAGCGACGGGCTTCAGCGCCGCCGGGTCAGGGACCTCAATCGAGGAGATCGCCCGGGCCAAGGCATCGCCAGGTGTACGGCCAGCGGTTAGTTCGGCCACGATTCCTTGGCAGAGCTCAATCGAAGCGATCCGCCACTGCGCCGCCTCCTTTGCGGGCCGAGCCCGCCGAAACCAGGGACGCCGCAGCATCCACCATTCGGCGGGAACGCCCAGGAGCATCAGCAACCTGGCCGAAGCAACCGTTGGGCCGAACCACAACCATCCGGCCAGCCCTCCGAGCACTACAGCGATCGGACCCAATGTGAGACTCCACTAACTGTTCGATGAGGTGAGGGCGGTCATCAAGAACCCCCGACCCACGGCCACCTAGCTCACGCCACGCGAACACCCGAATCCGGGGTCGGCGGTCAGCTCTCATGGCCGCCCGCCTGGCGCGAAAACTCAGCGCCGTAGTGAGAGCAGCCGTGACGATCGATGTCGAGAACCACTACAGCCGAGAACCTTTACAGACGGAGGGAGTGCGGGAGGCGGAGGGGAATCCTTCGTGGGTTGGTTGGGGTGGTACGCGCTCTGAGGTCACGTGATTTGGTCATGGAATGCCTGGGCAGCGGGCTCTCAAGGTTGGCAGGGCTGGGCCTGGTGTTGGGGTTGGGAATGGCATTGGGGTTGGCGTTGGGCCTGATGTTGGGGCTGGTGTTAGGGCTGCTGTAGCAGGTGGCGCTGGGGTGGGGGTGAAGGTGAGGGCGGGGGTGACTGTGACGAAGCCGGTGGGGGTTCGGTGGAGGAGGGAGATTTCGGAGACTTGGCGAATGCCGGTTCTGGGGTCTCGGACTAGGTGGATTACGGCGTCCAGGGCTGCCGCGATCTGGCTGTGGACGGCTTCTCTGGAAAGGCCTGCGGCGCAGGCCAGTGCTTCCAGGCGGGGTGGGACATCGGCGGCGGTGTTCGCGTGGAGAGTGCCGCAGCCGCCTTCGTGGCCGGTGTTCAGTGCGGCCAGGAGATCTACAACCTCGGAACCGCGAACCTCGCCTACGACGAGCCGGTCTGGGCGCATCCGGAGGGCCTGACGGACGAGGTCCCGGAGTGTGACGCCGCCGACGCCCTCGAGGTTGGGCGGGCGAGCCTCAAGGCGGACCACGTGAGGGTGTTTGGGGCGGAGTTCGGCGGAGTCTTCCACTAGCAGGAGGCGTTCTCCGGGGGTAGCCAGAGAGAGCATGGCGGACAAGAGGGTGGTTTTGCCTGTTCCTGTGCCGCCAGTGATCAAGAAGGCTAGGCGGGCGGCCATGATCGCGCGTAGTGCGGTGGCTGCTGGGCCGGGGACCAGTTCCTCAAGCGTGAATGTGTGGCGTGGGGGGAGGCGAAGGGAAAGGCATGTGGCTTCGGCGGCGATGGGTGGGAGAACGGCGTGGAGGCGCACTCCTCCAGCTAGCCGGGCGTCGACGTAGGGGGAGGCGTCGTCCAAGCGGCGGCCTGCGGCGGCTGCGAGGCGCTGAGCCAGGCGTCTGACGTCATCGTCGGAGGGGAAGGTGACGCTTGTCCTGCGGAGACCGGTGCCGTCGTCGACCCAGACTTCGTTGGGGCCGTTGACAAGCACATCGGTCACCCCTGGGGCGGCAAGGAGGGCTTCCAAAGGCCCGGCACCGATGAGATCCGCTCGAAGCGTTCGGGCGATGGCCAGGACTTCCGCGTCCCCGAACATGGCGCGCTCGGCACGTAGCGCCGCCGCGACCCTCGCCGGCGTGGGTTCCGCACCCGTTCGAGCGAGACGAACCCGGACTGCTTCGACAAGCTCAGGCGCCGCTTTATGGGCACCGACAAGGCCACTCTCCGTTGTTGGCGCACCAGCCACTTCAGGCTGTGTTCTCGCAGCTGGAGGCGGAATTGAGTATCCGCGGCTACGTGGTCGATCGGAACCACCAAATCGCGATGCGTCCTCCGACATCATCGCCTTCGACGACGTGGACGCCCCAACCGGTGACGCAAACCCCTCGAACGCCGAGGAGTTCAAAGACGCAGCTCTCACTGCGGAGGCGCTCTCATCGGCAGGTGAGGCCAGCGCTCTGGGCACGCCCGCCCCCACCGGGACCGCCAGCCTGGCCACCACACCATCGGGAGCTGGCGACGTCAACCGGCCCGCCCGCGTCGAGGCCGCGGACACACCGGATTCCCGTCCTGCGAGCACAGTTGCCCCTGCCGGGACGCCCAACGCGATGACGGCACGCGTGGGTGGGTGGGGTGGGTGGCTAGGTGTGGTCATGGGTGGCTCCCAGGTGGTCGAGGAGGGTGGTGCAGAACCTGCCGAGGGGGGTTCGGCCTAGGGGCGGGGCGACGCCTCGGTCCAGGGCTTGGGTGAGGCCGCGTTGTTGGGGGCAGATGAGGCCGCCGGGGAGGCCCAGAGAAGCGGCGACCACGTCAGGGGCGAGGGTGGCGGGGCGGACGACGGCTTTGAGGTCGGCGGTGTGGGGGCGTAGGGCGGCGAGGGTTTGGGCGGCGGCGAGTACGCCCCTGACGTCTGCATGGACCAGGACGAGGGTTGCCGTCGCGCGGGCGAGCGCCTCGGCGATGGCTTCGTCCACGTGGCGGGGGAGGTCGACGATGACCAGGTCGCAGCCGCGGCGGGCGGCGTCCAGGACGGCTCGCATGGCCTCGCGGGGGATGCGCATCGGTTCACCGCGATGCCAGGAGAGAACGGTGAGCTCGCCGAACGTGGGGAGCGCGCGCTGGAGGGCGCCGTAGCTGACGCGGCCTTCGCGGCCGACGATGTCCGGCCAGCGGGCGCCGATCGCGTCTTCCTCACCCAGGACCACGTCGATGCCGCCGCCGAGGGGATCGGCGTCCACCAGCAAGGTACGCAGCCCGGCGCGCGAGGCGGACAGAGCCAAGGACGCGGCCAGCACGGTGGCGCCTGCGCCACCTCGGCCACCGGTCACGCACACCACGGTCCCGGCCCGAGTGGATGGCTCGGCGGCTTCCGCGAATTCCGCGACGAGAAGGCGTTCCTCCGCCGGCAGTTGCAGCACCGTCTGCGCACCCACCGCGACGCATCTTCGCCAGGTCGCGGGATCCTCCGGCGTGCGGGTCACCAGCAAGACGTTCTGCCTGGGCGGCGGGCCGGTGGCTGCCAGATCGTCGGCGAGATCCGTGCCGATCACGATCAGCGGAGCCGTACGCCACTGGGGTCTTGCCCGCGAGGCGACATGCGCCACATCAAGCTCGACCCCTGCCGCGGCGGCCACGCGCAGCAGGTCGTCAAGCAGATCCTGGTCATCTGTAATGGCCAACGGCCGATACATCGAGGTCTCCATCCGTTGAGAGAGACCACTTTGCGAGAACCACGCCCCCGCCCGGGGCCCCGAACCCCGAACTGTGGATAACCCATCCCCCTGTGGAAAACCTCAGGCCGACTGCTCGAACCGGTGGCTGGACGTTCGGCGCCGCACGGCCTTCTCTGTCCGCCGCAGGCAATCCCGCGCTGATTGCCTCCAGGCATCAGGTAACAATTCGGCATCGGGATCACTTGAGGATCCGACCGAGTGTGGCGAGGTCGCGTCAAGAAAGATGGCGACCCCCGCCGGGGGGGAGAGCGGGGGTCGCCGACCGGTCCGGCTCCGGGGGGGTAGAGCCGGTCCCGTTTCAGAAGAAAGCTTTCATCAGTTGGCCAGGGCATGGCAAGGGACTTGCATAGGTGCCCTGTACGCAGTCACTCCCACATTGGGAGATACCACCGTATGCTGCCCGATCTACGCGAGTTTCGTCGAGGAGCAATCTGCAATTTGCGCCAGATTTTTTCGCGGGACCAAGCTCGGTCGTCAGAAGTTCACCGCCGCCAACCAATCACAGTCCGTGATCATTGCTCACTATACCGATCTATTGCCTGATTGTGTGACAAACCCGTCAGATGTGTCAGCAGCTTGGGCCCCCAGCTCGGTAAAGGTCTTGCTCCAAGGGGTTCCCAAGTGCAGGAATCCGACGTAGAAAGGTGACACGGACTAGGTGTCCGGGTACGGCTGCCGGGTACCCACGCGCGACCAGCCGCGGGAGGCGTGTCGACACGGGCTTGCCCCGCTAGACAGATAAAGGTGCACGCTTGGTAACCCGGTACGACGTACTGGCGACGGCGTCCCATTCCAGGGACGCCGTCAGCTTTTGTCCGAATCCCTCCCCCGCGACCGCAACCTCGCAAGAGCTCGCAACCGGAGCCCTCGGGTTAGGCGAACCACGCGCACGTTGACCAGCGGGCACGCACGTCAACTCCCTCGTCGCCGGGCACGATGATGACCGCATCTCGGGCACATCAGCTCATCTGAGGGCGCGAGCGCCGAGCGCGCCGCCGGAGCGGGCACACGCGATCGCCGAACGCATCATCGATTTCCACGTCGTAGCGGTCGAAGTACGCGCGATCCACGACTCGTTCGGCATTGGGCGACACCCAGCCAACGCGACTCACCGCGACAAGGCCTCACAAATCGCCGTCGTCTCCCGAGCCCCAAGCACGATCGCCTCCGCGCAGTGCGCAACCCACCCCACGACCCCATCCCGCGTTCCCCCCAAATACCCCCGAAGCCCCTCCACATAC
>NZ_BLAF01000052.1:22707-23086 GCF_009687885.1 Acrocarpospora pleiomorpha
GCCCCTCCACATACCCCGCACCCGCCTCCAGATGCCCTACCTCCACGACAACCAGGCTCTTCGGATCCAACCCATGCTCGATCAACGTCAACCGCTCCGCCGCCCGAGCCACCACCCCATCGGCCACCCCGAACGGCCGCAACACCACAAGCTCCGCATGCACGATCGCCCCCAGCACAACCGCGGGCGCCTTCGACGACGCCAGCAACTCCGCGAGCGCCCCCAACCGCACCGAAACCTCCGCGGCCCCCGGCGCAGGCCCGAGCCCCAGCGGGTCCGCCGACGTGTCACCCCCACGCGGCCGCCCAGGCTCATCGGTCAACCCAACCCCGGCCAACGCGTGCAACCGCGCCAAAGCCTGCCGAGGCGCCCCCCCCCC
>NZ_BLAF01000052.1:23106-41920 GCF_009687885.1 Acrocarpospora pleiomorpha
CCCCGCCACAACGCCCCCAACCGCCCCAGCTCAGCCGAAACCCTCAACGCCCCCTGCGCCACCGGATCATCGACATCCCCATGCCGCAGCGACCCCAGCGGCACATCAACCCCATCCAACGCCGCCGAAGCCCGAGCCCCGCGCAAAGCCGACTCGGCCGACACTTCGGGCCCGCGCCGCCGCAGCGCCCGATGCCGATACAGCCGGTCAACAGCCGAACGCGCCTCTTGTACGGCCTCCGGCACCATCTCGGCGATCACCGCCAGCGGATCAGTCACGCCCCGACCCTACCGACGCATACGAACCATTCAACGACGACCTGCCACCGTTGAACGCATCCCAGTTTGACTCTCGGGGGAGGGTCACATGTCATAAACACCACGAGAACACCACGACGCCCGGAACCTTGTCGGTGACCGTACCGGGCTGGTGAAGTGGACCTCACAAGTTGCGCCAGATAAGAGCAAAAGGAGTGCCAAGTGGCCCCCGAGCGTGAGAACCAGGAGACGCTGTCGAATCTGCTGCGCGAGGACCGGCGGTTCGAGCCACCCGTCGACCTGGCCGCGGCCGCGAACGTCACGGCGGAGGCGTACGAGGAGGCGAACCGGGATCGGCTCGCCTTCTGGGAGCGTGCCGCCGAGCGGCTGACCTGGGCGAAGCGCTGGGACACGACGCTGGACTGGCAGCCGCCCTTCGCCAAGTGGTTCGTGAACGGCAAGCTGAACGTCGCGTACAACTGCGTGGACCGGCATGTGGAGGCGGGGAACGGGGACAAGGTCGCCTACTACTGGGAGGGCGAGCCGGAGGGCGACAGCCGCACGATCACCTACGCTGACCTGCAGAAAGAGGTTTCCAGGGCGGCGAACGCGCTGACCGAGCTGGGCGTGGGGAAGGGCGATCGGGTCGCCATCTACATGCCGATGATTCCGGAACTGCCGGTTTCGTTGCTGGCGTGTGCGCGGATCGGGGCGATTCACTCGGTGGTGTTCGGCGGGTTCTCGGCGACGGCGCTGAAGAGCCGGATCGACGACGCGGACGCGAAACTGGTGATCACCGCGGATGGCGGGTTCCGGCGGGGCGCGCCGAGCGCGTTGAAGCCGACGGTGGACGAGGCGGTCAAGGACTGCCCGAGTGTCGAGCATGTGCTGGTGGTCCGGCGGACCGGCCAGGAAGTGGACCAGACCGATAAGGACGTCTGGTGGCATGACGTGGTCGATCGGCAGAGCGAGGAGCACATCCCGGAGGCGCATGACGCCGAGGCCCCGCTGTACATCCTCTACACGAGCGGGACGACCGGGAAGCCGAAGGGCATTCTCCACACGACCGGTGGATACCTCACCCAGTCGGCCTGGACGCACCATGCGGTCTTCGACCTCAAGCCGGAAACCGACATCTACTGGTGCACGGCCGACATCGGCTGGGTGACCGGGCACTCCTACATCGTGTACGGCCCGCTCGCGAACGGCGCCACGAGCATCATCTACGAGGGCACCCCGGACACCCCCCACCGAGGCCGCTTCTGGGAAATTATCCAGAAATATCGCGTAACCATCCTCTACACCGCCCCCACCGCGATCCGTACGTTCATGAAGTGGGGCGACGACATCCCCGCCAAATTCGACCTGTCGTCCCTGCGGGTCCTCGGCTCGGTCGGCGAGCCGATCAACCCGGAGGCGTACGTCTGGTATCGCGAGCACATCGGCGGCAGCCGTACCCCGGTTGTGGACACCTGGTGGCAGACCGAGACCGGCGCGATCATGATCAGCCCGCTGCCGGGGGTCACCGCCGGCAAGCCGGGCGCGGCCATGAAGCCGCTGCCGGGCATCGTCGCGGACGTGGTCGACGACCAGGCGCAGTCGGTGCCCAACGGCGGCGGGGGTTTCCTGGTGGTACGGGAGCCGTGGCCGTCCATGCTCCGCACGATCTGGGGCGACGACCAGCGCTACATCGACACCTATTGGTCCCGGTTCAAGGGGTTCTACTTCCCCGGCGACGGCGCCAAGAAGGACGAGGACGGCGATCTGTGGCTGCTCGGCCGGGTGGATGACGTCATGCTCGTCTCCGGGCACAACATCTCGACCACCGAGGTGGAGAGCGCGCTGGTCAGCCACCCGAAGGTGGCCGAGGCGGCGGTCGTGGGCGCGACCGACCCGCTGACCACGCAGGCGATCGTGTCGTTCGTGATCCTGCGCGGCGCGGTCGACGAGGGCGAGGACATCGCCAAGGAGCTCCGCGACCATGTCGCCAAGACGCTCGGGCCGATCGCGAAGCCGCGGCAGATCCTGATCGTTCCCGAGCTGCCGAAGACCCGCTCCGGGAAGATCATGCGGCGGCTGCTGCGTGACGTGGCGGAGAACCGCAGCATCGGCGACGTCACGACGCTGGCCGACAGCGCGGTGATGAACCTGATCGCGGCGAAGCTGCCCAGCGCGGCAAGCGAAGACTAGGCAAGTCCGGCAGATGGGGCGCGGGTGCGTAACGGCACCCGCGCCTCACCCATATCCGGACATATGTGTACAGTCAGGTACAGATCGTAACGTTCAGCGACCGAGGGGGGACCGTGCCGCGCGCCGCCGAACTGTGGCCGTTGCGGCCGACCGTCCGGTACGCACGCCAGATCGCCGAGGCGTTGCGCGCCGAGACGATCGGCGGCGTGATCATGCTGCTGGCCACGGGATTCGCCCTCATCTGGGCGAACTCCGCATGGACCAATGGGTACCTGGCGATACGCGACGCGGTTCCAGGGCCGTTCGGTATGAGCTTGTACCAATGGTCCGCCGACGGCATGCTCGCGATCTTCTTCTTCGTCGCCGGGCTTGAGGTCAAACGGGAGTTCGTGCACGGCGAGCTCTCCCAGCTCAAGGACGCGATCCTCCCGGTTGTCGCCGCGATCTCCGGAATGATCGTTCCCGCGCTCGTCTTCGTCGCCGTCGCCTGGGGCACCAGCGGCGCGGGCAAGGGCTGGGCGATCCCCACGGCGACCGACATCGCGTTCGCCCTCGCGGTCCTCGCGGTGACCGCCTCAGCGCTTCCGGATGCTTTGCGGGCGTTCCTCCTGACCCTCGCCGTGGTGGATGACCTGGGGGCGATCATCGTGATCGCGGTCTTCTACACGGAGAAGCTGAGCTTCGTCCCGCTGATCGCCGCCGCCGTGATCCTGTTCATCTACTGGCTGCTCATGCGCGTCGGCGTCCGGAAGCCGCTCCTGTTCATCCTGCTCGGCGTCGCGGCCTGGGTGTTCGTGCACGACAGCGGCGTGCATCCCACCGTGGCCGGGGTCCTGTGCGGCCTGCTCACCAGCGTGCGAGGCGATCCATCCCCGGCGGAACGCGCGGACCATTACGTTCGCCCCATATCTGCGGGATTCTGCGTGCCCGTTTTCGCCTTTTTCGCCGCCGGGGTTCCGCTGACCACCCAGGCTCTCGGCGCCGTTTTCGTCGACCGGATCGCGATCGCTGTGATGATCGGCTTGGTGGTGGGCAAGTTCCTGGGGGTGTTCGGGGGCGCGTGGTTGTCGGTCAAACTGGGGTTCGCCAGGCTCAGCGATGAGCTGACCTGGCGGGACATCGCAGCCGTGTCCGTTCTGGCCGGAATCGGCTTCACGGTTTCGCTGCTCATCGGCGACAAGGCGTTCCCCGGCGACGATCGGATCTCCACGGCCGTGCTGATCGCCAGCGTGGTCGCGTCGGCGCTGGCGTCGGCACTGTTGCGGATCCGGGTGCGCGTGCGGGCACGAGATGATGTTTGATAGTCGCAGATAGGAGATCCCGATGCCCGAGGACGAATCGCTCGGCGCGCTGGTCGCCCAGGCGAGCAACCACATATCGACCCTCGTCCGGTCTGAGATCGAGCTCGCCAAGTCCGAGCTCAAGTTCGACGCGCGACGGATCGGGGCCGCGACGGGGCTTTTCGCCGCCGCCGCGTTCATTCTGCATCTGTGCCTGATCCTGGCGTCGTTCACCATCGCGTACGTGCTGGTGGACGCGGTCGGCCTCGCTCAGTGGCTGTCGTTCCTGATCGTTACCGTGTTCTATCTGGTGCTCGCGGGTTTGCTGGGGTTCGTCGGATACCGGCGGTTGAAGGGGTTGGCAGGCTTCCGCCGTACCAAGCGGTCGCTGCAGACGCTGAAGGGGCCCGAGCAGGCGAGCCTGGCCGCGCCGTCCGCGGGCGAGATCGGCTCGCCTCGCGAGCCGGTGCGTGAGACCGTGCCCTGAGGTGAAACCGTCCAGGGACGAGTCGGTGGTCCGGGTCGAGGGCCCGTGGACCCACCGTGCCGTGCACGCCGGCGGCACCCGCTTCCACATCGTGGAGGCGGGCGAAGGGCCGCTGGTGCTGTTGCTGCATGGTTTCCCCCAGTTCTGGTGGACCTGGCGGCACCAGTTGGAGTCCCTGCCGAAGGCCGGCTACCGCGCGGTCGCGGTGGATTTGCGTGGGTACGGCGCGAGTGACAAACCCCCGCGCGGCTACGACCTTCCGACCTTGGCCGGAGACGCCGCCGGGCTGATCCGCGCGCTCGGCGAGACCGGAGCGATCGTCGTCGGGCATGACTGGGGCGGCCTGCTCGCCTGGACCATGGCCGTGCTCGACCCCAAAGTGGTGCGCCGCCTGGTCGCCGTCTCCGCGCCCCACCCACTGCGGCTGCGCTCGTCCCTGCTGACCGACCCGTTCGGCCAGCTGAAGGCCAGTCGTTACACGCTGGGATTCCAGCTGCCCGTGCTTCCCGAACGCCGCCTGGTCGCCCACGACGGCTCCCGGGTGGGCCGCCTGCTGGACGCGTGGTCCAGCCCTGAATGGCCCGCCGAAGACGTTGCCCGGAAATATCGTGATGTGTTCCAGATTCCGGGGGTCGCGCACTGTGCCCTGGAGTACTACCGCTGGTTCGCCCGATCCCAGCTTCGCCCTGATGGCCTGCGTTTCGCCCGCCAGATGCGTACTGAGATCGAAGCCCCCACGTTGCAACTTCACGGCGCGCTCGATCCCTGCATTCTGCCCAGAACCGCCCAAGGTTCAAGCCGTTTCGTGGCCGCCCCGTACCGATGGCGACTCCTCGAAGGAGTCGGACATTTCCCTCACGAGGAACGCCCCGATCAGTTCGACGCCGAGCTGATCGCCTGGCTCGGAGACCCAGAACCGGACCGATGACCCCACGAGACCGCGACGAATCCGGCCGAGCCAGGAGCGCCCGCCCGCGCGACGAATACGGCCGCCCCCTGCCACGCGGCGCCGTCGGCGTGCCCCGAGTCCCCGACGACTACGCCCCCAGCGCCGAAGAGGCCATCAACGAAGCAGGCCTGCTCCTCGACGCCGGTCGCCCCTTCCACGCCCACGAGGTCTTCGAGGGCCGCTGGAAGTGCTGCCCGCCCGAAGAACGCGACCTCTGGCAGGGCCTCGCCCAGATCTGCGTCGGCCTCACCCACCTCCAACGCGAAAACCCCCGCGGCGCGGCGGCTCTCCTCGAACGGGGAAGATCCAGAATCCGCCTGTACGGCTCACGCCCGGCCTACGGCATGAACGTAGACGCGATCATCACCGCCGACTCCATCGAAGCCCTCCACGCAGCCCTTACCACCAGCTGATCGCTCCTCTATCGTCCAGTCTGGGCGTGATATTGGGGTCAGAGATCGGGTGAGGAGCAGGGGCGTGGCTGATGGTGGGGGCGTGCCGCGAGCGGAGGGGCTCCGGGTCCTGTACCTGACGGTGTCGTCCCGCGGGGATCTTCGGGTGGACGCGGAGATCAAGCGGGTGCGAGCGGGGGTCCGGGCGGCCGTCCACCGGGACGCGGTGCGGATCGAGCACCTCGCTGCCGCGACGGTTTCGGATCTGCTGGACGGGCTCACCCGGTTCGTCCCGCACGTGGTGCATTTCTCCGGACATGCCACCCGGAGAACCCTGGTCTTCGATAGCGGCGACGACGCACGCGGGCCCGGCCGGCCGGTCGAGGCGGAGTCGTTCGCCCGCGCGATGGGCGCGGTCGACTCCCCGCCGCGCCTGGTGGTGTTGAACGCCTGCGAGTCGGCAGCACAGCTGGCGGGGCTGCTCACGGCGGTACCGATGGCGATCGGGATGAGCGACAGGATCCGCGATCCGGACGCGATCGCGTTCGCCTCACGCTTGTACGTCGCGCTGGCCGACGGGCAGTCGGTGCGGGGCGCCTTCCAGCTAGGCAGGGCCCAGTTGGCGCTGAGTGAGCGGCCCGGCGCTGATTTTCCGGTGCTCGCCCATGATCCCGCTGTCGATCCCGCCAGTGTCGTCCTGGTCGCTCCGGTGGCGGATCCGCCCGCGGCGGCCCCGGGGAGCGTCACCAACACCATCAGCGGCGGGACCTTCTACGGGCCGGTGATCCAGTTCCGCGATCTCGGCCAGCCCCCCGCTGAGGGATGAAACGACAGCTAGTCGCAGGTCTGGGTGTCCACGCGGGCGATGGCCGCGCTGCCGTCCTCGGCGTCGGTACGGACTTCGTCGGCGGTCAGCGCGTACCCCGTGTCCTCCTGGTCGGTGGCGGCGGCGAAGATGACGCCGAAGACGCGGCCCTCGGGGGTGAGGAGGGGGCCGCCGGAGTTGCCGGGCTGGACGACGCCGCGGATGGCGTACACCTCGCGGTCGACCTTGTGGTCGTTGTAGATGTCGGAGGACTCGGCGTGCTGTTTCACCCGGATTCGGGCCGGTTTGATGGTGAAGCCGTGGCCCTTCGGGAAACCGGCGATGATCGCGTCGTCCTTGGATTCGGCGGTGGAGTCGAAGCGGAGGGCGGCGACGTCGAGGGAGGCGACATAGAGGATGGCGATGTCACGATCGGGGTTGAACAGCACGACACGGGCATCGTGGACGGCACCGGTGTAGTCGGTGACGCGGAGTTGCTGGGTGACGCCCTGGACGACGTGGGCGTTGGTCATGATCCGGTGGGGGGAGTAGACGAAGCCGGTGCCCTCGATGCTTTTCTTGCAGTCGGGCGCGGTGCCCTGAACTTTGACGATCGCGCGACGAGCGCGGGCGATGCGGGGGTCCTTGATGATGCTCTCGTCGGGCGCGGGCACATCGACGAAACGGCTACCGCCGATGGCGCTGAACACCTCCGGAAAATCGGAAGCATCCACAAAGTCCCGGAATCGCCGGGTCAGGTCTTTGGCGGCCTGCGGCATGGCCGAATCGACGGACTTCAGCAGCAGGGAATCATTGATCTGCTGACGCGGTAACGACAGGCTGGTAGTGATCATCAGCGAGCCGATCAGCCACGCGAACACCAGCACGGTCAGACCGCTGGCGAGCGACCCCCCGAACGAGTCGACGGTCCGCGCGGACTCCCAGGTCACGTGGCTGCGAACCACCGCCCCGATCGTGGACGAGGCGAACTGGCCGACCGTCGCGCACAGAAAGACGATCACGATCGCCAGCAGCGCCTTCTCGGTGTCTCCCCCGACCAGCGCCCCGGCGATCGGGGGCGCGATGAAAATGCCGACAAGCGCGCCGCCGCAGAACCCCACGAAGCTGAACACCCCGATGATGAAGCCCTGCCGATACCCGGACACCGCGAACGCCAACACCAGGCCGATCAGGATGAGATCGAGCACGTCGCCTTGCACGCCTGAATTACACCCCTATCGACCCTGAGCCCGGTGCCCCCCTTTACGGTATCCAGCGCCACACGCGCGCGTGCACGTGTTCTTCGAGGTCTCCGCTATATCGTGACGTCATGGGGGCACCAGTTGATGATCTGATCCAGGCCGCGCTGGCCGACGAAGACCCGGATGGGCCGACCCGCTGGCGGGCCATCGCCGACCTGCAACAGCGCGGCGACCTGGAAACCTTCACCGCGGCCCGGCGCCTCTGCGCGTCCGCCACGGTCGCGGAGCGCGTACTCGGCGTGGATATTCTCGGCGAACTCGGCCGCGACCGCCCATTCACCGACAAAACCATGCCGGTGCTCCGCTACCTGGCAGCCAGCGAGGACGACACCCGCGTCCTCTACTCGGCCCTCATCGCCTTCGGCCACCTCCGCGACCCACGCGCGCTGCCCTCGGTGATCGACCTCTCCACCCACCCGGAGGCCACGGTCCGCTACGGCACCGCCTACGCGCTACCCAACGTCCTCGGCCACCCCGCCGACCCAGCCGGCCTGGCCGCCCTGCGCCGCCTGGCCGAAGACGAGGACACCGACGTCGCCGACTGGGCATCGCTGGGCCTCACCCTGGCCACCGCCCACACCAACACCCCAGGCCAACAACTCAGCGACCCGCCATCGCGATGACATCCGGGGGCAGGTCTTCGACTCGAGACCTGTCCCACGGGAGCTCGAAACCGGAAGCGGCCAGCAGCCCATCGAGCACTCCGGCCGTGAACCCCCAGACGAGGAGACCGCGAACCCGGAATGCGGGCCCCGCGAACCCGCTGGGATGGCGGAGTTTGAGGCGATTGGCCGGGTCTACGAGCTCGGCGATAGGTACGCGTTCCACCGAAGCGACCTCATCCGGGGAAGCGGCGTGGACGGCGCAGGGAGTGTGCCACCAGCCCAGAACGGGCGTGACACGGTAGTCGCTTCGCCAGACGTACAGCTCGGGCATCGTGCCCACGACGGTGACGCCGGTCGGGTCGAGGCCGGTTTCCTCGGCGGCCTCGCGGAGGGCGGCTTCGATGGGGCCCGCGTCCTGGGGTTCCAGGCCGCCGCCAGGGAAGGCGGGCTGCCCCGCGTGGTTGCGGCCGTTGGAGCTGCGCTGGATGAGCAGGACATCCGGCCCGTACGGCCCGTCGCCGAACAACATCAGCACCGCCGCGGGACGGCCGCCTTCGGCGGGTGGCCGTAAGCCCAACGGCACCGCCCCACTCCTGGCAGCCAATCCCTCAAGCCAAACCGGCGTGTCGTTCACGTGCCACCTCCCCGGGGTTCAACCCTCGGGCATGCCCGGAGCTTCCCGCTAGGAGAATGGCCCAGTCTTAACAAGTTTGCGCGCCTCGACCGGATCGGTCGGGCCAGTGCCGTACGACGGGCAGAGAGCGGTCAGCGGGCAGGCGCCGCACGCGGGCTTGCGCGCGTTACAGATCCGCCGGCCATGCCAGATGATCCGATGCGAGAACATCGTCCACTGGGCCTTGGGGATGAGCGTGCCGACCTCGTGTTCGATCTTGACGGGATCGGTCTCGTCAAGCCACCCGAACCGCCGGGTCAGCCGCTGGAAGTGGGTGTCAACGGTCAACCCCGGCACACCGAACGCGTTGCCGAGCACCACATTGGCCGTCTTGCGCCCGACACCGGGCAGGGTGACCAGATCCTTCAGTTTCCCCGGCACATCCCCGCCATAACGATCACAGAGCGTCTGGGCCATGCCCATGATGCTGTTGGTCTTAGCCCGGAAGAAGCCCGTGGATTTGATGATCTGTTCGAGCTCCTCACGATCCGCCGAGGCATAGTCAGCCGCAGTCCGATACTTCGCAAAAAGTATCGGAGTAACCATATTTACCCTTTTGTCCGTACACTGCGCCGAGAGGATGGTTGCGACCAGCAGTTCCAGCGGGTTACCGAAGTCGAGTTCGCAGTGGGCGTCAGGATAGGTTTCCGCCAAGATGCGGTTGATCCGCCGGGCGCGGCGTACGAGGGCTAGTCGGGACTCCTTCTGGGGCACCCCGTAAGCCTACGCGGATGCCGTAGGTCACAATGGCTACCACGGAGATCCCAGAGACCTCCGCAAACCCGACGAGTGCGACCATGGCAAGGGAGGCACCGTGAGCACCGAAGACGTTCTGAGCAGGGCGCCCCTTTTCGCCGCGCTCGACCGGGAGAGCGCAGCGGCCCTGCGAACGAGTATCGCCGAGATGACCCTCACCAAGGGCCAGACGCTGTTCAGCGAGAACGAGACCGGCTCCACGCTCTACGTGGTGCTCGAAGGCAAGATCAAGCTGGCCAGGACCGCGCCGGACGGCCGGGAGAACCTGCTCAGCGTGCTCGGCCCGAGCGAGATGTTCGGCGAACTGTCCCTGTTCGACCCTCGACCCCGTACGGCTTCCGCCATCGCGCTCACCGACGTCAAGCTGGCCGGGCTCGGCCACGACGACCTGCGGCCGTGGCTGACCGGCCGCCCGGAGGTGGCGCTGCACCTGCTGCGCGCCCTGGCCCAGCGGCTGCGCCGGACCAACGACGTGCTGGCCGACCTGGTCTTCACCGACGTGCCGGGGCGGGTGGCGAAGGCGCTGCTGGACCTGGCCGACCGGTTCGGGCAGAAGGTCGACGACGGCGTGCGCGTCCATCACGATCTCACTCAGGAGGAGCTGGCCCAGCTGGTGGGCGCCTCCCGGGAGACCGTAAACAAGGCGCTGGCGGACTTCGCGGGGCGCGGCTGGCTGCGGATCGAGGCCAAGGCCGTCGTGATCATGGACATCGAGCGGCTGTACAACCGGTCGCGTTAGAGGTTTTTCAGGTAGTTGAGCTGGGCCGCCACGGACATCTCCGCGGCGGGCCAGAGGCTGCGGTCCACGTCCGCGTAGACCATCTCGACGATCTCCGGCACGTCTTTGGCGCCCGCGCGGATGGCCTCGCGGATCTGGTCGAGGCGTTTGCGGCGGTGCGCGAGGTATTCGTCAAGCTTTCCGATCGGGTCGGGGAGCATGGGGCCGTGGCCGGGCAGCAGGGTCCGGGCTTCGGCGAGTTCGGCCATCGCGCGGAGTTTGTCCAGGCTGCGGAGGTAGTCGGCGAGGTCGCCGTCCGGGGCGATCACGGTGGTTCCGCGGCCGAGGATGGTGTCCCCGGTGAGCAGGGCGGCGTCGGCAGGCAGCCAGAAGCAGAGCGAATCGGCTGAATGGCCTGGTGTTCCGATCACTCGGAGCTCCAGATCGCTGGTGGTGACCACGTCGCCGTCGCCAAGGCCTTCCGAACCGAGGCGATGGTTCGGGTCTAGCGCCCGGACGGGTGCGCTGACCATCGCGGCGAACGTCGCGGCCCCGCCGCTGTGGTCGGGATGTCCGTGAGTGAGCAGGATCGTCGCCACCCGGCGTTCGCCGAGCAACTCCACGAGTCTCCGCAAATGGTGCTCATCGTCCGGCCCTGGATCGACGATCAGCACCGTTTCGCCCTGGCCGATCACCCAGGTGTTCGTGCCGTCCAAGGTCATCGGGGACGCGTTGGGAGCCAACACGTTGGTCGCGCTCGCCGTACCGGACCCGTCAATCGGCACGAACAAGCCGCTCATCTAGCCACATCCAGCCGCATCTCGCCGTCTACCTCCACCACCTGGGGCATAATCGTGACGATCTCCCGATCGTTCGCGAACACGCCAGCAATCGTGTCAAACCCCGCCATCTCGGTCAGCGTATGAAATGTCGGCATCATCACCGAAATTTCGTGAGATTTCGCGAGATCTAGGGCTTGCTGGGGCCGCATCCACGCCACCGAATCCGCTTCCCCGCCGACGTCCCTGGTCCGCTGGCCGTACGGCAACGCCGCCACGAAGAACCGCGTGTCATACCGCCGGTATTCGATCTCAGGCGTGATCCAATGCCCCCACGGTTTGAGCAGATCCGACCGCAAAACCAGCCCTTTGTCATCCAGGAAATCCACGAACGACAGCGTGCGATCGATCAACGCCTCCCGTTCGGCGTCCCAGCCCGTGGTGTCGGCCACGATCGTGTCCTCGGTCGGCCCGGCCAGCAGCACCCCGGACTCCTCGAAGGTCTCCCGCACCGCCGCGCACACCAACCCGCGCGCCGTCCCCTCCTCGGCCCGCAGCAGCTCGCCCCATTCCGCCGGAGACGGCCCCGCCCAAGCCACGGCATGATCCGCGTCCCGGGGATCGACAGACCCGCCAGGAAACACGTACGCCCCCGCCGCGAAGGCCATCGTGGCCTTGCGGCGGAGCAGGTACACCTCCAGCGGAGCGTCCCGGAGCACGACCACCGTCGCCGCGTCCCTGGCGGCCGCCGGAGCGATCCGACCGGCGAGGATATCCAGGGCGCGCGCCCTGAACTCCCCTGTCAGCGGAATCCCCATAAACCCTCCCAGAACGCCAGCAGTCTCGCGTATGCCGTACCACAGATCAACGCACTTCGGCGATGACCTCCAGCTCCACGGGCGCGTTCCGGGGCAGCACCGGGACCCCGACGGCGCTGCGGGCATGCCGCCCCGCCTCGCCCAGGACCTCGCCGAACAGCGTGCTCGCGCCGTCGACCACGGCCGGCTGGTTGGTGTATTCCGGCGTGCTCGCGACGAACGCCAGCACCTTCACGATCCTCACGATGGCCGACAGTTCGCCCGCGACCGAGATGATCGCCGCCATCGCGTTGAGCGCGCAGATCCGGGCCAGGTCGCTCCCCTGCTCGTCGGAGATCTCCGCCCCGAGCTTGCCGGTGGCGATCAGCTTCCCGTCCACGATCGGCAGTTGCCCGGAGGTGTACACATAGTTCCCGGTCCGCACCGCGGGCACGTACGCGGCCAGCGGCGTCGCCACCTCCGGCAACACCAGCCCCAGCCGGGCCAGCCGCTGCTCGGGCGTCATGCCTTCGCCCGCTTCATGTACGCGACGAGCTGCTCGGGGTTGGGCCCAGGGATCACGGACACCAACTCCCAGCCGTCCTCGCCCCAGTTGTCCAGAATCTGCTTCGTCGCGTGCGTCAGCAGCGGCACGGTCACGTATTCCCACTTGGTCATGCGGCCAAGGCTATCGAGGCTCGCACGCCTGTGACTCCCAGCACATGAGGGTTCCCTGCGGCGAATCAGAAAGTGACCTTTGGGTAGCCTTTCGGGTGTGAGTTCTCGCGACACCGACTGGGATGGGGTTCGCCTCCACGTCGTCACCGGAAAGGGTGGCACGGGGAAGACCACCGTCGCCGCCGCGCTGGCCCTGGCGCTCGCCGCCGGCGGCCGGAAGGTGCTCCTGGTCGAGGTGGAGGGCCGCCAGGGCATCGCTCAGGTGTTCGACCTGCCGCCCTTGCCGTACGAGGAACGGAAGATCGCCGTCGCCCCGGGCGGCGGCGACGTGTTCGCGCTGGCCATCGACCCGGAAGAGGCCATGCTCGATTATCTCGACATGTTCTACGGGCTCAAACGGATGGGCAAGACGCTCACCAGGATGGGCGTGGTCGACTTCGCCACCACCATCGCGCCCGGCATGCGCGACGTCCTGGTCACCGGGAAGACCAGCGAAGCGGTCCGGCGCAAGAACAAGGCGGGTCGGCGGGTGTACGACGCCGTCGTCATGGACGCGCCACCGACCGGGCGGATCGCCCGGTTTCTCAATGTCACCCAGGAAGTCGCCGGGCTGGCCCGGGTCGGCCCGGTGAAGGCGCACGCCGACATGGTCCGCGGTGTCATGGCCTCGCCCGAGACCGCGGTGCATTTCGTGACGCTGCTGGAGGAGATGCCCGTCCAGGAGACCCTGGACGGCATGGCCGAACTGCGGGCCGTCAAGCTGCCGGTCGGTGGCATTTTCGTGAACATGACGCGGAGCATCGATCCGGCGCTGAGCGAGCCGGTGGACCACTCCGAGCTCGCGCTGGGGCTCAAGGCGGCCGGGCTGACCGACGGCAAGGACGCCGCCGCCATCGCCGAGGCGCTGGCGGCGGAAGTGGCCGAGCATGCCAGCCGTACCGGCCTGGAAATGCGCGAGCAGGAGGAACTCGCCAAGACCGGGGCACGCAGGTATGAGCTGCCGTTCCTGGCCGACGGCGCGGACCTGGCCGGACTGTATGAACTCGCCGAGGCGATCAGAAACCAAGGCGCGGCATGACGAGCGGAAAGAGAGCCGTGAAAGCCCCCCAGCTGGACCTGGACGCCATCCTGGACGATCAGAACACCCGGATCGTGGTGTGCTGCGGCTCCGGCGGTGTCGGCAAGACCACCACAGCCGCCGCGCTCGGGCTGCGCGCCGCGGAACGCGGCCGCCACGTGGTCGTGCTCACCGTCGACCCGGCCCGGCGGCTGGCCCAGTCGATGGGCCTGACCTCGCTCGACAACACCCCGCGCCGGATCACCGAGATCGACGGCGACGGCCAGCTGCACGCCATGATGCTCGACATGAAGCGGACCTTCGATGAGATCATCGAGGCGCACGCCGACCCGGAGCGGGCCAAGCAGATCCTGACGAACCCCTTCTACCAGTCGCTGTCGTCCAGCTTCGCCGGCACCCAGGAGTACATGGCGATGGAGAAACTGGGGCAACTGCGCCGCTCCGGCGACTGGGATCTGATCATCGTCGACACCCCGCCGTCCCGGTCCGCGCTGGACTTCCTGGACGCGCCGGAACGCCTCGGCCGGTTCCTGGACGGGCGGCTCATCCGCATCCTGATCGCGCCCGCCAAAGCCGGCGGCCGGAGCGCGTTCAAACTGATCAACGCCGGGTTCGGCCTGGTCGCCGGGGCGCTCACCAAGGTGCTCGGCGCGCAGGTGCTGACCGACATCCAGACGTTCGTGTCCGCCCTGGACGCGCTGTTCGGCGGTTTCCGGCAACGCGCGGAACAGACCTATCGGCTGCTCCAGGCGCCCGGCACGGCGTTCGTCGTCGTCGCCACGCCGGAACGGGACGCGATCCGTGAGGCCTCGTACTTCGTGGAGCGGCTCGCCGAGGAGCGGATGCCCTTGGCCGGCCTGGTGGTCAACCGGGTGCACCGCTCCCCGGCTCCGGCCCTGTCCGCGGCCCGCAGCACGGCCGCCGCGGAGGACCTGGAGTCACGTGGTGAGCACGAGCTGACCGCCGCCGTGCTTCGCCTGCACGCCGGGCGGATGCAGCTCGCCGCCCGCGAGCACCGGGAACAGGAACACTTCACCTCGGCCCACCCCACCGTGCCGATATCCCAGGTGCCCGCGATGTCAGAGGACGTTCACGATCTGGCTGGTCTGCGCCAGATCGGGGAACTCCTCGCCGCTGGGTGAGAGCGCGTCAGCCCGCGATCAGCTCGTTGGTGCGCTCGTACTCTTCTTTGGCCAACTCCAGCAGGTCGCGCCAGGAGTCGACGTCCGGACGGCGCCGCAGGAGCGCGCGCCGTTCCCGCTCGGTCATTCCGCCCCATACCCCGAACTCGATGCGATTGTCCAGCGCATCGGCGAGGCATTCGGTACGGACAGGGCACCCTCGACAGATCAGCTTCGCCCGGTTCTGTGCGGCGCCCTGAACGAACAGGGCGTCAGGATCCGCACCTCGACAGGCGGCACGGGAGGTCCAATCCGTGATCCACATTTCGACCCCACTCCCCTTAGGTGGTCAGTCGTGACTTCTGGGGCCGACGGGCGCGGTCGCCGAGCCTCCTTATTCAGTTGCCGCAGAGGAGAACGTACGCAACCAGGCTGTCGGAGTGACAGACCCGGTGGGACCAAATTTACGACCTGAGGATGTCCGGGAATGACTAGTCATTCCCGCCGGGGGTAATGCCAGGTGGTGGTTTTGGTACCGATTGACTCCCTGATTCGACGTACCCTTGGCTTTGTGCAAGCTCAAGGCAAAGCTCAGACATCGGGAGCGCGCCCGCGCCGGGCCGGCACCCAGATCGCGAACGTCGTGCGACTGCTGGCCGCCGCCTGCGCCGGAGGCGTGCTCGTCGCCGCTGTAGCGTTGCCCGCCGTCGGCGGAGCGGGCTACTCCGCCAAATCCGGCGTCGAGGCCCTGCAGATCGAGGCGAAGGAGCTCAACGAGCCCCCGCTCCCGGAGAAGACGGTCCTGCTGGACTCCTCCGGCAAGCAGATCGCCCAGTTCTACTTCCAGAACCGCGAGTCCGTGCCGCTCACCAAGATCGCGCCGGTCATGCAGCAGGCGATCATCGCGATCGAGGACTTCCGCTTCAAGCAACACGGCGCCCTCGACGTCGAAGGCACCTTCCGGGCGTTCACCCGCAACCTCTTCGGCGGCGGCGTCGTCCAGGGCGGCTCCTCGATCACCCAGCAGTACGTCAAGCTGGTCATCTTCAACTCGGCCGAGACCAAGGAAGAACAGGCCAAGGCCATCGAGACGTCGTACGCGCGCAAGCTCAACGAGATCCGCTACGCGATGGCGATCGAGAACAAGTACACCAAGGACGAGATCCTCAACCGGTATCTCAACATCTCCTACTTCGGCGCCAGCGCGTACGGCATCGAGGCCGCCTCCAAACGGTTCTTCGGCAAGCACGCCTCCGAGCTGAACCTGGTCGAGGCGGCCACGCTCGCCGGCGCCGTGCAGAGCCCCAGCGCCACCGACCCCGACCGGGGCAAGGAATACCGCGCCGCCCTGCTGTCCCGGCGCAACGTGGTGCTCGACCGGATGGCCCAGCTGAAGGTCATCACCCCGGCGCAGGCCACCGAGGCCAAGGCCGAGAAGCTCGGCTACCTCGGCAAGAAGATCCCCGGTGGCTGCGAGGTGAGCGAGTTCCCCTACTTCTGCCTCTACGTGCAGCAGGAGATCCTCACCAACAAGGACTTCGGCAAGACCGAGGAAGCCCGCCGCAACTTCCTCCAGCGCGGTGGGCTGACCATCCGCACCACCCTCAACCGGGACATGCAGAAGGCCGCCGACAAGGCCATCAAGAAGCGGGTGTTCGCCTCCGACAAGCAGGTCGCCGCCCAGGCCCTGGTCGAACCCGGCACCGGCGCCATCCGCGCGCTCGCGGCCAGCCGCAAGTTCGGCGACGACAGCAAGAAGAAGAACGAGATCAGCTACAACCTGGCGGCCAACGTGGCGCACGGCGGCGGCAGCGGCTTCCAGGCCGGCTCCACCTTCAAGGTGTTCACCCTGGTCACAGCCCTGGACGAGGGTCTCAAGCTGAACGACGGCTTCAACACCGGGTCGGCCTACGGGATTCCCGACAACGCGCACACGCCGTTCCGTGACTGCAAGGGCAACCGCTCGGGCGAGACCCATGAGGTGCGCAACTCCAGCGAGGGCAGCGGCGGCTTCAAGACCCTGACGACCGGGACCTGGGGTTCGGTCAACACGTTCTTCATGAAGCTGGAGGAGCAGGTCGGGCTCTGCAAGGTCGTGAAGATGGCGCAGAAGCTCGGCATCCAGCGGGCGGACGGGACCAAGCTCCGCGAGGTGCCCACGTTCACGCTCGGCGTCAACGAGATGGACCCGGTGACCGTCGCCGGCGCGTACGCGACGATCGCCGCCCGAGGCAAGCGCTGCGCGCCCATGGTCATCACCGAGATCGTGGATCGGAATGGCAAGGCGACGCCGTACGAGCCGGATTGTGAGCAGGTGCTCGACGAGAAGGTCGCCGACGCGGCCAGCCACATCCTCTCCGGCGTCTTCACCCAGGGCACCATGACCAGCGTCGGCGGCATCGGCCGCGACGCGGCCGGCAAGACCGGCACCACCGACGGCTACACCGCCGCCTGGTTCGCCGGCTACACCCCCGACATGGCCTCGGCCGTCAGCATCGGCGACCCCCGCGGCGCCTTCCGCTACGACCTCACCGGCGTGACCATCGGCGGGCGTTACTACTCCTACGTGTACGGTTCCTCGATCGCGGGTGTGATCTGGAAAGACACCATGATCGCCGCCCTCAAGGACGTCGACCCGACCTCGTTCGTCCCCGTCGACATGTCGGAGTTCGGCGGCTGTTCGCCCAGCTTCTGCGCCCCCAAGCCCAAGCCCAAGCCTGACAGGGGCGAGGAGGGCGGCGACGGCCGAGGTGGCCCCGACGGCGGAAACGACGGCGGTGGAGGCGACGGCGGAGGAGACGGCGGAGGAGACATCGTCGTCCCCGTGAACCCCTGACACCAGAAAAGGGTCCTCCTACTCCGGAGGACCCTTTCTCGCGAAGCCGACTCAACCGGCCAGGCGGGACCGAACGGCCGCGGCCACGCGGCCACCCTCGGCACGACCCGCGACCTTCGGGTTCACCACTTTCATGACCTGACCCATCGCCTGCGGCCCCGACGCCCCGCTCTCCGCGATCGCCTCATCGACCAACCGGTTGAGCTCCTCGTCCGACAGCTGGGCGGGCAGATACTCCTCCAGGATCGCCTGCTCATCCAGCTCGGCCTGCGCCTGCGCGGCCCGCCCGGCCCCGGCGAACGCCTCCGACGCCTCCCGCCGCTTCTTGGCCTCCTTGCCGAGCACCTTGATGATCTCGTCGTCGGAGAGCTCGCGGGCGGTCTTCCCCGCCACCTCCTCGACGTTGATCGCGGCCAGCGCCATCCGGACCGTCCGCAGCCGGACTTCGTCCCGAGCCTTCATCGAGGCCGCGAGATCGGCCTTCAGCTTGTCTTTCAACGCACTCATGGCTCTATCTTGCCGTGTCGCACGGCCGCACCCACGGCTTCGGGCATGATTGGGGGGTGCGGAAAGCTGTCGCGGTACCCCTGTCCCTGCTCGGCCTCGGCGTCGCCGGGCTCGGGTATGCCACTGTCGTCGAGCGCAACTGGTTTCGGCTACGGCGCTTCGACGTGCCCGTGCTCCCCGCCGGCGTCCGCCCGATCAGGATCCTGCAGATCTCCGACCTGCACCTGACCCCCGGCCGCACCCGCCTGATCAACTGGGTCCGCTCGCTCGCCTCCCTCGACCCCGACCTGATCGTCAACACCGGCGACACCCTCGCCCACCCCGACGCCATCCCCGCGTACATGCACGCCGTCGAACCCTTCCTGGACCGCCCCGGCCTGTTCGTGTACGGCTCGAACGACATGTACTCCCCCCGTTTCAAGAACCCCGTCCGTTACCTTTGGCGCACATCCAAGGCGGACTCCCGCCGAGCCCTCCCCGACCTCCCCTGGCAGGAACTCGGCACCGCGATGACCTCGGCCGGCTGGCTGGACATGAACAACTCCACCGCCCGCCTGAAAGTCGCCCACCTCGACATCCACGTCGGCGGCATCAACGACTCCCACATCGACTTGGACCGTTACGACCAGATCGCCGCCCCCGCC
>NZ_BLAF01000052.1:42325-89106 GCF_009687885.1 Acrocarpospora pleiomorpha
CGCCTGCCCCCCCGAAGCCACCCTCCTCACCCTGGTCCCCGCCCGACCCGCCCGTTAAGGGTGAAGCGAGCATCCCCAAAGTCCGCTAGACTTGCCGAGGCGCAGGGCACTCAAAGGCCCTCGCACCGGGGTGTAGCGCAGCTTGGCAGCGCGCTTCGTTCGGGACGAAGAGGCCGTGGGTTCAAATCCCGCCACCCCGACCCAGAAGTACCAGCTCAGAGGCCGGTTCGATCATTCGAACCGGCCTTCTTGGCTTATGTGCGTGACTAACTGAGTGACTAACCCTCCCTGGACAGGGCATCGCGCTGCTGTCTACATGTGTCGCGGGTCACCGCCAAGGTCATAGAATTGTCTTCGTTCGTGATCCCTGACAGGGGGGAGTCTCGGTTCGAGTCCGTGGCTTCCGCTGACGGGGGCCGCTGCTGCTATGTGCCTATTGCTGGTTCCGGAACTCCGTAGCCTTGGAAAGAGGTGCAGGCAGTTGGTCTCTAAGCTCGTGAAGTTTAAGACGTTCATGTCTCCTCGAGTTGTTCTTGCGGTTGCTTGTGTAATCGGCAGCACGTCCCCATGTCAGGGATCACGAACCTCCTTCTGTTGTAGAAAGATCTGATCCATAGCTATGGCTCCACCCTGAAGGACCGGGCGAATCTGCTTGCGATAGACGGCTTCCGTCACGGCTGTACTACTGTGGCCGACAAGTCGTGAGATCTCTTCCAGCGGGATGCCGTTATCCGAAAGGAGAGAGACGAAGCTGTGCCGCAGCTCTCGGGGCGTCCAGTCTGCCGGATCTACCCCCTCGGCGTCCTTGATGGCATTGCGGAAGTCGCGCCGGACGTGGGAGGGATCAAGCGCCGTACCGACCTTGGATGCGAATACTAGGCCGTTCTCCTTCCAGTTCTTCCCCGCCGCTCCCCGCTCCTTATCTTGCTGTTCCTTCTGCTGCTGGAGCACGTCCACACAGCGCGTGGGCAGAGCGAGCGTCCGACGGGACTTCCGCGTCTTGGTGTCACCTCCTGCCCTCACGGAGCGCCACACGGCCACGTGCGGCGGTACGGGCGGGTTGGCGTCTGGCTCCCCTTCCAGGTCAACGTGATCCCAGGTCAACGCTCTGAGTTCCTCGGTGCGCGCCCCCGTGAGCAGGGACAGCACGACGTAAGCGTGCATCCGGGAGCCCTCAGCGGCCCTAAGTACGGCCTCTGCCTGAGCAAACGTCAGCGCCTTCGACGGACGGCCTGGCTTTCCCTTTGGGATCGAGCAGAGCGCCACGACGTTCCGCTTCACTTTGTCCCGCGCCATGGCGCGTTTGATTGCGCGGTTCAAACACGAGTGAAGCCCCTGCAAAGTGCGCGTGCTGAGCGACTTTGCCTTGTCGGCAAGCCATTTGTCCACGTCTTCCGCGCTGAGATCGCGGAGCTTCCGCGCACCCAGAGCAGGGATGATGTGGGTCCTACTCAGGATCGTGCAGGCGGTTAGCGTACCTTTGTCGCGTCCATTGAGGCCGTAGGCCAGCCAGTCGTTCACCGCACGTTCCACGGTGTAGTCAGCCGGGGCGATGGCCAGCCCATCCTCGTAGTCTCTGAGTACTTCCTTGAGTTTGTTCTTGGCCTCGGTCTTGGTCTTGCCGCTTCCCCGCTTGACGATGCGCTTGCCGTCCGGGGCGAAGCCGAGACTGGCGGTGGCTATCCAGCGTTGGCGCTTGTCGTCCCAGTGGAGTCCGCCGTCTCCTCTGCTGCGTCGCTTGGTCATCAGGCAGCGTCCTCCGCTTCCTTCTCCAGTAGGGCGATGTATTCGCGGATGCCGTTAGCGGTGATCAGGCGGGCGCGGCCCTGCTTGACCGAACGCAGGCGCCCGGTGCGGATCTGGTCATAGATGACGGTTCGGCTCATGCGCAGCAGACACATGGCGTCGGTCACCCTGTAGAGCTGGGTGTCATCGAGCCGGACTCTGTCCGGCGCTGAGGTGGTCATGATGGCTGGCGCTCCTCACCAGGGACAGCGGGGACACCGTGCTGGCTTAGGTGTCCCTCGTGATCGGTCGCATTGATGCTGGTCAAGCCGTATGCGGGGACGCTGGGGACAGCGGGGACTCTTCCGGCGGACTCTGTCCCCGGGAGCCGGTAGCGTCCGGCGGCATCCACACGGAGCTGGCCGTCGCTGGCCATGCGCTGGCAGGTCTTCTTGACGTTGTCGTAGCCGAGTCCGGTCCCCTCGGCGATCACCTTGGGCGGGCTGTCGGGGTGCTGGCGGACGTGGCGCAGGATGGCCGCGCGGGTGTCGCTCAGGGCGTGATCCTCGGGCGCGCCGTCGAGCAGATGCCACGCACCTGCGTTGGGGTCGAAGGACAAGGCGTACTCGGACTCATCCACATCGCGCCCAGTGACATGGAGAACGCCGTCTGCCTGCCCACGTGGCCGTTTGAGGACGAGAGTGGCGTCTGCCGCACCCGCCAGACCATTGGTGCCGGACACCTCGTTGAGGAAGTCGTCCGAGCCCATCTTGCGGACGTGATGTACCAGCACCACGGCGACGCCGTACGTGTCAGCCAGTCGCTTGACTTGGCTCATGGCGTGGTAGTCGGCGTCATAGGCCGACAGCCCCGGCGGCGTGGTCCCGCGGATCTTGGCGAACACGTCGATGATGACCATGCGCGCGGTCGGGTTGCGCTCCATCCATCGGCCTATGGACTCATCCCCGCCCTGAGAAAGCGTGGGGCATGAGGTGGCCAACGTAAGCCCCTCGGGTGCGGGCTGACCGCCAAGGATCTTTCGCATGCGGGATTGGAGACGACGCGGAGTGTCCTCAAGGGCGAGGTAGAGCACGGGGCCGGGCTGTACGTCGATCGCTCCCAGCGCCTTGCTACCAGCGGCCACGGCCAGCCCGAGCCCCAGCGAGAGCCAGGACTTACCGACCTTGGGAGGTCCGGCGAACAGGCTCACTCCCTCGGCGAGGAGGCCAGGGACCGCCCAGCGAGGTTCGGGGAAGATCATCGCCATGAGATCCAAAGCCGTCCACGCGGTACGCAGCGGCGCGGCCTGCTCAACCTCGCGCGCATCGCCGGGTGTGTCTCCGGAGACCAACCGCAGACGGTGACTTGGCGGGGCGTTCACGCGGCCACCCTCCGGGGGCGCTTGGCACCGGCCCGCAGGCCAGACGTGATGGTGCGTTGTGCCTCGCCGTAGGGCTGACCTACCTGGACGGCGGCCTCGGCCAACCAACCGCGCACCTCGGCATCGCCTAGCGCTCCCCCGGCGACGAGTTGCCCGAGCGCGACCGAAGCACGGTAGAGCGCGATGTTGTGGCCGTGGGGCGGCGACGAAGTCACGCGCTCCAGTTCGCCGACGATCGCAGCCCGCAGGTACAAGCTGCGTTGGCAGCGTGCGCTGAGCGGCACCGAGACCAGCCGTTGCGGTGGGAGCGGCGTGGGGCATAGCCGTTTGGCCAGCCATCCCGGCAGAGGCGCCGGGGTAGGTGTGCACACCACGTCATAGCTGCCGATGCCATCGGGCAGGCTGACATGGCTACCGGGGCCGACCACGTAGCCGCCGCATGCACGGGTGTCGATCAACCATCCCAACCCGCTGCCCCTGGCACCGCTGGTGTTGCCCAGCGGTGGCCCCTCTGGGGCCTGGAAGTACAGGTGAAGGCCACCCTTGCGGGTTCGGACGGTGAAGGTGTCGAAGGGCAACGGCTGTCCGTACTCTTCGCAGAGCACGGCCAACACGTCTGCCCCGTCAGTGACGCCGGGCAGTCTCCAACGTGCCGGGGGCACCTCTCCGGGTTTGGGCACGTCCAGGTCGATGACCACGAGCCTGGACGGTCCGCACGCAATGCCGATGTTGTACGGCTGTCGCGCCCAGATGCGCTTGATGGCCTCGGGGTCGGTGGTGGCCTTGCGTTCCCAGTTCGACAAGCCTTTGAGCGGCGGCTTGTCGAGTGGTGTGAGCGGAAAGACGTGCCAGCCCCGGGCGGCGGCGGCCAGGGCGTAGCGCAGGGTTGATGGAGTCATGCTGAGTTCCCCCGTTGAGGTTGGGTTGGTACGAAGATCGGTGAGCCGCCGGTCAGGCGGTCTCCGTGCGGGCGGCGGAGGTTGGGGGGTTCACCGCGCGCCTTCTCGGTGCAGGCGATGCAGGTAGTTCCACAGGCGGCGGCCCCAGCGCAGGCGCAGACCCGTGCAGGCGCATAGGCGGCAGGGCCGGGGCCTGCGGCGGAAGCCGTACAGGGTCTTGCCAATGCCGCCGCAGTCGCGGCATTGGGAGAACGGGGCAACGATGCACGCAACTGTGTAGAAGAGCGCCCACGCCAGAGCTCCCAGGATCAGCCAGGCGAGTACGGTCGACTGGAACGCAAGGGGTGGCGGGGACGCGGGGATGATGGTCGCGGTCGCGGTCGGATAGGTCATGACAGGGCTCCTGAGACGGGTTCTCGGGCATGGCCGGCCGAGCCCGCTACCCGCGACCTGCGGGTGTTCGGGCTGGTCAGAGGTTGTTTCAGCGGTCGCGGGGCAGGTCGCGCCGCCGCGACTGGTCGCGGGTGGTCCGCGACCCAGCGGACTCCTGGTGGCAGGTCTCCGCTGGGCGCGGCTCAGTTACTCGGCGCTGGCCTGGCGACGGTTGATGGCGGCGGTGATGGAAGCCTTCTTGGCGCCCTTGAGTGCCTTGCCGTCCCGCTTGATGTCCACGCTGGGCACTCCCAGCCCTCGAAGCTGAGCCGAGATGGCGTCCGGGGTCAGGTCGGCGTAGTGCTCGGGGATGCGGTCGGCCAGCCGGGCGGCGAGCAGTGTCCAGGACAGGCCGGTCTCGCCCTGGAAGACTGTGAGCACGTCGGCCAGCACATCGCGCACCTCGCGGACCACGTTCTGTCCGGCCGCGTAGCCGGTCAGCGTCCCGGCGCGCTCGCGCAGAGCTCGGGCGGTTGTGAGGATCTTCTCAGCGTCTTCCGCGTCGGCCAGATACGTGCGCACGCACGGAGTCTCATCCGATGCCCCGTACAGGTATCCGACCCCCCGGTATTGCTTGCCCACCGGCAGCGAGGAGGCGTCGAACCCTTCGCTGTAGGCGTCACCGCCCAAGACGGCTTCCGAGACGTTCCGGTTGCCGCACTTGAGCGCGAACCGCACGGCGTGGTTGTCGCGGTAGCGGCTGAACAGCCGCTGCACGTCCCCGGCGCCCACCCCGGACGGCTTCTGCGAACTGGAGATGATGATGACGCCAGAGGATGGCCCGACCGCCATGATGAACGACAGGAGCGCGGCAACCTCCTTGTTCTTCTCCTGGTCGTCCAGTTCGTAATAGACCTGGAACTCTTCCATCACCAACAACCAGACCCGCAGGTTGGGGTACTTGCGCGACAGTTCTTCGGTCAGCTTGCCCTCGGGGCACTCGGTCACGGGCAGGTCGGAAAGGAACTGGTTGACCTGCTGAATGTGCGCCTTGATCTCCCTCAGCGCGTCGAGCAGCATTTCCACGGGGTCGCCGTCCCGGTTGGGCACTGTGCCGAAGACGATGCGGTGGGCGACCAGGGCGAACTTGCGCCAGTCGGGCGAGTCCTTGCCGTCGACGACAGTCAGCGTCACGTACGGGTCCATCGCCGCGTAGAGGGCCAGCAGCCGGGCGGCGAAGGTCTTGCCCTTACGTGGTTGTGCACCGACCAGAATCGAGATCCACAGCAGCAGGAGAGTGACCTTGCGTCCGCGCTCGTCCAGACCGAACGTGGCGGGCTGCCAGATGTTGCGCGGCTTGCCGTCCAGCAGTGGAGTACGGCCCGCCGGGATTGCCAGCGGGTCACGGTCGGCGACGAACAGCTTGTGGCGACGGTTGGAGGTGGTGTCTCGGGTCAGGTAGACCTGCTGCTCGGTGACGTCCAGGCCAGAGGCGATGGCACCACGTGCCTTCACCGCGTCGTCGAAGGTCTTGCCGTATGGCAGATCGATCAGCACCTCAGAGCCGGTCCCGCCCGCGTCTCGGGCCATCTGCGAGCCGAACTTGATCTGCTGGTGTGGCCTGTCGGGATGGCCGAGCCCGGCGGCGTAGTAGGCGCGTAGCACGATGTCGCTGTTCAGCCTGCGGTACCGGGTGGTCACCATGGCAGCCGGGATGATCGGACGTCCGGCAGGACGGCCATAGCGGGCGAGCACCGGCACCAGCACCGCGCCAATGCCCACCTGCCACCTCACGGGCAGACCGGCGACTGCGAGCACGGCGAAGGTCAGGGCGAAGGTCTGGCCGAAAAGGGCAACACCGCGCCACCGGCGGGTTGCTTTGCCCTCTCGGTGCAGCTTGAGCCACATCGCGGGGTCGTTGTCGGATGCGGCCTGCTGAAGTAGCCCGTATTGCTCGTTTACCCACCACCAGCGCAGTTGCCGACCCGCCAGCCGGAACACCCCGACGATGGCCCACACGGCGGCGAGCATCGCGTACCAAGGCGCTCGAACGGTGTGAAAGGCCGCCACGTATGCCCAGCGGCCCGCCGTTACGCGTACCGTGCCGGGCAGGTTCCGCCAGCGCAGGCCATTGGGAATGATCGGATGCCGAGCGCCCATCGGCTCGGGCAGCGGAACCGCCGAATCGGGGAGGTCCACTGGAGCGGGCGTCCCGTCATCCTCGGGCGGCACCTCGTCCAGGTCGATCTCGTAGGCGGTGTCTCGCGCAGTCCGCCTGGTGTCGCTCAAGGGTGCTGAGGCGGCATGAGCGCTGTCGGGGCGCTGCTGCGCCTCATCGGTTGAGAGAAGGCCCATCGGCCCCGGCTGGGCGGTGTCGGCCACCCCTCGCCGGTCTGGGGCTTGACCATTCAGTTCGGTCGGCGCGTAGGTCATGATGTGCGCACCTCGTACGTGTTCGAGCGGGCGGGCGTGCGAGACTCGGCCGTTGTCTTGGCGGGCAGGGCCGAGTTCCGTACGGGATCGATCGGGGAAGACACGCGGTCGGACCGCGCCTCGTCCGGGCGGTCGGCGGGGCTGTTGTCGCCGGTCGGGCCATGCGGTCCGTCCGGCTCAGGGCCGATGGTCGGTCCGGCGGACTCAGCACGCCGGGGGCGGATGTCCCGCCATGCCGACTCATGGGGCGGGGCTTCGGTCCGCAGACGGGCGAGCAGCGCCCCGGCGCGGTCAGTCGAAATGGATTGGCCAGTGACGCGGACCGCGTCCCGCAGCCGGTCACGGGTCAACGTGACACCGGACGACTCATGGTCGGCAGCGATTCGCCACCCCAGCGGCATCAGGTCGTCCACAAGGGCCGATGCGGTCCTGCGGTGGTGGGCCGTCCGCGAGTTGGCCTTACGGCTCGGCCTGCTCCTGCCGGCGGGGGCGAGGGTCGGCGCGGCGGACGGCAGCACCGGACGTTCCGACGCCGGAGGCCACTCGGAAACTGTTCCCTCGGGGGCGAGTTCCCCGAGCCGATACAGGGCACGCTCGCGGCGGGTGGCCTTGAACTTCCACCACGTCCCGTAGCGGTCCTGAAGTTCGGTCTTGGCCAGGATGCGGTCACGCTCACGAGCGAGCGCGCCGGGGTAAGAGCGGATCTCCCACAGCACCATGCGCCGCCAAAGTGTGAAGGTGGATGGCAGGGCCAGCAGCCACCGCGAGGGGCGAATGCGCTCCATGCGGGTAGAGTCGGCCAGCCCGGCACGCTTGCGCATGACATGCGCGCCGACTTCGACGGCCACCACCCACAGCAGCGGCAGCACCGCATGAGCGACCTTGCCGAACAGCTCGGGCTGACTGTCCAGGTTGAGGTAGACGGTCGCGGCCGTCAGCGTCCAAGGGATGGAGCGCAGCCAGCGCACGCGCATGTCCAGCCGGGCAAGGACGATGTCCAGCGAGGAGAACACGGCGATGCCGAGATCTACCCCGAGCGGCAGCATGAACGACAGCCCGTGGAAGGACGGCTCTGCGGCCTCTGCCACCGTGTCGAAGCTGATGACGAACCCAAGCAGTCCCAGCAAGGCCACGGCGGTGGCGGTGACGACGGCTGCGGTCCGTTCCCCCTCCGTCAGCGGGCGTGGACCGGTCTGCGGCTGGTGATCGGTGGCCATCTGACTCATCAGGCCACCTCCACCCAGGCGGCGGGGCCGTTCTGGTCGAGGTTGAAGGTTCCCAGGACGTAGGCCAAGTCGTCGATCTCCTCGGCGGTCATGCCCGCCCAGACACCCGTATCAGGGCGGATCTCCAAGGCGTAGCCAAAGCAGAACTGGCGCGCCGGGCAGGACTCGCACACCTTGATTGCCACAGCTTCCCGGGCGGCCTGTGCTTCCGCGGTCTCGATAGCAGCGGGGGCGGTGTGGCATTCGGGGTCGTACGCGCACTCGACCTCGAAGGGCTCGCCGTCGAGGCGGAAGGCGGCAGGGCGCTGCGCGGGTGACAGCACAGAGGGGTGAACCCTGACCGCGTTGGTAGAGACGGAAATGCGAACGTTTGCCATGATGATGGCACTCCTTGTTTGCTCAGCGATTGGGTTGCGAGGAGAGCCGGAACGGCCTGTGTCTTGGCGGATCGGGTCGTTCCGGCACTTCGGTGGGTCAGCCGAGAGCTCCGAGGAACGCGGTCAGCGACTCGGCGGCAGCGGCGATCCCGCTCACGACGTTGGTCGTGAGGTGAGCCGCCTTCGTGGGCTCCTTGATGACGAACAGGACGTAGAGGGCCACCAGGGCCAGCAGCAAGAGCGGGAACAGGCGGCGCGGCTGTGTGGGGATCATCGCGGGCTCCTATGGTCGATGTCGTGTAGGGGGGACTACACGATCGACCGTACAGCCCCCCCTACACGATCGTCAAGGGACCCCTACACGACACGCTGCGCGTGTCTAGCCCCCCCTGGACGCAGCACGTACCCTGGCTGACATGACACGGCAAGGCTCGGGCGAGAGAGCCCGCAACACACTTGCCGACCTCGAACGTGCTTTTGATGCTGCTGTGGCTGGGATCGACGCCGAAGTCGATCCCAATCGGGCATATGAGGGGGCGACAGAACTTGTCGAAGCAGTCAGACGACTCTTTGAAGCTTCCGCAGAATTGCGTGCACACTCAGCGGCTCGCCTTTTCAAGGAAGAACAGATGTCGCTGGCCGGCCTAGCCGACCGCATCGGAGTATCCAAAGCACGTGCTGCCCAGCTAATAAAGACGGCCAAGAGCGCCGACGAGAAGCAGGGCGCTGCGACAGAGGAGGCCAAGTGAGCAAGCAGACAGAGGTAGTAGTCGAAGTCTGGCCTGTTTCGGCCGACCCAGTTGGCCTATGGCTGGTAAGCGGGGAGGATGCGTGGCGTTCCGACGCTGTCATGCAAGACAGCGATCCTCATACGGCCGTCACAGATTTGCTGGCAGCGAATAACACGCATTTGGATGTAAAACTTCTGCACTCGACCTCATGGCGAGCGGATGAAGGTGCGGTTGTCCTCACCTATGTCGCCGTTATCGGCTGCTCGGAATTCGCTCGGGACGACTGGCCAAACGCCAAACCGATCAGCCCAGCGCTACCCGATGTAGTCGGAAAACCGATCTCAGTAGAAGCTACAGAGGCGCCTATTCCTCGCTACATCGATGTTCTCATGCACGGGCTTCGCCACCTGCAATTCCTTCTTCAGACAGATTCAACGGCTCGCGCTGCTCTCTGCGATAGTTGGCGCGCACACCTAGAGGCATTTCGCCCTGCTTTGGCAGGTATGTATGACTATGAGCACGGGGAGGAGCCAATCACCCTCCCAAATAAGCGTATTTCCTAGCAAGCCGCAGACTATCGACAACGGGGCAGATAAGAATGGATGACATTGTTTCGGAGCAGCTCCACAGGCAGCAGCAAGCGGTCAAAGTTCTTGGGCAACTTCTAGCACGCGTGGCCAACGAGAAGCTTCCGATAATCGCATGGAGGATTTCAAGCGCTCAGTCCGAATCCATTCTCACCGGGCACTGCGAGGCTGTCGATCCTATCCAACGACAGAGGGACTTCGAGGCTTGGCGAGAGGCCATAAGCGCGGAACCCTGGCCAAACGGCATAAAACACGAGCGGGGTGTACGCCTCCATGCATCCGTGGTAGACCATTACGAAGAAGTCACCATTACGCTGACAGCAGAGATATCTACTGATGAGCTGTGACCAACTACCGACCGCACTGGCCGCGCCCTGCGTTCCTGCGCGTTAACAATGGATGAGAGCATCACTGCCGCGGTTCATGCGAAGATAACAGAAGCCGGTTTCGGTGAGAATTTCGGACTTGCTTCGACGGTCGCCGAGTTCGTCGTAGATCTGTAGTGTTTTTCTGTAGAAGTCAAGGGCGCTGGAGTGCTCGCCCAGGTGTTGCCGCAGGTTACCCGAGTTAGCCATCCGCGTAGCCTGATGTTGTCGGCTCATTCCGCTTCCAGCGCTGCGCTCTGCTCCAGATGTTGCCGCACCGAACCATAGCGGCTCAACCGGGAGTTCCACCTCGGCCATGTTGTTGAGAGTTATCATGCAGCCCGCGGTCGTCACCGATCTCCTGGCTGACCCGGAGTGCCTCCCCATCCACTGATCGCTAACTCGTGCTCTGGACGACAAGAACCTCGAAGGGTCGTAAACTGCTGGACGTGATTAGGGCAGTGGTATTCGACGTCGGTGAGTGCTTGGTAGACGAGACACGGGAGTACGGTACGTGGGCCGATTGGCTGAACGTGCCACGTCACACCTTCTCCGCAGTATTCGGCGCAGTGATTGCGCAAGGCCGTGACTACAGAGAGACGTTCCAAGTTTTTCGCCCTGGCTTCGACTTGGCCGAAGAGCGGGAAAAGCGTGCGACAGCAGGGCAACCGGAATGGTTCGGGGAAGATGACCTCTACCCCGATGTTCGCCCTACGCTCAGCCGTCTACGAGCGGATGGACTTTGGGTTGGTATTGCTGGCAATCAAACGATACGGGCAGGGAAGATTCTGCGGGCGCTGAATCTCCCCGCCGATATGATTGCCACATCAGATGATTGGGGTGTCTCCAAGCCAGATGTGGAGTTCTTTTCTCAGGTGGCCAAGAATACGCCCTGCGCTGCTCAGGAGATCCTCTACGTAGGGGATCGGCTGGATAACGACATTCGACCTGCCGCAAGGATGGGCCTGCAAACAGCATTGATTCGGCGAGGGCCATGGGGAGTCATCCAGCGGGATGATCCCGACTCGAACGAGGTACCGACGGTTCGCATAGACACTCTTTCCGAGCTCCCCGACCGCGTAATTCAACTCAATGCTGTAGCGCGTTGATCGTCGTCCGCCACTCATAGAGGCGGTCGTCAAGTCGTTGTACGCATTCAAGGTCATTCCATTGCTGTAGTGCCCTGCGCGCATTGCGTATGCGGTCCATACCCGCCGCGTACCACGTCACAGATAGAAGGTCGAGCGCTTCTTGAGCGCGTTGGCACGCCGCTTCTGGGCTGTGATCGGCCGCTTCTACGGCAGCTAGGTCCCCGAGAACCACGGTGCGCTGCTTCACGTCCACGACAGGGAGTCCTTCTAGCACGCCTTCCAGGGTCTGGCGCGCCTGGGGCAGGTGGCCCGCCCGTAGTTGTGTGTTCCCCTTGAAAGCGTTGAGCCGCATGGCGGAGAACCAGTCGAACCAAGCAGGCGAATGCTGATTTTCGCTTGTTAGAAGATCTTCGGCACGCCCTATGACGGTAAGTGCCTGTTGCGCACGGCCGCATCGTGTTTCGCATTCCGCCTCTACCGCGTACAGCCATGCCAGGAAGTCAGCAGAAGCGTTTCCTCGACGCGCGTAGGTGCGGGCGGCCCTGATTCTTTCCAGCGCATCTTCAAGTTGACCCGCCCACCCTGGAATGAATGCGGCATGAGCTAGAATTGCCGCGCCTAGAAGCGCGTCATCAGCCTCTCCAGCCGCCTGCAATGCGCTAATTAGGGTGACGTCCGACTCTGCTGGTTGCTGTAGGTCGAAAAATTCGATGCGGGCAGCCATAAGGAGTGATTCCGCTAGCGCTGTCGCAAGCAATAGGCGGGCTGGTCCGACCGTTTCCGCCAGGAGCTGCGCGCCTAGACGCGTGTGTTCGGCTACAGCGGCGTGTAGCTGGCTGGGCTGAACACTCCAGTAAAGACGCCGATAAGCCCTTGTGATGCTCCCATAATCATCACCGATGGTGGCCGGCTGGACTGGTGATCCAGTGGTCGGCAGCGAAATCGGCAGACCCGAACCTCCACCGTGAGTTTGAGAAATAGGAGGAACGCCCTGATCTGAGGACCGAGAGTCCGCCCAAGGTGGAGTGAAACCAAGCTGCTCAATCGGAAGTCTGAGTACGTGGACCAAAAGACGCTGCTTATCTACGTGGGGCCAGGGTGGATCCGGCGATTCCCATCGGCGGACCTGGCGGGCGCTAACCTCCACATGCGGGAGACCCAACGCTGGAGCCGCGCGCGTGAGGGCGTCGGCCAACGCCTGCTGAGATCCGTAGCCAGCGTGCATACGAGCCGCCTTGAGATGCGAGTTACCCGCCGAACGACGCATCGGGTGTCCCTCCTGCCCTAGTCACACGGCCACCTTACCCCCTGATTGGCCGCCTTAGGGACTTGTCTCGACGATCACACTTCTCTAACGGCCAATCTAGGGCCGATTTAAGGACTATCGACGGCCTTCCATAGGCCGTTATTGGCCCGCATCCTGTGAGGGACTGAGTGCCTAGGTGTGAGTGGGGAGCAAAATGGAATCCGGGAACCACCTCGAACGAGGACAAGCATCGGGCCTCACTGGTCAGCTCTTTCGGATGTTTTCGCTGCTTCCAGGGGTTGCCTTCGCGGTGGAGACTGCTGCCGCGCTGGCTGGTGTACGGGCGGGAATGGTTAGCCGTGCGCTGACGACACTGGCCCAAGCAGGTCTGATTGTGCGCACCATGCCCCCAGGCCGGTTCCGACTCAACGAGGCGTTTCGCAGCCACGTCGGTGACGCGAGGACTTCGGGCGACGATGAGGCGCTGGTCCGGCTGGTGTCCTGGTATCTGCACACCTGTGACTGGGCGCAGTTCACGCTGGCGCCGTCTGACGCCTGGGACCCGAAGTGCGACAACCCGCCTGAGGTCACGCCTAAGTCCTTCGAGCTGCCGGAGGAGGCACTGCGCTGGTGGCAGGAGGAACGTGTCACGATCGTCTCGGTGGTCCGGGCCGCTTCAGAGGCGCGATTGCACGGGTTGGTCTGGCGGTTAGCGGGTGTGCTGTGGGCCATCTATGCCCAGTGGAACGCCTATGAGGACTGGGAGGAAGTCGCCAAGATCGGCGTCGCCTCCGCTGAAGCTGACGGGGACCGGGCCGGTCAGGCGCTGGCATTGGAAAGCCTGGGCGAGCTGTACGTGCAGACGGGGCGGCTGGAGGAAGGCGAGGCCAGCCACCTGACTGCGCTGGAGATTCGCCGCCGACGGGGCGACCGATTTGGTGAGGCATCGTCCCTGAACGCTCTGGGCCTGCTGGAGTTACGCCGTCGCCGTTTTCGCACGGCGTGCGCACGCTTTGACGAGAGTACTGACATCTTCGTGGATCTTGGAATGCCTCGGTGGACGGCCGTGGCTGCCACCAACGGCGCGGAGGCAATGATCGAACTTGGACAGACTGCGGAGGCGGCGCAGGTCTTGTCCGAGATGGTGGAGGTCTTCGCTGACGAAGGAGATCGTTCCTCAGAAGGAAGAGCGCTGGCCCTGCTCAGCCGCGCCCTGCGCTCCAGGGGCGACTTGACCGATGCGCGCGCTCGCATTGATGCCGCCCTGGAGATAGCCGCTGCTGCGGGTAACCCGATGTGGCGGGGCTACTGGCTGCTGGAACTAGGCCGCGTACAGGGAGCGGCCTGGCAGTACCCGGATGCCCTGGAGTCCTTTGAGCGCTCCTTCGCCATCCATCGCGAGCTTGGCAACCGCAGCAGAGAAGCGCTGGCGCTGGACGGAGCAGGAGAGGTCCATCTAGAGCTCCAGATGTACGCGGAAGCATCGCAGCTCTACCGCATGGCCGAAGCGGTGCATCGTGAGCAGGGTGACCGCTGGCCGCAGGCGCTCAGCCTGTGCGGAATGGCAAGGGCGCAGTTCGCCATGAAGCATTTCCAGGAATCACGAATCTCGTGGGAGAAGGCGTTGAGGGCTCTGGCCGTTTTCAACGATCCGCCCGCCTCGAAGCTGCGGGACGAGGTCATTAGAGAGATCACCTACTTTCGTCGCATCATGGGTGAGTTCCATGAGGTTTAAAGCTTTGCAGAGCCGAACAAGCAAACGAATTCGTTAACCAGGAGGGAAGGCTTCTATGGCCACGGCAGAGGGAATTGACCAATCATCCGCGACTTCGGATGCTGACGAGCCCCCCTGTGTAAGGTTGGGTTCAATCGAGCTTCCCGGAACGCCGAGCGCTACTTCGAAAGCCCGAGCGTTTGTCCGCGAAGTGTTTGAGAAGCGGGCCGACGAACGAGTACACGATATGCTAATACTTGCGACCGAATTGTTTTCCAATGCGGTGCGGCACTCGGATTCGGGCTGGGATCCGGATGGGAAGATCAGGCTTCAGATTACGGAATTAGCCGGGATTCTTCATCTCCAGGTGGTCGACCAGGGATCCGCGCGTACCGTGCCCTACCTTATCTCCAAGCCTGGCGAGGAAGGGTATGGGCTTCATTTGGTGGAGAAGATTTCCAGCGAATGGGGGCACTGCTACTGCGGAGAGGGTGGCCGCACGGTCTGGGCCAACTTGGCCCCGCTTAGAGAGTCATCGACCTGGCCTGAGCTTGAGCAGGGCACAGCGGCGCCGGGTGAGCTTGCCGCGAGCGGCGATACGGGTCCAGAGGAGTTGGAGAAAGGAAGCGGGCCGGCTCGGCCTACGACTTCACAACAAGTCGTGCACGTGGCAGCCGTGCTGGCAAGAAGAATGCGGTCGGGGCAGATCACTCCAGGCTCGCGCGTAGCGACCCAACAGCAGTTGATGGAGGAGCACGGCGTATCCAGGCAAGTCGCTTGGAGCGCACTATGCCTCTTGCGCATCGAAGGCTACGCGTATTTTCGGAAGAACGTAGGCACCATATCGACTGAAGGATATTACTGGCCCTCGGACGAGAGCTTTCTCTTCGATGAACTCATAGAGCACGGCTTCCCTGCCTAACGGTCCAATGGAATAGCGGAAGGCACGCGGTCTTGCCTTCGATGGTTACGAAATTGCATCCAGCAGACGCAAAGTGATGCTGTCGATGGTGTGGCGCCTCACCTACGGTCCTAAGACGTGGGAGGGCCTCCTGTATGCCCGAGTTGAACGCCTGGCTGACAGGAGGCCCGACCACCCCCGGCGGGAGATCGATCACCTACCGTCGCGACCGTTGAACGACCCACCCAGCAGAAGTTAATGGAGATGCCGCAATGTACATGACGAACCCCTGAGCAGGAAGCGAGGTCCTGACCGATGACAAGAACCAAATCAACGAAGCGACTACTGACCGGATCGTTGATCGAGATGGAGGCTTGACCCGTGACAAAGAATGAGGTCATCGAACAACTCCCCGCTACCGCAGCGTCGAGCGTCAGATTTCTGGGCAGCATCAAACTTCCCGGCAACACCGGCGCGGCTTCCAGCGCGCGGAAGTTCATTCACAATCTGGTCGCCGGTTGGGCGAATGACCGGCTCGATGACGCACTCCTGCTGACGACCGAGCTCGTGTCGAACGCCATCCTCCACTCGGATTCGGGGCGTGACCCGGACGGGAGGATAACGGTGGAGGTCTTCAACGTGGATGGGTTCATTCAGGTTCAGGTGATCGATCAAGGGTCGGCGCGCAGTGTGCCGTACGTGGTCGCCGACCCTGAACAGCGGTGCAGCGGGTTCGGGCTGCGGCTGGTGGAGGAGATCGCCTCCGAGTGGGGGCATGCGTACGTGTTGGAGGGCTCCCGCGCGGTCTGGTTCGACCTGGCCCCACCGCCCGAAAGCGATTTGGGCATGGGCGTGAAGCGGATGACCTGGACCGAACTCATGCGTCAGCGCTCCGGGCAGATGCATCCCAACGCGAAGGCCGAGGACTCGCACCTTGCCTCCCCCTTCCGGCGAACAGGGCCACGCCGGAGCAAGCAGGCCGCACACCGTGAGCAGATCGTGGGCAGGCTGGCGGCTCAGATCACCAGCGGTGAACTCGCCGAAGGCACTCCGATCCCCACCACTGCCACCCTGATGGACGCGTACGGGATCTCGCTTCGGTCGGCGCTGCTGATTCAGCATGCGTTGCGGGAACAGGGTCTTGTCCGCCTGATCGCAGGTCACGGGTACGTGGCCGGCGCCCCCGGCCCACCGCCCGAACCCGTACGCCCACCCGTACCGGAGCAGGTCGTGCACGTCGCCGCCGCGCTGGTGAGGAAGATCCGCCGTGGAGACATCGCCCCTCATGCTCGCGTGGCCACGATCCCGGAACTGATGAGGGAACACGGCCTATCCAAGCAAACGGCCTGCGATGTGCTGTGCGTCCTGCGCTGCCGGGGTTACGCCTACGAGACGATGCACAAGGGCACCCGAGCCACGACCTTCGACCAGTGGCCTCCCAAGGACACGTCGTTGGAGGGGTCTTGCCCGCCCGACCAGGACGTACCCGACCAGGACGTACGCGTGCCCCCTCACCGTAAGCCGCGCCTGGCACTTGTTCCCAAGGACTCGGATGTGTAGGCCGCGTAGGGGCAGCTATGAGAAAGCTTTGGCGCGCTAACGCGATCAAGTAGCGACTTCCAGCCGAGATGATCGGTCAGCTTGAAGGAGTGTCATCCTTTTGCCGGACACCGCCGTCAGAACCCTTACGTGCTGCCCTGAGTAGTTGATCAGCCCTTGCTTTCGACACACCGAGTCGCTCGGCGAGACCCGCAAGAGACAGCTTTTCGGCCTTCTGGATCTGGGCTGCCGTCGCCGCGCGTACCCGTGCGGCGGCATCTGCCATCTCCCGTAGACCATCGGCAAGACGAGTCGCGCTCTCGTATGCCTCGTGCGCGTCGGCCGTAGCCTGTACGGCCTTCACAGCTTCCCGGTACGCACGCCTGAGCGCGAAGAGGACAGCGCTGAAGTCGAGGGCCTCAGGGGGCGTGGGGGAGTCGCCACTGTCCATGAATCCAGACTACCGCTTTGTAGAGCGGTAGATAGCGGTGGGAAGCGGTAGACCGCTACCCGGATATATATGCAGTTCAGGGCCGCTCTACGTTGCTTCTATGGGGCAAGAGGAGGACATCCCACCGTTCGATCCACAGGGAGCGGTCTACGTCTACGCGGCCATGGCCGACCACATCGCCGCTCGGATCGCCGCTGGGGACCTGCGGCCCGGCACGCGCCTTCTAGGAGAGCGTGCCTTGGCTGAGGAATACGGCGTATCCATCGGCACCGCGCGGCGCGCCGTTGAAGTACTGCGCCGCCGTGGGCTTGTCGTCACCTTGGCGGCGAAGGGTACCTATGTGTCGGACGGCGACCAGTCGCAGTCGCCTACAGACGAGCAGCGTGACGCAGAAGCTTGACGCGAGGGCGGGGGGAGTCCCTGTCCCCCGCGTCCCCAGTGTCCCCGCACCAACTAACTCGGCTGTGCTCAATGTTGCAGCCCTCTTCCGCTTCGCCATGCAACGCCAGCGTCCCGGCACATGCTCCCGCACACCTAATGTATTCTGATCTAATGCCTCTCTACATTTCCTTAGCCACAGGAATGGTTATCCACGTAGGCACCAATGGAGAATCGTTCCGATTCGGAGGGAGCTGCGCCGCCTACCTCAAGCGCAATATCATCCTCACCGCCGCTCATTGCCTGCCTGATGATAACAAAGCATTCGTTCTACTACCGGGCGACAAGCAGCTGCGATCAGTTATCCGGGCCGAGAGACACCCCACTACAGACATAGCCGTACTGCTCGTTGATGCCTTTGAGAATGACATTCCAAACCAAAACTTCATGGGCATCAACTCAGAACTGTCCGAAGGGCAAGACTTTCTGGCGTTCGGATATCCTGATGTGGCATCAACGACTGTGCTCCCACCCGGGAGACTCTTCAAGGGCCACTTCCAGCGGTTCTTTGGCTACAGGAGCCCATCCGGCCATCAGTACTTCGCGGGAGAAATGAATATCCCCGCCCCAGCAGGTCTAAGCGGTGGCCCAACAGTTCATCCCCTCAAACCACAATTAATCAGTGGTATCGTAACAACTAATGTCGATTCCTATATCGTAATAGATCACCTCGAAGAGGTGGAACAAAACGGCCGAACCTTTCGCGTCGAGAGCAAGCGAATAGTGTCTTACGGAATTGCAGCAAAGCCTGGCGGCCTAGATTCCTGGCTACAAGAGATCATCGATACGTTCTAAACGCGACGGACTTGGTCTCCCGTACTGAAGGGTCCCGCTCCGGCCTTCTTCGGAGAAAACCGTGCTCGGCGAACGGAAGTTGCCACCAGTAAGCGGAGGCCGCAACCCGTGATCAGCAACATGAGGGACCAAGTCCCTGTGTCGTGACCGATCCCACTGCCCCCGGTGCCGAAGGATCTGGAGACCTGCGATGCTGTCTCGCCCCACAGGGACTGGACAGTGGAGGGCTGCCCAATCCCTCGCCTCGCAGGCTGCAAGCTAGAACGGAAAGATGAGATTAGTGTGCGCCCTCTGCACGAATTGCTGAAAGCGTGGAGTGTACGACCCCTAATGCTGGCCTCCCAAAGCCATGTGCTAGTAAACGAAATCGATGCAGGGGTGCGTTGCGATATGGATCGAATCCCCGCACACGCCCATCCGGGAAGCGGCCCTTACCAGGTTTCATATCGATCAGGCCAAATCGACGCAATGTCCAATGAGCCTCATAGGCATCTCGGCTCATACCGAAATGCAAGAGACGCTCGCTACTCGATACAGAGACGTAGTGATCGGATTCAAACTCTTCGCCATCAAACTGGAGATCGGCATGAAGGAAGGTAAGCATCATCAGAAATGTTATTTCACTATCGTCAAGCACGTGAATCCAGCCGTATCTGAAGAAATCACAGGGGAGCACAAAGTGCGCCTCACTAGAACGGGGCACCTTGTAAAGCTCTGGGCTCCCCCTCCTCGCGCCCCCTTCATCTAGCAGCTCGAAGTTCTCGTACTTGTTCTTAGGCTTACTAAAGCCCGGAAGGCTGACTAACTGCACTCCTTCGCCTGATAAGACACGCAATGCCCCTTGCAACGAGCGCAATTGCTTGTCTCGATCGCTTATATAATTCCGTCCGCCCAATTGGGTTTCGACAGGAGATGCCACTAGGTTAAGCCACCCATCTCCTTCTCCGTCACCAAGTAGGCGCATGTGATTTGTTGGATGACTGCCGACACGCGTATGCATCTGAGCTTCACATAGAGCAATAAGATAGAATCTTAGCGTTATCCCCTTGGGTGCTATCAGTCTTGTAGCTGGTGGCCGCTGCTCACGAGGTGGCACTGCACGGTCCGAGTAAATATCCGCCGCGGGCGGAGTTCGGTAGATGAACCGGCGCCGTATCCGGACGCCATCCGGCCACCGTCCCCGTGTTCCCAACGCTTCGATAGCCGGACGAACCCTGCGCGCCAAGAGTTCGAGGCGTGCAAGTCGGCGGTCGACCCGTAACGGATCTACGGCATCCATGTCGCCTCCTAGGGACGAGACAGTCTCACTTCCTGCACTGTGACCTGAACACTTTGACCCGCCCTGGCTAGCAGGCAAAACATACGCCCAGTGGGTAGCAAAGAGAGGGCGGGTCAATGTGCGTCATCCTACCGCTCGCGATCTTGGCTTACCTCGCGCACCATGGTTCCTGGCGACCACCCAGGTGGATTCGACCAGGCGGTGAGTGGCCTCCGGATGCCACCGGAGGCCACTCGATACGCCGCGAGCTACCCATCTCACCTAGGAGCACGACGCATGCCTACCGTACGACGCGATGACAAGGATTCGGACGGACTCCCCCCGAAGCGACTGCCTCAGCGCTGGGCGATTATCGTGATCATCTCGACCATCGCGGGAGCGTCCGCCGACGCGATCGGGGGTCCGACCGCAGCGCTGGCGGCCAGCATCGGCATTGCCGCCGCTCTCCACTCGCTCATCGAGTAGCCCTCGCGGCCAGGGACATTTGGTAGCTGTAACACTCCGGAGGCCCTCACCCCCGAAGTGTTACAGCCTTCCTGTGGCCTCACCAGCCACGAGATGCCACCAGATGCCCAGGTGAGCACAAGCGTGAGGGTCTCAATTTGAGTCTCAGTTCACCCACGTTCGGGCTCATTCAGCAGGGTCCGTTGTCACGTTCATGCCCTGCTCGGACGCCCCCTTGAACCAGCGCGTACGGAGTTCCGCAGACTTGGAAGGCGTGTTTGGGGGCAACCGGCCGGTGAGGGCCAGGTACACGAGTCGGCTAGATCTGATGCCTGCTCTATGAGCGTCCCCCGTGTCCCCCATGTCCCCAGATAGGCATCTACCTGCAAGAAGCGCTTCGACGGGGTTGAGGGCGTTCGTGGTCTGCAGTTGTCAAGTAGCGGCGGTCTGGAGCGGTCAATCGGACGTGCGGAAGAGGCCGAGGCCGAAGTGGGACAGGTGGCCCAGTGTGATGGGGCCGGAGGTCGGTCGCGGGAACTCCAGTTCGAGGGCATGTCCGATACTTGACTGGGTGGCTTTTTTGTCGCGCCAGCGGCGGCGGATGAATCCGACGAAGGCGGGGTTGAGGCTCGCTTGGATGCTCAGGCCGTCAGGTGATCTGTCGTGGTAGGTCAGTTCGCGGGCGACCTCGTTGTGGACGAATTCGTTGTAGTTCTGGCGGCTTTTGTGGTGGCGGGATGGTACGAAGGGGGTGACTGAGCGCCAGCGGTGGGCGGGACGGACCCACTCCTCGGGTAGCAGGTCGTCGCCGCCGGAGGCGGTGAGGAGTAGACGCAGGTCACGTGGGCCGGTCACGCCTTCCGGTACGCCGACGCTGCGTCTGCCGAGGATGTCCAGGACGGCGACCTCCTGAGCGGTCAGGCCGCCGGGGGTCCAGACGATGATCTCGTCGATGCGGCCGTCCTGGTCGGCGTCGTAGGGGAGGAAATGGGCGTGACGGTGGTTGTCGGTGAGCGGTTTGCCGTCGGCGGACTTGCCAGCGAGCATGCTGTCGAACGCGCCGCCCTGCCGGGTGAGGATCTTGATGCACGCACCGCGTAGCGCGTCCGTGAGCGGGACGGTGTGGGCCAGGCGTGGTTGCCGGATCCCGCTGATGGTCAGCCGTACCACGGTGACCACCGAGTCGACGTGGGTGACCGGCCGCAGCGGTTCGGAGGGAGCGGGCACCGAATAGGTGACCTTCTTTGTGCTCTTGGGGTAGAGCAGTTTGGCGGCGCGGATGTCGACGGGACGTTGGATTAGCGCGTCCAAGTCGAGCGGCAGTTCAGGGCACAGAACCTCCACCGGTTGGTGGCCGTGCCCCAGGTCGTCATCGTCCAGGCCGACCGGCTGAGCGTACGGGTATCGGATCTCCTGAGGGACCCGGTCGAGGACTTGGACTTCGCAGGTGGAGTCGGCCCGACCGATGTAAGGGGTCAACTTGGCCAGCCGGCTGAGCGCTTCTCGCTGCTCGGGATCCAGATCGACGGGCCAGACGGCGTAGATGGTCTGGTCGCCGTCCAGGACGGCGAAGGCGTCGACGGCCTTGTCGGTGCTGGATGATCCGCTGCGGTGTTTGCTGTCGGGGTAGTAGTGCCGGGAATGCGCGATTCGGTAGGGCGGAATCAGGTAGGACGGCGGAACCGCCAGCGCGCTCAGCAGCGAGCGCACCACGTGCTCCTCCAACTCCGGTGCCCGCAACTGCCACGTGGAGTACAGGGCGCGCAGCAACCGCCACGGGGACGGCGGGACCTCCACGGTTCCCTCGTTCACGTACCGTCCCCAGGGGGTGGCGTGGTAGCGGCCCCAGGGGAAGTTCATGGCTAGGACGACGGGCATGTCAGCCCTTCCACAGCACGGTGATCGGGTCCGCGCCGAGACCTTCCGCAGTGATGAGTTCGGTGATGCGGGCTTCTAGTTCGGCCTGTTCGGGCAGTTCCTTGGGCTGTTCGGTCATCTCAAGGTCGCAGGCGGTGCGCAGCCGCAGCCCGCGCGCCAGCAGCGTACGGATCTCCCAGAGCGCGATCAGCGCCAGCAGTTCGGTCACGCCTGCGCCCAGGCCGTAGGAGCGCAGGAGATCGATGTCCACGACGAACATGGCCTTGATGTCGCCGGCGGTCCATTCGATGCGGTGGAAGGGGATGGAGCCGTAGCCTTCGCTGGTTCCGCCTTCGCCTTCCAGGAGTTGGTGGCGTACGTGGTCGGCCTTGCGGCCGCCGCTGATGACCTCCCGTACTTCGTGCGCCTCGATGACGGCGGAGGCGGCGCGGGTGAATCTGGGCTGGCCGAGCCAGACCTTGTGGCTGAAGAACACGCCGTGCAGCAGGCAGAACGGGTCCAGCGCCAGCAGCGCGCGGGCCATCCGGGGGTAGTTGAGCGGAGTGTCTTTGGCCAGGCCGAGTCGGTCGCGGATGACCTCCAGCATGGGCGAGCCGTCCAGGGTGGAGTCGCGCACGAACGCCGAGGCGAGCCGGTGGGCCTCCTCGCGGGAGGAGGTGAGGTGTTCCTCGGGGTTGTCCCTGCGGTGCACACGCACGTATGGCAGGGCCTGGACCAGGGCGGCCGGGTGGCGTTCGGCGCGGTCCCAGGCGGTGGCCTCCAGCCGGTTGGCCATGGACTGGACCGACTCCACCAGCAGGCTGTCTCCGCCCCGCACGCGGGAGAATTTGGCGGCGCCGATGTCGGGGAAGCTGGTGGCCTGGAAGGTCGAGCCCAGCATGGGCTGCAGGTGGGCCGTGTAACGCAGGCGTGGCTCATCCAGGGGGATCACGCGGGGACTCCTTCGATGTTGGGGATGGCATGGTCGGTGGTTTCGGCGACGCAGATCCGGACGAGGCACCGTTCGCGTTCGCGCCGGGTGACCGGTAGCAGCAGGGCGGCGGCCAGACGGGGGGCGTCGATCCGGGAGTGGGGTAGCTGGGAGATGCGGGGCTGTAGCCCGGCCATGCGTAGGCGCAGCAGCGCCTCCCGGACCACACCGTCCGCCCCTCCCGCGATCAGGCGCGCGATCCAGCCCGGACGAGGCGCGAGCCGTATCGTCTTCAACGACTGCTCCCCGCTTCGCGGATCCGGCATGCGCACGGTCAGTTCGCCGGTGCCGTAGAACGGCAGCAGTAGCGACAGCGTCCAGTCCGGCAGGCAGAGCTTAAATAGTGGCCAGGGCGCACTGCTGCCGGAGCCGTACCCGAGCGCGAGCAGGCCGCGCAGGTAGTCGGCAACTAGATCGTCGCGGACCTCGCCGACAGTGAAGGCGGCCAGCAGGCTGATCGGGAGCCGTCCTCCGTGTGTGTAGGCAGTCTGCACTCCGCGGGCGGCCTCGTCCTCTCCCTGGCCAGATCGCACGGCATCGACGTGGAGGGCTCTGATCCGGTGGGCTTGGGCGAGCGCCCGGACGAGGGTCGCGCCGTGTGGCTCGACACCGCAGCCGGGCGCGTCCTGCCATGCCGCGCCGTCGGCCCGGCTCAGCAGGGCGCGGATCTGCGGCCCGCGCGGTTTGGGATCATCCCGCAGTCCGGCGATTCCGGTGGCCAGCCACAGCTCCGGTGAACCGTCCTGTAGCGCTGCAAGCCAGTCGGCCGCTCGCCCGACCGTCTTGTACGGTGCGACGTCGGCGCGCGTACGCCCGGATTTGCCAACCAGTTCATGCAGCCGACCGAACTCGATCACGAACCGGACCAGCGCTTGGGACCCTTCACCGGCGGCGACGGCGAATACCTCACGCTGCGCCCGACGCAGCGCGGTGGCGATACCGGTGGGCGGGGCTGCCCTGCGGACCTGTTCCAGCCACTGGTACGGTCCGCGTAGCAACCCCTCCTCCGGCCGTGATGCCACGGTGATCTTTCCGGCGTGGATGGCGAGGGGATTTTGTCCCAGCCGTTCGGCGATTACGAACCGATGGAAAGCGGTCAGTCCGCGATCTACACCGAGTGAGGCCAGCGCCATCGCGAACTCCAGCCCTGAGGTGGCCTGCCGGTGCCGCCACTGGGCCCGGCCTTCCCCGATCAGGTGGGCCACCTCCCCGGCGGCGGCGGGCTGGTCCCACAGCGGCACCCACTGCTCACCTTTGACCGGCTCGGCCTCGGCCGCGCTGCCGTGCCCGAGCGGGGTCGAGCGGGTGAAGAACGGTTTGGCCTCGCCCGTGTTGCCGCTCCCGTTGCGGCGTACAGCGGCGCTGGCAAACAGCAGCGTGCCCTCCATCACCAGCACAAACGACCACGGGTTGGCGAACCCGTCGCCTTTCTCATCGGCGGCCGAATGGATGCCGCCCGCCCGGCCCGGGTCGTACTGGCCGACGGTTTCCCGCAGGTAGGCGACGTCTTCCCGGCCGAGCAGCGCCGCCTCCACCCATCCGCGGCTCTGCGCGGGCTTGGCCTTGGGCCCCATCAGTTGCAGCAGCCGGTCGTAGTAGGTGGCCGACAGGTCCTGCCGCCCGAAGTTGCCGCCCGTACCGGCCAGGGCGTTGAAGGCCAGATCGTCCACGGTCAGCGTGACCGCCACATCCAGCCAGGCCAGCGCATCATCAGGCAGCGTGTTACGGCACAGCCGGACCACGTCGATCTTGTGGGACTTCTCCCACAGCTCCTCTTTCTTGCCGCCCCAGCCGCGCCGCCGGCCTTCGGCCACCACCTGCCATGCGGCTGCGATCGCCGCCTGCAACAGACCGAACCGTTCCTCGCCGAGGTCCTGCACTGCCTGTAACGCCTGCTCGGCGCTGCGGCTCTTGCCATTGCCTGCGAAGCCCGAGCCGGAGTTCCACGGCGAGACGATCGCCGCAGGTACGTACGAGCGGACCAGCCAGGTCAGCAGGTCCTCCTCACTGAGCCTCGTGCTTAGTACGGCGACATCACCACGCCAATGCAGCCGTGCCTCGGGATCGATCTGCGCGGCGATCACCCGCAGCAGGCCAAGCGCCTGGAGGTAGCCAGCCAGCGCATCGGCCCGGCACCCACGAAGACTGATCCGATTCACTGACCCTCCCGGTACCTGCGGCTGACTCGCATGTCGGCGATCCGCACCAGCGCCTCCAGGAACGCCAACCGGAACGGCCCCAGGTCCGGCCGGTCTCGCAAGGCCACCGCCCTGGCCGTCCAGGAGTCACCGTCGGCGGCTCCGATCCGTAGTGACCCAGCCGACAATGTGAGTGGCCCGATCTGCTCCCCCGGTATCGGGGACACCGGCGGCGTCTGGTCTCCGTCGGCCACCCCGAGCACGGTCGGCGTCTTGGTGGTGGATTCATCCCGTACTGACCGCACGCTGAGGCGCACCTTGCCGTGGTGCGCGGCGGCCAGGTAGACGATCAGATCACGTTCCGGCTGACCGTCCAGCAAGCGGCAGGACGAGTGAGAGAGCATCAACGCAGTGACCAACTCGTGGCGGAAGTACGGCCGGGAATGCCGCAGACAGCCGCCCGGCGATTTCGCCAGCAGACCCTCGATCGGGCTATCCCCTGCTTTGTGAAGCGTCTCCTGGAACACCTCATGACACTTGCCCAGGTCGTGGTAGCGCCCGGCAAGTTCCGCAGCAGTGATGTGTGCGGCTTTCAGCCCCGGCATACGGATCAGGCCGACGAGGTCAGCCACCTCTTTCTCAACATCTTGCAAGTGCTGAGTCAGACTCACCCACGGCTGTCCACGCGACGACAGCGGGTCCTCGCCGATCGAGTCGTCGCCAGACTCCGATTGGGCAGGCCGTGCCGGGGTGAGCACCTTGACCGCATCACGGCTGCCGGGAGCCCAGCCGAGCAGCGGGTCATAACCTCCCCCAGAGGCATCGGCCAGCAGCACGGCACCAGGCACAACGTCCTGCCGGTTCACGCGCCGCCAGGCCCCTGAGATCCGATCCCGCACCCACACCCGCCGCACACCACTGTCTGGGCCGGCCAGTTTCCGTGCGTCGGCGAGTGGCGCCGGGCACAGTTCCTCCCGCGACGGCCACGGTTCGTCCTCGCCCGGCTGGCCACCGGTGGCCGACCAGTCGCGCCAAGCCACGAAGACGCCACCGTCGTCGCCGTCCCGGATCCACGGGCCCACGTCGATGTCGGCTCCGGTCAGATCCGGCATAGTGTCGAAGAGCTGGAGCAGGTCACGGCGCCGTACGACCGGATGCAGTTCCGGTGTCTGCCGCACCTGACGCCGCTGCAACTGGGTGGAGGTGACCGCCATGCCCTCCAGTTCGGCCAGCACCTTCGTCGTGGCGTCCATATCCTCAAGCGCGTACGGTGCGGCTGGATCTCGCCCGGCTGGCGGCGTGCTCCACAGCAGGGATGCTGCAGGGTAGTCCCCGCCGCGATTGCACCGTCCGGCCCGCTGCACGATCGAACTCCACGGCGCGGCCTCGGTATAGAGGGTTCGTGAGGTGATGTCCACGCCCGCTTCCAAGACCTGTGTGGAGATCACGATCCGCCCCGCCGAAGGTGGGTCAGCCGTGACCAGATCCATGAGGGTGCTCCGCTCGGCCGGACGGAACCGGGAGTGGATCAACACCACATCGGCCTGCGGATCGGCCTTGTGTGCTGCCTCACACACCGCCGTGGCACGCTCCACCGTGTTTACAACCGCGATCGTCCGCGTCCCCGGCCGATGCCGCTCCAGCAATTCACGTGCAAGCGCAGCTGGATAACCCTTGGCGTCTGTGGGCAGGGCTAAGCGTTGCACGGTCCTGGTCGCGTTCAACCGTTTGGCCAGATCACCGCCCCGGTCCTCGGCCGACAACTCGACCGTCCGCAACCCGCCAGTGTCGTGATCTACGGTGGTCAGTCCCTCCTCGGCCAGGGTCGCCGACATCCACATGGTCTGTGTCGACGCGGCCGTGCCCAGCGCATCCCGCAGCCCCTGAAGCTGTGCGCTAGTCGGCAACGCGGGCCCGAGCAACTGCGTCTCGTCAAACACCCACTGTGTGTCCGCGTGCAGCAGGGCGTAGGAGATCGGCCATTTCGCCCGCGCCTCGGCATACCCACGCATTAGGGCACGGCTGAGGATCATGTCCTGCGTGCCGATGAGAACGGCCCGTCTATCCGGCTCCAACTGCCAGAGGTCGTCCTGCCGATCCGCGCCGCCCATCATCACCTGGAGGACCACCCGGTCCTCACGAGTGGTCTCCCTGGGATCCAGGGAGGCACGCAGGCCGAGGTTGAACAGCCACGTCGCCACCTTGCCCGCTGTCTGCTCGACGAGCGTCCGCAACGGCAGCACGTACACCAGACGGCACGGAGTTCCCTGGGGCAATGCCGTAGTGCGCCACAACCATGGCAGCACCGCCGCGACCGTCTTGCCGCCCCCGGTCGGCACGCGCAGCAGGTCCGGCAGCCCCTCCTGGGCGAGTTTGGCCTGGTACGGGTAGGGCGCAAGCTCCTCACCGACCGCGCACGCGACAAAATCGCCGAACTCGGCCCACTGCCGAGCAGCATGCATAGAGCGCACACCTCACAGATGTAGACAGTCCGCCAACACGGCGAGGAAGCGCACTCTACTGGCCGACACCGACAATTCCCGTGCGATTTGAACACTCCAATAGAATCCGGATGCCCACTTGGGCCAGCCTCTTGATAAAACACACGACGCAGTCCTGGCCGCGAAGGTTCGGAACCACCAGTGCACACGATTCCCCCACTAGGTTCCGAAGGACATACAAACCGTCTGCGACATAAAGCGGACAGTATGGATGCCCGAATTGGTAACCTTCCGTAGTAACGCCAGCTCGCAAACCGTTTCACCCGGCCTCACCGCCGGGCTCCATTGCGGCTCGCGGTCGCCCGCGAGGCGGGACCTGGTCACACCCGTTTCACCCGGCCTCACCGCCGGGCTCCATTGCGGCCTGCTGCGCGACTACACCCGCGTGGACGCGACCGCGTTTCACCCGGCCTCACCGCCGGGCTCCATTGCGGCTGAGATGCCATCGCCCGCAGTGGCCGCGGTACGGCTCGTTTCACCCGGCCTCACCGCCGGGCTCCATTGCGGCAAGTGGTGGGGTGTGACCCTGACGCAAGAGCAGATGTTTCACCCGGCCTCACCGCCGGGCTCCATTGCGGCGTCGCCTACGTGGTGGTGTTCGCCTACCCCGGCAAGTTTCACCCGGCCTCACCACCGGGCTCCATTGCGGCGCGATGGAGGAGCGGGTCAGGCCGACCTGGCTGGCGTTTCACCCGGCTCACCGCCGGGCTACATTGCGGCATGGCGGCCTGACGCTGGGCCCGCGCGAGCTCCCGCGTTTCACCCGGCCTCACCGCCGGGCTCCATTGCGGCTGGGCTGAACCGGAGACGAAGGGCGAGGGCTACGTCGTTTCACCCGGCCTCACCGCCGGGCTCCATTGCGGCGTTCAGGTCGTCCAGCAGGTCTCGGACCTGCGTGAGGAGCTTCACCCGGCCTCACCGCCGGGCTCCATTGCGGCGTCAAGTGTGATGCCGATATCAACCCGCCTTCTGAGCTTCACCCGGCCTCACCGCCGGGCCCCATTGCGGCTCGGATGCCTTGTAGGTGCGATCGGGTGGGACGACGGTTTCACCCGGCTTCACCGCCGGGCCCCATTGCGGCGCGTACGACGGCGACACCTCGGGCGGCACGGACACCAGCTTTCATTCCAGCCTTACCGCTGGGCTCCATTGCAGCAGCTCGGCCTGCGCAAATATGACGGGCATGCAGAAGGTTTATCCCGGCTTCACCGCCGGGTTCCATTGCGGCAGCACCCAGTAGATGGTGAGCAGGATCACGGAGACTGTTTCACCCGGCCTCACCGCCGGGCCCCATTGCGGCGCGTACGACGGCGACACCACGGGCGGCACGGACACCAGCTTTCATTCCAGCCTTACCGCTGGGCTCCATTGCAGCAGCTCGGCCTGCGCAAATATGACGGGCATGCAGAAGGTTTATCCCGGCTTCACCGCCGGGTTCCATTGCGGCTGCGGGGTGAGGCCACGCGACGAGGTGCCCTGCGTGGAGGGTTTCATCACAGCGTCATCGGGTTCCATTGCGGCGAAGAACGGGATATCAGTTGATATCGGTCGGCCGCCGTTTTATCCAAGCCTCACCGCTGGACTCCATTGCGGCATGACCTTCCGCAGGACACAGTCGAGTTCGTCTCCACCGTTTCACCCGACCTAACCGCCGGGCCCCATTGCGGCACCCGCGATTCGGTGAAGGTGGCCCTGGACCTGCGCGAGTTTCAAGGGCGCGGTCGCGTACCAGGTTTCACCCCGGCTTCACCGCCGGGCCTTATTGCGGCTTGCCGTATCTCACGCGCCGCGTCTCCACCTCGGCGGTCTCACCTGGCCTCACCACCAGGCTTCATTGCGGCAGGATGCGGTGATGGAACCGGCCGAACTCATCTGGTCTCACCCCGGCCTCACAGCCGGGCTTCATTGTGGCGTGGCGTGGTCGCGGGCGTCGTCGGGGTCCCATTTGCGTTCACCCGGCTTCGCCGCCGGGCTTCATTGCGGCCTGCGATCGGCCACCACCGAGCTGCGAAGATCACGTTTCATCCCGGCCTCACCGCCGGGCACCATTGCGGCATCTTCGAGGCCGGCCAACCCTGCTTCCGCGCCTCCGTTTCACCCCGGCCTTACCGCCGGACACCATTGCGGCATCTTCCGCAGGCGCGCGACCGCCGCCCTGAACAGCTGTTTCACCCCGGCCTCACCACCCGGCACCATTGCGGCAAGACGTCGTAGAGCTCGACCTTCGAGAACTCGGCAGGTTTCACCCTGACCTCACCGCCGGGCACCATTGCAGCGTCATCGCCCCGTTGACGGCCGCAGTGAGGTCGGCCGTTTCATCCCAACTCACCTCCGTGGACGCAACCGGTATACGAGTCGGCTGATCCGATGCATGCTCGATGCGTGTCCCCCGTGTCCCTCATGTCCCCGGATAGCTATCTACGTGCAAGAAACGTAACTGATCATGAGGAACAGCTACCCGGCGAGTCTCCCCCAGCACAGTTGCCCAAGAGGCGCTTCGCGCGTCTTCCAGAGTCGCGCTACGCGCGGATGGCTGCAACATGTTGCAGCGCTCTTCGCGCGAAGCACGGCCGTGGAAGGAACGCGCGTATGCAGATCGCGGTACCGGCGGTGAGTGACCAACTGCGTGACAACAGTGACAGACGATCACGAACGCCAGAGTACGTTCGCGGACGACTATCAGCACGTCAGGAGAGGTCTGATCATGAACCGGATGAGTGTTCGATTTGCTTCGGGACGAAGAGGCCGTGGGTTCAAATCCCGCCACCCCGACCCTGTGATGTCTCAAGACATCGGAAACCCTCGAACCTACGGGTTCGGGGGTTTCTTTCTGTTTTGGGGTTGGTAGTCGCGGGTGGGGTCGATGGTCAGCTCGCGGAGGAGTTCTCCGGTGGTGGCGGCGACGACCCGGACGTGGAGATCGGCGACGAGCAGGATGACGTGGGTTCGGGCGTGGGTTCGTCCGATGCCGATGTGGTGAAGCCGGCCGCCGATCCGCAGGGTGACGACACCGGATTCGTCGATGCGGTCGTGGCGGACCCGGGTGTGGGTGTCAGGATCGCGGCTGCCGGCGGGGAGGGCCTTGGGCCGGGTGTCGTAGACCGCTGCGGGAGTGGCGAGGTGCGGCAGGGATCGGTGCGGGCGGCGGTGGTTGTAGGCGTCGACGAAGCGGTCGATGAGGGCCTGCAGACCGGCGATGGTGGCCGGCTGAGCGGGCTGGGCACGCAGCCACTTCTTCATGGTCTGCTGAAACCGCTCGACCTTTCCGCAGGTGGTGGGGTGGTTGGGGGTGGAGTTCTTCTGGGTCACGTGCAGGCGGCGCAGTTCGTGTTCCAAGGCGTTGCGGCCGCCGCGGCCGCCGGCCAGGCGGGTGGTGAACACCATGCCGTTGTCGGTCAGGGTGGAGGCCGGGACGCCGTGATCGCGGACGGCTTGGCGGAAGGTGTCGCGGACGATCGGGCCGGTGACGCGGGGCCAGGCGGTCACCGACAGGGCGTAGCGGGAGTGGTCGTCCAGCCAGGTGAGGATCTCGGCGTCGGTGCCGTCGGCGAGCCGGTAGTGGGTGAAGTCGGCCTGCCAGGTTTCATTCGGCAGCGCTGCTTGGAAGCGGATGTAGGAGGAGCGTGGCCGTTTCTTCGGCTCGGGGGTGACCAGTCCGTGGCGGGTCAGATAGCGGCTGATGGTGGCCCGGGAGACCGTCTTGCTGTGGTGGTGGTGTAAGTGCCAGGCGATGGTGTCGGGTCCGGCGTCCAGGCCCTGATCGGACAGCTGTTTGCGGAGCCGGACGATCAACTCGACGGTCGCGGCGTCGATGGCGGTCGGTGAGGTCTTCGGTCGTCTGGACAGGGGCTCGAACGCCGCCTCGCCCTGCTCACGGTAGCGGGCGACGAGCTTGGACACCCAGCTCTTGGAGACCTCGTAGGAGCGGGCAACCTCTGCTTGGGAGCGGCCCTCGACGACAACGGCGGTGATGACAAGCCTGGCTTTTGACACAGGAACCAGACTTTTGATCTCGGGTGTTTCCTATGTCTGGAGACACACTTCTCCGGGTTTCCTATGTCTTGAGACACCCGTTTCCTATGTCCTGAACCAGCGCACCGCCACCCCGACCCGTTTCACCAGCTGAGAGAGGGTCTCGGAGTTAATCCGGGGCCCTTTCCGATCTTCAGGGTTGCCGGGAACAACTGATCGCCCTCAGTCAGCATAAGCAAGCGATCATGCCTGGCGCCTTCACCGCCAGGGATCGTCGACGAACAACCAGTGATTATCGATCAGGCGCATACCTACCGCTGCTAGCCATCGTTTGCGCTGGCTGAGCTTTGATGGCGGATTCGATCCACGCGGGAGAACACCTCTGTAGGGCTATCGGGGGTTCAGTGGATCAGGCGTTCGTAGCGAGGGCTCAACTGGTAGGAACGGGTCTTGCGAGCCGAGCCGTGGATCTCCAGCAGTCCGTCTTGGACCCATCGGCGGGCGAGGGGGGCCACCGTCCGCGGGCTGAGGCCCAGGTGGGAGGCGATCTGGGCACCGGTCACGATCCCGTGGTCGCGAAAGAGCTCGAGCAACCGGCGGGCGCGCGGATCGAGCTGCCGCAACGCCGCCGAATCGTCACGGCCGGAGACGGCGCCGCCCGCCTGGGCCTCCGTTACGCGGACGCGAACCGCACCGAGGGCATCCGCCATGCTCACGCAGAAGAAGCCCACGAAGCCGGTGATGTCCGCCTCCGCGCGCCCCAAGTAGTAGTTGTGCGAAGGGCCGACCGTCAGCGCCGCGTAGTACGCCATGAGATCGCGGGCATAATGCTCCTCCAGGGAGTAGATGCCCTTCAAGCCGTAGCCGGCCCGGTGCAACACCAGCGTAGTCAGCAGGCGGGCTGTACGCCCGTTGCCGTCGTAGTACGGGTGGATCGTGGCGTACTGGTAGTGCGTGATGGCCGCGACGATGGGAGCCGGCAGCTCCCGTCTGTTCAGCTGCTCGTTGATCCACTCGAAGAGGTCGGCCATGAGGACAGGCACGTCTCCGGCCTCGGGCGGCATGTAGACGATGCGTCCGGTGGCGGCATCCCGGATGACGTTCTGGCCAGGCCGGTAGGGTGAGGGCCTCTTCATGCCATCTTGGACCAGCCCATGGACGCGGCGCATCTTCGTCTCGTCGATCGGCCCGGTGGCTGCGGCCAGGGATTCGACGTATTCGAGCGCGCGATAGTAGTTCCGCACCTCCACCTCGTCGCGCTCTCGTCCCGGGAAGTGCGCTCCCTGCAGTGCCTCGCTGACCTGCGCCTGGGTGAGCCGGTTGCCTTCGATCTGCGTGGAGTAGTGGGTCGCGGCGAGCTTGGCAGTCTGGCGGAGCCCGGCCAGCACCTCTACGTTGATCGGCAGCTCTATGATCGCCTGACGGTCCCCCTCGATGGCCATCAGCGCCGTAGCGATCGACGGTGAGATCGTGAAGTTGGGCGTGAACATCTTTCAATGATACTTGATCACGCTGATAAATGTTGAATAAATCGTCGATAAACTGGACTCCACAAGCGGGCCCGCCGGAGCATCGCATGGGACAGTCGAGGCGGGGCCAGCAACACCCTCCCCAGCCACACGCCGCATTTGACCGAGTTGTAACGCGGCCACGCCGCAGTAGGTCTGGAGCCGTCCGAGGATTATGTGGCCCAGATGCAGCGGTTCCAGGGGGACTACGGCTGACAGCGTCCTCGCCTTGGAGCGGTCGGGTGGCTCTATCCAGCGCTCTGCGGCGGCCCGGCCTAGTCGTGTACGGATTTTGCGCGGAGGTGGACGCGTTCGCCCTGGCGGCCGAAGAGGCTGAGGACCTCGACGGGGGTGGGGTCGGCGGTGCCGAACCAGTGGGGGATGCGGGTGTCGAACTCGGCCGCTTCGCCTGGGGTGATGACAAGATCTTTATCGCCGAGGAGCAGGCGGAGGCGGCCGTTGAGGACGTAGATCCATTCGTAACCTTCGTGGGTTTTCTGGTCGGGGGGTCGCTGGGGGGAGACGGGAATGATCAGTTTGTACGCTTGTACGCCTCCGGCGCGGCGGGTCAGCGGGACCATGGTCATGCCGTTGTAGGTGACGGGGCGCAGGTGGACCCGGGGGTCGCCGGTTGGTGGGGCGCCGATGAGTTCGTCGATCTGAACGCCGTACGCCTGGGCCAGTAGCAGGAGCAGTTCCAGGGTGGGGCGGCGATGGCCGGATTCCAGCCGGGACAGGGTGGAGACCGAAATGCCGGTGGTCGCGGACAGGTCGGCCAGCGTGGTCTCGCGTTGCCGCCGGAGCGTGCGCAGCCGGGGTCCGACGGCGGCGAGCACGCTGTCCAGGTTGTCCTCCATACAGCCAGCTTGCCATAACAGCAACAATGTTTGCGCTCCTTGAGTCTGCGATCGCATGGTGTGGGTGGAGGTGGTCGCGATGACCCAGGCAGAGCAGTTGGGGCAGAGGTTCGATGTCGCGGTGATCGGTGGCGGGGCCGCCGGTTTGAGCGCGGCGGTGGTGTTGGGGCGGGCACGGCGCTCGGTGGTCGTGATCGACGCGGGGGCGCCGCGTAATGCCCCCGCCTCGGGGGTGCACGGGTTCCTGTCCCTGGACGGCATCAGCCCGGCGGAGCTGATCGAGACCGGCCGTAAGGAGGTCGAACACTACGGTGGCCTCGTCGTCCATGGCGAGGCGCAGTCGGCGCGCCGTACAGCGGATGGGTTCGAGGTGGTCTTCGATGAGAGCAGGGTCGTCAGCGCCCGACGGTTGCTGGTGACCACGGGGTTGGTGGATGAACTGCCCGACATCAGGGGTGTACGGCAGCGGTGGGGCCGAGATGTGGTGCACTGCCCGTACTGCCATGGGTGGGAGATCCGTGACCAGGCCGTCGGCGTCCTCGGCACCGGAGCCGCGGCTATGCACCAGACGTTGCTGTTCCGGCAGTTGACCTCGGATCTCGTGTTGTTCACCCACACCGCACCTGCCCTGACCGAAGAACAAGCCGAGCAACTGGCCGCCTCCGGCGTGCGGGTCGTCACCGGCCTCGTGGACTCCGTCGAAGTCGCCGACGACCGGATCACCGGGGTGCGTCTATCCGACGGCACGTTTGTAGCCCGGCAGGCGGTGGTCGTCGCGCCGCAGTTCGTGGCATCCTCGCAGGTGCTGGCCACCCTCGGGCTGCACGCCACCCCCCACCCCTCCGGTCATGGTGTGTTCGTCGCCGCCGACCCCACCGGTCTGACCGAAGTCCCGGGCGTGTGGGTCGCCGGCAACGTCACCAATCTCATGGCACAGGTCGTCACCGCGGCCGCCGAGGGCGTCTCCGCCGCCGCTGCCATCAACGCGGATCTGATCACCGAGGACACCCAACATGCCGTAACGGCCTACCGGACAATGCACGCGGTCGGCCACGATCACCCCGACGTCAGCGTCATGTTCACCCAGGAGTTCTGGGACGAGCGCTACAGTTCGTCCGACCGAATCTGGAGTGGCAACGCCAACCCGCACCTTGTCGCCGTCGCCACCGATCTTGCCCCGGCTACCGCGCTGGACGTCGGCAGCGGTGAAGGCGCGGACGCGATCTGGCTGGCCGCCCAAGGCTGGCGTGTCACCGGGGTCGACGTGTCCCGCGTGGCGTTGGATCGCGCCGCCAAGCAGGCCGCCGAGGCCGGCGCCGAGATCGCCGGCCGGATCACCTGGCAGCAGGCCGATGTCCTGGCCTGGGATCCCGCGCCGCTGCGGTTCGACCTGGTGTCGGCGCAGTTTATGCACCTACCCCGCCCAGAGCTCGAGTCACTGCACCGACGGCTGGCCGCGGCTGTACGCCCAGGCGGAACGCTCCTCATCGTCGGTCACGATCTGGAAACCTCGATCGGACGCCACCACTTTCCCGACCTCCTGTTCACAGCGGACCAGGTCGCGGCCACCCTGGACCCGGACGACTGGCATATCGTCACCGCGACGCCCGAACGTCAGGTCGTCGACCCCGACGGGCAATCGATCACCATCCGCGACGCCGTCCTGCGAGCCGTCCGACGCCACTGACAACTGCTTGCCGATTTACGAGGCGAGAGTTGGCGCGCGATTTAAGCAAGAAGGGGAAGGAAGCTCGTATACGAAGGTGGTGGGATCATGTCACCCACGGGAGTACACAGTCTTGAGCGCACCATCCAGACCACCAACCGCTGGCTGGCGAACCTCTCCGACGCGATCGGCACCGACAACCGGGAGTTCGCCTACCACGTGCTGAGGATGTGGCTCCACTCGGTCAGGGACGGCCTGACCGTGGACACTGCGGCGCATTTGGCCTCCCAGCTGCCCGATCTGGTGCGCGGCATTTACTACAACGGCTGGAGCCCGAGCTCCGTACCGATCCGTCGCGACCGGCAGGAATTCATCGAGCATTTCTGCCGGTCCGGCCGCATCGCCCACACGGACGTGCCCAAGCTTGGACCGATCGTGACCGCCTTCCTCTGCGATGAGATGTCGGAGTCACCCGTCCTGCACGCGCTCGGCCAGTTGCCTCAGGAGGTCCGCGACCTGCTTCAACCCGCTGAGGAACCCAAGACCGAATGATCACCCAAAGGACGAGCCAGGCGGCGGTCACGAATGAGCAGCAGCGCTCCGGCGATCGCGAAGGAAATGCTGAACCAGAGTGGGGAGATGCTCGGGAGCTCCTCTGAGCTGGGAGTGGATAGGAGGCTTCGCAGGTGCCGGGCGAATACCGGATCCCTTGTTCGCCATGAAATGTCCGCGGGGACGACGGCGAGATGGTCGGTGAGAGAGGCGATGACGCCGACCAGCGGCGGGCTGAATATCAGGCCGACGAGAGCGGCTATGCCGAGCGAAGTCACTGTTACGCGGGTGACCGTGCGTCCTCTGGATAGGAAGACCAGAACGGCGATTGTTCCGATCGCGACGATCAGTTCCACGAACGCGAGCAGCGGGACGAGACCTTCTCTGTCCAGGAACTCGTAGAGACCTGGTGGCACTCGTTCGGCTCCGATCCAGACGACCCCGGCGCGAGTGGAATTCACGATTGTCGGGAGGATGGTCACGATGAGGGCGAGCCAGATCATCCAGTCGGGCCCGGAAGAGCGTCGCCCAGGATCGTGCGGAAGCGCCCGGAGGTGACTTCTCCCGGCCATGAGAACGCAGGCGACTACCAGTGAATAAAGCGCCACCTCCGCTAACCACTCGAACGAACCGTCCTCCGGGCAGAGGGCGGAGAACATCGCGGACGAGTAGCCGTAGGTGATCGCGGTAAGCGAGCCTGCCCAGGCCCCCGCTCGGGTGAGCCTGCGATAGCGGGTTTTCTCGGCGCGGCGAGCAGCCAGGGCCAGCCCGATCAGTACCAAGGGGAGTACAGCGGCAAGAAGGCTGGAGATCATCCCGAGAATCATTGAAACCGGACCGGTGAGGACCCCTACTCCGTCCGGGATTATACAAATACCGATGGACGTTTCGTCCCCGAGCTCAGCCCACGACACGTACGCATACGGAACTGCCGCCAGCAGAATCGCCCCGAGCCACCACCCGGTAGTCGAATGCTTCCTCATCACCCGCTCCACGACAGGTACGGCCAGAAGCCACAAGTACTATCGGAATCCGGACGAAAACGAGACGTATTTCATCTCCGCGGGGAACACCTGGCGTTGGGGTTGGGGTCGCTGGGAGGATGGCGGGGTGTCCCCTGATGATCCCGTGCTGAGGGCGGTGCGGGCGGCGTGCTTCGCGGTGGTGTGTTTGGGCGTCACCGCTGGTGGTCATGCCTTCGCGGGTGGCGGGACGATCGGGTCCGGGGTGGCCGCGGTCGGCGGGCTGGGGGCGATGGGGCTCGCGTATGTCGTCGGTGGGCGGGAGTTGCGGGCGGGCTCGATGATGGCGGTGACCGTCGGGGCACAGGTGGTGCTGCATCTGCTGTTCGCATGGGCGGCGCCGGCGCCGGAGCGAATGGGTGAGCACCTTCATCTGAACGTGGGGATGGGGGTGGTTCACCTGGTGGCGGGGCTGCTGACTGGGTGGTGGCTGTATCGGGGGGAAAGCGCGCTGTGGCTGATGCTGCGGCTGTGGAGGGCGCCGTCGGTTCCGGTGTTGCGGTGGATGTTGGGGGTTGTGCCGGTCGGGGTGGCCACGCCGTTGTGGACGGTTGTGGCGTTCGAGGAACCGGCGGTGGGGCGGACGCGGGATGTCGCGGGGGGTATCGCCAGGCGAGGGCCTCCAGAGGCGGCGTGCGCCGGCTGATGTGGTCGGCGCGGACGTTGTAGGTCATCCCCGTCGTGCCCGGCTGGAGTCCGGGTGTTACCTCTGGAGTTCACGTTGGCTTCCCTGCCGCGATTCGTCCGTAATCCCCTGGCGGCCGCGCTCGCCTGCGGACTGTTCCTTGCGATACCGGCCGCGCCGGCCGCTGCCCATGACCGTCTGAAGAGTAGTAATCCCACCAAGAACGCCAAAGTCGACAGTGTGGAGACGATCACACTGGACTTCACCTCGAAGGTGCGGTTCCCGGCGGTCGTGCTGATGCTGGGGGACGAGAAGATCGACCTCGGGAAGCCGAAGCTGGACGGGACCGAGGTGCGTACCGAGGTGCCGGAGCCGTTGGCCGCGGGAAAGTACACGATCGCGTGGCGGGTCGTGTCAACGGACGGGCATCCCATCGAGGGGGAGATCCCGTTCACGGTGAAGGCCGCCCCCAGCCCCACGCCTGAGTCCACACCCACGTCGAGCCCAACGGTGACGGCCACGGTCACGCCGACGCCGGTGACCACCTTCTCGGAGGCGAGCGGCGAGGAGCAAGCCGCGGACGGCGGCGGCGTGCCCGGATGGCTCTGGATCGGGGGTGGGATCCTGGTCGTCGTGGGCGTCGTCGTCTGGTTCAGCACCGGACGCAAGACGAACGAGACCTGATCACTGGCGTTTGCCGGTCAGCTGGCGGACGTTTCGCCAGCGGCCCATCAGGAGCAGCATGAGGGTGATGATCGTCAAGGCGGGGAAGGCCAGGGCGAGCATCGCCCCCAGCTGCTGATCGGTCTCGCGATCGGGAGCCCAGACCAGGTCCAGCCAGACATACCAGTCGGCTCCGCGCGACGGGACGGTCAGCAGGACGAACGTGATCAAAGCGTTCAGGGCCAGGGCGGCGGCCAGGATCCGGGTGCGCACGATGGCGACGATCGGGCGAGGGAGCGGGTCCTCCCCGATCGCGGTCGCGAAGAAGATGAAACCCGTCAGGACCACGGTGACCTGAAGGATCAAACGGACCGCGAGGCTGGATTGGGCCAGGTCGAAGAACGGGGTCAGGTAGAGGGCCAGGAGCGGCACGCCGTACAAGCCCAGCGCGGTCCACGGATGGGAGAGCGCGCGGCCGAGCGGGCTGTCGATTCTGGCCTGGCCGGACGGGTTGACCTCCTGGTAGAGGGTCAATGGGGCGCCGAAGACCAGGAGGGCGGGGCCTAAGGTGCTCAGCAGGCCGTACTGGACGGCGTGGACAGAGAAGATCGCGGGGGCGTAGGCGGCCAGGCCGCCGGTCATCGCGTACAGGAGGATGAGGAGGCCGCCGAGCCAGGCCGCCGAGCGGGCGGGCGGCCAGGGCAGGCCGCGCTGGGCGAGGCGGCGCACGCCCGCCAGGTACGCGACGGCGAGACCCACCACGATCAGCAGCAGGATCGGGTCGGGGCGGATCTGGGTGAGCAGGCCGCCGGGGGTGAACGGGGAGAGCACGTAGCCGAGGGCGGTGTTGTCGGTGGTCAGCTCGACCTCGGACGGAGGCGGCGCGGTCCTGGACAGGCCGACCGCCAGGCCGACGGTGGCGAGCATGACGACGATCTCGCCGGCGGCCAGGCGGAGGAAGGGCGATCGGGTGTCGCCGGCTGACATGGCCTCGATCGTGGTACGGCGATGCCGCCAGCCGAACCACCCCAGAACGAGGAGGGCGGCGATTTTGGCCAGGATGAGCAGGCCGTACCGGCTGGTGAAGATGGGTTCGAGGCCGCCGACGCGGACCCACGCGTTGATCGTGCCGGAGACTCCGACGGCGATGTAGCAGCACAGGGCGAGCGCGCTGAAACGCCGCACGGTGGTGACCAGATCGGTGGAATCGCGCAGGAGCAGCACGAGCGCCAGCAGGCCGCCGACCCAGATCGTCACGGCGGCGATGTGCAGCATCAGGCTGGAGATGGCCAGGTTGTGATCGGCTGCGGAGGCGGAGTGCCCGGCGTACGCGGGGGGCAGCACGGTCACGACCGCCGTCACGAGCAGGGCGACCCTGCCCCAGGTGCCGAGCGGCAGCAGCACCCCGATGGAGACGGCCAGCGCCAGCACGGTCACGATCAGAAACGCCTGCCCCTGCGGGATGTTGAACAGGAACGTCGGCAGCACGCCCGACTCGACGGCTTCGCCGACCGGCAGGCCGAGGAAGTCGGACAACGTGAGCAGCGTGGTCAGCGAAGCGCTGAACGTCCAGACGACCGCCCATCGCCCGGCGGCCTGGGCGAGCGAGGCACGCGCTTTGGCGTCCTGCGCGGCGATGACCGATACGACCAGGATGCCGACGGTCGCGACCGCGCAGATGTCGTGCACCAACCGGACGATCGGCAGACCCCAGCGCGTCAGCGACCCCGGCGATGGCAGGCCCGCGATCGTCGGTGCGGGTGTGCCCCCGCCGAACCAGAGCGCCAGCAGAAGGACAGCAAGAGCCGCGAGCGCGCCGACGAATGCCAGCGTTCCGCCGCGTAACCGCGGAGTGGTCATCGCCGACATCCTCTAAAAGATCCCGCCATAACGGTTCCTCAGTATGTCGGTTTCGGTAGTCCAGGGCGAGAGAGGATCGTGCCCGCCGTCGGACGGGCACGATCGCGCGTCAGCCGAAGATCCGGTTCAGGCGAGGGACTCGGCGGATCACCAGCCAGTCGAGGAGGAGCACGGCCAGCATCGTGATGCCCGCGAGCGGGAACAGCAGGCCGAGAACAGCCATGATCGCGATCACCGCGTACGAGGTGCGCCGGCTGGTCGGCCGGGCCGGAGCGCCCGCGCGGCCGTGGGGGCGGCGTTTCCACCACATCCAGACGCCGGTGACGATGAGGGTGATCAGCGCCAGGCAGGCGGCCAGCATGACGATCAGGTTGGCGGTGCCGTAGCGACGACCTTCATGCAAGGCAATGCCCTGTTCAACGGTTTTAGCCATGATGCCGTACTCGTTCCAGCCGAAGTCGACGAGGAGGGCGCCGCTGTACTGGTCGATGTGCAGGGTCTGGGCGGCGGCGGGATCGCGGCGGGGATCGGTGACGACGGTGTAGACGCCCTCAGCGCCGTCAGGGAGGAGGACCTTGACGTCGCATTCGGCAGGAGGGCAGTCCCGGATGGCCGGTCTGGCGGTGGCGAGGGCGCTTTCGATGGAGATGGCACCAGGCTGCAGGACGCCGGTCGCCGCGCCGTGGCCCGCATGGGACTTGGGCACGGGCAGACGTTCGGCCGCCCACGGGACCTTGGCGTCCGGGTTGGTGGACAGATCGCCGGAAAGCGTGGAGGATGACTCGACGCTCGGGTAGCCGGAGCCGAGGCTGTCCTGGAGACGCTGGACACCGTCCCCCCACACGCCGGACCACGGCAAACCCGACAGAACCAGGAATACGATCGCGACACCGGCGAAGACTCCGGTCAGGGTGTGCAGGCGGCGCAACCGGGCGCGCCCGGAGCGACGCGGCCGTTTCCGGGCGCGGCTGGTCCACCAGAGATAGGTGCCGGTGGCCACGAGGATCAGCGCCCAGCAGGCGGCGGTCTCCACCACACGATCCCCGATCACCCCCGACATGAGCTCGCCGTGGACGGTCCTGACAATCCGCATGAACGTGGCCGAGTCGTCGATCTGCCCGAGCACCGCGGCGGTCGACGGATCGACATACACCGAGACACCCTGCGCGAACGGCCCCGACTCCGCCCCTTCCATGATCACGCGCGTGCTCCGGTCCGGCGCGACCGGCGGGATGACCGACATGACCGGCACGCCCGGCCGCGCGAGCTGCGCCGCCGCGACCTGCTCGGCGAGCGGTCTCGCCTGCCCGACCGGTTCCGCGGGGGTACGGACGTCCTGATAGTTCCACGCCTCGAAGGGTTCCTTGAACAGGTAGATCCCGCCTGTCACGGCGAGCACGAAAAGCACGGGGGCGACGAAGAGACCGGCATAGAAATGCCAGCGCCAGAAGGCGCGGTAGCGCTGCGTGGACGCAGCCGGCGCCGCGGAGGGGATCTCCGGGCGCACCTCGACCGAGGTCATGAGTTTCTCCATGGGGAGAGCAGCAGGGGGACGTCAAGCCATGACGGAATAGCCGCGGCTACGGCGGCGACCTAGAGAGAGCGGGAAAGACCTAGTGACGCGGTGGGCCCCTGCGGCACCGCGTCCAGGTGAAGATCTGGCTGCCCGTGATGGCGGGAGCCGGGCCGGTGATCGGCGCCACGGGCCGGACCGGGATCACCGCCAGGGTGGCGGCGAGGAGCCGCCGCAGGCCGAGAAGCGAGCAGGCCAGCAGGCGAATCAGGGTGGCGAGCGCGTTCTCGCCGCGTTCCAGCCACCAGGCCGACAGCGTCGCGACGAGCGCGTGCGCGAGCACCATGCCCAACGTGGTCGACAGGCCGCCGCTGTGGTGCCCGCCGGTGTCCACCACGGCGCCGGCGCCGAAGAGGCGGTGCATGCCGTACTGGGCGGCGAAGGCGGCGGGAAGCAGGGCGGCGAACCCGCGACGGCGGCGGGCGAGCAGGAACGCGCCCACCCCGGTCGCGGCGGCCGCCCCGGCCAGCGTGACCGGCCGGACCCCGGCCCCACCCGCGAACACGTGCATCCCCAGCGACGTCACCACGCAGACAACGGCGAACGCCCCGGCACGCAGGGCGCGAAACATGGGCCGACCGCTGTCCACGCCTCCCATGCTCGCAGAAACGATCAGCCTGGCAAGATCCAGTCTTCGGGCATCACCACCCACGCGCGAAGATACGCAGCCCACGGGCCTCCGGTTCGGATGCTCCGGGTTGAACCATTCACGCCAGAAGCGCGCTGCACGCGGGGCGATGGACGCTGTTCAACGTGTCGGCACCCAGACGCCCCCATCATCGACGACTGAAGGTCGGGTGCGCGGCAGCCGAATTCCACCAAACAGTGCCATACCGATCTCTGTTGGAGAATCGGCCCGCCGAAGTGATAGTTTCCGGAAACTAGGGCGATCGAAGGAGCTTCAGCCCCGGCATCGTCCACCAAACACTCACACGCGGCAGGTCTGGGTTCAGCCAGGAGATCGCCCGCTTAGCGTCGGTCTGTGGATACGCGAACCAGGCGATCGCCCGCCCGACTGTACGGCACCGACGATCAGAAACGGGGCGAGCGATAGAGGGCGTCGGGCGACATCGCTCGAGAGTCCAGCCGGGGAATAGCACCCATGCCGAGCGGCGATATTCTACGAATGCCAATGGAACAGCTTCCGGAATGCAGATCCGGAAACGACTATTATTGAGACTTACGTCAGGCAGCGCAAATGCTAATTAGCGAGCTTGTTCTAGAGAACATCAAGGGATTCGGCGAGAAGGAGACCGGGGTCGCTCTGGACTTTGCCCGGCCCGATGGCAGCCTTCCCCATTGGATTGTTATCGCCGGGCGAAATGGTGCGGGGAAGTCGTCACTTCTCCAGGCTGTCGCCCTAGCTGTCGCAGGACCTTCCGCAGCCCGCACGCTACGGGAGACCTTCTCCGACTGGATTCGCGAGGGCGCACGGGAAGCCCAGGGAAAAGTTCGGCTCCGATTCTCGGAATTTGATCTCTTCGCTCCCGGGAGAAAACCCAACTTCACCCCTTGGGCCGGATTGAAGTGGACACGCGAGGTCGAAGGGCCGGAACCCTCTATCGAGAAGATCAGCGGCACGGGCAAAGAACCCTGGGATCCTGTGCGTGGCCCATGGTCGGCAAACCCACAGGGATGGTTCCTCGCGGGATACGGGCCATTCCGGCGACTCTCGCTTGCCCCCACAGAGGCTCAGCGCCTCATGATGACTCCCGGTCGTCCGGCAAGCCTCGCCAGTCTCTTTCGCGAAGAGGCGTCCTTGTCGGAATCCGTCCAATGGCTGCAACAGCTCTATCTGCGCCGACTCGAGGGGGCACCGGCTGCGGAAAAGGTGGAGCAAGCCGTCCTTCGCCTTCTTGATGATGGACTTCTCCCCGAGGGGATGCGGGTTGACCGGGTCACGTCAGAAGGATTGTGGGTCACCACCCCCGCTGGTGCTGAACTCCCGCTGAGATCTTTGAGTGACGGGTATCGAACTGTCGCGGCCCTGGTTCTGGACCTGGTGAAGCAGCTATACCACGCCTACGGTGACCTCAAAGAAATCAAAGATTCCCCGCATATCACCTTTGGCCACGAAGGGGTGGTGCTGATCGATGAAATCGATGTCCACCTCCATGTTTCATGGCAACAGAGAATCGGTTTCTGGCTGAAGGACCATTTCCCCAACATTCAGTTTATCGTCAGCACGCACAGTCCCTTCATTTGTCAGGCAGCCGATGACAGAGGGCTCGTACGCCTGGCCGCGCCAGGCGAAACGGAACCTGCCCGGATCGTGACGGGCGAACTCTTCAACCGAGTCGTCAATGGAACGGCGGACGATGCCGTCCTAACCGACCTCTTCGGCCTTGACACACCCTTCTCGGAGAAGACCGTGGCTCTCCGGCGCGAGGCGGCCTCGCTCGAAAGGAAGGCGGTTGCCGAACCCATATCACCTGCCGAGGCGGCCCGCTTGAAGGAATTGAAATCCAAGCTACCCAGGACTCCGTCCGCGGATGTCGCGAGCGCCATTCAGCAACTCACGCTAAGTCTCGACGATGCAGAAGATTGACCGGCTTCCCCTGAGCGACGCCACCCAGAGCAAACTGGTCGATCTGGGTAGGCAAGTGGCCACCGCCGAAGATCCGAAGCATGAAGCGCAGGCGTTGTGGACCAGACTCGATCGTGGCCTCAAGAACGAGATACAGGCCATTCTCGCGAGCATGAGTTCAGGACTTGAACGATGCATGTACTGCGAGGACAGCCAGGGCACGGATATCGAACATTTCAGGCCCAAATCCAGCTTTCCGGAGCATACCTTCTCGTGGCTGAATTACCTGCTGGCCTGCACACGCTGCAATAGCAACTACAAGCGGACGAAGTTTCCTCTTGACGCACAGAACGAGCCGCTTCTCATCAATCCGACCAAAGACGACCCTTCGTCCCACCTCCTGCTCTCACCAACCACAGGACTCTACGTTGGCTTGGACCCGAAAGGCCTCACCACGATCGATGTGTGCGGCCTGAATCGTGATATCTGCACAGCAGGCAGAATCAACGCCTGGACGAGTATTGAATGCCTGATACCAGCCTATGCGAAAGCGGTTCGACTTGGAAAGTCGAACTCGGCCGACAAGATCCTCCTCGCGTTGCGTAAATATCCATTTCAGTCGGTCCGAGCGACCATGGCCAATCTTTTCGTCAATTCGGACAATCCTGAGCTGTTCCTATCCGATGATGTCCTGGAGGCTTTCAAGGAATTCCCGCAGCTCTTGTAGACGATCCGTGGGATATCTGCCGCGCAGGGACCGGTTTCCACATGCGCTGAGACCCCTTCTCGGGTCCTACTCAGACCCCAACGCCGCGAAGGAGATCTCCATCAAGACCGGCTCCGGCGACGTCAGGTCTTGGTGCAATGCCACTCAGCTTAAGTTGATCATCGTTTGACGTGCGGGGATGTGCCATCCTGACCGTTGCGAGAGTGGCCCCGCAAAAGATCTACTACGGTTCGTGATCGTGATGGAGACCGGAGAACAGTCCCTTCGGCGGTTGGCGGACGCGGTGTCGCTGGGCGTGCTGGCCCGGTGGGTGCCCCGCGATGAGATCGACACAGCGGTCACCGTGACCGGGAAGAAGGCCAGACGCAAGGACGGCAAGCTGCCGCCACACGTAATGGTCTACTTCACCATGGCGATGGCGTTGTTCGCCGACGAGGACTACGAACAGGTCCTGGCCCGGTTGACCGAGACCTTGGCCTCCTGGCCGGACTGCTGGGACACCGCCTGGGAGGCCCCGGGCTCGGGCGGTATCACCCAGGCCCGCCAGCGTCTGGGCTCTGAACCGATGAGGCAACTGTTCACGCAGGTCGCGGTCCCGGTGGCGGACATGTTGACGCCGGGGGCGTTCCTGGGGACCTGGCGGCTGGTGGCCATCGACGGGATGGAATGGGATGTCCCGGACAGCAATGAGAACGCGGAGGTCTTCGGCTATGCCGGGTCCGGGGACAAGCGGTCGGCCTTTCCCAAGGTCCGCGTGGTCGCCCTGTCCGAATGCGGTTCCCACGCCTACCTCGCGGCCGCGATCGGCGGAGTCGGCACCGGCAAGGGATCGGGCGAGCAGTCCCTGGCCCGCCGGCTGTGGAGCGAACTCGATGAGGACATGCTGCTGATCGCCGACCGCGGTTTCTATTCTTTCGGTGATTGGCGGCAGGCGGCGGCCACCGGAGCGCAGCTGTTATGGCGGGTCAAAGCCGACCTGCGGCTACCGATACTGGAGAAACTGCCGGACGGCTCCTACCTGTCGGTACTGGTCAACCCCGATATTCAGGGCAGAGGCCGGGAGGCGCTGGTCGAGGCGGCACGCACCGGGAATGATCTCGACTCCGACCAGGCGGCCCTGGTCCGCGTGGTCGAATACACCATCCCCAATCGCAAGCCAGGCGACGGCAAGGGCGAGGGCGAGCTGATCTGCCTGATCACCACGATCGTGGACCTGCGGGACGGCCCGGCCGCCACCCTGGCCGAGATTTACCACCAGCGGTGGGAACACGAGACGGGTAACGACCAGCTCAAGACGCACCTGCGCGGGCCGGGCCGGGTGCTGCGCTCCAAGAAACCCGACCTGGTACTCGCGGAACTCTACGGGTACCTGCTGACGCACTACGCGCTCAGCGCGTTGATCTGCGAGGCCGCGACCGAAGCCCAGATCGATCCCGACCGGGTCAAGTTCACCCGCACCGTCCGCAAAGTCCGCAGCCGCGCCGACGGTACTGCGGATTTTTCCCCCTGACCGGCACGAGCATGTCCTGTCGGCGCTGAAGAGGGACATCACCCGCAAGAAGAACCTCAACCCCAGGCGACGCGACCGCAGCTATCCCCGGGTGATCAAACGGGCCCGGCACAACTCCTACCGTGTCAAGAGGCCCGGTGACGTCGGCGTACGCCACGACGGCCCGGCCGCAGTCAGGCTCGCTAATCTCTCCAGGCTGGCCCTCGCCTCATGATCAATTTAAGGTGAGTGGCATTGG
>NZ_BLAF01000053.1:0-56036 GCF_009687885.1 Acrocarpospora pleiomorpha
GGGTGGGAGATCCACCGCAGCCAACCAAATCAGAGGGCAGGGGGCGAAGCCCCTGGGACAAGGGTGGACGGGTTGGTATTCACCGCAACAAACGGGGAAATGTCGGTGAACTTCATTTCCTATAGCAGCTGCCGTACCTGCGAGGAGACCAGAATTCAAGGGTGTCGGTTCCCATTCCCCTCTCGGCGCCGGTCGCGACCTCTCCGCCGTCCGCGGAACATTCGCACTCCGGGCCGTTCACCGTGTCGGGGTACATCCCCGCCTGGTCCGCCGCCCCGGCCACCGGAATGCCGGGCAACGAGGACCCCCAGGCCAACACCAGTGGCCCCGCCGCCGTCTTCACGCCCGTCGTCGACCTCGACTCCGGCGGCGTGATCGCGGTCCAGGTCACCGCCGAAGGCCGTTACGGCGCGAACGCGACCGACATCACGGCCACCGTGCACGCCGTACAGGCCGCCACCGCCGAGGAAGCCCGGCTGCCGCTCGTGCTGTCCATCCCGGCCGCCGCCGTCATCGCGGGTTCCGCCGGGCTCGCCCCCCTGAACGAGGCCATGCGCGTCGGCGGCCGCCGCCCCCGCGAGGTCATTCTGGTCCTCGAGGGCGACATCCACGCCGAAGACCGCCCCCACCTGCTCGCGGGCATCGACGGCCTGCGCGCCGCCGGCTACCTGATCGCCTTCGGCGGCCTGGGAGTCAGCCAGCTCCCCCTCGACGTCCTGGCCGACACCTCCCCCTACGTCATCATGATCGGCACCCAGCTGGTCGACCGCATCCCCCGCGACGCCCGCCGGGGCGCCCTCGCCGAATCCCTGGTCACGATGGCCCGCGGCATCGGCGCCCACGTCCTGGCTCCCGGCATCCGCGACGAATCCCAGCTCGGCGCCATCCGGAGCTGGGGCATCCGCCTCGCCCAGGGCCCCCTCCTGGCCCCCCACGACTGGAAGCCCTCCCACGGCCGCGTCCACGTCCCCGTCCCGATCCCCGAGGCCACTCCGATGGCGGCCCTGCTCGGCCCTCGCGTCCAGGAGTTCCTCCTCCCCGCGATGACCGTCTCCCTGAACGCGAGCGCCGAAGACGTCGTCAACGCCTTCGGCTCGGAGTCGTCCATCACCAGCGTCATCCTGGTGGACGAGTACCAGCGCCCGCAGAGCATGATCGACCGCAGCCGTTTCCTGCTGTTCATGGCCGGCGCGTACGGCCACGCCCTGCACGCCAAGAAGCCCGCCCACCGCGTGGCCGACACAGCCCGCCTGGTCCCCAAGACCACGCCCGCCATCGCCGCCATGCAGCTCGCGGGCCGGGAGTCCGAACGCGTCTACGACGACCTGGTGGTGGTCGACGAGGTGGGCCGCTGCCTGGGCATCGTCCACGTCAGCGACCTGATCCGCCATGTCGCCAACCAGCCGGCGAAGGTCTGACACCGCTCACAGGAGCCGTGAAATCCGCCCGGTCTCCAGCGAGTAGTACGCCCCCACCACCCGCAACCCACCACTGCGGATCCTCGGCGCGAGCAGCGGATCCCGCGCGAGCTGCCGTGTCACGTTCACCGTGTGATCCCGCACCATGCTCTCCACCAGCAGCGGATCGACGATCACCCGCCCCCGCCCGGTCATCCGCGAATACGCGGGCTGCAGCGCCGTCACAATGTTCTGCATGCCACCCGGCAGCCGATCCCCCTTGCTGAGCGCCTGCGCCGCCGCCGTCACCGCCCCGCACCGCTGATGCCCCAGCACCACCACCAGCGACGCCCGAAGATCCTCAGGCCCGTACTCGATAGCGGCCGTGACCAGCGGATCCACCGTGTGCGCGGCCGTCCGCACGGCCAGCACGTCGCCCACGCCCGCGTCGAACACCATCTCCGGCGGCACCCGCGAGTCGATGCACGACACCACCACCGCGTACGGCGCCTGCCCGCCCGCCACCTCCAGCCGCCGCGCCACATCCTGGTTCGGGTGAATCGACCGCCCCGACGCCCACCGCTGGTTCCCGGCCATCAGCAGCCGCCAGGCCTCCTCCGGGGTGCGCGGCGCCCGCTCCGGCAGCAGTTCGGGCCGATCGCTCGACCCGACCGCCACTCCGCCGACGAACCCGGCGCCCGCCAGGAGCCCGCCCGCGAGCACCGCTCCGCCGTACAGGACCCGCCTACGTTTCACACGCGCGCCACTACTCACGGTGACAATTGTCCGCGCGCGAACCCGCGTTGTCCGCCGCTTCGCGAACTACAAGCGGCAGGCGTAGATATCGGTCACCAGGATGGCCTTCGCGCCCAGGTCCCAGAGCTGATCCATGATCGACTGGTGGCCCTTGCGCGGCACCATGGCCCGCACCGCCACCCAGCCCTCCCGGTGCAGCGGCGAAACCGTCGGCCCTTCCATCCCCGGCGTGATGTCGATCGCCTCATCGATCCGCTCAGCCCGGATGTCGTAGTCCATCATCACGTAGTCCCGCGCGACCAGAACGCCCTGCAACCGCCGCACGAACTGCTGGAATATGGGATTGTCCGCCGCCCCCACCTGCTTGATCAGCACCGCCTCGGACTTCGCGATCGGCTCCCCGAACACCTCAAGCCCGACATTCCTCAGCGTCGTCCCCGTCTCCACGACATCGGCGACCGCGTCGGCGACCCCCAGCCGCAGCGCCGTCTCCACCGCCCCGTCCAGCTTGATCACCCGCGCGTCCACGCCCTGGTCCGCGAGATACTTGCCGAGCAGTCCCGCGTACGACGTGGCGATCCGCTTCCCCATCAGATCCTCGACACCGGTGTACGCCCCCGGCGTCGACGCGAACCGGAACGTCGACCGCCCGAACCCGAGCGGCACGACCTCCTCCGCCGGAGCCCCCGAGTCGAACAGCATGTCCCGCCCGGTGATCCCGGCGTCGAGGGTGCCCTCCCCCACATACACGGCGATATCCCGCGGGCGCAGGAAGAACAGCTCAGTGGAGTTCTCGGGGTCGACGACCACCAGCTCCTTGCTGTCCTTCCGCGGCCGGTATCCGGCCTCTTTGAGAATGGTCTGGGCGGCCTCGGTAAGAGCACCCTTGTTCGGTACGGCTAGACGCAACATGATTCGCCCCTCGGCATCGGATCTTCACCTGGTTTACCTGGGTTGCCGGACTCACGCGGAGTCCTACAGATGCTTGTACACCTGGTCCAACCCGATTCCCCGCGCCACCATCAGCACCTGCAGGTGATACAGCAACTGCGAGATCTCCTCAGCAGCCCGATCCGCCGACTCGTGCTCCGCCGCCATCCACACCTCAGCGGCCTCTTCCACGATCTTCTTCCCGATGGCATGCACCCCAGCGTCCAGCGCCGCCACCGTCCCCGACCCTTCCGGCCTGGTACGCGCCCGCTCGGACAACAACGAGTACAGCTCATCGAAGGTCGTCATGATCCACTCTCACACTCACGGAATCTGCCAGGTCAACCCTAGCTTCCGTTTTCCCGATTCCGTGTGACCGTCCACGCTCCGAGACCCCATGTCGGCGCACGACAGCACATCACTCCAGAAAATTGGTCAGGCCAAATCTTGACAGGGCTACACCCCGGTGGCACGCTCAACCGCACCACCAACCGCCAACTAGCGACTCCCCTCCCTGGTCACTGGAGATAGATCATGCGTCGTTGGACAATCATAGCGGCAGGCGTCCTCTTCATCCTCCCCACCGCCTGCGCCACAGAAGAGACATCAACCGGAACTGGTAAGACCACTATCGGGATGGTGACGCAAGCGTGGGACAACCCCGCGATCAAGGACATGGCCGACGCCGCCATCGCGCAGGCCGGTAAGCACGCCAATGTGGAATTGTTGGCCCAGGACAGCGCCAACATGCAGGACATGATCAGCAAGGTGCAGACCATGATCTCCCGGAAGGTCGACGCCCTCGGCATCGAGCCGTGGGACAAACAGCAGATCATGCCGATGCTTCAGCAGGCCAAGCAGGCGAACATCCCGGTCTTCATCCTCCAGTCGGAGGTGCCCGGCACCCAGGGCAACGGCCTGGTCGTCTCCTCGCTCATCGGAAACGAGACCGAGGGCGGGAAGGTCGCCGGCCGGTGGCTCGGCGAGCAGCTCGGCGGATCCGGCCGCGTTCTCGTGCTGGAGGGGGCCCCGGCGGACACGCCGGGGATCGAGCGGGCGAACGGTTTCGAGCAGGGCCTGGCCGAGACCGCGCCGGACGCCAAGGTGGTCGCCCGCCAGCCCGCCGACTGGGCCCGGGACAAGGCCCTGCGGGTGACGACGGACCTGCTCACCGCCAACTCCGACATCGACGCCATCTTCGCCGACAACGACGAGATGGCGTTCGGAGCGCTGTCCGCCCTGCGTGCCCGCAAGCTGGAAGGCAAGGTGACCCTCATCGGCTACAACGGCACGTGCATCGGCCTGCAGGCGACCTACCAGGGCACCTTCGCCGCCGACGGGGTCCTGTTCCTGGACCTGATCGGGGCCGAGTTCATCGACGCGTCCCTGGCCACCATCAAGGGCGAGAAGGTTCCCGCCAAGATCGAGCCGCCCATCACGCTGCTGACGACCGCGCACCTCAAGGAGATCGAGCAGGGCGCGACGAGCGTGACGGTGAACGGCAAGCCGTTCGAGGTGGACGACCTGCTCCGGGCGCGCGTCACCAAGGCCATCTCGGGCACATGCTGATGACAGCGGCGACGCTCCTCAACGCCGTCGAGGTCAGCAAGACCTACTCCAGTCTCAGGGCGCTGGACAGGGTGAGCTTCACCCTCGAGCCGGGTGAGATCCACGCCCTGGTCGGGGAGAACGGAGCCGGCAAGTCGACCCTCATCAAGGTGCTGACCGGCGTGCACTCCCCCGACCACGACGGGGGGCGGCTGGAAGTCAACGGCGAGCAGACGGCCCTGCGCGATCCGCTGCACGCGGAGAAGCTCGGCATCTACGCCATCCACCAGCACCTGCCGCTGGTGGAAGGGCTGAGCATCCTGGAGAACTTCCTGCTGGGCGAGTCCCGGGCGGCGCGGCGCACGACGCGGTGGGGGATGCTCAACCGGCGTGGCGCCAGGCCCATCGTCGAGGAGGCGCTGGCGCTGATGGGGCTGGACTTCGACGTCACGACGCCGGTCTCCGCGCTGTCGGTGCCCGAAGCCCAGCTGGTGCAGATCGCCCGCGCGCTGGCCACCGACGCCAAGGTGCTGATTCTCGACGAACCCACGGCCTCGCTGACCGCGGCCGACCGTGACGCCCTGTTCGACCGCCTGCGGGACATGCGCGAACGCGGCGTGGGGCTGGTCTACGTCAGCCACCGCCTGGACGAGATCACCACGCTGTGCGACCGGGCCACGGTGCTGCGCAACGGCGCGGTCGTGGAACGGCTCGGCAAGGCGAACCTGGACGTGGGCTCCATGATCGCCGCGATGCTGGACCGGCCGGTCCAGGCGATGTACCCGCCGACGGCGGAGCCCTCCGGCGACGCCCCGGTGCTCACGCTCTCCGGCGCCGTGGTCGGCGCCGCGCCTCCGCTCTCGCTGGAGGTCCGGGCCGGCGAGGTCCTGGGCCTCACCGGCCTGGTCGGCGCCGGGATGGTGGAGGCCGCGGAGGCCCTGGCCGGCGTGCGTCCACTCGCCCGCGGCCGGCTGACCGTCGAGGGCAGGCAGATCCGTGTCTCCTCCCCCGCGCAGGCGATGCGCGAAGGGATCAGCCTCGTCCCGGAGGACCGATCGCACGCCCTGGTGGCCGGCATGAGCATCGAGCGCAACCTCGCGCTGACGATCGCGGCCTGCCCGACCGTGCGGGACTCGATCCGCGGCGCCGGCCCGGTGCTGCGGCGCCAGCGGGTACGGCGGGCGGCGCTGAAGGCGATCGGCGACTTCAACATCCAGCCCAGCGATCCGGCGGCGCCGGTGGGCGGGCTCAGCGGCGGCAACCAGCAGAAGGTGGTCATCGCGAAGGCGGTGGCGACCCGTCCGAAGGTGCTCATCCTGATCGAGCCGACGGCGGGCGTGGACGTCGGCGCGCGGGCGGAGATCTACGCCATCCTGCGCGAACTGGGCCGCACGGGCGTGGCCGTGATCCTGGTCAGCTCGGACGGCCAGGAGATCTGCGGCATGAGCGACCGGGTGCTCGTCTTCCGTCGCGGTACGGTGGTCGCCGAATTGCCCCGCGGGACGGACGAAAAGGAGATCATGCTGCATGCGACAACCTCCTCCATGCGTCCCGCGGTCTGATGCCGTGACGGCGCCCCCTCCTCGCCTCTCACATCCGCACCGGGCCTCCGGTAGCGTGAAGACCGTGTCGGGCCCTCTCCACGACGTGAAAGAGCATGTCGTCAACCTGATTCTGAACGGTGAGCTCTCCCCTGGAGACGCGCTGCCCGCCGAGCGGGAGCTCGCGACCCGGCTGGGGGTCTCCCGGCCGCTGGTCCGCGAGGCGCTGCGGAGCCTGGAGGCCGTCAACATCGTCGAGTCCAGGCGCGGCGCGGGCACCTACGTCACGGATCTGAGCCCGGAGTTCCTCCTGGCTCCGCTGAGCTACGCGTTCCGGCTGGTTCGCGGCTCGGAGATCGACCTGTTCGAGGTGCGGCGCTTCCTCGAACCGCAGGCCGCGGCGATGGCGGCGCTGCACCTGCCGGAGGACGATCTCAGCGAGCTCGACCAGTTGCTCGACGAGCTGGACGCCTCCGACCAGAGCACCTTCCCCGAGCTCGACATCGCCTTCCACGAGTGGATCGTGCGCCGCACGAACAACCGCCTGCTGCTCAGCGTGATCCGCGGCATCCGCGATCTGGAGTATCAGGTGCTCGCGGTGACCGCGACCAGCGCCGAGTCCCGGCTGCTGTCCGGCGTCGAGCACAGGACGATCGCCTCGGCCATCCGGGCCCGTGATCCGGAGCGGGCGAAGGCGGCCATGCTGCTGCACCTGGCCCGGGTGGAAGACCAGTTCCGCCCAGGCAAAGCCTGAGACACGCCACGCTCGCCAGGCCGGTCGCGAACCCGCGACCGGCCTGAGGCGTCCTGGTCAGACCGCTACTGCCTGGCCATCTCGGCGGCCCGCAGCACCATCGCGGCGAGCAGGCGAATCTTGGCCCGGTCCGCGACTCCCGCCTGCTCCGCGTCCCGTGACACGGCTCGCCTGAGTGTCTCGGCGTCGGCCGCCGGGTCCGCGGCCAGCGCCGACTCGGTCTCCGCGGCCCGGAACGGCCGGTCCGCCGCGCCGAACGCGACAACGCGCGGGCGTCCGCCGGGCGGCAGCAGGCAGGCGGCCCCGGCCTCGGCGAAGTCACCGTGCCGCTGCGCGAACTCGCGGAAACCCCAGCGCGTGCCCGGCGGGGGGATCTCCAGGGAGAGCCGTACCAGGATCTCGTCCTCTTCCAGCGCGGTGGACATGTATCCCCAGAAGAAGTCCGCCGCGTCCACGGTGCGGGAACCGGTGGCCGAGCGGACCTCGAGGCGGGCGTCGGCCAGGAGCATGGCGGCGGGCATCTCCGCCGACGGGTCCGCGTGGACCACGCTTCCTCCGACGGTGCCCCGGTTGCGGATCTGGTCGTGGCCCACCCAGGTCGCCGCGTGGGCGAGCAGGGGCCAGTCGCGCCGTACCAGGCTGGAGGAGGCGACGGTCGCGGTGGTCACCATGGCGCCCAGGGACAGGTGGGAGCCGGTCGCCTCCATCGAGGTGAGTTCCGCCACCCCGCCCAGGTCGATCAGCACCGGCGGCCGGACCAACCGGAAGTTCATCATCGGGATCAGGCTCTGGCCTCCGGCGATCACCTTGCCGCCGTCCTCGGCGGTCTCGGCCAGCAGGGTCGCGGCTTCGTCGAGCCCGGTGGGGGCGTAGTACTCCATCATCGCGGGCTTCACGGCGACCTCCAACATCTGGACTGACCAGTTTCTTGCCGGCTCAGGATAGATTCCCTGATGAAGACCCGCAAGATTCACCATTCATCAAGGATTGGTCAGGCCAATCGCTTGACTGGTTTCGAGGGTTTCTGCCAGGCTTCCTGGCATTCCCCTTGGTTCGACCCTCGGAAGGGCAGGAGGGCACGTGAAAACCCAACAGGCGCCGGGCGCGCACACGCGGGCTCCGGCACCGCCGGCCGGGCGCGCCGGCCGGATTCTGCGCGGCGCGCGATCCTCGGTCGGCGGAACGGCGGCGGCCCTGATCATCATCTGGATCGGCCTCACGGCGGCCGCCCCGAGTTTCGCCACCGTGTCGAACCTGCTGAACATCTTCCTGGCCGCCTCGACCCTGGCGATCATCGCCGGCGGGCTGACCCTGGCGCTCATCGCCGGGGAGATCGACCTGTCCCTCGGGTCGGTGGAGGCACTGGCCGGATCCCTGGCCGCCGTCCTCATCGTGACCGCCGGGCTGCCCTGGCCGCTTGCCCTGGTGCTCGGCGTACTGGCCGGGGCCGCGGTCGGCGGGGTGAACGCGTTCTTCACCAGCAAGCTGGGCGTGCCCTCGTTCGTCACCTCCCTGGCCATGCTCAGCGTGGCGGGCGGCGCGGCCTACCTGCTCACGCAGGGCACCTCGGTGTTCGGGCTGGGACCCCAGTTCGGCGCGATCGGGCAGGGCAGCCTGTTCGGCGTGCCCGCGCCGGTCCTGATCGCCGTGGTGATCCTGGCGGTGCTCGCCTTCGTCCTGCACCGCACCTCGTTCGGCCTGAACATCTACGCCGTCGGCGGCAACCCGGAGGCGGCCCGGCTGTCGGGGGTGAACGTCCGGCGCACCAAGGCGGTCGTGCTCGTGCTCAGCGGGAGCCTCGCCGGCGTCGCGGGCATCATCCTCGCCTCCCGGCTGGACGCCGGCTCGGGAACCGTCGGGGCGGCCGACCTCATGGCGGCGATCGCCGCGGTCGTGATCGGCGGCACGTCGCTCAACGGCGGGGTCGGGAGCATCGCCGGGACGGTCGTCGGAACCGTCCTGATCGCCAGCATCCAGAACGGGCTGGTGCTGCTGAACGTCACGGCCTTCTGGCAGCAGGTGGCGATCGGTTCGCTGATCCTCATCGCCGCGCTGCTCGACCGTCTTTCCAAGATCAGTACTAGAGGAGTCACCGCATGAGCGCCCCCGAACAGTCCGAGCTCCAGTCCCTGGACCTCATCATCCGCAACGGCATCGTCGTCAACGCGGAGTCGATGGGACAGCAGGACGTCGGGATCAAGGACGGCGTCATCGTCGCGGTCGGCCAGATCGACACCCCCGCCGCCGAGATCGTGGACGCCTCCGGATGCTTCGTGGCGCCCGGCGCGATCGACGTGCACACGCACTTCCACCACTGGGTGAGCTACGTCGGGTCGCACAACGCCGACGACTACGACACCGGCACCCAGGCCGCGGCCTCCGGCGGCATCACCACCGTCATCAACTACGCCTTCCAGGAGGAGGGCGAGTCGCTGCGCACCGCCGTCGACCGTGACCTGGAGCTGGCCGGAACCCAGGCGAACATCGACTACGGCCTGCACGTCGTCGTGACGAACCAGGCCGACACCGTGGTGAAGGAGTTCCCCGCCCTGGCGGCCGACGGATTCACCAGCGTCAAGGTCTTCGGCGCGGTGACCGGATTCCAGCTGCCCGACGCGGGCATCCTGCGGGTGCTGGAGGAGGCGGCGGCCAGCGGCATCCTCGTCAACGTGCACGCCGAGGACGGCGCCCTCATCGAGCACCTCACCCAATCCTTCCGCGACCGCGGGCAGACCGGCGTGGAATACCTGCCGCGGGCCCGGCCCGCTCAGGCCGAGGCGATCGCCACCCGGAAGATCGCCGAGTACGCGGCCTTCCTCAAGGCTCCGGTGTACTTCGTGCACCTGTCGACGGCCGCCGCGCTCGATGCGGTCCGCGAGGTGCGCGCCCGCTTCGACAAGATCTTCGTGGAGACGCGGCCGGTCTACCTCTTCCTTGAGGAGAGCGTCTACGAGCTGCCCGAGTCCGAGGGCAACAAGTTCGTGTGCCTGCCGCCGATCCGCTCCACCGAGGACAGCGAGGCGCTCTGGGAGGGCCTGCGGCTGGGCGACATCGACACCTACGCCACCGACCACGCTCCGTGGCGCAGCGAGCAGAAGCTGGCCGAGGCTCCGTTCTGGAAGATCCCCGCGGGCGTGTCCAACCTGCAGACCAGCGTGCCGATGCTGTTCTCCGAGGGGGTGCGCACCGGACGCCTGCACCCCTGCCGCTTCGTCGCCGTGACCTCCGCGAACCCGGCCAAGCTCTTCGGGATGTATCCGAAGAAGGGCGTCATCGCGGTCGGGTCCGACGCCGACATCGCCGTCATCGACCCGGGTGACGTGCGGGTGCTCACCGCCGATCAGATGCACTCCAAGGCCGACTACGACCCGTACGAGGGTTATGAGTGCCACGGCTGGCCGCGCTATGTCTACTCGCGCGGCGAGCTGGTCGCCGAGCGGGGGCGTGCCATCAGCCGCCCTGGCCGCGGGCAGCTCATCCGGCGGGGCCCCAGCTCCTTTGACACGGTCTGAGCGGGTGCTGACGTGGCTATCCTGACGGCGGCGCAGGTGCCCGCCGGAGGCGTCGACGCCGACGCGATCCACCTGGCGGGCCGGCACGATCTGATCGTGTTCCCCGAGATGGCGAACGTCCCCTACTTCCCGGTGGCCCCCGCCCTGCACGAGTGGCTCGCCGAAACCCTGGCCGGCCAGGACGAGGAGAGCCTGTTCTCCCCCTACCGCCGCCTCGCGCGGCGTACGGGCAGCTACGTCGTCGCCGGCCTGTGCCTGCCGGGTCCCGGCCTCACCCGCAACGCGGCGGTCGTCTTCGACCGGGCCGGGGAACTGCTTCCCGGCCGGGGCCTGCTGTCCGGCGACGCGACACTCGTCTACGACAAGACCCACCTGTGCAACGTCCGCCACTACGGTTCGGTCTTCCTCGAAGATCAGTATTTCCGGGCAGGCCCCGAACTGGTGGTGTGGGACCTCGACTTCGCCCGGATGGGCGTGCTCATCTGCTACGACCGGCACTTCCCCGAGGCATGGTCGACGCTGCGCGCCAACGATGCCGGCATCGTCGCCGTGCCCACGGCCTCACCGGCGGGGACGGCGCCGACCTTCCTCGCCGAGATGCAGGCGATGGCGCTGCAGCAGTCGGTGTACGCCGTCGTGGCGAACCGCGCAGGACCGGAATCACTGCCGGGGATCAGGACCACCGAATACCTGGGGCGGTCGGCCGTGTTCGGCCCCGACGGGTCCGTTCTGAACGTGGCCGGCGACGGCCTCTTCGAGCAGGCCCGCGCCCCGTACGACCCGGCGGCCCTCGACTCCGTCCGCGCGGCGATGGGGCTGGCCACGAGCCGGCGCCCCGCCCTGTACCAGATCTGATCATTGAACTTAGGAGAGCTCACGTGAGACGAGTGGCCGATGCCGTCGCCGAGACCCTGCGGGCCCAGGAGATCGACGTCTTCTTCATGCTGACCGGCGGCGACCCCGCGCTGTGGACCGCCCTTCAGCGCCAGGGCATCAGGATGATCCCCTGCCGGAGCGAGCAGGGCGCGGCCTACATGGCCGACGGCTATGCCAGGATGACCGGCCGCCCCACCTTCGTCTACGGCCAGCACGGCCCGGGGTCGGCCAACATCTCCTCGGCGCTCGCGGACGCGTACTGGGCGATGAGCCCGGTCGTCTCCCTGACCAGCTCGGTGCCGGCGGCGACCCGCGACCGCCACGAGTATCAGCTGCTGGACCAGCTGGCGATGCACCGCCCGGTGACCCACTGGGCCGGGGAGGCGCTCCGCGGCTCCCACGTGCGATCGATGCTGCTGCGCGCCATGCACGAGGCCACCAGCGCGCCCGGCCCCGCGCACCTGGACATCCCGCGCGACGTGCTGGCCGAGCCGCTGGAGGACGACGGCACGCCGGACGCCCCGGCGGCCACGCTGCGGGCCCCGCAGTACCGGACGGCTCCCGCGCCTGAGGCGGTCAAGGCGATCGTGGCGCGCCTGTCCGGCGCGCGCCGAGTCGTGATCATGGCAGGGTCCGGTTCCCGGGTCTCGGGGGCCGACCCCGAGGTGCGGCTGCTGGCCGAGGCCCTGCGTGCGCCGGTCGTCACCTCCATCGGCGGCAAGGCGTCCATCAGCGAGGCGCACCCGCTCGCGGTGGGCGTGGTGGGCCGCTACGCGGCCGGGGTGGCCAACGAGGTCGTGGACGAGGCCGACCTGGTGCTCGTGCTCGGCAGCCGGCTGGGCAGTGTGACCAGCGACTCCTTCACGATGTTCGCCGCCGCGGACCTCATCAGGGTCGACACCCGCTCGGACGCGCTGGACCCGTCGGCGGCCCTCAACGTGCTGGCGGACGTGAAGCTCACCGCCCAGGCCCTGCTCTCCGAGCTCGGCGCCGACCCGGGGGCCGCGCGGGACACCGCGTGGGTGGCCTCGGTGAGCGAGCGGGTCGCCGGGTGGCGCGAGAACGCGCTCAAGGCGCCCTCGACGGGGGGCCAGATGCACCCCCGCGAGGTGGTGTCCGCGCTGTCCGAGTCGCTCGCGCCCAGCGACGTCGTGGTCGCCGACACCGGCTACATGGCCGCCTGGGCCGGAGTCCTCTACCAGGCGCGTGCGGCGGGGACCACCTTCCTGCGGGCCGCGGGCTCGCTCGGCTGGGCGATCCCCGGAGCGCTCGGCGCCCAGCTGGCGGCGCCGGAGCGCCGGGTCGTCTGCGTCACCGGTGACGGCGGGACCGGCTACAACATCGCCGAGCTGGAGACCGCGGTACGGGTGGGCATCCCGGTCACGATCGTGGTGGTCAACAACGGCACCCTGGCCTTCGAGTACCACCTGCAGAAATACGTGGAGAAGAACGTCATCCCCGAGATCAACGACTTCTCCGACGTCGACTACGGAGCCGTCGCGCGCTCGCTGGGCGCGGCGGGCGTGCTGGTACGTTCCAAGGGCGAGCTGGATGACGCGCTGGCGACCGCGGCGCGGAGCGAGGCTCCCACGCTGATCGACGCCCGCGTCGACCGGGAGGCGATCGCCCCCGTCACCTCGTACGCGAAGCAGGGCATCGACCCGTCCACTCTCTGATCTGCGCTAAGGAGGCCGCCGATGCCTTACGTCCGCACCACCGTCAACGGCCAGCCGGTCGAGCGCGAGGTGGAAGCCCGCCTGCTGCTGTCCGATTTCCTCCGCCACGAGCTGGACCTGACCGGCACGCACGTCGGTTGCGAGCACGGTGTCTGCGGCGCCTGCACCGTGCTCGTCGACGACCGGCCGGTACGGGCCTGCCTGATGCTCGCCGTGCAGGCGAACGGCAAGCCGGTGCGGACGGTGGAGTCCCTGACCGAGCCGGGGCAGCCGCTCTCCCGCGTTCAGGCGGCCTTCAAGCGCAACCACGCCCTGCAGTGCGGGTTCTGCACCCCGGGAATCCTCATGTCGCTCACCGCGGTGCTGGAGGAGGAGGGACCTGTTTCGAAGGAGCGGGCGGTCGACGCCCTGCGCGGGCACCTGTGCCGGTGCACCGGCTACCGCACCATCATGACCGCGATCGACGAGATCTGCGCGGAGCCGAGGGAGGTGGGAGGCGGTGCCGGGTAACGTGGGGCGGCGGATGCCGCGGCTGGAGGACGACCGGCTGCTGCGCGGGAACGGGATGTATCTCGACGACATCCACCTGTCAGGCTCGCTGCACGCGCACTTCGTCCGCAGCATGCACGCGAACGCGCGGATCGCCGGCATCGACGTCGAAGGCGCCCGGCGAGCGCCGGGGGTGCGGCTGGTCCTGACCGGCCACGACCTCGGCGACCTGAACGGCCCGCTGCCGCTGCTGGGCCCGCACCCGAGCCTGCTGGCGCCGCGCACCCAGCGGCCGCTGGCGGTCGACCGGGTCCGGTACGTGGGCGAGGCCATCGTCATGATCGTCGCCGAGGACCGCTACCTCGCCGAGGACGCGGCGGACCTGGTCCAGATCGACTACGAGCCGCTGCCGGAGGTCGTCGAGTTCGGCGACGCCCGGCGCGGCGACCGGTTCGTGCACGACGACATCGCCGGCAACGTGGCCGCCGTCGTGTCGCAGGTCAGGGGTGATCCCGACGAGGTGATCAGGTCCGCGCCGCACACCCTCGCGCTGAGCCTGGACATCGAGCGCAGCTGCGGCAGCCCGCTGGAGGGCCGCGGCGTGCTCGCCGACTGGGATCCGCGCCGGCAGAAGCTGACCGTGTTCGATTCGACCCAGTCACCGGTCGCGATCCGCCAGGGGCTCAGCCGGATCCTGGACGTGCCGCTGGACCGGCTGGAGGTCTCCGCGCCCGACGTCGGCGGCGGGTTCGGAACCAAGATCATGCTGTTCTACCCGGAGGAGGTGCTCGTTCCCTACGCCGCGCTGCGGTTGAGCCGGCCGGTGAAGTGGACCGAGGACCGCTGGGAGCACTTCATCAGCGCCAACCAGGAGCGGGGACAGCATCACGAGGCCGTCGTGGCCTTCGATGACGACGGGCGGATCCTGGCGGTGACCACCGATTTCGATCATGACACCGGCGCCTACGTTCCGTACGGGATCGCCGTACCAGCCGTCACGGGAACACACCTGCCCGGACAGTACGACATCGCGCACTACCGCTACAGCGGCCGGGTGCTCTACACCAACAAGCCGCCGGTGAGCCCCTACCGGGGCGCCGGCCGGCCGCAGGGCGTCTTCGTCATGGAGCGCCTGATCGGGGCGGTCGCCAAGCGGCTGGGCACGGAGCCGTGGCGGGTGCGCCGCGCCAACCTCATCCCGTCCAGCGCGTTCCCGTACGACACGGGGCTCGAACTGCACGACCGCAGCCGGGCGATCTACGACAGTGGCAGCTACGTCGAGGGCTTCGACCGGATGCTCTCGCACGTCGGCGTCGAGGCGTTCCGGGAGCGGCAGCGCGCGGCGCGGGCCGAGGGCCGCCACCTCGGGCTGGGCATGGCCACCTATGTCGAGGGCACCGGGGTCGGCCCCTATGAGGGCTGCGCCGCGACGCTGAACAGCAGCGGGCGGATCGTGCTGGAGGTGTCCGTCCCGTCCCAGGGGCAGGGCCATGCCACCACCTTCGCCCAGATCGCCGCGGACGTCATCGGCTGCGCGGCCGAGCGGGTTCACGTGGTCACGGCGGCGGGCGGCCCCACCGCGGTCGGCCACGGCACGTTCGGCAGCCGGGCCGCGGTGATGAGCGGCAACGCGGTCGCCGCCGCCGCCCAAGCGCTGCGGACGAAGATCCTCGCGGCCGCGTCGGTGCTGCTCGAATGCGCCGCGGAAGACCTGGAGACCAGGGACGGGAACGTCTTCGTGCGCGGTGCCGAGAACGCCCGGGTGAGCCTGGCCGACATCGCGAGCGGCGCCAACCCCATCCAGTACCCCGGCACGGACAGACCCACCCCGTGGGTCTCCCGGGAGCCCGGCTCCGACGCGCCCGTCTCGCTGTCGGCCACCGAGTACTTCCGCAGCGGTCAGTGGGTGTTCGGCAGCGGGGCCCACGGCGTGCTGGTGGAGGTCGATCCGGGCACGGGACGGGTCACCATCGACCAGTACGTCGTCGTCCACGACTGCGGGCGGGTCATCAACCCGCTGGTCGTGGACGGCCAGGTGGTCGGCGGGCTGATCCAGGGCATCGGCGGCGCGCTGCTGGAGCGGCTGACCTTCGCCGACAACGGCCAGCCCACCACCACCAGCTTCCTCAACTTCCACCTGCCGACCGTCGACGACCTGCCCCCGCTGATCCTCGACCATCTGGAGACCCCCTCGCCTTGGAACCCGCTCGGGATCAAGGGCACGGGAGAGGCGGGCATCATCCCGGTCGCCGCGGCGATCGCCGAGGCCATCGAGGACGCGCTGTCCCCGTTCGAGTTCCCCGTCACCTCGATGCCGCTGTTCCCGGCGGAGATCCGTACCGCTATCGATAGGACCGAGCCGTGAACCTGGAGCATAGTTTCGATATTTTGGCGGAGCCGGATGTCGCCTTCGCCTACCTGATGGACGTAAACCGGGTGGCGGCCTGCGTACCGGGCGTGAGTCTGCAGGAAGAGCTGGGCGAGAACACCTACCGGGGCACCCTGAAGGTCAAGGTCGGTCCCGTCACCGTGAAGTACGGCGGCATCGCCCGCATCATCTCGGCGGATCCGGTCACCAGGGTCGCCGCGATCGAGGCGGAGGGCGAGGAGAGCGGCGCCGCCGGGTCGGTTCGCGCCAAGGCCACGATGTCGGTGGCGGCGACGGCCACCGGATCGCGCGTCACCGTGAGCACGGATCTCGCGCTCACCGGTCGCGTCGCCACCATGGGCAAGGGAGTGATCGAGCAGGTCGGCAACCGGATGGTGGCCCAGACCTCCGAGCGGATCGAGCAGGCCATCCTGGAGTCGGTCGCGAGTTCTCCGGCGGTGGACGTCGCCGGTCCGCCGGCTTCCGCCAGGGACGGATCGGCGCTGCGGTTGATGCCGTTGCTGGGATCCCTCATCGCCGACTGGGTCCGCCGGACCTTCGGAAAGATCTTTGGTGCCCGCGCGAGCCGCACTACTCCCGGGGAGCGGAAATGACGCACACGACGCACTGGATCGACGGCAGGCCGTGGGGCGGCGCCGGCGAACGGCGCGGCGAGGTTTTCGACCCCGCGACGGGTCAGGTGACGGGACGCGTCGATCTCGCGTCCCCCGCCGAGGTGGACGAAGCCGTCGCCGCGGCGGCCAGTGCCTTCCACGTTTGGCGTGATGTGTCGCTGACCAGGCGCACGCAGGTGATGTTCGCCTTCCGGGAGTTGCTCAACGCCCGCAAGGAGGAGCTGGCCGCGATCATCACCGCCGAGCACGGCAAGGTCCTCGCCGACGCCCTGGGCGAGGTGACCCGCGGGCTGGAGGTGGTGGAGTTCGCCTGCGGCATCCCTCACCTGATCAAGGGCGGTTTCTCGGAGAATGTATCGACGAGGGTGGATTCGTACTCGATCCGCCAGCCGCTCGGCGTCGTGGCCGTCATCTCTCCGTTCAACTTCCCCGCCATGGTGCCGATGTGGTTCCTTCCCGTCGCCATCGCCGCCGGCAACACCGTCGTGCTCAAGCCCAGCGAGAAGACCCCCGGCGCGGCCGACTTCATGGCCGCGCTGTGGAGCGAGGCGGGGCTGCCCGACGGCGTGCTCAACGTCGTGCACGGCGACAAGGTGGCGGTGGACCGGCTGCTCGACCACCCCGACGTCGAAGCCGTCTCGTTCGTGGGTTCGACGCCGATCGCGAAGTACGTCTACGAGCGGGGCACCCGGGCAGGCAAGCGGGTCCAGGCGCTCGGCGGCGCGAAGAACCACATGGTGGTGCTCCCCGACGCCGACCTCGACCTGGCCGCCGACGCCGCGATCAACGCCGGCTTCGGGTCGGCGGGAGAGCGGTGCATGGCGATCTCCGCGCTGGTGGTCGTCGAGCCGGCGGCCGGCGCGCTGATCGCCAAGATCGTCGAGCGGATGGCGCGGCTGCGGATCGGCGACGGCCGGCACGGCTGCGACATGGGGCCGCTGGTCACCCTGGCGCACCGCGACCGGGTGGCCTCCTACCTCGACGCGGGCGTGGCGGCGGGAGCGGAACTCGTGGTGGACGGCCGCGAGCAGGGCATCGACGGCGACGAGCGGGGTTTCTGGCTCGGCCCGACGCTGTTCGACGGGGTCACCGCGGAGATGCCGCTCTACACCGACGAGATCTTCGGGCCGGTGCTCTCCGTGCTGCGGGTGCCGACGTACGAGGCGGCGCTCGACCTGGTGAACGGCAACCCGTACGGCAACGGCACCGCGATCTTCACCAGGGACGGCGGCGCGGCCCGGCGTTTCCAGCACGAAGTCCAGGTCGGCATGGTCGGGATAAACGTGCCCATTCCCGTGCCGATGGCCTACTACTCGTTCGGCGGCTGGAAGCAGTCGTTGTTCGGCGACTCCCACGCGCACGGCACCGAGGGCGTGCACTTCTTCACCCGCGGCAAGGTCGTGACCTCCCGCTGGCCCGACCCGAGCCACGGCGGAATCAACCTCGGCTTCCCCACCCAGGACTGATTCAGTCACTCGGTTTCGATGGGCAGGCCGTCGAAGAGCCCGAGACTGGGAATGTCTATGTCCGCCTTCACAGCCGTCGTCTGTACGTCCGTGAAGGAGTTGTAGAAGGGGGCGGTCTCCCCTTTCTTCCACCGCTTGTCGTAGAGGGGCGAGCACAGGCAGCCGTTCTGGTTCGCCGTGGCGTGCCTTACACCGTTGACGGTGTCGATCAGCACGACGCCATCGGTGCTGTACTGGAAAGGACCGTTCGACGACTGTCCGAAAACGTTGCCCGGTTCCCATATGCCGGCGGGGTCGGTCGGCTCGTACCTCACCGACCATTTGACCGTCACGGTCTTGCCGGCCCGACGTAACGAGTCGATCCGCACGTGCAGGTTGTAACCGTTCCGGGACACGACACGCTGTGCCAGCGGATCGCCATCCGTGGTTTGGTCGAGCACTCCGCCCGACCGCAGCACGGCCAGCAGCACCGCCACCACCGCCACGGCGGCCAGGACCGCCGCCGCGGCGACCCACCTCTGCCGCTGCCGCCGCATTCGCAGCGCGTCGGCGGCGAGGCTCGTCGCAGGTCCTTCGACCGGGTCCCAGATGTCGCTGACGACCTCGGTGGCGGTCTCGATCGCCACCTTCTCGCGGCCGAGCAACCGGTCCAGGACCTGCTGCGCGGTAGGGCGCCGGGTGGGGTCCTTGTCCAGGGCGCGTTCCACGAGAGGCAGCAGCCGGTCGTCGAGCCCGTCCAGCCGTGGCGTGTTGTGCACGATCCGATACAGCAGCTCGGCGGCGCCGCCGACGCCGAAGGGCGGGCTGCCGGTGCCCGCGTAGGCGATCACGCCCGCCCAGGCGAACACGTCGCTCGCGGCTGTCACCCGCTCCCCCGTGGCGTGCTCGGGTGACATGTACGTGGGGGTGCCGATCACGGACTGGGTGCCCAGGGTGTCGGCGAGCTGCGCGATGCCGAAGTCGATGACCCGCGGGCCGAGCGGGCTGAGCAGAATGTTCGAGGGCTTCAGATCGCGGTGGACGACGTCGGCTTGGTGGATGGCGACGAGCGCGGTGGCCACGCCGACCGCGAGCGCCTCCAGGTTGGCGCCGGTCATCGGGCCCTGCGCCTCGACCACGGCGGCCAGGTCGGGACCCTCGACGTACTCGGTCACGAGGTACGCCTGCCCGTTGTCCACCCCGGCGTCCAGCACGGGGGCGGTGCAGAAACGTGCCACCCGCCGTGCCGCCTCGGCCTCCTTCTGGAAACGCCGCTGGAAGTTCACCTCGGTCGCCAGCTCTGGACGCATCACCTTCAAGGCGACCCGCCGCCCCGAAGTGTCATTCGCCAGATACACCATCCCCATGCCGCCTCCACCCAGCCTCCGGAGGAGGGTGTAGGGGCCGATGGTTCTCACAGGCGTGGCTGTGGCGTCAGCATCCATGAGGGCCAGCCTTTCGGATCTCCAGATCGACGGCAACGTCGGTTGACCGCGCACTCGCTCTGCCAGACCCTCGAGCAGTTCGCTCACAAACAAGATCGTGCCAAATATCGGCAGAGCGGTACGTGTCACATCCCCTCCGGTGATCCCCTCACGCGAATCTGCGGTGTGGTGCCAGCGCCGAGCCTCCGGCGCTGGTGGACGGACGCAGTCCGCCCATCGAGAGGAACATCATCATGAAGCACATCCGCAGGATGCTTTACCCCGTCGCCGCCCTGGCGGCGACAGCCCTGCCCCTGACCCTGCCCGACGCGGCGCTGGCCGGCACCGCATCGACCCAGGCGCACGCCAGCCCAGCCCGCCTAACCACGCGGACCGCACCGGATCCGGCTACCTGTCCGGAGCGAGTGGCGTTGGCCAACGGCGGTTTCGAACGGCCCGTCGTCACCGGCGGGGCGTGGGCTTCGTTCCCCGATGCCTCGCAAAGCGGCGCGAACGCGGTGCCGGGCTGGCGGACGACCTCCACCGATCATCTGATCGAGATCTGGAGCACCCGGATGGGCGTCCCACCCGTCCAGGGACAGCAGTTCGCCGAGTTGAACGCCACCCAGGTCGCGACCCTGTACCAGGACCGCCCGACCACGCCCGGGCAGAAGCTGTACTGGCGACTGTCCCACCGCGGCCGTCTCGGAACCGACACACTGGCACTGGACATCGGCGATCCCGCGGGCCCGGCCCAGCAGGCCATCATGTCCGACGGCGCCACGAAGTGGGGCACCTACTCCGGCACCTACACCGTGCCCGCCGGAATGACGACCACCAGGTTCGCCTTCCGCTCCGTCTCCGCCGCCGGGGGAAACCCCACCTACGGCAACTTCCTCGACGATGTCTTCTTCGGGACAGCGCCGTGCGTGATCGTGAGCAAGACCGCGAGCCCGCAGGGGCCGCTGGACGTCGGCGAAGAGATCACCTACCGGCTGACCGCGGTCAACAAGGGCGGCGGCGCGGCCGACAACGTCCGCCTCACCGACACCGTCCCGGCGGGCACCACCTTCGTACCCGGCTCACTCCAGGTCGTCGACGGCCCCAACAGCGGCGCCAAGACCGACCAGGCCGACGACGACCAGGCCGACTTCGACCCCGCCACCGGCAAGATCACCATCACGCTGGGCGACGGCGCGACCGCCGCGGCCGGAGGCCAACTGCCCAACAGCGACGCCCTGCCCGACGGCACCACCGTCGAGTTCCGGGTCAAGGTCGGCCGGGCCGCCGCAGGTAAACAGGTCACCAACCAGGGCACGGTCACCTACGAGAACCGCCTCGGCCCCGACCCCGAGCCACTGACCTCCACCAGCGGCGACACCGTCACCGAGATCAACCCGGCCGTCGACCTGAGCGTGGTCAAGACCGCCGAGCAAACCCGCGTCACCGCCGGCGGAATGATCAGCTACCACCTGGCCGTCCACAACGCTGGCCCGAACGACGCCACCGCCGTCATGGTCAAGGACACACTCCCAACCGGACTCACCCTCCTGTCCGCAACACCCTCCACCGGCACATACGCCGACGACACCTGGACCATCGGCACGCTCGCCGCCGACACCACAGCCACCCTGACCATCCGAGCCAAGGCCACCACAGTCGCCGAAACCACCAACACCGCCACCGCAAGCGGCAAGGAACTGGACCTCAACCCGTCCAACAACAGCGACAGCGTCAAGGTCTGCGTCGACCCCGCACCCGCCTGCCCGTACTGCACGCCGCAGGAGGCACGGAAGAAGGAAAGCTGACCTGCTGAAACCCGGTCAGGCCACTCACCTGACCCCCGCCTTGCCGCGAATCACCCGCGGCAAGGCGGCATCACGCACTGCCTCTATGGCGTAACGGAAACTGCAACCACAATCGCAACCAGAGACCGCGACAGGCCGCTCTCCAAGTGGAGAACGCCCTGGGCAATCAGTGGTGGCGGACCGCTGAACCCTGGAGGGCCACCAAGGGTCGATTTGGAATGATCTGTGACGTGCGTTACGAGTTTCGCACGATGATCGGCGCGCGGCCGCCGAAGTTACGTCGGAATGTCGAATGTGGCGACGATGGCTATCTTGAGTTTCTCGATCTCTTCGGGCATGTAACCGTCTTTCTCGGCCTCTGAGTGCAGAGCGTGCGACCGCCGATATTCATTCAGCTCCGCTGCCTGACTCTCCGTGACCAGCGCGATCATATTGCGCCAGACCAGGCCTTGGGACCCGGTATACGCGATGCCACGACTGCCGGAGAGAAAGCAACCGTCGGAAGGCGTGGGTGTGATGTCACCGGCCGGGTAATAGCGGCCATTCCCCGGATTTCCTTCTAGATCGTGCGAGATGGGAAGGGGGACGCCGAGAAGATAGAGGGACTTGCCCTCGGGGATGGAACCACGAATGGTCCCGGCGATGTTCAGTTGTGGACGACCGTTCTCATCGCTGAGCGCGTAGCCCGCCTCCCGCAGCACGGGCGGAGCGTTCACTTGGGATGTGGTGACCCGTTTGGCGTTCGGACCCAATTGGTCCAAGCAGTTCTGCGGTGGTGCTGAAGGGCTGGTAGTGGGTGTGCTCTCAACGACATCAGGAGCTTCAGGAATGATCTGACCTGCCGCCAGAGCCACTCCAACCAGCAGGCTGAGACCTCCGAGCAACCTCGAAGATTTCTGTGCCTTGAGCCACTGCAATGGCGTTTTCGAGTCTTCCCGCGGCCAAAGGAAGGCGAAGACGCACAGGGCGATACCGGCCACGGCGACGGCGGCGACCCCCAGCAGATTCGGCTGACGTGTTTGGTAGACGATTAAGTAGGCGATCACGCCGCCGAGGCACAGGAGCGCGACAAGAAGCATGAGCAGGATTCGCGCAATTTTCCTCGCGGGTCCTGCGTAGACAGAGGTTAATCGCCGACGGGGCATGCGTCGAGGCCCGCCTTCCGTGTTTCACTTCCCGGCTTGGGGCAAGTCGGTTGTCTTATCGAGTTGAGAGCGGCGTCGTCGGATCGATTGACGACGGCTCCGGTTTCCGCTCTGATCCGGGGAGCCGATATACCTTGACCCAGTCGACATACATGGTGACGTGATCGGGCGTCTGGGCGTTCCGGCAAGGCGCCCACATGTTGCATCCCCAGTCGTTCTGAAGGGTGAGATGCATGTGTGAGGTCTTGGGGATGAGCTTCGGATCGGTCACAACCCAGCTCTTCTTGCCGTCGACCCAGTAGGTCACTTTCGTCGGCAGCCATTCAACTGCCACCGTGTGCCAGCGGGTGAAGTCGCCCTTGAAGGTGTGCCCGCGTTTGGTGTTCTTAGGGCCGTTGTGGATGTAGTGCATGGCCTTATCGCGAGCGGACCAGGGGACTTCGATGATGTCGATCTCACCGTCGGCCGGCCATCTCTCGGTTTTCGGCCACAGCAAGATGACCGGTGAGTAGCCGGCGCCTCGCTCGCTCCGGAAACGGGCCTCCCAGCGGCCGTACATCTGGTTGAGGCGCATCGCCATGCCGCCCGAGACGTCTTTGCCTCCGGCGTTGAATCCGCCGGTCAGTTCCACTTTGCCGTTTCGGACGCGCACCGCGCCCTTCGACCGTGGCGGCGTAGCATTCGGGGAATCGTAGACATACCACGACTTCGTGTTAATCTTCGTGCCGCTGAAATTCTCGACCAGAATCGGCTTGCCCCATTTGATCGGCTTGGCGGCTGTGTCTTCGCCCTGAAGTAAAAGGCCCTTGGCCGTGGCCGAAGCCGGCTGTCCTGTCGCGCTCGTCGCGGTGATCAGGAGAATCATCCCCAGCGACATCGCAATCCTCGGCCATTTCATGAAGCGCCCCCTTTGGATAGCCTGACCTAACCCCAACCCGGTTGGAGTTCCAGATATGCTGTCACAGCTGGCATGACCCCCTCATTAGTCTGCCCTATTTTTCGCACATGGTGCCAGATCAAAACAATTAGTGATCGATGTTGCGGAAGTTGCGATTGGTAAATCGAATGGCCGATTGTCGCCATTCGGTCTCTTTGGGTTCTCGTGATCCGGCCCTCGCTGCCCTGCGGTCAGCGGTAACGCGAAAGTTGTCATCGCGGCGAGCAGGAACCAAGCTGATGCGATGCTGCCGGTCAGGTCGGTGAGAAGGCCCAGAGCCGGTGGGGCCACGATGACGGCGATCTGGTTGGCGGCCATGGCCAGGCCGAGGGTGAACCCTGTACTCCCGGGGGTGCCGCTTCCGCGGCGCGGATGAGCCGTCTGGATCGGGCTTCAGAGAACTGCAACTGGAAACGATCACAGGGTACCTCCCCGAAGGGAAACGCCCTGCTCAAGAGTGGAGCCGCCTTGGGGAATCGAACCCCAGACCTACGCATTACGAGAGCTCGTATTGGCTTCCTGCGGTGGTCCGCTCGTGTCCGTCCGTAGCCATCGTTGCAGGTCAACGGATTCCCGGCCGAGCGCGCACAGGCGCGGACATCAGCGGAATGCAACGGGAACTGCAACGGGACCACCCGTAACCGTACGCCAGCGATGGCGGCCGCCCCTATGGGTGGGTTAGCCTCCGTGACCTGTAACGGCTTGCCCTCATCGACCTCGATAACACTCTGACCTGCTGAAACGTCATGCGGCTCGGCGAGGCGGCAAGCCTGCTGGTCACTGAGCTGCCGCCGATGGCCGGCACCCGCGTTATCGGCGACCTGCACCTCGGGCCCGCGGTGACCAAACGCAGCAAGGGGCGCACGGTGTTCATCAACCGGCGCACGCTGCGCAGCCTGCACCAGTACCGGGAGATTGAACGCGACGAGTTGATCCTCCGCCGCCGGGCTGAGGGCGTCTATGACGCTTTCCCTGGGCCACTGCTGGTTCGCGGCACAGGACCTTGTGCGCTGACCCTGTCCGACAGCCAGCGCGCCTGGCCGCACGGACTGATCGACACGGCATCCCGCGCCCGGCTGATGAGGGAGCGGGACGGACGCGCGGTCGAGCCGTTGGCGCTGTGGCCGGGCGACAACGGCCTGCCCCTGGCACGAGCGACCTGGCAATCGGCGTTCACTCCGCTCGTCGGGCTACATCCCGCGGTCGGTTCGGAGTGGCTCTGCGGACGGCTCGTCGGCCAGGGGTATGCGGGCGGCTTCGGGGCGGCCTCCATCGAGAATCTTCCCGAGTTCAGCCTGCGCACCGTCGCCGACCAGGGACGGATTCTCCTCGATCAGCGCCGTGATGGCGGACCGGAGCTGTTCCACGGTGAGCGCCTCCACCATGCTGTCCACTTCCAGAAGGCCGTTGACATCTTCGATTTGGGCTTCCCGGAGGATTCTCAGCTGCTCCTCGCTGTACAACCGAGTCACAAGGGCCGCCAGGAAGCGGTTGCGCGCTTCCTCGGTGCTCATGCTGGCCTGGCACGCCTGGAGAGCGGCGACAACTTCCTGCCTCTCGGTCGACGGTGCGGGCTCTGCCGCCGCGGCCTGCTCGGCACGTCCGGCCGGCCAGCCGGGCCGGCGGGATCTGAGCCAATTCCATGTCGACATCACAGTCGGTGCCGCCTGCTCGGCCAGCCATCTCGTCACGTGCGGTCTGGCTTTGTCCGCGGCGGCGTCGGCACCGGCGATGAGCAGGTTGCCGAGCAGGCCGATCGCGTGGTCCGACAGCGACGGCTCCTCGCGTGCCACCGGTCCGCTAGATGGGCTCGATTCCATGTGGTAGACGAACACCACCTGCGGATCGTCGTCGTCTTCGTCGATGTCGCTCAGCGTGACGTGCCCGAGCTTGTTGGTTTTGTCTTCGCGAGTCAGGGGGCTGTACTCGCCGGGTTTCTTCTGCGACTTCGAGAGATGCGATCCGTCGTCGTACTCAACCCACATCTTCTTCTTTGGCATTCGCCACCGCCGTCCCCAGTCCCGATTCAAATTCGCAAGTTTATTGCCCGGGAAGCACCGCTGTCTTGGGCCGACTGTGTAGGTGCGCGGTGCCGTTTGGCCCAGCGTGAGCGGTCCGCCCAGGCAGGGTGGGCGTCGGCGTGCCCGAGCGCGTCCTGTCCTCGCCGAAGCTGCCAATGTACGTATACATGACCAGCGCCGTCACCGAGCCGGCCCCGGTCTCGCAGGCCTGAAGGCCATCGGGATCCTGCTGCTATTCATGACCGCCCAGGGACGGTGTTAGCAATTGCGTTAGCAAGATCCTGTTTGCCGCTGGGCTATACACCCATACAGGTGCTCTGAGGGGCGGTGTCGACCGACCTCCACCTTGGTGACGCCAGCGTCTGGATCATGATTCGCCCGTTGATCCGAAGTCTTGACCCTTCTGAGGCGTAGGCGGGCGATAGCCTCCAAAGGAGATGTGACAGTGCAACTGATTCCTATCGAGTGCCAAGAATCTTGCGGTTGACTGTGACTAACATCACAACGATTTAACCCCCATGCGCGTGCACACCAACCCGTACATCTAGGACAAACACCCCTTGAAGAACAACATCGTTGGGGGCACCCAAGGCCCGTCACCAAGCTGCGGTCAGGGCTTTCCGGAGTGGCGCATCCATAGAGGGACGTCAGCGACTCGCTTGTCCCAGGGAAGAACGGCCTTACCCACAGCTGCGCGCCGTACTTCAACCTTGGCCACCTCTTCGGCGGTTTCGATACCAAAGAAGACCCCGTGCGCAGCCATCACACGGTGCTGCACGCGACAAGGACTGCGTCGACGGCTGCCCCGATGCCTAAGATGCTCGGGCGTACCCGGTACCCAGAAAAGGCCGTGTCGCTTTCTGCCACGGCGTCGGCGAGCTGCCAGGGGACGCTGTGCACTGCGCCCGACCCCGTCTGGTAGATAGCGGGAAGATCAGGGAACCACTTCGCCACTTCAGACGTGATGTTGAACTTCAGGGGAACCTTCGTGGCCCCGTCGTTCCAAACGTAGTGCGAAGGGTCACCTCGACGGTCGAACGCTTCCTTGATGCCGGTCTCGGCAATGTGGCGCAGGGTCTCGTCATAGCGATTCTGCGCCGCCGCCTTCGCGCCAGCGGCATATGACACGGAGGCAGGAAGGCAGTCTGCGGCCTTCTTGTCTTGAAGAGCGCTATACCTCCCTCCTGCTGCGACCAGAAGTAGGCGTTCTGGCGTCGAGATATTGGGGTCGAGCCATCGGCATGACGTCACTGCGGCTTCGATAGCGACTCGGCTCGCGGCGACGTGGGCGAAGCATGGCAGTGACTCGTCACCGATCATCAGCCCAATAGACCGGACATGATCAAGGAGATTGCCGATCGCCAGCTCGGACGCGTGGGAGCCGGCCCTTGTCAGGCGCTCAAGGGGCTTTCGATACATCGGGCACTGAAGTGCAAGATCGTAATAGAGGCCATCGCCGGGCGACCCCGGCGCAGCGACAACGACCTGAGAGCTGAGGCAGAACTTGTGTGTGGCTGCCTGCTGCTGCGACAGGGCAGTCCGCACAACCCGAATGAACTCGCGCGCGGCTTCCTGCGTTGCTGCTTCTACCACGTCTTCAAAAGTAGGGAGGTGCACGGGACGTCCGTCTCTGCTCGTGCTTTCGAGGACACTAGTTGATCGTCAGTCCCGGCATCTCGTCTAACGATTTACCGAAATGCCGCCAGGCGGCGTACCACCAGCGCGCGGGTGGTCGTCCTGGTTAAGGAAGAGGCCCAGATCCTCAGCCACAACTACATCGGTACTGAGCACATCCTGCTGGGCCTGATTCGGGAGAGTGAGGGCAAAGAGCCGATGGCGATGGGGTGGTCCGCAGGAGGCTGCGCCGACCACGTCGCTGGTGCTGGTCCAGTTCGGCTGTAACCTGACCCAGGCCATCTGAGAGGCCAGCTCTACCCGTCCCTCAGCTGGGAGAAGCGATCGGGCGATCATGGACGCCTGCTCACTGCGTCAGACCACTCAGCGCGGACTGTAGGACAGCCTGTCGAAGAAGATCCTTTACGGCGGGCGGAAACAGGCGCCGAGCACATTCTTCTTGGCTTTATCTCTGTCCTGACCTTGTCCTGACCAGGCTATGCATCAGCGCGACCTTGCGTTTTGGGCTGGCCGGAAAAGCGGTCTCGCATTGGCCCGATACACAGGGAGACTAAGACTCTTCCACTAGGCGTGTGGCGAGCATTTCGAGTTCCTCATAGAGGCGTACTCGATTGAGCCGAATCCGTTCGGCCTTCACCCAGGGTTTATACATGCGGTGCGTCCGTTTGACCCGCGCACCCATGGTGCGATCGATGATCGCATAGTCGAACACGTCCATGTTCACTGCGGCCGAAAGCATCTCGTAGTAGCTCATGAGTCGGCGCAGCTTGTGGAAGTTATCCGAATCGGGCACTAACGCCGATTCCAAGAACCCTGTATACCGGACATCAGATTCGTGCTGCGGCACATCGTTCAGAAGGTTATTCTGCTCCGGAAGTGTCGTCGCCACGAACTTCAACGTTTCCGACTGCCGTACTCGGAGATTTTCGCTAGCGGCCTGACTAGTGGAGATATCGAGCGACGTCCGCGCATCGTCTACCTGCCGCCGAAGCAGCCTCAGCTGCCAAATCAATAGACCCATCACCGATGCGCTCACGATCAGGCTGATCACCGACACTGTTAAGGTGCCCGCCTCGTATGTGCTCACCCACTCGATTCTGGGTACTGGTCGATCACATTGCAAGCGGTAGCCAGCAGCCGAGAGAGCGCGCAAGGTGTCTCGATCGAGTATCGATTGGTGTCACGCAGCCTCTATCCGCGCGTCGGGGATGTAACTATGCTCCTCCTATGCCTAGGCGTTCAACACCCTTCCAGGCGATCGTTCGTCTCGTACGCGAGCATTATGCGCAGCCTGGGGTGATAGTGACAGAGTCGAAATCGTTGCGAAGCGCGTCTCTAGGCGTCGAACGAGAGGTTGACATCGTAATCGAAGGCGAATTCGACGGCGAACCCTTGTGTATCTCCGTAGAGGTGATCGAGCACAGTCGGCCGGCGGGCTTGCTCTGGGTGGAACAGCAGCTGGAGAAGCACCGCGATCTGCCCACTAACCGGCTGCTTCTGGTGTCCAAGTCCGGCTTCGTAGCCAACGCTCTAGCAAAGATCGAGCAGCAAGCAGGCAGAGTACAGGCGCTAACGCCTGAGGTGATCGAGATTGAGGGCGAAGCGATAGTCAAACGCCTGTTCGTTGACGCGATCAGCTATAAGGCGAGCGGCTGTAAAGTCCATGTCCGTTCTAGAACGCAGGACTTACAGGTTGTAGCAGGCGAACCCTTGCACGATGTCTGCGCAGCGGACGGCTCTCTCCTAGGATCGCTGGCCTACCTGGTGCAGGAAGCGTTGGATCTCAAAGCGATCCGGGTTCGGCTCGGAGTCATAGCCCACAATCACCCAGAGAAGGACCAGCTAAAGGCGTTCTCTCTCGGACTCGCCATACCTCGACTCGGATACCACTTGCGCCAGAGCGAAACAGGTGAGCTACACCTGATCGAAGAGCTGGAGATGTGGGGTGACTTCGCTATCTTGCAGAGTGAAGTCCCGTTGACACTCACGAAGCTTGGTGGGCGAGCCTATGGAGCCGCGGAAGCATCGATAGCAGGCCGCCCGGCGGTATGGGTAGGTACCTCTGACAGAGAGAAACAGACCACGCGAATCTCTTGGCAGGCAACGGACAAGTTGGCTCGCAGTGTCCCATCTGTGGCGTCGCCTGTGCGGTCGGTCCAGTTCCCCGGTCTACTCAAGCTCCTACCGCCACCATCGACCCCCGATCTGCCGCTCTCGTCAGATTGAGCCCTCGGAGATGGAGGGCCTCTAGCCACTAACCTGCAGCTCAGGCGGTGAATGTGCCGGGCGGGATGACCAGAGAGCACGGCTTTCTGGGGCATCGCGATTCAGCTGAACCCTAACTAGACCTGCATCGGAGAATCGATTGCCGTCTAACAACCGGATTGGTTTCTAGCTTCAATACCTCGGCCGCAAGATCAGTCTTGATGAAGGCGCGATGACGTTGATCTTGCCGGAAGCAGGTGGCGTCGAACAAAGCTCGGATAGATCTCCGTTCAGTGATCAGGCCGAGAAGCGCCCCGGCCGATACCGCGTGGCTACCGCCAGCCACCAAAAACTGCAACGGGGAATGCAACGGGAAACGATCACAGGGCGTCTCCCGGAGGGGAAACGCCCTGGTCATGATGGGAGCCGCCTTGGGGAATCGAACCCCAGACCTACGCATTACGAGAGTTCATCTTGGCTTCCTGCGACAGTCCGCTCGTGTCCGCCGGTGACCTCGTTGCTGGTCAACGGCGTTCCCGGCCGGAGACGTAAAAGGTGCGGACATGACCGGAACGCAACGGACTTGCATGGACCGCACGACAGTACCGGCGGTCGACTCTGCGGTGGGATAGTCTCCGTGATCGTGCAGCGGCTCGCCCTCTTCGACCTCGATAACACCCTTATCGACCTCGACGCCGCATTCAAGCTGTGGGCAAGCGAGTTCGCAGACGACCACGGACTTGGGCCCGCCGCCGTCGACTGGCTTCTCGCCATCGACAGGGCAGGAAACCCGCACCGCGCCGAGTTCTTCACGATGGCCCGCGAACGCTTCGCCCTGGCCGACTCCGTTGAGGAGCTCTGGGCCCGCTACCGCACTCGAATGCCGCACCTCGTCCGCTGCCCGGCTGAGGTTCTCACCGGCCTGGCCGCTCTCCGTACGTCGGGGTGGTCGGTGGGGATCGTGACCAACGGCATGGCGGACAACCAACTCGGCAAGATTCAACGGACCGGCCTCGCCGATGTCGTGGATGCCTGGGCCATCTCAGGAGCTGAGGGAATCCGCAAGCCAGACATCGGCCTCTTCGACATCGCCGCAAAACGGTGCGGCAAATCCCTCGCCGACGGCGGTTGGGCCACCGGCGACAACCTCATCTCCGACATTCAGGGAGGCAACGAGGCAGGGCTCCGAACCATCTGGATCAACCACAAGGCCTCATCCAATCCCGATCACGCCGCCCACCAGGTGGTTTCTCGGATAGAGGACGCCATCCGACTGCTTCTGACCATCTGATTCGTAGGGAATGGCACGACCCTCGGCGATGGCGACCCGGGCTGCTCACGCCGTAGATACGAGGCGGTGAGGAGCGTCCGCGTAGGGCGGTGTTATGCGGCCCGGAAGTCCTCCCCCACCAGCCTTCCCTGCTGGCCCTTTGACAAGTGAGCGGTTCAGGCAGCGTGACAACGTTGAACATTCCCATGAGCGCTACATCCGATGAGCCGGGCAGTTCAACCCTGAGGGGTCCTCTGTGGCGGACAATGGGCTGATGAGCTGGGTCGCCAATGTGATGGTATCGATCCATCCGAATGACCGTCCGAACGTGGAGGCGTTGAGCGAGTGACTGCGTACGGAAGCTCCACTGCGGGATAGGCCGGGGCGAGGCTGCGGATTTCTCTGCGAGATGGCTGCCGAGGGCACGGCATGGGGAGGGTGGAAGTACCCCGAGTGTGATGTGTGGGCCGGTGCGCTCAACGATGCCGACCTGAAGAGAGTCCTTGATCACATTGCACAGATGCCCTGGCGGTGCCCGAACGCGCTGCAGGTATTCGTGATGGATCAGGAGGAGTTGTTCTTCAGGGTGTCAATGTTGAGGGGCGGTGAGCTGCGGCAATATGCACCGGTCACGCCTGACGAAGAAGACCCGGAGTTCTGTCCCGATGACCACTGAAACCTGGCCACGGGTCACTGTGGGGAGCCCGCGGACGTTGTGCGGCGGTCACGGCTCCGCGCTATGACGAAGCGGCTGGCTCAGACCGGTCCGGATTGATCGCCAGCGGGGTGTGGGCAGGGTGGGGTGCGCGTTGGCGGTTGCTCCGGTGCGCGGGGGGGCGTGGGCGTTCCGCCGGCGTCCTGTGCGGGCACGGCGAGGGTTGCTCCGGTGCGCGGGGCTGCGAAGCCCCAGCGGTAACAGCGATCAGCCGGTGTGGCTCAGGCCGCTGCGGGACGACGGCTTCGCTCGAGCCTACGGCTACCTCGCCTGAGCTCGCCCGTCGAGCCGACGGGTGAGCCGTGGCGACCTCAAGCGGCTGGACGCCTATCTTGGCGCTGAGCCAGCCCATCGCGAACCCAGCCACATCGGCGAACCGATCGGCCAGGTTCCGCGCCCGTCATGGGCCGAGCAGGGCGTTGGCGCCGAGGAGGACCTTGATGTCGCCTGCGAAGGCGCCGTTGGTGATGTTGACCGTGTAGTCGGGGAGTTCGAGGAGGTTGGTTTTGCGGTTGAGGCGTTCTACGCGGATGCGGACGGGGGTGTCGCCTGAGTGGATGGTCAGGATTCGTTTGAGTTCGCTGACTAAGTCCTTGGTGATGCGTTCCTCGCGGAGGGCGATGACGATGGGCTCGCGGCCGTCCGCCTGGATGCCGGAGATGTCGAGGAAGGTGATGTCCATGGCGTTGAAGGAGACTGTCGCCTCTTCGCCGTCGCCTCGGGAGCGGATTCGGCCGGTTACCGAGACGACCAGGTCGGGGGCGAGGTTGCTGCCGTAGAGCTGGTAGGTGTTGGGGAAGCAGGGGACCTCGATGGAGGCGTCGTGGTCCTCGATGGTGAGGATGGCCCAGACGTCGCCCTTCTTGGTGACCTTCTTGTCGACGCCGGAGATGATGCCGGCGATGCGGACGTTGCCGAAGCCCGCCTGGCCGTCGAGGACCTGGGCGACGGTGAGGTCGCGGTTGCGTTCGAGCACACGTTCCGCGCCGTTGAGCGGGTGGTCGGAGACATACAGTCCGAGCATTTCGCGCTCGAAGGAGAGTTTTGTCTTCTTGTCCCATTCGCCGTCGGGGACGACGACGTGGAAGACGTTGTTGTCGCCGCTGTCCTCGAAGGCGTCGAACAGGGAGTCCTGGCCCACGGCCTCCTTGCGTTTGACGTCGATGACCGAGTCGATGGCCTGGTCGTGGATCTGGACGAGGCCGCGGCGGCTGTGGCCGAGGCCGTCGAAGGAGCCCGCCTTGATCAGTGATTCGATGGTGCGCTTGTTGCAGACGACCTGGGGGACCTTGGTGAGGAAGTCATTGAAGTCGGTGAAGATGCCCTTGGCCTTGCGGGCGGAGATGATGCCGTTGATGGCGTTCTCGCCGACGTTCTGGATCGCGCCCAGCCCGAACCGCACGTCCTCGCCGACGGCGCTGAACTGGAGCCCGGATTCATTGACGTCGGGCGGCAGGACCTTGAGTTTCATGCGGCGGCATTCGGCGAGGTAGATCGCCATCCGGTCCTTGTTGGTGCCGACCGAGGTGAGCAGGGCGGCCATGTATTCGGCCGGATAATTGGCCTTGAGATACGCCGTCCAGTACGACACGAGTCCATACCCGGCCGTGTGGGACTTGTTAAATCCGTAGGAGCTGAACGGTTCCAGAACGTCCCAGACGGCTTTGGCGGCTTCCTCGGTGTAGCCCTTGCCGACCATTCCGGAGGAGAAGGTGGCCCATTGTTTGTCCATCTCCTCCTTTTTCTTCTTGCCCATCGCCCGGCGCAGGATGTCGGCGCCGCCGAGGGTGTATCCGGCCAGCTGCTGCGCGATGGCCATGACCTGCTCCTGGTAGACGACCAGGTGGTAGGTCGTGCCGAGGATGGGCTCGAGGGCGTCCTTGAGCGCGGGGTGGATCGGCTTGATCTCCTGCTGCCCGGCCTTGCGCAGCGCGTAGTTGGTGTGCGCGTTGGCGCCCATCGGACCGGGCCGGCCCAGGGCCAGAACCGACGAGATGTCTTCGAATCGGGCCGGGGCGATCAGCTTCGTCAGATCGCGCATCATCGAGCTGTCGAGCTGGAAGACGCCCAGCGTGTCGCCACGCGCCAGCAGTTCGTAGGTCTTCTCGTCGTCCAGCGACAGCTTGAGCATGTCCAGGTCGATGGAGCGGTTGCTCTTCACGTTGTTGATCGCGTCGCCGATGACGGTGAGGTTGCGCAGGCCGAGGAAGTCCATCTTCAGCGCGCCCATGTTCTCGCTGCTGGGCCCGTCGAAGCCGGTGATGCGGGCGCCGTCGTCGGGGCGCATGAAGATCGGCATGACGTCGATCAGCGGCTGCGAGGAGAGGATGACGCCCGCGGCGTGCACGCCGGTGCCGCGGGTCAGCCCCTCCAGGCCGAGCGCGGTGTCGATGACCTGGCGGACGTCCTGGTCGTCCTCGTAGAGTTTGCGAAGCTCGGTGGCTTCGGCATACCGGGCGTGTTTCTCGTCGAAGATGCCGGTGAGCGGGATCTCCTTGCCCATGACGGCGGGCGGGAACGCCTTGGTGATCTTTTCGCCGACCGGGAAGGGATAGCCGAGGACGCGCGCGGCGTCCTTCACTGCCGCCTTCGACTTGATCGTCATGTAGGTGATGATCAGCGAGACGTTGTCCTCGCCATAACGTTCCGTGACATATCTGATCATGTCACCGCGCCGGCGCTCGTCGAAGTCCAGGTCGACGTCGGGCATGGAGATTCGTTCGGGGTTCAGGAACCGCTCGAACAGCAGCGAGTGCTCGATGGGGTCGAGCTCGGTGATGCCGGTGACATACGCGACCATGGAACCGGTGGCGGAGCCTCGGCCGGGGCCCACCCAGATGCCGCTGTCCCGCGCATACTGGCAGATGTCGGCGACGACGAGGAAGTAGCCGGGGAAGCCCATGTTCTCGATGACGCCGAGCTCGTATTCGATCCGCTCCAGCACCTCCGCCGGCACGGGGTCGCCGTAGCGCCGGACCGCGCCGCGCTGGGTCTCCTTGCGCAGCCAGCTCATCTCGGTCTCCCCTTCGGGGACCGGGAACTTGGCGGCCAGGTCGCGGTGGGCGAAGACCTCGTCATAGGCCTCGACGCGCTCGGCGATCAGGAGCGTGTTCTTGCAGCCTTGGGCCCAGAGCTCCGAGTTGGGGTCGAGCGCCCACATCTCCTCGGCGGTGCGCACGTAGTAGCCGTTGCCGGAGAACCGGAACCGGCTCGGGTCGCTGATCTGGGAGTTGGTGCCGACGCAGAGCAGCGCGTCGTGCGCGGTGGACTGGTCTTCTGTGACGTAGTGGGAGTCGTTGGTGACCAGCGGGGGGATGCCGAGGGCCTCCCCGATCCGCAGCAGGTCGCTGCGGACGCCCGTCTCGATCGGGATCCCACCATGATCCATGATCTCCAGGAAGTAGTTGTCCCGCCCGAAGATCTCCTGGTATTTCGCGGCGTGTTCCAGGGCCTTGTCATACTGCCCCAGCCGCAGCCGGGTCTGGACCGCGCCGGACGGGCAGCCGGTGGTGGCGACGATGCCCTCGTGATACTCCGCGAACAGCTCGTCGTCCATGCGCGGATACTTCTTCATGTGGCCTTCCAGCGAGGCCAGCGACGAGATCCGGAACAGGTTCCGGAGCCCTTGGGCGTTGATCGCCCACATCGTCTTGTGCAGATACGTCCCGCTGGCCGACACGTCGCCGCCGAGGCCGGTGCGCTCATCGGACTTGCGCTGGTGCGGCTCGCCCCAGAACACCGGCCGCTTGTGGAACCGGGACTCGGGACTGATGTAGCCCTCGATCCCGATGATCGGCTTCACCCCGGCCGCGGTCACCTTGTTCTGGAACTCATACGCCCCGAACATGTTCCCGTGATCGCTCATCGCGATCGCGGGCATCCCCAGCTCAGCCGCCCTGGCGGCTAGCTTCCCGATCTTCGCCGCCCCGTCCAGCATCGAATACTCGGTGTGAACGTGCAGGTGAACGAACGAATCAGCCACAGGGGATCTTGGCCTTTCGAGCAGGGACCGACAGACCCTCAAACTCTATCGACCCCGACCGACAAGTCTGATGCCCAAACCCGGAAACCCATGTGACGCCTCAAGACACAGGCGTGGCGGACCGGCTCCCGCCGAGGAGCGGGAGCCGGTCCGCGACGGTCAGGTCGCTGTGCAGGTCACGAGACTGGGGAGGCCGTTGGTGCTGGACCAGCTGGCGTTGAAGCCGAAGGAAGTGGTGGCGTTCGGGGTGAGTGCCCCATTCCAGGACATGTTCGTAACCGTGATGTTGGCGCCGCTGGTGGTGTGGTTGCCACTCCACAGCTGGGTGATGGTCTGGCCGTTAGGGAACGCCCATTTCACCGACCATGCGGTGGTAGCGGTGGTGCCGGTGTTCTTCACCGTTACCGTCGCGCCGAAGCCACCGGGCCATTGATTGGTTACTGCGTAAGTCGCCGTGCAGGATTTCCCAGGAACGGGCGAAGGGGACGGCGAAGGGGACGGCGACGGAGAGGGGGAAGGTGAGGGCGACGGAGAAGGTGAGGGCGAAGGGCTGGGAGATGGGGACGGAGAGGAGGGGCCGTTCTTGGCCGCCATTCGGGTGGAGTGGCTGCGGAAGATGGTGAGGGCGGGGTCGCCGAATTTGACCGCGTGATTGTCGCCGCCCGCGGATCGGTGCGGATACCACCAGAAGGCGGAACCGTCTCCACCCTGAGCTTCAAAATGGTTGTAAATCTCGGTCCACCACTGGTTGCGTGTGCCGTTGATGTCGGTGTTCCACTCACCCATGAAGAAGGGTTTCCCGACCAGGTCATGGGAGTCGGAGATCCACCGGCTGATCAGCGTTTTCGTCTGCTCCAGGCTGAGCGCCGCCCACCCGGCCTGCGGATACGGATGAGCCGACGTGAAATCGATGTACGGCGACTGGTGAATGTACACGAACGGATTACCCTCGTCCCCACCGAACCCGTAACGCGATTCATGCCCTTCCAGGCCGGTGCCGAGCATGTGATTGGGATCGATCCCCTTCACATGCGCACCCATCTCGTCCACCCACGCCCGCAACGTGGCCCCACTGACATTCTCGGCCGCGCTGACATCCTGGTACCGAGGCTCGTTCATGAGCTCCCACGCGAAGATGGCAGGCTCGTCCTTGTACTTGACGCCGCTGTAGTGGTTCGTCCTGTTCAGCACGTACGACACGTAGTTCTTGTATTGAACGAAGCAACCAGGGCATTGCGTCTTGTTGAAGAACTTGGCGCGCCCGGGATGCCCACCGCTCAGCCCTTCCCATTGGAGGCGCGTATCGATCCCCCCATACGCCTCCCAGTAGTTCTCGAATACCGGGATCAACTTGATCCCATGCGATTTGGCGGACTGGATCACATAGTCGAACAGCGCGAACTGCTGGTCGTTGTAGACGCCTTCGGTCTTTTCGAAGCCGTGCCAGTCCTCATGGCTGAACATCCAGAGCCGGAGCACGCTCACCTTGTCGGCCTGCAGATCGGCGAAGTGGGAGTCGATCTTGGCTTTGTCCATGTACTGGGTCTCGGTGTCGCCGTAACTGCCGCCGAAGGTGAACACGTCGTAGGTGTTGGCGCCGGCGAAGTAGAACGTACGCCCGTCAAGGCAGAAGTGAATGCCGCAACGATAGGCGAACCCCGCCGGCACGGCGGCTCGCGCCGGAGTGCGTACAACCAGGACGCCGGAGACGGCGAGGACGAGTGCGAGCAGCGCGGCGAGCAGAACCGGTCTGGCGCGATGCGAGGGATGGGCGGGCAAAGGATCTCCTCGGTACGGGATCTGATCGAAGACAGCGCCTGACCCGTTGTCGAAGCCCAGTGAAGTAATGGACCGGTTAAGTGACAAGAGGCGGCAGTCCACCCCTTCGATCAACTGCGGCGACCCGGTCCCAGGACCAAGTTCCGATGAAACGTTCATTCGGAATGCTCGGCCAACTCCACCAGCGGGGACAGCGCGCCGAGCATGAACCCGCATGCGACTGATCCGGTTCAGTCTCCCTGCCCGCGGATCGCCGCGTCCTGAAACGCGTAAGCCCCGCTGGAGCGCACTCCAGCGGGGCTTACGAACAAATCAGCTAGCGGCCGTGGCGGCTGCCCGAGTGGCCGCCGGGGCGGCCGCCCTGGCGGAAGCCGCCGCCCGAACGCGGGCGGAAACCGCCCCGCTGCTCGGCCGGGCGAGCCTCCCCGTTCCAGCCGCGCGACTCGGACCGGCCTTCGCCGTTGTAGCCGCCCCGCGTCTCGGTACGGGGACGCTCCCCGCCCTGGTAGGACCCACGATTGTCGCCGTTGCCCCGGTATCCGCCACGCTCGGCGCCCCGGTCCTCGAACCGGCGCCCGCCGTCCCGGTCACCCGTGAACGGACGCCCGCGCCCGGCGGGCCGGTCGCCGTTGTACGGCCGGTTGTTGCCGTACGGCCGGTCGCCGCCAGAAGGACGATCCTGGCGGTCGTAGGCGGGCCGGTCGTACGCCGGGCGATCGTTGCCGAATCCACGGCGATCGTCCCGGTCGTACGAACGCCCGTTGGGCCGGTCACTGGAGCGGCCGTTCTCGCGCGGACGGTCGCCGCCGAACGTGCGCGGCCCGCGGTCGTCGCGGAACTGCCCGCGCGGGGCGCCGCCGCCGCTGTCACGACCGTCACGACGCCGTGCCTCGCCGTCCTCCGCCGGGCGGCGGTGGAAGTCGTCGGAACGGTTGCGGTCGGCGTACCGCCGCGGGCGCCGCTCGCCGTCGCCGAAGCCGCCGCGCGGGCCGCGCTCCTTGGTGGCCCTCAGCGGCTTGCGCACGTCGGGCTCCCAGACCGGGATGGACTCGCCGGAGGGCTGCTGCGCGCCCGCGATCTCGGCCAGCACCGGGTCGCCGGGCACGACCTTGTGCCGGGACGGGTTGATCCCGGCCCGCCGCGCCATCGCCTCGGTGGTCCGGCGCTCGTTCGGCATGACCAGCGTCACCACCGAGCCCCGCTCCCCGGCGCGAGCCGTACGGCCGCCGCGGTGCAGGTAGCTCTTGTGGTCGGCCGGAGGGTCGATGTGCAGCACCAGGCTCACGTCGTCGACGTGGATGCCCCGGGCGGCGACGTCCGTACAGACCAGGACCTGGACGTTGCCCTCGCGGAACTCGCCGAGGATCCGGGTGCGCTGGTTCTGGCGCTTGCCGCCGTGCAGGCCGCCGGCCTTGACGCCGACCCGGGCGAGCTGCTTGACCACGCGGTCCACGCCGTGCTGGGTGCGGACGAACATGATCGTGCGGCCCTCGCGGGCGGCGATCTCGGCGGTGACGTCGGGCTTGTCGTGGAAGGTGACCTGGAACATGTGGTGTTCCATCAGCTCGACCGAGGAGGTGGCCGGGGCGAGCGAGTGGGTCACCGGGTCGGTGAGGAAACGCCGGACGAGCTTGTCCACGTCGCCGTCGAGGGTGGCCGAGAACAGCAGGCGCTGGCCGTCGGCGGGGGTCTCGTCCAGGATGGCGCTGACCACGGGGAAGAAGCCGAGGTCGCACATGTGGTCGGCCTCGTCCAGGATGCTCACCTGGACGTCCTCGAGGGAGCATTCGCCCTGCTCCATCAGGTCGGTCAACCGGCCGGGGGTGGCCACGACGACCTCGACGCCGCGGCGCAGCGCCTCGACCTGCTTGCCCATGGACATGCCGCCGACGACGGTCTTCATCCGCAGGCCTAGGCCGCGGCCGAGCGGCTCCAGCGCGTCGGCGACCTGGAGGGCCAGCTCGCGGGTGGGCACCAGGATGATCGCCCGGGGGCGGCGCGGCTGCGCCTTCTCCCCGGCGATCCTGGCCATCATCGGCAGGCCGAAGGCGAGGGTCTTGCCGGAGCCGGTCTGGCCCCGGCCGAGCACGTCGTGCCCGGCGAGAATGTCGGGAATGGCCGCCCGCTGAATGGGGAACGGCGAGGTGATGCCGGCCCGGGCGAGGCCCGAGACGAGCGGGCGGGGCAAGCCGAGCAGGGTGAACTCCGACACCGCCGGGGCCTCGGCGGCGAGGACGTCGGCGGTGACGGGCATAGCGGGGTCAAGCGTGGTCACGAGGTCGTGCCTTTCCATAGAAAATGACGTGCCGCGTCAAGTGCCGGCAGCACGGGCGTGGGCGCGTCACTTCTGCGTAAGGACGAGCCAGGTGGTCCGGACGGCCTCAGGCCGTTCCGGACGAAGGCACCCCTTTCAGGTGCCGGACGGTGCCGGTTCTGCGCACCGCCCCTGAGGCCGGGGATCCGTCCCCGGCCACGTCGCAACCACGTCAGCGTGGCGCGAAATCTGCTCAGCAGTGTGCAGGTGCCGCGGTTCACAGTCGCGGCGCGAGGTCACTGGTCGTGACCGACCCAGCGGCTTGGAAAAGCCGGGGTCCGATGTATCTTACCCCGGATTTCCGGGCGTCATGACCATCACACGTTGAAGCCCAGCATCCTCAGCTGATCGCGGCCCTCGTCGGTGATCTTGTCGGGGCCCCACGGCGGCAGCCACACCCAGTTGATGACCACGCTGGAGACCATGTCGGCCAGCGCCGAGTTGGCCTGGTCCTCGATGACGTCGGTGAGCGGGCAGGCCGCGCTGGTGAGCGTCATGTCGATGGTGGCGACCGGCAGCTCGCCCTCGCCGGCGGCGTCCAGGTTGAGGCCGTAGATGAGGCCGAGGTCGACGACGTTGATGCCCAGCTCGGGGTCGACGACGTCCTTCAGCGCCTCCATGACGTCGTCCAGAGCCAGATCGCCGTCATATGCCGCCACGGTGGGCGTCTCAGTGGGCTTGCTCATCAGGAACTCCTCACCACAGCGTCCTTGTATGCCATCCAGGCCAGCAGCGCGCATTTCACCCGCGCGGGGAACTTGGCCACCCCGGCGAACGCGACGGCGTCACCGAGCACCTCTTCGTCGGCCTCGACCGTGCCCCGGCCCTGCATGAGCCGGGTGAACTCGTCGACCACCGCGAGCGAGTCCTCGACCGTGGACCCGGCCGCCAGCTCGTGCAGCACCGACGCGGCGGCCTGGCTGATCGAACAGCCCTGCCCCTCGTACGACACGTCGGCGACCTTGCCCGACTCCACCTTGACCCGCAGCGTGATCTCGTCGCCACAGGTCGGGTTCACGTGGTGAACCTCGGCGTCGTACGGCTCCCGCAGGCCACGCCCCTGCGGGTGCTTGTAATGCTCCAGGATCAACTCCTGGTACATCGATTCCGCGATCATCCGAACACTTTCTGCACATGATGGAGCCCGCGAACCAGGGCGTCGATCTCGTCGGTGGTGTTGTAAAGGTACAGCGAAGCCCGCGTCGTGGCCGGGATGCCGAACCGCAGGTGCAGCGGCCGCGCGCAATGGTGCCCGACCCGGACGGCGATGCCGAACACGTCGTCCAAGATCTGCCCCACATCGTGCGGATGTATGTCGAAGCCACCCGGCGTCTTCAACGTGAACGACACCGTGCCTCCCCGCGACTCCACCGACCGCGGACCGATCACCCGCAATCCCGAAATTTCCGACAAGGCGTCCAACGCGTACCCGGTCAGCTGGTGTTCCCACTCCTTGATGGCGGGCATGCCGACGTCGGTGAGATAGTCCACCGCGACGCCCAGGCCGATGGCCTCGACGATCGGCGGGGTCCCGGCCTCGAACTTGTGCGGCACCGGCGCGAACGTCGACCGGTCCATCCAGACCGCCTCGATCATCTCGCCCCCGCCCAGGAACGGCGGCATCGCGTCCAGCAGCTCCGCCTTGCCCCAGAGCACCCCGATCCCCGAGGGACCGACCATCTTGTGCCCGGTGAACGCGATGAAGTCCACGCCGAGCTCGGCCACGTCCACCGGCTTGTGCGGCACCGCCTGCGAGGAGTCCAGCAGCACCAGCGCGCCCACCTGGCGGGCCCGCGCCAGGATGGGCGAGATGGAGTTGACCGTGCCGAGCACGTTGGACTGGTGCGCGAACGCGACGACCTTCGTCCGCTCGTTGACGATCTCGTCCAGGTTCGACAGGTCCAGGCGGCCCTCGTCGGTGACGCCGAACCAGCGCAGCGTGGCGCCGCTTCGCTGAGCCGCGAACTGCCACGGCACGATGTTGGAGTGGTGCTCCATCTCGGTGATGACGATCTCGTCACCGGGGCCGAGCCGGAACCGCTCGTCGGTGTTGAGGGGGTTCCCGAAGGCGTACGCGACGAGGTTGATCGCCTCGGAGGCGTTCTTGGTGAAGATCACCTCGTCCCGCGAGGGCGCGCCGATGAAGGCGGCGACCTTGTCGCGGGCGTTCTCGTACGCCTCGGTGGATTCGGCGCCCAGCGCGTGATGGGCCCGCCCGACGTTGCTGTAGTGCATCGACAGGTGGTCCCGCATGGCCTCGATCACCTGGACCGGCTTCTGCGAGGAGTTGCCCGAGTCCAGGTAGATCAGCGGCCGCCCGCCGGGCAGCTCGCGGGAGAGGACCGGGAAGTCCTTCCTGATCCGCTCCACATCAAGGCCGTTCATCAGAGCGCGGCCTTCGTGTACGCCTCGTAGCCCTCGTCCTCCAGCTTCTCGGCCAGCTCGGGCCCGCCCTCCTCGACGATCCGGCCGGCGGCGAAGACGTGCACGAAATCGGGCGTCACGTAGCGCAGGATGCGGGTGTAGTGCGTGATCAGCAGCACCCCGGTGTCGCCGGACTCGCGGAACCGGTTGATGCCCTCGGAGACCACGCGCAGCGCGTCCACGTCCAGGCCGGAGTCGGTCTCGTCGAGGACGGCGATCTTCGGCTTGAGCAGCTCCAGCTGGAGGATCTCGTGCCGCTTCTTCTCGCCGCCGGAGAAGCCCTCGTTGGTGTTGCGGGTGGCGAAGGAGCCGTCGATGGCCAGCGCGTCCATGCCCTTCTTCAGGTCCTTGGCGAACTCGCGCAGCTTGGGGGCCTCGCCGCGGACGGCGGTGACGGCGCTGCGCAGGAAGTTGGAGACCGAGACGCCGGGCACCTCGACGGGATACTGCATGGCCAGGAACAGACCGGCGCGGGCGCGCTCGTCCACGGTCATGTCCAGCAGGTCCTCGCCGTCCAGCAGGACCCGGCCGGAGGTGATCGTGTATTTGGGGTGGCCCGCGATCGCGTACGCGAGGGTGGACTTGCCGGAGCCGTTGGGGCCCATGATGGCGTGCGTCTCCCCCGAGCTGACCACCAGGTCGACCCCCTTGAGGATCTCCTTGTCGCCGACGGACACGTGCAGGTCGTGAATCTCAAGCGTGGACACGGTCATGACTCCTTCGAGAGCGAGACATAGACGTCGTCGCCGTCGATCTTGACTGGGTAGGTGGAAACGGGCCTGGTGGCCGGGGGTCCGGTCGGCTTGCCGGTGGCCACGTCGAAGCAGGAGCCGTGCAGCCAGCATTCGAGCGTGCCGTCGTAGACGTCGCCCTCGCTCAGCCTGACCTCGGCGTGCGAGCACACGTCGTGGAGCGCGAACACGCCCTCGTCGGTGCGCACGATCGCGACCGGGGTGCCGTCGACCTCGACGGGAATGACCCCCTCGACGGGAATGTCCGCCAGCTTGCAGACCTTTTCGAACGTCATCGGGCGAGCTCCGCTTCCACCGCCGCCAGCACGCGCTCCTGGATCTCCGGCACGTCGATGCGCTGGATCAGCTCGTTGAAGAACCCGTGCACGACCAGCCGCCTGGCCTCCGCCTCGGGGATGCCGCGCGCCTGCAGGTAGAACAGGTGCTCGTCGTCCAGCCGCCCGGACGCGGAGGCGTGCCCCGCGCCGGTGATCTCACCGGTGAGAATCTCCAGGTTCGGCACGGAGTCCGCGCGGGCCCCGTCGGTGAGCAGCAGGTTGCGGTTGAGCTCGTAGGTGTCGGTGCCGGTGGCCTCGGCGCGGATGATGACGTCGCCGATCCAGACGGTGTGCGCGCCCTCGCCCTGCAGGCCGCCCTTGTAGATCACGTTGCTGCGGCAGTCGGGCAGGCTGTGATCCACCAGCAGCCGGTGTTCCAGGTGCTGCCCGGTGTCGGCGAAGTAGAGGCCGACCAGCTCGGCGTCGCCGCCGCGACCGGCGTAGCCGACGCGCGGGGAGAGCCGGACGACGTCGCCGCCGAGGGTGACCAGGATCGACTTGAAGGTGGCGTCCCGGCCGACCAGCGCGGTGTGCTGAGCCAGGTGCACCGCGTCCCGGTCGCTGTCCTGCAGGGCCACGAAGGTGACCTTCGCGCCGTCCCCGACCAGGAACTCGACGTTCCCAGCCCGGACCCCGGTGCCGGTGTGGGTGACCACGACGACGACCTCGGCCATCGGCTTGACGTCCACCAGCAGGTGGGTGAAGAGCGTGCCGCCCTCGCCGTGCACGTCGATCCGGATCGGCTCGGCGACCACGGCCTCGCGCGGCACGGTGATCACGGTCGCCTTCTCGAACGACGCGTACGCCTGGGCCGCGACCCGGTCGGCGGGCTTGCCGGCCTTGCCGATCCGAGGGTCGTCGCGGCCGACCAGCTCCGAACCGATCCCCTTGGGGAGGACCAGTTCCACCTTGTCGGTGCCGTCGGACACGGCGGAGCCGTCGTGCAGGCCCTTCAGCCGGGACAGCGGCGTGAACCGCCATTCCTCCTCGCGCCCGGTCGGGACCGGGAAATCGGCGAGGTCGTATGAGGCCTTCTCGTGCAGGGTGACGAGAGGCTTGGTCTCCAGGCCCATGGTCAGCCCACCGCTCCTTCCATCTGCAGCTCGATGAGCCGGTTGAGCTCCAGCGCGTACTCCATGGGGAGTTCGCGCGCGATGGGCTCGACGAAGCCGCGGACGATCATCGCCATCGCCTCGTCCTCGCCCAGGCCGCGGCTCATCAGGTAGAAGAGCTGGTCCTCGGAGACCTTGGAGACGGTGGCCTCGTGACCCATGGAGACGTCGTCCTCCCGCACGTCCACATACGGGTAGGTGTCGGAGCGGCTGATCTGGTCGACCAGCAGCGCGTCGCACTTCACCGTCGAGGCGGAGCCGTACGCGCCCTCCTCGATCTGCACCAGACCGCGGTACGACGTGCGCCCGCCGCCCCGCGCCACCGACTTGGAGATGATGGTGGAGGAGGTGTTCGGCGCGAGGTGCACCATCTTCGACCCGGCGTCCTGGTGCTGACCCTCGCCCGCGAACGCGACCGACAGGGTCTCGCCCTTGGCGTGCGCGCCCATCAGGTAGACGGCCGGGTACTTCATGGTGACCTTGGAGCCGATGTTGCCGTCGATCCACTCCATGGTCGCGCCCTCGTACGCCACCGCGCGCTTGGTGACCAGGTTGTAGACGTTGTTCGACCAGTTCTGGATGGTCGTGTAACGGCAGCGGGCGCCCTTCTTCACGATGATCTCCACGACCGCGGAGTGCAGCGAGTCGGAGGAGTAGATCGGCGCGGTGCAGCCCTCGACGTAGTGCACGTACGAGTTCTCGTCGACGATGATCAGGGTGCGCTCGAACTGGCCCATGTTCTCGGTGTTGATCCGGAAGTAGGCCTGCAGCGGGATCTCCACGCTGACGTTCGGCGGCACGTAGATGAAGGAGCCGCCGGACCAGGTCGCGGTGTTGAGCGCGGCGAACTTGTTGTCGCCGACCGGGATGACCGTGCCGAAATACTCCTTGAAGAGCTCCTCGTGCTCGCGCAGCCCGGTGTCGGTGTCGACGAAGATGACGCCCTTCTCCTCAAGGTCCTCGCGGATCTTGTGGTAGACGACCTCCGACTCGTACTGCGCGGCGACGCCGGCGATGAGGCGCTGCTTCTCCGCCTCGGGGATGCCGAGCTTGTCGTAGGTGTTCTTGATGTCGGCGGGCAGCTCGTCCCAGGACGCGGCCTGCTTCTCGGTGGAGCGGACGAAGTACTTGATGTTGTCGAAGTCGATGCCGGTCAGGTCGGCGCCCCAGGTGGGCATGGGCTTCCTGCCGAACAGCCGCAGGCCCTTCAGCCGCAGGTCGAGCATCCAGTCCGGCTCGTTCTTGAGCGCGGAGATGTTGCGGACCACGTCCTCGGAAAGGCCACGGCGCGCCACGGCTCCCGCGGCGTCCGAGTCGGACCAGCCGAACTTATAGTTCCCGAGGCCTTCCAGCTCCGGGCGGTCGGTGATAGTCACCTTCCGGACTCCTTGCTCTCTCTATGCTGCGGGCTGAGGATTACATGCGATCGGGGGCTTACATGGGTGGTGCAGATGCCGTCGCCGTGCGCGATGGTGGCCAGGCGCTGCACGGGCGTCCCGAGCAGCTGCCCGAAGGCCTCGGTCTCGGCCTCGCACAGCTGGGGGAACTCCGCGGCCACGTGCGCGACCGGGCAGTGGTGCTGGCAGAGCTGCTCGCCGCCGGTGCCGGTCTTGCTCGCCGAGGCCGCGTAGCCGTCGGCGGACAGGGCTTCGGCCAGCACCCGCAGCCGCTGGTCCTCCGGCACCTCGCGCATGATCGGCGTGAGGCGGGCGACCAGGGCGGACACCTGCGAGCGGGCGAAGTCGGTCACGGCCTCACCGCCGAGGCGTTCCGCCAGGAAGCGCAGGGCGCTCCCGGCCAGGTCATCGTATGCGTGTTCGAAGGCACTGCGGCCGGCGTCGGTGATGCCGAACAGCTTCGCGGGGCGGCCCCGGCCGCGCTGCCCGCGCTGGCGGGCGGTGCGCGGCTCGATCATGCCTTCGGCCAGGAGGTTGTCAAGGTGGCGGCGGACGGCGGCCGGGGTGAGCCCGAGCCGTTCGCCTAGCGCGGCCGCGGTCACCGGGCCGTGCTCCATGATGAGCCGGGCGACGTGGGCACGGGTCCCACGCTCGGCCGACGGCACAGCACCCGGCGCCGACGGCACAGCAGAGCGCCGCGAGGCCGCGGTCTCCCTAGTGTTCGCCGTCCCGGTCACGTATTTCACAACATCAGTGTGGCGTAATTCCTTCCCTCACCACAAACGGAAGCGGGATACGCGAAGAATGTAATTTGTCACGCAGGTAAGCCTTACCTAACCTGGGCAAACGCGATGATGGGCCGGGACTGATCAAGGTCCCGGCCCGTAATTCGCGATCAGGCCTGCTGCCAGGCGGCGAAAGTCGCGCGCTGCGGGTCCGCGAACACCGCGAACCGCCCCATGTCGGGGACGGTCATCGGCCCGTAGAGCTGCCGGGCGCCGAGGCCGCGCGCCTGCGCGATGGTGGCGTCCAGGTCCGCGGTGCCGAGGTAGACCAGCCAGTGCGCCGGCACCTCGGCCGGGAACTGGCTCCCCATCTCCATCATCCCGCAGACCGTCTCCCCGGCCATCATGAACATGGTGTACGGCGTGGAGCCCATCATGCGGTTGTCCGCGGTCCAGCCGAAGACCTGGGTGTAGAAGTTCTTGGCCGCCTCCACGTCGCGGGTCAGCAGCTCCACCCAGTTGAGCGTGCCCGGCTCGCCGGCCACCTGGGCGCCGGGGTGACGGTTGGACTGCCAGACGCTGACGTACGCGCCGGTCGGGTCCTGGAAGACGGCCATGGTGCCCTCGTCCACGATCTCCATGGGCTCCATGATCACGGTGCCGCCGGCCTCCCGGACCGCCTGCGCGGTCTTCCCGGCATCCTCGGTGGCGAAGTAGGTGTTCCAGCTGGTGGGCTGGTTCTCGCTCATCGTCCGGCCGATCCCGGCCACCGCCTTGCCGCCGCGGCGGAACATGCCGTATCCGCCGGTTTCCGGACGGTCGTCGAACTCGGCCGTCCAGCCGAAGAGCTGCCCGTAGAAGTCCTCCGACTCCTCGACGTTGGTGCTGGACAGGTCCACCCAGCAGGCCGTGCCCGGTCGATACCTCGTGAACTCCGGCATGCCGATCCCCCTTCTCGGTGACACAGGACGATTTAAGCGTTACACGGCTTTTGTCCCGAAATCTGCTGACTTTGCGGGATTCCATGCAAGGGTTTACCTGGGACGCCGGGGGCGGGAGCGGGCTCGGCACTCCCTAAACTCGTAGGCATGATTTCCCCTGCCGTCGAGATCACCGGCCTGGTGAAGCGGTACGGGCGGACCACAGCCGTCGACGGGCTGACCTTGAGGTGCGCTCGTGGCGAGGTGACGGCGATTCTGGGCCCCAACGGCGCGGGGAAGACCTCCACGATCGAGATCTGCGAGGGGTTCCTGCGGTTCGACGCGGGTTCGGTGCGGGTGCTCGGCCTGCTGCCCGGAGACCCCAGCCTGCGGGCGAGGGTCGGGGTGATGCCGCAGTCCGGCGGGGTGCCGCAGGCGATCAGGGCGGGCGAGTGGCTGCGCCTGGTGTCCCGGTTCCACGCCCATCCGCTCCCGGCCGCCGCGCTGCTGGACCGGCTGGGCCTGACCGAGCACGCGCGCACGCCGTTCCGGCGGCTGTCCGGCGGACAGCAGCAGCGGCTGTCGCTGGCCGCCGCCGTGATCGGGCGTCCGGAGCTGGTGTTCCTGGACGAGCCGACCGCCGGGCTCGACCCGCAGGCCAGGCACGCCTGCTGGGAGGTCGTCGGCGAGCTCAGAGCGGCCGGCGTCTCGGTGGTGCTGACCACCCACTACATGGACGAGGCGGAGAAACTCGCCGACCACGTCGTCATCATCGACCGGGGCCGCGTCGTCTCCGAGGGCAGCCCCGCCGCCCTCACCGGCGCGGAACGCCAGCTCCGCTTCCGCGCCCGGCCCGGGCTCGACCTCGACGAGCTGCTCGCCGCCCTGCCCGCGGGGAGCGCCGCGAAGGAGTCCCCGGCGGGCCACTACATCATCGAGGGCCTGGTCGATCCGTCGCTGCTGGCCACCGTGACCGCCTGGTGCGCCACCGAGGGCGTGACGACCGAGGACCTGAGCATCGAACGCCGCACCCTGGAGGACGTCTTCCTGGAGCTGACGGGAAGGGAACTCAGGTGAACGTTCAACCGATCCGCACCGCCACATCAGCCGCCAGGCCCGGCCATCGACTGTCCGGGAGGCCACAGATCTTCCGGCTTGAGCGTGGATTTCGCCGGTTCCGGGAGCGCTGGCAGACGCGTCAGGCCGAACCCATCCAGATCCGGCAAGTCCCAGATGCCCGGAATTGCCAACCGATCCGAATGGCGAGACTCCGCCAAGCGCTCCAAACCCGATTTTTCCGACAAGTCCTGGCGGATTCATGGCGATGACCACTCTCGACTTCAGTCCCGCGCCCGGGGCGGCGCCGCTCGGGCGGATGGTGTTCGCGCAGGCGGGGGCCGAGGTCCGGGCGATGCTGCGCAATGGCGAGCAGCTGCTGCTGACCATGATCATTCCGGTGTTGCTGCTGGTCGGCTTCTCCAAGGCGCCGCTGCTGGACGTGGCGGGCGAGCGGGTGGATTTCGTGGCGCCCGGCGTGCTGGCGCTGGCGATCATGTCCACCGCCTTCACCGGCCAGGCGATCGCGACGGGGTTCGAGCGGCGTTACGGCGTGCTCAAGCGCCTGGGCGCCACTCCCCTGTCGCGGACCGGGCTGATGCTGGCCAAGACGGCGGCGGTGCTCGCGGTCGAGGTGCTCCAGGTCGTGGTGCTGGTCGCGGTCGCGCTGGGGCTCGGCTGGTCGCCGCGCGGCAATCCGCTGTGGGCCGCGGCGCTGATCCTGCTGGGTACGGCGGCGTTCAGCGGTCTCGGCCTGCTGATGGCCGGAACCCTGCGCGCGGAGGCGACGCTGGCGGGGGCGAACCTGGTCTACCTGGTGATGCTGGGCCTCGGCGGAGTGGTGCTCCCGCTGTCGACCTATCCCCAGGGGATCCAGCCTGTGCTGGAGTTCCTTCCGCTGGGCGCCTTCACGGACGGGATGCGTTCGGTGCTCGCCGACGGCGGCGGGCTCCCGTGGCTGGCGGTGTGCGTCCTCGCGGGCTGGGCGGCAGTGTCCCTGACGCTGGCGGCCAGGACCTTCAGGTGGGAATGAACCTACTGGTCATCTACACCCCGCGGATGGAAGAGTGCCGCGTCTTCTACGAAGCGCTGGGGCTGTCCTTCGTCTCGGAGCAGCACGGGCGGGGTCCGGAGCATTTAGCGGCCGAATGGCCCGATGGCATGGTCATCGAGCTGTATCCGGCGACGGCCGAGCGGCTGACGGGCGCGCTGCGCCTCGGGTTCGAGGTGGACGGCTCCACCGTTGCCTTGCCTCCTGGGAGGCACCTGCTGGCCGACCCCGACGGGCGCAAGATCGATCTGATGGTTCAATGACGGGTATTTAACCATTCGCCCGAATTGGGGAGATGCCTCTACGATTTGGGGGCTGTTCAGCTCGTACGTGAAGGAGTTGCGCTCGTGACCGCCGAGACCGTTTCCGGGTCCGCACGGCCGTACAGGATTCGGATCGGGGCGGGGGTCAGGGCCGCGTCCGACGCGGTGCCGCCGTCGGGGCTGGTGTTGCTGGCGATCGTGTCGGTGCAGGTGGGGGCGGGGCTGGCGAAGAACCTGTTCGCGATGTTGCCGCCGAGCGCGGTGGTGTTCCTGCGGATCAGCACGGGGGCGCTGGTGCTGGTGGCGATCGCGCTGCCCCGGGTGCGGGGGCTCAGCCGCAAGGATCTGCTGGCGGGGGCGGCGTTCGGGGTCAGTCTCGGGCTGATGAACCTGTCGTTCTACGAGGCGCTCGCCCGGCTGCCGATGGGGATCGCGGTGGCGATCGAGTTCATCGGGCCGCTGACGGTCGCCGTGGTGGCGTCGCGGCGCCGGCTGGACCTGCTGTGGGTGGTGCTGGCGGCGGCCGGGATCATGCTGCTCGCGCCGTGGGGGAAGGCGGCGGGCGCGAGCTGGGCGGGGATCGGGTTCGCGCTGGGGGCGGGGGCGCTCTGGGCGGCCTACATCCTGCTGTCGGCCTCGGTCGGGCGGCGTTTCCCCGGCACCACGGGATTATCCTTCGCGATGCTGGTGTCCACGCTGGTGATCGCGCCGGTGGGGATCACCGCCGGGGGCATGGACCTGCTCCGGCCCGAGATCCTGCTGCTCGGGCTCGGCGTCGGGCTGCTGTCGTCGGTCATCCCCTACACGCTGGAGCTGGAGGCGCTGCGCCGGATGCCCAAGCGGGTGTTCGGCATCCTGATGAGCCTGGAACCTGCCGCCGCCGCGCTGGTCGGGCTGTTCATCCTGGGCGAGGTGCTGCACCTGCGCGAGTGGGCGGCCATCGGCTGCGTGGTCATCGCCTCGATCGGCGCGACCAGGTCCAATTGACCAATCACTCAGGCTTGTTCGCCCAGATGCCGCGGACGTGCTGGATGTGGTGGTTCATGATGTGCTCGGCGGCGGTCGCGTCGCCGCGGCTGAGGGCGTCGAGCAGGTCGAGGTGCTCGTGCGCCGAGTTGGCCAGCACGCCCCGGTCGGCCAGGCCCTTCAGCCCGTAGAGCCGGGCCCGGCCGCGCAGGTCGCGGACGACCTCCACCAGGTGCGCGTTGCCGGACATGCCCAGCAGCTCCAGGTGGAAGCTCAGGTCGGCGTTGACGTAGGTGAGCAGGTCGCCGCGGACGGCGGCGGTGATGATCTCGCGGGCCAGCGGGCGCAGCCGCTCGAACTCGGCCGCCCTGGCCGGGTCGGCCAGCCGGGCCACGGTCGGGACCTCGATCAGCTGCCGGAGCTCGGTGATCTCGTCCAGGTCCCGTTCCGACATCTCGGTGACCCGGAAGCCCTTGTTGCGCACGGCCTCGACCAGGCCCTCCTTGGCCAGGTCGAGCATGGCCTCCCGGACCGGGGTGGCCGAGACGCCGAACTGGGCGGCCAGCACGGGGGCCGAGTAGACCACCCCCGGCCGCATCTCCCCCGCGACCAGGGCCCCCCGCAACGCCTGGGCGACCTGCTCGCGCAGGCTCAGCCGCTCCCCGACCGCCGGCAGGCCGAGCCCTTCAGCTCCCCGAGCCATCCCACTCCCCACTCGCGTACTCCCTGCCAGCATGACATCCGTTCCGGGGCTTTCCGGGGCCGGAATGGTTCCGGCGGGATGGCCAAAGGGGGATCGTACCGTTTCGCATCCGGACAAACGGCATCAGGTGATCAGAGCAAGAATCCATTTGGGAACGGGTCAGCGGGGTCGAGGAAATATTGGGCGGTGCCGGTGATCCAGGCGCGGCCGGTGATCGTGGGGATCACGGCGGGGAGTTCCGCGACGGTGGTCTCCTCGATCAGGCGGCCGATGAAGCGGGTGCCGATGAAGGATTCGTTGACGAAGTCCGTACCAATGGGGAGTTCGCCGCGGGCGTGGAGCTGGGCCATTCTGGCGCTGGTGCCGGTGCCGCACGGGGAGCGGTCGAACCAGCCGGGGTGGATCGCCATGGCGTGGCGGGACAGCCGGGCGTCGGAGCCGGGGGCGAGGAACTGCACGTGGTGGCAGCCCTTGATGCCGGGATCGAGCGGGTGCGCGGGTTCGGGAATCGCGTCCATGATCGCCAGTCCGGCGTCGAGGATCTGCTGCTTGTACGCCCGATCGAACGGAAGCCCGACGGCTTCGATGGGGACAATCGCGTAAAAATTCCCGCCATAAGCGAGGTCGTAGGTTATTTCGCCATATCCGGTGACTTTTATGGTCTGGTCCAGGGCGACGCTGAACGAGGGCACGTTCTGGATGGTGACCGAGGTCGCGGCCCCGTCCTCGACGGCGACCGACGCGGTGACCAGACCGGCGGGCGTGTCGAGCCTGATCGTGGTCACCGGCTCGGTCACCTCGACCATCCCGGTCTCCACCAGGACGGTGGCGACGCCGATCGTGCCGTGCCCGCACATGGGCAGGCAGCCGGACACCTCGATGTAGAGCACTCCCCAGTCGGCGTCCGGCCGGGTGGGAGGCTGCAGGATCGCGCCGCTCATCGCCGCGTGGCCGCGCGGCTCGTACATGAGCAGGGTACGGACATGGTCCAGGTTGGCCATGAAATATTCGCGGCGCTCCGCCATGGTGGCGCCCGGGATCACCCCGACTCCGCCGGTGATGACCCGGGTCGGCATGCCCTCGGTGTGCGAGTCGACGGCGTGGAACACCCGTTTGGTCCGCATGTCAGCGCAGTCCTTCCGCGAGGGCCTTCTCGGTCGCCGCCCGGACCGCCGCCGCCTGCGCGGGCAGCAGCGGCTGCCTGGGAGGCCGGCAGCCGCCGCCCGGCCGCCCGGCGAGGTCCATGGACAGCTTGATGGCCTGCACGAACTCGATCTTGGCGTCCCAGCGCAGCAGCGGGTGCAACACGCGATACAGCGGCTGCGCGACGCCCAGATCCCCGGCCATGGCCGCCCGGTAGAGGCGCACCGTGGCCTCGGGCAGGGCGTTCGGGTAGCCCGCCACCCAGCCGACCGCGCCGGCCAGCGCCAGTTCGAGCAGCACGTCGTCGGAGCCGACCAGCAGATCCAGGCCCGGCGCGAGCTCCGCGATCTCGTACGCCCTGCGGACGTCGCCGGTGAACTCCTTGACGGCCACGATCAGGCCTTCGGCGTACAGCTGGGCCAGCAGCGCCGGGGTGAGGTCGATCTTGGTGTCGATCGGGTTGTTGTAGGCGACGATCGGCACGCCCGCCTCGGCGACGATCCGGTAGTGCTCGACCGTGGCGCGCTCGTCGGCGCGGTAGCTGTTGGGCGGCAGCAGCATGACCGCGCCGCATCCGGCCTCCCCGGCCTGCTCGGCCCAGCGTTTGGCCTCCTGGGCGCCATAGGCGGCGATGCCCGGCATGACGCGGTCCGCGCCGATGGCCGTGACGGCGGTGCGGACGACCTGGGCGCGCTCGTCTGCGGTCAGCGTCTGGTACTCCCCCAGCGACCCGTTCGGCACGACACCGTCACAGCCGGACGCCACCAGCCACCGGCAATGCTCGCCAAAGGCATCGAAATCTACGGACAAATCAGCTTTTAGTGGGAGTGCAGTGGCGACCATCACGCCGCGCCACGGCTTCTCACGTGTCATCGTTGGATCTCCTCAAGGGGTAGGCGGCCAGGTCCTGCAAGCTGATGGGCTGCGCGAAGGGGCGGCGCGGCGGTGGCGGGTCCTCCCCCGCCAGCCGGGCGACGGCGTAGCCGCACATCCGGCCCTGGCACCAGCCCATGCCCGGCCGGGCCAGCAGCTTGATCGACCGCGCGTCGGTGGCGCCCAGCTCCCGCGCCGCGCAGATCGCCTGGTACGGAACCTCCTCGCACCGGCAGACGATCGTGTCCTCCCGCAGCCAGCTCCGCCAGCCGTCCCGGACGGGGAACACCTCGTGCAGCAGCCGCGCGAACGCCCGCGCGCGCTCTCTCCGGCGCGTGATTCCGGGCGGGACGGGCGTGCCGGTGATCGAGTGCGCGGCGATGACGCCTTCGAGCTCGGCCAGCTCCGCGCCGCCGACGCCGGTGCTCTCCCCGGCCGCGTACACGCCGGGAACCGAGGTCCGCATCTCCGCGTCGACCGCCACGATCGGGCTGCCATCGGAGTCCCGCGTGGTCGCGCATCCAAGCTGCACGGGCAGATCGAGTTGCGGCACGAACCCGTAACCCACCGCGAGCACGTCACACTCGATGTCCCGCGTCTTGACCGCCTGCCACCCCGCGTCGATCTTCGCCACGGTGACTTTCGTGAGCTCATCGGTCCCATGCGCCGCGACGACGGCCTGTCCCCGGTGGTACGGCACTCGATGCCGCGCCAGCCGTACCCCATAACCGGCGCCTTCAAGAACTTTGGCCGGATACCGCGCCAATGCACCCACCCGACGAGCCGCCTCGAACACCCCGACGACGTCCGCACCAGCGGCGGCGAGCCCAGCCGCGACAGGCAACAGAAACGGCCCGGTCCCCGCCACCACAATCCGCCGCCCGGCCACCACGAGATTCCCCTTGAGCAGCGCCTGCGCACCCCCGGCGGTCATCACCCCAGGCAGATCCCACCCGGGAAACGGCACCACCCGATCGTGCGCCCCCGTCGCGATCAGCAACCGCTCCCCCGCCAACGTCCCACCGTCGAAGTGCACCGAAAACGAAGGCTCCACCGCCCACACCCGGCACCCCAGGCGAAGATCGACCCCAGCCAGACGATCACGAAGCCTGAGAAAGTCCCGCGAGGTTTCCTTCCGGACGCTGATCTCTGGCGGCGGCTGGCGATGGAATTGACCGCCGAGTCGTGGGGCGGCGTCGATCAGTGCGACGTCCAGTCCCGCCCGTGCCGCGGTGCCCGCTGCCGCCATCCCGGCCGGGCCGGCCCCGATGACTATGAGGTCATATTTCACGACGGGGTCACCTCGTCCCCAGGGTGAGCCGTCGTCAGGCAGGCGCGGACGTTGGGTTCGCCGTTGACGGTGAGCAGGCAGTCGAAGCAGACACCGATGCCGCAGAACAGGCCGCGCGGGCGGCCGTTGATCCTGGTGGTGCGCCAGGATCGGATTCCGGCGGCGTGGAGGGCCGCTCCGATCGTCTGGCCGGGCAGGACCGGGATGGGCCGCCCGGAGAAGACGATCTCGAAGCCGGGGGCGGTCATGCGAACCTCTCTGGACGGAACGGGAAGAGGTCGAGATCCGGCGACGCGCCGGATTCGCCGGATTCGTTCGATCCCCCGGACGGACCGAATCCGCCAGAAGAGCGGGCTTGGCCGGAAGAACCGGATCCGGATGGGCCAGGTCGGCCGGAAGGACTGACTTGGCCGGAAGGGCTGGATCCGCTGGTGAGGAGTTGGGAGATCAGTAGGCCGGTGGCGGGGGCGAGGCCGATGCCCGCGCCTTCGTGGCCGGTGGCGTGGTAGAGGCCGGGGGCGCGAGGGTCGGGGCCGATGACGGGGAGATGGTCGGGGCAGTAGGGGCGGAAGCCGCAGTAGGCGCGGATCGCTTGCCTGCCGGCGAGGGCGGGGAACAGCGCGATCGCCTGTTCGGCCAGCCGGGCGAGAACCGGATAGGCGATATTTCGGTCATATCCGACTCGTTCGCGGCTGGCGCCGATGAGGACCGTGCCCGCCGGGGTGCCCTCCACGACCGCCGAGGTCTCCAGGCCCTCGTCTTCGCTGGCCACGTTGGTGACGTACGCGGCCGTGTAGACCTTGTGCCGGATCAGCGGCTCGGGGAGCGGTTCGGTGACCAGGATGAAGCCGCGTCGCGGCAGCACCGGCAGGTTGACCCCCGCCAGGGCGGCGACGTCGCCCGCCCAGGTCCCGGCGGCGTTGACGACGGCTCCGGCGCGCAGATCGCCCTCATCGGTCCTGACCCCGACGACCCGGTCTCCCGATCGGGCGAGACCGGTCACCCGTACCCCCGTACGAACCTGGGCGCCGGAAGCCCGCAGCAGGCGGGCGGCGGCGAGCATGGGCTGGACCTGGGCGTCCTGCGGGTAGTAGACGCCGCCCGCCAGCCCGCGCGCGATATGCGGCTCGTACTCCTCCGGATCCACCACGGCGGCCCGCACCCCGCTGGACTCCTGCTTGGCGGCGAGCCCGGTCAGCGCGGTCAGCACCTCAGGCGTCTCGGCGACGACGAGCCCGCCCTTCGGCTCGTACTCGAACCCGCCGACCGCCACGGCCAGCTCCGCCCAGAGCCCGGACGACAACAACGCCAGATCCAGCTCAGGCCCCGGCTCCTTATCCGAAACCAGGACATTGCCTTCTCCGGCCCCCGTGGTTCCGCCCGCGACCGTCCCCTGATCCACCACGACGACGCTCAACCCGGCCCGCGCGGCATAGAAGGCACAAGCGGCCCCCACCACTCCCGCCCCGATCACCACCACGTCCGACATGCAAGTAAAATGTCACATTCCACCATGCGATCGCAAGAGCGGCCTCGCGGCGGCATCGAGACGGCGGTCGTGCCGGGGCGAAACCAGGACCGCACCCCAGGCCACCTACGATGTCAGGCGTGAACCTGCGCTCCCTCCACCACTCGTTCTGGACGCCCACTCAGCGAAGCATGCGATCGTGGGCACTCGCGGCGGTAGTGGTCAACGCGGGCATCACGGTCACCGGCGCCGCCGTCCGCCTGACCGGCTCCGGCCTCGGCTGCCCGACCTGGCCGAGATGCACCCCCGACAGCTTCGTCCCGGCCGCGCACCCCGAGATCTCCCCGATCAACACCGCGATCGAATTCGGCAACCGCATGCTCACCTTCCTCGTCCTCGCGGTCGCGGTGGCA
>NZ_BLAF01000053.1:56393-83558 GCF_009687885.1 Acrocarpospora pleiomorpha
CCGCCTGACCCCCCGCCGCCCCTCCCTGGTCAGGCTGGCCGTACTCCAGCCGATCGGCGTGCTCACCCAGGGCCTCTGGGGCGGCCTGGTCGTGCGCAGCGCACTCAACCCGGTCACCGTGAGCGTGCACTTCCTCATCTCGATCGGCATGATCGCCGCCGCCTTCGCCCTCTACGCCCGCTCCGGCGAAGCCGACAACCCCCCGCAACGCCTGGTCCACCGCGACATCCGCACCCTGGGCTTCGTCCTGGTCGGCGCCATCCTCACCCTCCTGGTCGCCGGAGTCGTCGTCACCGGCACCGGCCCCCACTCCGGCGACGAGGCCGCCTCCCGCTTCACCTTCGACATCGAAACCGTCGCCCGCATCCACGCCGACCTCGTCTGGCTAGCCGTCGGCCTCACCATCGCCCTGGCCTTCGCCCTCCACGTCACCAACGCCCCCGGCCTAGCCCGCCGCGCCGCCCTAACCCTCTTCCTGGTCGAACTAGCCCAGGGATTCATCGGCTACGTCCAATACTTCCTAGCCGTCCCCGCCTTCCTGGTCGGCCTCCACGTCCTAGGCTCCACCCTGGTCTGGATCGCCACCCTCCGCGTGGTGTTCCTCATGCGCGATCGCGGCACCCTGGCGGGCGCCGGACCCGTGCTCGCCCACGCGGAGTCACGCTAGACCGGCGGGGGGTACTGGGTGCCCGGGGGGACGTTCGGGGGTGCGCCGGGGGCGTAGCCGGGTGGGGGGACGCCGCGGGCGGCGGAGGCCTGGTGGCGTTCGGGGATGGGGAAGTTGGTGCGGGCGTAGGCCATGAGGTCGGCGAAGGCGCGTTGTCTGGTGCGGAAGTCGGGCTCGTTGACGCCGCCGCGGACGGCGCGTTCGTGGAGGAGGCCGAGTTCGGTGGCGGCGAGCTGGTAGTCGGTCATGGCGCGCACGCCGGCCTTGCCGCCGTGGGCCTTGGCCCATTGCCGGGCCTGGCGGCGTTTCTGCAGCGAGGAGAGCATGAAGATGTCGGAGGCGTTGATGAGGCCGTTCGCCTCGTACGGCGGCAGGTAGTGCTGGATGAGCCCGACGATCCGCTTCCGGTCGCGGACGATCACCCACAGCTCCACGAAGAGCAGCGCCATCAGGAGCAGGTAGGCCACCGCCAGGCCCTGGAAGCCGCCGAAGGAGGCGAGCCCGTTCCAGAGCCCGTGCAACGCCATGGCCCCGAGCCACCCGAGCACGACCACCCAGCCCGCGCGCTTGTGCAGCGCCGCGTACGCCACCGCGATGCCGATCATCGACGTGAACAGCGGATGGGCGAACGGCGACAGCACCCCGCGCAGCACCACGGTGGCGGCCAGGCCCTCGGGACCGTTGTCGGCGAGCGCCGCCAGGTAGTAGCTGACGTTCTCCGACATCGCGAAGCCGAGGCCGACCATGCTGGCGTAGATGATGCCGTCGGTGGGACCGTCCAGCTCCTGCCGCCTGAAGCGCAGCAGCCCGAGCAGGACCAGGCCCTTCATCGTCTCCTCGACCACCGGCGCGCCGATGGTGGCGACGTAGTTGCGGGCGGTGACCGCGTCGCCGAGCCGGTCCTCGACGTAGATCAGGTTGAGCGAGTTGAGGATGCCCGCGATGAGCACGGCCACGCCGGCGCCCCAGGCGAACGCGAAGATCAGGTTGCTGCGCGGCTCCGGCTCCATCCGGTCCAGCGCCAGCACGCCCGCGAGCAGCAGCGGCACCGGCGCGATGGCCAGCGCCAGGGCGATGAAGAACTGCACCGGATCCCCGTTGAGGATGTCGAACGAGAACGACACCAGGGCACAGATCCCCGCCACGACGAGACCGAGAATCAGGCCGATCGACGGGCGTTCCCTCAGCACCGCGCGCGGATCAAGGCTCGCCATTCCGCGAGCGTAACCGACCCGCAACGTCCTGTCCGCTCCCCCAGACCAAGATTCTCATCACACCAGCAGGGAGTCCACGGCGACGGCCAGGAACAGCAGCGCGAGGTAGATGTTGGACCAGTGGAAGAACCGCATCGGCCGCAGGTCGACCCCGGTCTTGCCGGCGTTGAGGCGGTGGCGCAGCGCGTACACCTCGAACAGGCAGGCGGCGCCGAGGGCGGCGGCGACGGCGGGGTAGAGCGGGCTGGTCTGGGCGATCGGCCACAGCAGCAGCGAGCAGAGCACGGTCGCCCAGGTGTAGGCGATGACCTGGCGGACGACGACCCGGTCGGAGGCGACCACGGGGAGCATCGGGACGGCGGCGGCGGCGTAGTCCTCGCGGTAGCGCATGGCCAGCGTCCAGGTGTGCGGCGGCGTCCAGAAGAACACCACGCCGAACAGCACCACGGGCGCCCAGGCCAGCTCGCCGGTGATCCCGGCCCAGCCGATCAGCACCGGCATGCAGCCGGCGATGCCGCCCCACACGATGTTCTGCGACGTGCGCCGCTTCAGGATCAGCGAGTAGACGAGCACGTAGAACAGGATGGCGCCCAGCGACAACCACGCCGCGAGCCAGTTGACCGTCAAGGCCAGGCCAAGAGTGGACAAGGCGCCCAAAATCACACCAAAGATCAGCGCGCCGCGCGGGGAGACCTGGTGGCGGGCCAGCGGGCGGCGGCGGGTGCGCCGCATCACCTCGTCGATGTCCCGGTCGATGTAGCAGTTGAGCGCGTTCGCGCTGCCGGCCGAGAGGGTGCCGAACAGCATCGTCCAGGTGGCGGGCCACAGACCGGGCAGCCCTCGGGCGGCCAGGAACATGACGGGCAGCGTGGTGATCAGCAGCAGCTCGATGATTCGCGGCTTGGTCAGCGCCACATAGGCCCGCACGACCTCGCCGACGGTGCGGCGGGCCGTTCTCGCGGCCCCTGCCGGGGCCATCGTCGGGTTGTTCGTCAGCACCGTCAAGGCGCTTCCAGCACGTGCGGGGTCAACGCGTAACCTCTGATTAGAGCGGATCTCCGGACAGCCGCCGGCAACTTGAGGACTCACTGTAGTCCGGGGAACCGGTGGTCCCTGAATCGGGGCTGCTCAGGTCGGATCGAGCGCGGATCCAGGGCGGATACACGGTGGTCTACCGAACGGTACGGCACCCGACCCGTTAGGGTCCCGTGTGGGCGGGAAATGCCAAAACCGGCGCGAAAAAATCAGAGGGGATCGAGCAGTTGAGCAGCGCAAGCCTTGAGTGGAGCGACCTCGATCGGCGGACCGTCGACGTGGTGCGGGCCCTGGCGATGGACGCGGTGGAGAAGGCGGGCTCCGGCCATCCCGGCACCGCGATGAGCCTCGCCCCCGCCGCTTACCTTCTTTTCCAGAAGACCATGCGACATGACCCGTCCGACCCGACATGGGTGGGCCGGGATAGATTCGTCCTTTCGTGCGGGCATTCCAGCCTGACGCTCTATATACAGCTCTACTTGTCCGGGTACGGCTTGACGCTGGACGACCTGCGCGGCCTGCGCCAGTGGGACAGCCTCACCCCCGGCCACCCCGAGCACGGCCACACGGCCGGCGTCGAGACCACCACGGGCCCGCTCGGCCAGGGCATCGGCAACGCGGTCGGCATGGCCATGGCGGCCCGCCGCGAGCGCGGCCTGTTCGACCCTGCCGCCGAGCCCGGCGCCTCCCCCTTCGACCACCACATCTGGTGCGTGGCCTCCGAGGGCGACATCGAGGAGGGCATCAGCCACGAGGTCAGCGCCCTGGCCGCGCACCAGCAGCTGGGCAACCTGACCGTGCTGTTCGACTCCAACCACATCTCGATCGAGGACGACACCACGATCGCCCTCTCCGAGGACGTGGTCGCCCGCTACGAGGCGTACGGCTGGCACACCCAGACGGTCGACTGGACCGAGACCGGGGAGTACGTGGAGAACGTCCACGCGCTCAACGAGGCCCTGGAGGCGGCCCGCGCCGAGACCGAGCGGCCCTCGTTCATCCGGCTGCGCACGATCATCGGCTGGCCCGCGCCGCACAAGCAGAACACCGGCAAGATCCACGGTTCCGCGCTGGGCGCCGACGAGGTGGCCGCCACCAAGCGGGTGCTGGGCATGGACCCGGAGCAGCACTTCGCGGTCCCGGACGACCTCCTGGCGCACGCCCGCCACGTGGTGGACCGGGGCAGGGCCGCGCACGCCGAATGGGAGAAGTCGTACCTGGAGTGGCGGGACGCCAACCCGGACCGGGCCGCGCTGTTCGACCGGATGGCCACCAGGACCCTGCCCGACGGCTGGTCCCTGGCGCTGCCGCACTTCGAGGTGGGCTCCTCCATCGCGACCCGCAAGGCCTCCGGCGAGGTGCTGTCCGCGCTCGGCCCGGTCCTGCCCGAGCTCTGGGGCGGCTCCGCCGACCTGGCCGACTCCAACAACACGACGATGAAGGGCCAGCCGTCCTTCATCCCGGAGGAGTTCCAGACCAAGGAGTTCCCCGGCAACCCGTACGGGCGGACGCTGCACTTCGGCATCCGCGAGCACGGCATGGGCGCGATCCTCAACGGCATCACCCTGCACGGCGGCACCCGGCCGTACGGCGGGACGTTCCTGGTGTTCAGCGACTACATGCGCCCTGCGGTCCGGCTGGCCGCGCTGATGAAGCTGCCGGTCACCTACGTGTGGACGCACGACTCGATCGGCCTGGGCGAGGACGGCCCGACCCACCAGCCGGTCGAGCAGCTGTGGGCGCTGCGCGCCATCCCGGGCCTGGACGTGGTCCGGCCGGCCGACGCCAACGAGACGGCCGCCGCCTGGCATGCCGTGCTTGAGCACAACGACCGCCCGGCCGCGCTGGCGCTGACCCGGCAGAACCTGCCCGTCTACGAGGGCACCGGCGACGCCACCAAGGTCGCCAAGGGCGGCTACATCCTGGAGGAGGCCTCCACCGGGCAGCCCGAGGTGCTGCTGATCGGCACCGGCAGCGAGGTGGAGCTGGCCGTGGAGGCGCGCGAGCTGCTGGAGGCGGAGGGCATTCCCACCCGGGTGGTGTCGATGCCGTGCGTGGAGTGGTTCCACGCGCAGGATCTGGCCTACCGGACGACCGTGCTGCCGCCGGCGGTGAAGGCGCGGGTCGCGGTCGAGGCGGGGATCGCGCTGGGCTGGCGGGAGTTCGTGGGAGACCATGGGAACGTGGTGAGCCTGGAGCACTTCGGCGCGTCCGCGCCGTACAAGACCCTGTATCAGCAGTTCGGCCTGACGGCCGAGCGTGTGGTGGCCGCGGCCAAGGGCAGCATCGCGAAGCTGGGCGGCGACCCCGGCGAGACGACGGGAAACTAGACATGAGTGAGAACCTCAACAAGCTGACCGGTTTCGGGGTGTCGATCTGGCTGGACGACATCAGCCGGGACCGGCTCAAGAGCGGGAACCTGGCCGCGCTGATGCGTGACAAGCGCGTCACCGGTGTCACCTCCAACCCGACGATCTTCGCGGGCGCGCTGAGCAAGGGCGACGCCTATCGGACGCAGCTGCACGATCTGGCCATCCGCAAGGTCTCGGTGGACGAGGCGGTGCGGGCGATCACGACGTTCGACATCCGGTGGGCGGCCGACGTGCTGCGCCCGGTCTACGACGCGACCGGCGGTGTGGACGGGCGGGTCTCCATCGAGGTGGACCCCCGGCTGGCCAGGCAGACCGCGGAGACGGTCGCCGAGGCGCGGGCGCTGTGGTGGCTGGTGGACCGGCCCAACCTGTTCATCAAGATCCCGGCGACCGTGGAGGGGCTGCCCGCGATCACCGAAGCGCTCGCGGAGGGCATCAGCGTCAACGTCACGCTGATCTTCTCGCTGGAGCGGTACCGGGCGGTCATGGACGCCTGGCTGACCGGCCTGGAGCAGGCGCAGGCCAAGGGCATCCCGCTGGCCGGGATCGAGTCGGTGGCCTCCTTCTTCGTGAGCCGGGTGGACACCGAGGTGGACGCCCGGCTGGACAAGATCGGGACGCCGGAGGCGCTGGAGCTGAAGGGCAAGGCCGCGGTGGCCAACGCCCGCCTGGCGTACGCGGCGTTCGAAGAGGTCACGAACACGCCGCGCTGGCAGGCGCTGCGCGCGGCCGGCGCACGGCCGCAGCGGCCGCTGTGGGCGTCCACCGGCACGAAGAACCCGGAATACCCGGACACGCTGTACGTGGACGAGCTGGTCACCGCCGGGACCGTGAACACGATGCCGGAGAAGACCCTCAACGCCGCCGCCGACCACGGCAAGATCTCCGGTGACACGATCCGGCCCTTCTACGAGCAGGCCTGGAACGCCATGGCCGCGCTCAAGGAGGCCGGCATCGACTACGACGACGTGGTCCGTGTCCTGGAGGACGAGGGCGTCGAGAAGTTCGCGGCGTCCTGGCAGGAACTGCTCAACACCGTCCAGGCCGAGCTGGGGAAGGCCTGATCATGACCGTTGAGGTGTTTCTGGGCGACGCCGCCGGCGCCGTCCGGGACGTGAGAGCCCAGCTGGTCGCCGACGGCGTCCCGGCGGCGCTCGCGGCCGGGGACGCCACGCTGTGGGGCCCGGACGCGCGAGCCGAGGCGGAGATCCGGCTCGGCTGGCTGACGCTGCCGCGGACCAGCAGGGAACTGCTGCCGGAGATCGCCAAACTGGTGGAGCGGGTGCGGGCCGAAGGGCTCGACCACGTGGTGCTGGCCGGGATGGGCGGCTCCTCGCTCGCCCCCGAGGTCATCTGCGCCACCGAGGACGTGCCGCTGACCGTGCTGGACACCACCGACCCCGGGCAGGTGCGGCGCGCTCTGAGCGACCGGCTCGACCACACGATCGTGGTCGTCTCCAGCAAGAGCGGCGGCACGGTGGAGACCGACAGCCACCGCCGGATCTACGAGCAGGCGTTCCGGGACGCCGGGATCGACCCGGCCGAGCGGATCGTGGTCGTCACCGACCCGGGCTCGCCGCTGGAGAAGGCCGCCGCCGAGGCCGGGTACCAGGTGTTCCTGGCCGACCCCAACGTGGGCGGCCGCTACAGCGCGCTGAGCGCGTTCGGCCTGGTGCCGAGCGCGCTGGCGGGCGCGGACGTGGAGCGGCTGCTCGACGACGCGGCCGCGATCCAGGGCTCGCTGGCCCATGACGAGGGCAACCCCGGCCTGGAGCTGGGGGCGCTGCTCGGCGCGATGGCGCTGGCCGGGAAGGACAAGCTGATCCTGCGCGACAGCCTGTCCGACATCAACGGCCTGCCCGACTGGATCGAGCAGCTGATCGCCGAATCCACCGGCAAGTCCGGGAAGGGCATCCTGCCGGTGGTCGGCGCGGAGGCGGCCGAGGCGCACGACCAGTTCGTGGTCAACATCGGCGCCGAGGGCGACATCCGGGTCGAGGGCCCGCTGGGCGGCCAGTTCCTGGTCTGGGAGTACGCGACGGCGATCGCCGGGCGGATCCTGGGCATCGACCCGTTCGACCAGCCGAACGTGGCCGAATCCAAGGAGAACACCGGCAAGATCCTGCAGTCGGCTCCGGAGATCGGCGCGCCGCTGCTGGTCGACGGCCCGGTCGAGGTGTACGGCGAGCTGCCCGGCCACCCCAGGAACCTGGCCGACGCGCTGACCGCGCTGCTGCACGCGATCCCGTCCGAGGGGTACCTCGCGATCATGGCGTACCTGGACCGTGAGGCGGCCTTCGACGCGGCGCCGCTCGGCTCCGGCGACTTCGAGCAGACGGCCGAGGCCTGGGCCGCCGCCGACGTGGCCACGCTGCGGTCGCTGCTGGACTACCGGACCCCGCACGCGGTCACCTTCGGGTGGGGGCCCCGGTTCCTGCACTCGACCGGGCAGTATCACAAGGGCGGGCCGCAGGTCGGGGTGTTCCTGCAGATCACCGGTGCGGTCTCCGACGATGTGGCGGTGCCGGGCAAGCCGTACACGCTGGGGCAGTTGCAACTGGCGCAGGCCCTGGGGGACATCGGGGCGCTACGGTCCCGTAACCGGCCCACCCTACGGTTGCATCTGACCGATCGGGCGGCCGGCGTCGCCCATCTGCTCGCCGTCGCCGAGGAGCTCTGAGCAATGGCACGCAAAGAGGGCGCGATCTCGGAAGAGGCGAACGTGGCCGCCGCGGCGGTGGCCGCCACGGCCACCACCGCCGAGGTATTCGAGAACAACCCGCTGCGTGACCCCCGGGACAAGCGGCTGCCGCGGGTCGCCGGGCCGTGCGTGCTGGTGCTGTTCGGGGTGACGGGGGACCTGGCCAAGCGCAAGCTGCTGCCCGCCATCTACGACCTGGGCAACCGGGGGCTGCTGCCGCCCGGCTTCTCGCTGGTCGGGTTCGCCCGGCGGGACTGGGCGCACGAGGACTTCGCGCAGGTGACGTACGAGGCGGTCAAGCAGTACGCGCGCACCCCCTTCCGGGACGAGGTCTGGAAGCAGATCTGCGAGGGCATCCACTTCTGTCCGGGCGAGTTCCACGACGAGGGCGCGTTCGACGTGCTCGCGATGATGCTCAAGGAGATCGACGAGACCCGCGGCACCGGCGGCAACTACGCCTTCTACCTGTCGGTCCCGCCCAAGTTCTTCCCGACCGTGGTCGAGCAGCTCAAGCGCACCGGCCTGGCCCAGGCCCCCGACGGGTCCTGGCGCCGGGTCGTGATCGAGAAGCCGTTCGGGCACGACCTGAAGAGCGCGCAGGAGCTGAACGCGATCACCAGCGCGGTCTTCCCGGAGAGCTCGGTCTTCCGGATCGACCACTACCTGGGCAAGGAGACCGTCCAGAACATCCTGGCGCTCCGCTTCGCCAACACGCTGTACGAGCCGATCTGGAACCGGGGTTACGTCGACCACGTGCAGATCACCATGGCCGAGGACATCGGGATCGGCAGCCGGGCCGGCTACTACGACGGCATCGGCGCGGCCAGGGACGTCATCCAGAACCACCTGCTCCAGCTGCTGGCGCTGGTCGCGATGGAGGATCCGACCTCCTTCGACGCCCATTCGCTGCGGCGCGAGAAGGAGAAGGTGCTCAAGGCGGTCCGGCTGCCCGACGATCTAGGGCTGGGCACCACCCGCGGGCAGTACACGGCGGGCTGGCAGGGCGGCGAGTCGGTCATCGGCTACCTGGAGGAACAGGGCATCCCGGCCGACTCGATGACCGACACCTACGCGGCGATCCGGCTGGAGGTGGCCAACCGGCGCTGGGCGGGCGTGCCGTTCTACCTGCGCGCCGGCAAGCGCCTCGGCCGCCGGGTGACCGAGGTGGCCGTGGTGTTCGAACGGGCACCGCACCTGCCGTTCAGCAAGGACGACACCGAGATCCTCGGGCAGAACGCGCTGGTCATCCGGGTTCAGCCGGATGAGGGCATCACCGTGCGGTTCGGGTCGAAGGTGCCGGGCACGGCCATGGAGGTCCGGGACGTGTCGATGGACTTCGCCTACGGCGAGTCGTTCATGGAAAGCTCTCCCGAGGCGTACGAGCGGCTGCTGCTGGACGTGCTGATCGGCGATCCGCCGCTGTTCCCGCACCAGCGGGAGGTGGAGCTGTCCTGGGAGATCCTCGATCCGATCGAGGAATACTGGGCGACGCACGGCCGTCCCGAGGGGTACCCGGCCGGAACCTGGGGCCCTCCGTCGGCCGACGCCATGCTGGCCCGCGACGGACGTGTCTGGAGGCGGCTGTGACCAGCTTCAACCTGACCGACACCCAGGCGTCGAAGATCTCCTCGACGCTCACCAAGCTGCGCCACCAGATGGGCGCGCCCGCCGTGGGCATGGTGCTCACGCTGGTCGTGGTCTGCGACGAGGCCGGGCAGTACGACTCGGTCCGCGCCGCCACCGACGCGGCCCGCGAGCACCCGTCCAGGATCCTGGTGGTGATCGGACGCGACCCGAACGAGCCCAACCGGCTCGACGCGGAACTGCGGGTCGGCGAGTCCTCTCCCGGCGAGGTGGTGCTCCTGCGCCTGTACGGCCAGCTGACCAAACACGCCGAGTCGGTGATCAGCCCGCTGCTGCTGACCGACACTCCCGTGGTGGTCTGGTGGCCGGGCGCCAGCCCCGACGTGCCCGCCGATGACAAGGTCGGCAAGCTGGCCAGCCGCCGCATCACCGACGCGCACGCGGCCAAGGACTCGGTGAAGGCGATCACCGGGCGGTCCGGCGGCTACGTGCCCGGCGACACCGACCTGGCGTGGACCCGGCTGACGACCTGGCGCTCGCTGCTGGCCGCGGCGTTCGACCAGAACGTCGGCAAGGTCAAGAAGGGCATCGTCGAGGCCTCCCCCGGCCACGCCAGCGCCGTCCTGCTGGCGTCGTGGCTGTCGGACCGCCTCGGGGCGCCCATCCAGGTGGGCGAATCCGAAGGCCCAGGCCTTACGGCGGTACGGCTGACGCTGGCCTCCGGCGGCGAGCTGACCCTGACCCGGTCGGACGCTCGCCTGGCCACGCTGTCCCGCCCCGGCCAGCCGGACCGCCGGGTGGCCCTGGCCCGCCGCCCGACCTCGGAGCTCATCGCCGAGGAACTGCGGCGCCTGGACCCCGACGAGATCTACGCCTCGGCCCTGCGTCACCTGGCCAACGGCACGAAATGACCGTGCGGCCGGGTCTCACGAGACCCGGCCTCCGGCAGTCGATCCGCCGGGCCTCGCGGGCATTGGATCCGTATTCGGGTGGCCGTCCGTACCAAGCTAAGGAAGAACTCGTGAGTGTTCCAAGCGTCCTTGTACACAAGAACGCCGACGTGCTGGCGGAGGCGGTGGCAGCCAGGCTGATCACCCGCCTGGTGGACGTGCAGGCCGCCCGGGGTTCCGCGTCCGTCGTCCTCACCGGAGGCACGCTCGGCATCGCCAGCCTGGCCGCCGTGGCGGCCACCCCCGCCCGGGACGCGATCGACTGGCGAAACCTCGACCTGTGGTGGGGCGACGAGCGTTTCCTTCCCGCCGGTGACCCGGAACGCAACGAGACCCAGGCCCGCGAGGCGCTGCTCGACCAGGTCGAGCTGACCCCGTCGCGAATCCACCCGATGGCCCCCGCCGACTCCGGCCAGAGCGCCGAAGAGGCCGCCGACTCCTATGCCGCCGAACTCGCCAAAGCCGCCTATCCCGAGGACCACGGCCCCGTCCCGTCCTTCGACATCCTCCTCCTCGGCCTCGGCCCAGACACCCACGTCGCCTCCCTCTTCCCCGGCCACCCGGCCCTCTACGAGGAGGAACGCTCGGTGGTGGCCGTCCACCACTCCCCCAAACCGCCGCCCACCAGGATCTCCCTGACCTTCCCCGCGATCCAGGCCGCCCGCGAAGTCTGGGTCGTCTCCGCAGGCGCCGAAAAAGCCCGCGCCGTCCACCTGGCCCTGACCGGCGGCCGCCTCCAAGCCCCCGGCGCCGGAGCCCGCGGCCGCCAGCGCACTCTGTTCCTCCTCGACCGCGCCGCCGCGGCCGAGATCCCCCCGGGCCTCGGCCGCATCGCCTCGCCCTGACGCCCAAGCCGCGGCAGTGCTCGTTAGTGCGGCTCGTGTCCTCGGCGCTCCGCGCTTTCGAGCAGCCAGGACTCCACTGCGGTCGGCGCCGACGCTGTGCGATGCTGGGTGCGTGACGCTGGAGGACCTCGTCCGGCTGCGCCGGGCCCGTGACCTGATGGATCGTGACTACGCGAAGCCGCTCGACGTGCCGGCGCTGGCGCGGGTCGCCCTCATGTCGCCGGGTCATTTCTCCCGCAGTTTCCGCGCCGCCTTCGGGGAGACGCCGTACAGCTATCTGATGACGCGCCGGATCGAGCGGGCCAAGGCGCTGCTGCGGCGGGGTGACCTGACGGTGACGGAGGTCTGCTTCGAGGTCGGATGTACCTCGCTGGGGTCGTTCAGCTCGCGGTTCACCGAGTTGGTCGGCGAGAGCCCGAGCGCATATCGGGCCCGCAGCCATGACGAGGGCGCCGCCATCCCCGCGTGCGTCGCCAAGATCTTCACGCGACCGGTCAGGAACGGAGAAGCGAAGCATGCTTCCCGGCCCATATCGTGAAACGTATGGACATCAAGCTTTCAGCGTGCTTCATCGCAGTCGACGACCATGACAAGGCGCTCGCCTTCTACCGGGACGTTCTCGGCTTCGAGGTGCGCAACGACGTCGGATTCGAGGGGATGCGCTGGGTGACCGTCGGGCCGCCGTCGCAGCCCGACGTGGACATCGTCCTCGAACCGCCCCTCGCGAACCCGAACGCCTCGGCCGCCGACAAGGAGGCCATGGCGGAGTTGCTGGCGAAGGGCCAGCTGCGCGGTGTCATCTTCAGCACCGACGACTGCGACGCCACCTTCGAGCGCATCAGCGCCTCGGGCGCCGAGGTGCTGCAGGAGCCGATCGACCAGCCGTACGGCGTCCGCGACTGCGCCTTCCGCGATCCCTCCGGCAACATGCTGCGCTTCAACCAGCCTCGCGGGCAGTGAGCCGCGAGTTCAGTGAGCCGCCAGTTCAGTGAGCCGCCAGTTCATGGTGCGATTGCCTGTCGTTGATCCCTCCCGGACATCCAGGCCCGCGGGGTAAACCCTTCGACGAGATCCCGCAAAAGCAGGATTTTTCGGGAGTTCTGGGGCGTCGGAGCCTATATGGGCGACGCGAAGGAGGGGTGGTATGGCAGTGATCACGAGGTATCGGCCGGGGATGCCGTGCTGGGTTGATCTGTCGACGGTGAACGTCGATGAGTCGGTCGGGTTCTATGGGCAGATCTTCGGCTGGACCATCGAGTACGACGAGATCGGCGGCTACGGCCAGTTCTACCGCCGGGACAAGTCCGTCGCGGGGATCGGCTCGACCATGGGACCCGAGTCGCCCACCCTGTGGAACATCTACATCGCCACCGACGACGCGGCGAAGAGCGTCGAGCTGGCCAGGGAGGCCGGGGCCAACGTCGTGGCCGAGCCCATGGAGATCACGGGCGAGGGGACCGTGGCCGTCTTCCAGGATCCGACCGGCGCGTATGTGGGAGTCTGGCAGGCCGACCAGCACCAGGGCGCCGAGCTGATCAACGAGCCGGGTTCGGTCAACCTGTTCGAACTGGTGACCACGGACGTGGAAGAGGCGAAGAGCTTCTACGGGAAGGTTTTCGGGTGGACTCCCGGAATCCCCGCGAAGCAGTACACACCCATGCTGTCCGAGGGCAGCCCGGTCGCCGGGATGCTCAGCATCGACGACCGGTTCCCGGCCGAGGTCCCGCCGCGCTGGCTCGTCTATTTCGGCACCGCCAACCTCGACGCCACCATCGACCAGACGCTCGGCCTCGGCGGCAGGGTGCTGCTCGGCCCGATCGACATCCCCGGCACCGGCCGCTTCGCGGTCTTCGGCGACCCGATGAACGCACCCTTCGCCGCCTGGCAGGCCGCCTGACCTCGCTGCGGGCGTAGGGCGACCGGATCCTGGCAGCCCCACATCGACCTGCGCCCGTTCGGTTGCTCCCGCGGCCTCGCCCGTACCGGGGTCAGCGGGAGGTAGTGCGGCGGCGAGAGATCGCCAACGCCGAAACCAGCGTGACCACGCCGAGTGCGAGCCACGCCGCCTTCGGCACGTCCTCGATGCCGACCTCGATCTCTGACGGCCAGGCGCCCATATGTCCGTGGACGGTGATTCGGGACCCGTGTAGTCAGACTCTGTCGAAGGTGAAAGGGAATGTGCCTACCGGCGAGGAGACCTTCATGGGTGTCCGATTCGTAGGGTTGTCGGGGCGTGGTCACGGGGAGCGCGCTGGTGGAGAGCCAGGGTGGCCGCCTGGATTCCCGCCTCGATCGGGGACCAGCCGGGTTCGTCGTCGTCCAGGTCCTGGGCGAAGATCACCCCCGGGCGGTCGAGTACGGCTCCGTCGACGTTGCGGTACGGGACGTGGCCGTCGGCGAGGACGAGCGAGTCGCACGCCCGCGTCCAGGTGCGCCGGCCGTCGGAGACCTCAATCGACTGGATCCGCGGCGTCCCCAGCGTGCGCAGGACCCGGACGCCGGGCAGGACCTCGGCGGCGGCCGGGAAGCCGAGCCACGGCGAGCCGAGAACCGTGCACGTCTCCGCTACTTTGAGGACTTCGACGGCGACCTCCCTGGCCCATCGCCCGGCCCCGAGTATCACCACGTTCCGCCCGAGGATGACCCGTCGCGCCAGCAGGTGGGCCGCGACCGTGGCCGGGATCACTCCGCCGGTGCGCGCGCCGTCCACCCGCGATTCCGCCCGGGTACGGGGACGATGACCGGTGGCGACGACCAGCGCGTGGGCCGGGTGGAGCCCGCCGGACTGGCCGATGGCCAGCAGCCGGTCCCCCTCCCACCGCACCGCCTGCGTCCCGGGGGCGAACGCGACGCCTCGCGCCTCCGCCTTGGCCCGCAGGCCGATGTGCGCGCGATCCTCCCACAGTTCGCCCCCGATGACGGGCAACCGCTCGAACACGGTGACACGGGCGTCCCGTCCGAGCACCGCGGCGCAGGCCAGCCCGGCCAGGCCGGACCCGGCGACGACGATGTGCGCCGGTTCAGGCACCGCCGACCCCCCATTCCGAACCCGGCTCGCCCTGCGGGACGTTCCACGGTTCATACCCTTGCTGGACGGACAGGATGAATCCCACCCCGACCGCGCAGTAGGCGCCCTGGCAGCGTCCGGCCATGGCGCGGGTGCGTTTGCGTACGCCGTCGAGTGATCGGGCCGGCACGACGCCCGTGCATGCCGCCTCGATCTCGGCGGCGGTCACGTGCTCGCACGCGCACACCACCGTCGAATCCGCGGCCGCGTCCGCGCTGGACAGTTCGGCCAGGCGAGGGACGCGCGGGAGCCGTACCGCTGAATCCTGGCGCGGGGTCAGCGGGACGCCGATGGATTCGAGCAGCGAGCAGACCAGGCCGGCGACCGCCGGGGAGGACTGCACGCCGGTCGAGCGGATGCCGGTCGCGTGCACGAGGTTCGGGACCTGGGCGGAGACCTCGATGCGGTAGGTACGGTCGGCCGCCGGGCGCAGGCCCGCGAAGACCTTGATGACGTGGTCGCGGGACAGGGCCGGGATCAGGTTGCCGGCTCGCCGCCAGATCCAGTCGAGCGTCTCCGCGTCGGTGGACTTGTCGGTCTTGTCGGTTTCGTCGGTGGCGGTGGGCCCGACCAGGACCGTCCGGTTCGTGGTCGGCACCGCGAGGACGCCGCGGGTGTGCTCGGTCGGGATGGTCGTGAGGATCTTGGGGACCCGCTCGCCGACCGCCCGGTCGAGCAGGAGGAACATGCCCTTGCGCGGCCACATCTCGAACGATTCGGCCTTGGCGGCGCGGGCGATCACGTCGCCGTTGACTCCGGCCGCGTTGACGACCGCGCCGGCCGCGAAGGTCTCCTTGGGGGTCACGACGTGGGTGATGCGCCCGTCCCGATCGTGCAGGAAGCCGGTGGCGGGGGTCGAGCAGCGCAGGTCCACTCCGTTGGTGACCGCGAGCCGGGCCCGGCCGATGGTCAGCCGGATCGGGTCGACGACGGCCTCGCCGGGCACGTGCAGGGCGGCCAGCGCGTCCGGGGCCGTCCCGGCGGCGGTTTCGCGGAGCCGCGCGCCTTCGAGCACCTCGAACCGGGCGCCCGCGTTGGCTGCCTGTTCGGCGAGTTTCTCCACTTTCGCGAGGTCGTCCTCGTCGAAGGCGAACGAGAGGGAGCCGATGCGCTCGAACGGGACGTCGAGGGCTTCGCAGGTCGATTCCCAGGTGTCGCGGGAGGCAAGGACCAGATCGGATTCGAGCGTTCCCGTGGGCATGTCGTAGCCGGTGCCCGCGATGCCGGAGTTGGCCTTCGACGCGCCTTCGGCCACGTCGTGGGCGGCTTCGAGCCACAGCACGCGCAGGTGGTAGCGGGACAGCTGGGCGGCGATGGCGGAGCCGATCACTCCGGCTCCGATGATGGCGACGTCATACGTCAACGGGAGACCTCGAGTTCGCTGGGATCGACGCCGCGGGTCGCGGCGACGAAGCGGCGCCAGCGGGCCCGGTGCTCCTCCCGCCAGGCGGCGTCGCGGCGCGGTTCGACCGGCGGGTGGAACGCCGCCCGGGCGGCGAGTCCGGGCAGGTCGAGTTCACCGGCCCCCATGGCGGCGAACCCGGCGACTCCGGCGGCGGTGCTGTCCCGGTTGACGGCCGGGAGGACCGCGCGCCCGCACAGGTCGGCCTGGAGTTGCAGCAGGGTGGCGCTGGCGCTCAGGCCGCCGTCGACGCGCAGCGCTTCGGGCGGGCCCTGCTCCCGTTCGACGGCGTCGATCACGTCGGCGACCCGGTTGGCGACTCCGTCGAGCACGGCGCGGGCGATGTCGGCGGGGGTGGTCGAGGCGCGCAGACCGGACAGCACGCCCGCCGCGCCGGGACGCCACCAGGGTGCGCCGACGCCGCTGAAGCTGGGCAGGAACATGGTCCCCGGGTTCCCGTCGGCGGCCAGCGCGCTCACGGCGGCGGCGTCCGGGGCGAGCCCGAGCGAGACCAGCCAGTCGACCGCCGTGGCGGCCGTGAACACGCCGCCTTCGATGGCCCACGCCCTGGTCTGGCCCATCGACCAGGCGAAGGTCGGCATCAGGCCGTTTCCGGGGCGCCGGGGTTTGGGGCCGGCGTTGGCTTCGATGAAGCAGCCGGTGCCGTACGTGACCTTGACGTCGCCGGTGCTGATGCCGCCGACGGCGGCCAGCGCGGCCTGCTGGTCGCAGGAGCTCGCGTAGAGCGGCGCGCCGAGGCGCGTCGGCAGCGGCTCGCTGACGATCGTGTCCATGATGTGCGGGAGGGTGCGGATATCTATCCCGTACGCCCCTGCGCAACCTTCGTCGAATTCGAGCGTGTCGAGATCCATAAGCTGGGTTCTGCTGGCGGTGGATGGATCTGTGATGAACTCGCCCCCGGTGAGGTGGTAGATGAAGAAACTGTCGAGGGTGCCCACTGCGAGATGTCCGGCGGCCTCTTGGACGCTGGGAAGGTTGCGCAGAATCCAGGCGATCTTCCCCGCCGAGAAGTATGGATCCAGGGGTAGCCCGGTGCGTTCCTCCAGCTCGTCCTGCTGTGGCGTACCCGCCATCGGCTCGACCACCTCGGTGGCCCGCCGGTCTGACCAGAGGATCGCCGGAGACAGCGGCTCGCCCGTTCTGCGGTCGAACGCGATCACGCTCTCGCCCTGGTTCGCCAGCCCGATCCCGGCCAGTTCGGCGCCGCCTTCGACCCGCGTGAGGGCTTCGGCGACGGTGTCCTCGATGGCCGCGAGCAGTGCGAGGCCGTCCTGCTCGTCCCAGCCGGGACGCGGATGCGAGGTGGCCGCCCTCCGACGCGCCGACGCCACGCAGCGGCCTTCCTCGTCGTAGAGCCCGGTGAAGGTGCTCGTGGTCCCCTGGTCGACGCCCGCGTAGACACGGATGGTCATTTCGCGCGTTCTCCTTCCACACTGCCGTGCGGCAGTCGCCGCGGAGCCGCGACCCACCAGGCCAGGCCACTCGCGAACGCTCCGGCCGCGACCAGCGCCGGTTTGTGATTCTCCTCGCGGCCGATCATCAGGACCAGTACCAGCACGCGCCCAGCGCGGCCGCCAGATCAAAGCGGCCCAGCGAGAAGGTTCCGGACATGACGGGGAGACGTGATCCGCGGAACAGGTAGGCCACGCTGATCACGCCGTTCACGCCGACGGGGATGAGCTCAGAGACGACTTCGGGACCCGCTTGAGCTCCGGCTGGTAGGCGAAAGCCCGCGAGCACGCTGTCGTCCTGCTGCTGCGCCGCTGGCTGCCGTGGTGGGCCCATCGCGTGACCTCCGCGAAGTAGGATCAATGCGACAGATTGAATCAGCTTCAATCATGAGAGACAACGCTTTGAGCGAAGATGAGCGATCGACCGGGGTTCGATCGACGGCGGAGCGTCGCGCCGAAGAGCGTTACGCGCACGTTCTGGAGCTGCTCGCGCGGCAGGAGACCGCGTCCCTGGACGAGATCCAAGCGGTCGCCGCCGCCAGCCCGGCCACCGTGCGCCGCGACCTCGCGACCCTGGAAGGCCAGGGCCTGATCCGGCGGACCCGGGGCGGCGCGGCCCTGGTCCCGGTCGCCAGCACCCTGGACGAGACGTTCACCCTTCGCCGTCGCCGCAACGCCCGCGACAAGGGCATGATCGCCGTCGCGGCGGCCGGGCTGATTCCCACCGGCTCGGCCCTGTTCATCAACGACGGCAGCACCACGTTCGCGCTCTGCGAGGAGCTCGCCGGCCGGGGTGATCCCCTCTGGGTGGCCACCACCGCCCTGAACGTGGCCGAACGCCTGGCCGGCGTCGGTGTCTTCGAGGTGATCGTCATCGGGGGCACCCTGCGCGGCTCGTCCTTCGCCACCAGCGGCCCGATGGCCACCGCCGCCCTCGAACAGTTCACCGCCGACTTCGCCGTGATCGGCTGCGACGGCCTCGACCTCGAATCCGGGGTCCGCTGGAACAGCCTCGTCGACGCGGAGGTCGCCCAGGTGATGGTCCGCCGCGCCAGCCGTACCATCGTGGTCGCCGATTCCAGCAAGTTCGGCCATCGCGCCCGGGTCGGCACCCTCAACTGGGACGCCGTGGACGATTTGGTGACCGACTCCATCACCGACGAATGGTCGAAACACCTCGAATCAGCGGGCGTCCGCGTCACCCTCGCGTCTGAGTAGGTTTCAGGCGGCTGGCCGCGCTCTCGTACCAGACCAGGCGGGTACGGATATCGCCGCCGCCCCGGAACACCGTCTTGCCTGGCGGACCTCAAGCTACAGCGGCGCCGGGAATCGCGTCGAGGTCGGCCGACCGCGGACACCGTGATCATCCGCCACAGCAAGCACCCCAGCACGGGCACGATCATCTTCCCCCGCCCGCCTGGACCTGCTTCCTCCACGAGGGCCGCGGGCCACGATCTCCAGCGGCCGGGTGGCCATGTTCGTCACGACGTTGCGATGGCAGCCGTCGTCGGTGGCGGTGGTGTCACCGTGGCAGCTCTCCTCGGTCAACGTGGCGATGCCCTGCCCGCGCCTCCAGTCGATCCTCACAGGACCTGACCAGCCGCCGCCCCGCCCACTGGTGTCCCGCTGACCTGGGGATATGCTGGTTAGGTGTTGGTAGGAACGTCAGGGTGGCAGTATGCCGACTGGCGGGGAGTGCTCTACCCGCCCGGCCTCGCTCAGAAGCGGTGGCTGGAGCGGTATGGCGAGTGCTTCCAGACGGTGGAGAACAACGGAACCTTTTACCGGCTCCAAGCCCGGGAGACTTTCGAAAGCTGGCGCGAGCGCACCCCCGACGACTTCGTGATGGCGATCAAGGCCAGCCGTTTCCTCACCCACGTCAGGAAGCTCACGGACCCGAAGGAACCCGTCGATCGCCTGCTCGCCGCGGCCGGCGGGCTGGGCGACAAGCTCGGCCCGGTCCTCCTGCAACTCCCGCCGACCCTCCACGCCGACCCCGAAGCTCTCGCCGCATGCCTGGGGTGCTTCCCTACCGGCATACGCATCGCCGTCGAACCACGCCATCCATCATGGTGGACCGACGAGATCCGGGACGTGCTGGTCTCCCACGCCGCCACCCTCTGCTGGAGCGACCGATTCGGCCGCCCCCAGACCCCGCTGTGGCGTACCACCGACTGGGCCTACCTACGCTTCCACGAGGGCGGATCCGCCATTCCCCCGTCCTACGGCGACACCGCGCTCCGCTCCTGGCTCCGCCGTCTCAACGGCCTCGACGACGTCTACGTCTACTTCAACAACGACCTGACCGGAGCGGCAGTCCGCGACGCCGCCCGCTTCGCGAACCTGGCTCGCGCCAGCGGACACACGGTGAGCAGAACCGCTTCCGCGTAGCCCAAGCCAACGCCACACCCCGCAGGTGCATCGGGACCGCTCACGCCAGCGGACACGCGGTGACCAGGACCGCTTCCGCGTAGCCCAAGCCAACGCCACACCCCGCAGGTGCATCGGGACCGCTCACGCCAGCGGACACGCGGTGACCAGGACCGCTTCCGCGTAGCCCAAGCCAACGCCACACCCCGCTGATGCATCGGCATCGCTCACGCCTGGGAACAATTCGGCCGCTGCGACAAGACAAATCCACGCCCTGGGAACCGGCGAACGCTCCGCTCCCGTCAGAGATCCAGCGCCATTCAGCGGCGGACTGATCTCCAAATTGCTTGACGCCCCCGGCTCCTCCCCCAGCCTGCGCATCCTGGCCGCCCACGGTTACTTGATCCACCAACCCATCCGTGGCGGTAATGCCGCAAGAGCCTCGATCATCTTGAGGTTGGCAGTCAGTTCACCTCGTGTTACTCAGCGGTGAGTTCCATGAGCTGCTCGGCGGCGGTGGCGTTTCCCTTGTTGGCGAGGCGCCGCAGTTCGTCCATGTCACCTTGCTCGGTGGCGAGTTCGATCAGCTGGTCACTCGCGGTGGTATTGCCACGGTCGGACAAACGCCGCAATTCAGCCATATCACCGCGCTCGGTGGCGAGTTCGATCAGCTGGTCACTCGCGGTGGTATTGTCACGGTCGGACAAACGCCGCAATTCAGCCATATCACCGCGCTCGGTGGCGAGTTCGATTAGTTCGTCAATCGCCGCCTTGTCACCGTTCTCGGCCCGTTCCCGAAGGACGTACAGATCGGATTCAGCCATGATGCAACCTCCCAATTCAGGCCCCTGAGCCGGTCGGCCGGGGGGGCCTCCCCACGGGGTGTTATCCGCTACCCGCCCGGAGTGGGCAGCTTCCCCGACGCCCGAAGCTCATCGCGATATGTGTGCCATTCATCCAGCAGCGCGGGCAGTCGCTCGCCGAGGAACTCAGCCAGCGCGACCATCTCCTCTAGCGGAGCACGGCGTTCCGGCGGAGCATCGGCCAGCAATGCCAATCCCTCCCGGAACAGCGCCGCATGCTCCTTGTGGATCGCGGAGTCGAAGTTCTGCGGCTGCTGAGTCGCCGGATCCAAACTCACCCGGTCCACCCGTTCACCAGCGGTACGCGTCCGTCGCGCCATCCGATAGCTCTCGAGCATCTTGACCGCACCAGTGATCGCGCTCCGGCTCGCCAGCAACGCTTCACCCAGCTCATCGATCGTCTGCTGCGGCGGATCGCAGACGAACAGATACCCCAGCAGACGTCCAGCCATCGGCGGGAAGCCGTACTGACGTGCATAGAAACGGCCGACATGGTCGGCAAAGATCAGCTGGGTATCAGGTGGCACGCCGTCGACGATAGCAGGAATAACTGAAATGACACAAATTTTTGTCATCTCAGATGAAGCCGGGGGAACCGGATTCAGGTTCGGGTGTAGTGAGTCACGGTGGTGCCGTTACTGAATGATCGGACCTGGGTCGGGGTGAAAATGGTCGGCCGGAAGAGGCCGGAGAAGGCGGGGATCCCGCTCCCCGCGATCACGGGGTAACTCTTGACGATGAGTTCGTCGATCTCCGGGAGCAGCGCGCCGGCCAGCTTTCCGCCACCGCAGAGCCAGATGGACAGGCCTTCTCGCTTCTTGAGTTCGCGTATCACCGCGGCGGGGTCGTGGGCGATCAGCCGTACCTCGGGGTCGGTGATCGTGGTCGAGGTGGAGACGACGTGCTGCGCCAGGTGCCGGTAGGGGCTGGTGATGCCGACGTCGAGTGCGGGTTGGTACGTCCCCCGGCCCATGATCAGGGTGTCGAAATTTCGGTTGGGCGTATCCAGCCCGAATTGGGAGCGGGCGTGGGTGGGAAGGGTCTCCGGGTATTCGCCGACGATCCACTCCATCAGGTCGTCCGGCACGGGGAAGAAGTCGAACTCCCCGGCGGGACCGGCGATGTAGCCGTCGATGCTGACACCGAAGTAGTAGACGAGTTTCCGCATCCTCTGGCTCCACTTGAAGTACTCTGTCCGTAGTGGTTCGGACCATAGTACTACGCGTGGAGTGGTGTCAAACGATGGTGCGGCAGAATCCGGCGAGGCGTGGGGCCCTCCTCGACGCGGCTATTGATGTGCTGGCGCGTGAGGGCGCACGCGGGCTGACCTTCCGGGCCGTCGACGGTCAGGCCGGAGTGCCTGGTGGAACGACGTCCAACTATTTCGCCAATCGGGATGATCTACTCACCCAGGCGGGCGCGCGTATCTACGAGCACCTGACGCCGGACGCCGCCACCATGGCCAGAAGCCTGGATGGATCCCGCGACCGCAAGCGCGTCGCCGAGCTCATGCACGAGCTGGTCGCTCGCATCGGCACCCATCGCACCGGCTATCTGGCGCTCCTGGAACTACGCCTGGAGGCGACTCGCCGGCCAGGCCTGCGCGTCGTCCTCACCCAGCAGATCAAGGCGGACATCGACGCCAACATCACCTACCACATGGAGTCCGGCCTGCCCGGCGACGCCACGACGGTGCTCCTCCTCTACCTGGCCATGAACTGGCTGATCGTGGAGCAACTCACGCTCCCCGACGTGTTCACCGAGGCCCAGCTCCACGACCTGGTCGAGCGCGCGGTCGAACACCTCGTCCCCCCAAATTGATGGCGGAACGAGTCCAGGAGGAGTAAGGCCCCGCCCGGTCTTCCCCTCCGGACGGGGCCACACACCAGCCTAGCGGGAATACGAACACGCGGTCGATACCATGTCACATCGGCGCAAGTGAGCTGCGCTCAGATCCAGCGGTCCGCAGCAATCATGGGCCGCCGGGGATCGCCTCAGGTGCTGGGTCAGGTCGGGCCCGGGACGTTCTCTACTCGGGCGGGAACGTGTTTGTGCCAGGGGGTTCCCGCGTACGGGTCCCGGTCGGCTGAGGTGGTGAGCTCGTTGGGGGCGGCTCCGGAGTTGGTGAGGGTGCCGTTGGCGTCGGGGTAGGTGAGGCCTAGGCCGTTGGGGAGGGAGATGTGGCCGGGCAACAGGGTTTCGGTGATTTCGACGGGGACTTCGACGGCGCCCTGACGGGTGGTGACGCGGGCGGGGGAACCGTTGACAAGGCCGAGGGTGGCGGCGTCGGCAGGGTTGATTCTGAGGCTGCCGGCGGGGTCGCGGCGGCGCCAGGCGGGGTCGCGGAAGATCGTGTTGGCGGTGAAGGCGCGGCGTTCTCCCGCGGAGAGGACGAATGGGTAGTCGGGGTCGGAGGGAGGGCCGTCGCCGAGGGCCGCGATCTCGGTGAGGAGGTCCTGAAGCGCTAGGCGGACTTTGCCATCGGGGGTGTTGACACGGGTCAGGCCGTCGCCGGGCTCGTCCACGGTGAACACGATCCCAGAAGGACTGGCGAGGATCGCGTCGAACAGGTTGTCGCCGAGGGCCAGGCCTTCGCCTTCGATTCCGGCTCGCTGGACGGCCGCGGGGTGGGCCAGGGCGACCTTGTGGGCCAGCGCCCAGAGGGAGGCGGCCGCGGCGGCGTCGCCGGGGAGAGTGGGGCCGAGGGTCCGGTAGAGGATGACGGGGGCGACTTTGGCCGCGCCGGGGTCGGCCAGCAGGTTCAGGAAGGCGGCGGCGAAGGCGGGGCGGCCCTCGGCCAGGGCCTTGTGGAGGGTGGTGAGGTCGGGGACGGCGTCGATGGCTTCGCAGAGGCGGGCGTGGATTTCGGGTTCGGGGAGGAGGTCGCTGCCGGGAGGAGGGTCGAGGACCGGGCGGCGGAGGTGGAAGTAGTTGGCGGGGGTCTCCAGGTTGAAGAACGTGGCCTCCCATTTCTCGAACTGGGAGGGCGCCGGGAGAATGTAGTCGGCCAGGCGGGCGGTCTCCGTCATGGCGACGTCGATGACGACCAGCAGGTCGAGGGCGTTGAGCGCCTCGCGCATGCGGCGGGAGTCGGCCAGCGAGTGCGCGGGATTGGCGGTCTCGACGAGCATGGCGCGGTAACGTCGCGGATGCTCGGTGAGGATCTCGTCGGCGATGACGTTACAGGGGACCAGCCCGGAGATGATCCGGGCGCCCGCGACGGGGCTGAACCGGTCCGGGCGTGACCCCCAGTGCGTGAACGCGATCAAAGGGGCGAACAGGATCGGCGGGTTGTTGGTGCCGGGGCGGCCGAAGTTGCCGGTCAGGGCCCAGATCAGCGTGTCGAGGTAGCTGTTGACGGTGGAGTGCAGGGTCATCTGCACGCCGAGGTCCTCGTGCACGGCCACCGAACCAGCTGCGGCGATGCGGCGGGCGGTTCGCCGGATCAAGGACTCGTCCACTCCGGCGACGTCCGCGTACAGGCCGATGGGGACGTTGCCGAGCACGTCGCGTACCTCGTCCAGGCCGGTGGTGTGGGCGGCGAGCCAGTCGTGCGGCAGCAGGTCCTCCTGGACCAGGGTGGCGGTGAGCGCGGCCAGCAGCCAGGCGTCGGTGCCGGGTTTGGGGCGAAGGTGGATGTCGGCCAGCTCGGCGGTCTCGGTACGGCGGGGATCGATGACGATCAGGCAGCGGTCCGGGTCGCGGGCGATCTCGCGGAGGGTCGGGCGGGCGCGCGGGATGCCGTGGGACTGCCAGGGGTTCTTGCCGATGAAGAGCGCGACCTCGCAGTGGTCGAAGTCACCGGTGGCGACGTTGCCGAGCATGCGGTCGCCGACCCAGAACTGGCCGGTCTTCTCCTGGGCGAGAGCGTTGGACCGGTAGCGGGCGCCGAGGGCACGCATGAACGACCCGGCATAGGAGCCGCCGAGGTGGTTACCCTGTCCGCCACCGCCGTAATAGAAAATCGTCTCGCCGCCGTGAACGTCGCGGGTGGCGGCGAAGGCGGCGGCGACCTCACGAATCGCGGTGTCCCAGTCGATCTTCTCGAAGCTACCGTCCGGGCGGCGGCGGAGCGGGTGGGTCAGCCGGTCGGCGCCGTTCTGGTAGTGGTCAAGCCGGAGCGGCTTCTCACATGTGTACCCCAATGAGGACGGATGCGCCTTGTCACCACGGATGCGCTCGAATCTCCGCCCGTCCAGCTTGATCTCGATGCCACAGTTGCAGGCGCACAACACGCAGGCCGTCGGCTGCCACTCCATGCTCGCCTCCTGAGTTCACAAGATGAACCCAGACTACCGAACAAACCTCTACTTGTCCCGGCCCGCCGATCCCTTTCCTGTACGGCATGCGCCGCGCCCAATCGGCGCGAACCATGCCGATCTCACCGACCCTCCCCCGATGTCGGCATAATGCGCCCAACACCGCAGCGGCCCGACGCCCTCCAGACGGGCTTGAGCCTCATGGTGAACCTGTGCCGACCTAGCATGAGCCGGTGACCGAGCCACAGCTGCACCCTGCCGGTGTCGAGTTCTTGGACGTTCACCGGCTCCGCCTGGTTGAAGGTGCCGCGCCGCGGGTGCCGCGCGACCATCAGCTGGCCAGAGATCGCGTCTGGGACGAGGCGGTCAAAGCAAACCCTGGCCTGTTCGACGGTCCAGTGGTGGCGTGCACGGGGCTGGACTGGGATGAGCCCCACAGCATGGTCCTGCACTGGGCACCGGTGCCCTACCGGCACTTCGCCCTGCGTTGGGTTCCGGAGGCCATCGCGTTGCCGCCGCTGTTCGTCGCCGTCGTACAGCCGACAGATGAGGGTGGCCTGCTGGTGGGTCGGATGTCGTCGTCAACGGCCACTCCCGATCGCTGGCAACTGCCGGGCGGATCGGTCGAGCCGCCAGATGACCATCACCCCCTCGATGAGACCGCGCTGCGTCGGCACGCGGCTCGGGAACTGGTCGAGGAGACCGGAATCGACACGGCGCCGGAGGACCTTACTCTGTTGGTTGTGACACGCGGTGAGCACGGAAGCATCGGTATACTTTTCCGTGCTCCGCCTCAACCGGCTCCGGTGCTGCGTGAACGGTTCGCAGCCCTGCTGTCCGCGGAGGCTGCGCTGGGGCGTGACCCTGAGCTGCGGGAGATAGCGTTTGTACGCTTCCCTGCCGAGTTGGCGAACCTCAGCGGTCCGCAGGTGGACTACCTGAATCCCCTCGTCCGCCGGTACGTGACGGGCATGGAAGGAGACCTCGGCTGACCGTGACGGTCAAGCCGTCACAATTCACGAGCAAATCGGACACCCCCGTGAGCAGGAACATGGGGTGAACGTGTTGTCCCTGGGCTTGTTGCACGATCGCCGGATCCACTGCGGAGCGTTCTCGTGGTCGAGGTCGGCGAGAGTCCAGCCCCTAATCAGGGCTATCGGGTTTTCCTTCGGACAGACTTGCTGCCGGGTAGCCGCCGGTGGGTGAGTACTCCCCAGCCCTTGGTGGAGAGCGCGTCCATGGGACCGAGGACGGCGTACTCGCGGGATGGCGTACTCGCCGGCGCGGGCCATGTCACGCTCGCGTCCGTGGGCCGTACCGCAGAGGGCCCAGATCGGGAGGCCGTCCGGGGCGGAGATGGCCTGAACGTTTCCGCCGTGGTCCTCATGCTTGCACGGCCACCTCATGCTTGCCCGGCCACCACCGATCATGGTCGTTGGGACCGGGTGGGGACATCGGTCGGTTTCGATCAATGTTGTCGTCCGGGTCGACGTGCGTCAGGCCGCCCTGTCCCCAGAGCGCTGCCCATTGCCTTCTACCGGGAACCGCCGCACGCTGCCCGGGTCGGACCTGCACCGGGCAACACGTGGAGCGAACCTCCCTCACACGCAGCACTCCGTGTGGATCTCCGCTGCCGCAGCAGGAGATCTCGCTGACGCGCCGCGAAGCCAACACCACACCATGCTGACAATTCGCACATATGTGACTACACAAAGTTGCTAATCGAACGTGTGAGCGATATTCTGGTGGAAGGTCGACCAGCCGATCCACGACAGGAGGTGGTCCACGATGACGACATCGGGTGCAGTCCTGTTCCCTGACCACCGTGCCGCCACCTCTTCCCCCACCGATCCCGCCCCCTCCTTGGGCACCTGGCGGGCTGATCGCGGTGCCGAGGAGACTGAGCGGGGTGCCGGTCGTGGGCGGGGGACCGATCAGGGTGCTGGCGGTGATGCGGGGTGCGGGGATCACCCTGACCATCCCGATCATCCCGATCGCTCTGGCCGCTCCGATCGCTCTGGCCGCTCCGATCATTCTGGCCGCTCCGGTCGTTCTGATCATCCTGGCCGCTCCGATCACCCTGACCCGGGTTTGGCCGGGGCGGCGATACGGGAGTGGCTGCACCAGATCGAGGTGATCGCCGCCGACGGGTCGCGGGTGCCGTCTGATGTGGAGTCGGCGATGGCGGAGATTGTGGTGTTGGCGCGGGCGATCGATCGGGCCGAGGCGGCGATCGCGGTCCGGCTGGCCGTGGCCGATGCCGGGAAAGGCCAGCAGCTGTTCGGGCGGCGTTCGCTCGGGGCGTGGCTGGCCGCGGCCACCGGGTCCCGGGCCGCTAGGGCGGGGGAACGCGTCACCCTGGCC
>NZ_BLAF01000054.1 GCF_009687885.1 Acrocarpospora pleiomorpha
CCGTACAGGACGAACAGGAAGTGCTCGTAGTAGAGGATCTTGCCGACCTGCTGTCCCTGGCTCAGCGGCGCACAGCCGACCGGGCCCTGCACGCGGCGATCCGGCGTATGGCGCAACGACACGACCGCGGGCCACGTCCATCCGCGGTACGCCTGTCCACGGCAGCCTCTCTTCTCAACGTGACGCTGCCAACCGTCCGCTCCTGGATCGGCCACGGCGTGCTCGACGCGGTTCCCGGCAATGGTGTCGCGCGAGTCTCGGCCACCTCACTCGCCCGGGTCCTGGTGGTCCTCCGCGAAATCGGCGAGGACGAACCCGGCCGCAGACTCGCCAGAGTGATCGACGCACTTCGTGACCGTGACCTGCTGCAACGGGCACAGGACGCCCTTGCCGAGACAACCGACTTCGTAGAGTACGGCGACGACGATCTGGAGGATCTACTCCGCCCATGAGCCGACGCGCGTCGGAATGACCTGGTTTGACTCTCGAGTAGGTCGAGGGTGCAGGTTGGTTCTGTGAACGATGACGCGGAGCTTTTCACGATTGGGCAGCTGGCTCGGCGTACTGGGCTGTCCGTGCACACGATCCGGTTCTGGGCCGATCGCGGTGTGGTGGCGGATGTTCAGCGGTCAGTGGGTGGATATCGGCTGTTCGATGCGGCCGCCGTCGCCCGGTTCGAGTTGGTACGCACGCTGCGCGAGCTTTGGCATCGGACTCGAGAACATCCAGGAGATCCTTTCCCGGCGGGTGACGGTTGCCGAGGTGGCCGCCACCCATGTGCGGGCATTGGACGCGGAGATCCGGACGCTACGTCTGCGCCGTGCCGTACTGAGCACGGTCGCCAAGCGGGGCGGCACGGCAGAGGAGGCACAGATCATGCACAAACTTGCGCGATTGTCGGCGTCGGAGCGGCAGCAGGTTATCGATGAGTTCGTCGGTGGCGTGTTCGCGGGCATCGAACTCGACGACGACGCCATGGTGGTCGCCGAGTGGATGCGCGAGATGCCCGGGGAGCTCCCAGACGATCCGACGTCCGAGCAGGTCGACGCCTGGCTGGAACTGGCGGAACTGGTCGCGGATGACGAGTTCCGCGAGCGGCTACGGCAGGTCGTCCTCAGCGAATCGCGGGAACCGTGGTTCGACGAGGGCTTTGAGCTGCGGCGGCGGGTGCTGGAACACGCTGAGCGAGCGCTGGCCGAGGGGATTCGGCCGGATTCGAGCGCCGGGCAGGTCATCGTGGATCGGATCGTCGGTGCCGAAAGGTCGGCCGAGGAGCGCGCGGAACTCGCTCAGCGATTGGGAGCCCTCGCGGACACGCGCGTGGAGCGCTACTGGCAACTCTTGGCCATCATAACCGGCCGCCCGCCAGGCCCTTCCGTCATTCCCGCCTTCACCTGGCTGATCACCGGTCTGCGCACGCATCGCTGATGGTGGGGCTGTTGGTGCCGGAGAACATCGGCACGGGAATAGTCCCGCATGGAACAAGTCGCCAGCGAACGCCGCCACTCGCGAGATCGTGCCTGCCCAAGCCGATAGCCGCCGCCGTGCATCTGGTGGAGGTTCCAGATGTCCGCAGCGTCAGCCTGCTGGTCATGGTGATGATGGCGCGCTGCTAGTCATGAAGCTGAGCCTCGATGAAGGGCGGCACTGGGAGCGCCGCGACCGGGCGGTCGGTTGTTCATGATTGCCAGGAGCTGCCAGCCTCGATGAAGGGCGGCGCTGGGAAGCGCCGCGACGGCTCGCGTAAATGGTATGCGTTACCTGGGCGGATGGAGTGTCTTGCGAAGGGTCTCCGGGTGGGAGCCGTGTCCGGAGTGCGGACGGGTGTCCTTTGGGGGGCGCGTTGGGTTGCGCTGGGGTATATCACGCGAAAGTTGATGGCGTGTCATGATTCTGTCGGAGCCTTCGCGGAAACCTAGACGATCGCGGGGGCGGTGGCCCACTGCTGGAATACAGAGCGATACGGAATGCCACACCGGCGAACGCCCGTGCCTGCTGGATGCCAGCCCGATCACTCTCGTCTACGGAGGCTGGGACGCTAGCCGAAAGGCAGGCAGGGCCGGTAGCGCAGCGCAACCGAGAGGGACATGCTGGATGCTCGAACGTCTTCATGAGATCCCCGGCACCACATTGGACAGGCCGACATACCATGCCATGCGTCGCCGGGAGCGAGAACAACTCAGCGGACCGATATGGAAGCTCGAGCGCGCCCAGTTCTTCCGGGAGCCGGCCGACGATCCGAGTTGGCAGTCGTTCCTCTCCGGCGATTGGGAAGGCGTCCTGACGGCCTTCGAAAACGATCGTTCCGCCGCTCGCACGGAAATCGCGGGATACACCCGTCAAGGCAGTGAACTACGGCGGCTGCGCGTCGTCGAAAAACCAGTGTCACCATATCTTCAGTGGGAGATGGCCTGGTTCAGAATCCTCGCAGAGGAAGGAACACCAATACGTGTGCTCCATGCCGAGCGAATTCGCGAACATGAACATCTGCACCCCCTGCCCGAGGTAGTGCTCGATGAGCACGCCCTTTACCACGTCGCCTACGATAGGGATGGGAAAGCCATCGGCGCTCGCCGTATCGCCGACCCCGAAGTGATGCGCGAAGCCTCCAACGAAATCGCACGGCTCTGGTCCCAAGGCGAGCCCTTCCTTGAATACTTCCAGCGGGAGATCGCAGCTCTACCTCCACCCACGACGGTGCCTTGACGTCGGCTCGACATGTCCCGAAGAAACACGGCACGCAAACCGAACCATCTCCTGATCGCGGCTGCGTTCGCACTGCTCATCTTGCCGGTCGTAGCCTTGATCGGCATCTCACCGCGAGCGCGAGAACTTCGTCTCTCGACTTCCAGCAGCCGAGCACGGCATCGCTTCCACCGAATACTCGACGAGGAGTATCACCACACTCAACGTCTTAACGCACCGCAACATAGCGCAGCCTCCAAGAAACCTTACCCGAATGCCGTGCGTCGGATTCTTTGGGCGGGGGTTGTGGTCGGCGGCAGCATCTTGGTCTATCGCGTCTTACGTCGTCGGAATGTTCAGGCGTGACTCTTCGCGAGTCGGCGGTCGGATTCTGCGCCATATCGCATTACATCCACTCCGGCGCAGGCGAGATCGTGTCGTGCGCAAGTGCCGCACCGGGACGACTTTTCGGAGCAGCCGGGCGACTTTCCTGCGCCTACTGCCAGTGCGCCGCCAGCGGTGAGACAGGTCTCGGCCATTTCGTCTGCGATCTCAAGGACAGTCTCTGTGGCTTCGAGCGCTTCCGCTGATGGGATGCCGGTTGTCTGGCACAGTGAAGCCGGGCGTCGGATGTCGGAGGTGGGTGTGAACGTGTTGCTTGCGAAGCTGTGGCGGCTGGTGAAGCCGGTTCAGTGGCGGGTTCTTTGGGTGGTGAACGCGAAGTTCATGTGTGGGATCACGGGGGTTGTGCGGGCCGGGGATGGGCGGGTGTTGTTGCTTCGGCATCGGATGTGGCCTGCGGAGAAAGCGTGGGGGTGTCCGGCCGGGTATGCGAAGAAGGGAGAGCGGCATGAGGACACGATCGCGCGGGAGGTGCGGGAGGAGACGGGGCTGACCGTCGAGGTGGGGCGGCTGATCAAGTTGAACAGCGGGTTCAAGTTGCGGATCGAGGTGTACTACGAGGCCACTCTGGTCGGCGGGCTTGACGGGATGGTGCTGGATGAGCGGGAGGTTCTCGAGGCGCGGCTGTTCGAGCCGGACGAGTTGCCCGCCGGGATGCCCGACGGGCACAGGGAGCTGCTCCAGCTGGTCACCCGGTGAGCACGTCGGCGGCGAGGGCGGTGCCTTCCAGGCGGGCGGTGATCTTGGCGAAGGCGAGGTCGCGGGAGGTGGAGGTGTCGTCGGCGAAGGGGGAGAAGCCGCAGTCGTCGCAGGTGCCCAATTGGGCTGGGGGGATGTGGCGGGCGGCGGCCAGGACTCGGTCGCGTACCTGATCCGGGGTTTCGGGGGTTGGGTTGATCGGGTCGGTCACGCCGATGAAGGCGCGTGCTCGGGCGGGGAGGTGGGTCGCGATGATGGCCAGGACGCGGTCGGGGTCGGGTTCGCTGGCCAGTTGGAGGTAGAAGTTGCCCGCCTGTAGCTGGAACAGTTTCGGAAGCAGGCCCGCGTAGTCGATGTCCAGGCTGTGGGTGGAGTCCTGGTCGCCGCCGGGGCAGGTGTGGACGCCGATTCTGGCTTGTTCCTCGGTGGTGAAGCGTTCGAGGACCTGGTTGTTCAGGGCGATGAAGGCGTCCAGGACGCCGCCGCTGGGGTCGAGTTTGAGGGACAGGCGGCCTTCGGTGAAGTCGAGTTGCACCACATGCGCGCCCGCGTCCAGGCAGCCGCGGATGTCGGCTTCCGCGGCATCGACCAGATCGGCGATGAAAGATTCACGCGGATAGCCGGGGATGCCGCCTGCGGGGTACAGCAGGCTCAGTGCGGAGGGGGCGATCACGGCTTGCTTGATGGGCAAGGTGGTGTGGCGCTGGGCGGCTTTGAGGTAAGTGTCCGCGTGGGTCTGGTAACTGAAGGGGCCGCTGGTCAGGTGGGGGAGCTGCCGGGTGTGGCCGTCGGCGAAGGGGATGATCGCGCCGTCGGGGCTGAGGTCGGTCAGGCCGTTGATGGGGTACGTGGCGAAGCTCGGCTTGGACTGTTCACCGTCGACCAGGACGGGACAGCCCAGCTGGGTCAGCCGGGCGATCGTGTCGGCGACGGCCTTGTCCTGGTGTTCGGCCAGCTCGCCGGCGGTGATCCGGCCCGCTGCGTGATCGGCGAGCGCGGTCAGCAGTGCGGGGGGACGGGGGATACTACCGATTGGTTCGGTGGGGATTCCCATGCGTTGAGCGTAGATATCCGACCCGGAGTCATCAATCAGCCGGTGAAGGCTGTCACGGTGAGGGGCGTCTGCCGGCCGTCCGTGGTGACGACCAGGTCGATGGTTCGTGGTCCGCTGGTGTAGACGGCTGGGCGCTGGAAGGTTCAGGTGGCCCCGGACGCTTGGCAGCTCACGCGTGGAGGGTCAGGTGTTGGAGAACTTAGGCGAACGTCACCGTTCCTGAGGTGCCGTCGACCGTGATGCGCTGGCCGGTTTTGAGGGATTCGGTGGCGTGGGGGACGCCGACGACGGCGGGGATGCCGTACTCGCGGGCGACGACGGCGCCGTGGGAGTTGGCGCCGCCCATTTCCATGACCAGGCCGGCGGCGGTGAGGAAGAGGGGGGTCCAGCCGGGGTCGGTGGAGGGGCAGACGAGGATCTCGCCGGGCTCCAGGTGGGCGCCGATCGGGTCGAGGACGACGCGGGCGGTGCCGGTGACCTGGCCGGAGGAGGCCGGGGTGCCGGTCAGCGCGCCGTCGGCGGCGGGGGTTGTGCGGGCGACGGCTTCGGGTTCGGTGCCGTCGGAGAGGAGGATGCGGGGGATGTGGCGGCGGCGCAGTTCGCGGGTGTAGTCGTCGCGGCGCTTGGTGACGGTGGTGCGCAGGTCGCCGCCTTCGCGGGCTTCGGGCAGGGTGAGGAAGAAGATGTCGTCGGGCTTCTCGATCGCGCCGCGTTCGGCCAGGTCCGCGCCGACCTGCCACAGCAGATCGCGTACGGTCGCCAGCGCCACCACCAGGTAGTACTTGGGGAGTTCGCGTAGCCCGGCGAGGGCTCTGGCCCGGTCCAGGGCAAACCGGATAAGGGGGCCGCGTAGCCGACCGGCGCGGCGGGCCAGGTCGGCGATTATCGTTTCGGCTTCGGCCGCGCCCTTCGCGAACAGGGCGTCGGGGGCCAGGGACGGATCCTCCAAGCGTAGGAGGTTGGCGAGGACGCCGATCACGTGGGACGGGTCCTCGCGCCAGCGGGGCAGGCCGAGGTCGATCTCGGCGACCGTGCGATCGCCGTACCGGGTCAGGAAGCCGTCGAGTTCTTCGCGTACCAGCGGGGGAAGGTCGCGACGGGTCGGGTTGTCGTGGAGTGCGGTGGCTTCCGGGTGTTTTCTGATGCGTTCGGCGAGGTGCCAGAGTTCCAGGTCCATCTCGGTGGTGACGTTGTGCGGGAGGCCGCGGAGCACGCTCGCGAGTTCGCCGGGCTTGGCTTTGGCGCCGAGGAGTTTGCCGGCCAGACCGAGCATGATGAAGCCAGGTGCGGCGGCGGGCAGGATCGAGGGGACGAGCGGGATCATCTGGGTGGACAGCAGCCATTCGGCGTGGTCCAGCGGGGTCACGCCGGGCGGCAGCGGGAGGCGGGCCTTCAGGTCGGTGCCGAGTTGTGCCACGCGTCGCCGGGCCTTCTCCGGGTTGGCGATGGCCTGGACGGCATGCGGGAGAACGCGGAACTTCCGCGCCAGGCGCAGGCCGCGGCGGATCGCGGGGCGCTTGGAGCGCTGAGTGACGCCGAACTCGGGTTCGCCGAACAGGCCGCGCATGACGGTGGCCGAGCGGGCCTCCATCACGTCGAAGACGCGCGGCACGAGCGCCCGGCCGAGGCTGCTGCGCAGGACGGGCGTCAGGTCGACGAAGATCCTGCCGCCTGCCTCGTGGAACGCGGGGGCTCCGGCGCGCGGGTCGGCGACGGGGGAGCCGAACACGGTCGCGGAGATCGACGCCGACAACATGCGGAGCGCTGAGATGCCCATCGGAGTGATCGGGCGGGTCAGGCCTTGCGCCAGGCTGAAGCAGAAAAACGCCCGCAATCCCGGCGGGCCCTGCGGAATCGGGTAGAGCGTGGTGATCGGCCGGGCCTGGGTCAGCCATAGCGTGCCGTCGGTGTCGATCGCCCACTCGGTGTCCTGCGGCGAGCCGTAATGGTCCTCGACCCTGTTCCCGAGCTCGGCCAGCGCTAGCACCTGCGCGTCGGTGAGGCACGCCGCGTCGTGCTCGGCCGCGACACGCTCGACCCCGCCTCCGGCCAGGGATCGTACGGCCATGCGCTTGTCACCCAGCCGCCGCTCCAGGATCCGCCCATCCCGTACGACGAAATGGTCGGGATTGACCGCCCCCGACACGACGGCTTCGCCGAGGCCCGGACTGGCGTCGATGACCGCCTCGCGGCGGCGGCCGGTCACCGGGTTGGCGGTGAACATGACGCCCGCCACCTCGGACTGCACCATCTCCTGGATGACGACCGCCAGCCGGACCACCCCGTGGTCGATCCCGTTCGCCGCCCTGTACGCCACCGCCCGGTCCGTCCACAATGACGCCCAACAGCGGTGCACCGCGTCGAGCACGGCGTCGCCGCCGATCACGTTGAGGTAGGTGTCCTGCTGCCCGGCGAAACTCGCGTACGGCAGGTCCTCCGCCGTGGCCGACGACCGCACCGCGACCGGCACGTCCCCGAACTGCCGCACGGCTTTCGCGATGTCGTCCGGAATCGCCGCGCCCATCACCAGCGCCCTGGCCCCCGCCGGGTCGGCCGCCAGCTCGGGGGAGCCCAGGTCGAGCGAGCCCACCACCTGGTCGTACGCCTCGGTGGTCACCACCACGCCCGGCGGAATCGGCAGCCCAGCCGCGGTGAGAATCCCCAGGTTGAGCGCCTTCCCCCCGACCAGCCTGAGATCCTCCACCCCAATATCCCGAAATTTCAGGATGTACGACATGTGACCGCCTCCTTGCGGTCACATTACGACTGAGCCAAGAATAAATCAACAACTGATGAATTTACCCTGACGGGGGGTGAGCAGAAAGGGTTGTCAGGTGAGCGAAGCGGCCCGTCGGTCCGCGACCAACCCCCACAATCCGCGCGGCGCCCAGATGGCGACCCCCGTTGCGAGCAGGCCCAGGATGATCAGATACCAGGCGCCGTACCCGGCCAGCGTTTGCTGGAGCACGAAGTAGAGCGCTGTCCCGACGATCGGCCCTTCCACTGACCCGAGCCCGCCGATCACCGTCACGAAGATCATCTGAGCCGTCCACTGGACCGCGAAAGCCGACGTCGGTTCCACGTTGAGCTGGCTCACCGCCAGCAACGCCCCCGCCGCCCCGCATCCGAACGCGGCCAGCACGTAAACGATCCGCTGCGTCCGGGCCACTCCCACGCCCAGACTCCGAGCCCCCGTCTCGTCATCCCGGATCGCTGTCAGCGCGAGCCCCAGCCGCGTCCGCGCCGCCAGAAAGATCCCCCCGACCGTGACCACCACGACCGCCAGCGCGGCCCAGTACGTCATCGCCCCCAGCAAAGCCGGATCGATCTCCCCAAGCCCGGGGACACTCGCCCCAGTTCCTCCGCCAAGCGCCGGAAACCGACTGATGACCAACTGGCACACATCCGCCACTACCCAGGTGGCAATGGCGAAATATCCCCCACGCAGCCGGAACACCACCCACGAGAACACCAGCGCCGCCGCCCCGCACCCGATCACCGCCAACGGAATCGCCGCGAACGGATCGACCCCCCGCTGCGCCAGCATCAGCACAAAATAGGCCCCCAACCCCACAAACGCCTGCTGCCCGACCGAAACCAACCCGCCATACCCGGCCAGCAGATTCCACGCACTCGCCATCGTCAGCAAGATGAACAGATTCACCAACGTGTCCGTAGTCCCCGAATACACGACGTACGGCAGGCAGGCCAACCCCGCCACACCCACGACGACAACCGTCACAGCCGTGACAGACGGCCGAGCCGCTCGCTCCCGGAGGCCTTCCCCGGAAGAAAGAGGACGCGGCAAAGCCGACACCGCCCGCCGTACGTCGAGAAGCTGGCGCGCCCGCCGCAGAGGGGAAAACCACGCACGAGCCGCGCCAGCGCCAGTGAGACCCTGCGGACGCAGGGCCAGAACCGCAAGAAAGACCAAATGTCCAGCAATAACGGCATAACTCAGATTGATCTGCGCCCCGATGGCCTGAGAAAGCCCGAGCACCACGCCGCCGAGCAAAGTCCCCCACAACGACCCGAGCCCGCCGATGACAACAGCCTCGAATGCGAACAACAACCGGGAAGTCCCCGACGAGGGCGCGAACGACGAGTACATTCCAAACGCCAACCCCGCCAGCGCAACCGTCGCGAACGCGATCGCCGCCGCGATCCCGAACACATGCCGATGCCCAACCCCCGACAACCGCGCCGCCTCCGGATCATCGGCAACCGCCCGAATCAGCCGCCCGGTCCCCGACCTGCTCATGAATAGCTGCAACCCAACCAGCACACCCACCGCCACCGCGAAAATCGCGATCGACAGATATCCCACCGACAGCCCGTCCACGATCTCCACAGACCCCGACGAAAACGCTCCCATATCAAACGAGTGACTATCCGCTGTGAACACCTCAAGCAGCAAGTTCGCAATAACCACAGAAAGCCCAAACGTCACCAGTAACGTGGTCAAGGGCCCTCGATCGATGCTCGCCTGAATAAGCGACCGCTGGAGCAAATACCCCAACACCCCAAACAGTGGAATCACGATAACAAAAGACCAAGGCGCAGGCCCAAGCGCAATCACGATATATGCAGCCACGACCGCCAAATCGCCGTGCGCTAAATTGATCACCCGCATAACCCCGAACATGAGCGAAAGCCCACACGCGAACAGCGCGTAGAGCCCACCCAGCAAAACCCCTTGAATAAGCGCGTTAACCCAGTTCATCGACATTCCTCTCGCACCCCGGCAAAAGTGGGCGCGCACCTGCTCGGCACGGGCGCGGCGCAGCTCCTTGACGAGGCCGGGCAACCGCCCGCCCAGCTCGGCGCTTCGGCTCGGAAACACCCCCAAGCCGCATTGGCACCGACAGGGACATCGGTATTTCGCGCCACGTGGAAGAGATCGCGAGACGGATGGTTGTGGTGGGGGAGTTCACGTGCGTCCCCGTCGTAGCTCTTCGGCTCGGGAACGACTCTCTCGCCGCACGTGCATCGACAGGAGCAGCGGGATTCCGCGTGGCATGGATTTGTCGGGGCGGACCATCGGCAGACGCGACGCTCGCGGCGAGCCTGGCAGGCCAGGACATCGGCCAGCCGGACAAGGCGGTGACGGCTATCGGGAGATGCTGTGCGGGGATCTCGCCTTCGTCGAGCAACCGGGCGACGAAAGAACGCGAAAGGCCGAGCATCTGGGGGGACACGCGACGAGCTCACGGGAGTTCCTCTCGTAGCCCGAAATAGGCCGCTTCGATCTGTGCCGGGGTGAAGTCGCGGGGGCGGCCGTCGAGTGTGGTCCGGCCCTCCAGGAGGCATTGCAAGCGGGAAGCGACGCGGATCGCCTGGCTGACGTCTTGTTCGACCAACAGGACCGCCATCCCGGTTTCGAGCAGGCGCGGCATCAGCTCGTACATCTGCCGCACGATCTTCGGCGCCAGCCCGAGGGACAACTCGTCCAGCAGCAGTACGCGCGGATTGGCGATCAACGCCCGCCCGATCGCGACCGCCTGCTGCTCGCCTCCCGACAACTGCGTGGCAGGCTGGCGGCGACGCTCCCGCATCCACGGGAACAGCTCGTAGATCTTCCCCAGATTCCACGGCCCGGTCGCCGCGCGATGCCGCCCGACCAGCAGGTTCTCCTCCACCGACAGGGAGGAGAACAGTCGGCGCCCTTCCGGGACCAGGCACACGCCGCGCGTCACCCGCTGCTCCGGCGGCTCCCGCGTGATGTCCTCGCCGTCCAGCAGCACCGCCCCGGACGCGGGAGGATGCAACCCCGCGATGGCCCGCAGCAGCGTCGACTTCCCCGCCCCGTTCGCGCCGATGATGGCGTGCACCTCGCCGGGCACCAGGCTCAGGCTGAAGTCGTGCACCGCCCGCAGCTGCCCGTGGTCGGCGCACAGGTTCCTGACCTCAAGCACGTTGATCGTCATCAGGTCCCAATCCCGCTTCGGTGAGGGCGTCGGCGGTGGCCTCGGTCCCCAGGAACACGTCCTTCACCGCCGCGGAGGCGAGCACCTCCAGCGGCCGGCCGTCGCCGATGACGCGGCCTCCGGCCAGGCAGATCAGCCGGTCGACCGTCGCGGTCAGGGCGCGGACGACATGCTCGATCCAGAGGACGGCCAGCCCGTCCCGCTCGCGGGCGGCGGTGATCAGGGCGACCAGCTCGGTCACCTCCGGATCGGTGAGCCCGCCCGCGACCTCGTCGAGCAGCAGCAGCTTCGGCCGGGTGGCCAGCGCGCGCGCCAGCTCGAGCCGTTTGCGCTGGAGCAGCCCGAGCTGCGCGGCGGGCCGCCCGGCCAGGTCGGCGAGGCCGGTTTCGCCGAGCACCCGCGCGGCCAGCGCGTAACTGGCCCGCCCCCGCGCCCTGGCCCCCTGCTGCGCGGCGACCAGCGTGTTCTCGAAGACGCTCATCCTGAGGAACGGCCGGGGCACCTGATAGGTACGGCCAATGCCCAACCGGCACCGGACCGACGGATCGAGCAGCGTCACCCGATGCCCGTCGAAGCGCACCTCTCCGGCGTCCGGCCGCAGATCCCCGGAGATCATCCCGAACAGGCTGGTCTTGCCCGCGCCATTGGGCCCGACCACGCCGACGGCGTCGCCGTGCCGTACCGAGAGAGTGAGCTCGTCGGCCACCGTCACCCGGCCGAACCGTTTGGTGATCCGGTCGAGTTCGAGCCCGTTCACGGGTTCGTCGGGGTGAGGTCGGCGCCGACCGGGACGGCGGGGTTGAGGCTGTTGTCGACGACCACCATCTCGTACGGAAAGTTCGTGCCCTTCTTCCACTGCACCCCGACCGGCTGCTGGATGGCCACCCCCGGCACGGGACCTTTGGTCCAGTCGAGCGGCCCGGAAATCCCGGCATAACTCATCTTCTGCAACAAGGCGGCGACGGCCTTACGGTCGTGTGGCGCGTCCACGGCCGTGAACGCCTGATGGGCCACCTCGAACAGCGAGTAGGTCGAGCCGAGCGTCTGCAGCCACTGCTTCCCGCTCGCCGCCTGGTAGGCGTCGGCGAGCGCCTTCGCCGTGCTCCCGTCCAGCGAGGACGTGTACGGCATGTACGGACCCCACCACGAGTCCGTCGCGATGTTTTTCACCAGATTACCCAAAGCGACCGTGTCCGCCGGGAACAGCAGCACTTTGGCGACCGTGGCCAGTTTGGGCTTGAAGCCCTGCTGCGCGGCCTGCTTCCACATCGTGTTGAAGTCAGGCGGAATCGGCGCGTTGATGAATATCTCGCAGTCCTCTTCCCTGAACTTCGAGATCATCGAGCTGTAGTCGGTGGTGCCGTTGGTGTACGAACCGCCGTCCACCCAGGTGTATCCGGCATCCTTGATGATGTCCGGCCACGCCCCCCGGAACGCGTTGCCGTCCGCGTCGTTGGGGAACATCCCGGCGACGGCCTTGCTGGTCGGCACGCGCTCCCACATCGGGACGAAGCACCCGCCGAACTGCTCGACCCCGAAGAAGAACATCGTCGTGTACGTGAACGGTTTCGGATTGGCCGGATCGGCCTGCCGGGCGAAGTACCACGCCTGCCACGGCACCACCGCCGACACGCACGGCACCCCCTGGGCCTCGCAGACGGTCGCCACCGGGTTGGTCGTCTCCGGCGTCGAGCTGGTGACGATCATGTCGGCGTGGTTCTGCAGGATCAGCTCGCGGGCGACCTGGGAGGCCCGGTTCGGGTCGGACTGGGTGTCCTTGACCACGATCTCGACCGTGTACTTCCTGCCTCCGGAGGTGATGCCGCCCGCGAACGCCTGGGTCTTGCGGATCGTGTCCACGACGAACGCGTCGCCGGAGGCGAATCCGGCCAGCGGCCCGGTCTGCGGGCTGACGAACCCGATCACGATCGTGTCGGTGCCGGTCGCGCCGGAGCCTTTGATCGACGTGCTGCAGCCGGTGGCGGCCAGGGCCGACAGCCCAAGGCCCTTCAGTAACGTTCGGCGTTCCATCTATCTCTCCTGGAGGTGGGCGATGGGGAACAGGGGGCGTCCCAGGTGGCCCCAGAGGCCGCGCGGGGCGAAGAGCGTGACGGCGACGGCGACCGCGCCGAGCAGGACCAGATACCAGGGGCCGTGGGCGGCCAGGGCCTGCTGCAGGCCGAAGAAGATCAGCGCCCCGGCCACCGGGCCTTCGATCGTGCCGAGGCCGCCGATCAGGACCATGAACATCATCAGCACGCTGTACTGCACGCCGAAGATCGATCCCGGCTGCACGTAGAGCGTGTGGGTGAACAGCAGCGCGCCGACCGCGCCGGTGCCCGCGGCGGCCACGCAGTAGGCCCACCGCCGGATCCTGGCCACCCGAATCCCCGAGCTCGCCGCCGCGACCGGGTCGCCGCTCACCGCGCGGGCGGCCAGGCCGTACCGGCTACGGGCGAGCAGCCACACCGCCAGCACCGAGCCGACCGCGATACCGAGCGCGCACCAGTACACGACCGCCTGCCGCAATAGCGGCAAATATCCGGATAAACCGGGCAGTGAGACGCCCGTGTTGCCGCCGATGGCGGGGGAGAGCGTCACCGAGAGGCGGAAGATCTCGGCCAGCACCCAGGTCGCGACGGCGAAATGTCCCCCCGAGAGCCGGAGCGCCGGAAACGACACCGGCAGCGCCACAACCCCCGCCAGCACCGCCGCCAGCGGAATGGCGGCGAACGGATCAATCCCCATCGAGGCCAGGACATACAGCCCATAAGCCCCGACCCCGAGATACGCCTGCTGCCCGAACGACGTCAGCCCCGTGAACCCCGCCAGCAGATTCCACCAGGTCGCCATCGCCACCAGCGAGAACAGCGTCACCAGCGGCTGCTCCACGCCCGGCCCCAGCGTGTACGGCACCGAAGCCAACGCGATCACGATAAATCCGGATACGTACTTCATGTCCGCACCGGCCGGACCACCAGCACCACGAAGAACAGCACATGCACCGCGAGCACCGCGAACCGCACATCCCACAGGGCGACCAGCTGCTGCGTGACCCCGAGCACGATCCCCCCGCCGAGCGTCCCCCACAACGACCCGAGCCCGCCGATCACCACCGCCTCGAACGCGAAAATCAGGATCAACCCGCCCGCGTACGGATCGAACGTCGACATCAACCCCTGAAACACCCCGGCCAGCGCCGCCGTCGCCACCGAAACTCCCGCCACGCACGCGAACACCGGCCGCACCCGGACCCCTGCCAGCCGCGCCGCCTCAAGATCGTCCGCAGTCGCCCGCACCCGCCGCCCGAACCCCGTCCGCGCCAGCACCAGATGCAACGACCCCAGCACCACCACGGCCACCGCGAACCCCGCCACCCGCAGCCACGACAAGGCCACCCCGCCCACCTCGAACCCGGCCAGCGCGAACTCCCCGCCATCCAGCGACCGCGGATTAGCCGAAGCCCCCGTCACCAGCAGGTTCTGAATCATCACCGACAGCCCGAACGTCACCAGCACCGGCGCCAGCACCCCACCCCGCAGCGCCCGCTCGAACAACGCCAGCTGCAGCACCACCCCCGCCCCGAACGCCAGCGGCAGGATCAGCGGCACGGCGACCAGCACCGGCACCCCCAGCCCGGTCGCCGCCACCAGCGCCAGATACGCCCCGCACACCGCCAGATCGCCATGCGCGATGTTGACCAGCCGCATCACCCCGAACGCCAGCGAAAGCCCGCACGCCACCAGCGCGTACGTGCCGCCGACCAGAACCCCCTGAACCAGCGCCGCGATCATCGGAGCGGGGTGAACTCGCCCTGCACGGGAATCGTGGGGTCGAGCGTGTTGTCCACGATGACCAGGTCGTACTTGCCTGAAGTGGTCCTGCGCCACTGCCCGAGCAGGTCCGGCGCCAGCGACACGTTCTTGCTGGGCCCGGAGGTGAAGTCGTACCGCCCGCTGATCGCCTCCCCCTTCAGGGCGCCGATCGCGGCCGCGACGGCCGCGTGGTCCTTCGGATCGGCGGCCGCCTTGAACGCGGCGACCGCGATCTCGAACAGCGCGTGGTTGAACCCCATCGGCGGCGTCCACTGCCGCCCGTAGCCGTCGGCGAACTCCCTGGCGGTGCTCCCGTCCAGCGACGACCGGTACGGAAACGCCGACGACCACCACACCGGCGCGACCAGGCCCTCCGCCAGCTCCCCGAGGGTCTCCGCGACGCTCGGGAACAGCATCGCCTTCGCCACCGACACGATCTTCGGCCGGAACCTGTTCTGCGCGGCCTGCCGCCAGAACGTCACCCAGTCCGGCGGGATCGGCGCGGCCTGCAGAATCTCCACGTCATCGCTGGCGAACGTGGAAAGGATCGAGGTGTAGTCCTGGGTGCCGTCCTCGTACGCGCCCGAATCCACCACCTTCCACCCGGGCTTGGCCGTGACGAAACGCCGGTACAGCTCGCCGTCGGTGTCGTTCGGCCACAGCCCGCCGACCACCCGGTTGGTGTCCGCCCGCGCCCAGAGCCCGGCGAAGACCTCCACCTCCTGCTGGGTGCCGATGAAGTGCAGGTAGGAGTAGGCCGGCGCGGGCCGCCCGTCCGCCCAGATCTCCCACGGGCAGATCGTGGCGACACACGGCACCTTCGCCGCCTCGCACTGGTCCGACACCGGGTTGGTGGTGTCCGGCGTCGAGGTGGCCAGCACGATGTCCACCTTGTCCTGCTGGATCAACTCGCCCGCCACCTCGGCCGCCCGGGCCGCGCTGGACTGGGTGTCCTTGGCGACGATCTCCACCGGATAGGTCCGCCCGCCGATCGACAGCCCCTTCGCCAGGGCGGCCCTGACCTTGCCGAGCACGTAGTCGTCGGACTCGCCGAACACTGCCAGCGGCCCGGTCCGCGGGCTGACGTAGCCGATCTTCAGGGTCTGGCCGCCGCCGGAGCTCCCCCTGAGCCCGGCCGAGCAGCCCGCGATCGAGGCAATGCCGAGCGCGCCAAGGAACATCCTGCGGGTCGGGTGATAGGTCGACAATGTGGCGCCTCCGCTCGGGACAGGCGGTTCGGCCCCCAGTACCTGTGCCGCCATTGTCAAAGCTCAGCTCGTCCGGGTCTTGTACGTCAGGGAACATCCCTTGACTGCCAGTGCATGGGCTCGCAGGCTGTCTGCATGCCGTACCTGGCCGACACCGAGAACGTGTTGAGCGGCGAGCGCCGCGACTACTGGCGCCATGTGGTCTCCCACGCGTTCGTCCCGCTCGAAGCGTCCTTTCCGCGGGAGGACGCCGGATTCGACGGGCGGCTGCGCGGGGCCACCCTGGGCGCGCTCGGCGTCTACGACGTCGACACCGGCGCGCACGCCGCCCACCGCACCGCCAAGCTGACCACGGCCGCGCCCGCCGAGTGCTACAAGATCGGCCTGGTCGTCAACGGCCGCGGGCTGCTCGGCCAGGACGGCCGCCAGGCCGTGCTCAACCCGGGCGAATTCGCGGTGTACGACACCGACCGGCCATACACGCTGACTTTCGAGGACCCCTCCCGGCTGCTCGTGCTGATCTTCCCGCGCACCATGCTGGGCCTGCCGCAGGACCGGATCGCCCAGATCACCGCCACGCCGATCTCCGGCGACTCCGGCCTCGGCGCGCTCGTCGGCCCGTTCCTGCTCCAGATCGGCACCCTGCTGGAGGAGGTGGAGACGCACGGCGGAGCCAGGCTGGCCGGAAACGTCATCGACCTGGTCGCCACCACGCTGGCCGGGCGGCTGGACCTCACCGCCGACCCCGGCAGCACCCGAAACGCGCTGTTCCTGCGCATCACCTCCTACATCGAGGCCCGCCTCGGCGATCCCGGCCTCGGCCCCGCCGAGATCGCGGTCGCGCACCACATCTCCACGCGCTACCTGCACAAGCTGTTCCGGGCCGAGGGCACCACCGTGCTCGCCTGGATCCGGGAGCGCCGCCTGGACCGGTGCGGGCGCGACCTGCGCGACCCGCTGCAGAGCTTCCGCCCGGTCAGCGCGATCGCGGTCAAGTGGGGCTACACCGACGCCTCGCACTTCAGCCGCATCTTCAAGGCCGCCTTCGGCCTGTCGCCCCGGGAGTACCGTCACGGTCAAGCGCTGTGCGCTCGCGGGCAAGACGAGGCTTCGCCGCTGCCCCGACCATGAACGCATGGGACGTCTCGACGGCAAGGTCGCGCTGATCACCGGCGGTGAGGGCAGCCTGGGCATGGCCACGGCCCGGCTTTTCGCGGCCGAAGGCGCCCAGGTCATGCTCGCGGGCGTGGACGAGCCCGGCCTGGCCGCCGGGGCCGCCGAGCTCGGCTGCGCCGCCCGGGTGACCGACGTCTCCGACGCGGAGCAGGTCCGCGCCGCCGTCGCCGCCGTCATCGGCCGGTACGGCAGGCTGGACGTGGTCTTCAGCAACGCCGGGATCGCCGGGGTGGTCGCGCCGGTGGTCGACTACCCGGACGAGGTGTTCGACCGGGTGCTGGCCGTGCACGTCCGGGGCTCGTTCCTGGTCTGCAAGCACGCGCTGCCCGTGATGTCGGACGGCGGGAGCGTGATCATCACCTCCAGCGTGGTCGGGCTGACCTCGGACGCGGGGGTCAGCGCGTACGCGACGGCCAAGCACGCCCTGGTCGGGCTGATGCGCACGCTCGCCAAGGAGGTCGCGCCCCGCGGGATCCGGGTCAACACCGTGCACCCGGGACCGGTCGCCAACGACTTCCAGCGCACGATCGAGACGGCCGTCACCGGCGCGCCTCCCGAGGAGGCCGCCCGGCTGTTCGACGCGCACATCCCGCTGGCGCGGCACGCCGACCCGGACGAGGTGGCCCGGGTGGTGCTCTTCCTGGCCAGCGACGACAGCTCGTTCATGACCGGCAGCCCGGTCCAGGTGGACGGCGGCATGAGCATTTAAATCGGGCGTTTGCACTAATTCCCGTTATCGAATGATTTCGAAACACCCGGCAATTCAGAAGATGCGACTCCTCGGCGACGGGATCTACCGTTCGAAACGAGGAGGGCCATGGAAACGCTACAGAAACCCGAATTAGCGGAGCGTGCCGGAAAAATCGTGCCATTGTTGCGCGGAAACGCGTACTGGTCGGAGGGGCACCGCCGCCTGCACCCGCTGTCCATCGAGGCGATGGGCGACGCGGGCGTCTTCAAACTCCGAGTCCCGGAGCGGTACGGCGGGTACGCCTGCGACAGCCGTACCCTCACCGAGGTGCTCAGCGTGCTCGGGCAGGGGGACGGCTCGACCGCCTGGACCGCCGCCGTGTGGTCGATCGCGACCTGGCTGACCTGCCTGTTCCCGGACGAGGTCCAGGACGAGGTGTTCTCGACCCCGGACGTGCGGATCTGCGCGACGCTGAGCCCGACGGCGGTGGCCATACCCAAGGGCTCCGGTTACACGGTGACCGGCCAGTGGGCGTTCATGAGCGGCGCCCTGCACAGCCAGTGGCAGGTGATCGCCGCCGCCACCGAGAGCACCGGGCCGATCATGGCGCTGGTCCCGATGTCCGATCTGGAGATCATGGACGACTGGTACACGACCGGTCTCAAGGGCTCGGGCAGCGTGAGCACGATCGCCACCGATGTGCACGTTCCGGCCGCCCGGGTGCTCCCGCTCGGCGCGATCCTGCACGAGCAGTACGCCTCACGCCTGAACGCGGACACGCCCATCTACCGCGCACCCCTGCTTCCCACCGCCTCGGCGTCCTCGGTCGGCACGCTGCTCGGCCTGGCCAGGGCGGCGATGGGCGCGTTCATGAACCGTTTGCCCCAGCGCGGCATCACCTACACGGGCTACACCAGCCAGCGCGAAGCCCCGATCACCCACCTGCAGGTCGCCACCGCCGAGATGAAGGTCGACGAAGCCCAGTTCCACGCCGACCGGCTGGCCACCCAGGTGGACACCAATACGACCTGGACCACGAGGGAGCGGGCGCGCGCCCGCGCCGACATGGGCGCGGTCTGCCAGCTGGTGAAGGAGGCCGTGGACATCCTGAACACGGCCAGCGGCGGCTCGTCGATCTACGACACCGTGCCGATCCAGCAGATCGAGCGGGACGTGCGCGCGATCAACCTGCACGCCCTCATGCATCCCAACACCAACCTGGAACTCTACGGCCGGGTCCTCTGCGGGCTCGACCCGAACACCTATTACCTATGAGGCACCCATGCTCAAATGCAGCGTCGTCATCCCGACGTACAACCGGGCCGAACTCCTGCGGCACACGCTCTATGCCCTGACCCTGCAGACGCTTCCCCGCGAGGAGTTCGAGGTCATCGTCGTCGACGACGGCTCGGACGACGGCACCGCCGGCGTGGCGCGCTCCTTCGACGACCGGCTGAACCTGAGCTACACCTTCAGGGAACGCGAAGGCTACCGGGCCGCCAAGACCCGCAACGTCGGCATTTTCCAGGCCAAGGCCGACATCTGCGTGCTGTTCGACTGCGGCGTGCTGGCGGGTTCCGACTGCCTGCGCGCCCATCTGTCCAGCCATGACGACGCCGCGGCGCCGGTCGCGGTCACCGGCTACGTGTTCTGCTACAACTTCGGCGGCGAGGACGCCGACCTGATGAGCCGCACCATCGACTTCGCCAACCCCGACGCCACCATCGCGATGCTGCGCGCGAACCGGCAGTGGCTGGACATGCGCGAGGACTTCTACACCAAATACGGCGACGACTACGGCTACCTGCCCGCGCCGTGGATGAACTACTGGACCTGCAACGTCTCGGCCAGGACCGACCAGCTGCGCGCGGTCGGCGGCTTCGACGAGGACTTCGTCGCGTGGGGCGGCGAGGACATCGACCTCGGCTACCGGCTGCACCGCGACGGCGCCCACTTCGTGCTCAACCGGGACGCGGTCGCGATCCACAGCCCGCACCCGAAGAGCGAGTCCGAGAACAACGCCGAGGCCGACGCCAACTACCGGCGGATGGCGGACAGATACCGCACGCCCATCACCCGGCTGCTGCTGTCCATCCCCGACGTGAACTTCTTCAACCTGAACGACATCATCACGCTGCGCGGCATGCCCGCGTGCGCGGAATATCTGGCCGCGAACGCAAGGTAACACCGCACTTACCCGAGCGCCGACGGGTTTTCACGAGAGGACTCCGTCATATGCGCTTGGACCCGACCCGCGTGCTCGTCACGGGCGGCGCCGGTTTCATCGGATCGACCCTTTGCGACCGGCTGCTGCGCGACGGCTGCCAGGTCGTCTGCGCCGACAACTTCTCCACCGGCCGCGAGGCGAACATCGCCCACCTGCGAGCCGCGCCCGGCTTCCAGCTGATCACGGCCGACGTGGTCGAGCCGCTGGAGATCCCCGGCCCGATCCACGAGATCTTCCACCTGGCCTCCCCGGCCTCGCCGGTGGACTACCAGCGCCTGCCGCTGGAGACGCTGCGCGTCGGATCCGCCGGCACCGACCACGTGCTCGCCCTGGCCCGCGCCAAGAACGCGCGCTTCCTGCTCGCCTCCACCTCCGAGGTGTACGGCGATCCGCTCGAACACCCGCAGCCGGAGTCGTATCTGGGCAACGTCAACACGGTCGGCCCGCGATCGGTCTACGACGAGGCCAAACGGTACGCGGAGGCCCTAACGGTGGCCTACCACCGCGCGTACGGCACCGACGTCGCCATCGCGCGGATCTTCAACACGTTCGGCCCCCGGATGCGGCTGGACGACGGCCGGGTGGTGCCCAGCTTCATCGCGCAGGCGCTCGCCGGGCGGCCGTTCTCGATCAACGGCACCGGGAAGCAGACCCGCTCCCTCTGCTACGTCGACGACATGGTGGACGCGCTGCTGTCGCTCATGCGCTCGCCGCATCGCGGCCCGGTGAACCTGGGCAGCACCGACGAGATGGCCGTCCTGGACATCGCCGGGCTGATCGCCGATCAGACCGGCAACCCGCTCCGGTTCGTGTACGCGCCGCTCGGCCAGGACGACCCGGAGAAACGCCGCCCGGACACGAGGCTGGCCCACCGGCTGCTCGGCTGGTCTCCGGCCGTCGGCATCCCGGAGGGCCTCGCCCGAACGATCAACTGGTTCCGTACCGACCTGGGGAGTTTTCGATGAAATGCAGCGTGGTCATTCCGACGTACAACCGCGAGGAACTGCTCCGCCACACCCTCAACTCGCTCACCCGGCAGACCCTGCCTTCGGATCAGTTCGAAGTGCTGATCGGGGACGACGGATCGAGCGATGGCACCAAGGCCATGGTGGACTCCTTCCGCGACCGGCTCAACCTCCGCTACTTCTTCCAGGAAGATCTCGGCCACCGGGCCGCTCAGGCCCGCAACCTCGGCCTCTCCCAGGCGTCGGCGGACATCACCGTGCTGATGGACGCCGGCGTGCTGGCCAGCACCACCTTCCTGGACGCCCACCTCGCCAGCCACGCGAGCTCCGACGTCCCGCTCGCCGTCTGCGGCTACGTCTACTGCTTCAACCTCGACAACGAGGACGCGATCCTCATCCTCAAGGCGATCGACTTCGCCAACCCCGACGCCACCATCGCCAAGCTCGAGCGCACCGGCCAGTGGCTGGACGTCCGCGAGATCTTCTACGCCAGGTACGGCGACGACTTCGCCGACCTGCCCGCGCCCTGGCTGAACTACTGGACCTGCAACGTCTCCGCCAGGACCGCGCAACTCCACGCGGTCGGCATGTTCGACGAGGAGTTCCGCCGCTGGGGCGGCGAGGACCTCGACCTCGGCTACCGCCTGCACCGCGACGGCGCCCGCTTCGTCCTCAACCGCGCGGCGACCGCGATCCACGTGCCGCATCCGAAGAGCTTCGACGGCAACAACGATCAGGCGGCGGAGAACTACAGGTACATGGCGCGCAAGTACGGAACGCCGATCATCGATCTGCTGCCCCGGATCGGGGAGCTCAACTTCTTCGAGCTCAACGACATCATCCGGGAGCTGGGGCTGCCGCAGTGCAACGACTACGTGGCGGCTCAGGGGCAGATCTCGGGGTAGTTCCGGTCCGGCAGGTAGGACTGGAGGTCGAGGGGTGGCGGGAAGCGCCTGGCCAGGGCGCAGAGTTCGGCGGCCGGGTCGGGGGTCAGGGCGGGGTTCCACAACCGCCTGGTCCCGGCCGGGCCGCCGCCGGTCAGTTCGCGTCCGTCGGGGCTGAAGGTGACCGTACGCAGGGCGCGGCCGAGGGGGGAGCCGAGTTGTTTGTGGGTGGTCAGGTCCCATAGGCGGATATTTCCGGCGGCGGTGGCGAGGGTGTCGCGGCTGAACGCGATCGAGGTCACGGGGGTCGTGTGGCCGACGAAGGGCGGGCCTATCGGGCGTTTGTCGGTGATGTTCCAGAGGCGTACGGTGCCGTTCTCGGTGCCGGTGGCCAGGTGGGTGGGGTCGCCGGGGTCGAAGGCGAGGGCGGAGATGCCGCTCGCCTGGGCGAGGGTCAGGTCGATCGGGGTGCCGGTGGTCACGTCCCACCAGCGGATCGTGTGGTCGTCGCCGCCGGAGACGAGATGGCGGCCGTCGGGGGAGTAGGTGAGGGTGTTCACCTGGCCGATGTGGCCGGTGAGGCGTTCGTGGAGCTGGCGCTGGGTGCGGGCGTCCCAGAGGCAGATGCTGTTGGCGGTCGCGGTGGCCAGGCCCTGGCCGTCGGGGCTGAAGGCGACCGCGTTGACGGCTCCCGGGCGGCAGGCCATGGGGGAGCCTGCTGGTTTTCCGGTATTCATGTCGAAAAGCTGGGTGCGGCCGGCGGTGTCGCCGACGGCGATGGTGGTGCCGTCGGGGCTTGGCGTGCTGGTGCTGGCGCTGCTGCTTTCGGGGGTGGGGATCTCCGGATTGACGGCTCCTGAGGCGATGTTTCCCGGGGGGATGCTTGCCGTGGCTGCCGATGGTCGTGGGGTGGTGGTTATCGGTTCGCCGCTTAGTTTGCGGGTCAGGGAGAGGTCCCAGACGCGGATGACCTCGTCGTCGCTGGCAGTGGCCAGCCACTGGCCGTCCGGGCTGATCGCCAGGTCTCGCACGGTTCCGGCGCGGAAGGGTTCGGCCAGGGGGACGCCCGCTTCCAGGACGTGCACCGCGCCGTTTCGCTGGGCGGTGGCGAGCAGGTTTCCCCTCGACGCGAGGGCCACGAAGTCGCCCTTGATCGGCCGGTGGGTCTGTTGCCGGGTCCCGAGGTCCAGCCGTCTCAGCGTTCCCTGCAGCGTGAACGCCATTTTGCCCTGATTTATCGTGACAGGGCCTGGTCCGCCCGCGACCCGGCCGATCAGGCGATGCGTGCGGGCGTTCCATATGCGCAGGACGCCCGCGTTGTCGTATGTGGTCATGATTCTGCCGTCGAAGGTCAGGTCGCGGAGGCCGCTCGGGTGGCGGGGGAACGCGCGGCCGAGCTGGCGGCGGGTGGTCATGTTGATCAGGCGGGGCACGCCGTTCTGGTCGCCCACCGCGAGGACACGCCCGCGGGGGTCCGGTGCGACGATCGTGCCGCGGATCGGCTTGCCGACCTGCTTCTCCCCGTTCCAGATCCGGATCGTGCGATCCCGGCTCGCGGTGATCACCCGGTCGTTCGCGGCGAACGTCACCTGCGTGATCGCGCCCCGGTGTCCCCTGATCGGCTGACCCGTCGCCTGGGAGGAGCGCGCGTCCCAGATCCACAGCGTGCCGTCCGCGCCGCCGCTGGCCAGCAGGGTTCCGTCCCGGTTGTACGCCACCGCGTACACGCTGTTGCGATGCCCTCGCAGTACCGCGGTCAGCGGGCGGGTGAGTGCGGCCAGCAGGCCCCGGTGGGCCTCCGGGGTCGGCGCGGACCGCCAGGCGGCCACCGCCAGCAGCCGGGACATCGCCGGGTCGATCGCGGCGACGTTCTCGCTCTGCGCGGCCAGCCGTACGGACTCGACCCGGTCGCGCGCGGTCAGCACCTCCCGGGCGGCCACCACGGCGCCGGAACCGGTCGCCAGCAGCAGCACCGCCAGCACCGCCACGCGCAGTCCGTTCATTCGTCGAGCCCCCATCAGGGATCCGTCAGCTCGATGAAATCCTTTCTGACCAGCCGGGTGACCGCCAGTCCGGTCTCCCGGCTCAACGGGCCTTCCGCGTCTAGTTTGAGGTGTGCGGCCAGGTCTAGGGCGTACAAATCGATGGCGGATTCCAGCAGCGAGCCGAATGTCTCAGCGGCTCCCCTCGCTCGTACCCACGCCGTCACGCAGGTGACCAGCGCGACAATCGCGGCGGGCCACCAGAACACGGCCACGGGGAGGTAGAGCAGCCCCCACGCCATCAACCGGGCGGCGGCGGCCAGACTCTCGTAAGCCATCCCGATCTCGGTTCGCGCCTCTCCGGGCAGCACCAGCCACAACCGGGGCCAGACCCCCGCGAGATCCAGATCGTAGGAGCGCAGCACCCGCTGATCGACCGCACGCAACCGGTCCCCGATCCACATCGGCCGGGCCGAGGGGACCAGGCAGATGGCATTCCTGGCGTTGACGAGATCCGCGAGACCGGCGAGCCTTTCCTCCTCAATGGCGCTCATGACCTCGGCTTGGGCGTGCTTCCAGCGCCGTTCCCTGCGCCGCGTCAGCCACACCAGCGGCGCCCGCGCCCCCCGGGCCGTCCACAACCGCATGATCGCGACCCCGCAGGCGGCCGCCGCCAACCCCCACCCTGCGGACACGGCCAGCACCCCGCTCGCCGCCACCGCCAACTGCGCCGCCGTCGCCGTCCCCGTCAGCCAAGCCGCCAGATCGAGCGCACCCAAGGCGTTCCCGTGCCCGAGCCTGACCCCGGCCACCCACGCCGCCACCAGCAGGAACCCCGGCAGCAGAAGCAGCGACAGCCACCGTTCCGCGACCTTCTTCCCCAGTTCGGCGAAGAACCCGGTCACGTGGTCAGCCGCAGCACGCGCATCGGCCGGTCAAGGAGCGTGCAGACTTCCCCCGCCCGCCAGACCCGCCGATCACAGGCCCCCGTCGGACAGGCCCAGAACTCGATCACCGGATGCCCGCCACCCAGCCCCGGCACCGGCTCGAACCCCCGGGTCCCGCCCGTCCCCGCGTCAACGCCGAGAGCCGCCAGCGCGTCGTCCAGAGCGTCCAGATCACCCTCACCGGGCGATCCACCCGCCCGAACCACCCCGACCACCCGGTCGAGCAACACCGCGGCGTCCGTGCCCGCAAGGAAACCAGCCAGGTCATCCCCATGCAACTCACAGATCCGGGCGATCCGCTGAGAGATCATTCCGCTCCTCCGCGCCGGTGTCGAGTGCCCATGATGACCGCATCCTCACACCTCCATCAAGGCGACCCGGATCAGTCGAAACGTATGTGGTTGACGCCTATCCAGGCCCGGCGCAGATACCCCCGAACCGCGTGGTCCGTATTGGGGGTGAGGGTCAGTCCGGCGGAGTCGGCGATATGGTCGGCGACCTGCGGGATCGTAAGGCGATCAGTCCACACGTGTTCGGCGAACTCCGTCTCGCGCAGCCGCTCCAGGCAGAGGTCGAGCTTCGCTACGGCGAAACTCTCCCGGCGCAGGGGCGCGTCCTTCCCCGCGATGAACCCCACAGCATGTCCGAAACCACGCTCACGCAGCCGTCGCAACACCGTTTCCCGACCGGCCAGCAGCGCGAAATGCCGCACATCATGACCACGCTCCCGAAGCCGCCCCACGGTCTCCCGAAAATAGTCCGGCTCCACGACCGTCATCGGCACGATGACCGTCCCACCATGCTCCGCGAGCGCCAGATCCAGCACCTCGTACACGCCCTGCCGCCAAGCCCGAAGATCCTGAAAATCCCCCCGCAACCGCGGCGGCATCATCCGCCGCAGCCCAAACCCAACATGTTCAGGATCACAGACAACACTCCCCGGCAACCTCCGCCGAATCTCGTACGCGGTCTGCGTCTTCCCTCCACCAAAGGGCCCATTAATCCACAAAAGCATGCCCAAACCCTACGAGTGCCTATACGAAACCGGCGAGTTTGTAGAGTACGAGGGAACCGGCGACGGCGACGTTGAGGCTGGCTCCTGTGCCGATCATGGGGATTTCCACGACGGTGTCGAGGAGGTCGAGGGCTTCTGGGGGGATGCCGTCGCTTTCGTGGCCCAGGACGGCGATGGTCGGCCGGCGGGCCATGGGCAGGTCGGCCAGGTGGATGGCGTTGTCGGCCAGTTCGACGCCGAGGATGTGGGCTCCCGATGCGCGTTGTTCGGTCAGCCAGGTGACGGGATCGCGTACCCAGTGCACGCACGCGGGTTGCCGGAGCGTGTTGCCCCGTGCCAGCGCTTCGGGGACCCACGGCAAGCGCGGCACGGCCAGGCACGCGCCGGCCGCGTCGCAGGTGCGGAGCAGGGTGCCCAGGTTGGCGCTGTGCAGTGGCCACAGCGGGGCCGCGTACAAATGATTGAGGCACTGTGGCGGACGTCTGCGGCGCTGGCGGCGCAGATCCTTGCGCGTTCGCACGTGGATGGCGCTCATGCGTGAGCGCGGCACGCTCCCGCGAGAGGGCAAATGTTCATGTCGAAGGCGTTTTCATCGGCACGCCCGGACCATCGACGACTGCTTTGGATCAGGATCCTACGCTCTATGAGGTCAATTCGGCGAGAACCTCAAGCGTCCGGCTCCACGGGCAGTGGGGTTCGGATTCCTCTGGGTCGATGAGGACGCGGACGCCTTCCTCGCGTAGGTCGCTCACCGCGCGCAGGAACGGGATACGAGTGGCCAGCGCGGTCTGGACGAAGGGGAGGACGACGACGGGGATGCCGAGGCCGGGAGCTTCGGCGAGGAGCCCGAGGGCGTAGGTGTCGGCGATGCCCCGGGCGAATTTGTTGATCGTGTTGTAGGTGGCGGGGGCCACGATGATGGCGTCGGCCCGGGCGGGTTTGGGTTCGTCCGGCTTGCGGTAGCGGCTTCGAACGGGGCGGCCGGTCTGCTGCTCCAGGGCGGGAACGTCGATGAAGTCGAGTGCGGACGGGGTGGCGACGATCTGGACGACCCATCCCTCGGCTTGAGCCAAGGTCACCAGCCGGCAGACGTCGGCGGCGGGTCCGGCGGCGCACACGATGAGGTAGAGGACCTTGCCTGTGGTCATGCCGTGACGATCTCACGTCAGCCCGGTGGACTCGCAGGCCTCCTGCACGTTCTTGGGGGCGCAGATCTCGGTCACCGTCCAGAAGCCGTCCCGTACCACGGTGTCCTTGATGTTGTCCCTGGTGACCACCATCGGGGCGATGATCATCGCGGGGATGCGGCTGACCGTGTCGTTGCTCACCGTGCTCGGCGCCTTGACCGGCCGGCCGGCGGCGAGATCGATGGCCATCCGCACGGCGCTCTCCGCCTCCGGCTTGATCGGCTTGTAGATGGTCATGGTCTGGGTGCCGAGCAGGATCCGCTGGATCGCGGCGAGATCGGCGTCCTGGCCGGTCAGCGGGGTGCCCTTCGGGACGCCCGCGGTCTTCATGGCGTCCGCGATGCCCCCGGCCATGCCGTCGTTGGCGGAGTACACCCCGATGACCCGGTCCGCGCCGAGCGTGGCGAACGCGCCGCTCGCCTGGATCTTGGCCCGTTCTGGGCTCCAGTCAGGGGTGTCGTATTCCCGGCCGATCATCACGTGGCCATCCAGGACCTGGTGCGCGCCCTTCTTGAAATCGCGCGCGCTGGGATCCTCGGGCGAACCATTGATCATGACGATCGGGCCTCGGAACGGATTCCCGCCTGCCCTCAGCGCGTCGAGCAGGGCCTGGCCCTGCATCTTCCCGACCTCGACGTTGTCGATGGAGCTGTAGGCGTGGATGGGGCCATCGGCCAGCCGGTCGTACGCCACGATTTTGACGCCCTGCTGTTCGGCCTTCTTGACCGAGGGGGCGATGGCCTCGGCGTCCACGGCGTCGAGGATGAGAACCTCGACGCCGGCGGCGAGCATCGCGTCGATCTGCTGCTGTTGCCGGACGGGATCTTGATTGGCGTTGTTGTAGACGAGCGTGCAGTTGGGGCAGTTCCTCTTGACGGCCTCGGTGATGTAGGGGCGGTCGAACTTCTCGTACCTGGTGGTCTCGGACTCGGGTAGCAGTAGGCCGATCTTGAAGCTTTCCTGGACGGGCGGGCGGCTCCGCTCGAATACGACTTCGGTCCTGCTGCTGGTGCAGGGCATCGGGGTGCATCCGGCGGCGCTCGCGACCAGGAGGGTGATCGCCGTCATCCGCCGCCAAATCCCCACAACGATCCCCCTTGTACGGCACCGCGCCCGTGAGCGCCCCTACCCGGTGAATTCCCAGGCCGTACGCCCCTCGACCGAGTCTTGACCCCCCGTTTCCGACTTGACTAGTCAGAATGTGTGACAAATCATCATTGCTGGAGTTATGCCGTAGTCATACGGTCTGGCTATGGACTTGGAGCTCCGCCATCTCCGCATTGTGCGCACGGTCGCCGAGACCGGCAGCGTCAGCAAAGCGGCCACCGTGCTCGGGCTGGCGCAGCCCGCGCTGACCGCGCAGCTCAAACGGATCGAGAGGGCGCTCGGGGGCGCCCTGTTCCAGCGTGACCACACCGGCTCGCGGCCCACCCCGCTGGGCGAGTTCGTGCTGGCCCGCGCGCAGGTGTTGCTGCCCGCCGTACGGCAACTGCAGGAGGAGGCGGCGCGGCTGGCCAACGGCGGCGAGCCAGGGCGGCGGTACCGGATCGGGGCGGCCAACGGGCCGATCCTGGGCGGCCTGGTGGACCGGCTGGCGCAGGCCGAACCGGACGCGGTCATCACCACCGCAACCTCGTGGTCCACCGGCGAACTGGCCACCAAGGTGATGCTCGGGCGGCTCGACTACGCGCTGATCGGTGTCTGCGGCGACACCCGGGCGCCCGGCGACGACGCCGTCTCGTGGGCGCTCGTGGCGATGGATCCGGTCTTCGTGCTGGTGTCCTCGGAGCATCCGCTGGCCGGGGAACGCGAGGTCGAGCTCGGCGCGCTCGCCGACGAGCAGTGGGCGGTCACGCCCGGCGACGGCTGCTTCGGCGAGTGCTTCGCGGTGGCGGCCACGCGCGCCGGATTCACCCCCGCGACCATCTATGAGACGGATGTGGCGACCTGCGTGCATCTGGTGCGGGTGGGGCGAGCCGTGGCGCTGTGTCAGGGCACGTTCCGGCTGAGCGAGGGCCTGGTCGCCCTGCCGATCGTCGGCACGCCGTTACGCTGGCGGCAGCTGCTCGGCTGGCATCCGGAGACGCCCGCCGCCGAGGAGGCCGCCCAGATCGTCGGCCACGCCAAGGCCGCCCACGAGGACGCGGCCAGGCAGAGCCCGGCGTACTCAAATTGGCTGGACCGAAATCATGGATATGGCACGGTGCCATAACTCCATGGCAGGGGACAACTGGTAGGTCCTCGCGGGGGATTCGCACCGTTACGTTGACGGCACTCCCACCCCCAAGGAGACCCGATGCGCAGCAGGCACATCCTGAGCGCGGCGAGCGCCCTCACCCTCGGCGTCGCCCTCATCCTCACCTCCACCCCCGCCATGGCCACCTCGGAGAAACCCGCGCCGACCATGGTCCAGGCCCTCCAGCGGGACCTGAACCTCACCGCTGAGCAGGCCGAAACCCGGCTGCTGAACGAGAAGCGGCTCGGCAAGGTGGAAGGCAAGATCCGCACCACCCTCGGGGACCGGTTCGCCGGATCCTGGCTCAGCGGCGACGCCGCCACCCTCACCGTCGCCGTCACCGACGCCGGCGCGGCCTCCGCCATCACCGCGTCCGGCGCGAAAGCCGAGGTCGTCACGCGTACCCTCGCCGACCTGGACGCCGTGAAGGCCCGCCTGGACGCCGTCACCGCCCCCGCCACCGTCCCCGGCTACTACGTCGACGTGCGCGCCAACACCGTCGTCGTGCTCTCCCGCGACCAGGCCGCCGCCGAAGCCTTCGTCGCGGCCAGCGGCGTCGACGCGGCCGCGGTCCGCATCGAAGCCTCGCAGGAGCAGCCGCAGCCGTACTACGACTTACGCGGCGGCGAGGCGTACTACATCAACAACAGCGGACGCTGCTCGATCGGCTTCTCGATCACCCGTGGCACCACCAACGGCTTCGTCACCGCCGGCCACTGCGGCACCGCCGGCGCCTCCACTCAGGGCTTCAACCGGGTAGCCCAGGGCACCTTCCAGGCCTCCTCCTTCCCCGGCAACGACTACGCCTGGGTCGCCGTCAACGCCAACTGGACCCCCCGCCCCGTCGTCATCGGCTCCGGCGGCGGCACCGTGAACGTGGCCGGCTCCAGCGCCCAGGTCGTCGGCGGCTCCATCTGCCGCTCCGGCTCCACCACCGGCTGGCACTGCGGCGTCGTCCAGCAGCTCAACGCCACCGTCACCTACCCCCAGGGCACCGTCACCGGCCTGACCCGCACCAACGTCTGCGCCGAGCCCGGCGACTCCGGCGGCTCCTGGATCTCCGGCGACCAGGCCCAGGGCGTCACCTCCGGCGGCTCCGGCAACTGCACCTCCGGCGGCACGACCTACTTCCAGCCGGTCAACGAGATCCTCTCCGCGTACGGACTGACGCTCGTCACCCAGGGCGGCGGAGGCGGCGGCACCTGCTCCGGCTACGCCAACACCTACACCGGCTCACTGACCAGCGGCGCGAACGTCTACCTCCCGAACAACTCCTACTACCAGTCCACCGTCTCCGGCACCCACCGCGCATGCCTCGACGGACCTTCCGGCGTCGACTTCGACCTTTACCTGCAGCGCTGGAACGGCAGCGCCTGGGTCGCCGTTGCGAGCGGCACCAGCTCAGGCCCTGACGAGACCGTCACCTACAGCGGCACCGCAGGCTACTACCGCCTCCGCGTCCACGCCTACAGCGGCTCCGGCGCCTACTCCGTAGGCTCGACCCGCCCATAACATCCCACCCACGCCGCCGCCCGGGACCCGGGCGGCGGCGTCTTTATACGCCTCTCCCATGACAAAAGTTGATCTCACCTACCATCCATACATCCCCCTGCCGCCAAAGTTGTGAGAGACTCCACCATTGCGGGGCGGTAGCTCAGCCGGTCAGAGCATCGGACTCATAATCCGTGGGTCGTGGGTTCAAGTCCCACCCGCCCTACTCCGCCACACCCCATCCAACCTGGGTTTTTCGGTTCTCCTTTGTCTTGGGACCGACAGAATTGTATGCAGTCGTATCCATTGACACACCATGGTGTGGTGATGGTAGCTTTCCTTGTTCGGCAGAGACAGTCCGCCTGCGAGAGAGGCTGAGCCGTGGACCACAAGGGAATCCGCTACGAGGTGAGCGACGGCATCGGCCGGATCACGCTAAGTCGGCCAGAGGTCCGGAACGCGTTCACCCTCGAGATGATCGATAAGTGGATCCAGCACCTTGAAGAGGCCAGTAGCGACCCTGCCGTCCGGGTTATCGTCCTCACCGGGGAGGGGTCGAGTTTCTGTGCGGGTGCCGATCTCAAAGAGATCTTCGAGCACGATGAGACCCCGCTTCACCGCAAGGACCGGCTCGCCAACCACATCCAGCAGATTGGCCTGATCACCAGTCGGATCGACAAGCCGGTGATCGCCGCAGTGAACGGCCCCGCGATCGGTGCGGGGATGGACATGGCGCTGCTGTGTGACATCCGCATCGCCTCAACGACAGCACGGCTCGGCGCCGCCTACGTCAAGGTCGGAGTCATGCCGGGTAATGGCGCCGCCTACTACCTGCCACGAATCGTGGGCACGTCGAAGGCTCTGGAGCTGCTCCTCACGGGAAAGAGCGTCGAAGCCGAGGAGGCATTGGCGCTTGGCATCTACTCCCAGGTGGTCGAGCCGGACGAACTGCCCGGGGTGGTCGACGAGCTCGCCGGGACGATCGCCTCCTACCCGCCCGTCCTCGTCCAGATGATCAAGCGGACCGTCAGGCACTCTGTGACGAGCACTCTTGAGGCGTCGCTCGACCTGGTGTCGTCTGCTGTGGCGATTGTGCACACGAGTCGGTCCGCTCTCGGTGGTCCAGCCTGATGCGCTGACGGCGCACGGTGAGCAGCCCGGTGGCGGCGTCGTCACGCATGGCCCACCACCGCCGTGAATTGCCAGTCGAGCACGGCGCGGGTGTTCGACTCTTGAGCCGTTCCGATCTCGTCCGCGCTCACCCGCAGACGCATGTCCACCGCGTCGAGGTGCTCGACGCCGAGTGCTCGCACCGCCTGGACCTCGATGCTCGACCTGAGGGTGTCACCCTCGTAGACAGGTCCGACGTGGTCGCATCGCTTCCAACTCGAGATCGTGACGAGCGACGGAACGGTCCGATTGAGCTGAGCCGCGGCCAGTGCGATTGTGTGGCCGCCGTACACCAGACGTCGACCGCCGGCCGCTCTGGCGTCGTGGTGCACGCTGGCGATGTTGAGCGTGAGCCTTGCCAACTCGGGAGCATTGGAGACGACGTCACCGCCGACGACCTCAACAATGTCCCCCGGTTCGAGTCTGCGGCCGTGGCCCAGCGGCTGCGTGTGCCAACCCGCGAACAGACCATCGACGGCCGGCGGGATGGCGTCGCTACCGATTGCGTCGAGGTCATCGTCTTGCCGGTTGGTTTTTGGCCGCGCAACGGAAGCATCGCGCAGCGATAGAAGTCGAGGACGGATCGTCCATCCTGGTCAGAGGTCATGATCCGAAGCGCTGCCAGCCCTGTTGGCTTACGTCCTTCTCTGCGCCGGTTCTCACGCAGACCGACGACGGTCGTCCGCGTTTCCAGCGTGTCGCCGAGATGCGGCAGTCGATGGAAGGCCAAACCACGATAGAAGAGGTTCGCCTTCACGTGGTGCGTGGCCAGTGTCGACTGCCCGATGGCGACATCCCACACCAGGACCGGATGAGCCAACGCGGGTCGGCCCGTGACGCGCTCGGACAGCCGGTGGTCGAGCGAGAGCGCCAAGCGGTCCCCGACGATCGCTCGGTGGTGTGTGGCCAGTGCCTCGGTAAGCGTCACAGCGGGTGCGGCAGCCATGACCTGGCCGAGGGCGAGCTCATCGAAGTACGGCCCTTCGGCTCGCTGCGGTGAGGAGCCACTCTCATCGATCGCCATCATGAGAGGGAGGCCAGGATCCGGCGGGCACGCAGGGCAACCGCTTCGTCGATCATCTGGCCGTCCCGGGCAAGCACACCGGAACCTGCCGCCTCCAATGCTTGGACGACTTCGGTCGCCCAAGCGATCTCCTCCACTGTAGGAGCGAACGCCGCGTTGACGAAGCCGAGTTGCGCGGGATGCAAGACCCACTTCGCGTCGAATCCCGCTGTCCTCGCGCGGTTGACAGACGCCCGGAACACCTCATCGTCGTGCACGCCCAGCCAAGGTCCATCGACAGCCCTGATCCCGACGCTACGGGCGTGCCAGAGCACATGCTCATGGGCAGGGCCCCAGAGCTCGGCGATAGGGTCCCTCCCGAGGTCGGCCGCGAGGTCCGCGTAGCCGATCACGAGTGCTTCGGGGCGTGGCGCGCCGCGCACGATCTCAGCCAGGGAGGTCAAACCCCGTGCGGACTCGACAAGAGCCTGCAGTTCGATGGGTGGTCGCCCTGCACCCCCGTGTTCCTCGACCAGCCTGCCGACCATGGCCAGGTCGTCCGACGCCTCGACCTTCGGCACCATGATGCTGTGCGGAAGCCGCGGGAGTCCTGCCAACGCGACAACATCTGCCGCTATCCACGCCGATCTCGGGGCGTTGACCCGGACGGTGACATGGATGTCGGCTGTTACCGGGCCGCTCAGTGTGGACATGACGTTGTCGCGAGCCTCGTCCTTGGCACTGACGGCCACCGCATCCTCAAGATCGATGATCACTTCGTCGGCTGTGCTCGCAAGAGCCTTGGCGATCAGTCTCGGCGCGGACGCCGGCACGCTCAGGCAGCTCCGGCGCGGGTTGGCGAGTTCAGACACCACGTCCGGCTTCAATCGCGTACTCCTTCAACAGTGCGCGGCCGATGATCATCTTCTGGATGTCGGAGGTCCCCTCACCGATCAGCATGAACGCCGCCTCCCGGTAGAGCCGCTCGATCTCGTACTCCTTGGAGTAGCCGTACCCGCCGTGGATCGAAAACGACGCCTCGACGACCTCGTTGCAGTACTCCGAGGCCAGCATCTTGGCCATCCCGGCCTCGACGTCCATCCGCTTGCCCTGGTCCTTCAGCCGCGCGGCACGAACCATCATGGTGTGCGCGGTCTCGACCTTGGTCGCCATCTCCGCCAGCCGGAACAGGATCGCCTGGTGCTGAGCGATCGGCTTGCCGAAGGTCTGCCGCTGCTGGGCGTAGTCGATGCCCAGTTCGAAGGCACGGTTGGCGATCCCGCAGGCCCGCGCCGCCACGTTGACCCGGCCGACCTCGACACCGTCCATCATCTGGTAGAAGCCCTTGCCCGGCTCCCCGCCCAAGATCTGCTCGGCTGCGATCTTGTGCTTGTCGAACACCATCTCGGTGGTGTCGATGCCCTTGTAGCCCATCTTGTCGATCTTGCCCGGCACGATGATGCCCTGTTCGACGTCGCCGAAGCCCGGTGTCTTCTCCACCAGGAAGGTGGTGAGGTTCTGGTACGCCGACTCGGCGCCCTCGTCGGTCTTGGTGAGTACGGCGACCAGAGTCGACGTGCCGCCGTTGGTGACCCACATCTTGCTGCCCGTGATCTCGTAGCCGCCGTCGTCGAGCTTGGTGGCCTTCATCGACACCGCGGACACGTCGGAGCCGAGGCCAGGCTCCGACATCGAGAACGCGCCGCGCACCTCACCTGTCGCCATCTTCGGGAGGTACTTCGCCCGCTGCCCCTCGGTGCCGTGCCGCATGAGCAGGTAGGCCACGATGAAGTGCGTGTTGATCACGCCGCTGACCGACATCCATCCGCGCGCGATCTCCTCGACCACAAGTGCGTAGGTGAGCAGCGATTCACCGAGGCCGCCGTACTCCTCGGGGATTGTGAGGCCGAAGACGCCGAGCTCCTTGAGGCCGTCGACGATCTCCTGCGGATAGCTGTCGGAGTGTTCCAGCTCCTGAGCGACCGGAATGATCTGTTCCTCCACGAACTGGTGGACGACCTCGAGGATCTCCTCCTGGGTCTCCGTCAGTCCCTCGGTCTGGGCGAGGCGTGCCATATGTCGTCCTCCTAGTCGGGAAAGGCCGGAGTCTGCGCGCGCATCAGGCGATGACCAGAGTGATCGTCTCGGCCACGCAGGCCGGCTTGGGCGCGCCATCGGCGGTGATGGTGTATCTCGCCGTAACGAACGTCCCTTGTGGCGCGGGCCGCACGTCGATGAGCGTGGCGGTTGCGCGCAGGACGGAGCCTGAGCGGACCGGCGTCGGATACCTCACTTTGTTGGAGCCGTAGTTGAGGCGGGCGGCGCCGAAGTCCAGCCGGTAGATCTGCGACGCGAATCGGGGGAGCAACGACAAGGTGAGGTAACCGTGGGCGATGGTGCCACCGAACGCGCTCGACCTGGCCTTCTCCGTGTCGATGTGGATCCATTGATGGTCATCCGTCGCATCGGCGAAATCATCGATGCGGGTTTGGTCGACCAGGATTGCCTCGCTGACTCCCAGTGGCTCTCCTATCAACGCCCTCGCCTCATCGGCGGAAGCGATGATCCGCGTCATGACGTAACCCGTTCGAAGACGCCGGCGAGGCCCTGGCCTCCACCTATACACATGGTGAGAAGCCCGTATCGGCCCTCTCGCCGGTGGAGCTCTCGCGCCAGGGAGGCAAGCATGCGGCCTCCTGTCGCACCAACAGGATGCCCGAGGGATATGCCGGAACCGTGCGGATTTATTCGGTCCTCGGTGTATGAGACGCCCCATTGGCGCAGGACTGCGATGACCTGGGCGGCAAACGCCTCGTTCAGCTCGATCACATCCATGTCAGCGATGCTCAATCCAACCCGCTCCAACACTCGTGCGCTGGCCGGCAAGGGTCCCAGGCCCATGCGGTCCGGGGCGACGCCTCCGACACTCCACGAGAGCATCCGCACCAGCGGAGTCAGCCCAAGCCGTTCGGCCTTCTCCATCGTCGTCACGATGGCCATCGATCCGGCGTCGTTCTGGCCACTCGCGTTCCCGGCGGTTACCGTGGCTTCCGGGTCGCTCTGGATCATCAGGGGCCTGAGCCCGGCCAGCGAGTCAAGGCTGGTATCCGCGCGCGGATGCTCATCAGCGACCAGCAACCCTTCGCCCGAGCGCGTTCGCACCGTGACCGGGACGATCTCCTCGGCGAGGAGGCCGTCCTGCTGTGCGGCGATCGCTCGTTCGTGGGACTGCAGCGCAAGTTCGTCCTGTTCCTCGCGCGAGATGCCGAAGTCACGACGGAGGTTCTCAGCCGTCTCAATCATGCCGCCGGGAACAGGGTAGAAACGTCCCCCCGCGGTCTGCCGGCCGCGAACCAAGCCGTCATGGATCTGGACTCCGGTGCGGGCCCCGCCCCATCGCATGTCATGTGAGAAGAACGCGACATTGCTCATCGACTCCGCGCCGCCCGCGAGCACAAGGTCGCTTGCCCCAGCGGCCACCTGCATGACCGCACTGACGATGGCCTGCATCCCCGAGCCGCACCGGCGGTCAACCTGCTGTCCGCCGACCGTTACCGGAAGTCCCGCGTCGAGGGCGATCACGCGGCCGATCGCCGGAGCCTCGGCTGTCGGGTAAGCATGCCCGACGATCACGTCATCCACTGCGTCCGGTTCGAGTCCGGTGCGTTCGAGCAGTCCCTTGACGGCGAAGACACCCAACTCGGATGCGCTTAAGGACTTGTACATGCCGCCGTACCCACCAATGGCGGTACGGACTGGTTCGCAGACCACGACGTCCCGCATAGCGACGCCCCTTTCGGTGATTCAGGCCGAGCCGGCTAGATGAGACGGCCGCCAGTCACTTCGGCCACCGTGCCGGTCATGTACGACGAGAGATCCGAGGCGTAGAAGAGGACCACCTTCGCCACCTCGTCGGGTTCGCCCGCCCGGCCCATCGGGATCTCGGACATCTTCTGGTCCCATGCCTTCTGCGGCATGGCCTCGGTCATCGCCGTACGGATCAGGCCTGGCTGCACCGCGTTCACGCGGACGCCCGCATGAGCGACTTCCTTGGCGGCCGCCTTGCTCAGGCCGACAATGCCGGCTTTGGCCGCCGAGTAATTGGTCTGGCCGATCATTCCGACCTTGCCGGACAGCGAGGAGATGTTCACGATGGAGCCACCACCACGCTCACGCATGATGAGCGACGCCTGCTTTGTGCCCAGCCAGCAGCCCTTCAGATGCACTGCGATGACCTGGTCAAACTGCTCCTCGGTCATGTTGCGCATCGTCGCGTCACGAGTGATGCCGGCGTTGTTGACCATGATGTCGAGCGCGCCGAACGCGTCGAGAGCGCCGGCGAGCAGAGCGGCCATCTCCTCGGCTTCGGTGACGTCGCACCTCAATCCCCGAGTGACGCCCGCACCCCCCAATTCCTTCACCGCGACGTCGAGCGCGTCCTCATCGAGATCACCGAGCACGACCCGAGCACCTTCGGTCACGAATCGCTTGGCAATCGCCAGACCGATGCCCTGCGCACCACCGGTGATCACCGCTGTCTTGCCGCCGAGGAGTCCCATGCTCCGCTGCCTTTCTTCTCAACCACGTTCCAGCTCAGGCTCACGCGACGCACCCGTCCGCGCGCAAGCGAGCGATGCGATCGGGATCGATTCCCAGTCCTGTGAGGACTTCATCGGTGTCGGCACCGACGACCGGTGCCGGAGCAGGACCGAACTGACGGCCGCCCATGACCAGCGGTGAGCCCGGCGCGAGGTAGTGACCGGCCCCCGGCTGCTCGATCTCCTGGAACAGCGGGTTCTGGCGCAGGACGGCCGCGTCGTCGGCGGCCAAGTCGTTGAACGTGCGGTAGGCCGACATCAGCACGCCCGTTGGCGCCAGGATCCGATCGATCTCGTTCCATGTCCGGCGTTCGAACCAGGTCTCCAGCAACCCCGAGATCACAGCCCGATAGCGATAACGCTGGGTCTCATCATCCAGGTTGGCCTGAACTGCTTTCTCGACTGCCTTGATCGCGTCTGTGAGTTCCGTTGCTTCGAGCAGCCGGCGCCAGTGGCCGAGCGTAAGCACGACAAGCATGAATCGCGTGCCATCGGAAGAGACGAAGTCCCGACCATAGGTGCCGTACACCTCGTTGCCCGACGGCCCACGGCCAATGCCATAGAGCTGCGCTTCGGCGAGGTAGCCGACCGCCCCGGCGGCCGCGAACGCCACATCCTCCAGAGCGACTTCGACTTGCTGGCCGCGCCGAGTTTCTCGACGCTCATGAACCGCGGCGAGAAGTCCGACGGCAAGGTAGAGGCCGGCGGCGATATCCCAGGCCGGCACCACGCTGTTGACCGGTGTCCCGCCCGAGCCTGGTCCGGTGATGGTGGGGAAGCCCGTCGACGCCTGTACTAGGTAATCGACGGCATTTCGTCCGTCTCGAGTCCCGGTCAGGAGCACGTGCACGAGGTCCGAGCGGCGTGCCTGGAGGTTCTCGAAGCCGAGATCTTCGTAGCGCGTGTTGTTGCTGATGACGACTCCGCCCCCAGGGTCGGCTTCGGGTCCGGCGGCGCAGATCAGGTCAGCGACCAACTCCCGCCCCTCGGCCCGGCGCAGGTCGACGGCAAGGTCTCGCTTGCCACCGTTCAAACCCGCCCAGTAAAGACTCGCGCCCTGTCGTCCGCGAGGCATTCGCGAACGATCCGGAGCGCCGCCTATCGGCTCCACTCGCACGACGTCCGCACCGAGCTGCCTGAGCACCAGGCCGCACAGGGGCGCGGCGACATAGCTGGTGAGTTCGACCACGCGCAGGCCGCTCAGCGGGCCGTTCATCATGTGTCTCCTTAGCTCGATCGCGCTGACACAATCAGCTGTTGTCGAAGAGGTGGTGCCCGCCGTCGACCACGATCGTCTGTCCCTGTACCCATGCCGCCGCGGGAGACGCGAGGAAGAGCACCACGTTGGCGATGTCTTCCGGCTGGCCGAGCCGGCCCGCAGGAGAGTCGGCGAGGACCCGCTGATAACCAGGATCGTTGTTCTCCTTGCGCTTCTCGTAGAAGTGCCCGGGAGCAGTGGTCGGGCCTGGCGCCACAGAGTTGACCCGGATCCCTTCGACCGCGAGTTTCTTGGCCTGGCTCTTCGTGTAGTGGACCAGCGCCGCCTTGATCGCCGCATAGGCCGGGGCGATCATCGACGGCTTGTACGCCGTCGTGGACGTGATGTGGATCAAGCTCGGGGACCCGCTCCTCCGGAGCCAAGGCAGGGCCGCCCAACTGGCCCGCAACGTCCCCATCAGGTCGGTCCGGATGGCTGCTCCCCAGCCATCCTCGTCGTCCGATCGGCCGAAACCGGAGGCATTGTTCACGAGCACGTCGATGCCACCCAGAGCGCGCGCCGCTTCTTCGATGTAGAGCTCGACGGCATCCTCGTCCGACAGGTCGCACACTGCCGTGTGGATGGCGGCGCCGGGAACGCGCTCCTCGATCCACGACTTGCTCGCATCCAGCGCGACCGCCTTGCGGCCGCAGATCGAGACCGCGGCTCCCGCGGCCGCGAACTCCTTCGCGATTCCACGACCAATTCCACGGCTCGCCCCGGTCACGATGACGCGATAGCCGTTGAGTCCGAAGTCAGCCATTCGTTCAACCTCAGTTCGCCGCACTCAGCAGCTTCTCACGATGACTGACGGCCCACTCGCGGAGGTCCGTGAGCGGCACGCCATAGCCTTCGAGCGCCTTCGGGTCGACCTGCCAACCGACGTCTTCCAGCCACCGCTGCGTGCCGGCCTTCGGTCGCACATCGGCAGCGAGCTGACTCTCATCCACCTGCCGGTAGACGATCTCCTGTTGTAGTGCTTCGGACAGCACCGAAGCCAACTCCATCATCGAGGGATAGTCACCGGCCAAATCGATCACGTGACCGGCGATCGCGTCAGGATGCGCGAAGGCGTGGGCGGCGAACGCGGCGATGTCGTCGACCGCGATCATGGCGATCCGCGTCTCAGGCCGTATGACGAACTCGATGCTCCTGCGGGCGATGGCGTGCCGAAAGGCATCGTCCAAGAACATGTCCATGAAGAAGGTGGGACGAAGCACGGTGGTGAGCGGGATGCCTGACGTCGTCAGATACTCCTCGATCCGGCCCTTGCTCTCGAAGTGCGCGACTCCCGTGGGCTGATCCGCTGAGGCGACCGAGCCGTACACGACATGACGAATGCCGGCTTCGCGGGCAATGTCGATCGCCGACTTGGCCTGGCGCTCCTCCTCGTCTACTCCACTTTCGTACGGCGTGGTGGTGAGATACAGCCCGGATGCACCTTGGAGCGCATTCCTGATCGACTCGCGGTCGCCAAGGTCGCACCGAACGACGTCCGCGCCAAGCGCAGCGAGCTCACGCGCGGAAGGCGACTCCGGACGGCGGGTCAGCGCTCGGACCTTTCGCCCAGCGCCGATCAATGCGCGGGTGGCTGCGCCACCCTGCCGGCCCGTCGCGCCGGTGACGGCGACGATGGCAGGGTCGGCTATCGAGGACACGTGTCAAGCCTCCTTCAATTGACGCGGACTAGATGACGCCATTGGTCCTCAACTGCTCGATCTGGCTGTCGTCGAAGCCGAGGACCTCGCGAAGGACTTCTCCGGAGTGCTCGCCCAACAGGGGCGACGGGGTCGGCGGAACCGGTCTGGACGCAGAGAACTGCACCGGACTTCCGAATGCGCGGATCGGGCCAAGGGTGGGATGCTCCATCGTCTGGATCATCTCCCGCTCGATGAGGTGCTTGTCCTCGAGCACCTCAGGAACGGTCAGAACCGGGGCGACGGGGATGCCCGCCTCCATCAGCTGGGTCACCACGGTCGCGCGGGGAAGCTCGATCGTCCATGCGCAGACCAGCTCGTCGACCTCAGCGCTTCTCGCCGCCCGACTGGTCATGGCGGCCAGACTCGGGTCCGCGCCCAGATCCGGTCGGCCCATCACGTCGCAGAGCCGCTGCCAATGCCTATCCGCAGCACACAGAATGGCCACGAACCCATTGGAGGTCGGATAGACGTTGTACGGCGAGACGCTCAGGGAACCATGCTGGTTGCCGGTGCGCTGGGGATGGCTCTCACCGTTGGTGAGATATCCGCTGATGTTCGATGTGAGGTACGGCAGCAGGGCGTCCTGCATGGAGACATCCGCACGCTGGCCCTCGCCGGTGAGGTCCCGCTGGTAGAGGGCGGCGACGACGGCCAGCGCCAGGTGGGTGCCACCAGCGAAGTCGGCGACCGCGACCCCCGCCTTCACGGGCGGCGTATCCGGAAAGCCGTTTGATGCCATGACCCCGGTCATCGCCTGAACGGTCAGGTCCATTGCGCCGAGTTGGGAGTAAGGCCCGCTCTGTCCGAAGCCGGTCGCGCTGGCGTAGATGAGGCGGGGATTGACGGCCTTCAGGGTCTCGTAGCCGACACCGAGCCTGTCCATCACACCAGGCGCGTAGTTCTCGATGATGACATCGGCGCGCTCCGCCAGAGAACGCAACACTTCCTTACCTTCATCCGTTTTCAGGTTGAGTCTCACGCCGCTCTTGTTCGTGTTCAGGAGAGTCAGAGCGATGGGCTCGACACCAGGAGGGGTACGGTGGCGCGTGAGCTCACCAGTCGGGGGCTCGATCTTGATGACCTTGGCCCCCAGCCGCGCGAGGAGAAAGCCGCAGTACGGCCCGCAGTAGATCTGGCCGAGCTCAAGTACCACGACCCCGTCAAGGGGTGCCTTAGCCTGCGGACCAGTTCGTCCGACGTCTGCGGTGCTCATCACTTCTGCTTCTTCGCAGCCATCTCGGCGCGGTACTTTGTGATCCAGGATTGGGTGTCAGGGTTCGCGAAGTTCATGCCGTACTCCATGAGACTGATCTGTACGCCTTCCTTGTGGGGATGCTGCAACCAGACCTCAAACAGGCGCTTCTGCGACGCCACAGCAGCTGGAGACCTGCCCAGCAGGTGCTTCTCGGCGAACTCCGCTGCGGCATCGCGGGCGGTGCCGGCGGGGACGACCCGGTTGAGAAAGCCCCACTCCTCCATCTGCCTGGCCGGATAGAAGCCGCCGGTCAGTAACATCTCTTTCGCGCGGGTCATGCCGATGTGCTGCTGCAGAAGCGATATGTCCATAACGCACGGCATGCCGACGTTGATCTCGGGCATGCTGAACGACGACTTGTCGGTCGCGATGCGGAAGTCGCATACCAGCGAGACGTCGAATGCGAGACCGACGCAGTAGCCCTCAATCGCAGCGATCGTCGGGATCTCCAGCGAGCGGATCGTGTCGAGGAACTTCGCGCCAATGCGGATGTGCGCCATCGAGGAGTTCAGGTCGAACCCGGAGAACTCTTCGACGTACATGCCGGCCGAGAAGTTGCCGTTCGCGCCCTGGAAGATCACGACCTCCGTCCCTTCGGGGCGCGTCTCAAGAGCCTCGATCACCGCCAGCAGGTCCTCGTCGCGGAGCGCGTTGATCTTGCCAGGACGGTCGAACGTGATGCACCGGATTGAGCCTTCGTTCTTGACCTTGACGATCGTCATCTTGTCCAGCGGTCCCTCTCGCGTCGACAACGCCACACCATCGTAGCCTATTGCATACCATCGCATACGTCAGTGTCTCAACCTCCTCCTTGGTGACCGTGCGGGCCGGGCGCGTCAGTACAGTCCGACGGGTGCCACGGTGCCAAACAGCACGGAATCGAAGGCTTGGGCGATCCCTTCCGTGGTCGCGATGTCCTCAGTGACCCGGGTCGTCCGGAAGTGCGGCGGATCAAGCAGCGAGAGGCTCCTGCCGTCATACCGCACGACCTGACCGTTCAGGGAACCGGAAGCATCGCTCATCAGGTAGACGACCGCCGGGGCGATCTGCTCGGGCCGCGGCCGGGTCACGCCGTCCTTGCGGTCCTCGACCGGGCTCATCGCGGTCTGTGCCACCGGTGCGAGCGCGTTGACCTGGATGCCGTGCTGAGCCGCTTCCAGTGCGAGGTTGTAGGTCAGCGAGGCGACAGCACCCTTGGTGGTTCCGTAGGCGACCATCCCTGGTAGGCCGATGTGGGCCCCTGATGTGACGTTGAGGATCTTGCCGCGGCGCTGGGCGGCCATGATGCGGAATGCGTGCATGGCCGGGAACAGGCTGCCGAGCACATTGATCTCCACTATGCGGCGCACCCGCGCCTCGTTCTCATCCAGGGGAGACGCGGCGTGCTGCACGGCGGCGTTGTTCACCAGACCGTCGAGAGAGCCGAACTCCTTGACGCAGGTTCGCATGAGCTCCTCGGCACTGTCCCAGTCAGCGACCGAGCCTACGCAGGCGATCGCGGTGCCGCCGCCCGCGACGATCTCCTCGACGACCCCGCGCACGCCGTCGGCGTTGACATCACTGGCAACGACCCGAGCACCGGCTTCGGCGAGTGCTCGCGCGTACGCGTGACCGAGACCCGCGCCGGCGCCGGTGACCACGATGGCCCTGCCATCGAGCATCTTGTTGTTCATGACGTCACGCCGCTCAGCCAAGGAATCTCCGGGAGGTCCCGTGGCCACATGTCATGTGTCAGCCGGCTGAACGGAATCTCGAAGCGGAACTGGATCCGCCAACCTTCGGCCGTGTAGGCGTACTCGGCCTTATACATGCCGACGACCTCCAGTCGCCGCCCGGCCTCCCGGCCGACGCCGGCGAACGTGAAGGGGATCACGGCGCGAGCCTTGTCCCCATCGAAGGTCAGGTCGGGCCGAGAGATCGAGTGCACGCCGCGCATGGTGCTGTTGAACAGGTCGCAGCGGCCCTTGAGCTCGGCGCGGCCGCGCGCGCGGATCTCGGGTGTGCCGTCGGGAAGTGCGACGGCGAACATGCCGTCTTCGGTGAAGAGCCGGCTCCAACCGGCGCCGTCGCCGGCATCCCAGCGAGGTGCGTACGCGGCCTCGAGCGCGAGCACATCCATGTGGTCCGACATCTGATCACGAATCGCCACCGCGTCACTCACCTCGCCACAACTTTTCTAGAGCTTGATCGACTTGTACTCGAGCGTGAACAGCAGGCCTTCGTCGCCGTGCTCACGTCCGACCCCTGACTGCTTGTAACCGCCGAACGGAGCGGCGACCGTGAACCCGAATCCGTTGATGCCGAACGTTCCGGTGCGCACCGCGCGGGCGATCTCGAGGCCCCGATCGCGGTCGGCGGTGTAGACAGCACCGTGCAGCCCGTAGTCGTTGTCATTCGCCATCGCGATCGCGTCGTCGACCGTGTCGTACTCGATGACACATCCGACCGGGCCGAAGATCTCTTCACGCGCCACCCGCATGGTGTTGTCAACGCCGACGAGCAGGGTCGGTTCGTAGTACCAGCCACGATTCAGGTCAGCCGGCCGACGTCCGCCGGTGGCGATCACCGCACCTTCGCCGCGGGCCTCTTCGACGTAACCCGCCACGCGCTCGCGAGCGGCCTTCGACACCAGGGGGCCGAGATCGGTCTGCGCGTCGAACGGGTCGCCGACGCGCATCTTCTCGATCTCGGCGACGATCGCGTCGACGAGTTGGTCACGCAGGTGTCCGGGGACGAAGGCGCGGGTGAGAGCGATGCAGGACTGGCCGCTCCCCGCGCAGAAAGATGCCGCCAACGACGTGCCGGCCTGGGCGATGTCGGCATCGTCGAGCACAATCGCAGCCGACTTGCCGCCGAGCTCGAGGCTGACCGGCTTGAGATCGCGCCCTGACACCGCGCCGATCTCGCGCCCGACGGCCGTGCTGCCGGTGAAGGTGACCGCGTCGACATCGCGATGCCCGACGATCGACTGACCCACTTCCGCGTCACCTGGGACGATGTTGAGCACGCCGGCGGGAAGGCCGGCTTCGTGCAGAGCCGCCGCGAGGTAGTGGATGTCGAAGGGAGTCTGCGGCGACGGCTTGAAGACCACCGAGCAGCCGGTGATGAGCGCGGGGACGATCTTGCCGGTGCCGATGGAGAACGGGCCGTTCCATGGCGCGATCGCACCGACGACGCCAATCGGCTCGCGTACGACCAGTGACGTCCCTTTCGGGTCGACGATCGTCGTCGGCTCGATCAACCTGTCCACCCGCTGGATTCCGTCGGCGATGTAATTCATCGCACGATCACGCACGCCTTCCGCCGACCTCGGAATCGTCGTGCCGAGCTCGGAGGTGATCACGTGGGCGACCTGGTCGACCTGCTCGCCCAAGATCTGCCGGGCCTGTTCGAGGACAGCGGAGCGCTCGGCCTGCGTGAGCGAGCGCCAACGTCCGTCGTCGAAACTCCGCCGCGCCGCCGCGACTGCCGCCTCGGCATCGGCGGCGGTGCCCATCACCGTCGACCGATAGACGCCTTCGGTCGACGGGCTGATCACGTCGTACCGTTCGTTGCCGGCCGGTTTGCGCCACGCGCCGTCGATCCACAGCTCCTCGACAGCGCGCGCCGGATCGTAAGAGTCCGTCATGGCAACGCGCTCCGATCCGCCAGCTCGATCATCCCGTCGAGGGCGACCACGCCGCCGTCCCCAGGCCTCACCACGAGGGGGTTGATCTCCAGCGCGACGAGCGATCCGGCCAGATCGCCGACCAGTTCACTGAAGCGTGCCATGGCTTCGGCCAGAGCCTCGATGTCGCCGCGCTCGGCACCGCGCACACCTTCCAGGAGCTTCCAGATCCGAAGCTCGCGGAGCATCTCCAGCGAGCGAGCCGCATCGAAGGGCGGCAGGGCGGCGGTGGCGTCACCGAACTGCTCGACGTAGATTCCACCGGCACCGGTGACGACGACCGGTCCGAGTGAGGGGTCGATCACAACGCCCAGCAAGACTTCGACACCGTGTGAGACGAACGGCGAGACCACGACCCCGGCCAGGTGCGCGTGCGGCGCCTTGGCCGCAACCACGGTCATCATGCTCGCGAAGCCATCGCGCACGGCAGCCTCGTCACGAAGGTCGAGGAGCACGCCGCCGACGTCCGTCTTATGGGCTATGTCGGTGGATGAGATCTTCATGACGACGGGGAAGCCGATCTCCTTCGCGGCAGTCGCCGCGGCATCGGCCGTCTCGCAGAACCGCTCCCGCAGCGTCGGCATGCCGTAGGCCTGGAGCAGTCTCTTGACATCGCTCTCGGTCGGCTCCGGGCCGAGCGAGCGCAGCAGTTCCGCACGCCCGGGCCTTACACCGGCCTGATGGGCGGCGAGTCTCTTCTTGGCCGCGGCCAACCGCGTCGCGCGGTTCGTGCCGTAGTCGATGGCGTTACCCAGCGCCTTCACGCCGGGGGAGCCATGGACGTAGCGCACGTCGTGCTCGCGCGCCATGTCCTTGCCCAGCTCTGACGGGTCGCGGTCACCGGTCGCTTGGAAACAGGCCCACTGACCCGCACGGCCGGCCGCGGCGAGCGCCTTCATGTTGCCCGCCACGCGCTCGATGTAGGCATCACCGTGCACTTCGCGTGAGCGCGGTTGCTCGCCCTGCACGACGAGCACGTCAAACTCAGCGGCCTTCGCCACCGCGCCGACGATGCGGGTGAGAGCACTGGCACCGCCCGCGGTCATGTCCATCGGGTTGCCGATCGTGTGCGGGTCGAGCCCGCTCACCTCCGCGAGCTGAGAGCGCAGCGTGTCCGAGATCGGCGCCAACTCGATCGGAGATCCGTCGGCCTGGTCCGCGAAGTAGCCGCCCGCGCCACCCGAGCCGCCGACGAACATCGTGCGCGGCCCCGATGGCGCTGCACGGCTCGCGAGTACGCCCGCCGTCTCGATGAGCTCGTCAACCGTGTCGACCACGATGACACCGAGATCGCGCAGGAATGTTTCGACGACGACCGCATTGCCGACGACCGACGCGGTGTGCGCCTCGGCGACCTTCTGACCTATGGCGGAGCGCCCCATCTTGCAGACGACGATCGGCTTGCCGACCTCCAGCGCCCGGGTTGCGACCTCCTGGAACAGCGCCGGATCGGCGATGCGTTCCAGCACGCCACCCAGCACCGTCGTCCCCGGATCATCGACGAAGTAGTCGAAGTAGTCGGTCGACGACACCACCAACTCGTTGCCGCTCGAAATGAGGTAGCGCAAGTCCACGCCACGAGCGAAAGCCGATCCAGTGAGGCTGAGACCGAGCTGGCCGCTCTGTGACACCAGGCTGATCCCACCACCTGGAGGCATCGCGTCGAGCCAGTTGCGGGAGAGCATCGTCGTGGTGGTGAAGTTGATGAAGCCGTAGCAGTTCGGGCCGATCATGCTGATGCCGTGGTCCGCGCAGAACTGTGTCACCTCGGCCGCCAGCGCCTTGCCCTCGGGACCGGCCTCGGAGAAGCCCGAGGCGATCGCGGTGACGCTGCGAACGCCGGCCCGATCGCAGTCGGCGAGCACATCGGGCGTCAGACTCGCCGGCACCGCGATGAGCGCGTGGTCGACCAGGCCGTCGATGCTGTCGACCGTGGGCGCCGTGGCCTGACCGAGGACCTCGGGAGTCCGCGGATTCACCAGATGGATCTGCCCCGGGAAGTTCCACCGCTTGAGGTTGCGGATGAAGGCGCTCGACCACGCCGACCTTTCGCTGGCGCCGACGATCGCGATCGACGTCGGATTGAGCAGGTTGTGGATGCGCTGGTTATCGGTCGTCACCGCGCGTCCTCCCCGCCCGTGGGGCGCATCAGCAGGGCACCGCTCCTGAGGGCAGCGGTGAGGACGGCCATGTTGCGGCTCTTTCCGCCGAACAGCTTGGCGTCGGCGGCCGCGCGGCGGAGGAACAGGTGGGCGTCGTGCTCCCACGTGAACCCGATTCCGCCGTGCACCTGGATCATGTCGTGCGCGCTCTTGACGAAGGCTTCACCGCAGTAGACGGCCGCCGTCGCCACCTGAGACCGCAACGCCTTTTCGCCAAGCCGACCGGCGCGGACGGCGGCATCGAAACTCAGTGCGACTGACTCGGCGAAGGCGGCCGTTGCCTCCGATCGAATGTAGATGTCGACGCACTTGTGCTTGATGGCCTGGAAACTACCGATGCTGCGACCGAACTGCCTGCGGTCCTTGGCGTACCGGCTGGTCATGTCGAGCACTGTCGCAATGCCTCCGGCCTGCTCACACACTAGCGCCGCGGCGGCCAACGCGCAGAGGCTCGCGTCAAGGCCGGCGAGGTCGGCCACATCACCGACTCGCTCCGCTGCCGCGCCCTCGAACACGAAGCGACCGAGCTTGCGGGTTGAATCGAGCGCGGGCAACGACGTCGAGCTGACCCCGCTCGCATCGGTGCGCACCACGAACAGCGCGGTCTCGGAACCGGTTGTCCCGAAGGTGAGCAGGATGTCGGCCGCCGGACCGTCCGTCACGAAACTCTTGTGACCGGTCAGCGTCCATGCGCCGCCGGGGCCTTCCTCGGCGCGCACCGAGCCGTTGGCGAGCGCCCAGTCGCCTTGATCGTCGGCGACGGCCAGCGTCGCCACCACCTCGCCGCCGGCGAGCGCGGGAAGCCAGCGCGACTTCGCGTCGGTGTCGGCGGCGGCGACGAGGCAGTGGCTGGAAAGGACCGCGCTCGACAGGTACGGCCAGCTCGTCAGCGCCGCACCGGCCGCGGTCAGCACCAGCGAGGCCTCAGCGAAGCCGAACCCAGAGCCTCCGTACTCCTCGGGGATCATGAGGCCAAGCAGGTCGGCCTCCTTGGCCGCACGCCGCCACAGCTCGCCATCTCGCCCGATCGGGTCGCCGGCCAGCTGACGTACCCGGTTGATCGGCTGGTTGGCCGCCAAGAACCTGCGTACTTCCGTCGCGAACTCACGCTGCTCGTCCGAGTACAGCTCGGCTGCCATGGCGCTCATCTCGGAATGTCCTTCCAGGGCAGGTCCGCCTCGACGCTCGCTTCCTTGTCGAGCCCCAGGATCCGCTCGCCTATCACGTTCCGGTGGATCTCCGAGGTGCCGCCTTCGATCGAGTAACCACGCGAGCGCAGGTAACCGCGCACCACCGTGCTGTCTCGCAACGTCGCCTCGGTGGTGGTGTCCTCCCACAGCAGGCCCTCGGTCCCGAGCAGTTCCATCGCGGTCGCCGACGCCAGCTGCCCGGCTTCGGCCCACATCACCTTGCCGACCGCACCATCAGCGGACTTGGCGCTCTTGGATCTGTTACGCGAACGCCACCGCCACAGTCGCAGCGCTTCGAATTGCGCCCAGGTCTCGGCCACGCGGTAGGAGGCCACATCGGAGATCGCGGACACCCCGCCGCGCAACTCGATGGCGGCTATCAGCTGACGAAATCCGTCCTGGTCGATGGTCAGCTGGGAGCGACCGGCGGCGGACCGGGTGCTGTTGTAACGGCGCTCGTTCATCAGCGCCGTGGTGGCGACGTTCCAACCGTCTCCAACGTCACCGACCCGATCACAGTCGGGTACGAAGGCGCTCTCCATGAAGATCTCGGCGAACATGCTCTCGCCGGTGATCTGACGCAGGGGGCGCACCTCGACGCCCGGTTGAGTCAAGTCAAGGATGAAGAAGGTGATGCCGCGGTGCTTGGGCACAGCCGGATCGGTACGCGCCAGCAAAGCGCCGCGGGTCGACGTCATGCCCCGGCTGGTCCACACCTTCTGGCCCGTGATCAGCCAGCCGCCGTCGACGGGGACCGCCCGCGTCGCCAAACCCGCGAGGTCACTACCGGCGCCGGGTTCGGAGAACAACTGGCAGAACTGGTCCGCACCGGTGAACAGGCGGCGCAGCACGCGCTCCTGAAGCTCACGAGTTCCGAACTCGGCGATCGCCGGGGCGATCACCCCCCAGCCCAGCGAGTTCGCCGCACGCGCGTCAGGCGCGCCCGCGTCGGCGAACATCGTGACTATGGCCAGGTGGTCGGCCAGAGTCGCGCCGGAGCCGCCGATGCCCTCGGGAAAGTGCGCCCACGCCAGACCGGCGTCGTATTGGCGCCCGAGAAACTCGGGGACGTCGTCGAACAGGTCGGCGTTGTCTTCGAGGAACGCCGCCGCGCGCTCCAGCACATTGTGCGCGAGACGCTGCCGGGTCATCTTCGATCTCCCCTCACCGAGCACCATCAGTCGGCTTTCTTCGGAGTCGCTCTGTAGTCGCCGTAAGGGCCGTCGCGCCACGCGAGCGCTTCCTTCAAGCCATCGTTCTCAATCCGGGTGCGCCACTCGTAGCCGGACCGTGTGCCGCGGGCGAGCGAGTCGAGGATCGTGTTCGCGCGCACGGCGGCCTCGATGCCCATGTTTTCGTAGAAGACGTTGACACCCTCCTTGAGAAGGGCCAGCCAATCGGCGCTCTGGTTGGCGATGCGATCCGCGAACGCCAGCGTTTTCTCAGACACCTCGCCGGGCTCGAAGGCGTAGTTCGCGATACCCAGCCGGACCGCCTCTTCTCCGCTGATCGAGTCCCCGGTGAAGAAGAGTTCCTTGGCCTTGCGCATGCCTATGATCAGCGGCAGCAGCATTCCGTTGCGAGCGACACCGATGCCGCGGTGGCCTGGGTGACCGAACCTGCACGTTGTCGTGGTGGTGACCAGGTCGGTCATCATCGCCAGTTCCATTCCACCCGCGATGCAATGGCCGTGCGTCTCAGCGATCGTGACCTTCGACATGCGGAACAGGTAGAGCTGGATGTCGCTCACCTGCCGCAGGCGCGTCGCGAAGTTCATCAGGAGCGGGCGACCTTGCTCGTCCTTCATGTCGTAGACGCGCTCAGGGTTGTGGGGCGAGCTCGTCGCCCCGGGGCCGCCGATGTCGTAACCGACGGAAAAGGCACGGCCCGCGCCGCGCAGGATGATGACGCGCGCCGAGTCGTCGGCCTCGAGGTCGCGCAGCGCCTCTTCGAGCTCGCCGAAGGTTCGCGGCCGCAACGCGTTGAGCACCTCGGGGCGGTTGATGGAGATACGAGCGACGCGACCATCCGTTCCGACGCGCTCGATCAACAGGTCCTCGTATTCCTTCACTATCTGCGTCCCTCTTGCTAGCTTCACCTGATCGCGATCGCATTCGCGGTTGACCCCAGCCCGCCGGGCACGTGCAGTGGTGCGCTCACCAGGAACATCTCGTAGTCGTTCGTACGCGCGCAGTCGGCGGCAAGGTCGTCAAGCCACCACAGTTCGCCGATCGGGAAGCCGAGTTGACCGATCAGCACCCGGTGCAGGAGGCCGAACACGCTTCCGCTCGCCTCGTCTGGAGGCCACACCTCGACGGAAGGGCTGTCGGAGGCGATCGCGGCGACGCCGGAGTCCCACAGCCACTCGGCCATCTCCTCGGAGTGGTCGATGCCCGCCGCCTTCAGGCCCGTCCGGTCGGACAGCGTCGTACGCACGTCGACACCCTGCTCGAGGTACCAGCTCAGGAAACCGGTGCGGATCAGCAGGACATCGCCCTGTTCGAGCGTCAATCCGGTCGCCGTCAGCGCGCGCTCGAGGTCGTCGGCCGTGAACGCGACACTGTCGCCGGCCGTTACGCCACGGACGGTGAGGTGAGAGGACATGTCGAGGAGCACGCCGCGACCGGCGATGCCCTTCTTCGCCCAGTGCTCGATCGTCCCGACATGTTCGGCCAGGAGTTCGCCGGCGGTGACGCCTCCGTAGAACACGTCCGGGCTGTAGGAGACGTGACCGAGCGCGTCCCACTGGCTGGAGGCCTGCGGCGCGAAGTGATGGAGGGCGTCATCGAGGGATTTGCCGTTCTTGTTCACGACGGTGTGCTCGACCCGGGGGCGCCGGTACAGCGGCGGGTCGAGCAGGTCGATCGGCGCGTTGAGCGGGAACAGCGCGCCGCGGCGGACCAGCCGGCCCCCGCGCAGCACGGCGTCGGCCCCTTGGAGGTTGAGGCGGCCGAGCGAGTCGCGCTCACCCCAGAGACCCCACGCGGACCTGCCACCCAATTCGGCCGGCGGCAGGTCGGCATACTTGGGCAAATCCACACCGGCTTCCTCTCCCTGTGCCGTACCGCCGCGACGGGGGCAGTGCCCATCCGCATTGGATGCAATTGTATACCTTGGCTCTGACCTGCGCAACGTTCTCAGCCGACCTCGACGAGGGACTTCACCACCAGGTGGGGGTTGCCGTGCGCGAATGCCATCGCCTCGCCGGCGTCCTCCAGGCCGTAGCGCTGGGTGACCAGAGAGCGGACGAGGTCCTCGTGGCGACGCACCAGTTGAACTGCCCCGGCGAAGTCGTTGGACGACCGGGCACCATAGACGTCGAGCTCCTTCGCGGTGAACACGCGCATGTTCAGGTCGATGCGCTGCTGCGAGATGCCCAGCAGTACGATGCGAGCGGCCATCGATGCGATGTCGAAGCCCTTCTGGGCAACGACTGACGCCCCGGTGGCCTCCACAACCAAGGTCGCACCCAGTCCCGAGGTCCAGTCGGCCACTCGCGCATCGAGTTGCGACAGGTCAGACACCGTCTCGGCCGCGCCCAGGCGGCGGGCTACCGCCAGGCGCGACTCCTCCTGATCGAGCACCATCACCTTGGCTCCGACATCGCAGGCAGCGAGGATCGCGCTCAGGCCGACCGGGCCGGCTCCGAGCACGACCACGAAGTCGTCGGCGACAACATGGGCACGAGCCAACCCGTGGTGACCGACCGAGATCGTTTCGCACAGCGCCACAGCGTCTGGGGTCAGTCCTTCGGCCGAATAGACGTTACGCAGCGGGACCGCGATCCGCTCCTGCAACGCGCCAGGACGGTGCACGCCCAGGCCTCGCATGTTGACGCAGGTGTTGCGGCGGCCGAGCCCGCACGGGTAGCACTCGCCGCATGAGTTCACCGGCATGATCGCGACACGCTCTCCGATCTTGAGGTCACCGCGGTAGCCGTCGGGAAGGCCCTCCACGATCGCGCTGACCTCGTGACCTTGGATGATCGGCAGCTCGGTGGGAAAGCTGCCATCGAAGATGTGCAGGTCGGTGCCACAGATGCCGACGACCTCTACCCTGAGCAGGGCCTCGTCAGGACCGGCTGTGGGCGGCTCGACCTGAGCCAGCCCGACTTGGCGGGGAGCCGAGGTGAGTGCTGCACGCTGCATGTTCAGTCCTTCTCAGCAAACGCTCGCGAGGAATCCTCGAGAGCCTGGATGAGACGGTGCAGGGAGAGCCCCACACCGAAGTCGGGCGTAGCCGGCGTACCCGCGGTGATGGCATCCGCCATATCGCGGTAGAGGTTGGCGACGTTGACCAGGGTTGCCCGCGGGACGTCGACACCTGGGTACGGCGCCTTCGCGGTCGCATCGGCGGGGATGACCATCGGGTCGTATCCCGAAGGTATGGGAATCTCGTCGAGATCGCTCTCCGGCGACTGCGCTCCCCACACCGAGAGCGGGCTCATCTGGAAATTGAGGCGTCCGGTGCCCAGCACGCGAAGTGCGCCCTGTTCCCCGAGGATCTCCAGCTCAACACCGTGACCTGCGACGACACCACCACTGACCGCGATCGAGACCGGTACGCCGCCGACGAGCCGCCCTGCGGCGACGACCTGGTCCGGAGCGGACTTCGGGACGCGCGCCGCCGTCTCGATGACCTCGATCTCCTCGAAGTGATTGACCACCGTGCCGCAAAGCTGCTGGAAGTCGCCGACACAGAACCGCAACGCGTCGATCGCATGACCGCCCTGGATGCGGATGGTGCTCGCGCCGTTCTCCTTGTCGATCACGTAAAGGCCTTCGCGACTGCGACGCCGTCCTCCGCCGGGCAGCGAACAACGCATGCGCACGGACACGAGGCGGCCGGCGTAGCCCTCGTTGACAAGGTCACGCACGAAGCGCAGGGCAGGCGCACCACGCGACTGAAGCCCTACCACGGCCTTGACCCCGCGCTGCTCCGCGAGTTGCCGCATCTCCGCGGCCTGCTCGACCGTAGTGGCAAGCGGCCATTCACAATAAACGTGCTTGCCGGCGTCGAGCGCGAGCATCGCGAGCCGATAGTGATCGGGCGCCCTGACCGCGATGGAAACCAGATCCACCTCGTCGTCGTGGACCAGGGCGCACGGGTCGGCGAAGTGGTTCGGCGCTCCGAAGAGCTCGGCGCTCCGCTTCGCGGTCTCGATACGCGTCGTCGCCACCGCGTTCAGCTTGAGCGCGGGGATCGCGTGGACAGCCGGGATGTGGACCGCGCTTCCCCAGCCCTTCTCGGGGTTCGCGCCGATGATCCCCACGCGGACGGGTGTCACCTCGGAGCCCGCGGAGCGCGAAGTTCGTCGACGTAGGTGTCGGTTCCCGGGATCGTCGGCACAAAGCATGCGCTCAACGCAAGCCGGCCTCCCGCCTCATCAATCGCACGGTGGAAGTCCGTGAGCCGGGGAGCGTAACCCTCCGGCGGAGGCGCGGCGTCGAAGAACCACAGCACGGTGAACTCCTCATGCTCGGGTTCCCTCGCCGAGGGCAGCCACTGATTCGGCGCCCGCTCGAACGCAACGGCGATTTTGCACTCCGCGCCGGCCAACGTGTCCTGCAGCGCCGGCCGGATGTCGACCAGATAGTGGGCCGGGCTGCGATCGACCTGGATGACATCCAGCGCCAGGCCGCCAAACGGATAGTCGAGCGCGTGAACGGCCTGGAGCGGACCCGGCTCGAGGGCGCAAGTGAACAGGTGCCGCTGGAACGACGAGTACGAGCTGTTCCGCCTGATCTTCGGTTCATTGTCTGATCCGAAGCGCATCGTGGGAAACCTGTCCGGTTCCATGAGGTCCTTGAATGCCTCGTTCATCCAGAGTTCGGCATCATCCTCGTGGCCGGTCGCGAACCAGTAGGTCTTGAAATAGCACCCCTGTCCGTGCGGTGAAATTATCGGCGAGTCCTCGGGAACCCAGGTCTTGCGCATCGCATGCGTAGCGACCCAGCGCCGACCCGACAAGATCCATGGTCCGGCCATCGCGCCCGAGTAGAAGTGGTCGTCCTCATACCAGCGGTTGAATTCACGCTCGTGCCCGGCCACCGTTTCGGTGATGCCCAGGTACGTGCCGCCGACGCTGGGACGATTAGGGCGGTGCCGTCCGATCGCTACGTAGGGGTTCGGGCCGGGTGCCTGTGTCATTTCGTCCTCTACATCGATTGGTACTGGTCGCGGACCCATCGACCGTCGATGGGTCCGCGGGACGTGGAATGGCTGATCCGGTCAGGCGCCCGGTCGCAACGGAGCAAGGATATTCGCGCGGACCTGCTCGACCACCGGTGCCAGGTCGACGTCATTGTGCTCGGCGTACCAGCCCGCGAACTGCTCGAACTCCACGCCGGACAAGCCGGCTCCCGACGCGATGCCCAGCCACTTGTCTCTGTTGTCCTGGACGAGCTTGATCGCCCCGTCGGTATCAGCAACGACACCGCTAGCCTTGAAGGCGTCGTAAGCCTGCTGCTTGACCGGCTGGAACGCCGCGACGGCGTCTTCGCTGAACGAGGAAACGGTGCCACCTGCCGCGCCAAGGCCCTTCAGCGCGTCGCTCGTGGCCGCGAGCACGCTGCGCAGCTGCGCCTCGTAGAGCACATCGAGCCGGTCCCACAGCAGTTGCTGGGCAACGAGGGGAAGCGACTTCCAGCGGGCCTCACTGAACGCCAGCGGGTGCATGACCGCCGGCCGATCCTTGCCCACCGCCCAGAACTTCGCGATGTCCAGGTACCCGGACGCCTTGGCCTGCGCGAGAGCGGTCAGCGTGCAGTCGACCGTGCCACGCTGAAGTGCCTCGAAGACCTCGGTGAAGGGCATCGAGGCCGGCGACATGCCGATCGCCTCGATGTAGGCGTTCTCCAGGACGCCGGCCGTGCGAGCGATGCCGCCCTTGGCCTTCGCCGGCGATGAACGATCCGACGTGCAACCCATCGCGGTGACATCCGAGAGGTTCGACGGCAGAAGCAGGTGAATACCCTGCTTCTTCATCTCCTCCTGCAGCTCGGGGATCGCCGCCAGCGAGTCGTTGAGGGAGAGGTCCCACGCCAGCAAGCCCGCCAGCGGGTCGTCCATACCGAAGCCGATCGTGTTCAGCCCGTTGTAGACCGGGTACTTCTGCGTGGCGTAGCTGGGAAAGAACGCCGCGATGTCGAGGCGACCATCGGCGAGCGCCGCGTCAGCCTCGGCGGGCGGGGCGACCGCAGCAGCGAACTGCAGATTTACCGTGATCTTTCCTCCGGACCACTCTTTCAAGGCGTCGGCGTAGGCCTGCAGCCCTTGGCTGTAGTAGTGCTCCGGCGCGTTGATGCTCTGGGCCGTCAGCTGGACGGGGTCGACGTCCGCGAAGGCGGCGATGTAGGCGTCCTTGGTCGCACCAACCTGAACGCCCTTGCTCTCGGCCTTCTCCTCGTTTGAGCCCGAACCGGACCCGCCGCCGCAAGCGGCGAGGACCAGCAGGCCGGCGACGGACGCGCCTGCGACCAACAGCCGCGAACGACGTCGGCCGCCCCCGCCCTTCCTCATTGTGGTCATTTTCTTTCCGATCTACTCGATGTGACGAGCATCGCTATAAATGTGAATCTGGTTATTATGTATAGGACTGTAGGTTGCTGCATACATTTGGATGCAATGAAATTTTGTTTTCGAATGACTGGCGGGGTGCGAGAATTAAGCTATTCGGACAGGCCGGGAAGCCATGTCACGATCTCGGGGAAGGCCATGAGCAGCGCCAGGGTCACAGCAATGGCGGGGATGAACCACAGAATCGACACGAACACATCCCCCAGGGTGATGCGCACGCCGCGATTGACCCGGGGGTCCTGGGCAAGGCCGTGAATGATGTACGAGAGAATGCCCAGGGGCGGATGAAGAAGGCCGACCTCCGCGAGCAAGACGGTGAAGACCCCGAACCACAGCATGTCGACTTCCAACATATGGAGAGTCGGAATGAGGAACGGCACCACTAGGAGCATCATGGTCATCGATTCCAGGAATGTGCCCAGAATCACGTAGACCACTACGAGGATCAGCAGGAACGCTGTTCTGCTCATACCCGAGTCGGCCACCCAGTCCGTGAACGCACCCGTGATCCCGGTGATCGCGAGGAACCGCGTCATGAGCACGGCACCGATGACGAGCAGGAAGATGGACCCGATCGCCTCCACGGTCTTGCCCGCCGACTCGCGGAGCACCGTCAGCGGCTTGTCCTTGCGCCGCATGAGGGTGGTCAGCAGGACGGCGCCGACGGCACCGCCGGCGGCAGCCTCAGTCGCGGTGAAGGCTCCGGCCAGCATCCCGCCGAGCACGACGACGACGAGGACCGGGACCGGCCAGACTCGCGCCAGGGAGATCCATCGCTCACGCCAGGTGACTCTGGCGACGGAACGGCTCGCCTTGCCTGAGCCGACCAGCTCCGGGCGGAGCAGCCCGAGCAGGACGATCAGCGCACAGGAACACGCCACGATCAGCAGACCAGGCATGACTCCGGCGAGAAGTTGCGGCCCGATCGGCACCTCCGCGATGCCCGCGTAGATGACCAGCATCATGCTCGGTGGGATGAGATGGCCTGCCAGGCTCGAGACACCGACCGCGCCGACCGCGAGACGGCGGTCGTAGCCTCGGTCGAGCATCTCCGGAATGCCCGCGCGACCGAGGGCGTAGGTGGTGCCGAGGCTGGAACCGCTGATGGACGACAGGCCGGCCCCGGCGACGTTTGTGGCCACACCCACGCCTCCGGGCATCCAGTTCAGCCAGGCACTCGCCGCTCGGTAGATCGTGGCCGTGATGCCGGACATTTCCAGCAGCACGCCCATGAACACGAACATCGGCAGCACTGTCAGCGTCCACTGAGCAGTCGCGGAGAAGGGCACCGTCGCCAGCGCGCTCTCAACGGCAAGCTCACCCCTCAATGCGTAGAGGCCGATCAGGCTCGGGACAGCCATCGAGACGGCGATCGGCACGCGCATGAACATGAGGACGAGGACCATGGCGAGGGCGGCGTAGCCGACGGTCGAAGGCGCGGTAGCCGCGAACATCACGAACCCACACGCTCCGAGGAGCGCGATGAATACCGCGCGGATGGACCACGAACGAAGCCGTGAAGTCCGAGCCGTCGTGTCCGTCAGCGCAGATCCGGCGGATGCGTTCGCAGGAGGCGCCACGGGGGGCGTGTTGGCCACCATTTCAGCTTCGCTCCGCTCCGAGGACGGTGCCCGTGGGGCCCTCCACAACTAGTGCGTCGTCGCGAGTGGCCCGCTCGGTGACGACGTCCGGGTTGCCGGTGCGCACAACGTCGTACAGACCGAACAGAGTCTGGGCGACCACCATCAGGCACGCGACCGGCACGATGAACACGACCGGCCATATCGGTACGGTGCTCGCACCCGCGGTCCCCCGCATCTCGGCAAGCTCGAGTGCCTCGCGCCAGCCGAACCAGGCGAAGCCCAAGAACAGCGCAAGGGTGATGAGCTCGCCGAGAACATGCGCCTCGACCCGCACCTGGCTCGGGAACCTGTCGAAGAGCAGAGCGGCCCTGATTTGCGTGCCGTCGGCCTGCGCGAGGTAGATACCGAGGAACACCATGATCGGGAGATACCAGAACGCGGTGTACTCCAGGGTGCCTTCGATCGGCTGTTTGAAGGCGTATCGTGCCAGCGCGTTGGCGACGACATGGATCATCATCGCGGCGATCGCGGCCATCGCGATCGCCTTCGACATCCCGCGCACCACCTGGCCGGCCCGCTGAACCCTGCTCGGCTGTGCCACGGTTCAGTCCTTCTTCTTCTCGACGCTGATGTTGGGGTCGACGAGGCCTTCCTCGATCGCTTTGATGAGGAGCGAGAGCTGCCGGGACATGATCCGTGCGAACTGAAAGCCGCCGGCGAAGAACCAGAGCTTCGGGTGACCGGAATGTCGGCCCGCGGCGCGGACCTCCATGGTTTCGTCGAGCCCCCAGACGGGGGAGAGCCGGTCGGTGACCTGGTCACCGAGATAGGGCCGGGCGGCTTCCCGCATGTTGGAGTATCCGGTGCAGAACACGACGACATCCGCGCTCTCTTCGGTGCCGTCGTCGTAGCCGACACCTGTGGGGGTGAATCGGACGATCTCGCCGTTCCGGAGCTCGATCTCCTTCTCGACGATCAGCGTGGACGCGCCCTTGTCGATGTAGTAGCCACCGGCCTTGACCAGCCCCATATAGAGCATGCCCTGGTCATCGGGCCCCAGGGTGGTCGAGAATCCCGCCGCTTCGAGGCCACCGAGCAGCTCCGCGTCCAACGCGGCGATACGACGGGTCTGCGCCGGAGCGAATTGGAACTTCAGCGCGCTGGGGAGTGATGCCGAGATCATGTCGGCGACGTCGATGGGCGGGCTCGACTCCGAGTAGAGCTCGCCGTGGAACAGCGGGATTCCGTTGCGCTGACTGTGCACATGGGTCGCCCCACGTTGGACCATGGTGACCTGCGCGCCGTTCTCGTAGGCGTCCTGAGTGACGTCGTGGCCGCTGGAGCCCGATCCCACCACGATGACCTTCTTGCCGGCCAGCGCCTGGCCGCCGGCGTGGCCCGACGAGTGAGTGATGGTGCCGGCGAAGGTCTCGGCTCCCTCGATCCGGGGCAGGTAGGGCTCGCCGGAGTTTCCGGTGGCGAACACCAGGTGGTGGGGGTGGAGCACTCGATCCACGCCGTCACGGGTCAGGCGCACCGTCCAGGTCCCGGCTGCGGCGTCATACGTGGCGTCCTTGACTTGGGTGCGCGTCCACAGGTTCAACTCCACGAAGTTGACATAGGCCTCAAGCCAGTCGGCGAGCTTGTCCTTGGGCGTGAAGAGCGGCCAGGTCTCCGGGTACGGCATGTAGGGGAACTGGGACCACCACTTGGTGTCGTGCAGCGCGAGGCCGTTGTAACGAAGCCGCCAGTTGTCCCCCGCGCGGTCGAACCGATCCACGACCAGCGTGTCAACGCCGAGACGCTTGAGTCGGGCGGCCAGGAAAAGGCCGCAGTGACCTCCGCCGATTACGAGCACGTCCGGCTCGCGCCCCTCGTAGGCGAGTTCCCGGGCACGGCGTTCTTGCTCGGTCAGCCGGCCGCCCGGCCGTACCGGCTGGTTGTTCTCGGGCAGTGCGGCGTCGGCGATACGGACCTGTGACTCGGGGAAGTCGCGCAGCCCGCGCAGCTCCGTGGAGATCGTCCAGCCCTTCCACGCGCCGTCTTCCAGGCGCAGCCGCACGACGCCGCGACCGACTCCGACGTCGGTGGTGAAGGTGTAGAACGCACGCACGCCGTCCTTGACGTCGACGACCGGCGGAACCGACTCATCCAGCCTCACGTCCGCCATGCGACGGGCGGGCAGCTCCGCGGTCAGCACGCCGGCGATCTCCTCGCCGCCGTGCATCGCCGTTACGTCCCAGGTCAACGCGAACAGGTCACGCCACCAAGGGTCCGCTGCGAGCAGCTCCAAGACGCCGGCCACATCGCCTGCTTCCACCGCGGCGCCGAACTCGCTCAGCCACGCCGCGGCCACGGCGTCAGGACCTGCCCCGACGCCTTTGACGTCGCCTCCAAGGGCCACAGTCTCTGCCGCACTCATCGCGCAACCTCCATGGTGTGACGGGGACCGCTTCCGCGTTTCCTGGAAGTTACCACCACCACACAATGGTGTGTCAATGGGTACAAACGAATGCCACTGCATGCAATCGTATGGCGTCGATCGCGGCAGGGGGACTACCGGCGGGTCGGCATGCCTTCGGCATACTCGGCATAGAGCGCCAGGCGGATGTCCCGGGAACGCGCCATGTGCTCGCGTGCCAATGTGCCGGCCAGCTCGGCGTCACCCGCGGCGACGGCCTCGATGATCCCGGCGTGCTCCGCGACAATGGACTCGCCTCGGCCGGGAGAGTCAAGGGTGGAGCTGGAAAACGCCGTGATCCGTCGCTCAAGGCTCTCAAGTGAGGAGATGAGAGTCTTGTTGTGCGTCGCTTCCCAGAGATCGGCGTGGAAGGCGTGGGCGCAGGCGGACGAGGCCGAGACCGAGTCGCCGGCGGCAACGGCGTCTACCAGGGCCTGATGGGCCCGGCCGAGCCGGGCAAGGTCGTAGGGGGTTCGCCGCTCCGCGGCGGACTGCGCGGCCACCTGTTCCAAGGCGATGCGGACGTCGTAGAGGTCGAGGATGTCTTGGGGCGAATTCTGGCTGACGCGGTAGCCCCGGGCGAACTGCTCAACGAGGCCATCGGCCTGCAACTTGCGTAGCGCCTCCCGGATCGGGGTGCGGCTCACCTTGTAGCGATCAGCGAGCGCGACCTCCACCAATGGATCGCCGGGCGAAAAGACGCCACTCACGATGTCGTCCTGCAACCGCGCGTGTACATCGGTCCTCATAAGAGAACAAGGTAACACAGCGGTATGCAGACGTATCTCAACTGGGGATCATTCCGTGGTTACGGACGTGGGTTCTGTCAGTTTCCGTACGGCCGAGATGACAGCGTGCATTCCTTCGCGAGCGGCGGCACTGTCCGGGAACGCTGTCAGGAACCCATGGATCTGACCCGGGGCTTCGATCAACCCGACCAGCGACGAGCGTTCGGCGAGCCTTCGGGCGAACGCGTTTCCTTCGTCCCGCAAGGGATCGTGCTCGGCGGTCACCACCAGCGTCGGCGGCAGCCCGCTCACGTCTTCGACAAGCCCTGGCGAGAGCCAGGGATGAGCTCGGTCCCGCCCGTCCTGCACGTAGGCGTCCCAGAAGAACCTCATCTCGGCGGCGGTGAGGAAATAGCCTTCGGCCTTCTCGGCGTACGACCGAGTCGCCATCCTGCAGTCAAGCACCGGATAGAGCAGGAGCAGCCCGGCCAGCGGAGTCGCACCGATGTCCCTTCGGCGGATGGCGACCGCGGCCGCGAGGTTGCCGCCCGCGCTCGTGCCCCCGATCAAGGTGCGAGCGCCGTCAGCGCCCCACGACGCGGCATTCGCCATCGCCCACCGCGTCGCATCGAAACAATCGTCCAATGGCGCAGGGAATGGATTCTCGGGTGCGAGCCGGTAGTCGACATTCACGACCACTGCCTGCGCTCCCGCGGCGATGGTCCGACACGTCGAGTCATGCATTTCAAGGTCGCCCATCACCCAGCCGCCACCGTGGAAGTAGACAACAAGCGGGTGGGATTTTCCATCGCCCGCGGGCACGTAGACCCGGACCGGGACGCCCTCATCGGTGGACAGTTCGAGAACCTCACCCACTGACGTTCGGGTGCGCGTGGCGCGTGGTCTCGCTCGACGGCCGCGGAGGTATCCATCGGCTTCGACCGAGCCGAAGCGCGCGTTCCTCGGAAACGCGTCGGCCGCGGCTGTCTCCAGGAACTTCCGGACGAGCTCGTTCATCGGCTTCGGACCGCCTCGCTGAGCGCGGACGGGAAGTCGGCGAAATCGGCCCGCTCAAGCTCGCCGAGCATTGCCGTGTGCTCCTGCCGCCCGAACGGCCAGAGGATCGCCTCGCCGTCGGCCGTCTTGTACCAGCTGTGGCAATCGGTCGCCCAGATCGTGCCGTCCATCGAACTCTGGATCCAGTGCACGTACGCCTTCGCGGCTTCGACCGTCGGGGCCAGCGCGCGACCGTGCTCGGCGATGTAGTCGGCCACCTTCGTGACATAGCCGACCATCTCCGCGGTGGTCAATGGAATCGGGATGTTGTTGATCGCCGCGAAGGGCCCGTGCATCACGAAGAGGTTCGGGTAGTCGGGGACCATCAGGCTGCGATAGATCTCCGGGCCGCCGCTGGTCCAGCGCTCCCCTAATTCCCGGCCGGAGACGCCGAAGATCTTTGTCGGCTTGAAGTAGGCGTGGGCGTCGAAGCCGGTGGCGTACACAATGGCGTCGAGCCCGTGGAAATCGCCATGGCTGTCGTAGAGGCCGTTCTCAACGATGTGGTCGATCCCGCCTCGCACGATGGTAACGTTCGGCCGCTGGATCGCTTCGTAGTAGCCGGGGGAGAGCGGGATACGTCTGCAGCCGGGCAAGTCCGGAGGCGTCATCTTCGCACGCAGCACGGGGTCCTTGAGGTGCGCTTCGAGGTCCTCCCGGAACGCCTGGAACGCCGCCTCGCGGCCCGGCCCGGGGAAACGCCGCCACTCGCCGTTCTTGAGGAGCTTCGGATCGGAGCGCCTGATCTTCTCCTCACGGGCGTTCTGGATCCTGCGGCCGAGGGCCGGGAGCATCTTGAACAGCGACCGCTCCAGCCTGGACTGCTGATGGTTCTCCCGCGTGTGGATCCACTGCGGAGTGCGGATGAACTGGGTGACCTGGCAGTCCATCTGGGAAAGCGCGCCGGTGATCTGGATGCCGCTCGAGCCCATGCCGATGACGCCGACTCGCTTGCCGTTCGGGTCGAAGCCGGTGTTCCACTCCGCCGAGTGGAACTGCGGGCCTCTGAAGTCGCCGCGGCCGGTGAACGCCGGGATCGACGGGACGCGGAGGAAGCCGGTTGCCATGACGAGCATGTCCGCTGTCGCGCTGACCCCATCCTTCGTGGTGAGCTCCCACTGGCCGCCCTCCCAGCGGCACTCGGTGACCTCGCTGTTGAAGCGGATGCGTTCGTTGAGCCTCAGGTCTCGGGCGACCTCACGGAGGTAGTCCTGGACCTCACCGCCGGGCGGGTGCACCAGCGACCAATCATACTTCTCGGCGAACGGGAAGCAGTACGTCGCAGCCGCGGTGTCGAGGCAGATGCCGGGGTAGACGTTGTCCCGCCAGGTGCCGCCGACCTCGGACGCTTTCTCGAACATGACGAACGGAATGTCGCGTTCGAGGAGTGTATGTGCGAGGGCGATACCGCTCAGGCCTGCCCCGACGATCGCCACACTCGGCTGGCGCTTACGCATGATGTTCCCTTCTTGGCCGATGTGGGCGCTCACTTGAGCAAGAAGCCTTCGTAGCCGTTCCGCGCGACGCGGTCGCAGTGCTCGACGTAGGTGCCGAAGCCGCCCGCGTACGGGATGAAGTGCCGGCCGCCGTCCCGGCTGACATGGACCATGTAGTTGCTGACGTGGTAGCGGAGGAGCGGGGCCGCGGCGTCGGATACGTTCCGGGCCCAGGCGGCTTGTGCCTCTTCGCTGGGGACGATGGTGGAGTAGCCGGTGGCGTCCAGGTAGGCGATGCAGTCGGCCACCCAGTCGATGTTCTGTTCGTTGTGCACCGTCAGGCTCGCCAGCACTGACGGGCTCCCCGGCCCGGTGAGGATGAAGAGGTTGGGGAAGCCGGCGGTCATGAGACCGAGCAGGGCACACGGCGCCTCGGCCCATGCGTCGGATGGAGCGGCACCCGATTCATTCCTGATGCCCGCGGCATCGAGCGCACCGGTGAAGGCGTGGAAGCCGAGCGCGAAGATGATGAGGTCGAGCTCGTGCTCTTTGCCGTCGGCAGTGCGGATGCCGGTCTCGGTGATCCGCTCGATGGGAGCGGAACGAACATCGACGAGCGAGACGTTGTCGCGGTTGTACGTCGCGAAGTAGTCGGTGTCGACGCACAGTCGCCGTGAGCCGATGGGGTGGTCTTCCGGGCAGAGTAACTCGGCGACCCCGGGGTCGTGCACGATCGAGCGGATCTTGTTGCGTACGAACTCCGAGACGATGTCGTTCGCCGCCTGGTTCGTGCTCTGGTCGGTGAAGACCCGGTTGAAGCCGTGGCCGCCGATCGACCATGCTCGTTCGAGCCGCTCCTGCTGCTCCTGGGGGGTAATGCTCGCGGCGGGCACCGGGTCGAGCTCCATGTGGCGGGCGCCGGCGCTGGCGAGGAGCTTCGCGCGCTCCCCCTTCACGTCTTGCTTGATCTGGGCCCAGAGGGTGGTGTCGATCGGCCCGTTGTGGGCCGGCACCGAGAAGTTCGGGCTGCGCTGGAAGACGGTGAGGTGGCCGACCTGATCGGCGATGGCTGAGATGGTCTGCACCCCCGACGAGCCGGTCCCGATGACGCCGACTCGCCGACCGGCCAGCTCGATATGCCGGTCAGGCCAGTGGGACGCCTGCACCCACTCGCCGCTGAAGTCGGCCAGGCCGGGGAAGTGCGGATCACGCGCGGCCGACAGGTTGCCGGTCGCCATGACGAGGAAACGGCACGTCGCGGTGTCTCCGACACTGGTCCGGAGGTGATAGCGGGCTTCGTCCGGCACCCACTGCGCGCCGGCCAACGCGGTCTCGAACCGGAAGTGCTTCCTGATGTCGAGCTTGTCGGCGACGAAGTTCAAGTAGGCCAGGATCTCCGGCTGAGCGGCGTACTTCTCCGTCCATGTCCACTCGCAGTAGATCTCCGGCGAGAAGTAGTAGCAGTAGTCGTAGCTCTCCACATCCACCCGCGCACCCGGGTACCGGTTGTGGAACCAGACACCGCCGACCTCCGGCGCCGCCTCGAGGCCGAGCACGGATAGGCCCTGGTCGCGGAAGCGGTGAACAGCGTAGATCCCGCCGATTCCCGCGCCAACGACGACGACATCGAAGTCCGTCATTTCTTGCACCCATCTTGTCTCATATACAAGACATCTGTTATGCTTCCGAGACAGCGTAAACGTGGCACGCGTGGCGGTCAACGGAGGCGATGGGGTTGGCGACACAAGTTCCCGCGGTCGATCGGGCAAAGGTTGTGCTCGACCTGCTGGCCGAGGACCCGCTTCGCGCATACCGCGCGGCAGAGGTGGCCAAGCTCACCGGAATGCACCGCGCGTCGTGTTTCTCTCTTCTGGGAGCTCTGGCGGAAGCCGGGATGGTGACTCGCGACCCCGAGGGGCCGCGCTACTCCCTGGGGCCCCTGCTGATCAGGTACGGCTCGAAGTCGGCCGGCGGCCACGTCGGGTTCGGCGAAGCTCGGCGCGAGATGTTCCGGCTAGCCGACGAGTTGGGGTATGGGTGCATGGTGAGCGGTCGGATCGGCTACGAGACCGTCACCCTCGACAGCGTCGGGGTTGATGAGTCCGGCTTTCCGGGCGGCCGTTCCCCAATCCGAGCTCCACGCGGAACGATATTTCTCGCCTGGTCGTCAGCGACTGATCTGGACGTGTGGCTGGAGTGGTCGGGCGTCAGCTCAGATGGCGAAGAACGCCGCGCGTTTACCCGCACCGCGGCCGCGATCCGCGCCCGTGGATACTCACTGGGCGCTGATGTGGAGCTCGGCCTCAGCCTCGAACGGATGGCGAGGCATCTGTCGGAGGAACAGGACGCCGAGGACCTCGACGACGCGATGTACCAGCTTGCGGGCCTGCTGCGACGTTCCGGGAGCACGGCCCCGGAAGGCGGTTCTCCCGCCGAATCAGTCCACTTCATCACCGCACCTGTCTTCGACCGCCTCGGCACCGTGACCGTTGCGCTAACCCTTGTGTCAGGTAGTGACCCCTTTCCCGTGGACAAGGTCCAAGCGCTCGCCGACCGAGTCGTCACAGGTGCGGCACAGGTGAGCAGAATCCTCCGGGGATAGCCCGCATGCTCTTGTGTGGTGGACGCCACCCGACCGCTTCGATACCTTTGCCGTACTGCATGCCGACGCATACCGTTGGATGCGATAACGAGAAGCGGGAGGCGAGCACGCACCATGCCTTGCGTCAACTTCAGGTCAGTCACGGGCCGGCAAGTCCGCGTCGTGGAGGCGCAGGGAGGCGAGTCGGTGATGCGGGCAGCCGTGCGCAGCGGAGTCCCGGGCATCGTCGGTGAGTGTGGCGGCGAACTGAACTGCGGCACCTGCCACGCGTACGTCGACGATGCCTGGGTAGATCGAGTGCCGCCGAAGCGCGTCGAGGAATCCGAGCTCCTCGAAGTTCTCGATGATTCGATGCCGGGCAGCCGTCTGACCTGCCAAATACCGATCACCGACGACGTCGACGGCCTCACGCTCACGGTGCCGAGCTGGGAGGAGCCGGCGTCCGCTCCGGCCCCGGACAGCGCTTCCGGGCATGTCCTCGACCAGTGCCGTTTCGACGTGGTGATCGTCGGCGCGGGGCATGGCGGCACTCAACTGGCGACCGCTCTCGCTCAACGCTCACCCGAGCTGCGGGTAGCTCTCGTCAGCTCGGAGGACAGCATTCCGTACGACCGACCGTCGCTCTCCAAGGCGTATCTCCTTGGCGAGGCCAGCCTTGAGGAGATCCGGCTTCGCCCGGCGGCCTATTGGGACGCCGCTGGGGTTGAACTGGTCCTCGGTGATGCGGTTGTCGAAGTCGACGCGACACAGCGCCTCGTCCGCACGGCCAGTGGGCGGGCGCTCGGCTACAACTCGCTGGTCTGGGCTGCCGGCGGGCGGGCGCGTCCGCTGCCCGATGAGGTAGCGCAAGCGCCCTACCTGACTCTCCGAGGGCTGGCTGACGCAGAGCAACTGCAGCAGATGCTCGCGTCCGCCAAGCACGTCACGCTCATCGGCGGTGGCTACATCGGCCTTGAAGCAGCGGCCGTGCTTCGGTCCCGTACCATCGATGTGACGCTGATCGAGGCGCAGGAGCGCCTTCTCGCGCGCGTGACAGGGTCGGCGGTTTCCGACTTCTTCGCGGCAGAGCACAGGCGGGCAGGCGTCGACGTTCGCCTCGGCCGAACCGTCATGCGAGTCTCCCGCAGCGCGAACCATGAACAGACCGATGTCCTCCTCGATGACGGATCGTCGTTGACGACCGACCTAGTGGTGGCCGGCATCGGGATGGTCCCCAACGTCGAAGCGCTGGAGAGGGCGGGCGCCGAGGTCGGCAACGGCGTCGTCGTCGACGAGTACTGCAAGACGTCGCTACCGAACGTCTACGCGATCGGCGACTGCGCCGCACACCACAACCGCTTTGCGCGCGGCAGGATTCGTTTGGAGTGCGTCCAGAACGCCGTCGACCAGGCAAAGGTCGTCGAGGGCGTGATTCTCGGCGAGCGGAAGCCGTTCGAAGCCGTCCCGTGGTTCTGGTCGAACCAGTTCGAAATCAGGCTGAAGAGCGCAGGCATCGTCGGCGACGCCGACAGCACTGTCGTGCGGAGGTATCCGGAAACCGGCGCTTTCTCGGTCGCCTATTTCCGTGGTGAAGACCTTGTGGCTGTCGACGCGATCAACGCCCCGGGTGACTACGCCAAGCTGCGGCAGGCGATTCGGGACGGATCACGCGTGGACCAGGTCGTCCTCGCGGACACCTCGACCGACATCGCAGCCGCGATTCGGGTGCACATCCCGGCGACCACCTGACTGCTCGCCCAGTTCGCGAGCCAAGAATGCCTCGCGGGTACCGGCTTAATGACGGTACCCGCGAGGCCCTTCTACGATCGCGCGTCAGGCGGATGCGCCCACCGGTTCGTCGGCGAGCAACTGCACGGGGTAGTGCTTGAGACCGGATACGACTTGGCCGCTGATGATCCACTCCGGCCCCGGCTCGAGTTCCTTCGCGTCGGGGAACGCGGCCAGGAACTTCTGGAAGATCAACTCAAGCTCGATCCGGGCCACGTTGCGACCCAGGCACATGTGCGTACCCAGCCCGAAGCTGAGGTGCGGGTTCGGGTCACGGGTGATGTCGAACTCGTTCGGCCGCGCGAAGACCTCCGGGTCGCGGTTGGCCGACGTCAGCCACGAGACGACCCAGTCGCCCTCCTTGATCTGCTTGTCGCCGATGACGGTGTCAGCGGTGGCCACTCGGAGGCGGTTCTTCGACGGTGTGACAAACCTCAGCACCTCCTCAACTGCCTTCGGCGCGAGGCTCGGGTCATTACGCAGGAGAGCGGCCTGATCGGGGTGCCTGATGAACTCCATAAGACCGACCGCGGCAGTGTCCCGCGTGGACTCCAGTCCAGCAGCCGTGACGGTGGTTCCCATCCATCCGACCCACCGCTCGCTGAGGTACTCACCGTCGATCCGCATGTTGGCCAGGGTGGTCGCGAAGCTCGTGTCAGACGCGCCCCGCCGCGCCATCAGGTCCGCACGCATGTACTCGAAGAGCGCGGCGAATCCGTCGGCCTGGACAGTGCGTGGATCACGGCCGTGGGCACGGACCGGATCTTCAGGGTTGATGATCGACTTGGCGAGTTCGCGAACCTCGTCCCACTTCTCCTCCGGAACGTCCATGAGGCGCAAGAAGACATTGACGGGGAGAGGCGCGCACAGATCCTCCACGAGGTCCACCTCACCCGGCCGGTTCACTCCGGCGATGAGCTTGACTACGAGAGCTTCGATCCCGTCTCGATACTTCTTGCTCGAGGGCACGCTGAAGTGCGGGTTCAGGGGACGGCGAAGTTGGGTGTGGTTCGGGGGATCCTGGTGGGTCAGGCGAACATCCGCTCCGATTTTGTGGAGATACTCCGGCGTGGGCGTGGGCCCTTTCGGTGGAAGTTGCGAGCCCGCCTGTGAGCTGAAGAGCCCGGGGCTGTTGAGGACCGCGACGCAGTCCTCATGCCTTGTGAGCGACCAGAACCCGCGCTCGTGGCTGCCCTTTGTCCAGTGCACCGGCTCCTCAGCGCGCATGAAGGCGAAGACCTCATGCTGCTCGTCCCCGGTGACATAGTCCGGGCCGGTCAGCCCCAGATCGATTGATTCCCAGTCCACTACTACGTCTCCGATTCCACCCTTGGCCAAGCTGACCGTGACTTCAGCCCGCATCCTGCGGTATCCCAACGTATACCTAGCGCAACAGATGTCAACCCTCACCGGTGTGCCACCCGGATACGGCAAAAACGGAGGTCGCCGCCTGGCCGCAGTCGGTTTTCCCGGGCGCGGACTACTACGAAATGACGATGCGGGAGGCCGCCTGGCGGGTTTCACCGCTCTGCCCGCCGGTGCGCGCAATCGCCGCGCCTCCGGGAGATCCGGGCCCAGGCGGAAGCCGGGCTGCCGGCTCCCGCCTGGGAAAGCCCCGAGTTATCTAGCTCGCCTTCCCCCAAGGAACATCGCGCCCAGCCCGAGGAGCAGGATGACCGTGCCGGTCACCACGTTGTTCCAGATCGTCGCGGTGTTGGCGACGTCGGCGCTGATGACCCAGGGAGCGATGATCGTCCAGATGCCGATCAGCGGTGCGACCCAGGTGAGGCCGTGAGTGCGGCCGTAGGCCGAGGCGAATCCTAGGGCCAGCATTGCCAGGGCGATCCCGACGATCAGGTTGTTCCCGGTCAGGGTCGGGAACGTGTGGAACCCGACCACGAAGGGCGAGATCGCGAGGTAGAGCCCGGTCAGGAACGTCAGGCCGGCGACCGCCTTGGCGGTCGGTGTCTCCGCGGCGAGTTCGTACTTCGCCCGCAGCTCCTGGATGTCGGGGTGCGTCTTCATGGCCTGACCAGCCATGTCTTTCACCACCTTCGCGAGTAAGGCGGCCGCTTTCAGAGGCGATGCGCTCACATGTCGCCCTACTCATATATCATGTTGTGATAATATCACATGAGGAGATTTGAGGCCCATGATGCCGCCACCCAACGCTCTTGATGACGGGCAGTATGCGAGGTTGCTCGCGGTCCGGGTGGGGGTGCGCCGCTTCCTTCGGTGGAGTGAGGAGCGGGCGGCCGAAGTGGGGCTGACGGCCACCCAGCACCAGCTGCTGCTGGCGATCCGCGGCCACGACGACTCGCGCGGGCCCACCATCGGAGAACTCGCCGACTACCTGTGCACCCGGCATCACAGCACCGTGCAGCTGATCGATCGCGTCGAGCAGCTCGGGCTCGTCGCCCGTAATCGCGGGGAAGGCAAGGATCGCCGCGTCGTGCGCCTGAAGCTCACCAGTGCGGGCAAGGGCAAGCTGGCCCTGCTCAGCGCCACCCACCTGGAAGAACTCCGGCGACTGGCTCCTCTGATCAACGCGTTGGTCGAATCGGCGGCCGTACTGGAGACGCCGTGAGGGCGTAGACATCGCCCCCTGGCAAGACTCAGCCGCGCCGGGAGTACACCTTCTTGACCTTGGCGACGGCCTTCTTGGCGGTCTTCACCGTTGTCGGCCATGTCGACTTGGTGTCGGTCAGGCCCTGGTAGACGACGACCGAGCTCTTGTACGCGACGACGACGAACTCCGACACATACGTGTTCATATCGGCCCCCGGGAACCGAGCGCTGTCGAAGGTCACCTCGAAGGCGTAGGTGGCGTCGCCGAGGTTGGCGACCTTCTTCTTCTTGAACTCGCTCTGCCGCCGGAAGCCCACCTGCCCGTCACAGGAGGTGGCGACCTTCGACGCGGCGGTCTTGAGCTGTTTGATCGTCGCCGGACCACCGGTGAACACCTGATGTAACCCGTTGACCTTGCCGATGATCCAGGCCGAGGGCCGCATCCCGCCGAACACGCTGTCGTACGCCTTCAGCGCGTCCATGCAGCGCGCCTCGTCCACCCTGAACGCGGACAGGAACGCTCCATCCAGGTCCATCGTCAAGATGGCCACACCCTTGCCGAGATCCTTGCCGGCCAGCAGGGCCCGCTTCATCTCCGCGTCCGTCAGCGGGGCCACCGGCGCCGCCACCGCCAGCGCACCCGTGAGCACCAGTTCTATGATCATGGTTTTCTCCCGCCTCCGCGTAATCGGAAGACGAACGCTAGCGTCGTACGACCAACGTGATCAACGAAATACGCAGAATCTTCACAAGCACCGCACACCACGCGTGCCAAATACCTGCGTGGCTATCAAGACCACCAGAAGTGCCCGGCGCCCTACGGACCTGTTCAGGGCATAACCCCAGGTCAGCGGGGCAATTCGGGCCTTGTCGATCGATCGTCGAAATGATGAATTCGACGTGTCCGAGGGGCGTCCCTTCGAATCCGTAACCCGCTGGGCTCCGGCGACGTAATCAGATCGTGTGGGGTGTCCGGATCGGGAGAAGATCGAAGTTGGTCCGTAAATGGGTCGCTTTAGGTATTTAACCTTCGTGGCCGGCGACCTCCGGGGACATCGACTCGGCTGGCTCGTCCGGGCCGCTCGAAGCCGACCGGGTAGGCCGAGGGCAGCGCACCGCCCGTCGGGTCACGTGTGATCGGAGCGACACATACTCCATGTCCATACGTCACCGATATACCTTTGCGACCCTCGTGTCCCAGAATGGGTTGATGTCCGGAGCGGGGAGGGAGGAGCCTCGCTCCCTGGCCGCCTCGATGATCCGGGCAGCCGCCTGGTCGCCGCCACGGAACCCCCTGGTCATCCCCTGTCGAAAACCTTTTCAGAACCCTGTGAAGTGACGGACGCTCGGCCTACCGGCCAGTCCACCATTGACAGCGTCACGGGCGTCTTCTATGTTTCGAAAACCTTTTAGGTGATTTCGGGCATGCGTCGGGGGGATATCGGAAGGAGAAGGCCATGAAGCCACGTGCGCTGGTCCACACGGTCCTGGTCACGGTGGTGCCGCTTCTATGCCAACCCGCCGCAGGACCGGGCGCAGCCCGCCTGCCTGGCCACCACGGACTCCTCCGCCGGCTCCGGAGTGCGGATTCACCGCAGGTCTGATCGCCCGCCGTCGACTAACCCCGCATCCGTGTCCACACCAGCCAGCCACCCACCTGCCAACCGCGGGTCATCCACCACGCGCGTCTGGCTCCCGATCATCTGAGTCACCCACGACAGCGACGCCCACGCCGCGGCGCCGCCAGCCCAACCAACCACGAGCCGTTTCCGACCCTCGGCACGCCACCGTTCGTGTGCCGGCAGAAGCCCGAAATTCACCCCCACCGGTACCAGGAGGAGCAATGATCACCAGACGCTTAAGGAGGGCGCCCACGTGGGCGGCCCTCACCGCGCTCGTGGCGGGAGGGGTGGTCGGCCTGCCGTCCGCCGCCCACGCCGCCAGCCCGGTCTTACCGGGCAATGAGAGCGACGTGGGCGTCTACACCAACGGGCAGAACCACGTCATGGAGATCGGGGATCCGGTCTACACCAACGTCCCCGAGGTGGCCGAGCGGCTGAAGCCCGGCGTTCCGTTCACCGCGTCGAGCATGAACCAGTCCATCTTCGACAAGGATCTCGCCGCCGGCGGCACCGACTACTACCTCGACCGCGTCCTGGGCGTCCGTGGCCCGCTCGGCGCGGCGGTACTGATGACCAGGGGCCGCTCGCTGTACATGCGCGGCGCCAGCAACAACAACTTCACCGTCATGGGCTTCGCCGGCAGCACCTTCGTCGGCGGGCCCAACAACCTCGGCAACCTCTACACCGTCACCGTACCCGGGCAGACGGTCACCGAGGTCAACGCGAACCGGTTCAACGCGCCGAGCCACGCCAAGGGCCGGTACACGATCGGGACCACCGGAGTCACCGCCGATCTGACGAAGTTCATCACCTACGACAACGTCGCGGTCACCGCCATCGACCTCACCAACCCGGGCGAGTCGGCGGCGACCTTCACCGTTCGCGCCGCGTCGCCGCTGGCGACCCAGGCCGGGGCCGGTACGGCCGAGCTCACCGGCACCCGAACGATCACCAGCGGCTCCAACAACGGCCTCATCGACACGCCGTGGAACGCGATCAAGGTCAACCTCACCGGTGCCGGTTTCACCCGCAGCGGCACCAACCTCGACCGCGAGGTCACCGTTCCCGCCGGGGGCACGGTCTCGCTGTCCGTCGTCGGCGCGGTCTCCTCGGCCACCCTGCCCAAGACCGTCGAGAGCTACGAGCAGTACGCCGCGAAATCGCCGAGTGAGGCCGTCCGCACCGGCATCACCGAGTTCAACCGGCGCTGGGCGCAGGACATCCCGTACGTCAACGTCCCCGACCCCGCGATCGAGAAGGCGATCGTGTACCGCTGGTGGGGCGAGCGCTACAACAGCCTGGACCCCAACGCGCCCGGCTACGTGTACCAGTACCCCACCACGGTCGAAGGGTCGAACCTCTACCAGAACGCCGTGGCGCTGACCCAGCCGATGCACCTGCAGGACACCAAGTGGCTGCGCACGCCGTACCTGCCGTACGGCCAGATCCTCAACATCGGCGAGCTCTCCGGCTCCTCGGCGTTCCTGGACAGCCCCGGTCACACCAGCTGGAACAACCACTACTCGCAGTACATCGGCACCGCCGGGCTCGAGGCGTACAACGTCCACGGCGGCGGCAAGGAGATCGCGAGCAAGTTCGCCCACTACTTCGAGGGCGACGGCGTCGGGCAGCTTGAGCACTACGACGGCAACAACGACAAGCTCATCGCGTACGACACCAACTACATGCCGGGCAACGACGCCGACGCGATCTCGTTCGGCTTCCCGAAGTCCGGCGCCGGCGCGCCCGGCGCGCGGACGATCGAACGTCCCGAGTCGGCGTACGTGTGGGGCGCGTTCGACGCCGCCCGGCAGCTCTACCAGATCGCCGGCGCCGACCAGGCCAAGGTCAACCAGATGGCGACCAGCGCCAACGGCATCAGGGACGCGATCCTCACCCGGCTGTGGAGCCCCGACACGCGGATGTTCCTGGCCGGTACGTCGCACGGCGCCACCAGCGGGGCCAGCTCCAACGGCACGGCCAACCCGCTGCCCGTGGCGGCCCGTAACCTGATCCCGGCGAAGGAGTCGAACCTCTACGACATCTACGCCGAGAACCTCATCCCGTTCGACCAGTGGCAGACCTACGTCGACGGGTACCGCTTCCTGACCTACGGCGACAACTTCCCGATCTTCCCGTTCTACACCGCCAACCAGTACGACCGGACGGCCTACGGGATCGGCGGCTCCAACAACTTCTCCAACATCAACTTCACGGTGCAGTACCGCAGTGTCCGCTCGGCGCTGCGCCACTACGACCCGACGCACAAGTACATCACTCCGGAGTACGCCAAGCGGCTGCTGGACTGGATGGCCTGGAGCATCTACCCCGGCGCGGACGTGCGGGTGCCGAACCAGGCGGAGTACTACTCCAACTGGAACGCGACAGCGAAGACCTACAATCGCAACAACCCGAACCACGTGATGCTCGGCAACATGAACTACATCTTCGTCGAGGACATGGCCGGCCTCCAGCCGCGCTCCGACGACAAGATCGAGTTGTGGCCGATCAAGTTCGGCTACGAGCACTTCATGGTCAACAACCTGCGCTACCACGGGCAGGACGTCACGATCGTCTGGGACCCCGACGGCAGCAAGTACGGCCTGGGCGCGGGCTACAGCCTGTTCGTGAACGGCGAGAAGAAGGTCAGCACCGACAAGCTCGGCAAGTTCGTCTACGACCCGAAGACCAGGCTGGTCCAGGCCGAGGCGGGCCTGGACGTCACCTTCACCGCGGCGACCGCCGGCTTCCCGAGCGCCGTGAACACCCCGATCGAGGATGACCGCGTCGTCTCCTACCTCAAGACGGCCGGCATCGACCTCAGCGAGGACGCGCAGAACCTGGCGGCGGGCGCCACCCTCAGCTCGTCGTACACCCAGCAGGGCGCGCGGTCGACGCCGTGGCGGCAGTTCCACACGCCCGGCTGGAGCACCACCTCGATGAACTACACGCCCGGCGCGACCAAGGAGACCGAGCGGCCGGTGTCGCTGGCCGCGGTCACCGACGGCGTCACGGCCAGCGAACCGTACTGGGGCAACTCCGGCACGAGTGACAAGAACGGCTACGTCGAGCTCAACCTGGGTTCGGCCAAGTCGTTCGACAACGTGAAGGTGTACTTCGTCAGCGACCGTCAGGCCGGCGGCTACCGCGAGCCCGCGCGCTGGTGGATCCAGGTGCCCAACGGCAGCGGCGGCTGGAAGGAGGTGCCGGGCCAGTTCAAGAACCCGACCGTCCCGGCGGCGAAGTTCAACGAGGCGCTCTTCCAGAGCGTGACGGCGGACAAGGTGCGCATCGCCTTCACCAACAACCCGACCCTCTACACGGCGATCTCCGAGATCCAGGTGTTCGACTCGGGGCGTGAGGTGCCACCCGTCTCCAACCAGGCGCCCGTCGTCACCGCCGCGCGCGACGGCTCGGCGGACGGCAACTTGTCCACCAAGCTGGTCGGCACGGCGTCCGACGACGGCATCCCGTACGACAACGAGCTCACCTTCGGCTGGGAGACCGTCTCCGCGCCGCAGGGAGCGGGCGTCATCTTCTCCGACCCGAAGGCGCTGACCACGCGGGTGACCGGCACCGTCGCCGGTGACTACGTGTTCCGGTTCTTCGCCGGCGACGGCGAGAAGCGGTCCGAGGCAACCGTGGCGGTGACCATCGCCAAGAAGGAGGTCGTCGCGGAGTTCGGTTCCTCGGCGGCGATCACCACCAACGGCACCGCGTCGTGGGAGAACCACTCGCGGGTCAACGAGGCCACCACCCCGAGCAGCTCGAACCCGGGCTCAGGGAACGGCTGGGGCAACTGGGGCCAGCCACAGAACGGCACCAGCGTCGCGCAGGCGGCGTGGATCCAGTACAAGTGGACCTCGCCGGTGCGGCTGTCGTCGACCGACATCTACTGGTACGACGACAACGGCGGCACCCGCCGCCCCACGGCCACGACCTACGCCATCGAGGCCTCCAACGACGGCACCACGTGGACCCCGGTCACCCTCACCAACGGGTCGACGTACGCCGCCGGTCTGGCCACCAACGCCTACAACCACTTCAATTTCGAGCCGATCTCGACCAGCCACCTGCGTATCCGCATCTTCGGCCTCATGACCGGCGGCGCGGGCACGGGCGTGCTGCGCTGGCGCGCCAACGGCGAGACCGTCGACTCGGTGCGCTCGCCGGTGCTCATCCGGACCGGCGTGGGCCAGGTGCCCACCCTGCCGAGCACGCTCGACGGGGTGTACGCCAGCGGCGAGCGCGGCACGATCGGGTTCAAGTGGCAGGAGATCACGCCCGCGATGGTCGCGGAGCCCAACGTCGACCCGTTCGTGGTCTACGGCACGAACGACGCGTACGGCCTGATCGCCGAGGCCCGCGTGTACGTGCGGCCGGAGATGTCGCAGGGCGGCATCTCGATCCAGGGCGCCGAGTCGTTCGAGCAGAAGGTCGCGGTAGGCGAGCTGCCCTACCTGCCGCACAAGGTGGAGGTCTCCTACAACGACGGGTCCCGGGACAACCAGGCCATCGGCGTCAACTGGCGGTTCGACCCGGCCATCGTCAACACCGAGGGCCGCTACACCGTCATCGGTGACCTGATCCTGCCCGACTACGTCAGCGAGGCCGGCGCCACGCGGACCACGCTGACCCTCACCGTGGGCGACCCCCCGGCGGCCCCGTCGTGGGACGTCGAGGTCACGGCACGCACGCAGTGCACCGGCACCAACGTCTACGTCTCCGTCAGCGCCCGCAACGCCGACGACGTGCCGCTCACCATCGAGCTGGTCACGCCGTACGGCTCGCGGACGGTGTCCGGTGTCGCGCCCGGGAAGTCCGCCTTCCAGGCGTTCAACTCCCGCGCCAAGACGGTGGCGGCCGGGACCGCGACGGTGAAGGCCACCGGAACCGTCGACGGCCAGCCGGTGACCGCGCAGTTTGAGGCGCCGTTCGGCGCCCTCAGCTGCGGCTAGCCCTTCGTGGTGGCGGCGCCCGACCGGCGCCGCCACCACCACCCCCCGCAAGGAGATCGACACCGTGAACACCACCCCCCGGCGGTTACGCCGGTTCCGCGCGGCGGCGGCCGCCGGGCTCCTCGTCGGCGGCCTGATCGGGGTCGCCGCGCCGGCCTACGCCGCCGACTCGATTACCTTCACCAACACCCGCAACCCCATCCTCGGCGACGGCAGCTACTACTCGGCCGATCCGGCGCCGGTCGTCGTGCCGGCCGGCGCCCCCGGCAACGAGAGCGGCCGCGACGAGCTCTACATCTACACCGGCCACGACCAGGCCGGACCGTCCACCAACGACTTCATCATGAACGAGTGGGGCGCCTTCCGCACCGCGGACGTCCAAGCCGGAGAGTGGACCCACTACCCCTCGCTGATGCGCCCGGAACAGGTCTTCGCCTGGGCGACGCCGGCACGCGCGTACGCCGGCCAGGTGGTCCGCGGCGTGGACGGGCGCTACTACTGGTACGTCCCGATCAACGAGCGGGACAGCCCGGCGTCCGACAAGTTCGCCATCGGCGTGGCCGTCTCGGACAGCCCGACCGGCCCGTGGACCGACCACGCGGGCGGGCCGATCATCTCCCAGCGGGTGCCCACGGCCAACACCATCCACAACATCGACCCGACGATCCTCGTCGACGGCACGGCGCCGAACCAGCGGGTGTACGTCTACTGGGGCTCGTTCAGCAACCTGCGGATGCTGGAACTCCAGCAGGACATGAAGACCCCGGTCGGCACCCAGCGCACCGTCACCGGCCTGACCGGCTTCTTCGAGGCGGCCTGGATCTTCAAGCGCAGCAGCACCTACTACATGGCGTACGCCGGGAACAACGCCGGCCCGACCTCGGCGTGCACCCCGGCGAACTACCACGCCTGCATCGCCTACGCGACGGCCTCCTCGCCCGAGGGGCCGTGGACCTACCGGGGCACCATGCTCCGGCCGGTCTCCTCGACGACGAGCCACCCGGGCATCCTGGAGTTCAACGGCAAGTGGTACATCGCCTACCACACCGCCGACGCCGTGGGCGGCGGTCACTTCCGCCGTTCGGTGGCGATCGACCCGGTCGAGTGGGACGACACGCAGACCCCACCGCGGATGAAGCTCGTCACGCCGACGCCCGTCAAGGGACGCGACCTCACGCCCCGGGCGAACATCGCGCAGGAGGCGAAGGTCGCCGTCTCCAACGAGCCCGTGCCCACGCAGTACTGGGTGAAGGCGCTCAACGACGAGATCGTCCGGTCGAACCCATTGCCGCCGGACATGTGGGGCACCTGGACCGGCAACAACCCGCCCCAGCAGTGGGTGCAGTACACGTGGGACCAGCCGATGCGGATCTCCGGTTCCCAGATCGAGTTCTGGAACGACCAGCCGCAGGGCAGCGGCGTGGGCGTCGCCGCACCGGCCCGCTGGCGCGTCCAGTACTGGGACGCCGGCGCCGGGCAGTGGGCCGACGCGCCGAACCCGAGCGGCTACCCGACCGGCACGCAGGGTTTCCAGAACACCACGTTCGACCCGGTCACCACCACGCAGGTCCGCGCGGTGTTCGACGCGTCGACCAACGGCAGCACCTACTCGGCGGTGGCGGTCGAGGAGTGGAAGATCCTCGCCGCGCAGCCGGGATCCGTCACGCCACCGGCGATCACGGTCGAAGTGGGCGAGCGGGATCTGCCCGGCGCCGTCGGCGTGTCGTTCGGCGGTGAAACATTGCAGGTGCCGGTCTTCTGGGACCCGGTGACGGCGGAGCAGGTCGCGGAGCCCGGCACGTTGACGCTCCAGGGCACCGTGCTCGGCTACGCCGCGGGCAGGGTCTCAGCGCAGGTCAAGGTCATCTCGCCCGGCGACACCGAGGGCGACGAGACCGCGCCGACGCTGACGCTCACGCCCAGTGGCAGCGCGGGCAGCGCCGGCTGGTTCCGGTCCGCGGTGCGGGTGCGCGTCGCCGGAGTCGACGACCGGGGCGGCCGCCTGACGATCGAGTCCAAGGTGGACGACGGCCAGCCGGTCGTCGCGACGGACGTCCGGAACGTCGACGTCAACGTCTCCGGGAACGGCCAGCACGCCGTCACGGCGACCGCGACCGACCGCGCGGGCAACGTCTCAGCGCCCGCGAACCTCGCCGTGCGCATCGACGCCACGGCACCGGTCAGCACGGCCACCGTGAGCGCCACCCGGACGGTCACGGTGACCGCGAGCGACGCGACCTCCGGGGTCGCCGGCATCGAGTACGCCATCGGCACCGGCGCGTGGACCGCCTACACCGGCGCCATCGCGGCACCGGACTCGAACCGGCACACCGTGTCGTTCCGCGCGCTCGATGTGGCCGGAAACCTGGAGACCGCCAAGACGGTCACCATCCCGGCGGACCTGTCCGGGCCGCTCACCGGCAACATCGGGCCCATCGCGACCCCGACCGCCTCCTACACGGCGGGCTGGAACAGCGTCACCGCCCTCAACGACGGCGCCGACCCGGCGAGCCCGAGCCAGGCGCAGATCTGGGGCACCTGGTCCGGCACCCGCCCGGAGACCCAGTGGGTCCAGTACGACTGGGCCCGCCCCGTACGACTCACCGGAACGGAACTGAAGTTCTGGCGGGACTCCAACCGCGGCACCGGCGACGGCGTCGCCGAACCCGACGGGTGGGGGCTGCAGTACTGGGACGAGGCCGGCTCGGCCTGGCGTGACGTGACCGGCGCGTCCGCGTACGGCACGAGCACGACCGCGTTCAACACCGTCACCTTCGACCCGGTCACCACACCCCGGGTGCGGGCCACGGTCCGGGCCAACGGCAACGGCACCACCTTCTCCGCGGTCGCGATCACGGAGTGGCGGGTCTTCGCCGACGACCCGGGCACCCAGCCGGCCGTGGTGCCCGTCACGGTCACCGTCCAGCCGCGGTGCGTCGCCGGCAAGGCGTACATCGCCGTGCGGGCGAGTAACGACCACGAGTCGCCGGTGACCATCGCGCTGGAGACCGCGTACGGCGAGCGGTCTTTCGCGAACGTCGCGCCGGGTGCCAGCGCCTACCAGTCGTTCGCCACCCGGACGGCCTCGGTCGCGGCGGGCTCGGTGACCGTCCGCGCCACCGGGACGGTGGACGGCGAGGAGGTGACCACTGTCTCCACCGCGGAACACCCCGGCCTGGCCTGCTGATTTCCACCATTTCCACCAATCACGAAGGGCAATCGCATGAACACATACCGAAAGCGGCTGATCACGGCGGGTGCCGTCCTGGCCGCGATGATGGCGCTGCAGACGATGGTGCAGTCGCCGGCCATGGCCGACCCCGGCGACAGCAGTGACGTAGAGGTGACGGTCGACATCGAGGAGATCCGGCAGCCGGGCGTGCTCGCCATGTCGATCGCCGACGGCTCCGTCGCGCTGTCCGAGGACGGCTCGACCCTGGAGATCCGCCAGTTCACCGGCACGCTGCCGACGGTGACGGTCACCGACACCCGTACGGCGGAGGAGGTGCCCGCCGGCGCCGCGTGGGCCGTGCTGGGCAGCGCGACCGATTTCGCCGGCAACACCGGTCAGGCGCCGATCAGCGCCGGGCACCTGGGCTGGAAGCCGCACCTGATCGACGGTGGTGACACCGGCCTGATCGCCGAAGGTGAGGAGGTGGTGACCGTCCTCGACGAGCCGACCCAGCCCGGCAACAACGTCGGTCTGGTCGACCAGGAACTGCTGGTGTCGACGTTCGACTCCGGGTCCGTCGCCGAAGGCGCGTTCTCCGTCAACGCCGACCTGTTCCTGCGCACCCCGGCGGATGTCGCCGCCGGTTCGTACACCTCTACATTGACCCTGTCCCTGTTCGAGTGACGCACAGGTGGGGGGCCGCGGCGACGCGGCCCCCCACCGCATCCATGCCGGAGGACCTCGCCATGATCCGAATCTTGCCGCGGGCCCTGCCGCGGCTGCTCGCCGTCCTGGCCGCGGTGCTCGTCGCCGTGCCGATCGCGCCCGCCGCGGCTGACCCGGCGCTCACCTGGTCGGTCCAGCCGGCCAACCAGCAGGGTCCGGACGGCCGCCGATGGATCGAGCTCACGCTCGACCCGGGTCAGACGGTGACCGAGCACCTGGCCGTGCGGAACTTCAGCGACAACACCTTCGACTTCTCCCTGAAGGCGGCCGACGGCTACCTCACGGACAAGGGACGCTTCAACATGCTGCCGTCCAACCGCGCGTCAGCGGACGGCGGAACCTGGATCCAGGTGCAGGAAAAGGTCACGGTCGGGGCCAAGGAGACGAAGGTGGTGCCGTTCACCATCACCGTGCCTGAAGGCACCTCGCCGGGAGACCATCCGGCCGGTATCGCGGCGACGGTCACCAGCACCGGGGGCACGGTCGCCGTCGAGAGCCGGGTCGGGTTCCGGGTCATGATGCGGGCCACCGGCACGGTCAGGGCAGCCGTGGCCATCAACGACCTCACCGCCACATACCAGCAGTCGTGGAACCCCTTCTCGGCCGGCACCATCCGCGTCAGGTACACCGCGACGAGCGACGGCAACGTCGCCATGACCGGCACCGGCCGGGTGACGATCGCTGAACTGTTCGGCCTGGCCTCGCACGATACCGAGGCCGAGGTCGAGGAGCTGTTTCCGGGCGGCAGCCGGGAGGTCGACGCCCGCATCGGGGGAGTCTGGGCGCTGGGACCGCTCAGCACGACCGTCAACGTGACTCCCGCCATCCGCGACGGCGGCCCGGCCGCGATCCTGCCCTCCTCGGCCACCGTGACGGTCTGGACCGTGCCCTGGCCGCAACTGGCCCTGGTGGCCATCCTCGGCGCCCTCTTCCTCGCCTTCCGTACCATCACCCGGCGACGCCGCCAGCGCCTCGCGGACCTCCTCGCCCGCGCCCGCGACGAAGGCCGAGCGGAAGCCACACTCGTCGGCCAAGATCCTGACAAATAAGTAGTTCAGGTGATAGCCGCACGCAATCCTGGCGGCCAGGACCACGCTTCTGCCATCGCCTGACATTCCATCTGCGTTTCACCGGGGGCAGCACCGGTTCCACGCACGTGGGGGTACGGTTGTTTCTATGAGCGCTCAGCCCATCGAGGAGGACCCGCAGGACCCGCAAGTGATCCTTCGCGGTCTGCCCGTCCGGGAGCGGCCGGAGTTTCTCCGCCAGTACCGTCAGGCGGTCGAGGCGGCACGTGACGACCTGGCAAGCTACACGGCCCTGAAGCGGCTGCTGCACCGATGGCACCTGACGGTCATCGCCACCAACCGGCCCGGCTACTACGACGCCATCCAGGAAGCCAAGGAAGGTGCTGGCGCGACCACACCGCTTGATGAGGCCATCGCCGACGAGTTGGCCCGCCGCCGGTGACCTACCGCCCCCACTTATCCGAGCGGGCGCTAAGCCAGCTCGGCGGCTTCCCCACTGACGCGCTCACCGCCTTGGTGAAGGCTATGGCCGACGTCTGCGAGAACCCGTATGACCCGCTCACCAGCATGGCCACTGACGACCCGCAGGTACGGCGAGCCGACTTCGGCGACCATGGATTCGTCACGTTCCTGATTCTGGACTCGGTTGAGATCGTCCGCGTTGTGGACATTCTGTGGGCCGGCTGACGTGACGCAGAACATCAGGATGTCTTGCCATTGATTTGGCTCGCGGTTTCTCGTCGCACGAGGGTCTTCCGAGCCGTACATGGAGGGCTCAGCGGTTCG
>NZ_BLAF01000055.1 GCF_009687885.1 Acrocarpospora pleiomorpha
ACCGGGCCGAGGGCGGAGACCAGTCTGATGGTGGTCCCGCGTGCCCGGGTGGGCACGCGGGACGGGGGTCAGCGGGACTCGTGGGCCCGGCGGCAGGGCATGCAGTGCCGGGTCAGCGGGCGGATCTTCAGGCGCTCGTACGGAATCGAGGTGCCGCAGTCCTCGCACTGGCCATAGTCGCGTTCGGAGAGGCGGGCCAGGCCCTTCTCGATTTCCGCGATGGCCCGTTCCGTGGCGGCGAGGTCGGCCAGGGTGCGCTGGCGCAGGTCTCCGTCGCCTTCCGTGGTCTCGACCAGAGTGTGGAGTTCCTGGAGGCGGGAGGTCCGCCACATGTGCTGTTCCCGCAGTTCCTCGGCGATGGCGTCGGTCTGGACCCGGCTGAGCCCGGTGTCGCTCATGCTGCCATCTCTTTCGCGGTGAGGCGGGCGCAGTCGGGGCACCGCTGCTCGTGCGGAGCCTGGAACAGGACGGTGAGCGGGATGAACGTGCCGCAGCGCTGGCAGGCGCCGTACAGCCCTCGGTCTATCCGTTCGATGGCGGATTCGATGGCGGCGAGCTGAGCGAGCAGGCGGTGCTGGGCACCTGACCGTTCCAGCTCGTTCCTGGCGGCGGAGCGGCGCTCCTCCAGCAGGGCGCGAAGCTGTTCGAGCCGGGCCAGGTGCCACTCGTAGTCCTGAATGAACGTGTGCAAAGACGCCATGACGGTGTCACTCCTAGCGTGAGAATTCAGCGATCCCGCGCGTTCGCGGCAGATCGATGAGCCCCAGGCGCGGTTCGCGCGCGGGGGAAGGAGAGAACCTCTAGAGCGTCGGCGGGCTACGCGAGCCCGGCGCGCGATGCCCCGACTGCTGGGGGTCGCGAATGTCGGCCGAGCCCGCGTCGGGCCAGGCCAGTCGGGTTCCGGACACCGGTTGCGCCCACCTGGCCACGGGCCACAGGCGGGACGCGTGACCGGGCGCCCCGGTCAACGGCGGCAGCGCCAGGGCCGCGGACGTTTGCGTGAACGGCGTGATCACGTCGGTCGCGCACGGGTTGGAGTCCCGTCCCGGATCGCTCGTGGCCCACGCCGGAGTGGAGGCGAACATGACGAGTGCGAGCAGGAGAAGACCCACCGCCGCCGTGAAGGAGGCGGAGCCACAGGGTCTCCGGAGCCGCATAATCCCGACCATAGCCCACCTCAGGCACCAGAACGCGGGCTAGGCTGGGCGGTCACCGGCCGGGAGGAGGCGTCGTGCGGACCAGGTTGCCCGCCGTCCTGCTCCTGGTGGCATGGCTGCTGCCCGTCACCCTTCACGCCTCCGGGGTGACCGGAATCACGGCCACGCCGAGCGCGGTCTCGTGGCAGGCCGAGCAGCAGCAGCCTGTCGGCCGCGCGCTGCCCCTCGCGCAGGTCCGTACCGCCCACGAAGTGCCCGGAACGGCTTGGCACGCCGTTCTCGCCTCCGGCGCGCCCCTCTTGCGCGCCGTCTGGCACGACTCCTCGTTGCCCGGCGACGATCGGGCTCGCCCTACTCCCCGCCGCTGCGCGCCGCCCGCGCGCGCCCCGCCCTCCACGCAGCTCTGACCAGCTCTTTCTTTCCCGCACATCCGAGCCTGTGGAGGGTTCCGTGTCCCGTGCGCCTGTTTGGCGTGCGCTGGCGGCGCTGGCCGTCATCGTCACCTCGATCATCATCACCGTAAGTCTCTCGCCCCGCCTGGGCCTCGACCTGCGAGGCGGCACCCAGCTCGTCTTCGAGGCAAGAGACTCACCGACCGTCAAAGCCGACTCCGAATCCGCCGACCGCGCCCTGGACGTGCTGCGCCGCCGAGCCGACGCGCTCGGCGTGGTCGATCCCACCCTGATCCGTTCCGGCGAGCGGCGGATCGTCGTGGAACTGCCCGGCATCCTGGACCCCACTCAGGCCGCCGAGGTCATCGGCAGGACCGCGCAGCTGAGCATCCATCCCGTACTCGCTCTCGCCGAGGAGACCGACCAGACCGCGCCGCGCGACGAAAACGGCCAGCGGTTGCGGATCGGCCCCGCCGCGATCAGCGGCGACGGCATCACCGGCGCGGGCGAGCGCACCGACCCGCAGCGCGGGCCCGGCTGGTCGGTCGAGATCAACTTCCGCGACGCCCGGGCGTGGCAACAATTGACTGGCGAAGTGGCCTGCGCGGCGCCGGGAGACCCGAGACGCAGGATCGCGATCGTCCTCGACCAGAAGATCATCTCCTCACCGCAGCTCAACCCCTCGATAGCTTGCGGGGCGGGCATCCCCGGCGGCTCGACCGACATCACCGGCTCGTTCGGGTACGAGGCGGCGCGCGATCTGGCCGTGCTCATCAAGGGGGGCGCGCTGCCGGTCCCGCTCGACCTGGTCGAGCAGCGCAGCGTCGGCCCGACTCTCGGCGCGGACGCGATCGACGCCAGCGCCAAGGCCGCGATCACCGGACTCATCCTGACCACCTTGTTCATCATCGTCGTCTACCGCCTGGCCGGCTTGCTCGCCGCCGTCGCCCTGGCCGGCTACGGCCTCATCTCGTACGCCGTGCTGGTGGCCATGGGCGCCACCTTCACTCTCTCCGGCCTGGCCGGTTTCGTCCTGGCCATCGGCATCGCCATCGACGCCTGCGTTCTGATCTTCGAACGCGCCAGGGAGGAGTACGGCCGCGCTCCCCGGCGCGGCCTCAGAGCCGATCTGGACCTGGGCTTCAAGCACGCGTGGAGCGCCATCGCCGACTCCAACATCACCACGCTGATCGCCGCCGGCATCCTGTTCTGGCTGGCTTCCGGGCCGGTGAAGGGCTTCGGCGTGACGCTGGGGATCGGGGTGCTGGCCTCGCTCGTCTCGGCGATGCTGATCACCCGCGTGCTCACCCAGGCGGTCATCGGCCGGGTCGGGCCGAAAGCGTCCGGCATCGGGTCGGCCGGGCGGATCAGGTCGTGGCTCACCCGCAGGAACCCCTCGATCATGGCGGCCCGCCGCTGGTGGCTGGCAATCGCGGGCGGGTTGGTCGCGGTCGCGCTGGCCGGGACGCTCACCCAGGGCCTGAACTTCGGCGTCGAGTTCACCGGAGGCAGAGCCGTCGAGTTCACCACCTCCGGCACCGTGCCGGGCGATGTCGCCCGACGGGCGGTCGCCGACGCCGGTCACCCGTCCGCCGTGGTGCACTCCTCGGCCGGGCTCGTCTCCATCCGGGCCGGGCAGCTCACCCCCGAGGACGTCGCCAGAATCCAGGACTCCTTGCGGGGCCACGCGGGCGAGGTGACCAAGCGCCGGGACGAGTTCATCGGCCCCAGCATGGGCGCGGAACTGCGCCGCAACGCCGCCATCGCGATCATCGTCGCCATGGCCGCCCAGCTGGTCTATCTGGCCGTACGGTTCCGGTGGACCTTCGGCGTGGCGGCGGTGCTGGCCCTGCTGGTGGACGTCGCCGTGGTGCTCGGGCTGTTCGCCTGGCTGGGCAAGCCGGTGGACGGCATCTTCCTGGCCGCGATGCTCACCATCGTCGGCTATTCCGTCAACGACAAGGTGGTGGTCTTCGATCGGGTCAGGGAGCTGTGGTCGAGTAAGGACCATCTCCCCGAAGCCGTGAACAGCGCGATCCTGCAGACCGTCCCCCGGACGATCAACACCGGCCTCGGCGCCCTGTTCATCCTCGGCGCCCTGGCCGTCTTCGGCGCCGACTCCCTCCACAACTTCGCCATCGCCCTGGTCACCGGCATCGTGGCGGGCACCCTGTCCTCCTCGTTCGTCGCGGGCCCCATCGCCATCGCCCTGAACCGCTTCGACCGCAATCCACCTACTTCTCGGCCCCAAAGCCCCCGCTGACCTGGCTTGTCGTCACCGCACTTCGACCGCATGGGGGGAGGGCCCGGTCAGCGGGTGACCACGCCGCAGCCTCTCGTCGAGATGTTGTCGAGGCTGCGCAGGAGCCGCCACGGTGGAGACGTCCGAGGACGTGCCTGGAACATCCTCGGACGTCCTGCCAGGTGGCCGCGCCAGGGGTACCACGCTTGTGATCTTTTTTTGGGGATTTGTCTCGGCAAAGTGAATTGTCAGGAGATCTATAGGTTTGTCAAAGGTTGGGTAGATGCGCAGGCATCACGCTGACCCGCATGATGTCTCGACGGTCGGGTGAGATCCCCGGAGTTGGCCGGTGGATCGGGCTTTGGCGGAAAATGGTGTTCCCCGCCGTGTCAGTGATCATGGTCATGACCGGCGTCCCGGGCGCGGTGGCGTTACCCCGCGTGCGCCTCCGGGCCCTCCATGCTTCCCCCGACTCCAAGGTGGCCACCGTGGCCAAGGCGACCTTCTCCACATCGTCACGCGCCAACCTGACCCGGAACCTCGCCACCTACCTGAAGGACCGCTCCGGCCAGGCGTCGATACAGATCCACGACCTGTCCACCGGCATCACCTACGGCTACAACACCGGCCTGCGAACCGTCACCGCGAGCATCGTCAAGGTCGACATTCTCGCCGCACTCCTGCTACGCGCACAGCAGGACGCCCGGAAACTCACCGCAACCGAACGAAACCTGGCCAAACTCATGATCACACTCAGCGACAACGACGCGGCCACCACACTCTGGAACCAGATCGGCGGCGCACCGGGCCTGGCCACCGCCAACCGCAAACTCGGCCTACGCGACACAACACCCGGCCCCGGCGGCTACTGGGGCTCAACCACCACCAGCGCCGCCGACCAACTCCGCATCCTCCGATCCCTCACCTCCAAAACCAGCCCACTAAACGCCGAAAGCCGCCGCTACATCCTGGGCCTGATGGCGGACGTCACCCCCGCCCAGGCCTGGGGCATCAGCGCGGCTGCCAGCGACAACGACACGACGGCCGTCAAGAACGGCTGGCTACCCCGCACGGCCGACAGCGGACGCTGGACAATCAACAGCATCGGCCGCATCCACGGCAACGGCCACGACTACCTGATCGCCGCCATTTCCCGACGAAACTCCTCCATGCCGGACGGCATCACCACGGTCGAGCACATCGCCGAACTGACCGTCGAGGCCCTGAACAGAAATCCAGCGCCATAACCCCGCGATCATTCAGACCCGTGGAGTCGGATTGACGACCAATAAACCAATTCGGCCACGTTCCTGAGCACCAGGTCACGGGGCGGGTCGTGCCGGATGGCACGCTTGAGGATCGAATGAACCGTTTGTATTCCGATATGTCACCATTGCGCGTATGTCTTCACATCCGCTCGCTTGCGCGTGTTGCGGTGGACCACTTGATCCTAACGATCGTCGCTTCAACTACCGGCTACCCGACCCCGTAGCAGAGTTGCCGGACGAGGAGATCGAGAGCCGAGTGGCAGGCGGACCCCATGTGTTCGTTGTCGAGGGCATGGGCCAGTTTCTTCGTGTTCTCCTGCCGGTTGCACTGGATGACGGCCGCCGTGTCACCTTCGGAGTCTTCGTCGCGGTCAGTTCACAGGCGTACGAGAGCGCGCGAGGCAGCAGGTGATGACGAGAAGTACTCGCACCTCACTTACTCTGGCCTGCTGGCCAACGCGATCAAGCCATGGGGGGACGAACTTCTGGGAGCTGAAGTTGATCTGGCCGTCCTCGACCCGCGCAGCATGGCCTATGTCGTGGGAAGCAAACATCAGGCAGTCGCCCGCGTCCTTCAGGAGCGGTGGCCTGCTTCCGAGGTTCTCGAAGCCCGAGCTGGCTGATGGCTGCGTGACCAAATGTGTGACAACGGAAATGGACGACCATGGGCACTGGCGGCTGGCAGCAGAGCATTTCTGCACGCGGGCAACTCGATGCGGCAACTTCAAACTCGGCAGAAGGGCCCGCGCTGAGAGCGGCCAAAGCTCAAGCACAGTTGCGTTCTGCCCATTCCGCTTGCGTTTGTAGCGGCCCATTCATCAGCTTGTGGGCGATCTCCGTCTTCGTCGCTACATCAAGGTTCTCCGATAACTGATCAAAGGATGAGGCAGGACGTCCAACAGCGAAAAGACCTGCGTGCCGTCTCGGACGGTCAACAGCAGCATGCAGCGCCAATGCGGCGAGTCGACACCAGATCAGGCCTGCACTCACCAAGGGTGCATAGGCCATGGACAAGTACCCCCCGCTGGAGAAGGCAATCGGTCGTGCATCACCCGGCGACCCTTGAACTGCTGGCCAAGTAGGACGGGCCGGACGGCCTGCGAGCCGCCGGACGCGACCAGCTCTTGGGCCTCGCCAAGCCCCTCGCCCCACGCATGGCCGAGCGGCTGGCCGCCGACATCGCGTGCCGCGCTGAAGGCGCAGACCGTGGTAGTCCCGGGCACTACGTCCGCCTTGCTGGTCCTCCCGCACTCGGCTCGCTCGCCGCGGAGCGTGCACGACCAACGTAATCAGGTAGCCTCCGAGGTGGAGGAGATGCTCGACGCGCACCCTCTCGCCAAGATCCTGATCACTATGCCCGATCCGCAGACCCCGGCTTAGGGATCAAGACCCGCCGCGCCGGAAGCGGCCAATACTGTTCCTCCCGAAGTTCGTCGGCCAACTCATCAAAGAGTCGGACGACGCCGTACTCCTCGACCTCGGCCAGAGTGATATTGCCGATACCCGGAGCGCCGTTGTTGGCACGCATCAGGACCGCCCGCGCTGCAGAACGTCTCTGCGGCACTTGTCATACAACGCTTGGAATCTTCGCCCGGGATCGACCTTGGCCGCCCGGTACAGCACATGCTGCATAGCTCGGACCGGATCACGCGGAACCCGCGGTTCCCGCGACCCCGACGCGGCGGGACTCGCCTGACCGGCACTCACCGGGCCCTTCCTCAACAGACACTGCGCATCGACGAAGCAGCGGCCCTTCCCTCACCGCCGGTTATGTTGTCCGGTCGGCTCAAGCAGTAGTACGGTCGCCTCCGACGCCCACCCGGCAGTGATCCTTCCCGGCGTGAACCGGTTATAAGACGCCACGCTCCGACAACACAGCCGCAGGTCATCGGGCCGGGGAGGGCCTCTCCAGTTCCCGTCGTCACCATCAATACGTTCCGTGCCCCATACGCCGGGGAGTCCTCGCGGCTGCGCTCCAGGCTCTCCACCGCTTCCAGGGCGTTCACCCTGATTTCGGGGGCTCGGTTCTCCCTGTTCCCGATCTTGCGACCCGGACCTCTAGCGACGCCGCAGACATCGCGTCACGCTACGGACCGCACCTTCGCTCCCCCAACGGGGCTTTCGACACTGGGCTTCGACGCCAGGAGTTTCTCCCTGACGCCGCCAGTCAGCTACCGGGCCTCCGGACAGCTACCCGGACCGGACTTCCACCGGCAGGTGACGACGAGCTTACGAACACCAGGATCTGCCGTTATGCCACGACTTCACCTCGTGTCTCGTGTCCTGCTGGGCGCACGAAGGATCGAGGCTAGGGCTTTGTGGATCTTCCGCCAGACCCAGGCATTCACCGACACATCTGCATCACCCAATCGGGCATGGTGAAGCCGACTGGCCAGATGCTAGCCTCAAAAGGCACGTCGACTGCGGTTTAGGTGATGAGTGGATCGCTGTATCCCTACCGTGTTCCTTGGTGATCGCCATATGGTGAGGCTCAACTACGTGTTGCGGTCCGTTAGTGGAACCGCTCGTGGGCGGCGCTTGTTTGCGGCCAACACGCTCGTCGCTTTTGGTCTAGTTTCTGCGTTGGTTCAATTCGTCGGCCAACTGATGCCGGCGGTTCTACCAGGAACGGGGACGACCGTCCCAGCGTCGATCCTTGCGTGTCTGTTCTGGGGGGTGTTTCGCGCTGCTCCACGCCAAAGGTTGTCTCACGAGTTCCAGAACCCACAAATAACAATCTCGATGGTGGTCGGTGATCTATTCGAACAGGACGCCGATATCGTCGTGGGGTTTACCGATACCTTCGACACCTCGATCAGCGACGGGGGAGTGATCAGCAGCTCCACTGTACAGGGGCAACTTGTGTTGCGGCACTATGATGGTGATCATCGGCGCCTCGACAAGGACCTTAGCGGCGCGTTATCACGCACCATCCCCATCGCTCGGGAAACTCGTCAGACCAAGCAGCGAGGAAAGCTGCTCCGCTATCCTCTAGGAACGGTGGCGGTGATCGGCAGGCCGCACCGGCACGTCTTCGCGGTCGCCTACAGCCACATGGGAAGAGACAATGTCGCCCAGTCCTCACTAAAGGATCTCTGGCTGAGCCTTGAACGACTTTGGAACGCGGTCCACCAGCACGGTCAGCGCCGTCGACTCGCGATGCCCATCATCGGCTCCGGCTTAGCGCGCATCGACGTTCTCAACAGGGAAGGTCTGCTGCGGATGATCCTACTGTCTTTCATCGCGCAATCCCGGCAGGCTGTGGTCTGCAATGAACTGCTTATCGTGATCCACCCAAATGATCTTGGTGAGGTCGATCTTCTGGAGATGGCGGCCTTTCTCAAGTCTTTCTAGATGACTGGTGCTTTCTGTCGCTCGTGGTGATTTCCCTTCACGTACCCGCGGTGATGGTTATCGAACACCCGATGTGCGGGAGATAGAGAGATAGTGGTGGCGGAAATAATAAAAAAAACGGGGCCGTACGACCGCGAGATGAGCTGCTCTAATGTGACCCACTCGGGACGGTCCGCCGTCGACATTGGTATACGAATCGGACACCCGCGCCCCTTGTAACGAGGCTGAGCCGGTAGCTCAGCGCAACGTGGTGGTGGAGGATTCTCAATTAATACCAGTCAACTAGAAGGTATGGATGTTGGAGGCTCTGGAGGTGCACGGTCGTATGCGTCAAGGTCAGCGAAACGTCGAGGAATTCGCCAGTCACTGCCCTGATCGTCCACCGCGCAGCCAGCCGACTTGAGGCGTTCGACGAGCTTGCCGGTGGAGATGGCTGAGCCGTCGAAGCGGATGACATTGCGCCCCGCCAGGTCAGCGATGGGACGCAGGCCACCGATCTCGACAATGATCGTTCGCTGTGGGTATGCCATGAGTACCATGCCGAGTTCGATCAGGACGTTGGGCCGAGGCTGACAGGTCGGCTTGGTCTCGAAAATAGGCTCAGACTTACCATGTAGATCGGGGTGGAGATGGACGAGGTCATCCGGAGTCAGGAGTACGACGGCCGCCTGTGCCTGGGCTGGCGCACGCTGGACGACGTCTCCAAGGAACGGCGCGGTGCTGTCGGAGGCCGCAACGAGTGGCTCCCACTCCAGTGGCTTGAGGTCAAGGGCTCGCATGAATTCGAACATGCGCTCTCGCACTGTCTCGTCGCGACCATAGACGACGAATACATTGCGTCTGACGTCTACGGTATCGCTTTGCGAATGCGACTCAGCACGTGGGCCGGTGAAAATTTTCTGCCTCGACTGTGATCGTTTCGCAGTGGAACCGTCCAATTCTGAGTTCTGTGTGAAGGTCAGTTCTTGGCGCCGCAGCAGTTGTAACTTATCGGCCGTGATCTCGCCTAGCCGCCGCACATGGTGTTGAGCCGCTTCAATATATGCCAGGTCGTCCTCGAGTTGCTTACCGAACCAGTTCGCCAGGGCCGATTCATCGCCGAACACACTCCGGTCGGGGTTGTCGGCGGAGTACTGGCCCAGCACTGCGGCCATATTATCGGCGGCGATCTTGACCGTCCGCTGCATGATCCGCAGTCGTGTCATCACATCGAGAAGGTCAGCTTCGTTCGTGTGCAGGAGGCTCAGCCGTTCCTCTAGGGTTGCCGTCGAGTCGGGATCGACCTTGCCAATGCCCCCTTCCGTGTGGCCCCGAAGGTCGCGTATTCGTTTTCCCTGGTCATGCACCCGCACCTGATACCGGATCTTCGCGGCATGAAGAAGGTACCGCGCGAAGGGCGGCATGTGCTCATCTCCACGCGACCAGGTCCAGGCGCTCAGCGCGGCATCGTGGTTCTCGGCGGCAACAACAATGATCCGCCGTTCGATCCGCGCGTCTTCAAATGGAGATGGCTCCCAAAGGGCCAGCCCGCCATCTGCGCGAAATGCGCGCTTCCACCAATCGCTGTCGTGGGTGGCGAAGGGCAGCAAGGGACGGATGGCGGCGGCCAGATCTGCAGACGGGTGCGCCTTTGCAGCGTTATCGCTATGCACCCTGGCGAGGTACAGACGCGCTACTCCGAGCAGCGGATCGAGGGCGTCGTTGGCGATCTCGTTCCACCGCCGGTCGAACTCCGCCCACCCCGAGCGGGAATAGCACCCTATCCGGGCCGTCACGCGACGGTGCTCCGAGTGGGGATGCTGTGGCTCCGCAGCGAAAGCACATGAGAGATTTAGTACGTCATGTACTCGTCGAACGATCGCCTGCGTGCTTGCATCGGGCCCTTCGAAGGCAGCGACGGTCTGGGCCAAGCCAAGCGCATCGAGTTCGGCGGGCAGTTCAGTCGGCAGACGCCTGCCTGGAATTGCCTCTACTCTGCCAAGCCTGCGCTGGAGGCCAAGCCACAACGCGCGAATCTGCGCATAAGCCTCATTCGCGCGCGGACCGTCCAGCGGGGCGAAAATATGGACAACAAGCTCCTGATCAATGATGTGCGGGCTCATCGTCAGGCATCTCCAGCTTCGGCCTCATCTGCGGCGGCAGTGCTTGGCAATGGCGCCGTGTCCCCGCCCAGAGAATGGATCAACTGATTCGTACGGTCCCGGATTCGCGGCGGGGGTGGAACCAGGGAGGTGCTTCCGATCCGAGTGATGCGAGTGGGACCCATCAACTCCAACTCAGCAGTCACATGACGCAACGCCTCGCCATCACCGATAGCGAGGGCTTCCTGCATCCGAGTCACGACCGGTTCGATCCGTTCCCAGTGCCCTGGGGAGGATCTCCATCGAAGCAGATCACCAAGGACGGCCAGGGCCTCTTCAACGGTCTCCTGCGTGGCGACTGAGATTTCGGGGGAATGATGTGTGTTATCCGGTAGGCGCATGTGCTGACCCTAGCAACGGTATAACGTGGGCGGATGGCTGCTAGGAAGAACAGCCGCGAGATCGGGGCGGCGTCCTCAGGTATGCGAGCGTCTACCGACTTTCGCCATGGCTCCCCGGGATACTGATCGTGGATCACGAGATCAGTGAGGACATGATGCGTGGGAAGCGTGCCCGTGCGGCGGTTGACGAGCGGCTCGACCGGTTCAACTTCTCAGGTGGGCTGCCCCGCGAGGTACAAAAGAGACTCCGGGGCATCGGTGATGACCCATCCGGCTGGGCGTCGATTGCACACGATCTGCTGAGCACCGGCGCGGCCAAACTGAGCCAATCAGGTGTGCACGCGATAGCCGCGCTTATGGACTTCGCGCTGAAGGAGACTTCACCGTGGCATCCGCTGCGTGAGCAATACGTCCGATACTACGGTGCCGCACTCGCTATCTTGGCCGAGGAATACGGCGATCTCGCCACAATCGACGAGGCGAACGAAGCTTTGCTGGCTCAGGTTGAACGAGGTGCGGTGGATGACTCGTTTCGGCTGCTGGTATATCACGGGTTGGAACGCATGGCTCAGCTCCGGCAAGAGCTTGATCCTGGTATCCCTACGACCGAAGACCTCATCCAAACTCGCATACGGCTTATTTCTCTCATGAGCTTCCACGACCCGGAGACTGCCGGGATCATGGCCAGGCTTGGCATGTCCTACCTCGACCGGCGCGACGGTACAGCCGCCGACCTGGACAGAGTGACCGAGGCCGTTCAATGGACCCAACAGGCGCTCGAATGTGCCGACAACGGCCATCCAGAACTAGGACGCATCTTGCACTATGCGGGAATAGCGTTGAGGAGCCAGTATGAGGTCGCCGCTGACACGGTGGCGTTGATGGAGGCGGTCCGGTTGGTCCGGCGGGCCGTCCAGTGGTATGCGACAAAACTGCCAGACGATCTGTGGCCACAAGCGGATTTGGCCGACCTCCTGCGACTCGAGTACGAGGTGCGCGGCGATCACGCGATTGTGGATGAGGCGATCGGGCACTTCCACTCCTGCCTCGCGAAGCTGCCCAATGGAGGAGTGAAGGCGGGCCTTCTACTGGGGAGTTTGAGTCATGCCCTGTACGCACGTTATCAAACAACCGGCGATGGCCAGGACCTGGAGCAGGCAATTTATACGATGCATCGGGCGTCGGCCCTGGTGCCTGATGAGCATCCGGGGAAAGTTATCCTGCTCGTCAACCTCTCTGGTTTCCTTTACCTCTTGCATGAGAGGACAGGGAATGAAGAACTACATGAGGAAGCGGTCCGGATCGGGCGTGCTGTTACGGCGACGGATAACACTACACGAGTTGGTTTGCTGGCGCTCAACACTCTCGGTTCGAACCTTTTGCAACGATTTTTTCGAACCAGGGATAGGCGAGTTCTAGTTGAGGCAATCGATGTGCTGGCCCGCTGTGTGGCAGCAACGCCAGAGAGGTCTCCAGACCGCGCGGGCCGACTCAACAACCTCGGTCAAGCAGAGTATTTATATTTCCTACAGACCGGCGAAATGAAGGCGCTTGATCGATCGATCTCCCTTGGCCGTGAGGCGCACGCCGAGCTTCCTTTCCACCATCGGCATCGTCATGGAATACTGAGTGAACTTGGTAGCCGGCTACAACGTCGTTACCTCGAGATTAATGACGTCTCTGCAATTGAGGAAGCCGCCGAACTGTTCCAGGAAGTCATTGCCACGAGTCCGGAGTCCGACCCCGACCGACCAGGCTTCTTTGCCAAAGCCGCCACGGTGCTGACAAACCTGTACAAGCAGGTAGGGCGGCCGCAAATCCTCGAGGAGGCCATCAGTGTTGCCCGCAATGGGCTTCGGGGGCTTCCAGACGAACATGCCATGCGTACGAGTCTATTGACAACGCTCGGCCACGCTCTGGCTGTTAAATACTTCGATGCCAATGATCAAGCCTGCGAGCGAGAGGCGCGGTCATTGTTCCTGGCCGCATCGCGGCTCGACAGCCCACCCGGCAACCAGATCGCCAGTGCCCGGATGGCTGCGAATCTGGCCATGGCCAACGGCGACTGGGACGATGCCACCAATGCGCTCGGCCATGCCATCTCACTGCTGCCGCAGTTGGCGTCTCGAAGACTAAATCGCAGCGACCAGGAACGATTGCTAGTGGACGTGAGCGGGCTGGCGCAGGATGCTTGCGCCAGCGCCCTGCGAGTCGGAGATCGCGAACGTGCGCTCACCTTACTGGAGCAGGCTCGCGGTATTCTTATTTCCCAGATGCTTGAGGCCCGCAGCGAACTCACAATACTGAGGGACCACTATCCCGATGCCGCTGACCAACTCGAAAACTTGCGTGATCGGCTGACTGACCTTTCGAATGAGCAAGTTCTGCTCAGCAGTCATCAGACCGACGCCCATCACGAACTGGCTCGTCAGTGGGATCGGCTGATTGCCACAATTCGGAATCTGCCAGGGTTTTCGCGCTTTTTGCTTCCCCCCTCGGTCGATGAACTGCTTACGAGCGCCAAACAGGGTCCCGTGGTGGTACTAGCAATCAGCGAGCGTGGCTCGAGTGCTTTGCTCCTCACCGCTGACAAGCTCGATGTCCTGGAACTATCCGACGTAACCCCGGTCCTTGTCGAGCGGCAGGTGCGGCAGTTTGTGGCCGCCGTGGAGTCTGGGACGGCGGCCGAAGCATCCGCAGACTCATCGCCGGAAGCTCTCGATAGTAATGAGCAAGTGCTACGGACACTGGAGTGGCTCTGGGATATGATCGCCCATCCGGTGTTGGACCGCCTATGCCTGAGCAGAACCCCCACCGATGGCGCCCCGCTCCCCCGGCTGTGGTGGTGCCCGACCGGACTGCTCTCCCTACTTCCGCTACACGCTGCTGGTTATCACCGGGACACCGGTTCGGATGCCCGAACGGTGATCAGTCGGGTGATCTCCTCCTATTCCACCACGGTACGGGGACTGCTGCACGCCCGCCGCCCTCAAGGGGCCAATGGTTCCGACCAAGGAGAACGGCTTGGATCCGACGTCTGCGCCCTTGTCGTGCCGATGTCGCGCACTTCGGGAGCCGATGATCTTCCGGGATCGGACTGTGAGGCGGACATTCTCCGTACGCGACTGCCCGCACAGGTAACTGTCCTTCAGGCGCCAGACGCTCATCGTGACCGGGTGCTGATGGAGCTTCCTGAACACCGCTGGGCTCACTTCGCTTGCCATGCGGTCAGTAATCCCGATCATCCCTCCGCAAGCCATCTGCTTCTGAATGATCACATGCTCCATCCTCTGACCGTCTCAGACATTGCGGCCTTGCACCTTGAGCAGGCAGAATTCGCTTATCTGTCAGCATGCTCGACAGCCCAGGCAGGTGGCAGACTTACTGATGAGGCGTTTCATCTTGCTTCTGCCTTCCAACTCGCTGGCTATCGAAACGTCATCGCGACCTTGTGGCCAATCCGCGACCGCCCGGCAGTTCATTTCATGAAGGGCATTTATAGCATTATCGCTGTCCGTGGGACGGCTTCTACCGCCCAGGCACTACATACCACGACCTGCCGACTTAGAGATCGATGGCCTAACAATCCAGAGGTATGGGCTGCGTACATCCACATCGGGCCCTGATGATAGAAGGAGAGTCGATCCGCTAATCGAACGACCTGGGCCGGGACATTGTATCGTTAGATTCGGCTTAGCCCACACCGGGGTCCCCTGATGAGCGTTCCATATCTCCGTCTAGGGAATGTATCATTTGACTTACACGATCCCGAACCGCTGCCGGTGGAGGTACAGTCGGCGTGTCCCCGATTCGTGTGTTCCGCGTAGTTCCTGCTAGGGCAAGGTCTGCAACAGCACTCCAGGCTGTTGTCATATTGCTGTCAGCGAAGGCCGCCTGCATATGGGCCAAGATCTGTTCGATTCGTCCCCATCGCTTTAGAGAGGTTCGCCAGAGCAGCAGATCACTGAGAATTGCTAGAGTATCAGCGGCCATCTCTTGCTCATCCAGGTGCTCACCCATGTGAATGGTTTGGCGGCTAGCGGGACTATTGTTTTGCTGCTGGGCATGCGGGCTGGCGTTCTGGACGGAACCAGTATTGCCGGTAATTGTAACACTACTGTCTATTACAACTCCTCGCGAATTCAGAAGATATTCATCGAGCTTCCGCCAAATCTTGATTACATTACCCACATTCCTTCCTTGGTCGATGATCACGGTGCTTGGTTGAGAGACGCTTTCAACATGCACCCATCCATCGTCGGTGACTGAAATTGAAATTTTCTCCTTGAACTTTGAGAGCCAGCGCTTCAGGACAAATGACACCATTATCTCTTCGAAGAAGCTTAAATCGCGTGTATCGGAGTACTGCCCATCTGTAGATTCAGCTTGAATCATCCCTGAGTGGTGTTCCGATTTGGTGATCAAGAAACCGCATGGCTGCATTGCATCGCAGCAAGCTTGAAAGATTCGATCTCTGGGGGCTTGATATTGCCTCGAGTCTCGATGGCCAGCAGTCATTTCTCCTCGTTTAGCGCATCGTCTACAGAGTACAAGACACGACACCTCGGTCTGATCAAACAGCTGCGCCTATCGAACTTGCTATCCGTAGAATTTGGGCCATATTTGTCGTAGTTGTTATGCCTTCTGTCCTGATTATCACATAGGTTCGCTACATGTGCTCGCCGTTTGTCGCCAAGCTACGGCCCCTAGGTAACGTGGATTGGTGTAACTCCAAGCTGTTGATGCATCCACCAGGCAGCAAACGAAGCATCGTGTGGGTCTCTGCGTGACCTGCCAAAGTAGCACGTGGGAAAGGACACCGATGGCCCTGGGCCAGTCTGCCCTCCTTGATGTGTGGAGTCACGATCCTGACGTAGATTGGGCGAAAACGCTCCACGATCGCTGTCGTTTGGGAACATGAGGCAGAAGAGCTGTGCCGACACTCAGACGCCGGGCCAGACCCCAGAGTCATGAGAGCTGCGGACCCAGGTGGCTAAAGTTCCCGCAGGAAAGCACTCACCGGGGTGGCCGTACTGGCCTGGTGAGGCACATTAGCGACGGACCGCGCCGATATCATGGTGTCGGTGGAACGTAACCCCATGCCTGCCGAAAACATCATCCATGCAGTTCAAGTGGTATGTAGATACTCGTGTGGGACTCCGCCGAGTCTGTCTCGTCGGCCTATGTTCAGGTCGGCAATTCGCTCTGGATCGGTGATCGGAATTGGGATCGCGCGCAGCGGAGCCGCCTGAGCGAGGGCCTGATTGTCAACGGTGCGCCAATCGTCGCTCTGCCCCACTTTGGTGATCTCGTGCGACGCAGGTCTGCCTTCGTGATCATGTCGGATGTCTGTCAGTGAGCTGTCGAGCGTTGTTTTCCCTCACCTGCATCATGTGCGGATCGATCGCGTGTCGTCGGCCGGACGGTCGGTCCGCATTGAGGCGAGCACCCACCTCGTCCACGCCCTCTGCCCGAACTGTGGCCTGGCTTCAAAGCGTGTGCACAACCGCTACCGGCGCAGGATCGGTGATACCGCGACCGGCAGCAGGGAAACGCTCATCCATCTGCGGGTCCGCCTGTTCTTCTGCCTCAACGCCGCGTGCGAGAAGCAGATTTTCGCCGAGCAGGTGCCCGGTGTGACCGTCGGGCATGGGCGGCACAGCCCAGGACTCGGTGCGGTACTCACCGCGCTGGCACTGGCCTTGGGAGTCCGGGCCCTCACGTGTCCGCACAGCTGTCCAGCGCGATGCCCCTGCTGCGGTTGATCCGCGCCCTGACTGGACCCGCCACCGGCACACCCGGGTGCTGGGCGTGGATGAATCCGCCCCTGCGCCGCGGACATCGCCGATTTCATCGCGACGTTGGAGATGTCGGATCAATCCACACTGCACTGCACTGCATTGTGGTACGCCGTTGGCGCAAACCAGTCCGCGAGGCGATCAAGAAAGGAGACATGGTCACCGAGAACTACAGCTTGTGTCTGGACGCAGAGCGTGGTTTGCGTCCACGGAGGCGGTGTAAGAGCTTCCGCTGGTAGCAGGCGTGGTGTCGTGAAATGTGGACGGCCATCGCAGGATCCTTCCGGTAGCGGTACCAAGATCGAAGGAGACAACGCGATGGCCGTGAACGACAGTGTGGACCCCGTCGGCTGGCTGGCACGCGAACTTGAGACCAGAGACCCGGATCTGTTGCGGTCCATGGTGAAGACGATAGCCGAGGCTTTGATGTTGGCCCAGGCCGACGCCGAGTGCGGAGCCGAGTATGGACAGCGACGACCCTGCGTCGGCATCACGCGCGGCAGGCCGCCCAGAAGCTCAAGGCCGGGAAGCATGGCAGGACAACGGTCTCGTCTTCTGCCGCGAGGACGGGACACCGCTCGACCGCTGGACCGTCCGGCGGGAGTTTCAGAAGATCACCAAGTGTGCAGGTCTCGGAGAGGACTGGACACCGCGCGAACTGCGGCACAGTTCGGATCCATCCTGAGCGCGCACGACTTCCCGCTAGAGGACATCAGTGGCCTTGTAGTCCACGGAAGCACGCACGTGACCCAGACCGTCTATCAGGGGCATGTGCGCGGGGGGTGGACAACCGCGGGGAATCAGACACTCCAAGACGCGATCGACCGGAGCATTCCGGCCCCTGCTCACGTCCTGCGCCAGGCGCTGAGCAGTTCCTCGGGGCCGTACGCCGCCTGGAGCCCGGAGCAGCTGGTCCCGTTGCGGGAGACCGCCACGAGCGGTACCGGATCGTCGGTGATCGCCGCCCGGTGCTTCTGCAGCGCGGCCAGGTCGTGGCTGTCGAACGCGGAATTCTCCAGCCACTTGATCGAGCCGAGGAAGAGCAGCTGCTTGGCCACCGGTTGCCGGTCGGCGCCCACCAAGTCGATTTCGACGTCATTGCTACGGGTCCAGTACCCGCCGATCGCCGGGGTGGCGGGCAGGAGCCCGTCCGGCAGGAGACGGGCGAGGGATTCCCGGATGAGGGGCTCGATCGCGCGGCCCCGCCAGCTCGTCCACTGCTCCTTGATCCGGCTCAGAGTGAGATCTCCCCTCATCCGCTCGATCTCCGCCATGTGCGGATCCAGAAACGCGAGCCAGAACCGCAGGTAAGGATCGGCCACTCGGTAGCGGCGTTCCTTCGACAGCCGCAGCGAGACTGGCAACTCGGCTGCCACCACCCGTTTCTCGGTCAGGACATCCGTAGCTCGAGTGAGAGTGGTGTGGGCGATGCCGCCGGCGGCGCGCGCGATGTTGGTAAAGGTGCGCTCCCCGGCTCCGATGGCCCGCAGGACTTCCCTGCTCATCGCCTGCGGTGGAAACTCCGCGGCCAGTGAGCGCTCGGCGGAGACCAGCAGCGCCGAGATGGGGTTGTCCAGCGAGTCGCGGAGGAACTCCCAGACGTCCGCTCCGGCCTGCCATTCCGCGCAGATCAGCGGGAGGCCGCCCGTGATCAGGGCGGCGTCGAAGGCGGCCGCCGGCGCAAGGCCGAGCATCTCGCCGATGTCGGCCGGGTTCAGCGGCCCCACGACCATTTCCCGGCCACGCTGATGGAAGGGGCGGTCGTAGCTGTTCAGCGCCTCCATCATCGACAGGTCGGATCCGACCAGGAGGAGAAGTACCGGCTTGCGGCTCAGCAGGCGGTCCCAGGCCCGCTGGAGCATGCCCTCGAAGGCGTCGATGCGGTCCATGAGATACGGAACCTCATCGATGACGACCACGCTCGGGCTGTCATCGGGCAGGATCTTCGCAAGCAGCCTGAATGCCGAATTCCACTGCTCCGGGGTCTCCTCCGAGAACAGTCCTCGCTCCGGCAGCGTGGATCTGGCGACCGCGTCGAGCAGCTCCGTGAGTTTGTCCTTCGCCGTACCGCCCGCCGCGGTGAAGAAGAGGTTCGGCGTCTCGGTGCGCCGGAGGAACTCCTCGACAAGGCTCGACTTGCCGACCCGCCGCCTTCCCCGCATGAGGATGCATTGACCTGGTCTGGCCGACCCGGTGGCATCGCGAACTGCTTGGAAAGCGTCGCGGAGCACGTTCAGCTCCCGGCCCCGCCCGATGAAACGACGCATGGCACGCCCCCGTAGCCGATAGTATCGATAGAGATACTATCGCCATCGCTACCATCTTGGCCGTATCGGGGGATGGCGTTGTGCGGTACCACGAGATAGGTGTCGGCCACACACATCCAGCCGGAGGTGAAGCAGCTGCGATGGATGCGTTCGGTAATTTGACAGTTACTCATGCGGACCTGTTCAATAGGCGCGAACCCGCCACCGGCTTCTGGTCGAGTGGTTGCAGGCCCCGCCCAGTGGACGGGGCCTCACTTTTTCCTCACCAGCCGGTGTTGGATTTCGCCTTCGCTGTTCTGGAGCTTCGGAGCGAACTGGTCGGCGGCAACGGCCCTCTCCTTGAGCTGCCGGAAGAAGACGGGCGGCACGGCCTGCAACTGCCAGCTGGCTTGCGATCGAGCCCTGTGGATTGAAGATCACTACGTCCACCCCGTAGTCGTGACAGGCCATCCAGAAGGTTCCGTTTCATCTGGTTGCGCGGTGCCCCGGGATGGGCCGGGGCACCGCGTGTTGGTTTAGGAGAGGCGGACTGGTAGGGGAGTGGCGCCGAGGGTGGAGACCTCGACCTTGGTGCGGGTCTGGGTGGTGAAGCCTGGCTTGGAGATCGTCAGGGAGTAGGTGCTGGGCGGGGCGGTCAGGCGGTAGTAGCCGTTGGTGTCGGTTGTGCCGGTGATGCCGCCGCCGGCGTCGACTGTGGCTGCGGGGATGGCCGCGCCGGCGGTTGTGGTGACGCGGCCGATGATGGTCGGTGCGGTTACCGGGCTGGCGCCGATGTCGATCGTCAGCACGGTGTAGGAGTGGGCGGGGAAGTTGTAGTCGAAGCTCGCGCCGACTCCGGTGATGGTGCTGGTGGTCGTCTGGATCAGTGTCGGATTCTGCCAGGTGTTCTGGTCCAGGTATGCGGCCGAGTTGACGGTGTTCACGGTCGCGGTGGAGCCGATGGTGCCGGCTCCGGTCAGGTTGATGGTGGAGGTCTGTACGGCGGACGGGTCCCGGTTGACCACCGAGATGTAGAGCTTTGTCCCGTCCGCTGAGCGGGTGGAGGTGATGTCCAGCATCGGGATGTTGGCGCGCGCCGGCAGGTTGCCCAGGGCCGGTGCGTTGTACGTCGGTCCGCTCAGGCCGGTCGGCAGCAGGAGCGGGCCGTGCCGGTCGGCGGCCAGTTTCTGCACCAGGTAGCCGGGGGTGACGAAGCTGCCCCGGTTGGCCAGGCGGATGGCGCTGCCGTCCCAGAAGTTCACCAGGGCAGAGGCCGCGTTCAGTTCGTTGACGTCGGCTCGGCGCATGAACAGGTTGAGCAGCCCGGCCTCCTGCAGGGCGCCTTCCACGGTGCGGGTACGGCGATGCTCCTCGTTGAAGTACATCGCGTTGTGCTCCGTCACGGCGATCTTGATGTCCCGGCCGCCGCCGCTGGCGAGGATCGTGTCGGTGGCGGTGTTCATGCGGTCCGCGATCACCGCCGGCGCGCCGACGGACGCCTGGTAGACGGATGCGCTGTTGTACTGGGCCGGCAACGGCTGCGGGCTGTAGTAGTGGATGGACAGGTGATCCATCCGGCTGCCCGACGTGGTCAGGACCGTGGTGTTCCACGTCTGGTCGTTGTTGGTGCCGTCACCGCCTTCGGCGATGAACGATATCGTCGCGTCCTTGGCCGCCATGGCGTCGCGGAAGGTGTTGTAGCTGGCGGCGTAGTTGGCCGCGGACGTCCAGCCGGGGGTCCACGACCCCCACACCTCGTTGCCGATCTCCCATGTGCGCACCGCCCACGGCTGGCTGCGTCCGTTGGCCGCACGCTGCGCGCCGTACGGCGTGCCGGTCGAGCCGTTGGTGTATTCGACCCAGTTGGCCGCGGTCGTCGCGGTTCCCCTGCCCCAGTTGACGTTCAGGTAGACCGGGATGCCCAGCGCGTCGCCGAGGCCGAGGATTTCGTCGGTGCCGACGTCGTTGGTCATCCACAGCGCGTCCCATTGGTTGTAGTGCATCGGCGGGCGGTTGTCGCGAGACCCGATGCCGTCGGTGAAGGTGTAGCTGTCGGCGATGATGCCGCCTGGCCAGCGGATCGCCCCCGGTTTGAGCGCGGTCAGGTGGTCCACGAAGTCCTTCCGCCAGCCGCCGAGGGTGACCTCCGCCGAGTTGAGCGGCATGACGCTGACCATGTCGATCCACAGGGTGCCGGTGCTCGCCGTACCGATGAAGAGCTTGGCGTAGGGATCGGTGGTCGACGGGGTGAGGGTGGCGGTGAACTTGGTCCATCCCGCGCCGACGCCGCTGAAGGTGGTGCTCGCGTAGGCGGGGTAGGACGGGCTGTCGCCGATGTCCGGTCCGAGGGTGACCGTCACGGGTGTGCTCAGCCCGGATTGTTTGAGGTAGGCGCTGACCTGGTACTGGCGGCCGGCGGTGACCGCGATGGCGCCCTGGCTGACGCCCTTGCGGCCGGTGGTGTGCTGGGTGATGTCGACGCGTTGCGCGTAGGCGCCGTTGAAGCCGGACCGGTCCTGTGAATAGGTGGCCTGGTCGGCGTGGCCGTCCTCGGTCCAGCCGTCGGTGCGCCGCCAGGTCAGGTAGTCCCACGTGGTGACCGAGGTGCCGAAGCCGTACAGGAAGGCGGAGTAGTCGCCGTTGGGTACGGCCGCGGTGTTGGTGAGGCTGTGCACGAGCCGGCCGTTGGCGAAGAAGTTCACGTTCCTGCCGGTGCCGTTCCACCGGCCGACCTCGATTCTCAGTACGGCGGGCAGGCTGATCGCGGGGCCCGTCCACGGGGTCACGCCGTCCCCGAACACGCGCAGGGTTCCGGCCTCGACGCCGAACTCGAGGTATTTCGAGAAGTCGCCGCGCCCTGTTCCGCCGTAGATGTTCAGCAGGCCGTTGACGCCGGTGACGGAGTCGAGCTTGGCCTCGACCGTGTAGTCGTAGACGTCGCTCTCGCCGACCGGCGCGGACATGATGCCGTAGCGGCTGTTCGCGGCCCCGTTGATCACCATTTGGCTGTTGGACATGCTGGATGTGCCCCAGCCTCCGGCGAGGGTGGAGTTGGTCCAGGCCGCGCTGATGCCGGGGCCGCCCTCGAAGTGGTTGTCCCAGCGGTCGAGCATGTGCACCTGGCGGACGTTCACGTAGTCCCAACTGGTGGTCGAGGTGCCGAAGCCGTACAGGAAGAGCCGGAAGTCCGGTGCGGGCACGTCGAAGCGGGTGGCTAGCTCGTGCACCTTCACGCCGTTGACGAAGAACCTGAAGAGCCGTCCGTTGGACCAGTAGGGACTGATCTGTACGGTGAACGTGGCCGGCAGGCTGACCGCGGAGCCGGTGAAGTTGCCGGTGCCGTCGCTGGTGAAGACGCGGGCGAGACCCCCTTCAACCCCGAATTCCATAAATTTCGTGAAATCTCCGGCACCTGTGCCGCCGTAGATGTTGAGCAGGCCGTTGACGCCGCTGACGCTGCTCAGCCGGGCGTCGATCGTGGTCCAGTCGACCGCGCTGTTGCGGATGTAATCGGAAAGCACGCCGTACCGGGAATTCGCGCCGCCGGTCACGGTGACCTTGCCGGCGGACACGGAAACCGACCCGTTCGTGGCGCCCTCGAGCCTGGTGGGCGTCCAGCGCGGGGACAGCGCCGTCCCCTCGAAGGCGTCATAGGTGGCGTCCGGGGTCTGCGCCAGGTAGTCGGCGGTGACGGTGCCCGTCCAGCCGTACAGGAAAGCACGATAGGTGCCCGGCAGCATGGTGAAGCCGGACAGGGTGTGCACCAGGGTGCCGTTGTAGAAGAAGTCGAGGGTGCGAGCCGAGCCCGCCAGCCCCGACACGTCGATCCGCAACGTCGCCGGGGTGGTCGCCGCGCCCCCGACCCAGGTGGGTTGCCCATCGGCGAACACCTTGAGCAGCCCGCCATCGATGGCGAATTCGGCGAAATGGCTGAAGTCCCCGGCGCCGGTGCCGCCGTACACGCTCAGGATCGCGTTCGCGCCGGTGTAGGAGACGATCTTCGTCTCGACGCTGACGGTCGCATACCGGGTGTCCGGCACCGTGTTGCTCATGATGCCGAACCGGCCGGGCGTGCTGCCCGCCACCGCGACGTTCCCGCCGGCGACCGTGACGGTCCCGGCGGGCGCGGTGTCCAGGCTCATCGGCTGCCATTTCGAGGCGTCGAGCGTGGTGCCGGTGAATCCGTCGTAGAGGGTGCTGCGCGCGGAGGAGACCCGTTCGGTTTCGAACGAGCGGTCCTTGACCCGTTCGGCCCAGGCCTCGTTCATCCCGTCCGTCGCCCATTCCATCATCTGGCCGGTGACCCCGGGCTGGACCACGCCGACGGGTGCGGAGGCGTCGATGGAGATGGTGTTGGCGCCGGCGGCACTGGCCGAACCAGGCACGGCTATCGATGTCGAGACAATGCAGAGGATGAGCAGGATTCGTAATCGGGCGCGCATGACCAACTCCTTCGGTTGGGGGATTCAGGCGATGGGGTGAGCGAGCCGGAGCATGGTCCAGGAGGCCGGGGGCAGCGGAGCCGTCAGCAGGTGGGAGCCGTCGATGGCGGCGCCGTTACCGGCGCGCGGCGCGACCCGCTCGGGCGCGTCCGCGGAGTTGCTGTGGAGCAGCTCGCCGGGAACGCCGCCCAGCACGAGGTGCTCGATGATCCGCATCCCGGGCAGGGCGCGCAACGCGGCCTCGAGCAGGACGGTCTCGGTCTCGCTGCGATTGACGGCGAAGATGGTGACATAGCCGTTCTCGGCATCATGGGTGGCGACGACATCGGCGACCGGCACGTCGCCGTGCCGTGCCGTGTCGTAGGTGGACGTGATCGGCTCGACGCGCAGCACCTCGCCGCGCGCGTGCCGGGCGGTGAGCGCGAACGGGTAGAAGATGGTCTGCCGCCAGGCCGGGCGATCGGGTTCGGCGCGGATGGGCGCGATGATGTTGACCAGCTGGGCCAGGCAGGCGACGCCCACCCGGTCCGCGTGCCGGAGCAGGCTCATCATCAGCGATCCGACGACGACCGCGTCCTCGGTCGTGTACTCGTCCTCGATGAGCCGGGGAGCCTGCGCCCACTCCAGATTGGTGTGTCCGGCGAAGCGGCTCTCGTACCAGATGTTCCACTCGTCGAACGAGAGCATCAGCTTGCGCCGTGACCGCTTCTTCGCCGCGACGTGATCCGCGGTCGCCACCACGCCTTCGATGAAGCGATCCATCGCCAGCCCGGAGGCCAGGAAGCTCGCCCGGTCCTCGCCGGCCTTCTCGAAGTACGCGTGCAGCGAGATGTAGTCCACGTAGTCGAAGGTGTGGTCGAGGATCGTCGCCTCCCACGAGCCGAACGTGGGCATGCGGTCGTTCGAGCTGCCACAGGCCACGAGCTGCACGCTGGGATCCACCTGCCGCATGGCTTTCGCGGTCTCCGCCGCCAGCGCGCCGTAAGCGTCCGCGCTCTTGTGCCCGACCTGCCACGGCCCGTCCATCTCATTGCCCAGGCACCACAGCTTGATGCCGTACGGCTCCGCCACGCCGTGGGAGACGCGCAGATCCGACCAATAGGTGCCACCGGGATGGTTGGCGTACTCGAGCAGGTCACAGGCTTCCTGAATGCCGCGCGTGCCCAGGTTGACCGCCATCATGGGCTCCACCTCGGCACGCCGCGCCCAGGTCATGAACTCGTTGAAGCCGAACGCGTTGGTCTCAACCGACCGCCAGGCGAGGTCCAGCCGTCGCGGACGCTGCTCCACCGGACCGACGCCGTCCTCCCACCGGTACCCGGAGACGAAATTCCCGCCGGGGTAGCGGATCACGGTCACCCCGAGCTCGCGGCTCAGCTTCAGCACATCCTGCCGCAGTCCGTCGGCATCGGCCTCCTCATGGCCTGGCTCGAAGATTCCGCCGTAGACGCATCGGCCCATGTGCTCGACGAAGGAGCCGAACAGACGCGGGTTGACGGTGCCGATCCGGAACGCGGGATCGAGCGTGACGTGGCAAGTGAGCACGGATATTCCTGTCCTTGATTATTTGAGGCCGGTCGTGGCGATGCCCTGCACGAAGAATCGCTGGGCGAGCAGGAAGGCCACGGCCAGCGGGGCCAGGGAGATGGCGGCGCCGGCCATGAGCGCGGCGTGGTCGACGCCGGACTGGCTGGAGAAGAGGGTCAGCGCGGACGGCAGCGTCCGCATCTCGATCGTGCTGGACACGACCAGCGGCCAGAGGAAGTCATTCCACAGCGCCATGAACTGGATGACGAACAGCGACGCCAGCGCGGGCTTCGCCAGCGGCATGATCACCCGCCAGTAGATCTGGAATGAATTGGCCCCGTCGATGTGCGCGGCCTCGTCGAGCTCGCGGGGGAGCGTCAGGAAGAACTGGCGCAGCATGAAGATGCCGAGAGCGCTGGTCGCCCTGGGGATGATCAGACCTTGGAAGGTGTTGAGCCAGTCCAGATCGAACAGCGTCAGGAACACGGGGATCAGCGTCACCTGGAACGGCACCATCAACGTGGCCAGGATCAGCAGGAAGATCGCCTGACGGCCGCGGAACCGCAACCGCGCGAGCGCGTATCCCGCGAGCGAATCCAGGAAGACCAGGATCACGGTCGTCCCGCCGGCGAACACGAACGTGTTGAACACCAGCCGCACGAACGGCAGCTGGGTGAGCACCGCGTGGTAACCGTCCAAGCTGAACGTGCTCGGCCACAGCTGGGCGGGATCGGCGTAGAGGTCGGCCGGCGTACGCAGCGACACGCCCACCATCCACAGGAACGGCAGGATCGTCGCCAGCGCCGCGACGATCAGCACGAGCCACGAGACGCCCGCCGCGGTACGCCGGAGCACCCCGCGACGTGTATCAGCCGCCATCGTGATTCCTCGCGATCCGCAGCTGGATCATCGACACGACCAGGATCAGCACGAAGAGCACCCAGGCGATGGCGCTCGCGTATCCCAGCCGGAACTCGACGAAGCCGCGCTGGTAGAGATAGGCGACGATGGACTCGGTGTGAAACAGCGGCCCGCCCCCGGTCATCACATAGACCAGGTCGAAAAGCTGGAGCGAGGTGACCGTCGCGATGACCGTGGTGAACAGCAGCGCGGGCCGCAACTCCGGCAGGATCACCGCTCTGAACTGCTGCCACCGGCCCGCGCCATCCAGCTTGGCCGCTTCGATCAGCTGATCCGGAACGCCCTGCAACGCGGCCAGCAGCACGATCATGCTGAAGCCGACACCCTTCCAGATCCCGACGCCCATGACCGTCACCAGCGCCAGGCTGGTGTCGCTGAGCCAGCCGGGACCGGTCATGCCCGCCTTCTCCAGCCACGCGTTGACCAGGCCCACCTGCGGATCGAGCAGGAACTTCCAGACCACGCCGACCACCGCGAACGACGCCACCGTCGGGAAGAAGAACGCCGATCGCAGCAGCGACGACAACCAGGTGGTACGGCGCAGCCACATCGCCAGCGCGAGCCCGGCCACCACCTGCCCGGCCACCGTCACCAGGGTGTAGACCCCGGTGACGGTCAGCGCGTTGCGGAACCGCTCGTCGGCGAACAGTTCGAGGTAGTTGCCCAGACCGACCCATTCGTGGGTCTCCTCGCCGACCGTCCAGTCATGCAGGCTCATCCAGCCGGAGCGCAGGATCGGCTCCGCGATGAAAACCGCGATGATCAGCAGGCTGGGGGCCAGATACACGTACGCAGGGTTCAACCAGCGCCGCCCGGTGAGCGTGGCCGTTGTCATTCCCGATTCCTTTCAGGCACGATGCGGTCCGGTCCACCGCTCGGGCGGCGGACCGGAAGCGTCGGCTACGCCGTACAGCCGGTGATCTGGTTGATCGCCTCGGCGGCGGACCGCGCCGCGGCCTCGACCGGCTCACCTCGCGTGATCTTGCCGATCAGCGGCACGTAGACGTCCGCGTCGATCTTCGGCGAGGTGGGCAGCCCGGGCAGGTAGAGCCGGGCGTGCGGCAGTCCCGCGGCGAAGGGCGCCACGACCGGGTTGCTCGAGGTCACATCGGTGCGCACGGGCGGGAAGCCCGAGGCGTCGGAGAAGGCCGCCTGCGCGGTCTTCCCGGTCCACCAGCTCAGGAATTCCAGCGCCTGCGCCTTGTGCTTGGTCGACTTGCCGACCGCCAGCGGCACCGTCGACGCCAGCGTCACGGGACCCCCGGCGCCCACCGGGACCGGGGCGATCCCGAGGTCGATCCCGGCCTCCTTGAAGCCGGCCGCGGCCCACGGGCCGTTGATCTCCATCGCCGCCTTCTTCGCCGAGAACAGCGTGTCCGCGTCGGCACCCGTCTGGCCGATCGGGCTGACCTTGTCCTTCACGACCAGATCGGCCCAGGTCGTCAGGGCCTGAACGCTGGCGGGCTGGGCGATCGTCGCGCAGCCCTTCGCGTCGACGATGTCGCCGCCGTTCATCCACTGCAGGATCGGCCACATCTGGATCGTCGCGTGATCGGCCAGCGAGATGCCGTACTGGGTGACCTTGTCGCCCTCGGTCTTGGTGAGCTGCTTGGCCGCCGCGGTGAACTCATCGGCGGTCTTCGGCTCCTGGAGCCCCGCTTCGGCGAACATCGCCTTGTTGTAGTACAGGACCAGCGTGGCCATGTTCGCCGGGGCCGCGTAGAGCTTGCCGTCGATCGTGAAGGCCGTGTTCACCGCGGCGGGGAAGGTGCCGGCGTTCAGTTTGCCGTCCCCGGTGCCCACCGCCTCGTCCAGCGGGAGCAGCGAGTTCGTCTTGACGTAGTTGAACAGCACGCCGGGGTCGAAGTTCGGCGTCGCCAGATCGGGCCCCTGGCCGGTGGCCCAGGCTCCGGGAAGCTTCTGGGCGATGGCGTCCCACGGCTGCACGTCCATGGTCACCTTGATCTTGGGGTGGCTCGCGTTGAACTGCTTGACCAGGTTTTCGTAGGCGGGGCGGTCCGGGCCGGTGAAGCCGGTCCAGAGGCTCAACTCGACCACCGCGTCGGGGTCGGAGCTCGTGGCCGTCGAGCCGCATCCCGTCGCCAGGAGGATTCCGGCGACGAGGGCAGTGCCAATTTTCAGCGAGGATCTCATGAGGTTGACCTTCCGTCCCAGCTCAGCACCGGGGGGACTCGTACGGCAGAGCCGTATCAGATCTGTGTTGCGCCGCCAGCCCCGCGCTGGCCTGCTTGTCCGGGGTCGGGCTGAGGACATGTTCCATCGTTGGAACGACGTTGTAAATACCTCTGTTCAGTCTTGTTACATCGTTGTATCGTCAAGCCTGACACAGCTGCCCCCCAAGCGAGGATCATCGATGGCCGTGACATTGAAGGACGTCGCCGCGCGCGCCGGCGTCTCGGTCAAGACCGCGTCGAATGTGGTCAATGGCTACTCCTTCGTCGCCGCCGACAACCGCCGCCGGGTTCAGGAGGCCATCGAGCAGCTCGGCTACGTGCCCAACATCGGCGCGCGCAACCTCCGGCGCGGTCGGACGGGATTCCTCACGCTGGCCGTACCCGAGCTGACCAACCCCTACTTCGCCGAGCTCTGCGGGCTCGTCATGACCGCGGCCGCCCGGCACGACTGGACCGTGCTCATCGAGCAGACCGCGGGTGCCCGCGAGCGCGAGCTCGCCGTCATCAACGCCGCCCACCGATCGCTGGTGGACGGCGTCATCCTCAGCCCGATCGGCATGCATCCCGCGGACCTCGCCGCGGACAGCGCCACGAACAGTCCGCTCGTGCTGCTCGGAGAACGGGCTCTCGGGGCCCGCGTCAACCACGTCGCCATCGACAACGTCAAAGCCGCCGAGGTCGCGACCGAGCATCTGATCGGCCTCGGCAGGCGCCGCATCGCGGCTATCGGCGACCAGCCCGGACAGAACGGAACCGCGATGCTGCGACTCGCCGGTTACCGAGGCGCCCTCCGCGCGGCCGGCCTGCCGGACGACCCCGCCCTGACCGTGCCGACGCCCACCTACAGCCGCGCCGAGGGCGCCGGAGCCATGCGCCGCCTCCTCGACGGGCCGAACCCGCCGGACGCGGTCTTCTGCTTCAACGACCTGCTCGCCATCGGAGCGATCAGCGCGGCCCGTGATCGCGGCCTCCGGGTCCCCGCGGACCTGGCCGTAGTGGGGTTCGACGGAATAGAGGAGGGCAATTACAGCGCCCCCCGCCTCACCACCATCGCGCCCGACAAATTAGCCATAGCCGAAGCGGCGATCGACCTCGTCAAGCGACAACTGGACCACGACGGCCAGCAGCCACAGGACGTCACGGTCCCGTTCACCCTCGAAATCCACGAGAGCACAGCCCCCTGACCCGTCGTTGATCGCGCGTGCGCCGGGATACTTCGCCTTCAAGGAGAGCGGGATGGGCGTCGCGGCGGGCGGTCTGCCTGCTTGCGGTTCTCCAGCTGCGGGGCAGGCCGGGCTATCGGGCCGGGAGGATCCGTCCGGTCACCTCGCCGAAGCCGATCGTCGTGCCGTCCGGGCCCGGCGCGGTGGCACTGATGGTCACCTTGTCGCCGTCGAGGAGGAAGGTGCGCTCCTCGCCCTTGACCGTGACGGGTTCCTTCCCGCCCCAGGTCAGCTCGATGAACGCGCCGCGCTCGTGCTTGCCGGGGCCGGAGATGGTGCCGGAGGCGAACATGTCGCCCGTGCGCGCCGAGGCCCCGTTGACGGTCATGTGCGCGAGCATCTGCGCGGGCGACCAGTACATCTCCCGGTAACAGGGCCGGGCGACCTCCTCGCCGTTCCACTCCACGACCAGGTCGATGTCGAGGCCCCATGGCTCCTGTTCCTGCAGGTACGGTAGCGGTTGCGGGTCCTGGCCCGGCAGCGGCACGCGCGCGGCCTCCAGTGCGGCCAGCGGCACGATCCACGGCGAGACCGAGGTGGCGAAGCTCTTGCCCAGGTTCGGGCCCAGCGGCACGTACTCCCAGGCCTGCAGGTCGCGGGCCGACCAGTCGTTGACCAGGAACGCGCCGAACACGTGCTCGGCGAACGCCGACGTCGGGATCGACGTCCCGATTGGCGATCCGACCCCGACCACGAACCCTAGCTCGGCCTCGATGTCGAGCCGCACGCTCGGCCCGAACGCCGGCGCGTCGGCGTCGGGGGCCTTGCGCTGGCCCGACGGCCGCACGATGTCGGTGCCCGACACCACGACCGTGCCCGAGCGGCCGTGGTAGCCCACCGGCAGGTGCTTCCAGTTCGGCATCAGCGGCTCCGAGCCGGGACGGAAGAGCCTGCCCAGGTTCGAGGCGTGGTGCTCCGAGGCGTAGAAGTCGACGTAGTCGGCCACCTCGAACGGCAGGTGCAGCGCTACCTCGCCGATTGGGTGCACCGCGGCGGCAGGCACCTTCCCGGCAACCCGTTCGGTGATCGCGGCGCGCACCGCCGCCCACCGGGCCGCGCCCTGCGCGAGGAACGGGTTGAGCGAGGGCGCGGCGAACACGTCGTCGCCGAGCAGCGCCGCGAGGTCGACGGCGGAGTCGCCGAGCCGGACGCCGACGCGCGGTGCGCCACCTCCCACGGAGTAGACGCCGTACGGCAGGTTCTCCGGCCCGAACGGCGATCCGGCCGGGACGTCGACGGTGGTCATCGGGGTGTTCCTGGCACGATCGGGCCGGTCGCGGCAGGGGCGGTGAGGACGCCCAGCTCGACCAGTTCGGAGACGGGGTCGGCGATGCTGCAGGTGCCGAACGAGACGAACCGCCACCGCACCTCCGCGTCCAGGCCGACGATCAGTCCGGCGACGGTGGCGCCGTCGCGTTCGGCGAGAAGCGCGACGGCGTCGGCCTCGCTGCCGCCGCGGGCGAGCGTGTCGGTGGCGAGCAGCAGGTTGAGGAAGCCGTGCTGTTCGAAGCCGGTGGCCGGGTCGGTGTTGCGCACCGCGTGGTGCAACCCGGCCGTGGCCTTGAACGGCACCCCTGCCGCAACGGCGGTGGCGACCGAACGGCCCAGCTCGACCTCGTCCGGGTAGAGGTCGGCGCGCACGCCGCCGGTGCGGAACTTGGCGCGGTAGCCCGGCGGCAGGGCCGCGAGCAACTGCGGGCCGCGCTCGTCGCGGGGGATCTCCACGTAGACGTCGACGCCACGGGGCGGCCGGGTCGCAGCGGGGGTGGGGCGGTCGCCGGCCTCGATGTCATCGGGCGGGGTGCCGGCGGTGTCGCGTCGGTCCTCGGCGGACACGGCGGTGGCGAGCGCGGCGAGGAAGTCGGCTACCGTCGCCGTGTCGGGCATGGCGACCTCGATCGCGCGCACGGCCACGGGCATCCCGGCCAGCGCCGCGAGCACTTCGGCGACCATGCCCGGGCCGGCCGGGAACGTCACCGACACCGGTAGGGGCTCGGCCCGCCCGGCCACGAGCGGCGGCAGCGACGGCACCGCGGCCGCGCCGATGACGAGGGGGCCGACCAGCGGCGCGTACCACTCCCTTGTCGCGGCGTCGTGGGCCCGCACCGCGGCGGGCAGCGGGGCCAGCCCCGGCGGGAAGATCGCCGCGTCGTCGCACAGCCCCGCGACGACGGCCGGGATGCGCCCCGGCGCCGGCGCGCCCGTCACGACGCGGGCCCCCGACCCGCCCACGTCCAGGCGTACGCGGGGTCCTCGGCGGCCAGCCCGCCCTCACCCAGCTCCAGCGGGCGGAACGTATCGACCATGACGGCCAGCTCGTCGAAGAACTCGATGCCCAGCGACCGCTCCACCGCGCCCGGCTGCGGCCCGTGCGAGTGCCCGCCGGGGTGCAGGCTGATCGAGCCCTGCGCGATCCCAGAGCCCTTGCGGGCCTCGTAGTCGCCGCCGCAGTAGAACATGACCTCGTCGGAGTCGACGTTGGCATGGTAGTACGGCACCGGGACCGCCAGCGGGTGATAGTCGACCTTGCGTGGCACGAAGTTGCAGATCACGAAGTTGTGGCCCTCGAATACCTGGTGCACGGGCGGCGGCTGGTGCACCCGCCCGGTGATCGGCTCGAAGTCGGCCACGTTGAACGTGTACGGATACAGGCAACCGTCCCAGCCCACCACGTCGAACGGGTGTGTCGGGCACACGTAGCGGGTACCGGTGACCCCACGCGACCCGCGGTGCTTCACCAGCACCTCCACGTCATTGCCCTCCACCACGAGCGGCTCGGTCGGCCCGTGTAGGTCGCGCTCGCAGTACGGGGCGTGCTCCAGCAGTTGGCCGTACCGCGACAAGTAGCGCTTCGGCGGCGCGATGTGCGAGTTGGCCTCGATCACGTACGCCCGCAGCGGTTCGTCGCCGACCGGCAGCCACCGGTGGGTGGTGGCCCGCGGCAGCATCACGTAGTCGCCCTGCGCCGCCTGCAGCGTGCCGAACACCGTCTCTACCGTCGCCGTGCCCGACTCGATGTACACGCACTCGTTGCCGATCGCGTTGCGGTACAGCGGCGAGGCCTCGCCCGCCGCGACGTAGGAGATGCGGACGTCGGCGTTGCCCAGCACCAGGCGCCGCCCGGTGACCACATCGACGGCCTTCCAGTCGTCGCTCGTCAACGTGTGCAGCCTGAGGTGGCGCGGGATCAGCGGACGGTTCTCCGTCAGCGTCTGGTCGGGCAGCTCCCACAGCGTGGCGTCGATGATGGCCGATGGGATGCCCGCATGGTAGAGCAGCGACGAGTCGGCCGAGAACCCCTCCTCGCCCATCAGCTCCTCGGCGTAGAGGCCGCCCTCGGGCGTGCGGTGTTGGGTGTGCCGCTTATGCGGGACGGAGCCCACGGAGCGGTAGTACGCCATATCGTCACCTCCTCGCAAGAACTGATTAAAGCGTTAACTATTTCGATGGCCAGCGTAGCGCGCAGCGGCACTGAGCGAAAGAGCTCGGACGCATGTGGCTCCCCGTCCCGCGCGCTGGCAGGCCTCGGGCCCGGGAGGGTGGCGACGCGGATCGCGTCCTACGCCCGCCCGCGGACCTCGATGGCACGCTCCGCCGTGATCAGCTTGTCCAACAGCGAGATGAGCGTGCGCTGCTCGGCCTCGGTCAGCGCGTCGGCCCACTCGAACTCGCGCTCGTTGTGCTCGCGGAACACGTCGACCATCTCGGCCTGCCCAGCGTCGGTCAGCGACAGCGTGACCGAGCGGCCGTCGCGCTCGGCTGCGGTGCGCGCCAGCAGGCCGTCGCCGATCAACGTCTTGGTCAGGTTCGACACGGCCGCCCGGCTCATCCCCGTCAATCGGGCCGCCGTGCTAGGTTCCATCGGGCCGGCCAGCCAGATCACGAACAGCAGCCGGAACGCCGACCACGACCGGCCGCGCGGCCGGTGCACCGACGCCTCCAGGTCGTAGGTCACCAGGTCCGACGCCCGGTTGAGCGTGATCAGCACTTGGGTGGCCAGCTGGTGGGCGAACCCGTACTCGGTGGCCAGCTTGCGGTTGGCCAACGCCACGAACGACCAGAAGTCCAGGTCGGCGGGGCTGACCGGGTTCTGCTCGTTCGCGGGGATCACAGGGCAATCTTATGGCCGTGACGCTCGGATGGATGTCAGGCGGGGCGGGCGGTCGCGCTGGCGAGGGCCGCCCTCACCTCGGCCGCGGTCGGGGCCGCGAGCACCGCCGCGACGTGGGCGTCGGGCCGGACGATCCACACCTCGTCGGCACGGGCGCCGAGCGCGGTGGCCAGCGTGGCGTCGGGGTCGAGGTCGGCCAGTGCCGCGACGATCGTTGGTCCCGCGGTGGCGGCCGCGCCGACGATCACGTCGGCGCCGACGTCGGCGCCGGCCAGCAGCAGGAAACCGGACCGGGCCAGCTCCCGGATCCGGCCGGCCCGCCCGTCCGGCAGCCGGACCGGCGCGTCGGGCAGCAGCACGCCCGGCCCGGCCTGCGGTGCCTGCCCGCGCGCGGGCCTGCCGTGGAAGGGGCGGCGCGGATCGGGCGTGGTCAGCGGCGAGTCGACGTACCAGAACGGTTCGGCGAGCCGTCCGGAGTCGACGGCGGCGCGGGCCTGCGGGTCGGCGCCCGCGCGGGCGAGCACGTCGGCACGGTGCCGGGCGCGCTCCTCGTCGGGTGGCACGAGGAAGTCCATCGTCGCGGTCGTGATCGCGATGTTCTCCTGCGCCGCCGCGTGCCGCTCGTCGTGGTACGACTCCAACAGCGCGTCGTCGGCCCAGCCGTGCCCGACGTAGGCGATCTTCCACGCCGCATTCTCCGCGTCGGCGACGCCCGAATTGAGCCCGCGCGCCCCGAACGGGGAGACGAGGTGCGCGGCGTCGCCCGCGAGCAGCACACGTCCGGCCCGCATCCGGTCGGCGACCCGCGACTGGAAGCGGTACACCGACTTCCACACGATCTCGTAGGGCTGCTCGCCCAGGATCTTCCGGATGCGCTCGTCCAGTGCACCGGAGGCCACTTCAGCGGCCAGGTCGTACGTGGCCGGCACCTGCCAGTCGATGCGGAACGTCGAGCCGGGGCACGGGTGGATCAGCACCTGCCGCCCGGGGTTCCACCCGGGATCGAAGTAGAAGCGTCGCTCGTCGGCCCAGCCAGGCAGGTCGGCGCGGATGTCGCAGATGAGGAAGCGGTCGTCGAAGGAGTGGCCGGGAAACTCTATGCCGAGCAGCCTGCGCAGGCCGTCGCTGCGCGAGCCCGCGCACAGGACGGCGTATGACGCGTCGATCTCGACGGGATCGCCGTCGGCGAGGCAGCCGACCGTCACCCCGTTCGGGTCCTGGACGAGGTCGAGCACCTGGTGGCCCCACCGCAGGTCGACCAGGGGCTCGGCCGCGATGCGCTCGTCGAGGATCTGCTCTGTGCGGGTCTGGGAGATGTTGACGAACGGCGGGAACGCCGGCTTGCCCGGCTCCTCGAACCGGTAGCTGAACAGCTCGGCGTCGCGGTGGAACGTGCGGGCTGTGGTCCAGGTGAGGCCCTCGGCCGCGATCTGCTCGCCTGCCCCGACGGCCTCCCACACGTCGAGCACGTCGCGTTGCTGGCAGATGGCCTTGGACCCGATGGCGTCGCGCGCTGGCCGCTGGTCGAGCAGGACGGTCGGCACCCCCCAGCGCGCCAACAGCAGCGCTGTGGTCTGCCCGACCGGACCGGCGCCGATGACGGCGACCGGGGCGTGGGGCCAGGATGTGGTCGGCACCTCCGGTGTCCTCTCAGCCCTGCAGCTGCGCCCAGACTTCCTGGTCGCGCTCCGCCGTCCAGATGATGGGGCGCTCGATGCCCGACAGCTCGTCCCACAGCCGGGAGACGTCGAACGGCAGGCAGTGCTCGAAGATCGGCCAGCTGCCGAAGTCGTCGACGAGCGCGGCGTGGGTGGCCTCGAACGCCTCCTTCAGGGTGCCGCCGCGCTGCTGCACCGCGCCCACCTCACGGATCATCACTTCGAGGAAGCCGCGGGTCTTCGTGATCGCCGCGTCAGTCGCGGCGCGGCCGACGCTCACGTCGCCGCGGCCGCCGACGAGCTGCTCGGCGCCGAGCGCGCCGATGCGGTCGAGGGTACTCGTGGCCCACTCCCGGTGGAAGGCGTCGCCGGTGTAGAGGGCGGCCTCGGACTCGACGAGGTCGCCCGCGAAGAGGATCTTGTGCCGGGGCAACCACGCGGTGATGTCGCCCTCGGTGTGGCCGCGCCCGTGGTACTGCAGTACGAGGTCGCCGCGGTCGCCGCCGAGGTCGATGGTGAGGCGGTCGGAGAACGTGAGCGTGGGCCAGGTGAGTCCGGGCACGGAGTCGGCGGCCTCGGCCAGGCGCGGCATGCGGGCGAACTCGCTGGCCCAGTCCTGCATGCCGCGCTCGGCCACCAGCGCGCGGGTGTTCTCGTGCGCGACGATCACGTCGGCGTCGAACGCGCTGGCCCCGAGCACACGCACCGCGTGGTAGTGGCTCAGTACCAGGTAGCGGACGGGCTTGTCGGTGTGGGTGCGCAGCTTCGCGAGCCATTTGGCGGCGGCCACCGGGGTGGCCAGCGCCTCGAAGCACACCAGGAAGTCCTCGCCCTCGATGGCCCCGACGTTCGGGTCGCCTTCGGCGGTCAGCGCGTACACGCCGTCGGCCAGTACCTCCAGGGTCTGCTCCTTGGCCGCGGTGTCCTGCGACGACGCGAACGGTTTGGCCATTTCTTCCTCCTGAGGGTCACCTCGGCGAGACGATCAAAGGTTTAACTAGTTGGGGACTATAGAGGTGGGCGACCGAGAACACCAGGGGCGCGTCAGCGATCGGCACGCGCGACGACCCGGCCGTCGTGGACGCGTCGAGCCACCCCGTCCAAGCTATTGACGGACGAGATTGTCCTACATTACTCTCCACAAAATCGCAGGACCAGTTCGAGCGGGTCCGTTCTCCCAAGACCATTGGGGAAGCACGTCTGGAGCACGACGATGTTTCGTTGGTATCGCCGTTTCATTTGTATCGCCGCTTCGGCGGCGCTCGTCGGTGTAGTCGCTGGTTGCGGCGGCTCGGACGACAGGGGGGCGTCGAAGGACCTGTCAGGGGAGCCCGTCAAGATCTCGTTGGTGGGTGACATCGATGCGCCGGCGCTGGGCGTGACCACGCCGCAGTTGCGTGACGCGGCGGTCGCCGCGGTCGAAGCCGTCAACCGTGACGGCGGTATCAACGGTCGGCCGCTGGAGCTGACGGTGTGCAACACGCAGGGCGATCCGAACATAGCCGCGAAGTGTGCTCGCACGTCGATCAATGACGGCGATGCGGCTTCCGTGGGGACGTACGCGATCGCTGGGGGCGCCACACCGGTCTTCACCGCCGCCAGGTTTCCAACCATCGGCAACTTCCCATTGGGGCCGGAGGACTTCGACAGCCCGTTCAGCTATCCCATCGTGGGCGGTACTCCGTCAGCGGGTACGTGCTCGGTGGCGTTGCTGGCTGACGTGGTCGGGGTGAAGAAGATCGGTGTGCTGTACAGCGAGGCGCCCGCGTCTGCCGCGGGCAACATAGTGCTGGAGCGGGCGTTGTCAGCGCGCGGGTTGAAGGCCACACGATTCACCGCGTTGCCGCCGAACGCGACCGACCTGACGCCGTATATGACCGAGGTAGCGCAAGGGAGCGACGCCGTCGTTCTCGTAATGGCTCCGGTGACCGCGGCGCGCGTGGTCAAGACGGCTCGCGGGCTCGGGCTCGATACCGACCTGGTGTCGGTTTCGCTCGCGACGAAGCAGCTCACCGAGCTCGGTCGTGCGGCCGAGAGGTTGTACCAGTGTTCGTTGCTGCGCCCTGCGTCGGCGGGCGGGCCGGGGATCGACCAGATGCTGAGGGAGATGAAAGCTGCAAATATCACCCCGGATGTCGATGACACGGCGACAAACGCCTGGTTGGCGGTTCATCTGTTCGCGCAGGTCGCGGCGACACTCGATGAGATCACCCCGGCGACCGTGGCAGCCGCGATGGACCGATTGACCGATGGTGATCTGAGCGCCATCGCGCCGCCGCTGAACACTACCGAGCCGTTCGCCGGCACCGCTGATACGTGGCCGCGCCTGTTCAACCCGACGGTCTGGTACGGGCAGATCGCCGACGGCAAGATCGCGCTATTGCGTGACAACGCGGTCAACCCCTTCCAGCCGGCCGAGTAGGTGACGTCGGTGCTGCTCCAGTTCATCGCGCTCGGTCTGAGCCTCGGCGGTGCCTACGCCTTGGCGGGGCAGGGCCTGTCCCTGATCCACCGAGGATCCGGCGTCGTCAACTTCGCGCACGGAGCCATGGTGGGACTGGGCGGCTACCTGAGCATCGAGTTTCGTGAAAGCGGGTTGCCGCTCGCCCTCGCGGCCGTGCTCGCCGTCGCGCTGACCGCTCTGGTCGGCGCCGCGGTGCAGCACCTCGTGATGCGCCGGCTACGCGACGCGGTGCCGCTCACCCGCCTGATCGCCACACTCGGCGTCATGACGGTCCTCAACCAGGTGATGGTCCTGCGATATGGGCAGGACCCGAAGTCCGCCCCCGCACTCCTGCCGACGCACATCTTCCGGATCGGCGACAACTTCCAGATCGGCCTCGACCGGGTCCTGCTGACGATCATCGCGGTTCTCGTCACCGTGGTGCTCTGGCTGGTCTACAAACGAACCCGCTTCGGGCTGGTCACTGCGGCCGTCTCGGAGAACCCCCGCTGCGCGGCGACGCATGGCCACTCCCCGCAGCGTGTCGCCCTGATCAACTGGGCAGCGGGCGCCGGACTGGCCGGTCTGACGGGGGTCCTGCTCGCACCGCTGGCCTTCTTCACCCCGCAACAAGTCGTGTTCCTCGTCGTCCCGGTGCTCGCCGTTGCGCTGATCGGCAACTTCTCCTCGTTCCCACTGACCCTGTTCGGTGGTCTCGTGGTCGGCGTCACCGAGTCGGTGTCGGCGTACTACATCGACGCACCGGGCTGGTCGACGTCGCTCCCGTTCCTGATCATCATGATCGTGCTCATCCTGCGGGGCAAGACGCTCCCGCCCCGCGGGCAGCAGTCGGAACGGCTGCCCAAGGTGGGCAGCGGGCGCCCGCCGCTGCCAGTGCTCGTGTTCCTCATCGCCGCGCCCGCATTGATGCTCACGCTCCCTGCGAACTGGGCCGACGCGGTGGTCACGAGTGCCCTGTTCGGTCTCGTGGGCCTCTCGGTGGTCGTCGTGACCGGCTATGCAGGCCAGCTCTCCCTGGCGCAGTTCGCCTTGGCCGGGATCGGGGCGTTCGCCTCTGCGCGGCTGGCGGCCACGAGCGGGGCGTCATTCGTGATGTCGGGCATCTTCGCGGTGGTGGTCGCGGTGTTGATCGGCGTGGTGATCGCGCTGTCCGCCGTCCGCACGCGTGGCGTGACGCTCGGCATCGTCACGCTCGGTCTCGCGCTGGCCATCCAGCGTCTCGTACTGGAGAACACCGACTACACGGGAGGCTTGCTGGGCACCGTCGTGAGCCCGCCGTCGCTCCTGGGCGTCGACTTCGACGCGATCGTCCATCCCGAGCGGTACGCGGCGCTGGCGGTCGCCGCGCTGGTCCTCGGGGGAATCGTCGTCTCCAACCTTCGGCGCGGGCCGGCGGGCCGGCGGCTGCTCGCCGTGCGCACCAACGAACGCGCCGCGGCATCGCTGGGCATCAACGTGGCTGCGACGAAGCTGTACGCGTTCGCGGTCGGCGCGGGGCTTGCCGGAGTGGCCGGCGCGATGCTGGCGTTCCGCGACACCCACGTCAACTTCGTTCAGTTCGAGGCGTTCATGTCCGCCCAGGTCGTCGTGCTCGTCGTGCTCGGCGGAGCCGGGTACATCTCCGGCGGCGTCGCGGGCTCGCTGATCGTTGCCGGTGGCGTGTTCTCGCAGATCGGCGACACGATCGGCATCGCTGAGTACATGACGCTCGCAGCCGGGCTCATGTTGCTGATGCAGCTGACGACCGTGCCTGATGGGATGGTCGCACCGTTGCTGGGACCTCTGGCCCACCTTCGGCGCCGTCTGCCGCGGTTTCGTCAGCGTCGAGCTCCGGTGGCGCCGCCGGTCGCACAGGACATCGTCACGGGCGGCGGGGGCGGAACGTTGGAGGTGCGGAACGTGAGCGCCCGATTCGGTGGAGTCCTCGCGCTCGACGAGGTTTCGCTGTCGGTGCAGCCGGGCGAGATCGTCGGTCTGATCGGCGCCAACGGGGCCGGCAAGACGACCCTCGTCGACGTCGTCACCGGATACGTGCCGCGCTACGAGGGGTCCGTACTGCTCTCCGGCAACGCTGTCGATGGGCTCTCGGCGACGCGACGTGCACGCGCTGGTCTGGGTCGTTCGTTTCAGTCGCTCGAGCTGTTCGACGACCTGACGGTTCATGAGAACCTGCTGATGGCTTCTGACCGCGCTCGACCCTCGTCGCACGTGCTCGACTTGTTGCGCCCCGCGCCTTCCCCGCTGCCCCCGGCGGCCGCATATGCGGTCCGCGAGCTGGAGCTGGAACAGTGGTTGGACACGCCGGCGGCGAGCCTGCCAGCCGGGGTGCGCCGGCTCGTCGCGATCGGGCGTGCCGTGGCGGCCGAGCCCGCCGTGCTGCTGCTCGACGAACCGGCTGCGGGACTAGACGAGCACGAGACCGCAGAGCTCGGGCGGCTGCTCAGGCGAATCGCCGCCGTGTCGCGCCCAGCGATGCTGCTCATCGAGCACGACATGAGCCTGGTCATGTCGGTGTGCGACCGAGTGGTGGTGCTCGACGCGGGACGGTGCATCGCCGAGGGCACTGCGAGGGAAGTCCAAAACGATCCGATCGTGCGCACCGCGTACTTCGGCGAGCTCGGGAGCGCGACGACCAGACCCCGAGTTTCAGAACGGCACACGACGTGAGCCCGCTGTTGGAAGCGCGTGGGCTCTGCACCGGCTACGGCACGATCCAGGTCGTGCACGGCGTAGATCTGACCGTCGACGCCGGGGAGATCGTCGTCCTGCTCGGTCCGAACGGCGCGGGCAAGAGCACCACGTTGAAGTCGGTCGTCGGTGAGCTCCCCTCGATCTCAGGAACGTTGCACTGGCGCGGTCAGCCGTCGGACGGCCCTTTGCACGCGCGGGCGCGCCAGGGGATCTCGTACATCCCGGAGGAACGAGCTGTCCTGATGCGGCTGTCCGTGATGGAGAACCTGCGAGTCGCCGCGGGGCGTCCAGAGGAAGCGGCGGCGGTGTTCCCGGAGCTCGCCAACCATCTCGCTCGCCCCGTCGGGCAGCTCTCGGGTGGCCAGCAGCGGATGGTCAGCGTCGCCGCGGCGCTGGGTGCGCGTCCGAAGCTCCTGGTGGCGGACGAGCTCTCCCTCGGGCTCGCGCCGGCGATCGTGACGCGTGTCCTCGGTCGTGTTCGTGTCGCCGCCGACGAGGGGCTCGGCGTGCTGCTCGTGGAGCAGCACGCCGGTCAGGCCCTGGCAATCGCCGATCGGGCGATGGTCATGGTGCGCGGCCGGATCGTCTGGGCCGGCACCGCGCACGAAGCACTCGCGAGCATCGACGAATTGCATGAGCTGTATCTCGGTACGGCAGAAGGAGGATCGCAGAATGGCAGGTAGCGACGTGGTCACCGATAGGGACTGGCGGGGCACCAACGCCCGGAGGCAGACGGCGGAGGTGTCAGAGTGAGCGAGCAGCTCGGGCTGACTGCCGACGAGGTGCTGGCGACGACGCGCGCGGTGCGTCGTCGATTGGACCTTTCCCGCCAGGTCGCCCCTGAGGTCGTGCTGGAGTGTCTCGCGCTGGCGCAGCAGGCACCGAACGCCAATGGCGAGGAAGCATGGCGGTTCATCGTTGTCACCGATCCAGGGCGGCGTTCCGCGATCGCCGCGCAGTACCGGCGGGCGTGGGACCTCTACGAGGCGGAGGAAGGCAACGCTCACACCCGCGAGCGCGAGGATCCTGACGAGGCACGACGGTGGGACAAGCAGGTTCGTTCAGCGCGCTACCTCACGGACAACCTGGAGAAGGTCCCCGTCTTCGTCATCCCGTGCGTTTCCCCGCGAGTCGAGGGCGAATCCACGCCGACGCAGAGTGCGCTGTGGGCCTCGATCCTGCCGGCCTCCTGGAGTTTCATGCTGGCTGCACGGGCTCGCGGCCTCGGCACCTGCTGGACGACCGGGCATCTGTTCGCCGAGCGCGAGGTCGCGCAGATCCTCGACATCCCCTACGACGACGTCATGCAGGTCGGCTTGATCCCCGTCGCGTACACGAAGGGGACGGATTTCCGGCCAGCCGAGCGGGCTCCGCTGGACACGATCGTCTACTGGGACGCATGGGGCCAGAAGCGGTCATGGTGACCGCGATGTTGAGAGATCACCGCTGATTCGTGCCATCAATCGCCCCCAAGGGCTGATCTTGCAGGAACGACGATTGAGAGAACATGTGACTACACAGACGACTCGCCGCATGACGAACTTGCGGAACCTGTACCGGCAGATGGTGCTCAGCCGCCGCCTCGACGAGGAGTGCACAGCGCTCCACCACCAGGGCGCCATCTACGGTTACGCCCCGTTCCTCGGCCAGGAGGCGGCCCAGGTGGGGAGCGCCTCCGCGCTCGACCCGGCGCGGGACTTCGCGTTCCCCACGTATCGTGAGTTCGCCGCCGCGGTCGTGCTCGGCGTCGACCCGGTTGCGATCCTGTGCCATCACCGTGGCTACGGGGACGGAGGCCTCTTCAACTCCGCCGATCGGCACGTCGCACCGTTGAACTCCGTGGTGGGCGGGACGGCGCTGCATGCCACCGGATGGGCGATGGGCGCGCGGCTGGATGGCTCGGATGGGTGTGCGCTGGCGTACTTCGGCGACGGGGCCAGCTCCCAGGGGGAGGTCCACGAGGCGATGAACTTCGCCGCGATCTTCGGTGCGCCGGTGATCTTCTTCTGCCAGAACAACGGTTGGGCGATCTCGGTTCCGACCGACAAGCAGGTCGGCGGCGGATCGGTCGCGGCCCGGGCGTCGGGGTATGGCATCCCGGGGGTGCGCGTCGACGGAAACGATGTCGTGGCCGTCTACGAGGCGACGAGCGAAGCGGTGGAACGGGCACGAGCCGGTGACGGTCCCACCGTGATCGAGGCGATGACCTACCGGTTGGGCCCGCATGCGACATCAGACGATCCTTCGCGCTACCGCGACAAGGTCGAGGAGGAGCAGTGGCGGCTGCGCGACCCGATCGGTGTCGCACACGCGGCGCTGACAACCGCCGGCGCGGACGACGAGGCGTTCTTCGCGGAGGTCGAACGTGAGACGGCCGCCGAGATCGCACGGATCCGCCGCGACTTCGCCGCGTTCGTGCCTGCCACCCTGCGCGAGCAACTGGAACTGGTTTACGAGCAGATGCCGCCAACCGTGCGCGCACAGATCGGGGCGTGGATCGACGCGGGAGGCCCCCATGTCTGAGTGGTCGATGCAGCGTGCCCTCAACGAGGCGTTGCGTACCTCCCTGCGTGAAGACGCCCGAACCCTGATCTTCGGCGAGGACGTGGGTCGGCACGGCGGCGTCTTCCGCGTCACCGACGGGCTTCAGCGCAGCTTCGGCGATCGGCAGGTCTTCGACACCCCACTCGCAGAGGCCGGGATCGTCGGTGCGGCCGTCGGTCTGTGCATGCGGGGATGGCGGCCGGTGGTAGAGCTCCAGTTCGACGGGTTCAGCTACCCGGCGTTCAACCAGGTGGCCAGTCACGTCGCGCGACTGCGGACTCGGTCGCGCGGCGCGTTCCACTTGCCGCTCACGATCCGTGTTCCCAGCTTTGGCGGCATCAAGGGGCCGGAGCTGCACAGCGAGAGCACGGAAGCGCTCTACGCACACCTCCCCGGCATCAAGGTGGTGTCACCGTCGACCCCGGCGGACGCGTACGCGCTGCTCCTGCAGGCCATCCGGGACCCCGACCCCGTCGTGTTCCTGGAGCCCAAGAGCCGCTACTGGAGCACCGGTCCGGTGCCTACTGAAGCGGACCTCGACAGCGAGCTGTATAGCAGCCGCCTTGCCCGCGCGGGCCGCCACGTCACGCTGTTGTCGTGGGGGGCTTCGGTTGCCCGATGCCTGCAGGCCGCCGACTTCGCCGCTGAGGACGGAGTGGAGGTCGAGGTCGTCGATCTTCGCTGGCTGAAACCGATCGACGTCCCCGCGATCGCAGCGTCGGTCCGCAAGACGCGCCGCGCGGTGGTCGTAGAGGAGGCTCAGCGTTCCGGCGGTCTCGGCGCCGAGGTGAGTGCGCTGCTCATGGAGCACTGCTTCTCGGATCTGCGGGCACCGGTTGTGCGGGTTGCCGCGCCCGATGTGCCGTACCCGAGTGGCTCCTTCGAGGATGCGTTCCTCCCCACCCCCGACCGCATCTTGACAGCGATCCAATCGACCTTCGGAGCAGCGTGATGGCGATCTACACATTTCACCTACCCGATCTCGGCGAGGGGCTCCTCGCCGCGAAGGTCCTCGAATGGTTGGTCGCCGTCGGAGACGACGTCGACCGAAAATCGCCACTCGCAGATGTCGAAACGGAGAAGTCGGCGATCGAGCTTCCCTGCCCGGTCAGCGGGCGCGTCACCGCGCTGCACGCCGAAGAGGGGGACACCGTCCTGGTCGGCAAACCACTCGTCACCTTCGAGACGGCCGAGCAGGCCGGCATCGTCGGCACCGTTCCCCACGAGGACACTCCTACGCGCAGCGTGCGTCTGCGCCCGCCCGACGCATGAGCGACAGCCCACCGCCGATCCTGCTGGTGCACGGCTTCGGTGCCGCTGCCGGCATGTGGCAAACGACCGGCTGGACGCGAGCGATCGATGCGGCCGGCCGAACCGCGATCGCCCCTGACCTACGCGGACATGGGCAAGCGCCTCGGCCTCACGATCCTGACGACTACGCACCAGCGCGCCTCGTCGCGGACCTTCTCGCGGTGCTCCCCGACACGCCGGTCGACGTGGTCGGTTACTCGCTCGGCGCGCAGCTCGCGTTGGACATCGCCATCAGTCATCGCCATCGCGTGCGACGTCTCGTCCTTGGTGGCATCGGCAGCGAGCCCGCCGTCTCGTCCATCGACGCCGAAGCCGTCTGGAGTGCCGTCAGCCACGGCGAACCTATTCCTGCCGGGGCCGCGGCTTCCTTGTGGCAGATGGCCAGCGCTGTTCCCGGCTGCGATGCACGCGCTCTGGCCGCCTGCTTGGCCGGGGTCGCGCGCCACCGTCGGACCGTCGGCATTCCCGGCGACCTACCGCCCGCCTTAGTCTTCGTGGGCGCCGACGACCCGATTGCACGGAACGTGCGTGGGCTCGTCGATGCGCTCCCCGCTGCCGAGCTCTTGGAGCTCCCGGGCCGCGATCACCGGAGTGCGTGCTCGGCGTCTCTGGCCAAGCAGCGCGCGCTGGACTTCCTGCGCGAATAGCCCTCCGCGACCCGGACCACGCTGACGGCTGCGAGCCCAGAGTCGCTCATCGGGAGCGACGTCCGCTCGGTTCTGACCGGTAGAGGGGGTGTTGGCGGGAGAGCGTGTCGTCGGCGGTGTGGCGGATGTGCTGGCGCATGAGCGCTTCGGCGCTGGCGGGATCGTTGGCGAGGATCGCTTCGGCGATCTGAATGTGCTGCCGGGCCGAGGTGCGTACACCGTCGATGGACACGAATCCGAGGAAGAGGATTCGCCACGTATGGGTTTGGAGCTGGTTGATGAGGCCGGCAACGAGCTGGTTGTCGGCGATCTCGATGATGAGGTCGTGGAAGTGGGCGTTGGCCTCGGTGTAGCCGCTGATGTCGGTGGCTTCGGTCCAGCGGCGCTGCTCGACGAGCTCCTGCTCGAGGGAGGAGCGGAGGGGACTGTCGGTGATCTGCTCGGCGGCGAGGCGAGCCGCTCCGCCTTCGAGAATCTCCCGGGCCCTGAAGAGCTCGGCGACATCTCGACGGGTCATCTGGCGCACCGAAGCGCCACGGTGGGGGGTGATCTCGACGAGCCCCTCGGCTTCGAGCCGTCCGAGTGCCTCGCGGACGGTGCCTCTGCTGACGGCGAACTCGCGGGTGAGGTCGGCTTCGATCAGGCGCTGGCCCGGGGAGAAGAGCCCGTCTTTGATGCCTTGACGAAGGTGATCGAGCACTCGCGCCGACATGCCCTGCCGGTCACGCGGTGGCTTCGTCGCGTTCACCGGGACTGACCGATGACGAAAGCGGGCCAAGATTGATTCATTCATCCGTAGTGTAGTTGCGCGGGCTCTACCCGACAAGGATGTCCGACGATCTGATCGGATGAACGGGTGCCGTCGTGCGGCCGCGTAGACCGCCCCACACATTGACGGACGAGATTGTCCTACGTTAGGTTTTCACCGTGATGATGAAGGTGGCGCGTTTTCACGGCTTCGGCGGACCTGATGTGCTGCAGGTCGAACGGGTCGATCTGCCCCAACCGGGTCGCGGCGAGGTCGCTATCGCGGTGCATGTCTGCGGGCTCAACCACATCGACGTCGACATCAGAGAAGGAATCTCTCGGCTTCCCATCGAGCTGCCACACACGCCGGGCGGGGACATCTCCGGCGAGATCGAAGCGATCGGCCCGGGCGTCGACGGAGACTGGGCGCTCGGTGACCGCGTGGTCGTCTTCGATCATGCATCGGTCGGCGACGGCCGCGGCGGGCTGGCTGAACGAGTCATCTGGCCGGCAGCGCGCCTCGTGCGCCTGCCGCCCGGGTTGTCGCACGAGGCGGCCGCGGCCGCGGGGATCACGTTTGCCACCGCCCACAACACTCTGCTGAGGCGAGGGCGTCTGAGCGCCGGCGAGACGGTCCTCGTGCACTCGGTCAGCGCCGGCGTCGGGCTGGCCGCCGCGCAGGTGGCCAAGCACCATGGCGCCCGCGTCATCGGCACGACGAGTAGCGCCGACAAGATCGCCAGACTCGGAGGACTCGAACTCGACGCGGTGCTCGACTACACGCGCGACGACGTCGCCGCCGAGGTCCGCCGCCTCACCGGCGGGCGTGGGGCAGACCTCGTCTTCGACCACCTCGGCGGCGAAGCGTTCGGGGTTGGCCTTGCCGCGCTGAAGCCGCGTGGGCGTGTCGTTGTGATCGGCGGTCACGCCGGCGAGGTGGTCCCCCTTGATCTCGTTGCGCTGTTTCGCGAGGAGAAGGAGATCATCGGTGCGACTCGCTTCGAGCGCGACGACCTCGTGGCCGTGCTCGGCGAGGTTGCCACGGGTGGGCTCCGGCCGATCATCCACCGGACATTCTCGTTGGACGAGGCGCGTGCGGCCATGGAGGAGCTGGAGAGTCGCCGGCATGTCGGAAAGGTACTCGTGAGTTGCACCTCCGCCAGCGGCAGCTGAGGGTCATGACGACGACCAATGACGCCTCCGAAACTCCTCCGCCGCGGCGTCTGGTCTGCAGGATCATCACCAAGCCCGCGGGCCTGCCTGTGCAGGATCACCGTCACCTGGACGATCCATCGAGGCTAGCGATCTGCTTGCGATGCACGCCTTCGTCCGGGGGCTACGCAAGGACCTGCCCGCAGTGGTCGCGGGGCTGACGCTGCCGTACAGCAATGGCCCGATCAAGGGCGCCAACACGAAGGTCAAACTCCTCGAACGGCAGATGTACGGCGGGGCAGGCTTTCCACTGCTACGACAGCGGATCCTGCTGACCTGACCGCCGCTGGCACCAACCCTCTCTGTGCGCCCCGGTGCGCTCGTCGTCTGCGCGCAGTACCCGGCTACCTCGACGCGCATGTTCTCGGCGATCTCGGTGTAGCGGCCTTGCCGGGACAGGGCCGCCTTCACCTCCGGGCTGCCAGAGCGCAGCTGCTCCCCGATGATGTAATGGTGATCACCCGCTCGCAGGTAGCGGCGGTTGGCGTCGGAGGAGAACCCGCGGTCGGTCACCCACACGATCGTGCTGAGGGTCCAGTCGCGCATGTCGTCCTTGACCACGACCTCTAGAACCCTCGAATGACGCGGAACGCGGGCCGGTGGACCGCCGCGATCAACTGCGCATCCGCAGTATTTCAGGGCTGTCTGTCCGTATTTCTGTGCTTTTCCGAGGTGTGATCGGTGCCGCACAGTTGGGTCAGGAGATCGAACCGTTCAAGGTATGAAGAGGTGTCGTGCATGACTGCCGTCGTCGACGACTACGTGGAGTCGATTCGTCTGGACGCGCTCTACGACGATCCCTATCCGATCTATCGCGAGCTGCGGCGTCGCCCGCCGGTCTTCGTGCCCGCCGCAGGCCGCTACCTAGTCACCCGGCACGCCGACGTCGTTCACCTGGAGAAGCACCCGGAGATCTTCAGCGCGGCCGAGAAGGACTCGCTGATGACCAGGGTCATGGGGCACACCCTTCTCCGCAAGGACGGATGCCCGCACATGCGTGAGCGGAAGGCGGCCGAGCCGGCCCTGCGGCCGCGGGTGGTGAAGAACCACTGGACGCCGATCTTCCAGCGCATCTCCGACGAGCTGATCGATGTCTTCGTCGACGAGGGACGGGCCGACTTGTTCACGGCCTACGCCGCCCCGATGGCGGCGCTGTCGTTGCGCGAGATGCTCGGCCTGCGCGGCGTGTCGGCCGACGATCTGCAGAAATGGTCGCAGGCGATGATGGACGGCACCGGCAACTACGCCGATGACCCCGCAGTCTGGAAACGTTCCGATCGGGCGGCGGCTGCGATCGGTGTGGCCGTCGACGAGGCGATCGTGCGCCTTCGGCGCGGGCCGGACGAGACGATCATCTCGGCCATGCTCGCCGGTGACGACCCCATCGAACCCGAGACCATCCGGGCGAACGTCCGGGTCATCATCGGTGGCGGGTTGAACGAGCCGCGCGACGCCGTGCTCACCGGGATCTACGGGCTGCTGACGAACGCCGGCCAGCTCGAGGCGGTGCGGGCGGATGCCGGCTTGTTCCGGTCGGTGTTCGAGGAGACGGTTCGCTGGGTCGCGCCGATCGGCATGTACCCCCGGCAGACCACGCGCGAGGTGGAGCTCGGGGGCACGACGCTGCCTGCGGGGGCGCGGATCGGGGTGGTTCTCGGCTCGGCGAACCGGGACGAGGCAATCTTCGACGACCCGGACGTCTTCGACATCCACCGCAACGCACGGCATCACGTCGCCTTCGGCGGCGGGCCGCACTTCTGCCTCGGGACCTGGGCCGCCCGGGCACAGGTCGGCGAGGTCTCGCTGCCGAACCTGCTGCGCCGCCTGCCGAACCTGCGGCTGCGCACCGACGAACCGACCTGTTGGGGGGGCTGGGTCTTCCGCGGCCCCCTGACCCTGCCGGTGGAATGGGATGCCCGATGACCGACATCATCTTCCGGATCGGGGACGAGTCGCGCACGATCGACGTCGCCGACGGGGTCAGTCTCATGAAGGCCGCGGTCGAGGCCGACATCCCCGGCATCATCGGTGAGTGCGGCGGTAACGCGATGTGCGCGACCTGCCACATCTACACCGCCGAAACCGATGGCGGTCGCCTTCCCGCGGTTAGCGACGACGAGGACGAGATGCTGGACTGCACCGCCAGCGACCGTCGCCCGGGCAGCCGGCTGAGCTGCCAGCTCGTCGCTGCCCCGGCGCTCGATGGCATGGTCGTCGAGGTTCCGCCGGAGCAGGTGTGATGCCCGGGATCGTCGTCGTCGGAGCGGGCCACGCCGGTGTGGCCGCCGCCGCGGCGTTGCGACGTGAAGGTTACGACGCAGCGATCACCCTGCTCGGTGACGAACCTGACGCTCCCTATCAGCGTCCGCCGCTGTCGAAGGCATTCCTGCTGGGAACGGCGGACGAAGACGCCCTGGCCTTGCGTTCACCGGGCTTCTACGCCGATAACGCCATCACGGTCCGGTCCGGGCACAGGGTGACCGCGATCGACCCGCAGCGGCGAACGGTCGTGCTCGACGGCGGCGAGCAGGTCCCGTACACCGATCTCGTCCTGGCGACCGGGGCCGCCGCCCGGTCGCTCCAGATCCCCGGTGCTGACCTCGCCGGGGTGGTCAGCCTGCGGTCCCTCAGCGATGCGAGGGCCCTGCGCAGCGTGATCGGCTCGGCCACGGCCGTGGTCGTCATCGGAGGGGGCTTCGTCGGCCTCGAGGTGGCGGCAGCATTGGCCGGAAGGTCAGTGCAGGTGACCGTCCTGGATGTGGCCGCGCGTCTCCTCGGTCGCGCTGTGACCGTGCCGGTGTCGGATCATGTCGCGTCCGTACACCGTGACCGTGGGGTGCGGGTCGTGCTCGGCACGGGAGTCGCGACGATCCTTGGGCGGGACGGTCGAACGACGGGGGTCGTCGACACCGCGGGGCGTCGGCACGAGGCCGACCTAGTCTTGGTCGGAGTCGGAGCGACGCCACGGACCGGGCTGGCCGAGGCCACGGGCCTGGCAGTCGCCGACGGAGTGGTAGTCGACGGGTCTCTGCGCACCTCGGACCGGCACATCTATGCCGTGGGCGATTGTGCCTGTGCCGGCGGGGTGCGCCTCGAGTCCGTGCAGAACGCCACAGACCAGGGCACGCACGTCGCGCGCGTCCTGACCGGAAGGCGTCCCGGCGACTACGCAGATCTGCCCTGGTTCTGGAGCGACCAGCAAGGCCTGCGACTCCAGATGGCTGGGCTCGTTCGTCGTGACGACGAACTGCAGGTCGTCGGCGATCCGGGCAGCGGCCGGTTCAGTGTGCTTGCGTTCCACGCGGGGCGGCTGGCCGCCGTCGAGTCGGTCAACCGGCCGGCCGACCACATGGCCGCCCGGCGCATCCTCTCCACGGGCGTTGTCGTGACGCGGGCAGCGGCGCAGCTTCCCGGCTTCGCCCTCCGTGATGTCGCCAAGCCGAGTGTGGCGGCCGCGGTGGGTTGATCGGGATCAGGCGCAGCCACAGGGCGCGGACCGGGTGCCGGTCCACGCCTTTCCGATCCGGCAGCGTGGGCTCGGATCAGACGGCCCGGTCCGCACGCGGGCGGAACGTGTCGATGCAGTGCTGGGCGAATGCCTCCGCGCGGCGCGTTCGCTTGCTGCCCGCCGCCCAGCCGAGTATGACGGCCACGCTGTAGTCCTCGAGTTCGACGATGTCGCGATGCGCGACCTGGAGGTCTTCGTAGGTGCGGTCGTTCGGTGGGCGTTGAATGAGGATCGCCCAGCCGAGGCCCCGCCCGACGAGGCCGCGGGCGGTCTCGAAGTTCGTGGTGGTGTGCCGAACCTTGGGCCGGATCCCGGCCTGCGTGCACAGGAGCAGAGTGTGGGTGGAGCTCGGCGACGAGTCGTAAAGGACCATCGGCTCGTCGGCGAGGTCACGCAGCGACACGTGCGTGTCCGAGGCCAGGGCCAGCGGGTGGTCGGCGGGGAGCACGACATGTGGGCGTGCCCGGAACAGCTCGACGCGCTCGAGCCCCGGTTGGACGGTCATGTCGTAGAGGATCACCAGCTCGAGCTCGCCCTCCAGCGCGCGCCGTTGCAGCGCATCCGCGGTGTCCTCCGAGAAGGACACCGTCACCGCGGGGTTGACCCGGCCGAACTCGGCCAGCAGCCGGGGGAGCAGCGTCGGCGCCAGGGTGAGGTAGCAGCCGAGGGACAGCGGCCCGTTCAACGAGGTGCCGCGCACGCCGAGGTTCATGTCCTCGGCCTGGCGTAGCAACTCGCGGGCTCGGCGCAGTGTTTCGTGCCCGGCCTGGGTCAGGATGATCCCGTGTGCCTTGCGACGCACGCACAGCTGCACCTTGAGGGTGCGTTCCAGTTCGGTGACGGCCAGGGAGACCGCTGAATGCGAGACCCTCAGGCTTTCGGCCGCGGCGCTGATCGAGCCCGCTTCCGCGACCGCGACGAAATACCAGAGCTGCCGGAGTGAGAACGGGGGCGCGGCCGCCGACCGGGCCGGGCCTTCGATCCAATCGATCCTGGATTCCGCGTCGACATGCATCGTCGTACCGCCTCTCTGCGGTGAGGAGCGGGGCCGGACCGGCGCAGCACCGGCCCGGACCCGCTCGGTCAGACCTGTTCGCCGAGCTTGAACGGGATCTTCTGGTCGCCCTCGGTCGCGATGGCGAAACCGTCCGCGCCCACGATGACACCTGTCCGCTCCGCTTCGCGAACCGCCGGAGCACTCAGCGGCACGACACGACCGTCGAGGTCATGGACCCGCGAGCCGTCGGTGTACCAGGACGGGACGACGGCGTGGCCCCAGAACGAGCGCCTGCGGTCGTCGTCGACACTCCACTCGACCGTCGGGTTGTCGGGATCGCCGGTGTAGTAGTCAGTCGTGTAGATCTCGATGCGATGTCCGTCAGGGTCGCGCAGATAGAGGTAGAAGGCGTTGGAGACGCCGTGCCTACCGGGGCCGCGTTCGATGTGGTGCTCCTTGTGCAGCGCGCCGAGCACGTCGCACGTGTGCAGGATCTGGTGCCGTTCCGCGGTGGCGAAGGCGATGTGGTGCAGCCGCGGGCCGTCCCCGCCGGTGAGCGCCACGTCATGAACCGTCTGCTTGCGGTAGAGCCAGGCCGCGTAGACGTTGTCCTCGTCGTCGATGATCGTCTCCGAGACACCGAACCCGAGGCCGGTGTAGTACCGGTGTGCGGCCTTGACGTCGGGAACCATGACGTTGAAGTGGTCGAGCCGGGTGATGGCGTTGCCATGATGCAGGTCGTAGCGCTGGGTGAACCGCTCGGTGTGCTCGGCGTCGTAGAAGAACTCGACCGGGAATCCGAGGGGATCGGTGATCCGCACGGCTTCGCCGATGCCGCGGGTGGCCCCCGCGGGGACACGCCGGGTATCGACACCGATTCCGCGGAAATAGCGTTCGGCGGCGTCGACCTGGTCCTGCCCGCGCACTCGGTAGGCCAGCCGCCCGAGTGCCGGCATATCGCCGCGGCGCAGGACGAGGCTGTGGTGCAGATACTCCTCGAAGGCACGCAGGTAGATCGCGTCGTCGTCCTCGGCGGTGACGATGAGGCCGAGCAGGTCGACGTAGAACCACCGAGACGCGGCGAGGTCGGTCACGATCAGCTCCGCGTATCCGGAGCGGATGACGTCAGGCGGCGGGTTGCCCGTTGTGGTGGCGGTCGCGGTGGGGTCGGTCACGGTCATCGGGACGCTCCAAACTGAGGGGTGTGCACGTCGCCGAGCGCGACGTGGATGATGTGTTCGTCGGTGTAGAAGTCGATGCTGCGGTGGCCGCCTTCATGCCCGACGCCGCTCTCCTTGACCCCGCCGAACGGGGTGCGCAGGTCGCGCACGTTGTGCGAGTTGAGCCAGATCATGCCGGCTTCGATGCGGCCGGCCACGCGGTGTCCGCGCTTCAGGTCGCTGGTCCACACGTAGCCGGCGAGGCCGTACCGGACGGCGTTCGCGAGCTCCAGCGCCTCGGCTTCGGTGTCGAACGGGGTCAGCGCGACGACCGGTCCGAAGATCTCCTCACGGAAGATCCGGGCGTCGGGCTTGACGTCGGCGAACACCGTCGGCGCGAGGTAGTTCCCCTCGGGCAGGTGTTCGGGCCGCCCACCGCCTGCGAGGAGCCGCGCCTCGCCCTTACCGATCTCGACGTAGGACAGCACGCGGTCGTAGTGCTCGGGATGCACCAGTGCGCCCACTTCCGTAGCGGGATCGCTCGGCGGCCCGACGACCACCCGAGCCGCGCGATCGGCGTAGCGGCGGCAGAACTCGTCGTAGATTGGGCGCTCGACCAGGATTCGGGAGCCAGCGGTGCAGCGCTCCCCGTTCAGGGAGAAGACACCGAACAACGTGGAGTCGAGTGCAGCATCGAGATCGGTGTCGGCGAAAACGACCACGGGCGACTTGCCGCCGAGCTCCATCGACAGGCCCTTCAGATGCTCCGCTGCGGCGCGCATGATCACCTTCCCGGTCGTCGTCTCGCCGGTAAAGGAGATCAGCGGAACGTCAGGATGCTCGACAAGCGCGGCGCCCGCGTCCTCTCCGATCCCGTTGACCAGGTTGAACACGCCAGCCGGCACGCCTGCATCTTCCATGATCCCCGGCCACAGGCCTGCGGAGAGCGGGGTGAACTCGGCAGGCTTGAGCACGACCGGGCAACCCGCAGCGAGCGCAGGGGCCAGCTTCCAGCTCTCGAGCATGAACGGTGTGTTCCACGGCGTGATGAGCCCGGCCACGCCGACCGGTTTGCGGACCACGTAGTTCAACTGGCTGCCCGGCACCGAGTAGGCCTCGTCACCCCGCGCGACGATCATGTCGGCGAAGAACCGGAAGTTCTCCGCCGCCCGCCGGGCCTGACCGCGGGCTTGCGTGATCGGCAAGCCGGTGTCGAAGGACTCGAGCTCGGCCAACCGGTCCTCGCGTGCCTCCACCGCATCGGCGATCGCGACCAGGACGCGTGCCCGTGCCCGCCCGGCCATCGACGGCCAGGGGCCGTCGAGGAAGGCGCGCCTGGCCGCGGCGACGGCTCGGGCGATGTCCTCGGTGCCGCCGGCCGCCGCGGTCGCGTAGGGCTTGTTCGACACCGGGTCGATCACCTTGAAGGTGGCCCCGGATGCGCTGTCGACGGATCGCCCGTCGATGTAGTGCTGGAGGTGGCACGGCAGATCCGGCGGCACCGCCGAGGTCACCGTGCTGCTCATCGGGTGGTTCCTTCCAGGGGCGAGAGCAGGTCGTCGACGCCGTTGAGGAGCGCCCTGCAGCGGGTCTGCCCATCGGTGGTGAGCGGGATCAGGGGCGGTCGGACGAACCCCGACTCCAGCAGCCCGCGTTGTGCCAGAAGCCACTTCACGGCGGCGGGGTTGGTCTCGGTGAACGTCAGGTCGACAAGGGGATGGAGCCGGTAGTGCAACTCGCGGGCGCGCTGCTGGTCGCCCCCGACAGAGGCCTCGTACATCGCGGCGACAGCGGCCGGGGCGAGGTTGGCGACAGCGCTGACGAAACCGACTCCACCGAGCGCCAGCAGGGGCAGGCACAACAGCTCGATGCCGGACCACACGAGCAGGTCGGGACCGCAGGCGTGGATGACGCGGGAGAAGTGCTCGAAGTCCTTGGTCGTCTCCTTGATCCCGACGATGTTGTCGAAGTCGCGGAAGAGTCGACCGACTGTCTCCGGATCGATGTCCACGGCGGTGCGCGAGGGCACGTTGTAGATCACGATCGGCAGATCGGGATACTCGCGGGCGACCGTGGCGTACCAGGAGTAGAGGGCCTCCTGGGTCGGCCGGGCGTAGTACGGGGTGATGACGAGGGTGGCGTCGGCGCCGGCCTCACGCGCGATACCGGTCAGCTCCAGGGTCTCGTCGAGCTTCGCCGAGCCCGTTCCTGGGAGGAAGGGCACCCGGTCAGCGATGACGTTGGCGGCGAGCCGGATCGCCTCGGCCCGCTCCGGGAGCGTCTGGGCGCCCGGTTCACCGGTCGAGCCGCCCAGGGAGATCCCGTGCGAGCCGTTCGTGAGCTGGAACTCGATGAGCCGGCGCAGGCCGTCGGGATCCGGGGTTCCGTCGGAACGGAACGGTGTCACCACGGGAGCGATCGACCCGCGGATGCACGCGGGATCGGAGCGGTACTTCATGGCTGGATCTCCTCGGGAGTGGCGGTCGGGTGGCCGGTGCCCGGTTGGGTGAGAAAGGCGTCGAGCGTGGCGAGGCGGTGCTCGCGTGCGAAGGCCTCGATGTCGGCGGCATCTGCCCGTACGCGGATCAGCCCGAGCATCCGGTCGTGTTCGGCAACGGACTGTGGGGCGCGGCCGGGGACGCTGAAGTGTGTGCGGAGCGTGCCCATGCGCGCCCATCCGCGCTCGACGAGGTCGGCGATGTGCGGGTTCGGGCAGCGCTGATACAGCAGCTGATGGAACTGCCCGTTGAGCGTGGTGAACGTGTGCGCGTCGCCGTCGTCGAGGCAGCGCCGCATCCGGTCGTTGATCTCGGCGGCGGTCGCCAGGTCGTCCAGGGGCACCATCGGTGCGGCCAACGCGGTCGCCGCGCCTTCGATGATCGCGAGGGTTTGCATAGTGTGCCGGTACTCGGTTGTGTCGATCGCGCTGACCCGAGCGCCGACGTTGCGTTCGAAATCGACGAGCCGTTCCGCTTCGAGCCGTCGCACGGCCTCCCGGACCGGGACGGAGGATACGTTCAGCTCACGGGCCAAGCGGTCGAGGACCAGCCGGAAACCGGGTGCGTACCGGCCGTCGAGGATGCGTCGGCGGATGATGGAGTAGGCGTGGTCGGACTTGCTGGCCGCACGCTGGGCGGTCACCACGGTAGCTCGTCCGTCCGCTTCGCACGCCATGCGTGGTAGTGCTCGACCCAGTTACCCGCCAGGGGGTACAGGCCGTCGACGGACTCCCCGGCCTTGACCTGTTCGGTGATGAACTCCTCCTGCAACTCCTGCTCGCGGACATCTGCGAGCACATCCGCGGCCAGTGCGGCGGGCACCACCACGACGCCGTCGTCGTCACCGACCACGATGTCGCCGGGCAGGACCGTGGCCCCACCGCAGCCGATGGCCACGTCGAAGTCCCACGGCAAGTGCCGACGGCCCAGGACAGCCGGGTGCGGTGGGCCGGAGAAGACCGGGATGTCGAGGGCGGCGACCGCGGCGACATCCCGGACGCCTCCGTCAGTCACGATCGCGGCCGCACCCCGGACCTGCGCCCGCAGTGCCAGGATGTCGCCGATCGTCCCGCTGCCGCGCTCCCCGCGCGCCTCCATCACCAGCACCTCGCCCCGGCCGACCGTGTCGATCGCTTGCTTCTGCGCGGTGAAGCCGGCCGTGCGTTCCTTGACGAGGTCCTCGCGCAGCGGGAGGTAGCGCAGTGTCCGGGCGCGCCCGGCGAACCTCGCGCCGGGTTGGGTGCTGCGCACCCCTTCGATTGCCACGCTGTCGAGGCCTCGTCGGCGCAGCTGCACCGAGATCGTCGCGACCGCGACGGATCCGAGCCCGGCGACGACCTCGTCGGGGGGTACGGGCTGATTGTCGACGAGGGGGCGTCCCCATGTGTCGGCCCGCAGCTGGGCATCGACCCGGGGCGGGGCACCCGGGCCCGTCAGCTCGGGGCCGTCGACGACCGGTGAGCGCAGCCGGCCGGAACTGGCGTCGTCTCCCGGAGCGAGGCTGTCGACCTCGACCTCGACGACGTCACCCGGAACGGCGACCGAGGCGCCCGCCGGTGTCCCGGTCAGGATCACGTCGCCGATCTCGAGAATCATCGTGCGTGACAGGTCGGCCACGAGCTCGGCGAACGGGAAGAGCAGATCGGCCGTGACGTCCGACTGCACGAGCTCACCGTTGATCCAGGTCCGCACCCGCAGCGCCGCAGGGTCCAACCCGGCGGCGTCGAGCAGCCGCGGGCCCAGCGGCGTGTAGCCGTCCGCGCTCTTTGAGCGCACGTTCGCGCCGCGGTCGGCGTAGCGCAGGTCGTGCAATCCCACGTCGTTCGCGGCCGTCACCCAGCCCACGTGCGCCCACGCGTCTGCTGGGCTGACCGCACGGCAGGCCGTGCCGATCACCAGCGCGATCTCGCCCTCGTAGCCGAGCAATTCAGTGCCGGCAGGCCGGACCAGCGGATCACCGTCGGCCGCCAGCGACGACGAGGCCTTCAGGAAGTACGAGCCATGAGTAGGGGTGCGGCCGCGCTGAGCAGCACGGCTGGGGTAGTTCACGTGAACCGCGATGATCTTGCCTGGGCGATGCCCGACCATGGCCGTGACAGGGTCGGTCACGCTCGCCTCCTTTGCCGTGGGACCGTCCCTAGATTCGTATACGATTCGATTCCCGTGGAAAACGACTCTTTTCCTCGGTGAATCCACGGAAAATCTGTGGAGTGCGGACCGTCGTGGTGGAGGGCACCGTCGGCACGTCCGTCTACGTCCCGGACCGGCTCGACGTCATGGAGCACACTCGCCCATTCGACAAGCGGCTCACATCGGTCACCTTTGGGCCGGTGACCTTCGGTGTTCAGCTACGGCGACCGCAGGCCGCATCGAGATCAGTGACCCTGAGACCCCGTACGAGGCGATCGTCGTCGAAGCCCGCAAGTAGGCCCAGGCCCGCCTTCGGGGCAGATGGGGGCGCTCGTCACGGGAGAACTGCGTTGGCGCCCTCCGAGCGCTGTTCAAGCGAGCCAAGCGCGCCCGGCTCATCACCGACGACCGGCCGCAGAGCTTAACAAGCCCACCCGCCTCCGGAGCCGGCGCCGTGCCCTGGCCGAGCCCGAGCTGGCCGAGGCCGTCGAGGAGGTCCGGATGTGCAGCCGGGACCTCGCCCTCGACCTGCTGCTGGTCGTACTTCTCTTAGCTTGACCCGCACTTTGCCCTACGATATCGTCTGACAACACCGTGACGAAGATGTGTCGCGGATCCTTGGCACCGTGAGGTGAGGGTGTATGGAGATCGCGACTGCGGCGCACGCGTGCGCCGCAAATAGTCGAAGGCGCGGCCCCGCCGTTGGTGACACCCGGGCGATGCCCGACCAACCGACGAATGCTGGTGCTGTTCGCCCGCCTCTCTCAGAGAGTCTCCGTGATGACCGGGCGCGCGACCTCGCTCGGTTGTATGAGTCGTCGGGGCTCGCTCAGCACCTCGGCATGGGCAACCGGCCGGCGGTGCTGCTCATCGATCTGTTTCGCGCGTTCACCGATCCGGAGTCACCACTGGCCATGCCGGTCGGGGAGCTGATCGAGCCGACCGCGCGGCTGCTGCGTGAGGCTCGTGCCCTAGGCGTACCTGTGGTGCACACGATCGTGCGCTACCACCACGACGCGGAGTTGGGTGTGCTGGGCGAGAAGAACCCGGTCCTGCGCCTTCTCACGAGCGACAGCCCGCTCGCCGCGGTGGACCCGCGGCTGGACCCGGACGGAGCCGATCTCGTCGTCGACAAGAAGGGTGCGAGCGCCTTCCACGCGTCGACCCTGCGGGGGATCTTGAACGCGCTCGGCGTGGATAGCGTCGTTGTGGCCGGTGTGTCTACCAGTGGGTGCGTGCGAGCGACGGTGGTGGACGCCATCCAGCTCGGGCTACGCCCGATCGTGGTGCGCGAGTGCACTGCCGATCGCAGCGCGTTCGCCCACGAGATCGCGCTGGCCGACATTGAGTTTAGGTACGGCGACGTCGAGTCGCTGGAGTATGTGATCGCCGGCCTCCACGGCATCGTCGGCGACCGAAAGGATGATGATGCGCGTCGCAACTGATATCGGCGGCACGTTCACGGACTTGGCGTATGTCGGGGCCGACCGCGTGCTACGCGTCGACAAGGTTTCCAGCACGCCGGGCGAGTTCGAGGTGGCTGTTGACCAGGTGCTCGACCAGGCCGGCATATGTCCAGAGGACAACGTGGAGTCGTTCATCCACGGCTCGACCGTTGTTATCAACGCGCTCATCGAGCGCAAGGGAGGTCCGACTGCGCTGATCACCACCGCCGGGTTCCGCGACGTTCTCGAGATCGGGCGTTCGAACCGCCCCGACGCCTACAACTACCGGTACCGCAAGCCGCGACCGTTCGTCGAGCGCCATCTCCGCTTCGAAGTTCGGGAGCGGCTGGCTCGCGATGGTCAGGAACTGACTCCGCTCGATGTGGCCGAGTGCGAGATGGCGGCCATCGCGGCGAAGGCTGCGGGCGCACAGGCCATCGCAATCTGCTTCCTGCACGCGTACGCCAACCCCGTCCATGAGATCGCGTGCGCCGAGGCCGTCAAGCAGGTGTACCCCGAGGCCTTCGTCACGATGTCGCACGAGACGACCCGCGAATGGCGCGAGTACGAGCGCACCAGCACCGCCGTCTTGAACGCCTACGTGCAAGAGGTAGCCGCCACGTATCTCGAACGGCTCGAGAAGCGGCTGGTCGCCCGAGGCATCGACCGATCACTGCAGGTAATGCAATCCAACGGGGGCACGGTCTCGTTCCGTCACGCGCGCGAGCTTCCGATCAAGCTGGTCGAATCCGGGCCCGTCGCCGGTGTCGCAGCGGCCGCGGCAATGGGGCTCGCCGCCGGGCGCGAGAACATCATCTCGCTCGATATCGGCGGTACGACCGCCAAGAGCTCCCTGATCGAGCGGGGCGAGGTACGCCTCACGACCGACTACCGCATCGACCGCACACCGCGCTCGCCGGGATACCCGATCAAGTCACCAGTGGTCGACATCGTCGAGATCGGTGCCGGCGGGGGGTCGATCGCATGGACGGACGAGCTCGGCCGGCTGGGCCTCGGCCCGCAGAGCGCCGGCGCTCGGCCCGGGCCAGCGTGCTACCCGAACGGCGGCACGCTGCCGACGGTGACCGACGCCAACCTGGTTGCGGGTCGCATCAACCCAGCGTTGTTCCTGGGCGGCCGGCTGGCGGTCAGCGTCGACCGGGCCCGAGCCGCGATCGCCACCGTGGCGCGTCCGCTCGGGCTGGAAGTGGAGGAAGCGGCGCTGGGGATCATCCGCCTCGCCGACGCCAAGATGCTCAACGCCATCAAGCTCGTGTCGGTGCGACGCGGGTATGACCCGCGCGACTTCCACCTGATGGCCTTCGGTGGCGGCGGGCCGGTGCACGGAGCGGCGCTGGGTGCCGAACTGCGGACGCGCTCCATCGTCATCCCGCCAGCGGCAGGCATGTTCTCTGCTGTCGGCATGCTCATGACGCGCCTGCGCGCGGACTGGGTGCAGACGAAGGTCCTCCCGGCGGTCCCTGACAGCGGCGAAGTAGTCACTGAAGTGTGGCGCGACCTCCAGACGGAAGCGCTGGCGCATTTCGATGCCGAAGGGATCGATCCCGCCGAGGTCACGTTCACGCACGCGCTCGATCTCCGTTACCTCGGCCAGGAGCACACCGTCACCGTGCGCGTGACCCCGGCGGCGTCGATCCCCGAGATCATCAGCGTATTCGGCGAACAGCACGAGCAGGAGTTCACGTTCCAACTCGCCGCTCCCGTGGAGATCGTCGACTTTCACCTGACCGCCCTCCACATCGGCCCACCCCCGTTCCACCTGTCCGCGCTGCCGAGCGCGACCTCGGCCGACGAGGCATTGAAGGGCGAGCGCCCAGTGTTGTTCGAACGCACCGGGCATGTCTCGGTGCCCACCTATGACCGGGCTCTGCTCGGCGTGGGAGTCGCCCTGGACGGCCCCGCGATCATCGAAGAGGCGTCGTCGTCCACTGTCGTCGGCCCGCAGCAGCGCGCGGCCGTTGACGAGCAGGGTTCGATCGTGATCACGCAGAAGGTGGCTACCAAGGAGCAGGAGGTGCTCTCGTGAGGATCGCCGACGACAAGGTTTACGACCCGTTCGACCTCGAGATCGTCCGCGAATACGTTCAAGCGGCGACCGAGGAGATGTTCGCCGTGACCTTGCGATCGAGCCAGAGCACCATGATCTACGAGGTGCTCGACTTCGCCGTTGGTATCACCGACGTCCACGGTCGGCCGGTGTCCCAGGGAGCTGGCCTGGCAATCCTCCCGGCGATCTTCGGCGAAGTGGTGCGGGGTGCCCTGCTGCAGTACCCCATCGACCGCCTGGTTGAAGGGGACATCCTCATCTCCAACGATCCATACGCCCCGGGCGGCACCCATCTCAATGACTTCTGCCTCTTGATGCCGGTGTTCTTCGATGGCGAAGTCGTGGGCTTCGCCGCAAACAAGGCGCACTGGATCGACGTCGGTGGCAAGGAGCCGGGCAGCACCCCGGTCGACGCCGCGGAGATGTTCGAGGAGGGTATCCGAGTCCCATGGATGAAGGCGTTCCGCGCCGGGGCGCTCGACGAGTCGCTCGCCCGTCTGCTGGCCGCCAACTCGCGGGCGCCGTCAGCCGTCGTTGGCGACCTCCATGCGCAGGCCGCGTCGGTGCGCACAGGGGCTCGACGCGTTCAGGAGATCTGCGCCCGCTACGGGCCGGATACCTATTTCGTGAGCCTCGACCGGTTGATCAGCGAAACGGCCCAGCGCAGTCGCGCTGCCTTGGCGGAGGTGCCGCACGGTACCTGGCGGGCGGAGCAGACGATCGAGATCGGTGGAGAGACGGCCGTCGCGCGTGTCAGCGTCGCCATCGACGACGACGGGATGACGTGTGATTTCACCGGCACTGATCCGCAACTCGTGCGTGCCTCGATCAATCTCGCCGGTAGCGGGTTGCTGCAGGCATGCTCAACCGTCTTCCAGGCGGCGATCGGTCCAGACGTGCCGATCAACGCGGGAACGTACGAGCCGCTTCGCGTGGTCTGCCCACAAGGTACGTTCCTCACCGCTCAGTCGCCCGCCGCGTTGTCCCTCTACTTCCAGGCGATCGCCGTCGCCGCGGACCTGGTGTGGAAAGCACTGTCTCACGTCATCCCGGAGCGGCTGCCGGCTGGGCACTTCCTCTTCGGGGGGATCCTTGTGCTGTCGGGCCCGGCACCGGGCGGCGGTGTATTCGTCATGGCCGAACCGAACCCGGGCGGCTGGGGCGCGGGAGTCGGGGCGGATGGTGAGCGGGCGTTGGTGTCGCTGCACGGCGGTGACACGCTGAACGTTCCAGTGGAGGTCGTCGAGCAGCGCTATCCCGTCTTGATCGAGCGCTACGGCTACGACACATCGCCGGGCGGCGCGGGGCAGTGGCGGGGCGGAGAGGGGATCGTGCGTGCGTGCCGGGTCCTCAGCGACTGGGCGATGGCGACCCCGATGGGCGACCACCGCACGGTGCCGACGTGGGGTTCCGAAGGGGGGCAAAACGGCACGTTCAACCGCACCGAGGTGCATCGCGCCGATGGGACGACGGAGACGCACGTGGCCAGCGTCCGACTGATGCTGGGCGAGGGTGACGTCATCTGCACCGTGACCGGCAAGGGGGGCGGCTGGGGCGACCCACGCCGGCGCGACCCTGATCTTGTCCGGCGCGATGTCCGGGACGGCTTCGTGACCGCCGCTGATGCCTCTGCGATCTACGGCGTCACGGTTGACGGGGCGTCGCTGTGACGCCCGGCGCGCGCCTCCGTGCACTGCTTGCCCGCGACGAGCCGCTGGTCATGCCAGGGGCGTGGGACTGTATGTCGGCGCGCCTTCTGCAGGACGCGGGCTTCGAGGCCGTCGGCGTGTCGGGTGCCGGCGTCTCGGTCGCGCGGCTCGGCCTCCCGGACCTTGGTTTCCTCGGGTTGTCGGACATGGCTGACACGGTGCGAGCCATCGCTGCCAACGTCGAGGTGCCCGTACTCGCGGATGCGGACACCGGGTTCGGCAACACCCTGAGCGCGATTCGAACGGTCCGGGAGTTCACTGCGGCCGGCGCGGCCGGCCTGCACATCGAAGACCAGACGTTCCCGAAGCGCTGTGGGCACCTCGACGGCAAGCAGGTCATCAGCGCGGACGAGTATCTGACCAAGCTCTCGGCGGTCGTCCAGGAACGGCCCGATCCCGATTTCGTGGTGATCGCGCGCACCGACGTGCTCGCAGTGGAGGGCGTCGACGCTGCCATCGACCGCGCCAACCGCGCACTTGAGGTCGGCGCCGATGTGGTCATGATCGAGGCTGTCGAGACCCTGGAACAGGTGCAGCGCATAGGACGCGAGGTTTCGGGCGCCAAGCTGTACAACTTGGCGACCGGAGGCCGCGGGCCGCGCCTTACGGTCGCCGAGCTGCACGGGCTGGGGTTCGGGTGGATCGTCATGCCCGGACTCGCCATGGCCGGCGTGGTCGACGGTATCCGGCAGGCAGCGGCCGCCGCGCTGCGCGACGGCGATGACGAACACGTCGCCGCGCTGGGCTTCAGCCCACAGGACTTCTTCGAGCTCGGCGGCCTGTCGATGTGGCGTGAGCTGGAGCGCAAATACCCATCGGAGACGAGGAGCCAGCCGGCATGGGCATGACCATCGCAGAGAAGATCCTCGCGCGGGGCGCACAGGCGGACGTGGTGCGGCCTGGCGATCTGGTGACGGTGAAGGTCGACACGGCGATCGTGCTCGACATGAACTTCATCCCCGGAATGTGGGACACCGTCCGCAAGATGCACGATCCATCACGCGTGATCGTGATCCACGACCACCTCATCCCGGCGCGGGATGTGCAGGCGGCCGAGGCCATGGCACGCGGGCGCGAGTTCGTCGAACGGTGGGGGATCGAACGTTTCCACGACGTCGGCGGCGACCAGGGCATCGTCCACCAGGTCGTGGCGGACCGCGCTTACGGGTTGCCCGGCGAGATCCTGGTCTGCTGCGACTCGCACACCTGCAGCGTGGGTGTGCTCAACTGCGCCGGTCGCGGGCTAGGGACGCCCGAGCTTGCCTACGTCCTGTGCAAGGGGACGGCGTGGTTCAAGGTCGGTGAGACCGTGCGTTACGAGTTGCACGGCGAGTTGCCGCCGGTCGTCGCGACTAAGGACGTGTTCCTGCGAATCGCTGGCGAGTACGGCTCGCACGAGGGGATGAACCTCGAGTACGCCGGCCCCGGGATCGCCAACCTCAGCCTCGATGCGCGACGCACTCTGTCGACGATGGCAGCTGAGCTGAGCGCCGAGTTCGCGATCTGGGAGCCCGACGATGTGCTGCTCGACTATGTCGCACCGCTGGCGACTCGCCCGTACGAGCCGGTGTGGCCCGACGCGGGCGCCGACTACCGCGATGTCCGGCGGCTCGATCTCGCCGAGATGGAGCCGTACATCGGCCTGCCGGACAAGGTCGTCCACAACGCCGTACCCATCACGGAACTCCGGGGGCCGGTCAAGGTCGACCAGTGTTTCATTGGTTCCTGTGCGAACGGCACGCTCGATGACATCGCCTCGGCCGCTCAGATCGTGCACGGACAGAAGGTCGCACCCGGGGTGCGTCTGATCGTCACACCGGGCTCTCAGCAGATCTACCGCGAGGCCATGCGGCTCGGTTACATCCAGAGTCTGATGGACGCCGGCGCGGTCGTGACACCGTCCTCGTGCGGCGCGTGCGGCGGCCTCACGATGGGGTTGCTGGCGGGCAACGAGACGTGCATCACGTCATCGACGCGCAACTTCAAGGGGCGCATGGGCAGCCGGGCCGCGCGGATCTACATGGGCTCGTCCGCCACGGTTGCCGCCTCGGCGCTGGCCGGCGAGATCGTTGACCCGCGGACGGCCGGCGGGGCGCAGGCGCTCGCGGAGGGGCTGAGGGCATGAGGGGCAAGGTGTGGCTGTTCGGCGACGACATCAACACCGACCTCCTGCAACCGGCAGACGCCGCGTTCCTTCCCCTCGAGGAGCAGCCGCGCTGGTGCATGTCGCCGAATCGGCCCGGATGGTCGGACTTGGTGCAGCCCGGCGACGTGCTGGTGGCCGGTCGGAACTTCGGGACGGGCTCGTCGCGCCCGGCCGCGCGTGTGCTCAAGCACCTCGGGCTCGGGTGCCTGCTGGCGGACTCGATCAACGGCTTGTTCTTCCGGAACTGCGTCAATTACGCGTTCCCGGCGCTCGAGGTACCCGGCGTCAGCGGTCTCTTTACGGAAGGTGACGTGGCCGAGATCGACTTCGCCGCAGCGCGAGTGACCAACGTGTCCAGCGGTGAGCGCCTCCCAGGCATCACCTGGCCCGAGCCCCTGCAGAAGATCCTCGAAGCCGGGGGCCTGATACCACTGCTCGTCGCCGAGGGACTCGTCGAGCCTCAGTGATCGAGCGCCGCGCACAATTCGCGCCCGTTGCGATGCGCCCCGCCGGAGCCATCGCTCTGACCCATCCGGCGCCAAACGACAAGGAGGTGTTGTCGGGTGGGTTGTACCTGCCCCGAGAGGTTGGTCAACCTGCTGATCGGGGGTATGCCGCCGATGGCGGTGTGGGGTCGGTGGTGGTTGTACTCGTGCAACCACCCCGGCGACGCCTTCCGGCGTTGCGACTCTTCCATGACTCACGCACGTTGCGGCGCGGGGTGTCCACGAGCAGGTGCCGCTTGACCCCAGCACCTTGTTGGCTCCGTTGTAGTCGCGCAGGCCACCCAGGTCGAATGGGGTGTGGCGGAGTAGGCGGGTGGGACTTGAACCCCTGACCCACGGATTATGAGTCGGCTCGATTAGTGCCGCTCAGTGCCGCCGAGTGTTAATTTGTATCGTTGTGGCCGGAATTCTCCCCGGCGTTGGCGAGTCCTTCGCGGCCTTTCCAGGTTCTGGTGTCGACTAGTTCGAGTTGCATCGTTCCCCAGAACCATTCCATCATCGCATCGTCGATTCGACGCGGCGCATCACCTCGCGGCAGAACGCGGTCACCCCGTAGGGGTCGTCGGTGAACTGGGAGGGCTTGATACAGAAGGTGGTGAAGCCCAGGGACATCTGCTCGGGGATGGATTCGAGGGCCCGGGTCAAGTCGCCGCAGGACCGGTCGTCGGGGAAGGCCGCCCGGATGCCGCCGACCATCTCGAGCTCGGCAAGATCGCGTCCGGCGGCGGTCATGGCCTCGGCGAGACGGCGCATCTCGTCCGGGGTTGGACGGCCGAGGGGGTTGAAGGCGTGGCCGTGCCGCACGATGCGGCGCACCATCGCGTCGTGCATGCCGGCTCCGCCGAAGCACAGCCGGGGACCTTCCGGCCGGTACGCCTTGGGCTCGAAGTAGACGTCCTCGAAAGAGGAGAACTCGCCCTTGTAGGAGACGGGCGACGGGCCCCACAGGCGGCGCCAGATCTCCAGGTGCTCGTCGAGTATGCGTCCGCGCCGGGAGAACGGCACGCCCAGGGCGGTGTACTCGTCCCGGCTCCAGCTGACGTTCGGCAGCACGGTCAGCCGGCCTTCCGACAGGAGGTCCAGGGTGCCCAGCTCGCGGGCGAGCAGGAGCGGATGGCGGAGGGGAGCGATCACCGCGGACGCGGCCAGCCCCACCCGCTCGGTGACGGAGGCGATCGAGGCGAGCATGAGCAGGGAGTTCGGCCAGGGCATGTACGGGTCCTGGTTGCCGGGCAGCGCGTAGTCGCGGGGATTGCCCATGATGCCGTTGGCGCAGGCATCCGGGCCCAGCACGATGTGCTCGCTGATCATCACCGAGTCGAATCCGGCGTCCTCGGCCTCGCGCGCCCAGCGGACCACCAGGGGCAGGTCGACCTTGCCACCGGTCATGGTCCAGTTCTCGGAGAGGACGAGTTGCATGCGGGGAACGGTCATCTAGATGTCCTTCTCATGGCAGGGGGCGGCTCCTGCGAGCCGCCCCCTTCGGGTCTCAGTTCACCAGGTCGGATATGGCCTGGCTGTTCTCTCTGTCGCGCCGTACGGCCCCCACCGCCGTTCCCGCGGTGAGGACGAGGAAGGGCAGGGCGACCAGGAACCAGCCGAGCCCGGACAGGGCCCACGACTGGGTGGCGGGATCGACGCCTTCCGCGGCGGTGCCGGCCAGCAGGCCGAAGCGCGACACGAGCAGATACATCCCGAGCACGAGGCCGACGATGGCGGCGATGGGAGCGACCAGGGTGCTCCACACGCTTCCGCCGCCGCCTTCCCGGCGGAAGTAGACGATCACGGCGATCGAGACCAGGATCTCGACCAGCACGATCGCCAGCACCGCCAGGGCACTGAACCAGGTGAACAGATGCACGACGGGGTCCAGGCCGGCGACGAGGAACAGCACGATGACGACCAGCGAGATCACGGAGATGGCGGCCGTGCCCAGCGCCGGGGCGCCGCGCCCGTTCACCCGGCCGAGCGTGCCGGGCAGCACCCCGGCCCGCGCCATTGAGAAGACGTAGCGGGCGGCGCTGTTCTGGAAGGCGAGGATGCCGGCGAAGAGGCTGGAGAGGACCAGCCAGCTCATCAGCGTCGCCAGCCAGCCGCCGACGTACTCCTCGGCGACCGCGAAGAGGACCGCGGCGGGGTCGGCCAGCGGCGTGCCGTCCACCGTCGAGATCTCCACGACCCGATCGACGACCCCGGCGGAGCCGAGGCCGCTGACCATCGCCCACGAGGTGAAGGCGAACAGCAGCGCGATCAGGGCGACCGAGATGTACGTGGCGAGCGGGACCGCCCGCTTGGGGTCCTTGGTCTCCTCGCCGTAGATGGCGGTCGCCTCGAAGCCGATGTACGAGGCGAAGGCGAAGGTGAGCGCGATGCCGGCCGAGCCGGTGAACCCGCCGGCGAAAACGCTCGACGGTGAGAACGACGAGCCGGGCGACAGGCCGTCCGGGCCTCCGCCGCTGAGCAGCACCGCCGCCGCCACCAGGGCGAGTGACAGGACCTCGAGCACCATGAGCACGCCGAGGACCTTGGCGCCGACGTCCACGCTCAGCGCCGACAGGCCCGTCACCGCCGCCCAGGCGATCAGCGCCCACGCCCACCAGGCCAGGTCGATGCCCAGCGTGGCGTTCATCTGGCCCGCCATGACGGCACCGAAGAAGCCGAAGACGGCCAGCTGGACCGTGAGGTAGGCGAGCAGCGACACGAAGGCCGACCCCACGCCCGGCGCGACCCCGAGACCGCGTCCGACGTACGCGAAGAAGGCGCCGGTGTTCGTGACCCGGTGGCTCATGGCGGAGTAGCCGACGCTGAAGACCAGCAGGATGAGCCCGACCACCAGGTAGGCGCCAGGTGCTCCGGCGCCGCTGCCCAGGACGATCGCGATCGGGGCCGCCCCCGTCATGCCGACCAGGGGCGCGGCCGCGGCGACGACGAAGAAGACGATGCCCGCGATCCCGAGCCGGTTCCGTGCCAGGCGACCCTCATCGGCCACCAGTTCCTTGTTTTCCATACCAGACCCTCTCTGCGGGACGGTGTATCAGTGACGCTGGCAGCAGCAGAGGCCGGCCTTCAGGCACGCGGCACCGTACGCGTTACGCCGCTCGATCGCCGCGGGCGTCATGGCCTTGACCACGGTGGCGTCGGAGCTGGTCCCGTCGTAGACCACGGTGCCGCCGAGGACGGTGGCCGCGATGGGCATGTCGACGATCGTGTGCGGGTCGCCGTCTAGGACGTCGCCGGCCACGACGCACACATCGCCGGCCATGCCGACCTCGAGCGTGCCCTTCCAGCGCTCGGCGCGGTCCTGCCAGGCGGCGGTCCTGGTATAGGTGACCAGCGCCTCCTCGACGCTGATGCGCTCCGCCTCACCGGCGACGCCGCCGAAGCGGCCCTCGCGCAGCACCGCCGACTGGACACCCTGCCGCCAACTCGGCGGGGTCACCGGCGCGTCCGACGCGCTGGTCACCTTCACGCCCAAGTCGAGGGCGGTCCGGTAAGGCCACTGGTAGTCGGTGCGCTCGGGGCCGAGGTTGGCGTCCAGCGTCCGGCCCAGCAGGTACTTGATCGTCGCGTTCATGTTGGCGCCGATGCCGTTGCGGGCCATCGTGCGCAGCGTCCCGACTGGCGTCAGGTCCCCGTGGATCACATAGTGACGCGGGTCGTGGAAGCGGCGGTTGCCGCGCATGGCGGCCAGGTAGGCCGAGACGACGGCGTCGATCCCGGCGTCGCCTGTGGCGTGCGTGCCCACCTGCAGGCCTGCGTCGTGGACGAGCTTGATCATCGCATGGATGTTGGCGACCGCCTCCTCGAGCGTGGCGCCGGCGATGACCGGGGCGCCGTTGCGGCCGTCCACGTAGGGCTCGTGCAGCCAGGCGGTCTGGGCCGCGGTCGGCACCCCGTCGATGATGAGCTTGCAGCCGGCGACCCGCAGCCGGCGCGGATCGACCCCGCGCAGCTGCTGGAACGCGGCCAGCGTGTCGCGTACCTCCTGGGGGGACCGGCCGCCGGTGATCAGCACGGTCATCCGCATGGCGAGCGTGCCCTCGAAGGACATGCGCCGGTAGAGGTCCAGCTGGGAGTAGCCGATTCCGGGGTCGGTCATGCTGGTGATGCCCTGGGCATGCAGCAGCTGGATCCCGGTCTTGATCGCGTTCTCGGTCTCCTCCGGGGTGAACGGCGGGACGATGGCCTGGACCAGGCCCTGCGCGCTCTCGCGCAGCACGCCGGTGGGCTCACCCGCCTCGTCCTTCTCGATGACGCCGCCGGGCGGCGGCACGGTGTCACGGGTGATGCCGGCCAGCTGGAGCACCTTGGAGTTGACCACGATCATGTGCGCGGAGAAGTCGCGCAGGATGACCGGGTGGTCCCCCGAGACGGGGTCGAGGTCCGTCCTGCGCGGCGCGCGCGGCAGCCGGTTCTCGTTCCAGCCGCCACCGCGGATCCAGGAGTCGGGGCTCGTCGCCCCGGCGGCGGCCGCGGCGACCAGTCCGACCAGCTCCTCGATCGTCGCGGTGTCCACGTTGATGTTGAACGGCGGGAGGTCGAAGCCCAGCCCGTTCAGGTGGACGTGCGAGTCGTTGATGCCGGGGAGCACGGTGCCGCCGCCGGCGTCGATCGACTGCGTACGCCGGCCGGACAGCTTCAGCATGTCCCTGTCGTTGCCGACCCCGATCACTACCCCGTCGCGGATGGCCACGGCCTGGGCGATGCGCATGCGCCGGTCCATGACCACCACGCGCCCGTTGTGGACGATCAAGTCCGCGGGTCCCTTGCCCTGTCCATGGGCGAGGGCGGGAGAGGCGGGCAGCGCGCCGGCCAACGCCGCGCCGGCCGACACCGCGGCAGCGTTTCTGAAGAAGCTACGACGGTTCACAGGGGAAGTCATGGGGGGATCCCTTCGAGGGGGGCTCGACTCGGGCCGGGGCGGAAGACGACTCGCTCGGCGCGTGCCCAAAAGAATGTTCGGGCCTAAACGACCTGTCAAGATGTTTGGGTCGAAACGAATTGTTAAGAGTTCTGACAGGATGAGCCGCTGCGAGGGCAGCTCGAATCCCGCTCACGGCGTGCGGGAGCGGTCACGGTGTCGGTCGGTCAGGCCAGGGTGACGTCTACGGGGAGCCGCTTGATGCCGTTGACGAAGTTGGAGCGGACGCGCGGCACCTCGCCGGCGAGGCGGATGTCAGCGAGGCGGGGGATGAGTTCCTCGAACATGATGCGGATCTCGGTGCGGGCCAGGAGATTTCCCAGGCACAGGTGCGGGCTGCCCTTGCCGAAGGTGAGGTGGTCGTTCTTGGTACGGGTGACGTCGAAGCGATACGGATCCACGAAGGCGTCCTCGTCCCGGTTGCCCGCGGCGAACCACATCACGACCTTGTCGCCCTCCTTGATCCGCTTGCCGCCGAGCTCCACGTCCTGGGTGGCCGTACGGCGGAAGTGGTAGACCGGCGAGGCCCAGCGCAGGAACTCCTCGACCGCGCCGGGGATCAGCGAGGGGTCGCGGCGCAGCAGGTCGAGCTGATCGGGGTTCTCGATCAGGGCCAGCATGGTGTGCGTGATGGCGTGCCGTGTGGTCTCGTTGCCGGCGACCACGAGCAGCAGGAAGTAGTTGTCGAAGTCCTGGTCCGACAGGGGGACGCCGTCGCGTGGAGTCTCGTTGACGAGCCTGGAGACCAGGTCGGTGCCGGCGCCGCTGCGGCGCTGCCTGGCCAGGGCCCGGCCGTACTCGAAGACCTCGAGGGTGGCGGGGGAGCGGAAGGGCAGGTGCTTGTACTGCTCGCTCTCCTCGCTGTCCAGCAGCACGTCGGCGTAGTCGGGGTCGGTGTTGCCAATGATGCGGTTGCCCCAGTCGATGAGCTGCTTCGTGTCGCCCTCGGGCACGCCGAGCAGGCGGGCCAGCACGTTGATGGGGAAGTCCGCGGAGACGTCGGCGACGAAGTCGAAGGAGCCTTTGGCGAAGGCGGCGTCCAGGGTGGTGGCGGTCAGTCTGCGCAGGAAGTCGGTGTACTTGCCGATGACGGCGGCGCCGAACTGGCGCTGCAGTAGCCCACGCAGGGCGCGGTGGCGCACGCCGTCGAGCTCCAGGATGGAGGCGCGGCGCTTGATCTGGTCGTCGTCGACCTCTTCCAGGTTGACGAACTTGGTGGAGGTGAACGTCTCGGGGGCGCGGTCGACGCGAGCGATGTCCTCGTGCCGGGTGAGAGCCCAGAATCCGGCGTTGGGCGTGGGCTCCGGCTGCCAGTGCACGGGGTCTTCCAGGTGCAGGGTGCGGAACATGCGCCACGGTGTCACGCCGTCGGTGAACTTGCCGGGATCGGCGAGATCGACCTCGTCCAGAGGCAGGGGGTCGGGGATCATGTCGGTTCTCCGTCACAGGTGGTAGGCGTACTCGGTGAACTCCCAGTCGGTGACGTGCCGATGGAAGCGTTCGATCTCGTTGCGCTTGTAGGCGAGGTAGGAGGCGGCGAAGCCCTTGCCGAGCAGGTCGATCAGCTCGCCGTCGGTCTCGAAGGCGTCCAGCGCGTCGGCGAGTGTCATCGGCAGGATCGTGGCGCGGGAGGTGTCGTAGCCATAGCCCTCCAGCGGGGCCGGTGGCTCCTGCCCGGCGCGTACGCCCAGCAGTGCGGCGGCGAGGGTGCCGGCCAGCAGCAGGTACGGGTTGGCGCTGGCGTCGCCGAGGCGGAGCTCGATGCGGGCGCGGGGGCCGCGCTCGGGCGGGATGCGCAGCATGGCGCTGCGGTTGTCCAGGCCCCAGTCGATCAGCCAGGGTGCCAGGGTGTCGGGGCCGAAGCGCTTGTAGGAGTTGATGGTCGGGTTGGCCAGCGCCGTCAGCGCCGGGGCGTGCGCCAGGATGCCTGCGATGGCGTGGCGGGCGGTGGCCGACAGCCCGTTCGGCGCAGAGGGGTCGTCGAAGATGTTCGGGCCGTCCTCGCCGGCGGTGCAGGACAGGTGGAGATGGAAGCCGGAGCCACCTTCGTCGTTGAACGGTTTGGCCATGAAGGTGGCCATGCGTCCCTCGGCGCGGGCCAGCTCCTTGACCGCCGCTTTGAACAGGAAGGTCCGGTCGGCGGCGTCCAGGGCGCTGGAGTGCACGAGGTTGATCTCGAACTGGCCGCTGCTGAACTCGTGGTTGCCCATGCTCACGCCCAGGCCGAGATCGCGCAGGTGGCGCAGCGTGCGCAGGAGGTGCCCGTCGGGGTCGCCGCGCCGTCCCGCCGTGTAGACGTTGCCGGGGGCTTCGGCGTAGCGCCGCCAGCCGTTCGGCGCGGCAGGGCTGGGCTCACACAGGAAGTACTCCAGCTCGGGGCCGACCACGGGGACGAGTCCCTGCTCGGTGTACCGGTTGAGTACGGTCCGCAGCAGGTCGCGCGGCGATTCGGGGACCGGGCCTCCGTCGGCTGGATCGACGACCTCGCCAAGACACCAGGCGACGCCCGGTTCCCAGGGCAGCGGCCTGAGCGTGCTCAGGTCCGGCCGGACCGTGATGTCGGGCAGCCCCCGGTCCAGGCCGCCCTCGACCGGGACCACGTCTCCCTGGGGGCTGGTGTGGTAGACGGCGCGGCAGAAGGCCAGCCCGTGCTCGCAGGCTCCGCTCAGGTGATCCACCAGGACGTCCCGGGCGCGATCGGTGCCGATGAGGTCGGGGTAGACCACCCGGACCACGTCGATGTCCCCGGCGGTCAGCCGTGCCAGGTGTTCGTGGACGGGAATCGTTTCGCGATCGCTCATCGGCGTCCCCTCGGGCGGGCGGTGGAGGCACGGCAAGGTGACCTCTAGCTTCGTTTGAAGTCAAACGATATGGTTGGGCGGCCCGCCCCGCAAGGGGTCGGCCGCACCGTTTTCCGTGCCCATGTCTCTTGACCTGGCGGGGGTGTCTATCTATGTTGTTTGGATCCAAACGAGTTAGGTGGTGTGGCCCATGAAGGTCGTCGTCGACATGAACAAGTGCCAGGACCACGGGCAGTGCGTGTTCGCCGCTCCCGACGTCTTCCGGCTCGACGAAGCCGGGCGCCTGGCGTACGTCTCCGACCCGGACGAGTCGCTGCGCGCCGATGTCGAGGACGCCGCCGACGTCTGCCCGCTGCAGGCCATCAGCATTGAGGACTGACGTGTCGCGGAATGTGGTCGTAGCCGGAGCCTCGATGGGGGGCCTGCGCGCTGCGGAGCAGCTGCGCGCGGCCGGCTATACCGGTCTGATCACGGTGGTCGGAGATGAGCCGCGGATGCCTTACAACCGGCCGCCCCTGTCCAAGGAGGTGCTGGCGGGCAGGCAGTCCTTCGACTCACTGGCGTTCCGGCCGCGGGCGAGCGTCGCCGACGTGGAGTGGATCCTCGGCACGGCGGTGATCTCCGCCGATCTCGGCCGCCGCGTCGTCGGCCTGGCTGACGGCTCGGAGCTGGCCTTCGACGGCCTGGTCGTCGCAACCGGCGTACGACCGCGGCGACTGCGCTGCCCCGGCCCTGCCACCCACCGCCACACGCTGCGCACCCTGGCCGACGCCCGGGCCCTGCACGCCGAGCTGACCCGCCCGGGTGTGCGGGTCGTCGTGGTCGGCGCGGGGTTCATCGGTTGCGAGGTCGCCGCCACGGCCGTCGCGCTCGGCGTCGCCGAGGTTACCGTGGCCGACCCCGAGCCGCTGCCCATGCTGCGCCCCTTGGGCGAGCTGACGGCCCGCGAGCTGCTGCGCAGGCACGAGCGGCGTGGCGTGCGCTTCGCCCTCGGTACCGCCGTGACCGCCTTCGACGACAGCGGCGTCGTCCTGGCTGACGGGCGCCGACTGAGCGCCGACGTGGTGGTCGAAGCGGTGGGATCCATGCCCAACACCGACTGGCTGGCGGGCAACGGGCTGGACCTCGACGACGGCGTGCGCACCGACGAACTGCTGCGGGTGGGCGGTCTGCCGTACCTGGTGGCGGTCGGCGACGTGGCCCGGTTCCCCAACGCTCGCTACGACGGCGTCCCGCGCCGGGTCGAGCACTGGTCGATCCCAGGCGACAGCGCCAAGCGGGCAGCTAGAACCCTGGCCGCGCACCTCGCCGGCGCCGAGCCCGATCCCGAGCCGTTCGCGCCGCTGCCCAGCTTCTGGAGCGACCAGCACGACTTCCGCCTGCAGTCCTTCGGCGCCCCCGCACTCGGCCTCGACGACGTCCGCGTGCTCGAGGGTGAGGCGGACGGTGACCTGGTCGTCGGCTACCACCGCGGCGGGCGGCTGGTCGGGATCGTCGCCCTAGGCGGCCCCGCCGTCACCGCCGCGGCCGCCCGCCACCGCTCCGCCCTGCTCAAGCAGCCCACTCTCACCGCCTAAGGAATCGCACCGCAATGACTACAGGGTTCTGGTACCCGCAGACGGCCACCGGCCGGTCCTCGCTGATCCCCGCACAGCCGTGGCACTACTCCGGCGACCTGCTCACCGTCGAATACCGAACCGACCCGGCCCGGGTCCGTGAGCTGCTGCCCGAGCCGCTGGAGCTCGCCCCCGAGGACCCAGGCGCCGTCGCATTCATCTGGGCGGACTGGCAGTCCTGCGCGGCCTCGGGCCAGGAACTGCTCGACCCGGTACGCGCCCAGTACAAGGAGGCGTTCGTGGTCGTGCGCTGCTCCTACCGGGGGCGCACGTACTCGCGCTGCGTCTACATCTGGGTGGACAAGGACTTTGCCGTCGCGCGCGGCATCCACCAGGGCTATCCGAAGAAGCTCGGCTCCATCCACCAGACGCGGCCCCACCCGTACGGTCCGGCGCCGCGGATCGAGGCGGGCGCGCGGTTCGGCGCGACGCTCGCCGCCGCGGATCGCAGGCTGGCCCAGGCCGTCGTGACACTGCGCGAGCCGGCGCAGCACAACGGCTTCGTCAACGGCCACCCGATGGCGCACCACCGCAGGTTGCCCGCTATCGGGAAGGACGGCGGGCTCGCCCTCGACGAGTTGATCGAGTCGGGTGCCGCCGCGTTCGAGGGTGGCACACCCTGGCGCGGCGAGGCCGAGTTGGAGCTGTTCGAGGCCCCCACCGAGGAACTGGCCAGGCTGGAGATCCACGAGCCCATCGCCGCCTACTACCGCCAGGTCGGCGTCGTCTGGGACGGCGGCAGACTCCTTGAGTCGGCCCCGTACGGCCAGTCGGCCCCGCAGAACGCGAAGGACGAGTCATGAGCCATATTGCGACCGTGGCCGGGGTGCCCGTCGACACCCGGCACTGGATCGGCGGCGCCCGCGTCGCCTCCGCCACGACCTTCACCGATGAGTCGCCCATCGATGGTCGTACTCTCGCTGAGATCGCCCGTGGCGGGCAGGCGGAGGCGGAGGCGGCCGTCGCCGCGGCCCAGGCGGCGTTCCCTGGCTGGGCGGCCACGCCGCCTGCCGAGCGGGCCCGCCTGCTGCGCGCGATCGCCGAGGGTGTGGAGAAGCGCCTAGAGGAGCTGGCGATCGTCGAGACCACCGACAACGGTGCGTTGCTGCGCTCCCACCGCCGCGGTGTGATGCCGCGAGTGGCGCACAACTTCCGCTTCTTCGCCGACCGGCTGGAAGACCTCGGGCACGAGGACTTCGACACCCGTGGTCACATCAACCACGTCTCCTGGGACCCCGCAGGGCCGTGCGTCCTGATCACCCCCTGGAACGCGCCGCTCATGCTGGCCACCTGGAAGGTCGCCCCCGCTCTCGGCGCGGGCAACACGGTGGTCCTCAAGCCTTCCGAGTGGTCGCCGCTCACCGCTTCGCTATTGGCCGACATCGCGGCCGAGGCCGGCCTGCCCGCCGGCGTCCTCAACGTCGTGCAGGGGTACGGCGCGGAGGTGGGCGCCGCGCTGGTGGCCCATCCCAGGGTGCGCCGGATCAGCTTCACCGGCTCCGTGCCGACGGCCAAGAGCATCGCGCGATCCGCCGCCGGCAATCTCGTCCCGGCCAGCTTCGAGCTGGGCGGAAAGTCGCCGCTGCTGGTATTCGCCGACGCCGACCTCGACCCGGCCGTGAACCTGGCGATCGAGCAGTACGACAACGCCGGTCAGGTCTGCCTGGCCGCGACGCGGCTGCTCGTGGAGTTCTCAATCGCAGAGGAGTTCACCCGCCGCTTCGTCGCCAAGGCAGCCAAGCTGCGGCAGGGCGACCCGCGTGTCGAGGTCACCGACATCGGCCCCAACATCCATACCCGGCAGATCGAGAAGATCGACGGGTTCGTGCGGCGGGCGGTGGCCGCCGGAGCGCGCGCCGTCGTCGGCGGCGGCCCCAACACCGACCTCGGCGGCCTGTACTACCGGCCGACGCTGCTCACCGGCGTGGCGCAGGACAGTGAGATCGTCCAGGAGGAGGTCTTCGGCCCGGTGCTGACCCTGCAGACCTTCGACACCGAGGAGGAGGCGGTCAGGCTGGCCAACGACACCCGGTTCGGGCTGGCCGCCACCCTCGCCACCGGCGACCGCGACCGCGCCCGGCGCGTGAGCGAACGCCTGGTCGCCGGCACTGTCTGGGTCAACTGCTTCTTCGTCCGCGATCTGCGAGCGCCCTTCGGCGGCTCCCGGGAGTCCGGCGTCGGCCGCGAGGGCGGCGACTGGAGCTTCGACTTCTACTGCGACCTGAAGAACACCGTGACCGCACCGGAGGGATGGCAGAACCATGGGTGAGATCGTCGGGGCGGGCCTGCTCGCGCACGTCCCCACCATCGTCCTCCCCGAGCAGACGCGCCTGGAGCTGAACGAGGGCAAGGAGATCACCCTCGTCACCGGGCTGCGCGAGTTGCGCAAGGAGGTTTTCGAGACCCTCGACTACGACACCGTCGTCGTGCTCGACTCGCACTGGGCCACCACCGTGGAGTTCGTGGTCACCGCGCAGCAGCGCCGCGCCGGGCTGTTCACCTCGGAGGAACTGCCACGCGGCATGTGCCGCATGCCCTTCGACTTCCCCGGCGACCCCGAACTGGCCCATAACGTGGCGGCCTTCGCCGACAAGCACGGCACCTGGATCACCCCGATCGACGACCAGTATCTGCCGATCTACTACGCCACCATCAACCTGTGGAAATTCCTCGGCGAGGGACTGCCGGACAAGCGGTGGGTGACGATCGGCGTGTGCCAGACCGGCGACATGGAGGACCACCTGCGCCTGGGCCGAGCTCTGGCCGACGGCATCGCGGCCACGCCCGGCCGCAAGGTGCTGCTCATCGCTTCCGGCGCGTTGTCGCACACCTTCTGGCCGCTACGCGAGCTGCGTGACCACGAGGCCGGCGACCCGCGCCACATCTTCACCCCCGAGGCTAGGGCGGCCGACTTGGAGCGCATCGCCTGGTTCAAGCAGGGCTGTCACGATCGGGTCCTGGAGACCATGCCCGAGTTCTGGACGCACAAGCCCGAGGCCCGCTTCTTCCACTACCTCATGATGATCGGCGCCCTCGGCGAGGAGGCATGCACAGCGCCCGCCCGCCAGTACGGCGAGTACGAGAACTCCATCGGCACCGGCCAGGTCCACCTCTGGTTCGACCGTCCATCGGGCGGCTGGACCGCACCTCGACAGGAGAACGCCCATGCCTGAATACCGCCGCATCCTCCTCAACGGCGCCGTCGTCGAGACCGTGCGCGAGGGTGACGAACTCGTCGCCGGCGACGGCCGGCGCGTCAAGGCCGACGACGCGGTCCATCTGCCGCCGGGCACCCCCTCGAAGATCATCGCGGTGCACCTCAACCACCGCAGCCGGGTCGAGGAGTTCCAGATCAAGCTCTCGGCCACGCCGACGTACTTCCACAAGCCCACGTCCTCGCTCAACGCCCACCGGGGCGAGGTCGTGCGTCCCGAGGGCTGTAAGTGGCTCAACTACGAGGGCGAGGTGGCCATCGTCATCGGCCGCACCTGCCGCAACGTCTCCGCGGCGGAAGCGGGGGAGTACATCGCCGGATACACCGTGGCCAACGACTTCGGCCTGCACGATTTCCGTGACACCGACGCGGGGTCCATGCTGCGGGTCAAAGGCTCCGACACCTTGTGCCCGCTCGGCCCCGGCCTGGTCACCGATTGGGACTTCCGCGGCAAGTACCTGCGCACCTACGTCAACGGCACTCTGGCCCAGGACGGCTCCACCGACGAGATGGAGTGGGACATGCACTACCTCGTCGCCGACATCGCCCGCACCATCACCCTCTATCCGGGAGACGTGCTGCTGTCCGGCACCCCCGCCAACTCCCGCCCCGTGCGACCGGGCGACCTGGTCGAGGTCGAGGTCGAAGGCCTGGGACGGCTCGCCAACCGCGTCGTCAGCGGCCCGGCCGCGATCCGTACCGACCTCGGCGCCCAGCCCACCGAGTCGGAGGAGGTCCTCTCCACCGCCCTCGGCGGTGACTGGGAGTTCCGCGGCATCCGCTCTCCCCGGCGCGGCTGATCCCTCGTCATCCTCGCCCCCACGGAGCAGGAAGGGCAATGAAATGATCTCCGAGGACTGGGTCGCCCGCGCCGAGCGGTTGACCCTGCCCATCCATCACCACATCGACGGCGGCGACGAGCCCGGCGGGGGCGCGACCTTCAAGGTCGCCTCCCCCCGCGACGGGCAGGTCCTGACGGAGGTAGCCGACGCCGGGCAGGCCGAGGTCGACGCCGCCGTCGCGGCCGCGCGCCGCGCCTTCGACCAGGGGCCGTGGCCGCGTCTGGCGCCCGCGGAACGAGGCCGCGCGCTGCTCAGGCTCGCCGACCTGATCGAGGAGCGGCGCGCGGACCTGGCGCTGACCATCAGCCTGGAGATGGGCAAACCCATCAAGGACGCTTACGACATCGAGGTGCGCGCCGCCATCTCCACCTTCCGCTGGTACGGCCAGCTCGCCGACAAGCTCACCGATGAGTCCCCGCACACAGCTCCCGACGCACTGGCACTCGTCACTCGAGAGCCCGCAGGTGTGGTGGGCGCTGTCGTGCCGTGGAACTTCCCGCTCACCATCGCCTCGTGGAAGGTCGCCCCTGCCCTGGCGGCTGGTTGCACGGTCGTGCTCAAACCGTCGGAGTGCTCGCCGCTTTCGGCGCTGACACTCGGACTGCTGGCCACCGAGGCCGGCCTGCCGCCCGGCGTGCTCAACGTCGTCGCCGCAGACGGCCCGGCCGCCGGACGGGCACTCGGCCTGCACCCCGACGTGGACGTGCTCGCGTTCACCGGCTCCACGGCCGTCGGCCGTCACTTCATGCGCTACTCCGCCGACTCCAACCTCAAACGGGTCTGGCTGGAGCTCGGCGGCAAATCCCCGAACATCATCCTGCCCGACGCCCCCGACCTGGACCGGGCCGCGGCCACCGCCGCCTGGGGCATCTTCTTCAACCAGGGCGAGATGTGCACGGCGCCCTCCCGCCTGCTCGTCCACTCCTCCATCGCCGACCGCGTGACCGAAGTCATCGTCACGCGGGCCCGCGAGCTGCGCGTGGGCGACCCGCTGGATCCCGCGACCGAGATGGGACCGCTGGTCGGTGAGGCACACCTCGGACGGGTGCTCGGCCACGTCAGGTCCGGCATCGAGGAGGGAGCCCGGCTGCTGACGGGTGGATCGCGCCGGCAGACCGGCAGCTACCTGGAGCCCACTGTGTTCGATCGCGTCGCCTCCGGCATGCGGCTGGCCCGCGAGGAGATCTTCGGGCCCGTGCTGTCCGTGCTCACCTTCGATGACCTGGACGAGGCCGTCACGCTCGGCAATGCCACCGAGTACGGCCTGGCCGCCGGACTGTGGACGGCGGACCTGTCCACCGCCCACCAGGTCTCCCGCGCCCTGCGCGCCGGGACGGTCTGGGTGAACTGTTACGAGGAAGGCGACCTGACCGTGCCGTTCGGCGGTATGAAGCAGTCCGGCAGCGGCCGGGACAAATCTGCCCATGCTCTGGAGAAGTACACCGAGCTCAAGACCACGTGGATCCAGCTGTGAGACCGCTGATCGCCATTCCCGCCCGCTTCTCCGTCTCGGCGTCGGCGCTGCGCCACCACGCGGAGGTGAATGCCCGCGCGTTGGTCGAGGCCGTGTGGAGAGCGGGAGGCGAGCCCGTCTCGCTGCACCCGCACGCCCCCGGCGGCGTCGCCGACCCGGACGAGGTCGCCGGCCGCCTGGCCCGCTTCGACGCCATCCTGCTGCCCGGAGGCGGCGACATCGCCCCCCACCGTTACGGCGCGGGTGCAGCCCACCGGAGCGTCTACGACGTGGACGACGAGCAGGACGGCTTCGACCTGGAGGTGGCTCGCCAGGCCCTGGCCGCAGGGCTGCCGCTGCTGGCCGTCTGCCGCGGCCTGCACGTCCTCAACACTGTGCTCGGCGGCACCCTGGAGCAGGACATGGGCGGCACCGGCCTGGATCATCGCCACGTGGTGCACCCTGTTGCCGTGCTGCCCGGATCGCTCCTGGAGCGGACGACGGGAGCGCAGAAGGTGAGCGTGTCCTGCTACCACCACCAGCGCGTGTCGAAAATGGGACAGGGGCTGGTCGTCACGGCTGAGGCCGCCGACGGGACGATCGAGGCGCTCGAAGGACCCGCCCTGGCCTCATGGCTCGTCGCCGTGCAGTGGCATCCAGAGGACAACGCCCGCGAGGCGAACACCCAGCAAGCGATCTTCGACGCCTTGGTCCGCGCGGCCTGCTCCTGATCAGCCCTCCTGCGTGGCCTGCCGACGGCGTCCGCTGCGGCGGGGGGCGGGTTTGGCGCCGTCCAGTAACGCCAGTCGGCGCTCCTCGCCCTTCTCCTCCACCTGCAGGACGACCTGGCGCAGCCCGGTCGCCAGGGCGCGGCAGGCGTCGTCGTCGAGGCGGGAGGTGACGAACGACTCCTCCGCGTTGAAGTCGGGGAACACTCGCCTCATGAGCTCCTCACCCTCGCCGGTGAGGCTGAGGAGCAGCAGCCTGCCGTCAGAGGGATGTTCGGAGCGCTGGACCAGCCCACGCGACTCCAGCGTGCGGATCACACCGGTCAGGGTGCCCTTGGAGATGCCGGCCTCCTCGGCCACATGACGGCTCTCCGACTCGCCCCAGATCCAGATCACCCACAGCACCACAAACGCGGTCCAGGTGAGGTCGCTGCTCCTCAGGACCGCGTTCTCCAGGTGCTGACGGACCGCCGCGGCGGCTCGGTAGATGTTGGCCACCACCGCCATGCGCTCGTGGCTGACCGGCGTGCCGCCGAGCTTCGCCTCGACCAGCTTCTCCGCCTCGGTGATGGACCGTTGCCCGGGCACGTGCGGCCCTCCCTACGCCAGGAAACCGAAAAGCGTTCGGGCTCAAAGTATAGGTCCAGGTCCGCGGTGAGAGAGATGGACATGCACCACGACATACACCCGCACGCCCGCCTGGCAGGACCACGCGGACGGTTGGAAGGGCACGCTGGAGGTCGGCAAGGTAGCCGACATCTGCGTGGTCGGCGGCGACGTGCTCGATGCCGAGCCGCACGAGCTCATTGACCTGCCCATCGACACGACCCTGGTCGGCGGTGAGGTGGTGTACCGGCGCGGGGCATCCGCGACCACCCCCGCCTCGCACGCCAGGACCGCCTCGGCCTGGCACGCGAGAGGCACCGCATGCCTGGAAGGCGGGAACTGCTGCTGCCGTATGGCGCACATGTAGCACCTGG
>NZ_BLAF01000056.1 GCF_009687885.1 Acrocarpospora pleiomorpha
GGTTCAGCCGGGGCAGGTACTAGCAGCGCGAATACGGGTTCGACCGGGGCAGGTACTAGCAGCACGGGCACGGGTTCGACCGGGGCGGGTGCGGGCAGCGCGGGCTCGGGTGTGGGGTCGGTGGGGGAGGCGTGCAGGACCTGTGGGCATGCGCCGGACCGGTTGGCGCCCGGGCTGTTGATCGCTACCGGGCAGTTGCTGCCGATCTCCGATGTCCATCGGCTGGCTCGTACCTCGAGGCTGGTCCGGATGGTCGTGGACGCCAAGGGCCGGGTGCTGGACATGGGTCGTGCGGTGCGCCTGGCCACGCCGGCGCAGCGGCAGGCCATCCTGGCCCGCTACGCCACCTGCTACCGCGACGACTGCGCCATCCCCGCCGACATGTGCGAAATCGACCACGTCAAGGGCTGGGCTGAGGGCGGTACCACCGACCTGGACCTCCTCGCCCCCGCGTGCACCTGGCACAACCGAGACAAAGCGGCCCATCCCGAGCGGTACTGCGTCCGCCGCAACGAGGACGGCACCTGGACCCTGCTCTACCTCGGCAAAAGAGGCCGCTTCGCCGGACGATTCCGGCGCTGAACCGGCCGGCACGAGCGCGCCACCCACCTCGGGCCGGGAACCGTCCGCGACGGCTCCCTGCTTGGCCGACTTCGCGTGCCGACTTCGCGTGCCGACTTCGCGTGCCGACTCTCCGTTTGGTCGGCTCCGACTCCGCCGGGTCCTTCGACGTGGACAGCGCGGATGCCCGCCGACCGATCTGCGGGAGATCGCAGCACTAGATCGCCATGACTTCCTCGTCGTGGCCCTCGCCACCCTGCCAAGGGACGACCCAAGGGGCAATGCCTCACAGTTCTCCCCGGCGAACTCCCTGCTCAAGGCCAGGCACTGCGGCGGGTCAGCCTCGACCCACGCCGGATCAGCGCGATCGTCAAGGCCGCACACGTCCCTCCGCCTGGAACACGGCCGCCACGTCGCAGCCCTTCACCTCGCTTCATGAACGCTTACGCGGAAAGGCTCACTGAGAAACACGGAAACTCGGTGAACGGCTAAGGTCGACAGGTCGTGGTTCGGGAATTAGCCGGCGTTTTGTGGGGCGCTGGGAGTCGAAGGGAGTTGTGGGATGCGGGCTGTGTTGGTGCTGAATGGGCCGAACTTGGGGCGGTTGGGGAGCCGGGAGCCTGATGTGTATGGGGCCCATAGTTTTGAGGACCTTGTGGTGCTTTGCGAGGAGGCTGGGCGGGGGCTGGGGCTGGCGGTTGAGGTGCGGCAGACCGACGATGAGGCGGAGATGGTGAAATGGATTCATGAGGCGGCCGATAGGAGGACGCCTGTGGTGTTGAATCCGGCCGCGTTCACGCATTACTCGTACGCGCTTCGGGATGCCATCGCGCAGCGGACCGCGCCCTTGGTAGAGGTGCACATCTCCAATCCGAACGCGCGGGAGGAGTTCCGGCACACGTCCGTGGTGGCGGCGGTGGCGACGGGGACGATCGCGGGGTTCGGGTTCCAGTCGTACGTGCTGGCGTTGCGGGCTATCGCGGAGGGCGAGAGCTGACGTGGGGCCATCCCCCGCTAGGTTGTTGTGGGCGAAATGGGGATGGTGAGATGACGCGGTATCGGTCTTTTGTCGCGCTGGGGGACAGTTTCACCGAAGGGCTCAACGATCCTGGGGCGGATGGGCGGTTCCGGGGGTGGGCCGATCGGGTGGCGGAGCGGCTGGCGCGGTTGGAGCCGGGGTTCCGGTATGCGAATCTCGCGGTGCGGGGCAAGCTGATCGACCAGATCGTCGCGGATCAGGTGCCGGTGGCCCTGGAGATGCGGCCGGATCTGATCAGTTTCTGCGCGGGTGGGAATGACCTGCTCCGGCCGGGGAGCGATCCGGATCGCATGGCCAAGAAGGTGGCGGCGGCCGTACGGGATCTGCGGGGGACCGGGGCCGATGTGCTGATGTTCACCGGGGTTGATCCGCGGGACACGCCGATCATGCGGCGGGCTCGGGGGAAGTTCGCCACCTACTACCTGCATCTGCGGTCGATCGCGGATCTGTGCGGGTGCCTGGTGGTGGATCAGTGGTCGATGCAGGGGCTGCGGGATTGGCGGGCGTGGAGTGACGATCGTCTGCACATGAACGAGGACGGTCATCGCATGGTCGCGGCGAAGGTGCTGGATGTGCTGGGGGTCTCGGCCGAGGACAACTGGCGGAAGGTGTGGCCGCCGCGGGAACACGTGAATCTTTCGGCCAAACGCCGGGAGGACGCGCAGTGGCTTCGCGAACATTTCGGACCGTGGATCGGGCGGCGGCTGCGGGGAACCTCGTCCGGCGACAACGTCACCGCGAAACGCCCTGACCTCACGTTCTTCGACGAGTGACCGCAGAATCGATCCAGTCGTCAGTCTCGCCGGGACGCGCCCCTTCTCCTCGCTCTCTGCGCCAACTGGACGACTGGATCCTCGAAGGCGCTCTGGAACGCCAGGAGGACCCGCTGGCGCCCCTTCGAACATGGCCCGCTTTCGCACCAACATCGTCATCGACGGCGCACTCCCTACGCCGAGGACGCCTGGCGCGAAATCCGCATCGGCTCCCTGGACTTCCGCGTCTCCGAACGCTGCGCCATCACCACCTACGACCCGACCACCCTCGAAAAGGGCAAGGAACCCCCTCCGCACCCTCGCTCGCCACCGTCGTTGGAACGGCAAAACCTGGTTGGGCATCCGCCTCGTTCCCGCACCCGAGGCGAACTCCACATAGGTGACCCGGTAACCGTCCCCACCTAACCGAGAATTCCCCGCCGACCCCCGGCGGCGTTTCAGGTTGGGGTGGTCAGGCGTTTTAGGGCTTGGCGGACTTTTTGGGGGTCCGTGGTGCGCCAGTACGGGGGGAGGGAGTTGAGAAGGAAGGAGCTGTAGCGGGCGGTGGCGAGGCGGGGGTCGAGGACGGCGATGACGCCGCGGTCGGTGGTGGAGCGGAGGAGGCGGCCGGCGCCCTGGGCCAGGAGGAGTGCGGCGTGGGTGGCGGCGACCGTCATGAAGCCGTTGCCGCCTTTGGCGGCGACGTGGCGCTGGCGGGAGGAGGAGAGGGGGTCGTCGGGGCGGGGAAAGGGGATGCGATCGATGATGACGAGGGTGAGGGAAGGGCCGGGGACGTCCACGCCCTGCCAGAGGGACAGGGTGCCGAACAGGCAGGTGGCGGGGTCGGCGGCGAACTTCTTGACCAGCTGGGAGGTGGAGTCGTCGCCCTGGCAGAGCAGGGGCACGGTGAGGCGGTCGCGGAGGGCCTCGGTGGCGGCGTTGGCGGCACGGGTGGAGGAGAAGAGGCCGAGGGTGCGCCCGCCGGCGGCTTCGATGAGCTCGGCGATCTCGGTGAGGTAGGCCTCGGGGAGGCCGTCGCGGCCGGGCTGGGGGAGGTGCTTGGCGACGTAGAGGATGCCGCTGCGGGTGTGGTCGAAGGGGGAGCCGACGTCCAGGCCGGTCCAGCCGTCGGTGCCGAGGCCCCACTGGGCGGCCATGCCGTCGAAGGTGCCGCCGAGGGCGAGGGTGGCGGAGGTCAGGATGACGGTCCGGTCGCCGAAGAGTTTGTCGCGGAGCATGCCGCCGACGGAGAGGGGGGCGACGCGCAGAGTGGGCGGGACCCGGCCGTGCCCGGCGTCGAGCCAGACCACTTCGGCGCGATCCACCTCCGAGTCGCCGCCGAACGCGTCCAGCATGCGCTGGGCGGTGTCGTGGACCTCGTCCAGAGCCGTGAAGGCGGCCTTGCGGAGGCTCGCGTTCTCGGGGTTGTCCTTGTCACCCGAGCGGGGGCCCAGGGCGGTGAGGCAGCCGAACGCGGCGTCCCGGACCAGAGCCAGGGACATGCCGAGGGAGTTGGGAAGATCGTCGATCCGGCCGGGGGGCGCGGCGGCCAGCAGGGACTGCAGGTCCTCGGCGGCGGCCTGGAGCCGGTCGGCGACGCCCTGCTCGATCAGCCGCCCGGCCCGGCGGGCGGCGATGCCCACGCCGGTGTCGGAGAGCTCGTCGGTGACCACCGAGGTCACCCGGTCCACCAGCTCGTGCGCCTCGTCCACCACGACCACGTCGTGTTCCGGCAGGACCGCGAAGTCCTCCATCGCGTCGATCGCCAGCAACGCGTGATTGGTGACCACCACGTCGACCAGGCCGGCACGTTCTCTGGCCAGTTCCGCGAAGCACTCGCCGCCGCTCGGGCAGCGCTGGGCGCCCAGGCACTCCCGGGCGGTCACCGAGAACTGCCGCCAGGCCTGCTCGCTGACGCCGGGCACCAGCTCGTCCCGATCGCCGGTCTCGGTCTCCTCCGCCCATTCCTGGATCTTCTGCACCATCCGCCCGGTGGCGCTCACCTCACGCGGATCGAAGAGCTGGTCGCCCTCGTCGTCCGGCATGCCCACCGTGGCCTTGTACCGGCACAGATAGTTGCGCCGCCCCTTCAGGATGGCGAACTCCGGCTTCTTCGGCAGCTCGGCCTCCAGCGCCTCGGCCAGCCGGGGCAGGTCCCGGTCAACGAGCTGCCGCTGGAGCGCGATCGTGGCCGTGGACACCACCACGGCGTGCTCGGAACCGGCGGCGTGCCGGATCGCGGGCACCAGGTAAGCCAGCGACTTCCCGGTGCCGGTTCCCGCCTGGACGGCCAGGTGCTCCGACTTCTCCAGCGCGTCCTGGACGGCTCTGGCCATCTTGACCTGACCTGGTCTTTCCGCGCCGCCGAGCTCCTTCACAGCGGTGGTGAGCAGGTCTTCCACGGACGGCAGGTCGGGTTTTGGCACGGGGAAACCGTACCCGCTACCACTGACATCCGTGTCGTGTTATCGGTCTGTGACCGGGGGACCACATCCCGAAGTTCGGGAGTCCGCGGGCGAGATGCCATGGCACACTGGCCCCACCGGCCCTAGGCCAAAGACGATCAAAGACGATCTACCTCGGGTGTTCTGGTGACGGTCCGGCAAGGCCGGAATGCGCGTTTCGGTAGTGTTTCTAGAGGTCGAGTGGACGGATAAGGGCAGGTAAAGGCACTATGTCTGTCATGTCGGAAGTCGTCCCGCTGCCGTCGTTCGGCGAAGTTTTCTTTGACGCTAGAGGTCAGGACCGTGTTTTGCGCGTCACCTGGCATGAGGGGACCCTCGTGCTCAGCCTCTGGCGCGGCGAGATGTGCACGGCCAGTTTCCGTATGCCCATGGACGATGTCGGCCGTCTCCTGGAGACGCTCGACGTCGGATTCGCCGAGGCCGGCGGGACGCTGGAGACGCCGCACACCACCGTCGTGGACGGGACCGGTCCCTTCCCGCAACCCGAACTAGAGGACTACCCCGGAACCGGGCAGTACACCCGGCCACCGGCGCCGGGCCCGTACGAGCAGGGCTACCCGGACACCCCCGCCTACGGCCAGCCCGCACCGGCGGCGGCCGCGCTCGGGCCCAACGACGTGCTCGTCGCGCGCGGCAACCCGAACCGGGACCGCCTGGTGGCGGTCGACTCCGGCCCTCAGCGCGTCCCCGTGCCTCGCGAAGTGCCCAGGGAACTGCCCCGGCAGGCCCCCCGCGAGCAGAACCCCTACGAGCCGGCGGCCCAGACGGCCCCGGCGGAACCGGTCTACCAGTTCCCGTCGCCGATCCCCGGCCGCCCGGCCTACCGCTTCGACCCGGAGCCCCAGCCGGAACCGCAATACCAGCCGGAACCGCAGTATCAGGAACAGCCGCAGTATCCGGACCACATGTACCAGAACTACCCCCCTGAGCCCCGCTACCAGGACTACCAGCAGGAACCCGCGTACTACCAGCCGGAGCAGCAGCAGTACCAGGATCCCAGGGACCCCCGCTACCAGCAGCAGCCCCCCCAGGTCGACCCCAACGACCCGCTCGGGCTGGGGCCCGTGGCCCGGCCGTACGTGCCGCCCAACGAGCAGATGTACGCCACCGGCGAGCGCCTGCGCCCGCCGGACCGCGACGACCAGCGCGACTGGTGAGACCGGCCGGGCCTGAGCACGCCCGGCGCGGCGTTACGCTGATCGTCTGATGGACGCGATCTCGGCACTCCAGCTGCTTCTGCTGCCCGCGGGCGCGCTCGCGGTCGCCGGGTTCGCCCGGCGGATGAACTGGAGCGCTCCGCTGCTGCTGGTGCTCGCCGGGCTGATCGTTTCGGTCATCCCGGGCGTCCCGGAGTACCACCTCAGCCCGGAGATCGTGCTGCTGGTCTTCCTGCCGCCGCTGCTCTACTCGGCCGCGCTGGACAGCTCCTACCTGAAGCTGCGCGACGTGAAACGCCCGATCGCGCTGCTGTCGGTGGGCCTGGTGCTGTTCAGCATGCTGGCCATCGGCCTCACCGCGTACGCGATGATTCCCGGCCTGGCCCTGGCCGCCGCGATGGCCCTGGGCGCGATCGTCGCCCCGCCGGACGCGGTGGCGGCGGCGGCGATCGGCCGCAAGCTGGGGCTGCCGCGGCGGACGATGACGGTGCTCACGGGGGAGAGCCTGTTCAACGACGCGACCGCGCTGACCGCCTACCGGGTCGCGGTCGGGGTGATCGCGGGCGCGAGCGCCAGCTTCCTGACCGCGACGGGCGAGTTCCTGTACGCGGCCGGGGTCGGCCTCATGATCGGCATGGTCATCGCCTACCTGGCCGGCCTGCTCCTCACGAAGATCGACGACGCGCTGGTGGCGAACGCGTTCTCGCTGATGATCCCGTACGCCGCCTACCTGGCCGCCGAGGTGGTGCACGCCTCCGGCGTGATCTCGGTGGTGATCGTCGGGATCTATCTGGGCCACCAGATGAGCAACACCTCCTACGGCACCCGCCTGCTGTCCAGGGCCGTCTGGCAGGTGGTCGACTACCTGCTGGAAGCGATCGTGTTCGCCCTGATCGGCCTGCAGCTGCTCCCGCTCATCCGCGGGCTGGAGGGCGAGAACCCCTGGCAGATGACCGGATACGCGGTCACGCTGTTCCTGGTCGCGGTCCTCGCCCGGTTCGTCTGGCTGATCCCGGGCACCTACCTGCCCAGGGTCCTGTCCAGTAAGATCCGCGCGCGGGAGACCCCGATCCCGTGGCAGCAGGTCGTCGTGGTGGGCTGGGCCGGGATGCGCGGCGTGGTCTCGTTGGCGGCGGCGTTCGCGCTGCCAGTGGGGAGCCTGCCGCAGCGCGAGCGCAACCTGCTGCTCTTCCTCACCTTCGCGGTGGTGATCGGCACCCTGGTGATCCAGGGCCTGTCGTTCCCGTGGCTGATCAGGAGACTGGGCATCAGCAACGAGCGCGAACGTTTCCAGGACAATCTGACCGAGGCCGCGGCGCAGCAGGCCGCCGCCGCGGCGGGTCTGGCCAGGCTCGACGAGCTGGTGGCCGAGGGCGTCCTGGACGTGCACGAGCATGTGGTCGAGCAGCTCCGTACCCGCTCGGAGCACTCGGCGCTGCAGGCGTGGGAGCGGCTCGGCGGCGGCACGGGACCGGAGGGCGAGGAGACCCCCGCCACCGTCTACCGGCGGTTGCGCCGGGAGATGCTCGCCGCCGAGCGCCAGGTGTTCATCCGGATGCGCGACCAGCGCCGCATCGACGACGAGGTGCTGCGCCGCGTCATGGCAGAGCTGGACTTCGAAGAGGCCACGCTCGAACGCGACTAGCCCATCAGGTTGTCGAGGTAGCACCACCGCCAGGTCTCGCCCGGCTCGAAGGAGCTCATCACGGGATGTCCGGTCTCCTTGTAGTGCGCGGTGGCGTGCCGCCCCGGTGAGGAGTCGCAGCAGCCGATGTGCCCGCAGCTCAGGCAGCGGCGCAGGTGAACCCAGCGCCGCCCTTCCCGCAGGCACTCCTGGCAGCCTTCCGGTGTGGTGGCCGACGGATCGCCGGCCGTGGTCAGATGCTCACAAGTCCCCATAGAGCAGATGGTACGTGTTCCGATCAGGGCTCCCGTCGTCACCCGGCTCCGTGCGTTAGAGTCGCGGGCATGCGACTTCTCCCCGTTATTACCCTTTCGATGGCGGCGGTTCTGGTCACAGGATGTGGCGCGATCGAGGAGGTCACCGGAGCCGCCCAGCAGACCCAGCAGTGCATCGAGGCCGCGGGCATCGTCACCGAGACGGTGTCCAAGATCACCAGTTTGGCCAGCGACCCGGCCGAGGTGGAGAAGGCGCTCAACGAGGGCGCGAACAAGCTCACAACACTGGCCGACGACGCGGCCAACACCTCGCTGAAGGAGGCCGCCGACGGCGTGGCCGCCAAGCTGGACGGCTACAACGTGCAGGACGCCAACGACGCGGTCGACGCGCTCCAGAAGATCGCCACGGATTCGGTCGCGTGGGTGGAGACGCTGACGAAGGCATGCTCCTGAATCCCTAGGGAAAATGTGGTGAAATATCCTATTTTCCATGGAAGGCAACGAGCCTGACCCCCGCTTCACCCTCGCCAACGAACGCACGTTTCTGACGTGGTTGAGCACCTCGCTCGCGCTCTGCGCGGGCGGGGTCGCCATCGCGGCCCTGCCGGAACATCTCTTCGTCTCCTGGGTGCGCACGCTGCTGGCGCTGGTGCTCGTCACCCTCGCCGCGTTCGCGGCCCTGCTCGCCTACCCGCGCTGGCGCCAGGTCCAGCGCGCCCTCCGCCGCGCCGAACCCCTCCCGCCGCCCCGCCTCGCCCCCCTCTTCGGGTACGGCGTCGCGCTGGTCGCCCTCATCGCCCTGGTATTGATCGTCATCAGCGCATGACCGGCCTGCAGAGCGAGCGCACCCGGCTGGCCTGGGTGCGCACCGCGGCCGCGCTGGCCACCATCGGCCTGGGCGCGGGCGGCTCGGCCCTCCGGCACGGGGCGGACCCTTTGACCGGAGCCTTCTTCCTGCTGGCCGCGCTGGCCGGAGCGGTCCTGCTGGCCAGGACCGGCCTGCGTTTCTCTCGCGTCCAGCGGGCCCTGCGGGATGGCCTGCCACTGGACGACACCTTCGACGCGCTCCTCGCCTGGGCGGGCACCCTGGCCGTCATCGCCGGATCGCTTGTTTTCCTTCTTTTCTGAATATTTCAGCTGCTGTCCTGCGGCAATACGCCGGAGATGTGGTGGTTCCGCAAGGCGTCGCTAGGGTGCGGCTTCATGCGAACCCTCCCCTTGATCCTGCTTTCGGCCATTCTCGCCGCCGGGTGCTCCACGCCGGTGACCGCGCCGCGCGCCGACCTGCCCAAGGAGTGCTCGGAGGTGCCGGTCCTGATCGGCGCGAAACTGTCGGAGTTCAGCTCGCTCGCGGAGAAGCCCAAAGAGCTGAAGGCCAGCATCGCGGCCGCGGCCACCGAGGTCGAGACGAAGGCCGCGAGCATCCAGGACACCGCCATCAAGCAGGCCGTCCAGGGCTTCGCCGACGAGCTGAAGAAGATCGAGGTGACCACCCGCAAGTCCGCCGTCGACGCCACCCAGACCGCGATCGCGGGCGGCACGGGCACCATGGAGAAGGTCGCGAAGTCCTGCGCCTGACCACCAAAGCAAAACGCCCGGGCTGGGCCCGGGCGTTTCACCGAAGAGGGACCCCTTCCCCTGGGTTCTCTTCTAGTACCAATTGTGCGACCTAAAGTGCCCCCACGCACCACATGGTGAGCCATATCGGCCCTTGATGTATCTCAGGCCCCAGCGGATCTGGGTCGCCGGGTTGAATCGCCAGTCCCAGGCCACCAGGCCCATCTTGTGGCCGGGTAGTGCCTGCGGGATGCCGTACGCGCCTGACGAGCGGTTGTAGGCGCGGTGGTTCCAGTTGCTCTCCCGGGTCCACAGGCTGTCCAGGCAGCGGAACTGGAGAGGTGACCAGCGCCGCCGGCTGACCAGTCGTGACGCGTAGACCTTGACTTCGCTGCTACGGATCTCGCGGGCCGGGCGGCGGATCTGCTTGGCGGTGGTCCGCCAGGTGCCGTAGTGAACCTGCGACTCGCCGTTCTGCCGCGCTCCGATCAGCTCGGGTTCGCTCTCGGCAAGCGCCGGAGTCGAACCTAGAGCCGCGATCGTGAGCACGGCCGCGACGGTGGTGCTGCGCATGGCGCGCTGTCTGTCCATAACGCTCCCTTCTCCGGGTCGCGTGCGGAGACGGGCGCGTGAACGCGCCCGTGCGCGGTCCCGCCCATGGCGTGGGCGTGGCCGTCCGCTCGGCCATGGGCCGGATTTCCCTGGGGCAATCCGGCGGCTCCGCGACGGGTCCTTAGCGCGGATTGAAGTACGCCGACCCGGCCTCCCGCGCCGACTACGACACGCTACGGCGAGGTATTTGCCGATCACGCACCGAACACGGCACGTCTCGCGAGGCTGACCTGACCGGGCCCGAAGACGATCAAGGCGTGGGCTGCCCAGAAGATGGCCCGCGCGTGGGGTTTGAGATCGGAGCCCGGTGATGCGCGCGGGACACGCCTCCGAAGCGGAGGCGGAATCATGTTCTAGGTAAAGTCGGGCATATGAGCATCCTTGACATCCCAGTGACCACTCTGGCCGGCGCCCCCACCACCCTCGGCGAGCTGCTCGGCGGCAAGTCCGCCCTGGTCGTCAACGTCGCCTCCCGCTGCGGCCTCACCCCCCAGTACGGCGGCCTGGTCCAGCTCCAGGACACCTACGGCGAGCGCGGCTTCACCGTCGTCGGCGTGCCCTGCAACCAGTTCATGGGCCAGGAGCCCGGATCGGCGGAGGAGATCCAGGAGTTCTGCTCCACCACCTACGGCGTCGACTTCCCGCTGCTGGAGAAGACCGACGTCAACGGCGACACCCGGCACCCGCTCTACCGCGAGTTGATCGGCGACGGCGGCGACATCCAGTGGAACTTCGAGAAGTTCCTGGTGAGCGCCGATGGCGAGGTTGTGGGCCGGTTCGCGCCGAAGGTCCAGCCGGACGACCCCACGCTGGTCTCCAGCCTGGAGAAGATGCTCTGATCTTGGTCAACAAAGAGTGATCATTCTCTGAAGTGAGCGCGTCCACGCCGATTCACGCACCGCTCTCATCGTGGAATGGGGCCATGTGACCCGAATGCGGGGCTCAGCACATCTGGCGCCGGGGAGTCGGAATGGCCGCACAACGTAAGTTCACTCTTCTGCTGGGGGCGGCCGTCGGCGTCGCTCTCAGCGGACTGTCCCTTAACGCCACCGCGATCGCGGCGGCACCACCTACTAACGGGTATCTGGCGGCGGCGATCGCTCAGCCGTACCCACCCCAACCTCCCACGTTCGAACAGGGCTACGCGGACGGCTACGCCGCCGGCTTCACCATCGGCTGGCTGGCCGGCCGGGCGGCCGCGGCTGCCAACGCGACGGGGACCGGGGCCAACGCGGCTCCGATCATCCCACCCGGCGCGCTGGCGTACGCCGCCGGCTTCCGGGCGGGCTTCCTGGCGGGCTACGAGCAGGGCTACGAGGACGGCGAGGAGGCCGACCCGCCGGTGGTGACGGCGACCCCGTGCGTCACCAAGCTCGTTCACCACTGCCACCACCACCACAAGAAGCACGGCGACAACGACAACGACAACGACAACGAGAACGAGATCGAGAACGACAACAAGAATCGGGACAACGTCGACATCCGCGTGGACAATGATCAGCACCAGGACAACGATCAGCGCCAGTCCGTCGATCAGCGTGTGAACGATCGTAAGCGCGGGCATTTCGATCGGCGCCATAACTTCGATCGGCGCCATAACAACGTGATTCGCGGGGCCAACGTGTTCCACGCGGACAGCAGAGATCAGCTCGATCACAGCGAACGGGCCGATCACATCCTGCTGGATGGCGGCGACCACGGTGATAAGGATGGCCGCGGTCGCCATGGTCATCACGACGGCGGACACTGGGGTCGCGATGACGGGGATCACGGGCACCAGTGGTCGCGTAACGACATCCATGAGTTCGGCAACCTCATGGACGCCGGCGACTTCGCCGACCCCGGGGATGTCAGCGGGTACGGCCCGCCCCGCGGGCGCATGGTCTCCGGTGGCGGCGGTGGGGGCGGCGCCGCAGCGGCTCAGCTGCCGTGGACCGGAGCGCCGATCGGCGCTGTGGCCGCGGTCGGCGGGGGCCTGCTCGCCGCCGGCGTGACCGGAACCCTGATCGCGGTGCGTCGCCGCCGCGCGAGCGCCGCCGAGTAATCAGAGTGAACAAACGCCGCCTGCTGGCGGGCCTCGCGCTCATCGGCGCGCTGCCCGCCATGGCCGCCGGGTGGTCGGCCTACCTGGGCCTGACCACCTGGCACCACCTGAGCGCGACCCGATCAGCCCTGGCCGAGGCGCATGACGATCTTTCGTCGGCGTTGTCGTCCGCCCGGTCGCGCGCCGGGCGGACGGGGACGCAGGAGGCGGGGAAGCCGCTGCTGGACTCCCTGCCGGACTTCGCGAAGGCGCTGTCGGAGGCTCGGGAGCACGCGGCGGCGGCCCGGCGGGTCACCGGGGGAGCGGACTGGGATCTGCTCTCCCGGCTGCCCGTCATGGGCGAGGAGGCGGCGGTCGTCCGGGGGATCGCGCGGGCGGCGGACGAGCTGACCGCCGCGCTCGACGAGCTGCAGAAGGTCGCCGTCGCCTTGCGCGGCTCGGTCTCCGGCGTTCCCGGCCTGACCGGGCTGCTGGCGAAGCTGGCCGGAACCGACGTCGCGGACGCGGTGCAGCGGGCGCGAGTCCGGCTGCTGCTGGCTCGCGGCGAGCTGACCCGCGTGCCGGAGAGCACGGGGGTCGACGCGATCGACGCCGCGCGGGCCAACGCGATCAAGGAGATCGACCGGCTGCGCGGCTGGGTGGACAAGGCGGCGCAGCTCGTCGCGCTGCCCGCGCTGTTCGGCCGGGACAAGCCCAGCCGCTACTTCCTCGCGTTCCAGACCAACGCCGAGGCCCGGGGCACGGGCGGTCTGGTGGGCGCGTTCGGCATCCTCTCCGCCGGCGGCGGGAGTTTCGCGATCAATAACCTGGCCGCGAACAACGGGCTCAGGAACGCCACCACGCCCGTGGTCGATCACGGGCCCGCGTATGTCGCGCGTTACGGCCCGAGCGCGACGGAACTGCTGTCCAATTCCAACCTCTCACCCCATTTCCCGTACGCGGCGGAGACGTGGACCCGGCTCTGGCAACGGCAGACCGGCACCCGCCTGGACGGCGCCATCGCGACCGATCCGGTCGGCCTGGCCCGGATGTTGTCCGTGGTCGGACCGGTCACGCTGCCCGGCGGGGAGCAGGTCACGGCCGCCAACGTGGTCGATCTCACCGAGCGCGCGGCCTACGCCCGCTACCAGGATCCGATCGAGCGCAAACGTTTCCTCGTCACGATCGCGCGGTCGGTCGGCGACGCGCTGACCCGGCTGCCCGGGCTCGAGGCCCTGCCGGTCTTCTTCCAGCTCGTGGAGGAGGGCCGCCTGCGGATCTGGAGCCGTCACGACCGCGACCAGGCACTGATCGCCACCACCCTCCTGGGCGGGACGCTGCCCACCGCGCGCGGTCCGTACGCGGGTCTGGTGGTCAACAATTCCGGTGGCACCAAGCTCGACTACTACCTCGACCGCGAGCTCGACTACGACCTCGGTCCCCGGGAGGGCGACTGGCGCACCAGCCGGATCCGCATCCGGCTGACCAACGACGTGCCCGAAGGCACCCTCCCCAAGTATGTGACGTACCGGATGGACACCCCGCACGACCAGCCGCCCGTCGGCGCGAACAAGATCTGGTTCTCCCTGTACGCCCCCGTCGGCGCCACCCTCAAAGCCGCCAGGATCAACGGCGCCACCACCGAGATGATCACCGAGGAGGAGCGGTTCCACCCCGTCTACTCCAAGGTCATCGAACTCGGCCCCCGAAGGACCGCGACCATCGAGCTGGATCTCCGCGAGCCCCACAGCGCGGCCCGCCCGAACGTCCCGGTCCAGCCGCTGGTGCGCCCCCAGCGCACCACCGTCACCTGCGCGGGCCGCAGCTGCCCCTGACGATCAGCTGGGTCGGCAGCATGACCGTCTTCGGCCGCCGGCCCTGGCGCATCACCAGCTCCGCCGCCCGATACCCGATGTCCTGCGCGGGCTGCGCCACCACGGTCAGCGGCGGCGCGCAGAGCTCGGCCCACGGCACGTCGTCGAACATCACCAGCGACAGATCCCGCGGAATCCGCACGTCCAGCTCCCTGGCCGCCAGCACGGCCGCCTCGCCGAGCATGTTGTCCCCGGTCAGGACGGCCGTGATGTCGGGTCGCCGCTGGAACAGACCGGACGCCGCCGCGTACGCGGAGTCCCGGCTCGCCCGCGCCGGCACCACCAGCTCCTCGTCCAGCAACTCGCCCATCGCGGTGCGGAACGCCCGGGTCCGCTGGGTCTGCCCGTGCCGGGCCAGGAAGCCGATCTTGCGATGGCCGAGCCCGGTCAGGTATTCCACCGCCGTACGCACCCCGGCGCGGTCGTCGGCGAGCACGGCCGGCACCTCGTCCAGCACCCGCTGCTGCCCGGGCACCGGGTCGCGCCACACCCGCCGGTCGGCGAACACCACGCTCAGCCCCGCCCGGAGCGCGGGCGCCCACATCTCGCCGTCCCCCGACGGCACCGCGATCACCCGGTCCATGCTCTGCTCCAGCAGCGCCCCGACCAGGTCGGCCTCCTGCTCCGGGTCGTCGCCGGTGACCCCGATGGTGACCGGCTCGCGGTAGGAGCGGGCGCAGGAGAGTACGCCGTCCGCGAGCCGCGCGTAGAAGTTGTCGGTGATGTCCGGCACCAGCAGCGCGATCCCGCCGCTGCGCTGCTGCCGCAGGTTCCGCCCGAGCGCGCTCGGCCGGTAGTCCAGCTTGGTGGCCGCGTCCAGCACCCGTTCCCGCGTCTCCGCGCTCGCCGACCCCCCGGACAGGACCCGCGACACGGTCGCCACCCCGACGCCGGCCAGCTCGGCCACGTCCTTGATCGTCGTACGGCGCTGCGCCGGACTGCTCATGGAAACGATTCCATCAGAATTCCACAGTTACCGCCAGTCTCAATGCGATAACGGGGATGTCATGACAGGCGGAAACTAGGCGAATCGCTTGACAGGGATGTCCGGTTCGGGTGAGATGCATGAAAACGTATCCACTTTTCCCCTAGTGGAGACCGGCGGCGGGGGTTCCGTGCCGGTCCTCGGGCAGCGTTAAGGACTGGCATGGCATCAATCGTTCTGAGCAACGTCGACAAGATCTACGCGGGTGGCGTGAAGGCCGTGAACGGCCTGAATCTTGAGATCAAAGACGGCGAGTTCATGGTCCTGGTCGGCCCGTCGGGATGTGGCAAGTCCACCGCCCTGCGGATGATCGCCGGACTCGAGGACATCAGCGGCGGCGAGATCGCGATCGGCGACCGGGTGGTCAACCACCTCCCGCCCAAGGACCGCGACATCGCGATGGTCTTCCAGAACTACGCCCTCTACCCCCACATGACGGTGGAGGAGAACCTGGCCTTCGGCCTCAAGCTCCGCAAGATGCCCAAGGCGGAGATCGCCAAGCGCGTCAACGAGGCCGCCAAGATGCTGGGCCTGGAGCAGTACCTCAAGCGCAAGCCGGCCGCGCTCTCCGGCGGTCAGCGCCAGCGTGTCGCCATGGGCCGCGCCATCGTCCGCGAGCCGCAGGCCTTCCTCATGGACGAGCCGCTCTCCAACCTGGACGCCAAGCTCCGCGTCTCCATGCGCGCCTCGCTCAACCAGCTGCACGAGCGCCTCGGCGTCACCACCGTCTACGTGACCCACGACCAGGTCGAGGCGATGACCCTCGGCGACCGCGTCTGCGTCCTGCGCGACGGCCTGCTCCAGCAGGTCGACACCCCGCAGAACCTGTTCGACAACCCGGTCAACCTGTTCGTCGCCGGGTTCATGGGCTCGCCGTCCATGAACTTCGCCTACGCCGAGCTCGTCCGCGACGGGGCCGGCGGCGCCGTGGCCTTCGCCGGCTACAAGCTCCCCGTGCCGGACTCCACGTTCGCCGAGAAGCCCGGTCTCGACCGCTACATCGGCAAGCGCATCATCCTCGGCATCCGCCCCTCGGACTTCGAGGACTCGGTGGCCGCCAACGGCGCCTCCACCGGCTGGGTCCGCATCCCGGTCCGCGCGAACGTCACCGAGGAGCTCGGCTCCGAGATCAACGTGCTGTTCACCATCGACGCGCCCCCCGTCGAGCACCGCGACACGGTGGCCGCCGCCAACGACGGCGACGAGGAAGAGGCCGCCGCCCTCCCGCTGACCGGCGACAAGTCCCTGTGGACCGCCCGCGTCAACGCCCGCAGCCACGTCCGCCCCGGCCAGAACATCGAACTCGTCGTGGACACCCACAACCTGCACTTCTTCGACGTCGACTCCGGCCTCAGCATCGGCCACGAAGCCAACATCGGCCGCTAAGAAACGTCCGCCCCCCGCCAGTCCGGCGGGGGGCGGCCACCAACCCAGCTCCACCTCAGAACGAACCCTCGCCGTCTCCCCCCTCCGACGGCGAGGGTTCTGTGTTTCGGTGAGCCCTCCCGCCAAGCGCTCACTGTGGTTCTCCCACCCACCCTCCCTTTGATTCGTTCCGGGCTCCGCCCGGCCCCGCCGACACCGTGGCCGCCCGAACAAAACGACAGCCAATCCGGGGTTGTCCCACCCACCCGTTTGTTCTCTCCGGGCTCCGCCCGCTCCCGCCATCACCGTGGCCATCCACGCACTGTCGATCAAGTTTCTGCCAAACCTCGGAAGACGATCCACGCCCCCCGTTTAACCTCGTCGGATGGGGTTCCGGGTGTTGTTCGTTTGTACGGGGAATATCTGCCGCTCGCCGATCGCGGAGTGCCTGACCAGGGCCGCGCTGGCGGCGGTCTCGGGGGTTGAGGTGGGGAGCGCCGGGACGCGTACGGTGGCGGGGGTGCCGATCAGTGCGGGTGCCCGCGAGGTGCTTCGGCGGATGGGCGCGGAGGTGGGCGAGTTCGTGTCCCGCCCGCTGGAATCCGAGATGGTGGTCGAGGCCGATCTGGTGCTGACGGCGACCCGGCGGCATCGGGCCGAGGTGGTGACCAGGGTGCCGGCGTCGGTCGGCCGGGTGTTCACGATCGCGGAGTTCGGCGCCCTGGTCCGGGCGGTCCCGGAGGGCCTGGTGATGCGCTTCCTGGAGGCGGAGGAGCGGGGGAGGGCGCTGCTGGCCGAGGCGGCGGCGCGGCGGGGGATGGTCCGAGTGGTGGAACCTGACGTGGTCGATCCGATCGGCCGGTCGGGGCGCGTCTATCGCGCGGTGGGGCGGCGCATCGCCGCCGAGCTCTCCGTGCCGCTGCGCCTGCTGGCCGGCGGCACGGAGAGCGCGAGCAACTAGACCCCTACCGGGATCTTCTCGGGTTCGGCTTCCTTGACGGGTTCGTAGTTGTAGTCGTAGCCGTAGTGGTGGATGGTCCTGGACGGCGTGAAGTTGAGGATCGAGCCGATCAGGCGTCCGCTGACCGAGCTGAGCTGGGTGGTGGCGTGCGCGAGGTGGTCGCGCTGGGTCTTGGCGCTGCGGGCCACCAGCAGGACCCCGTCGGCGACGGCGGCCAGGGTGGCCGCGTCGGTGACGGGGAGCAGCGGCGGCGCGTCGATGAGCACCATGTCGTAGGACTTGCGGAGCTGGACGAGCAGCTGCCGCATCTGGTGGGAGCTGAGCAGCTCGCTCGGGTTGGGCGGGATGGGGCCGCTGGGCAGCACCTGGATCTGGTCGTCGCCCCAGGTCTGCAGGGCGTCGGCCAGGGTGGAGGTGCCGATCAGGACGTTGGTGAGCCCGACGGCGCCCTCGATGCCGAGGTAGTCGGGCACGCTGGGACGGCGCAGGTCCGCGTCCACGAGCAGCACCCGCCAGCCGGCCTGGCCCAGCGCGATGGCCAGGTTGACCGAGGTCGAGGACTTGCCCTCGCCCGGCAGGCAGCTGGTGATCACCAATGACCTGGGCTTCTCGTCGATGCCGACGAACTGCAGGTTCGTACGGATCGCCCGGAACGCCTCAGCCCGGATGGAATTACCCTGATCGCGCACGATCAACGGATACTCCTTGGCGTCCTTCTCGTAACTGATGACGCCGAGCACCGCCCCGCCGGTGGCCTCCAGCAGGTCCTCCGGGGTCTTCACGGTGGTGTCGAGCCGGTCGTACAGGATGATCGCCGAGCCGGCGGCGAGCAGGCTGAGCAGCACGCCGATGGACAGGTTCACCAGCGGGCGCGGGCTGACCGGCTTCCCGGGCGTGACCGCCTTGTCGATGACCGTGACCTTGATGGTGGACTTGCTGTCCTTGTTCGGCCGTTCGATCTGGTCGATCAGCGCGGTCAGCTGCTCGCCGACCGCGTTGGCCAGCCGCCCGGCCCTGGCCGGGTCGACGTCCTCCACGGTCGCCCGCAGCAGCACCGTGTCCGGCACCGCTTCCGCCTTCACGTTCCTGGCCAGCGAATCCGGGTTGAGGCCCTCGGGCCGGGCGACCTCGGCCACCACCCGGCGGCTGGTGATCAGGTTCGCGTACGACTTGACCCGCTGCTGCGACAGCAGGTTGGCCTGGTACGCCCCGGCCGCGCTGGATTCGTCGTCCTCGGCGGCCACGAGCATGGACACCGTCGCGGCATACCGCTCGGGCATCTGCTGGGTCACGAGCATCGCGCCCCCGGCGCCCGTGCCCGCCGCCAGGGCTATGATCCACCAGTTCCGGCGGGCCAGTCGCAGGTAGGAGAGGAGTTCCAAGGATTTACCGCCTTGAGGGTTGCAGCGCGGGGCGGGCGGCCGGGTAGGCGTCCACGCCCTGCAGCAGAACGACGAGGACGAGACCCGAGCCGACGGCCAGGGCCAGGGCGAGCAGCGGGGGCAGCGCCAGCACGGCCACCGCGCAGGCCAGGCCGCAGGTCAGCGCGGACACCGCGGCGAGCGCGAGGACCGTCTGGGAGACCGAAAGGCCGAGCTTGCGCAGCCGGTGGGTGACATGGTCGGTCCCGCCGCGCATCACCGAGCGGCCCGCCCGGCGGCGGGAGACCACCACCACGAGGGTGTCCACGGTGGCCACGAAGGTGACCAGCAGCAGCCCCGCCGGAGCCTGCCCGGGCGCGTCGAACACCAGCACGGCGGAGCAGGCGATGGCGAAGCCGATGAACAGCGAGCCGCAGTCGCCCATGAAGATCCGCGCCGGGGTCCAGTTGTGGACCAGGAAGCCGGCGCAGGCCCCGGCCAGCGCCAGCGGGATGACGGCCGCCGCGGGCGCGCCGGTGACGAACGCGGCCACGGCCAGCATGCCGCAGGTGGCGACGGCGACCGCGCCCAGCGCGCCGTCCATGTTGTCGAGCAGGTTGTAGGAGTTGGTGATGAGCACGATCCAGATCGTGGTCAGCGGGATGTCCAGCCAGGTGCCGGTGACCGGGGCCTGCACCCCGTTGAACACCACGGCCAGCGCGGCGAGCGTCTCCACCAGCAGCCGCGGCAGCGGGCCGAGCGGCCGCAGGTCGTCGATCAGGCCGACCAGGGCGAGCACGGCCGCGCCCATGATGACGGCCCGCACGGCCGGGTTGTCCGCCTGGAGCGCGACCGGGGGCAGCGTGGCGATCAGGATGGCCAGGCCGCCCAGGTATGGGGTGGGACGACGGTGGGCCTTGTGGCCACCGGGCCGGTCGGTCAGCCGCGTCCACAGCGCGAACCGCCGGACCGGAACGGTGGCGGCGGCTCCGATCGCCGCCGCCGACACCACCGTCCCCACACTGACTGCCAGACTCACCGTGCGTCGATCCCTGCTTCGGACTGCCGCCCGCGGGACATCTCGCGCATCGTCTCCGTGATCGTGTCGAGCAGGATGTCGTCCAGGTTCCGCTGCGGCCGCCACCCGGTGAGGGCCCGCAGCCGCGAGCTGTCCGGCACCCGCCGGGCCATGTCCTCGAAGCCCTTCGCGTACGCCTCGTGGTAGGGGATCATCTCCACCCCGGAGGTGCTCCGGGTCAGTTCGATCACCGTCTTGGCCAGTTCGAGGATGGTGACCTCGTCGGAGGACCCGATGTTGAAGGTCTGCCCGACCGCCAGCGGCTCGTCCAGCAGCCGCACCAGCGCGTCGACGACGTCCAGGACGTGCACGAAGCACCGCGACTGGGTGCCGTCGCCGAACACGGTGAGCGGCCGCCCGCTGAGCGCCTGGCGGACCAGCCGCGGCACCACCATCCCGTAGGCGGGGCTCTGCCGGGGTCCGACCGTGTTGAACAGGCGCGTCACCACGGTCGGCAGACCGCGTTCCCGGTAGTACGCGTTGGCCAGGATCTCGTCCACGGCCTTCGCGGTGCTGTAGGACCAGCGGGAGACGGACGTGCTGCCCAGGATCCGGTCGGCGTCCTCGGCCAGCGGCCCGCCGGAGTTCTTGCCGTAGATCTCGCTGGTGCTGGCCACCAGGATCTTCCTGCGATAGCGGTGCGCGGCCCCGATGACGATCTCGGAGCCGCGGATGTTGGTGGTCAGCGACCGCAACGGCTGCTCCACGATCAGCTGGACCCCGACGGCGGCGGCGAGGTGCACGACCACATCGCACTGGTGCACCAGCTCGTCCACCACAAGTTCGTCCAGGACCGAGCCGTGCACGACCCGCAGCGCCGGATGCGCGGCCGAGTGACGCAGGTTCTCGGCGCGACCGGTGGAGAGGTTGTCGAGCACCGTCACCGAATCACCCCGATCCAGCAGGGCATCGGTCAGGTGCGACCCGATGAATCCGCTGCCGCCGGTTACCAGATAGTTCATGCCAATAGCAGCCAAGGTGACTCCTCTGCCGAACACTCGCTCGACGTGTCATATCTGTGCCAGTGAGACGGTAGAGATGACGGATTGAACACCCGGGGCGCCACGCGCGATCTTGCGGCGCCTTTTGCCGTCATTTTCATCGGCGGCGGCGGATGGTTTAGCCGGAGCGGGCCGGAACAAGGTCGGCGCGCCGGGGGAGCAGTTCCCGGGGGGCGGTCCTGGACGCCCGGACGAACCAGGTGAGTTCGATCACGGCGACCAGCGTGTACGCGGCCGTGGACGCCACCGCCGCGCCGACGGCGCCCCACTGCGGGATGAGCACGCCGTTGAGCACCAGGTTCACGCCCAGGGCGATGATCGAGATGGCGGTCATGGTCATCGGGCGCGACAGCCGTACCAGGAACTGCTCGACCGGTTTGAGCAGGGCGAGCATGATCGCGCCTGGCGCGAGCGCGAGCATGGGGGCGACGCTGGGCGTGTAGGCCGAGCCGTACACGAGCGGGATGAGGATCGGGGCGGCGGCGGCGAGGACGGCCACGACCGCGGTGGCGGTGAGCAGGTTGAGGCGCAGGGCGCGGGTGGTGGCCTGGCGGGCGCCGTCGCCGTCGGCGTCGGCCTGCCGCGCCAGGCTCAGCTGGCGTACGGCTTCCGCCGGGGCGGCGGCCAGCGAGAGCACGGCCACCGCCACCGTGTAAAGGCCCGCCTCGCGGGCGGAGGCGAGCGCGTTGAGCAGCAGCACGTCCACGGTGAGCAGCAGGTAGAAGGCCAGGCGGCCGGGGTGGTAACGCCCGGCCACGGCCAGCTGGCGCCGGGCCAGCCGAATCCTGCCGCGCAGTCGGCGCAGCTTGAGCGTGGCGGCGAGTAGCGCGAACGGCGCGGCCGTGGACAGCGTCCAGCAGACGATCACGGCGGTCACCGACGCCTTGCCGAGGGCGATCAGGACCAGCAGCGGCACGCACTGGGTCAGCCCGGTCAGCACCCAGGCCCGGTTGACCAGGCGCTGCCGGGAGCGCAGCAGCATGATGCCGTTGAGGTTGATCGCGGCCACCCCGAACGGCACCGCGAGGAGCGCCAGCGCGAGCAGCCCCGGCGAGGCGAGCGGCAGCACCAGGCTGGCGGCGAACGAGAGCATGGCGCAGATCGCGCCGATCGCCAGGCTGAGGAACAGCGAGTTGGCCAGCAGCGCGCGGCGTTTGCCGGCGTCCGGCCAGAAGGCGATCTGGGACTGCTGCAGGGACAGGTGGCCGAGCTGGATGGTGATCCCGGCCGTGGTGGCGACGACCGCGTACACGCCGCGGCTCTCCGGTTCCAGCGCGCGGGCGAGCAGCACCCCGGTGACCGCCGCGAGCCCCAGCCGGAGGACCTGGCTGGCGACGGTGTCCAGAGCCCGGCGCAGGCTGCTCATACGGGTGTTCTTCATACGGGTACGGCGGGCCGGTCGGCGGAGCGATGCCAGAGCTCCAGCTGGAGCAGCGTCCAGAGCCGGGTGGCGTGATCACGTCCCGCCATGTGCTCGGCGAGCATCCGGGACACCAGCTCGGGCTGGAAGATCCCCCGGGAGACCGCGGTGTGGTCGGTCAGCGTGTCGTGGGCGAGCTCGCGCAGCGAGGTGCGCAGCCAGGCGGCCAGCGGCACGCCGAAGCCCTTCTTGGGCAGGGCGAGCGTCTCGGCCGGCAGCCAGGGGGCCACGGCGGTGCGGAGCAGGTGCTTGGTCCTGCCCTTCCTGATCCGGAAGTGGTCGGGCAGCCCGGCCGCCCATTCCATCAGGTGGTGGTCGAGGAAGGGCGAGCGCGCCTCGATGGAGTGGGCCATGGTGCTGATGTCCGCCTTCACCAGGAGATCTCCCGGCAGGTAGGTGGAGATGTCGGCGTCCACGGCCCGGCCGAGCGTGGTCCCCGCGCGGGAGGCCGCGAACGCCTCGTCCACCAGGGCGGCGCTGTCCAGGTGCGCCAGCGCCGCGGCGACCTCGGGCGTGTAGAGCGCGCGCTTGGCCGCATGGTCGAAGCAGGTCATCAGGCCCGCGTAGCGCCGGGCGGGCGGCTGGCCGAGCGCGCGCAGGGCCCACCCGGCCTGGCGCGGCAGCGTGCCCGGGGAGCCCCGGGAGATCAGCGCCGCCCCGGCGGCGGCCAGCCTGCGCCCGAGCGCGGCGGGCGCCCGCATCCGGTCCAGCCGCGCCATCAGCAGGTGCCGCCGGTAACCCGCGAAACACTCGTCGCCGCCGTCGCCGTTGAGCACGACGGTCACGTGCTCGCTGCTCAGCTGGGCCACCGCGAGGCTCGGGATCGCCGACGCGTCGGCGAACGGCTCGTCGAAACTCCGGGCCACCTCGGCCACGGACTCGACGGCCGACGGCGTGATGACGTAGTCGCTGTGGTCGGTCCCGTACCGGGCGGCGACCGCCCGCGCGGGGCCGCGCTCGTCGAACCGGGGATCGGTGAAGCCGATCGTGAACGTGCGCACGGGCGCGTTGCTGACCCGGGCCATGGCCGCGACCACCGCCGCCGAGTCGAGCCCGCCGGACAGGAACGCCCCCACCGGGCGTTCCCCGGCCAGGCGCCGCCGCGTCGCCTCCAGCAGCAGCTCCCTGAGCCGCTCCGCCTCGCTGGCCTCGTCGCCGACCGGCCGGGGCGAGGCGTCCAGCCGCCAGTAGCGGCGGACCTCCGTACGGCCGTTTTGCCAGCTGAGCACGTGTCCGGGCGGGAGTTTCCGCACCCCGGCCACGATCGAGTGGGGGGCGGGCACGTAGCGGTAGGTCAGGTAGTGGTGCAGCGCGGCGAGATCCACCGAGCGCGGCACGTCCATCGCCTTCAGCTCGGAGGCGAAGGTCAGGGTCCCCCGGTGGTCGCGGTAGTAGAGCGGCTTCTTGCCGAGCCGGTCCCGGGCCAGCAGCAGCCGCTGCCGGGTGTCGTCCCACAGGGCGAAGGCGAACATGCCGCGCAGGCGGCGCACGAGGTCGTCGCCGTAGTCCTCGTACAGGTGGGTGATCAGCTCCGAGTCCGAGGAGCTGGCCAGCCGGTGGCCCTTCGCCAGGAGTTCGGCGCGCAGCTCGGGGAAGTTGTAGAGCTCGCCGTTGAACACGGCCGTGACGTCGCCGCGCTCGTTGCGCACCGGCTGCGCGCCCCCGGCCACGTCCATGATGGCCAGCCGGCGCATGCCGAGGCCGGCGGTCTCGCCGCAGTGGTAGCCGTCCCCGTCGGGCCCTCGGTGCACGAGCGCGTCGCACATGCGCCGGACCAACGCGTGGTCGGCCCCCGCCGAGGAGATATGTCCCGCTATTCCGCACATAGCCGCTCCAACTGCTCGCCGTACAGGCGGATGTGCTCGGCCACCAGCTGGTCGATGCCGAGCGTGGACTTGGCCCAGTTCCTGGCGGTCTCCCCGAGCCCGGGATGGGCGCCGCCGAGCACCTCGGTGATCGCCTGAGCCAGCGCGTCCGGGGCCTTCGGCGGCACCAGCAGCCCGCGCCTGGGCTCACCGCCGAGCAGTTCCGGCGTGCCGCCGACGGCGGTGGCGATCACCGGTCGCCCGGCTGCCATCGCCTCCATGACCGCGTTGCTCAGCCCCTCCACCAGCGACGGCAGCACCACGGCGTCGGCCCGGGCCAGCAGCGGCCGCACGTCCGCGACCGCGCCGAGGAACCGGGCGTCCACGCCCAGCCGCCCGGCCTCGCACTGCAGCGCGGCCCGCTCGGGCCCTTCCCCGGCGAGCGCCACCACGCAGCCGGTACGGCTCGCCGCCGCCAGCAGATCCCGATGCCCCTTCTCCGGCCGCAGGTTGGCGACACACGCGAGCACCGGCGCGCGGGCGTCCAGCGGGAGCGGCGGCACCGGGTCGAACGCGCTCGCCGGGAGCCCGTTGTAGACCACGGCGAGCTTGCCCAGCGTCAGCGATTCGGCGTGCGCCGCCCGGTTGGCCACCGCGTACGCATTGGCGATCACCAGGTCGGTCAGGCGGTTGGCCCCGCGCACGGCGGCCTTCAGCACCCGCCCGCCCGGGGGAGCCACGCTCCGCCGCCCGGACACCACGACCGGCACCCCGGCCAGCCGCCCCGCGGGCACCCCGAGCAGGTAACCCCTGGTCAGGAAGCAGTGCAGCACATCGGGCAGCTCCCGGCGCAGCAGCGCCACCAGCCGCCCCAGCGCCCACCCGTTCGCCGCCGCCGTCCACGGCGCCCCGCCTATTCGTCTCAGCCCGAGCCGCACCACCCGGACGCCCCGATCATGGAGTTCCCGCTCACGCGGCCCGCCTTCGAACAGCACCAGCACGGTGACGTCGACGCCCTCGTCCCGCAGGCCCGCGGCCAGCAGGACCAGCTGTTTCTCGGTTCCGCCCCGCCCGAGCTGGTCGATGAGCAGGCAGACCCGGCGGACGCGGGCCGGAGCCCTGGTCAAGATCGGCATATCGCGCAGGGTAGTCCAGCGGTCGCGCACCGCCATGAACGCGCGAGCTATCTGCAGGACAGCAGTTGGCCATAGATGCTCAAATGCCGGTCCACGGTCACCTCGGCGTGCAGATGCTCCCAGCTCCACGTCTGCGCGGCGGCGGCCAGCGCGGCGGCGCGCGCGGGGTCGCGGAGCAGCCGTTCCAGCGCGCCGGCCAGGGCCTCGGCGTCCCCGGGCGGGACCAGCAGGCCACGGCCGGTCAGCAGTTCTGGGATGCCGCCGACCGCGCTGGCGGCCACCGGCACCCCGGCCGCCATCGCCTCCATCACGGCGATCCCGAGCGGTTCCGACAGCGACGGATGGGCGACCACATCGGCCCGCGCCAGCCAGCGCCCCACGTCCGGCCGCGCGCCGAGCAGCCGCAGGTCCAGCCCGAACGCCCGCGCCTGCACGGTCAGCGCCTCCCGCTCTGGGCCCTCGCCGAGCACGATCACCGTGCAGTCCAGGCCGCGCTGCTTCAGCAGGGCCGCCGCGCCGACCAGGACGCTGTGCCCCTTCCACCGGTACAGGTTCCCAACCGCAAGGATCACTGGCCGCTCGGTGGCGAGCTGGGCGGGGACATGCCGGGCGAAGGCCGCGGCCGAAAGCCCGTTGTAGGCGACCCCGATCTTGGTCGCGGGCGTCCTCGTCACCCGGCCGACCTGCCGGGCCAGCTCCTGGCTGACCGCGACCAGATGATCGGCGCGCTTGCTGGCCCACCGGTCGAGCACGCGCATCAGCGCCGACAGCCGGTGCTGGTCGGGCGCGGTGTGACGGCCGGCCACCAGGACCCGCACCCGGGCCGGTCGGGCCAGCGCGGCGGCGGCCACATAGCACTGGAACAGGTGCGCGTGCAGCACGTCCGGGCGGGTCCGCCGCAGGTAGCGCACCATCCGGACGCAGGCCCGCAAGCTGGCGGGCAGCGCGCGCCAGCCGTGCCGCAGGAATGTGCGGAAGCCCAGGTCCACGACCGGGATGCCCGCCTGGCGCAGGTGCGCCTCGCGCGGCCCGCCGCCGAACATCACCAGGACCTCGCTGCGCACCCCCCGGGCCTTCAGCTCTCTGGCCAGCAGCACGACCTGGTGTTCCGCACCACCTGAGCCGAGATGACCGATGAGCTGAACCACCATGTCGGGACGGCGCGGATAGTTACGGAGCATGACCGTGATAGTACTCAGCGTGATCATCGGTGCAAGGAGGTCGGCGTGGAGTTCGTGGTGGTGGGGTTGGTGGCGGTGCTGCTCACCTGGATGGTGTGGGCCTGCTTCCCTAGACATGGGGCGGTGAAGAAACACGTGGCGGTGAAGGTGCTGCCGGTCCTGCTGGTGGCGCTCGCCGTCCGGCTGATCGTGCACACCCTGGTGATCAGGGCGGACCTGCTCGGGTACGGCGGCGACAACCTCACCTACGAAGCCTGGGCCACCGACATCGCGCGGTACTGGGATATGTCGGGCTTCCGCTTCGTCACCGCCGCCGAGATGAGCAATCTCCACGCGGTGGCCGTGCCGTGCAACCTGTTCGCCCTGGTCATCGCCTTCTGCGGCGGCCCGGCGCCGCTGGCCTGCACGGCCGTGGTGGGTCTGGTGGCGTGCGCGCTGTGCGTGGTGCTCTACCGGGCCGCGCTGCTGGTGGGCGCGGACGAGCGGGCAGCGTTCCGGCTGCTGGTGCTGGCCGCCTACATGCCGTCGTTCCTGTTCCACACCTCGGACACGTTCAAGGACGGCATCAACGCGTTCCTCGTGGTGTTCTCCCTCTATCTGGTCCTGTCCCATCTGCACCGCTTCGACGTGCGCAAGCTGCTGCTGCTGGCGCTGGCGTTGTGGACGCTGTGGCACGTGCGGCCCTACATGGTGTTCATGTGCGCGCTGCCGCTCGCGGTCGGGCTGCTGCGGTCGCGGCGGGCGATGGGGATCGGCCTGGTGGCGGCGGTGGCCGGGCTGCTCATGCTGCAGGGGCCGCCGCTGGACGTCATGCGGCAGCAGCTCGATCGCGGCCAGTCCATGCTCGTCCGGCAGGCCAACGCGGGCGGCGGCTCCGGGGTGCTGTTCGCCGACGGCGGCGACCCGTGGGCGGCCATCGGCCCGAAACTGCTCTACACCGTGTTCTCGCCGTTCCCGTGGGCCGAGGGCAGCCTGGTCTTCCAGCTCGGCAAGATCGAGACCCTGCTCTGGTACGTGCTGCTCGTGCTGGCCGCCGTCGGGGCCCGGCGGCTGTGGCGCCGAGATCCGCGCCTGCTGCTGATCCTGGCACTCTTCCTGCTTCCGGCGACCCTCGCGTACGCGACGACGATGGCAAACGTAGGCCTAATCCTTCGCCAGCGCATGCCAATCGTCATGGTCACGAGCCTGTTGTCGGCCCTGGCGTGGACCAAACTTCCGGCCGGGCCACAACAACCGGCCCCCAAGGAGCACGCGGAGGCCGTACATGGGTAAGCGGATCAGGGTCATGAGGGTGATCGCGCGGATGAACGTGGGCGGTCCCGCGCTGCAGGCGGTGACGCTGCTCAACCACCTCGACCCGGCCCGGTTCGAGCAGCGCATCTACACCGGCGCGCTGGCCCCGGGCGAGGGCGACTACCTGGACCTGCGCGGGCAGGGCGCGGCGGCGATCCGGGTGCCGGGGCTCGGCCGCTCGATCGGGCCCCGCGACGACGTCCGCGCGCTGGCCCGGCTGGTTCGCGAGATGCGCGCGTTCCGGCCGCACATCGTGCACACCCACACCGCCAAGGCGGGCGCGCTCGGGCGGGTCGCCGCCACCATCGCCCGGGTGCCCGCCCGCGTGCACACCTTCCACGGGCACCTGCTGCACGGCTACTTCACCGGGCCGAAACGGGCAGCGATGATCGCGACCGAGCGCGGCCTGGCCCGGCTCAGCCACCGCCTGGTCGCGGTCGGCGAGCAGGTCCGCGACGACCTGCTCGCGGCCGGCATCGGGCGGCCGGAGAAGTTCACGGTGCTGCCCCCGGGCACCCGCGTGCCGCCGCTGCCGCCGCGCCGGCAGGCCCGGGTCGAACTCGGGCTGCCGCAGGACGTGCCCGTGGTCGCCTTCATCGGCCGGATCACCCAGGTCAAACGCCCCGACCGGTTCCTGGAGGCGGCCCGCCTGATCCGGGGCACGGTGCCGGACGCGCACTTCGCCGTGTGCGGGGACGGCGACCTCGCCGACACGCTGCGCGGCGTGCCCGGGCTGCGCCTGCTCGGCTGGCGGCCCGACCTGGAGACTGTGCACGCGGCCGCCGACCTGGTCCTGCTCACCTCCGACAACGAGGGCACCCCGCTGTCGCTGATCGAGGCCGCGCTGTCCGGCGTGCCGTGCGTGGCCACCCGGGTCGGCAGCGTGCCCGAGGTGGTCGCGGACGGCGCCACCGGGCTGCTCACCGGCTGCGACAGCCGGGAGCTGGCGGCGGCGGCGATCCTGCTGCTCACCGACCGGGACCTGGCCGACCGGCTGGGCCGGGCCGCCGCCGCCCGGGCCGAACGCCTCTTCGGCATTCCGCGTTTCGTGGACGACGTGCGCGCGCTTTATGAGGACCTTTATCAGCACAACCCGGTCCTGGCGGATATTTCCGGCGCACGCTGAATGGCAATTTCGCCGCCAGGCGACACGGAAATCGCGGTACACGCATTTCCGCGACCCCGGTCCTAAAGTGATCTCGAATATCGATCACATGCCATTGGGGTGGGATATGCGAGTGCTGATCACCGGTGGCGCGGGATTCATCGGGGCGAATCTCTGCGCTTTTCTGACGGGATTTCCCGGCGTACGCGGGGTGGTCGCGCTGGACGATCTGAGCACGGGGAGCGCCGCCAACCTGGAGGGCAGCTCGGCCGAACTCGTCGAGGGCTCGATCCTGGACCGGCCGCTGCTCGACCAGCTGGCCGCCGCCGCCGACACGGTGGTGCACCTGGCCGCCAGGCCGTCCGTGCCCAGATCGCTGGCCGACCCGGTGGCCAGCCACGACGTCAACGCGACCGGGACGATGAACGTGCTGGAGGCGTGCCGCGCCAGCGGCGCGCACCTGATCCTCGCCTCGTCCTCCTCGGTGTACGGCGACACCGAGGTGACGCCCAAACACGAGGACCTGGCCACCCGCCCGCTCAGCCCGTACGGCGCGAGCAAGCTGGCGGCCGAGGCGTACACGCTGGCCTACGGCTCCTCGTTCGGCCTGCCGGTGCTGCCGCTCCGGTTCTTCAACGTGTACGGCCCGCTGCAGGCCGCCGGGCACGCGTACGCCGCCGTGATCCCCGCCTTCGTGGACGCGGCGCTGCGCGGCGAGCCGGTCACCGTGCACGGCGACGGGGAGCAGACCAGGGACTTCACCTACGTCGGCACGGTCGTGCGGCTGCTGGCCGACGCGGCCCTGCGCCGGGTCACCAGCCCGGCCCCGGTCAACCTGGCCTTCGGCACCCGGATCACGGTCAACCACCTGGTGACCCTGATCGGCGAGATCCTCGGGAAGCCACCGGCGACCCGGCACGTGCCCGCCAGGGTGGGCGACGTGCGCCACTCGCAGGCCGCCTGTGACCAGCTCACCAGGCTGTTCCCGTCCGTCGACCCGGTGCCGCTGGGCGATGGTCTGAAGCACACGGTGGCCTGGTTCGAACGAACTCTGACTACCGCTGGGACGGTGTGAAGAACATGCGCAAACTCATGGTCATCGGGCAGGGCTATGTCGGCCTGCCGCTAGCCGTGCGGGCCGCCGAGGTCGGTTACGACGTGACCGGGGTGGACGTCGACATCTGCCGGGTCAAGCTCCTCAACGCGGGCGAGTCCTTCGTGGAGGACGTGTCCTCGCCGCGGCTGGAGGCGGTCCTGGAGGCGGGGCGCTACCGCGCGGTGCTGGACCCGGCCGAGAGCCCGGACTTCGACGTCTGCGTGATCACGGTGCCGACGCCGCTCCGGGACGGCGCGCCCGACCTCAGCCACATCGTCTCGGCCGGCCGGTCCATCGCGCCGCTGCTGCGGCCGGGCCGCACGGTCGTGCTGGAGTCCACCACCTATCCGGGCACCACCGAGGAGCTCCTGCAGGAGATCCTGGAGGACGGCAGCGGGCTGCGCGCGCCGGAGGACTTCCACCTCGGCTACAGCCCGGAGCGGATCGACCCGGGCAACCCGCACTGGGGGCTCGCCAACACGCCGAAGATCGTGTCGGGGGTGTCGGAGTCCTCGCTGCGGGCGGTGGCGGAGTTCTACGGCTCCGTCGTGGAGCGGGTCGTGCCGGTGTCGGGGACCCGGGTCGCCGAGCTGTCCAAGCTGCTGGAGAACACCTTCAGGCACGTCAACATCGCGCTGGTCAACGAGCTGGCGGTGTTCGCCGCCGAGCTGGGCATCGACGTGTGGGAGTCCATCGACGCGGCGTCCACCAAGCCGTTCGGCTACCTGCGGTTCGTGCCGGGGCCGGGGGTGGGCGGGCACTGCCTGCCGATCGACCCGTCGTACCTGTCGTGGAAGGTGAAGCGGTCGCTGGGGCACAACTTCCGGTTCGTGGAGCTGGCCAACGACGTCAACGAGCACATGCCCGACTATGTGGCGCATCGGGTGATGCTGGGGCTGAACCAGCGGGGGCTGGCGATGCGGGGGAGCCGGGTGCTCCTGCTCGGCATGGCGTACAAGAAGAACACCGGGGACGCGCGGGAGTCGCCCGCGGCGGAGGTGGCCAAGCGGCTGCGGCGGCTCGGCGCGGACGTCGCGGCCGTGGATCCCTACGCGGAGCCGCCGGCCGGGGTGGAGCCGGTCGAGTTGACCGCCGCCGAGCTGCGCAGGGCCGACGCGGTGGTGCTGCTCACCGACCACGACGTGTTCGACTACGCCCTGGTGGAGGAGCACGCGGCCTACGTTTTCGACACCCGCCGCCGTTGCCAGGGGGACAACGTGGAGTTGCTGTAGCTGGATTCCCGTCAAGAATTCCCCAAGTGAAGCGGATATAGAGCCATTTGTCCCGAGTTGGCTTATGTTTCCTTTGGGTCGGAACTGCCGATACATGTCGTGAACGCCTGTCCGTGCCCGACATCGGCTTTCTGAGGAAAATCTCCGTCGATTAGAGGAGTACGCGCGGCCGGTCGTGCGGATTTCTCAAAATCGGGGGAAAGCTATGGATATCGGACGTTCGCGTCCGCGGAGAGCGCAGGTGGTCGGCCGCATCGCGGCCGCCACCGTGCTCGCCGGCCTCAGCGTGACTGTCACGACCTCGCCCGCGTCGGCGGCGCAGCTCCGCTTCGAGTCGTTCGCCGGCGCCAGGATCTCCTCCAGCGGCTGGGTGATCGGCAGCTCCCGGGGCGCCGACAGTCCGTGCGCCACGGCCACCACCGCCACCGTGGCCGGCTTCCTCCCGGCCTGCCGCGAGGTCGTGGCCGGAAAGGGGAAGCCGGACCCCGACGGCGGCGGCGCGTTCCGCCTCACCGACAACAGCAGCTTCAACGCCGGCTCGCTGCTGCTGGACAAGCCGATCAAGGCCGACCGCGGGGTCACGTTCGAGTTCGACATGTACCAGTACAAGGGCAAGCCGCCCACCGACAAGTTCGGCGCGCGCGGCGCGAACGGCATCGCCTTCTGGATCGTGGACGGCGCCGAGACCAAGGTGGACCCCGGTGAGGCCGGCGGCGGTCTCGGCTACAAGGGCTTGTCCGGTGCGTTCGTCGGCATCGGCTTCGACGAGTTCGGTAACTTCTCCAGCACCCCCGGCGGCCCCGGCGGACCCGGCCTCAAGCCGAACAGCGTCGCCGTCCGCGGCTCCGCCGCGGCCGGGTATGACTACATCTCCGGCAAGTCGCTCGATCCGGCCACCCATCCGCTCGCCATCGACGCGGCCACCCGGCGGGCGGACGCCAAGCGCCACGTCACCGTCGACATCAACTCCAGCAACGTCATGAACGTCCGGATCAACTTCAATGACGGCAAGGGCCCGACGCCGGTCGTCACCGACCTCGACCTGGACAAGCTGCCCGGCCAGGAGCCGCTGCCCAAGACCCTGAAGGTCGGCTGGGCCGCCGCGACCGGCAACGCGGCGGCGGTGCACGAGATCGGCGGCTTCTCCGCCCGCACGCTCGGCGCCGACCTGAAGCTGAACGTGACCGACAACGGTCCCTGGCAGGGCGGGGAGACCGGGGCGTACAACCTGGACGTCGTCGTGAACCCGAACCTCGGCTGGTCCGAGGACCCGGTCAAGCTGAACTGGACCGTCCCGGCGGGGGTCACCGCGACCGCGGCCAAGGGCGACGGGTGGGCCTGCACGATCGCGGGCCGGGTCGTCGCCTGCACCAGCGTGACGCAGATCGCGCCCGGCGCGCACTATCCGCCCGTCAAGGTCGATGTGGCGCTCGGCACGTCCGTCTCCGGCAGCGCCGTCGCCACCGGCGCCATCGAGGCTGGCCTGGGCGACACCAAGGTGACCAGCACGGTCTCGGTGAAGCCCGCCGACCTCAAGCCGGTCGTGGGCAAGCCGGTCGTGAAGATCTCGTCCAGCCCGAACCCGTACGTGGCGGGGGGCAGGTTCACCTACACCGCCTCGGCCGCCAACCCCGGCTCCGGTGCGATGAACGACGCCAGCATCGCGGTCACCTGGCCGCCCGCGTTCAAACCGCTGAAGTGGAAGTGCACCGCGACCGGCGGCGCCGTCTGCCCCGCCGCGGCAGGCACGGGCGACATCGACATCACGGTCGACCTGCCCGCGGGCGGCGCGCTGACCTACACCCAGGTCTGCACGATGCCGGTGGGCGTCGTCACGTCGTTCACCGCCTCGGTCGCGGTCGTGGCGCCCGGCAGCGGCTGCACCGCCGACAAGCCGTGCGTCGCCGCCGAGACCAACAAGCCGCCGCTCTATTAGCGCGCTCTCAGCGGAACCTGCGGCCCAGCCGGGTGGAGATCTTGGCGATCTGGTTCTGCGGGAGCAGCCGCCCCACGCTCACGATCGCCTTGTACCGCAGGCTGGGCACGCTGACCACCTTGCCGAGCGCGAGGTCGCGCATCGAGGCGCGGACCACGTCATCGGCGGCCAGCCAGAGGAAGCCCGGGATGCCGGAGGTGTCCATGTGGGCCCGCTGGTGGAACTCGGTCCGCACGAAACCGGGGCACAGCGCCATCACCCGCACGCCTGACCCGGCCATTTCGGCCGCGACCGAGCCGCTGAAGTTGACCACCCACGCCTTGCTCGCGCTGTAGGTCCCCCGGGAGAAGAACGCCGCCACCGAGGCGACGTTGATCACTCCGCCCCGGCCCTTCTCCGCCATGCCCGGCAGCGCGGCGTAGGTCAGCCGCAGCACCGCCTCGCAGTGCACCCTGAGCATGGTCAGCTCGGCTTCCACCGGGACCTTGAGGAACTCGCCGGGATGGCCGAACCCGGCGTTGTTGACCAGCAGGTCGACCCCTTGGGCGAGGCGATCCTCGACCGCCGTCAGGCCCGCGTCGGTGGACAGGTCGGCGGGCAGGGTCTCGACCGTGACGCCGTACCGGCGGCGTAGGGCGGCGGCGTCGGCGGCGAGGCGGTCCCGGTCGCGGGCGACCAGCACCAGCGAGAAGCCGTCGCCGCCGAGGCGGCGGGTGTAGGCCGCGCCGATTCCCGCGGTGGCGCCGGTGATAAGTGCGGTGGGCATGGCGGCAGCTTATTGATCCGCGTCCAGGGTGCGCGCGATGATCTCCTCGACCTGGTCGTTCAGCTTCGCGCCGCGGGTCCAGCCCGCGTAGTGGGTGAGGAAGACCACCATCTCCCGCAGTTCGGCCGCGGTCAGGTCACCGCCGCGCAGCGCCGCGTCGAGCTGGGTGCCGAGCGCGTCGTCCAGGCCCTGGCCGAGGAGCAGGCCGACCAGCAGCAGGCGCCGCTCCCGCATCGACAACACGCCGCGCCCCCAGACTTGGGCGAAGAGGTGCTCGACCGTCATGGCGAAGAAGTCGCCGGGCGCGTCGCCGACGTGCTCCCAGCCGTAGACCCGCTTCATGATCTCCATTCCGCGCGTCCGCAGGTCGCCCAGGTCTTGCCCGACCCCGCCGACCTCATGTTCGCTCATCTATGACTCCCAGGTTGTTGTCTCCATCCTCAGCCCGATTACGCCCCAGGGCCAGGCGGAAAAGATGTTTTATACTTCAACCAAACCCGGGTTTCCGCATGCTGTGATCATGTAACAAGTCGAGCTAAGATCTGGGCAAGATTTGGTCAAGTTTTCCCAGATGTAACAAGCTCCGCGTGAGATGGATACTGGGAAAACGGGCACTACTACCTCGTAGACCCGCAAAGCGGAGGTATGGCCCAGGTGAAAAGATCGCGGGTGCGTATCACAGGACTGGTGTCCCTCGCGGCGGGTGCGCTCGTCGCTGGACTCGCCGGATGTGGTGGCTCCCAGTTCACGTATGTCCGTGACAACGAGGGCGAGACCTATTTCAAGGTTCCGGCCTCCTGGTCAAAGGTCGACCACAAACCCATCCAGCAGATCCTCTATGGCGAGGATCCCAATTCCGAGAGCGCCCGCATGCGCGCGCAGTTCGTCTGGACGGCCGCCTTCGACGGTGACGCCGCCAGCCCTGGCGCGCAGCATTTCATCCCCCTCGGCGTCAGGGCCGAGGAACCGTTCGTGTACTCCGTGGTTCAGCCGCTCACCGAAGAGCAGCGAGACACCATGTCGCTGAACACGCTGCGCAACTGGGTGTGGCCGGTGACCAAGTCGCTGCGTGACCAGGTCACGCAGACGAACCCGGAGTTCCCCCTGCAGAACTTCGAGCTGCTCGCCGACGAGGTGCTCGAGCCCGGGGATGGCGCCAGCGGTGTGCACGTCCGCTTCAACTACCAGCTCGGGCCGAAGGGTGAGACGCACACCTTCGACCTCACCGGGTATCTGAACGCGGGCAACACCAAGGTCTCCGTCCTGCTCGTCCGCTGCTCGGCGACCTGCTACCGCCAGCGTGCCACCGAACTGGACGGGATCACCCAGTCATTCAAGATCAGGAAGTCGCTCGGGTAAGGAGCCCACCTTGTCCATCGATCAGAAACCCGGGTGGTGACGCTGCCATGAAGTCGGCCACCCGACCGGAATACGAAGGGCTCCGCCCCCCAGGTACGGGCCCTGACGACCGGGACCCGAAGACCCGCAAGAAGATGGCCTTCTGGGACCGCTCGAAGATCATCATCTTCCTGGCCGTGGCGTTCCTGCTGCTCAGCTTCAAGACATTTGGCGAGTACGAGGGCATCATGACCCTCCAGGACGCCTTCTACGAGCAGGCCGCCGCCACCCCGTGGATTCTCTGGCTGATCGGCGTCGACGCGCTCCGCCAGGTGCACTTCCTGATCAGCGAGCGATCCGCCGGATACCACCGCTTCTGGACCAAGGGCGTCTTCGGCGGCTTCGAGCGATGGACCCACCGCACCTTCAGCGACTGGGGCAGGTTCCGGCTGGCCCGGGTGATCAAGTGGGCGTTCTGGATCACGCTCCTCGCCTTCATCCTGGCCGAGCTGCTGCCCAACGACCCGACGCCGATCCAGGCGCTGTTCCAGGCTCCGGCCCTGGTGTGGTCGTGGCTGCCGATGATCATCCAATACAGCATGATCCTGGTGTTCGTCGTGCTGCAGTTCGTGGTCATCTTCTGGTTCCTGTCCCGGGGCGGGATGGAGACCTACTTCCCCGACGACATCAAGACCCGCTTCTCGGATGTCTGGGGCCAGGACCACGTGGTCGAGCGGGTCAAGGAGAACATCGTCTTCCTGGAGCGGCCCGACGAGATCGAGCAGCGCGGCGGCTACGTGCCAAGCGGCCTGCTGCTGTGGGGCCCGCCCGGGACCGGCAAGACCCTGATGGCCGAGGCGGTCGCGGGGGAGACCGGCAAGCCGTACGTGTTCGTGGATCCGGGCGCGTTCGTGAACATGTTCATGGGCATCGGCATCCTCAAGGTCAAGTCGCTCTTCCGCAAGCTGCGCAAGCTGGCCCTGCGGTACGGCGGCGTGATCGTCTTCTTCGACGAGGCCGACTCGCTCGGGCGCCGCGGCTCGCTGGCCCAGCAGGGCCCGCAGACCGGGCCCGGCATGTCCGGCGCGTTCGGGAAGGCCGACTGCAACGGGCACGCCTACCTGTCCGGCGACACGCTCTCCGAGCTGGCGAGCGCGTTCACGCCGCCCGAGGAGCCGAAATCCCGCCGGAACATGTTCATGATGGGCGGCATGGGCGGCGGCGGCGGTGACATGGGCACCCTGCAGGCCCTGCTCACCGAGCTGTCCGGCCTGAAGAAGCCGCGCGGCATCATCAACCGGCACGTACGGCGCCTGCTCGGCATGCGCCCCAAGCCGCCGCCCAAATACCGCATCCTCGTCATGATGGCCACCAACATGCCCAACGCGCTGGACGAGGCGCTGCTGCGGCCCGGCCGGATCGACCGCATCTACAAGGTCGGCTACCCCTCCAAGGCCGGTCGGAAGCGTACCTACGAGGGCTACTTCGGCAAGGTCAACCACGAGCTCACCGACGCGCAGATGGAGAAGCTGGCCACCATCACGCCGTACGGCACCGGCGCGACGATCAAGGACCTGGTCAACGAGTCCCTGATCACCGCCATCCGGGACGGCCGCGAGGTGATCACCTGGCAGGACGTGATCAAGGCCAAGCACCTCAAGAAGCTCGGCCCGCCCGAAGGCGTCGAGTATGTCGAGCGCGAGCGGCACGCCACCGCCGTGCACGAGGCCTGCCACGCGGTCATGGCCGTCCGGGTCCAGCACAACCTGGAGATCGACCTGGCCACGATCGAGAAGGGCTCGTACTACCTGGGCATGGTGTCCCAGATCCCGGTGGAGGACCAGTTCACCGAATGGCGCTCCACCTACGAGGCGGACATCCTGGTCTCGCTCGCCTCGCTGGCGGGGGAGCGGCTGTTCTTCGGCGACGACAACTCCTCCGGAGTCTCGGGCGACCTCACCAGCGCCACGCTGGTCGCCGGGCACATGGAGTCGCACTGGGGGATGGGCGCGGGGATCGCCTCGCTGCCCGCTCTCCAGCAGATGGGGATCGGATACGGCAGTCCGGACCAGCGCAGGCGCGGCGGCCCTTCGTCGATCGGCTTCCTCGCCGAGGACCTGGGCTCCAAGGAGGACCGGATCGCGCCCAACGCGCTCGGCATGCGGATCGAGTTCACCCTCTCCCGCCTGCTGGAGAAGGCCGAGGAGATCCTCCGGGAGAACCGGGAGGAAGTGCTCGCGGTGGCGCACGCGCTCGAGACGTACAAGACGCTCAGCGGCGACGACGTCAAGGCGGTCATGGAGGGCGTGCAGGGCACGGTCGTGAACGGCGCGGTCTACAAGGACGTGCAGTTCATCGAGGAGATCGAGGCCTACCACGAGGCGGCGCTGCGGGCGCACCTGGAGCACGGCGTCTCGATGTTGCCGCTGCCGGTGGCGCGGCCGGTGCTCCAGCTGGAGCCGGTGCCCGTCGCGGTCGGCGGCCCCGGTCTGGGCACTCCGCCGCCGAGCTTCGCCACCGCCGAGATCGTGAAGGTCAACGGCAACGGCGGGCCGGTGGCCGAGGCGGCGCCGCCCGAGTTCGTGCCGTGGAACGGCGGCGCGCAACCGCCGCCTCCGCCACCCGGGTACGCGCCGGGGTACGCACCTGGGTATGCGCAGCCGTATCAGGCGCCGCCGGCGGAGGAGACCAAGTCGCGTGGCATGCTGTGGGCGCTGCTCGGGGCCTCGCTGGCGCTGGCGGTGTTCGTGGTCGTGCTGGTCGTGACCTTCGGCAGCGGAATCACGCCGGAGTCGGGCGAGATGCCCTCGGGCGGGTTCACGGCGGGCACGGCGATCGCCTTCCTGGTCGGGTTCCTGGTGTTCGCCGGGTTGGTGGGCGCCATGGTCGCGGTGCTGCGGGCGCAGCAGGCGACGCGCAAGCGCGCGGAGGAGGCCCGGGATCGGGCCAACGAGCGGGCGCAGCTGCTGGCCGCGGCGATGGAACCCGATGTGGCCATGCGGCTGCTCGGGTACGACGGCAGGGACAAGCCGGTCTGACCCTTGTTTCTTTGACAGCTGTTTCTTTGACAGCCCGGTCGCCCTAGGGAGGCCGGGCTTTGTCATTGAAAAATCACAGTATTGGGGGAGAAGTCCAGCGATCTGACTCTGTGGCTTAACTATCTTGACTTATGGTCATGTGGCGCACTTGAACGACGGGTGCCTCCATCCCACTTTGTGGACAAGTCCGCGGATGGAGGTCAAAAAGGGTGAAACGCGTCTTAACGGGGTTCGTGCTGTTCGTTGTGTTCTGCGCATGGGCATTCACCGGCGCCGGCGCGGCACAGTCGGCGGCGGAGCCGCTGCCCAACCGGCAGTATCTGGTCTCAGGGGCGAGCACGCAGCCCCAGCGCAGCGACATCGCCGCCACCGGCGCGGCCATCGACGAAGTGGCGGCGACCTCGGTCGTGGTCACCGCCACCGAGGCCGAGGTCGCCGCGATCCGGCAACTCGGCTACACCGTCACCGTCCTCGCTCCCAAACTCGGCCCCCAGGTGCCGCAGCCGCTGGACTTCCCGGCGGCCGACAGCGCCTATCACAACTTCGCCGAGATGACGGCGGTGGTGAACCAGGTGGTCGCCGACCATCCCGGGATCGCCAGGAAGATCAGCTACGGCACGTCGTACCAGGGCCGGGACCTGATGGCCGTCAAGATCAGCGACAATGTGGCCGCCGACGAGAACGAGCCCGAGGTGCTGTTCACCGCGCACCAGCACGCGCGCGAGCACCTGACCGTGGAAATGGCGATCTACCTGCTCAACCTCCTCACCGACAACTACGGCACCGACTCCCGGATCACCGACATCGTGAACGGCCGGGAAATCTGGATCATGCCCGACCTCAACCCAGACGGCGGCGAGTACGACATCGCCACCGGCTCCTACCGCTCCTGGCGGAAGAACCGCCAGCCCAACACCGGCTCCACGGCCGTCGGCACCGACCTCAACCGCAACTGGGGCTACCAGTGGGGCTGCTGCGGCGGCTCGTCCGGTACGACCTCCAGCGAGACCTACCGCGGCCCTTCGGCCGAATCCGCCCCCGAGGTCAAGGCCGTCGCCGACTTCGTCAGAAGCCGGGTCGTCGGCGGCGTCCAGCAGATCAAGTCCACCGTCGACTGGCACACCTACGGCGAACTGATCCTCTGGCCGTACGGCTACACGACCGCGAACACCGCGCCCGGGCTGACCCAGGACGACCGCGACGCGCACGCGGCGCTCGGCCAGAACATGGCCTCCACCAACGGATACACCCCCGAGCAGGCCAGCGACCTCTACATCACCGACGGTTCCATCGACGACTGGATGTGGGGCGTCTACAAGATCTTCGCCTACACCATCGAGATGTATCCGGTCAGCTCCAGCCCGGGCTTCTACCCGCCGGACGAGCAGATCGTCCCCCAGACCACCCGCCTGCGCGAGGCCGTGCTGCGGTTCCTCGAATACTCCGACTGCGTCTACCGGATCATCGGCAAGGAGGTCCAGTACTGCAACGCCACCCCGCCGACGGTCGTCTACACCGACACGTTCGAGACCGCCACCGGCTGGACGACCAACCCGCTCGGCACCGACACCGCCACCTCCGGCCAGTGGCAGCGGGCCGATCCGGCGGCCACCACCTCCAGCGGGGCCAAGCAGCTAGGCACCACCGTGAGCGGCACGTTCGACCTGGTCACCGGCGCTTCGGCGGGAACCGCCGCGGGCGACTTCGACGTGGACGGCGGGGTGACGTCGATCCGGTCGCCGTCCATCACGCTGCCCGCTTCCGGAACCCTGACCCTGTCGTTCTCGTGGTATCTCGCGCACGGGTCCAACTCCTCCAACGCCGACTACCTGCGGGTGTTCGTCAACGGCACCCAGGTGTTCCAGCAGCTCGGGGCGGCCAGCAACCGCAACGGTGCCTGGGCGACCGGGACCGCGAACATCTCGGGCTTCGCCGGGCAGAATGTGCAGATCATGGTGCAGGCCGCCGACGCCTCGACCGCCTCACTGGTCGAGGCCGGGATAGATGACATGAAGATCACACAGCAGTGATAGACGTCGCCGCGATGCGGTGAAACTGTGACATGTGTGGCAGCTGACCGGGTCCGTGGGACCGAACGGGAACTCGCTGTTCTCCTGCGGACCGGTCCGTTCGAACGGGCGCTCCGGGCCGCCATCGCGGCCCGGGGGCTGTCCCTGGAACGGCTGCACGTGCGCCTCGCCGAGCGCGGGGCGCAGGTCAGTCTGGCGAGCCTGAGCAACTGGCAGCGGGGTCGGTCCCGGCCGGAGCGGTCGTCGTCGCTGGTGGCGGTCGGGGAGCTGGAGGTGATCCTCGGGCTGCCCGCGCACTCACTGGTGACCCTGCTGGGCCCGCGCCGACCGCGCGGACGGTGGCTCGCCGACGACCCCACCGCGCAGCGCAAGGAACTACGGGAACTGGTCGAGTCCCTGGCCGACCACGAACTGCCGACTGTACTCGCCGTCCTGCGCGCCCTCCGCTCGTCAGATCGAAAATGACATACGACCTAATTCAGCCGGAAATTTCCTGGAAGCTCGTGACTCGCTGCCCAGGAAAGGACCCTCGATGCGCCCCTCAACGCACCGATCCCCCCAAGCCGTCCCACGCCGGTTCCCGCGCACGTGGAGCTCTTCGCGCTCTTGGATCGTTCCGCGCTCTTGGAGCTTTTCGCGCATTTGGACGTCTCCGCGCTTCTGGGGCTCTCCGCTCTCTTGGTGGTCTTCGCGCTCTTGGGGCTTTCCGGAACCACGGAGATCGGGCGGGGCGGGGCGGAGCCCCGAGGTAGATCAAAGGGCTGGGTGGGTGGGAGAACCACCGTCTCGTTCTTCGCGAGTCGTAGCAGTCGTGCTAGCCGCCGCTCTGATGGGGGTGTCGTTAGCGACCCCCGCGTCCGCCGCCGCCATCCTTGGGGCGGACTCACCTGAGGCGATCGCCGGAAGTTACATCGTGGTCCTGAAGGATCCGCGCGAAGGCGACGTCCGGGCGCAGTCCCGTGACCTCGTCGCCGAGAACGGCGGCCAGGTCAGGAACGTCTACCAGCGGGCGCTCAAGGGCTTCTCGCTCCGGGCCTCCGCCGCTCAGGCCAGGCGGCTCGCCGCCGACCCCGACGTGGCCTACGTCGAGCAGGATCGGGTCATCACCCTCGACACCGACCAGCCCAACCCGCCCTCCTGGGGCCTCGACCGCACCGATCAGCGGGCGCTCCCCCTCAACAACCGCTACTCGTACGCGACGACCGCCGCCAACGTCACCGCGTACATCATCGACACCGGAATCCTTACCACCCACCAGGACTTCGGTGGCCGCGCCACCTCCGGCCGGGACCTGGTCGACAACGACGCCGACGCCACCGACTGCAACGGCCACGGCACCCACGTCGCCGGCACCGTCGGCGGCGCCACCTACGGCATCGCCAAGGGCGTCCGGCTGGTCGCCGTCCGCGTCCTCGACTGCAGCGGCCGGGGCTCCACCGCGGGCGTCATCGCCGGGATCGACTGGGTCACCCAGAACGCCGCCAAACCCGCCGTCGCCAACATGAGCCTCGGCGGCTCCGCCAGCCAGGCCCTCGACACCGCCGTCACCAACTCCATCAACTCCGGCGTCGTGTACGGCCTGGCCGCGGGCAACAGCAACGCCAACGCCTGCAACTCCTCCCCGGCCCGCGTCCCGGCCGGCATCACGGTAGGTGCCACCACCCGCACCGACGCCCGCGCCACCTACTCCAACTTCGGCCCCTGCCTGGACATCTTCGCCCCCGGCACCGACATCGTCTCCGCCTGGCACACCTCCACCACCGCGAAGAACACCATCAGCGGCACCTCCATGGCCACCCCGCACGTCGTAGGTGCCGCCGCCCTCCTCCTCTCCACCACCCCCACAGCCACCCCCCAGCAAATCCGCGACACCCTCATCTCCAACGCAACCCCCGGCAAGATCACCTCCCCAGGCACCGGCTCCCCCAACACCCTCCTCCACACCCCAACCGACACCCCAACCCCCTCCGCAACCCCAACGGCGACCCCAACGGCGACCCCGACAGCAACCCCGACGGCGACCCCAACCGCGACCCCGTCTGTGACCCCGTCTGTGACTCCGTCCGCGTCACCATCGCCCACCCCGTCACCCCAGCCCTGCTTCCGCGCGGCCAACAGCACCCACGCCTCCGCCGGCCGCGCCACCGTCCGCTTCTTCTTCCTCACCTACGCCAACGGCTCCGGCCAATACCTCGGCACCACCGGCACCACCACCTCCCTCCGCCAAACCCGCCCGAACTACTGGATCAAGGTCGCCACCTGCGGCTGACCATCGACCGCCTGGCCTATCAGCCGGGACAAGAGACGGTCCGGCGGGCGGCCGGGGCAGCGCAGGCGAGGCTGGTGAGCAGTGCCACCAACACACACCCGCCCGAGGTCACGAGCAGCACCGCCCAGGGGACCGCCACCCTCACGGCGGACACGAGCGGCCGCAACGCCGCCGTGACCGCGGCGAGGGTGACGGTGGTTACTCCACCAGCGAGCATGGCGTCGGCTACACCGACCAGCGCGGCCTCGTGTGTCACGATGAGCAGCACCTGCTTACGGGTTGTCCACGCGCGTTTCCGCAGGTCGGGATATCCACTGGTGCGAAAGTGGCACCTTTGGCGCCGGTGCGGTGAGAAGTGGTGCGGGCGTAAACGGCGCCGGATAACGGCGAGTAGCCGGAAAGTCGTTCTTGGTTCGGTTAGAGGCGGAAGCCGGTGTCGGGGACGATCTCGGCGACGTCCATCTGGGCTTTTTGGAGGTGGCCGGAGTAGTCCCAGTTCATGGCCTGCCAGCGGGTGAACTGGTCGAGGACCCACATGCCGGACTGGCGGCTGCCGTTGCCGGATTTGCCGTTGCCGCCGAAGGGGAGGTGGGCCTCGGCGCCGGAGGTGGAGTTGTTGACGCTGAGCATTCCGGCGGAGACGGCTTCGCGGAAGCGGAACGCGGAGGTGGGGTTGGTGGTGTAGATCGAGGAGGACAGGCCGTAGCCGGGCTTGTTGGCGAGGTGGATGGCCTCGTCGAGGGTTTCGAAGGTGGTCACGCCGACGATGGGGCCGAAGGTCTCTTCCAGGAACAAGCGGTCGTCGGGGCGGACGCCGTCGACGACGACGGGGTGATAGTAGAGGCCGCCTTCGCCGGTGAACTCACCCCGGGGGCTGGATTCAGTGATCTTGCCGGTGGGGCCGGTGAGAACCTCGTGGTGGGGTTCGACCCAGGTCAGGTACTCCTCGAACCGGTCGGCGAACTTGTGATCCAGCAGCGGGCCGCAGATCACGTCGCCGGTCGGGTCGCCGATCGACGCGGCCCGCACGGCCGCCGTGTAGCGGGCCACGAAGTCATCGTGGATGGATTCGTGCACGATGACCGTGCCGAGTGAGGTGCAGCGCTGGCCGGCCGTACCGAATCCGGCGAAGAGCGCGCCCTCGACGGCGAGATCGAGATCCGCGTCCGGCATGATCACCATCGGGTTCTTGCCGCCGAGCTCCAGGCAGGGCGACTGCAGGTGCCGCCCGCACAGCTCGCCGATCTTGCGCCCCACCTCGGAGGACCCGGTGAACCCGACCTTCTGCACCGAACCCTCATCCAGCGCCTGGTCCAGCCCGGCGAAGGTGGCCGCGCCGTCCGCGAACACGATGTTGAGCACACCGTCGGGCAGTCCGGCCGCCGCGAACAGCCGGTAGAGGGCGTGCGCGGAAGCGGCCGCGTACTCAGCGGGCTTCCAGACGATCGCGTTTCCGCACAACAGCGCAGGAACCAGATACCAGGATGGCACCGCCACCGGGAAGTTCCCGGCCGTGACGATCACAGCCACTCCCACCGGAACACGGAACGTGAACAGGCTCTTGTCCGGCATCTCCGACGGAACCGTCTGCCCGTACAGCCGCCGCCCCTCGCCCAGGAAGAAATCGCAGGTGTCCACGATCTCCCGGACCTCGCCCAGCGCCTCCGCGTACGGCTTGCCGATCTCGTCGGTCACCAGCCGGGCCAGCGTCTCCGCGTTCTCCTCGACCAGCCGCCCGATCGACGCGATCACCCGCCCGCGCACCGGCGCGGGCACCTTCGCCCACTCCCGCTGCGCCCCGGCCGCGACCCGGCAGGCCCCCGCGAACGTCTCCGCGTCCGCCAGCCCCACCTCCGCCACCACCTGCTCCACCCGAGCCGGACTGACCGACTTGTACGGCGTCGCGGCCTGGCTGTCCTTACCACCGATGACGGAAACGATGTGGCGGGTCATCGTTGACCTCCAAAATCCTTCGCGAAGGGCGCTTGCCTACAGAGTATTTCCGTCAGCCGCGTATTTCCTCAGCCATGTATTCCACGGACACATATCTCCTCATCCACCGGGAGTCCGGTCATCGAAGGCCAGGCGCACCACCGTGTCGGCGGCGGCCAGCTGGTCAAGCAGCGGCCGGTCCAGGATCGAGCCCTCGACGAGTTCGGCCGAGCTGCCTTCCAGGTTGGCGCTCCTCGTGCTCAGATCGTCCGGTCACCGGGAGGCCCGGCACCCGGAGACTCTTCCCCCGAGACTCCTGACCGGGAGACTCCTGACCGGGAGACTCCTGACCGGGAGACTCCTGACCCGGAGGCTCGGTCATCGGGCGCCTCAATCGCCCGGCGACTCAGTCACCGGGCGGCGGAAGCCCTTCTTGATGTGCGATCGCGGCTGCCTGGGTTCGTGTGGCCACCCCGAGTTTGGCCAGGATGTTGGACACGTGCACGCTCGCGGTCTTCTGCGAGATGAAAAGCCGCTCACCGATCTCCCGGTTGGAGTTCCCGGCCGTGACCAACGCGAGCACCTCACGCTCCCGACTGGTCAGCGAGGCCAGCACATTCACCGGCAGAGCCCCGACTGCACCGCCTCGACCGTCCGGACCGCCCGTTCTACCGGGTCCACCCGGTACGCCGGGTCCGCCCGTTCTGCCTGGTCCACCGGGTCCGCCCGTTCCGCCGGGTCCACTCTGTCCGGTCTGGTCGTCGTCGGGCAGCGAAAATCGAGCCCGCCGACCGAGTTGGGCCAGTGCCGCCCCGAGCGGAACTGCTCGCAACCGGTCAGCGATTTTCACAGCGGCAGTCCACTCCACCAGGGCGGAAGCTCGGTCACCGGCTTCGAGCAGGGCTTCGGCCAGCCGCCAGCGCGACCGCGCCTCCTCGTAGCGGAAGCCGAACGAGAACGCCTCCGCCGCTGTCCGCCAGATCTCCGGGGTCGCCGTGCCGTACACCCGATGCCATTCGGCTTCGGCGCGCGCCGCCCAGCCCTTGCCCTCCGGGCCGAGTTCCCCACGTGGCCCGGACAGGCCGTTGGCGGCCGCATACCGGGCACGGGCCAGCAGTTCGTCCGCGTGTTCCCGGATGGTCCGGGTCTGCTCGGCGGTGATTCGGTGATCTCGGGCCTGCTCGGCCAGCGCCCACAGCCCGGTCGCGGCCATCCTGATGGATCCGGCGTCGAATCGTGCGAGCGTGGCCAGCACCGCCTCGACGTGCGTCAGGGCCGTCGCGGGATCCCCCCGCCACAGCGCCTGCTCGGCGGCCAGCCCGCGCGCCATGTAGATCACGAACTCGTCCTGGGGCCAGAACGGCTCCAGCCAGCGCAGCCGCTCGTCGGCGGCGGGCCGCCCCTGGCCGACCTCGACGAACAGCGCGAACGACGACAGGACCGCCTCCGCTATCGTGCCCACCCGGACGCCGAACCCGTTCGCCAGCGTCTCCGTCGTGGCCCAGTCGCCGTCCACATAATGCACGAGATATTGCAGGAAACGCAGGTCGGTGCCGTACATGCTCCAGGTGAGGCCGGTCTCGCGGGCGAGCATGACCCCCTCCTCCGTGGACTTGGCGGCGGCCTCCAGGTTGCCTCGTTCGTACTGCACGCGGGCGTGGTTAAAGCGGGCGCGCAGGTTGATGGACAGATTGGGGGAGTTCTGCGCGGCCGCGCCGGACAGCAGTTCCTCGGCCCGCGCCGGCGTGCCGGTGACCTCCTCGAACAGCGCGAGCGAGATCAGCGCGGTGGTCTCCGCGTCGGCCGCCCCGGTCCGGCGCGCCACCTCCAGCGCCCGGGTCGCCGTCGCGTGCGCCTCCTCCGGCCGCCCGCTGTCCCACAGCGTTCGCGCGTACGTCGCCAGCGCCTTGGCCAGCAGCGGGCTCTCCGGTTCGTCGCCGAGGGCCGCGACAGCGGCGTGGGCGGTGTCGACCATCCCGGCGGAGTCGTCCGCGTCGGCCTGGTAGTAGGCCAGCCGCTCGTTGGTCTCGGCGATCAGTTCCGGCGTGTCGACCAGCTGCCGCAGCCGTTTGAGCTGTGCGATCGCCCGGTGGTAGTCCCCGCTGTCGGCCGCCGCCGCGGCGCTTTCCAGGGTCAGCCTGACCCGGGTCGTCCCGGTCAGCCCCTCGGCGTCCGGAACGTGCGCCCAGTCCGCGAGCGCGCGATCGAAATGCCGATGAGCCTCGGCGGGCGCCCCCAACTCGATCGCCCGTCGCCCGGCCTCCACCGATGCCACCACCGCGCCACGCAGATCGTGCGCCGCCGAATAGTGGTGCGCCAGTTCGGCGGCGGATCCACCGCGTTCGGTCAGCAGCCCCGCGAACGCCAGATGCAGCCGGGTCCGCTCGCCCGGCAGCAGATCGTCGTAGACGGCCTCCTGCAGCAGCGCGTGCCGGAACTCGTAGCCGATCCGGTGCCCGACAGCCAGCAGCCCCCGGGACACGATCTCCCGCAGCGCCTCCTCCAGCGGCTCGTCCGCCAGCCCGGCCGCCGCCCGCAGCACCTCGTGATCGACCCTCCGGCCCGCCACGGCCGCCACCCTGAGCACCTGCTGCGCCGTGTCCGACAGCCCTTCGACCCGCGCCATCAGCACGTCGGCCAGCGTCCCCGGCAGCCGTTCCGAGCCCGCCGTAGAGGCGAACAGCTCCTCGGCGAAGAACGGATTCCCGCCCGCCCGCCGCACCACCCCGTCGATCGCGTTCGCGTCCCCGTCGCCCAGCTCGGCCAGATGCGCCGCCATCGCCTCATCCGCGAGCGGCGGCACCTCCACCCCCGTGACCAGCGGCAACCGCTGCAACTCGGCCAGCACCGGCCGCAACGGATGCCGCCGATGCAGATCATCCGTCCGGTACGTCCCGACCAGGCACACCCGCTCCCGCTGCAACATCCGGGTGAGGAAGACGACCAAGTCCCGGGTCGAACGATCAGCCCAATGCAGATCCTCCAGCACGAACAGCACCGGCCGCTGCTCCGCCACCTCCGTGAGCAAGCTCAACATCGACCCGAACAACCGCTGCTGCGCCAGCCCACCTGTCACCGCATCGGCCGAAGCCGCATCAGAATCCGGCAGCAACCGCCGCAACACCGGCCGCGCCGCCAGCCCATCCACCACCACCCCGTCCGCGGCCCCCCGCAACGCGTCGGTAAGCGGCAGGTACGGCAACGCATCGCCCAACTCAGCACACTGACCCACCAGCACCACGAAACCCCGCCGCCTGGCCAACTCGACCAGCTCCCGGATCAGCCGCGTCTTCCCAATCCCCGCATCCCCACCAACAAGCGCAACCCCCGCTAGCCCGCCGGCCGCCGCATCAAGCACCCGCACCAGCCGCTCAAGCTCCTCACCCCGCCCAATCAAACCCCCAGCGCCCGCTCTCCCACTTTCCCCATCATGCTGACCCCAGGCATCCTGGCCGCCTCGCGCGTTGTGTGTACTCCGTGAGTCCTGGCGGCTTTGTGCGTCGTGCCCACCCCGTGAGTCCTGCCCCACACGTGCTTCCCGGCCCCGCTCTGTTTCCGCGTCGCTTCGTCCGGCCTGGCCGCCTTCTTGACCGCGTGGTATCGCCTGGGCGCTTTGCGCCTCTTGGTTGAGCTGCGTGTTTCGCGGCATCACGGAGTGAGTATTTCACGCGCCTCCGACAGAATGCGGTCCTGAGCTGGGCGACGTTGAATTGTCGGCGGACCCGGATATGGTGCGGCGCGTGATCGAACGGTGGAGTCGGGATCAGGTGCTGGCGCTCGCGCCGGACGCCTCGTCGCAGAAGGCGGCGGCGGGTGTGAGCGCGCCCGCGAAATGGTCGCGTGCCGGAGTGGCGCGCGACGCGTTGTGGGGGGATTGCAAGGGCAGCGGCGCCAAGCCGTACCGGGCTTGTGTGGATCTGCAGGAACTCGCGTACCGGTGCAGTTGCCCCAGCCGGAAGTTTCCCTGCAAGCATGCCCTCGGGCTGCTGCTGCTCTGGTCGGCCGACGGGGTGCCCGCGGCCGAGGAGCCGGTCGACTGGGTCGAGGAGTGGCTGGATCAGCGCCGCGAGCGCGCTGCCAAGCAGACGGCCAAGGTCGCGGAGAAGATCGCCGCAATCGTGGCGGGCGAGGCTGCGGGCGATTCCGGCGGCGGCTCCGGGGGCGATCGGCGGGCGCGGCAGCGGGAGGAGCGGGTCGACGCCGGTCTGGCCGATCTGGAGCGCTGGCTGGGCGACCAGATCGCGCACGGCATCGCCGGCGCTCGCCAGAATGCGCTTGCCGACTGGGCCGACCTGTCCAAACGGCTCGTCGACGCGCAGGCGCCCGGGGTCGCGAGCGTCATGACGGAACTCAGCCGGGTGTTCCGGCATGAGGACTGGCCGGCCCGCCTGCTGTCGGAATACGCGCTGGTCCATCTGCTCGCGGTCGCCCACCGCAGATCCCCCGAGCTGCCCCGCGACCTGCGCGAAACGGTCCGGTCCCGGGTGGGTTTCACCACGCCGAAGGAGAACGTGCTGGCTCAGCCGCCGGTGCGGGACCACTGGCAGGTCATCGGCTCCCGCGACGAGGACCGCGACCGCCTGCTCTCCCGCCGGGTCTGGCTACACGGCCGCGCCACCGGCCGCGTCGCCTTGGTGCTCTCCTTCGCCCCGCTCGGCCAGCCGCTGGACAGCTCACTGGTCCTCGGCACGACCATCGACGCCAGCCTCTGCTTCTATCCCGGCTCCGCACCCCTGCGCGCCCTGGTCGCCGAACGCCACTCGGCCGCCGCCTCCAGCGCGACGCCTCCCCACGGCGTACGGGCCGGAGAGGTCCCGCAACTGATCGCGGACGTCCTCAGCCGCGATCCGTGGACCGAATCCTGGCCCATCGTCCTCAACGACGTCGTCCCCGCCCAGGCGGACTCCGCCTGGCACCTGGCCGACCACGACCAGAAGGAGGAAAACGCCGTGCCCCTACTCCCGTCCACCGGCACACCATGGCAACTCGCCGCAGTGTCCGGCGGCCATCCGGTAACCGTCGCCACCGAGTGGACACCCGACGGCCTGCGCCCCCTCACCACCTGGGATGAACAAAGCAGGGTGGTGATCCTGTGAACGTCCGAGCGGTCAGCGGTGCCGCGCAGCGTCAGGTGGATTCTTCAAACCCCCGGGCGATGGGTCGTGCCGGGTACCGGCAGCGTGGGGTGGATTCTTCGGGCCGCCGGGTGATGAACCGGGCCGAGTGTCGGCGACGTCGGGTGGATTCTTCGAGTGCTCGGGCGATGGGTCGCCAGCGTGGGGTGGGCTCTTCAAGCCCCCGGGCGATGGTCGTGCCGGGTGTCGGCGGTGTCGGGTGGTGGTCCTGTGAATGAGCGGGTGATGAGCCGGGCCGGATGGGAGCAGTTGGTTTCGGCGGCGTTGATGGGGAGCGATCGCGGGGCTGGTGTCACGGCCGCGAGCGTGTTGGAGCAGGCCGCTGTGGAGGTGGTGGCCCGGAGGGCGGGGCAGATGCCGGTGCGGGCTGAGCCGCTCGCCGCGGCTCCGGTGGAGAGCTTGCCGCTGGTGTCGTCCAGGGCTGCTGATCGGCTGGCTCGGATGCTGGCGGGGGAGCATTCCCGTCTGATCGGCGAGTGGCTGGAGCTCGCGGTGGAGCACGGCGTGCGTGTTCCTGCGCGGTTGATTCCGCAACTGCTGGATCTCGGGGCGCGTGACCGATCGGTCCGGGCTCACCTCGGCGTGCTGACGGGGGCTCGGGGTCGATGGCTGGCCGGGCTCAACCCGTCCTGGGCGTATCTGCATCAGGAGTCGTCGGGGGAGGGGCTGCTCGATCACGGCGTCTGGGAGTTCGGCAGCAGCGGCGACCGCCGGGCCTTCCTGCAGCGGCTCCGGGCCGCCTCGCCGGGAGACGCCCGGGAACTCCTGGCCGTCGGCTGGGACAAGGAGTCGCCCGCCGAACGCGCGGTCTTCCTCGGCACCTTCGCGGACGGGCTCAGCCTGGACGACGAGCCGTTCCTGGAAGCCACGCTCGATGACCGCCGCCGCGAGGTCCGCCGCGCCGCCGCTGACCTGCTGACCCGGCTGCGGGGCTCGCGACTCGGGCAGCGGATGGCCGAGCGGGCGGCCGGGCTGCTGGTCAGAGCCGGGAACACGCTGACGGTCGAGCTGCCAGAGCTGTGCGACAGCGCCATGGAGCGAGACGGCATCAGAAGCGAGCTCCCCGCCGGTCGCAGCGGCGGCCGCAAGAGCTGGTGGCTGCAGCAGCTGATCGCGCACACCCCGCTCGACTTCTGGCCCGGACATCTCGGGCTCAGCGTCAGCGAGATCACCCGCCTGACCATCCCCGACTGGGGACGCGAGGTCGTCATGGGCTGGACCAGGGCGGCCATCCTCCAGCACGACCCCGGCTGGGCCCGCGCCCTCTTCGACCTTGAGCCGCTAACCGACCTGCTGGCTGTGCTGCCCCCCGCGGAGCAGTCCCACCGCGCCGCCGAGCTCGTCCGCGCCAAGAGCGTCAACGGCCAGCTGATCATGATGCTCGGCGGTATCGCCCGGCCGTGGAGCGGCCCCCTGGCCGCCGCCGTCCTCGAGCGTGTCGTCGAAGTCGCCGCCAGCCAGCCGTGGAACGCGGGCGAGCTGGCCAAACTCGCCGCGGAACGGCTCAACCCCGCCCTGCACGACCAGCTGGGGCACCTCCCCGACGACCTGCATGTCCTCCCGACCACTCTGCGTTTCCGATTCGACCTGACCAAGGAGTTCTCGTGACCACCGTATTGCGCCCCCACGCGGAAGATCAGTACGCGGACGAGCTGGCGATCCTGGCCAAGGCCGACGACCGCCCGCGCCCGCCCGGCTGGAAGCTGTCGCCCTGGGCCGTGACCACATATCTGCTCGGCGACGCCGACTACCCGGGCGGGCCGATCACACCCAAGTACATCGGCCCCCGCCGGATCGTCGAGGTTGCCGTCGCCACCCTGGCCACCGATCGCGCGCTGCTCCTGCTCGGCGTCCCAGGCACGGCCAAGACCTGGCTCTCCGAGCACCTGGCCGCCGCCGTCAGCGGCGACTCCACCCTCCTGGTCCAGGGCACCGCGGGCACCGCCGAGGAAGCCATCCGGTACGGCTGGAACTACGCCCGCCTGCTCGCCGAAGGTCCGTCCCGGGAGGCTCTGACGCCGAGCCCGGTGATGCGGGCGATGGCCGAAGGGCGGCTGGCCCGGGTCGAGGAGCTCACCCGCATGCCGTCCGACGTGCAGGACGCCTTGATCACCGTGCTGTCGGAGAAGACGCTGCCGATTCCGGAGCTGAACGAGGAGGTCCAGGCGGCCAAGGGCTTCAACGTGATCGCCACCGCCAACGACCGCGACCGGGGCGTGAACGAGCTGTCGAGCGCGTTGCGGCGGCGGTTCAACACGGTGGTGCTGCCGACGCCCGCCACCGCCGAGGAGGAGGTCGACATCGTCTCCCGCCGGGTCACCCAGCTCGGCCGGAGCCTGGAGCTGCCCGACACGCCCGCCGGGATGGAGGAGATCCGCCGGGTGGTCACGGTCTTCCGCGAGCTGCGGGCCGGGGTGACCGGCGATGGCCGTACCAAGGTCAAGTCGCCGAGCGGCACGTTGAGCACGGCCGAGGCGATCTCCGTCCTGACCAGTGGCATCGCTCTGGCGGCCCACTTCGGCGACGGAGTCCTGCGGCCCGCCGACGTCGCGGCCGGGATCGTCGGGGCCGTGATCCAGGATCCGGTGTCCGACCGGGTCGTCTGGCAGGAGTACCTGGAAACCGTCGTACGGGAACGGAAGGACTGGCGTGACTTCTACCGGGCCTGCCGCGATGCGAGCTGAACCGTTCCTAATCAGTGAGCAGGAGTGGGTCTTGGACCCGCTTCCCGTCGCTGCGCGCATCCCGAACGGTTTTGGATGTGCTGGTCGCCCGCGTTCCTCATTTTCTCCCCGTCCGGGCCGGTGGCTCTTGACCACGGTCCGTGACGGGGCGGCGGGTTTCCTCACGTCCAAGGGTCTCCGGTCGGGCCTGGACGGTCCGATGCCCACGACGATCGCTCCGGTCGTCGTGGGGCGGTGCCGTCCGTCGCCGGATCGGGTGCCCTTGGGCGCGCCTGCCGATCGCGATGCTCGCGGCATCGTGCCGGCTGGTTTTACGTCGGGGCGCGGCCATGGGCTTCTGCCAGTGCTGCGCTCCCCACATGCTGGTGTAGGCCGGATCGACGGCGATGATCGCGATACCGGTGGCGTCAGCCATCGAGGTGAGCCGCGCCCGGAGTTTCCCGGTGGGCATGCCGGAGATGAGCTGCCGGAAGCGGCGCTTGCGGCCGTGCCTCTCGCGGGTCTTGGAGTCGGTGAAGTCCAGGTCCTCGACCGCGATGGCGGCGACACCACAGGTCTTGGCCCAGTTCAGCAACCCCGACAGGGCGTGGCGGACCTGGGCGTCGCGGTGGCCGGCGGTCCCGGACAAGTCGTAGGAGAAGCGGCGGGGCCGGCCGATCGGGTTGCCGTGCCGGTCGAGCCGCCAGGCGGCGAGGTGGTCGGCGTTGGTGTCCACGCCGATCACCCCGTGTGCGAGAGCTGTCTGCATGGGGATGGTCTGGGTGAGCGGGAAGGTCCAGGAGGCGTCCACGTACCAGCGCTGCCGTGGCACATCCAGGTGGATGCGGTAGGCAACAGCCCGGTTGGCCTCCACACGGTCGGCCCACTCGGTTCCCCGGTGCCGGAACGACACTTTCGCGGCCAGTACATACCGGCCGTGCCGGGCATTGGCGTGCTCCGCCAGCACAGCGGGCAGCTTGATACTGACCTCGCCGTCCGGGGTGACGCGGATCGTCTCGTTGCCATACCGCTTCCCGGACTCTCCGTCAGCCGACAGGAACCAGCGCGCGCTCTCCCAGCGCTCACGCCACTGTGGCTCGGTGAGCTGCGCTCTGGTGAGGTTGTGGCGGTTGTTCATCAGAGCCTTGCCGCCCCGTGTCACCCGCACGCGCCCGGCGTCGCGATCCGCTCGGACACCGGCGAGCCGGTCCTCCAAAGTCGTCAGGCGGCGCGTCTTTTGGAACCACTCGCCCTTCGACCGGTAACCACCCGGAGCGCGCGTGCCGCCCTTGTCCCCGAGTGGGAGGGACAGACGGTGCGTGATGGTCTTGATACCGGCCTCAAGGCCCTGGATGTGCGCGGCCTGGCCGCGTCGGGCCAGCGCCCACTGATCGTGGGTGGCTTTGGTCAGCGACCCGGCCCATCGCGACGACGAGTCGGCGGTCAGTTCCCGCTTCCGCACCGCCCAGGCGTCCGCGGAGTGCTCCAGACCATCGGCGCACCGGGCCTTGAGGTCACGCGAGGCCAGCGACCCGAGATGCGCGCCGAGCAGACGCAGCACCTTTTCATCCTGCGCGGTGAGACCCTTAAGGCGGTCGCGTATCGACACGCCAGAGGGGCCCGGCGCGACGAACGACGGGGCGATCGGACGGGGCCGCTTGTCCGGCTCAGCCATCACCGGTCGCCGCTTCTAGGGCTCTCCTCGCCCGGTTGTTCGCTGAGCGGCGCCCGTACAGGCGGGCACAAAACGAGGTCAGTATCTCGATCATGTCGCGCGCGAGATCGTCCTCGGACTCACCGTCATCCAGCACGACCAGACGGCGGCCGGTCGCGGACAAGGCGGCTTCGATCAGCTCCACGTTGGCGCGGCCGAGGCGGTCCTGGTGCTCCACCACCACGACGCTCACCTCCGGATCGGCCAGTAGACGCTTGGCCTTGGCGCGTCCCCCGTCCATCCCGGAGGCGATCTCCGACTCGATCCGCACCACGCGATGACCGGACGCTGCCGCCCACTGGGCCAGTCGCGCGACCTGCCGTTCAAGATCCGAATTCTGATCATGCGACGACACGCGGGCATACAAGCCCGCACCGACTGTCACGGACGGTGATGAGTTCGCCTCGATGTTCACCAGGATCGTGCGCTGCCCTACCCGCTCGGCGGGGACCGGCAGAGTGCCCTCCCGGAACCAGCGGTAAGCGGTATGCGGGTGCACACCGTTCGCTATCGCCCATTCCTTGAGGTTCATGCAGTGATCATAACAATCACTAAGAGGCTGCAATGCATACTAGAGTTGACTCAATTTCGAGCAGTTTGCAACCCTGCCTGACCGTTCTCGGTGTCCGCCACCACGGCCCGGGGTCGGCCCGCGCGGTCCGCTCCGAGTTGGAACGGCTGTCTCCCGACATCGTCCTGATTGAGGGCCCGCCCGAAGCCGACGCTCTGATCTCCCTGGCCGGCGACCCCGAGATGGAGCCCCCGGTCGCCCTGCTAGCCCACGTCCCAGGCGACCCCACCAAGGCGGCCTTCTGGCCTTTCGCCACCTTCTCCCCGGAATGGCAAGCCCTTCAATACGCCGCCCACGCCGCAATCCCCGCCCGCTTCTGCGATCTCCCCGCCACCAACTCTCTGGCCATCCGTCCCCAACACGACACTTCAGGCGACACCCCCGAAGATCCAAGAGACTCCACCGAACCCGACTCTGACGGCGTTGGCCCAGCCGAGGTCATTGTGCCCGCTTCCGGCGGTGGTGGCCCGGGTGAGGTCATTGCGACCATCCCCGACCGCGGTAGCCCGGGCGCGATCAGCCCGAACGGGCCGGTGGAGCAGGATTCGGAGGAATCTTCTCGGGAGGCTGATGGGGCTGGGTTTCGGGTGGATCCGATTGGGGCGCTGGCCGCTGCCGCTGGTTATGACGATCCGGAGCGTTGGTGGGAGGACGCCGTCGAGCATCGGGGGGATACCCCGTTCGAGGTGATCGCTGAGGCGATGGCGGCTGTTCGGGAGGGTTACACGCCCGATGAGTATGAGGCCCGGCGGGAGGCGTACATGCGCCGGACTATTCGGGCGGCTGTCAAAGAGGGCTTTACGAACATCGTCGTGGTGTGCGGTGCGTGGCATGTGCCGGCCCTGACTCAGGCGACTACGGCCGTTGCCGATGATCGGGTGCTTAAGGGGCTGCCCAAGGTCAAGGCCGAGATGACGTGGGTGCCCTGGACTCATGGGCGGCTGGCCAGCTGGAGTGGTTACGGCGCGGGCATCACCTCGCCCGGCTGGTATCACCATCTGTTCGACAACCCCGTCCAGCCGATCGAACGGTGGCTGACCAAAGCCGCGCGCGTGCTCCGGGAGGAAGGGCTGCCCGTCTCCTCCGCGCACGTCATCGAATCGGTCCGGCTCGCCAACAGCCTCGCCGTCCTGCGCGGCAGGCCCCTCGCGGGCCTCGCCGAGGTCACCGAAGCGGCCAGGGCCGTCCTCTGCGAGGGCGACGAACTCCCGGTCGAACTGATCCAGCGGCAGCTCGTCGTGGGCGAAAGCTTGGGCCATGTCCCCGACGCCACCCCCATGGTCCCGCTGCAACGGCACCTGCGCGAGGAACAGCGGCGCCTGCGTCTCAAGCCGGCCGCCCTTGCCCGCGACTACGATCTGGACCTCCGCGAGCCCCTGGGCCTCGAGCGCAGCAAGCTGCTGCACCGCCTGCGAGTTCTCGGCGTGCCCTGGGGCACTCCACGGGAGACTCGCGGCAAGGGCACCTTCAAGGAGTCGTGGACCCTCGAATGGCATCCCGAATACGACATCACCCTGATCGAAGCCGCAGCTTGCGGCATCACCGTCCCGTCCGCCGCCACGACCAAGATCCGCGAAGTCGCCGCAGGACCCGCCCCCGGCTCTCCGGCGGCTGAGGCCCAGGGCGTCTCCCTCGCGGATCTCACCGGTCTGGTCGAGCAATGCCTGCTCGCCGATCTGCCGGACGCGCTCCCGCACGTGCTGAAGGCGATCGGCGACCGGGCGGCGCTCGACCACGACGTCCGGCATCTCATGGCCGCCCTGCCCGCTCTCGTCCGCGCCCAACGCTACGGCGACGTCCGCGGCACTCCCGCCGACGGCCTCGGCTCGATCGTCACCTCCCTGCTGGCCCGCAGCTGCGCCGGCCTGTCTCCAGCCGTATCCGGCCTGGACGACGACACCGCCCGCGAAATGGTCGGGCAAATAGACGCGGTGACCTCAGCGGTCACCCTCCTCGACGACCCCGCCACCACGAACGCGACCTCGCCTGGGGACGCGACCTTGCCTGGGGACGCGACCTCAGATGAAGCCACTCACTCACACGGTCGCGAAGTTTCGCCCGTGGGTGCGGTTTCAGGGGAAGGTGTGATTTCTCCGGAGGGCGCAGCTTTATCCGAAGACGTGACTTCACCGGAGGGTGTGGTCTTTCCGGGGGGTGAGGTTTCGTCCAAAGGTGAGAGTTCTCCGGAGGCTGCGGTCTCGTCGGAGGACGGGACGCCAATTGGGGGCGCGGTTCCGGCATTGCGTGCGGTGGCATCAAGAAGTGGGGACTCCTCTGCGGCGTATGCGGTCGCATCGCCGAGAGGGAGATGGTTGGCGGCGTTGCGCGGGGTGCCAGATCGGGCCGATGTGCCGGGCGTGATCGAAGGCAGGATCGTGCGGATCCTGTTCGACGCCGAGGTCATCGATGACGCCGATGACCGGATGTCGAGGGCGATGTCGCTGGGGCATCCGCCGGTTCGGGTTGCGGCCTGGATCGAGGGGTTCCTGTCCGGGGGCGGGCTGATGCTCGTGCATGACGCGCGGTTGCTCGCGATGGTGGACGGGTGGCTGACCGGGCTCCAAGGGGAGGCGTTCATTGATGTGCTGCCGCTGCTGAGGCGTACCTTCGGGGCTTTCGCGCCGCCGGAACGGCGGGCCATCGGCTCTCGGGTCGCCTCCGGGGCGACGGCGCCTGTAGAGATCACGTATGACGAGAGCCAGGCCGCCGGGGCCATAGGGACCGTGCTGGCGATTCTGGGGAGGGCTTGATGGACGAGCGGTTACGCCGGTGGCGGCTGGTGCTCGGGAGCGAGGCCGACGGCATGCCGGGCTGTTCCACCGGGGAAATGGGCGCGGGAGACGCGGGTATGGACGCGGCCCTGGCCGCGCTCTACGACCAGGGCGGGAGCGACAGTTCGCGTAGTGCCGGGCTGGGGTCGTCGGCGCCCAAGGTGACCCGATGGCTCGGCGATATCAGGACATACTTCCCGTCTTCCGTCGTTCAGGTCATGCAGAAGGACGCGATCGAACGGCTCAACCTGAGCCGTCTGCTGCTGGAACCGGAGATGCTGGAGGCCGTCGAAGCCGACGTGCACCTGGTCGGGACGCTGTTGTCGCTCAACCGGGTGATGCCGGAGCAGGCGCGCGAATCGGCGCGGATGGTGGTCCGGAAGGTCGTCAACGAGCTGGAACGGCAGCTCGTCCAGAAGACCCGGGCGGCGGTGACCGGTGCGCTGGACCGGGCCGCGCGCACCCATCGTCCCCGGCGCACCGCCGACATCGACTGGGATCGCACGATCCGCGCCAACCTCAAGAACTACCTTCCCGACCGCAACACCGTCGTGCCCTCCCGGCTGGTCGGATACGCCCGTAAACAGCAGGCCGTGCAGCGAGAAGTCGTGCTGTGCATCGACCAGAGCGGCTCGATGGCCGCCTCCGTCGTCTATTCGAGCGTTTTCGGCGCGGTCCTGGCCTCGATGCGATCCCTGCGCACCAGCCTCGTCGTCTTCGACACTGCCGTGGTCGACCTCACCGACCAGCTCCACGACCCGGTCGAGCTGCTCTTCGGCACCCAGCTCGGCGGCGGCACCGACATCAACCGCGCCATCGCCTACTCTCAGGGCCTGATCACCCGCCCCAACGACTCCATTTTCATCCTGATCAGTGACCTTTATGAAGGCGGCGTCCGGGACGAGATGCTCCGCCGGGTGGCGGCCATGACCGCCGCCGGAGTCCAGGTCATCGTCCTGCTGGCCCTCTCCGACGAAGGCACCCCCGCCTACGACCACGACAACGCCGCGGCCCTCGCCGCCCTGGGCGTGCCCGCTTTCGCCTGCACCCCCGACGCCTTCCCCGGCCTCATGGCCACCGCCATCGAACGAAGGGACATCGCGGCCTGGGCCGAACGCCACCTCAAGCCCACATAGAACCCGCGGAGGGGTGAGATCACTGAGATCGTCTGACGCCCGTTGCGGGATGCTCCGGCGGAGGTCCTACGTCCAAGTGCGGATGGCCGGGGGTGTGGGTGGGTTTGTACGGTTCGGGGTGTGACTACCGTGACTCCCCCTGATCGTCCGCAGATCTTCGACCAGCGATATCGGGCCTTGAGCGTGGGTATGGTCGCGCTCTTCATGCTGGTGGCGTTCGAGTATCTCGCGGTGGCCACGGCGATGCCCGCCGTCGCTCGGGAGCTGGAAGGCCACCACCTCTACAGCCTGGCCTTCAGCGGCGGCATCGCGGCCGCGTTGATCGCCACCGTGGCGGGCGGTCGGTGGGGGGACGTACGGGGTCCGGACGCGCCCCTGTGGACGGGGTTGCTGGCCTTCCTGGCGGGCCTGACCTTGGCGGGGGCCGCGCCCACCATGGAAATCTTCCTGCTCGGGCGGTTCCTGCAGGGCTTCGGCGGGGGCATGTTCGACGTCGCGATCTACGTCCTGGTCGGGAGGGTCTATCCGGCGGCGACCCACCCCCGCGTGTTCTCGTTACTGGCCGCCGCCTGGGTGCTCCCCTCGGTGGTCGGCCCGGCGATCACCGGGTTCGTGACCGAACATTTCAGCTGGCGGTGGGTGTTCCTGGCCGTTCCCGTCCTGGCGGCCCCGGCGGTGTTCGCCCTCTGGCGGGGTCTCGCCGGGCACGGAAGAGCGGCGCAGCACGAGAACCCCGAGGAAGTCACGGTGCGCGAAACCGGGCGGGAAAGTGCGCGCGAAACCGGGCGGGAAAGTGCGCGCGAAACCGGGCGGGAAAGCCTGCACGAAACCGGCCGGGAGGTCGGGCGGCGACGCTTGGACGATCCCGTCGGGCAAGGCGCGCGGGAAGTTGTCGGGCAAGGCGTTCAGAAAGCCGAACGGGAGGTCGTAGGGCTGGGCGGGCCGGGAGCCGCCGACGCGGCCGATGGGGGATTTCGGCTTCGGCTGGCTATGGGGGTGTTGGCGGCGATCGGTGCGGGATTGCTGCAATACGGCAGTGGTGGCAGCAACGTGGTGCTGATCGTCGCGGGGCTCGTGGTGCTGGCGGTCTCGTTGCCGAGGTTGCTTCCCCGGGGGACGATGCGCGGGGCCCGGGGGCTTCCCGCTGTCGTGGCTTTGCGCGGTATCGCCACCGGTGCCTTCCTCGCCGCCGAGGTTCTGATCCCGCTGGTGTTGTTCGAGGAGCGTGGCCTTTCCCCCGATCAGGGCGGTATCGCCCTCACCGGGGGTGCGCTGTTCTGGTCGCTCGGCTCGTGGATCCAGGGGCGCAAGCCGTACCGGCGGAATCGTGTTCTCGCGCTCGGGTGCGCGTTCATCGCGGTCGGGGTGGCGGTGACGGCGCCGATCGTCGTGCCCGAAGTGCCGGTATGGGTGGCTTTCGTAGGCTGGTCGGTGGCCGGATTTGGAATCGGTGTGGTTTATCCGACCTTGTCGGTGCTCGTTCTGGAGCTGTCCGCGCCGGGGGAGCAGGGGAAGAACAGTGCGTCGCTCGCCGTGGGGGAGTCCGTGCTGACTGTGGTCGCGATCGCCGTCACCGGCGCCATTTTCACCGTGTCCGCCGCGTACGCCCTGTGCTTCGTGCTGCTCGCGGCCATGGCCGGGGCAGGTGTGTTCCTCGCCGGACGTGTCACCATGGAGGTCTGAGCAAGGGGGAGTCACGTGCCGCGTGTCCGCGAGATCGAGGTGTTCCGGTTGGTCCTGCCCTATGGGCGGCGTCCGGAGAGCATCCTCGTCAAGTTGACCGACTATGGCGGCATGGCCGGATGGGGCGAGGTCGTGCAGCCCGCCCTGGACACCTGGGAAGATCTTGAGGAATCCCTGGGTGAAGCCCTTATCGGGGTGGATTGGGAGCATCCCAATGAGCTCGGGGGCATTCCAGGCGGTTCGGCCGCCGATATGGCGTGCTGGGATCTGTGGACCCGGCTCATCGGCGTCCCGCTCGCCCACGCGCTGGGCGGTAGCCGTACCTCGCTGGCGGCGACCATGCGCGTGAGCGCCGACGGGTCGCTGGAGGGCACGGTCAGCCGCGTCAACCGCTACGTCGGGGGCGGATACGGACATGTCACGCTAAATGTGCACCCGGGGTGGGATGTGGAGCCGGTTCGGGCGGTTCGCGCAGCCTACCCGGCGCTGGCCATCGCGGTGGACGGATGCGGGGCCTACACCGAGATCGCGCAGCTGGAGGCCCTGGACTCCTACGGCCTGGCCGGGATCCAACGCCCCTGCACCGACCTGCTCACCAGCGCCGATCTGCAGGACCGGGTGGCGGCCCCGGTCGCGGTGGAGGTCGCCTCGGTCCAGGAGCTGGACCGGGCGATCACCGTGCACGCGGGCCGGGCGCTGCTCCTGCGGCCCTCGCTGTTCGGCTCCCTCGCCGCCGTACGGCAAGCGCACGACTACGCGGTCGCCGCCGGCTGGGACATCACCTGCGCGGACGGCCGGGGCGCCGGTCTGGCCAGGGCGGCCACGGTGGCGGTCGCCAGCCTGCCCGGCTGCACCCTGCCCAGCGACGTCACCGAACCTCCGCGAAGCGCCCAGATCGTCACCCCGCCGGTGGGCGCCTCCGGTGGCGTCGTCGCGGTCCCGCTCACCCAGCCCGGCCTCGGCCACACCATCGACGAAGACCAGGTCAGACGGCTGGCCAAGGAGTCCTTCCGCACCCACTGACGGTCACATCCCGTCGCATCCCGCTTTGAGCTGATCCGGCGACGGCACCACAGCCGGGGCAGTCGGGGCCACAGCCGGCGCAGTCGGGGCCGCGACCGCTTCGACCGGGTTCGCGGACCGGGTTTGAACCGCTTTTGGCCGTCCCTGATCCGCTTTGGGCCGGGCCTGATCCTCCAGCGCTCGCGCGGTGACGCGCCGGATCAGCTCCCAGTCCGGGTACCCCGTGTGGATCAACGGAGGCACGAACTGCACGCTCGTCACCTTCGCGTGCTTCACCTTCGCGGCCAGCGGCACCAGGTGCTCCAGCATGCCCCGCGGCACATCGGTCTGGATCATGTCCTGGGTGGCCGCCGCGATCTGGTTGAACCTGGCCAGCACGCTCGCCGGATCGGCCTGGGTCAGCAGCGCGTTGAACACGCACCGCTGCCGCCGCATCCGGGTGAAGTCATCGCTGAACGTGCGCGATCGCGCGAACCACAGCGCCTCCGCGCCGCCGAGTCGCCGGGTGCCCGCCCGGACCAGACCCTCGTTGTACCGCCCGAACACGACATCCCGATCCACCGTGAGGACCAGCCCGCCCAGCGCATCGACAATCCGGGCGAATCCCCAGATGTTCACCATCGCGTACCAGTCGATCTTCAATCCGAGCGTGTAGCCGACGGTCTCCTTCAGCGTCTGGGCGCCCATGCCCTGCCGCCCGCCGAACAGCTCCGGATGCTCGTTCGCGTACTCCCAGACCGAGAAGAGCAGATCCTCCCGCGAGCCTCCCACCCCCACCGGAAGCCGGAACCCGTCCGGGAAACGGGCTTGCATCGGACTGCCGGGCGGAAAACGAACATCCTCCAGGTTCCTCGGCAGGCTGAACACGACCGTGTCGCCGGTGCGCACGTCCACGCTGGCCACGTTCACGCTGTCGGTCCTGATCCCGATCCGGTTCTCGTCCGCGTCGCCGCCGACCAGCAGCACGTTCACCCGATCCCGCCCCGACCAGGGATCCCCGATCGGCTCTCCGGAGCCGCCGAACATCCGCTCGAGCGTACGCTGCGAGACCGTCACATACTGCGCCGTGATCACGAACGGAGCCGCCATCACGATCGCCAGCACTCCCGCCACGGCTCCGGTGAGGATCTGTCCCTTTCTCGGCAACCGCCACGGCCGCAGCACGACGTACGAGTGCACGATCAGGACGAACCAGCCCAGCGCTGCCGCCCACGCCAGCACGCTGATCGCCGTCAGATAGCGCAGCACGCGACCCGCCAGCCCGGCATCCGCCGTCTTCACGACGGCGATACCCGCCAGCACGATGCCGAGATAGGTCCCCAGCAGGGCCAATCCGGTGCGTGTCCACCCGGCCCGCAGATGGGCCGCACCGGGCAGAACGGCGGAGAGCGCGAGCCACCCGATCACTCCCGCTGGCTTCTTCACGTCCACCCCGACTGGAATATCGATCCACCGACGCGTCACTGACAGTGCCGCTGCGATTACATTGAACCGTTCCCGTGGGCGTCATGCCGTCGCCTTTGACGATGTATGGCAACTTCATCGGCAGGTTCGGCCACCCGATGCCCACATAACGGGGCATTTTCCTACCAGGGGAATGCGAACAGACCGTAGTAAGCGGCCGTAACCAGCAGCAGCCCCGTGCCGCCCAGCACGCCGATCAGCGTGGCCTTCTGCCACCGGGACGGCTGCCAGCCGTCCCGCAGCCCGACGATCAGCGCCCCGACCGCGCCCGCTTCCTGCGCCAGGATCACCACCGCCAGCACCCGCACCACCAGCCACCCGGCCTGTACGGCAGGCCAGGCCCCGGCCTGGTTCACCGAGAACAGCACGATCAGCATGATGAACGCCAGCACGGCGGCCAGTAGCCCGAGCCCCGTCCAGGCCATCCGCCTGAGCCTGCGCCTGAGCGCCGGCCACAGCTGCATGTTGGTCTGGTGCCGCAGGTCACGACCGCGCAGCCGGACCATCATCTCGGTCACCGGGGCGGTCACGTAGCCGACCGCGGCCAGCATGAGGGTGAGGCCGAGGAAGGTGCTCCCGCCATACCAGGGCGCGGCCGGGACGTCGCTGGCCTGGAAGCGCTGGATCGGCGTGGCCCCGGCCATCTTCAGCTGCGGCAGCGTCGGCAGGCTCTGGATCCAGTTCGCCAGCGTGGGCAGGTAGTCGGGCACGAACCGGCCGCCGTTGATCCGCATGGCGTGATCGGCCCCCGCCAGGAAGCGGATCGTGTAGTTGCTGGTCGGGAGGGAGTTGATCAGCGTCTCGGTGCTCTGCACGAACGGGATGGAGGGGTCCATCGTGCCGTACAGCGCGAGGGTGGGCTGGGTGATGCGGCTGAGCGCGGGGACGCTGTCGTAGCGGAGGAAGTCGAAGCCGACGCCGCCCATCGCGCGGGTGAGCAGGTCGCGCACGCCGTTCGGCGCGTGCAGGCGCTCCAGCTGCTCGTTCAGCGCGAACGCGACCTGGCGCATCGGCGAGACGTTGGGCGAGGAGACGAGCACGGTATAGGCCACATCCTGGCTGCCGGCCGCGGCGATCGGCACCACCCAGCCGCCCTCGCTGACACCCCACAGGCCGGTCTTGGCCGGATTCACGTCGGGACGGGCGCGCAGCACGTCGATCATGTGCAGGGCGTCCTCGGCGAGGAGGGCGAAGTCCCGGCTCCGGAAGGAGTACCCGACCGTCCGTTTGTCATAAGAAAGTGTGACAATTCCGGATTTGGCCAGCCATTCGGCTTGGCTGGTGAACTCGTCGCCGGTGCCCGAGCCGGAGCCCTGCACGAAGACCATCGCCGGATGCCTGCCGGGCGTCGTGGGGACGCGGATGGTGGCCTTCAGCTCCTCGCCCCGCACCGGGACGGTGATCCGCTGAACCTGGATCGGCGTGCTGGTGCTCACCGGCCGACGTTCGGACGCGGGCTGCGCGGGCAGCTCCTCGAAGGCGGGCGGGTTCGCCAGCGGCGGCGGATCGAAGGCGGGCGGAGGCAGCAGGTAGCCCAAAATCGCGAGCGCGGCCACCAGCACGCCCGCCACGACACTCAGGGTGCCCCGGCCAATCGTCATCAGGCCGCTCCCCGCGGGACCATCAACATTCCGAGTCGTGCCCTCCTCCTTACTGTGCCCACCGATCACAAGGTTAAGACATTACGTGTTGCTGCCGACGTGGCAGGGGCCACATTTGTCGGAGGGACCTGTTAACTTCCTGCGACATGCGCCTGCTGCATACGTCGGACTGGCACCTGGGCCGGTCGTTCCACCGCGAGAGCCTGTTGCGCGCGCAAGAGGCCTTCGTGGACCATCTCGTGTCCACCGTTCGGGAGGAGCGCGTGGACGTGGTGCTCATCTCGGGAGATGTCTATGATCGGGCCCTTCCTCCGGTCGACGCCGTGGCGCTCTGCGGTGAGGCGCTGGCGCGGTTGCGTGCCCTCGATGTGCATACCGTGGTGATCAGCGGGAACCATGACTCTCCGGTGCGGCTGGGGTTCGGGGCCGATCTGATGGATCGGGTCCATTTGCGTACCGATCCGGGGCGGTCCTGGCTTCCAGTCGTCATCAACAATGTTGGATTTTTCGGCATTCCGTACTTGGAGCCGGAGTTGGTGAAGGGTCCGTGGCAGCTGGCCGAGCGGACGCACACGGCCGCGATCACCCATGCCATGGACCGGATCCGCGCCGATCCGCGCGAGCGCAAGGTGGTCCTGGCGCACGCGTTCGTGGTCGGCGGCGCGGCCAGCGACAGCGAGCGCGACATCACCGTCGGCGGTGTGGCCCACGTGCCGCTGACCGCGTTCGAGGGCGTCGACTATGTCGCCCTCGGCCACCTGCACGGCCGCCAGCGCATGAGCGACACCGTCCGCTACTCGGGTTCCCCCCTCGCCTACTCCTTCTCCGAGGCCGACCACGTCAAGGGCTCCTGGCTGATCGACCTCGACGCCGCCACCACCGCCTTCGTCCCCGCCCCCGTCCCCCGCCCGCTCCGCAGGATCCGTGGCCACCTGTCCGACCTCCTCGCCCTGGACCCAAGCGACCACTGGATCCAGGCCACCCTCACCGATCCGGTACGGCCAAAGGCCGCGATGGAGCAACTCCGCGCCCGATTCCCCCATACGGTGGACCTGCATTTCGCCCCCGAAGGGGGAATCGAGCCGATCGCCCGCAGCGCCCGGATATCCGGTCGCCCGGAGATCGAGGTGGCCCTCGACTTCGTCCGCGAGGTCAGGGGCGAGCCCGCCGACGCCGACGAGCGACGGCTGCTGGAAGACGCGATCACGGCCTACCGGATCAAGGAGACGACGGCGTAGATGAGGCTGCACCGGCTGCGGATCTCGGCCTTCGGGTCCTTTCCCGGCGTCGAGGAGGTCGATTTCGACGCCCTCGGCGCGGCGGGCCTGTTCCTCATCCACGGCCCCACCGGCGCGGGCAAGACCACCGTCCTCGACGCGGTCTGCTGCGCCCTTTACGGCGTGGTGCCCGGTCTGCGCAACAGCGCCCGCACGCTCCGCTGCGATCATGCCCCGCCCAATCGCGGGCCCGAGGTCCTGCTGGAGGCGACGATCCGGGGGCGGCGCCTGCGGATCCGGCGTTCGCCCGCCTGGCTGCGCCCCAAACTGCGCGGTCAGGGCATGGTCACCGAGAACGCCAAGGTCATCGTCGAAGAGCTCAACGAGAAAGAGCTCAAGGGCGACTGGGCGGGCCTCACCACCCGGATCGACGAGGCGGGAGACCTCATCGGCGGCCTGCTCGGCATGAACCTAGACCAGTTCGCCCAGGTGGCCATGCTGCCCCAGGGGGAATTCGCCCGCTTCCTCCGCGCCGACGGCGACGACCGCCGCAAACTCCTGGAACGCCTCTTCTCGGTCCGGCTCTTCACGGGCGTGGAGAAATGGCTCGCCGACCACCGCCGCGAAACCGGCCGGACGGAGGAGTCCCTCCGCGCCCAGGTGCACGCCGCCGTCAACCAGATGCGCGGCGCGGCCGGCTCCGCCCTCCTCGCCGAAACCACCCTTGACTCCGACTCCGACCCGTTGGGGTGGAGCGCCGCCCTCCTCGCCGTCGCCGATTCCGCCGCCCGCGACTCCGCCCAGGCCTGTACGGCGAGCGAAACCACGCTCGATTCCGCGCGCGCCCGCTACGACCAGGCCCGCGCCCTCGCCGAACGGCGCCACCGCCATGCCGACGCCGTGCTGCGGCACGACGAACTCGAATCCACCGCGGAGGAACGCGCCGACCTGGAAACCCTCCTCGCCGAGGCCGCCGCCGCGGATCGTGTCCTGCCTTTGATCCTCCAGCATGATCAGCGCACGGCGCTGGCGCGGGCCGCCATCGCGCAGGCGGAAGCCGTACAAGTGGCTGATGTCGCCCCAGAGGAGCTAGCTGTCCTCGAACAGGATCGTCGAGATGAAATCGCGCGCCTGAATCAGCTTGAACCTGAGGACGCTCGCCTGACTCTTCTCCGTACCGACCGAACGGAGGCGGCCCGCGAGCTGCTCTCTCTGGAAAAGACCGAACACGAGATCAACGATCGCTTGGCCGTCCTCCCCGACGACCTGCAAGAGGCCGAACTTCGCCGCACCGCCTCCCACCACGCCGCGACGACCCTTCCGCTCGCCGAATCCGCCCACGAGGCAGCCGAATCCACCCTCAACAAGGTCCGCCACCGCGATTCACTGGCCCGATCTCTAACCCAAGCTCAGGCGAGCCAACGCGCCCTCCTCCTTGCCCTCGAACAGGCAGCCCCCCACCTATTTCTGGATCAGGAACCTTTCTCGGAATCGACTTTGGCTCGGTGGGAGCGGCGTTGCCGGGAGGAGGCTGCCCGGCTTCAGGAGTTGGGTTCTGAGGAAGCGCGGTTGGGTGTGGTTCGGGATGGGTTGAGGAGTCTGCGGAGCGAGGTCGAGCGATTCGGGCGGGCTGAGGTCGAGGTGGGTGCTCGGATGGCGGAGCTGCCCGGGGAGTTCGCGGCGGCTGCGGCCGAGCTCGGCGAACTGCGGTCCCGGGTGGCGGAGATTCCCGCCGTCGAGGCTCGGTGCCTGACGGCTCGTGGGCGGTTCGACGCGGCGCTCCGGCGGGAGGAACTCGCGGACGAACTGGCCGAGGCGGAGGAGGTCCGGCGAGCGGCGACCGATGAGGCGCAGGTGATGCTGGACCGGTTGCTGGCCGTCCGGCAGGCGCGGATCGACGGGATGGCGGCGGAACTCGCCGCGAGTCTGGTCGCGGGGGAGGCATGCGCGGTCTGCGGGTCCGAGGCGCACCCGGCACCCGCCGAGTCCTTCGCGGACGCCCCGGGCGCGGAGGACGAGGAGGCGGCCCAGGCCGATTCGGATGGCGCGCAGAGCGCGCGGGAGGCCGCGGAATCCCGGGTGGCCGCGGTCGCCTCGCGGCTGGAGTCGGCGGCGGATCAGGCCGATGGGCTGCCGGTGGGAGACGCGGAGGCGGCCTGGACGGCTGAGGAAGACATGCTCTCCGGACTGCGGGCGCTGGCCGCGACGGAAGCGGACCTGGCGGCGCGGGTCGAGACGTCGCGCGGCGAACTGGAATCGGCCCGCGAGCGGGCGGGGGAGGTCAGGCGCGCGCTGGCGGAACTCCGCGCCGAGGAGGCCGCGCTTCTGGGGGAACAGGACCGAATCGTGGCGCGGCTCGACGAGGCCCGAGGCGACGACGCCTCCGTGGCCGAGCGGAGGACCCGGATCGTGAGTGAAGCCGACCTGATCTCCTCGGCCGCCGACGCCGTCGCGGGCGCCGCCAACGCCCAAGCCGCGTACGACGCCGTTCGCGACACTGTCGACCTCACCGAAGAGGACGCTGTCCGGGCCCGTACAGACGCGGGGCTCGAGCTCGCGCGGCTCCGCATGACCGCCGCACGCGAACCGGCGGACGTGCGGGAGGTCTCCCAGTTGACCGCCGAACTGGCCGACCTGGAGAACCGGGCCCGCCAGAACGCCATCGACCTGGCATCGGCCCGCACCAGGGCAGAACAGCTCGCGGCTGATGAAAATCGCCTGGCCGAGATCATCGAAGCAGCCTGTGGCGACGACCCCGCCCTGGCCGCCCGGATGTCCAGGCTCGCCATCGAGGCCGACCGGCTTCGCGCCGCGTCCGCCGCCCTGCGCTCCGCCGCCTCCGCCGAAGCCGAACGCGAGACCGCCCACGAGGCAGCCGTTCGCGCCGCGCTCGACGCCGGTTTCCGCAGCGTCGAAGACGCCCGAGCCGCCGTACGGACCGGGGCAGAACGGACGACCATGACCGACCGCCTCAACGCGCTCCGCGACGAGCACGCCGCCATCACCGCACTCCTGTCCGACCCGGAACTTCTCGCCGCCGCTGCGGAACCACCTCCCGACCTGGCTCGACTGGCCGAAGAACGCGACCAGGCCGAGCACGAGCACGAAGACCGCACCTCCACCCGCGACCAGGCCCGCCACCGCCACGACCACCTCACCGCGCTCGCCGCCGACCTGGCCACCGCCGTGAAACGCCGTGTCCCCGCCGAAGCGGCCCACCTCCTGGCTCGCAGGATGGCCGAACTCGCCAACGGCACCTCCACCGACAACCAGTGGGACATGGCCCTGTCCGCGTACGTGCTGGGCGAACGCCTCCGCCAGGTCGTCGACGCCGCCAACGACCGCCTCACCCACATGTCCGGCGGCCGCTACCTCCTGCAGTACGACAAACGCCGAAGCGCCGCCTCCCGAACCCGTTCCGGCGGCGGCTTGGGCCTCCGCGTCCTCGACGCCTGGACCGGCATCGACCGCGACCCGGCCACTCTCTCCGGCGGCGAGAGTTTCATCACCTCTTTAGCCTTGGCCCTCGGCCTCGCCGACGTCGTCACCGCCGAGGCCGGCGGCACCGAAATAGGCACTCTCTTCGTCGACGAAGGCTTCGGCACCCTGGACGAGGAAACCCTCGACGACGTCCTCGACATCCTCGACTCCCTCCGCCAAGGCGGCCGAGCGGTCGGCGTCATCAGCCACGTCCCCGAACTCCGCACCCGAATCCCCACCCAGCTCCACGTCAGGAAATCCCGTACCGGTTCCACGCTGACCACCCACGCCTAACACGAGTACGCGTCCCGGGTCTCCGAAGACGACCTCGGTGCCGTGCTGGGGCGGCCTCAACCTGGTCCGATCGGCTACGGCCAGCCAGAGATCATTACCTAGCCGTAGCCGCGGTGGGTCCTCCTGCGTAAAGGGCTGGCAGGTAAATGGCACGCTTACGCGGTCTTCGCGTCTTCCTCCATCCCGATCCCGGCCCGCGCGGCGAGTTGTTCGCGCACTCGGGACAGGCGAGCGATCTCCGCGTCGAGGGCGGCGAGCCTGCGCTCCACCACGCCGCTCGCCATGGAGCAGCCGGGGCCGGCACGCGGCGGCAGTTTGTCGCCATCCAGCAGGTGCAGGCGATCGGCGCAAATCCGTACGTCCTCGATGGTCAGCCCGAGCGACAGCAACTCGCGGATGATGCGCACGCGATCCACCTCGCGCTGCCCGTACTCACGTTGCCCGGTCACGGTGCGCGGGGGCGGGGTCAGCAGCCCTCGCTGCTCGTAGAACCGCAGTGCCCGGGGCGTGGTGCCCGCCGCGGCTGCCGCGTCACCGATGCGCATCAGTCCTCCCAGAAGGCCTACAGTTCGACGATGACGGTCCCGAAATGCCGTCCCTCGAGCAGTTCGTGCAACGCCCGCGGCGCGTGATCGATGCCCGCCACCCGAACATGCGGGAACGTGATGTCGCCCGCCCGTAGCCAGCGGCCGAAGCGTTCGAGCCACTGGGATCGCGCCTGCTCGTCGTGGCCTTGGAAGGCCTGTATCGAGATTCGCTTGACGATCAGCTGCGCGGTGTCGAGTTCGACTGGCGAGGTCCCACCCGTTCCGTGTGGTGACATCTGCCCAGACAGTGCGCCGACCAGGACGAACCGGGCTCCGGGCCGGGCTGCGGCCACCGCCGCCTGGAGCTGGTCGCCGCCGACGTTGTCCAGGTAGACGTCGATACCGTCAGGGGCGGCCTTCGCCAGCTGCTCCTCGATCGGCGCCGCGCCGCGGATCACGGCCGCGCCGTACCCCAGCTCGGAGATCAGCCGATCGGCCTTCTCCCGCGAACTGGTGCTGCCGATCACCTGACCGGCGCCGAGCAGCCGGGCGATCTGCCCGGCCAGCGATCCGACCCCGCCCGCGGCGCCCGAGACGAACACGGTGTCCCCCGGCCTGACCTCGGCATCCCTGGTCAGCGCCGCGTAGGCGAGCCCACCCTGGCCCAGATGCGCGACGGGGTCGGGCAGCGCGTCGCCCAACGGCGTGACCTGGCCGACCGGCACGACCGCGTACTCGCGCCAGCCCAACCAGTGTGAGACCAGGTCGCCCGCCTGCGGCCCGCTGTCCCCGGTGGCCGACACGACCTCCCCGATCGCGGGCCCGAGCAGGGTGTCGCCGGGGCGCAGCGGCGGCAAGGGCGCGCCCTTCATACTCCCGCCGATCAGCGTACGAAGCGCGGCGAAGACGTGGAAGAAGCGATTGCGGACCAGCACCTGGCCATCGTCCGGCCTTGGCAGCGGGACCTCGGCGACCACGAAATGCTCTGGCTTCGGCAGCCCGTCCGGCAGGGTGGCGAGCCGGACTTCTCTTGACATTTGCGGCAGGGACGGCACGTTGCGCTCCTCAGATGTATGGCAAAAGGGCGTGGTGACCCTAACCCTTGACGCGCACGTCAAGGGCAACCCCTTCAGACGATCATGCGGCGATTCGTGATCGAGGTGAGCGCGAGCAGCAGACCATACGCGGACCTGAAGGACCAAAGGATCACCCGGACTGGACTTACGGTCGAGACTGGGACGACGGCGCCTAGCCGCCCTCGACGAGCTCGTCCGGGATGAAATCGACACTCCGGCGAACCCGCGCAGCCATGTCGTCCCTGGCTCGCGGCAGCACGCCGCTGGTCTCGCGGCACTCAAGCAGATCGCGGGCACGCCGCCGATAGTCGCGAATCCGTCGTAGCCCAGGCTGGTCGCGTCCGCGGAAATGTCATATGAGTTTCCGCTGGTAGCAGGCGTGGTGTCGTGAAATGAGGGTCGGCGAGGGTCGCCGACCCCCCGACGGTTCGACGCTGATCGGCCTGTCGCTGGTGATCCCGCTGGAGTGCCCGAGGGTGACCACCCGCTTCATCGACCTCGACACCCCCGCCGCCTGGTCGCCGAATCAGGCCGCCCGCAGACGGCCGGATCGTCGCGCTCCGCCGGGGACGCGTGCGTCTAGGCGTCTCTGGCCGACGTGTTCGGTGTCGAGCCGATCTGCCGTGTCCTGACCGAGCACGGCTGCCCCATCTCTGTCAGCACTTACTTCAGCTTGGCGGTGTGAGACGTCCGGCGGAGATCTTCATCAGCTCGGACCTGCCGCCTTGTTAGCCCACGCGGCCGATGCGGTCGCCGTGGGTGAGGTGAGCGATTATGCGTTGGGGATATCACGCCTTCGAGTTGTCGGAATTAATTAGAGGTTGAGTTTGGTTAGGGCGCGTTATCCAAGGGCTGAGGGTGTGGACTCGTTCGGGGTGGCGGTCGTGGGCGATGATGATTGGGGGGTCGTTATAGGGGGTTGCGTCGGAGGAGCGGCGGAGTTTGATGTACTGGCCGCAGGCGTCAATGGCGTAGGGTTCCATGTCGTCCTGGAGGGCGCCGATTACGGTGATGCCGTGGGTTTCGCCTATTCGGCGGAACAGGGAAACGGCTTCTCGGCGGTGTTCCTTGCCCAGGTTGCGGCCTAGTTCGTCGAGGACGAGGGTCAGGTGGGTGCCGCCGGAGGAGGCGATGGCGGCGGCGCAGACTAGTTTGACCGCTTTCTCGTCCATGAGGGCGGTGTTGGCGCGGCGGTTGTAGGGGACGTAGCTTTGGCCTTCGCCGCGGCGCCATTTGGGGATCACCCGCCAGGACCAGCGCTGTTCCGGGTCTGCGGGGGCGGTGGGGACAGGGAAGTCGAGCGTGGCGCCGTAGCCGCCGTAACCGGTGTCGAGTTTTCCGAATTCTTCGGCCACTCGGGCGAGCCTTGTTCTGATGGCCTCGGTCAGGGCGGCACGGTGGACGGCAGTGGATTGGGCGGCTTCTTCGGCGCCTTTGGTGGCGGCGGATAGGTCGCGGCGGCGGGACGTCACCTGGGATTCGATTTGGCGGCGCTGGTGGCGTTCGTATTCTTCCTGGCCGCGAAGGTAAGAGGAGAGGGAAGCGCAGAGGGCGGGGAAGGTCGCCAGTTCCTGGGCGGAGCGGCCGCTGCGGCGCTCTCGGATGAGGAAATCGAGCTCTTCGGGAGTTTCGTCGGTTTCGGCGAATGTGGCCCGCAGGGCGGCGTCAAGATGCCGTTCGGCAGTGCGCCACCATTCGTCGGCAGTCAAGGGGTCGGCGGTGGTCAGCCAGTCCCGGGCCGCCTCCAGTTCGCTGACCATCTCCGGCCTGCCGCTCGTGTGTGGAGCCCGGACCGCCATCGAAATGCCGTCCGTCCCCGGAGTACGGGCCGCCTCTTGGCCGTCGACAGCGCCGCCCAGTTGGTCGCCAAACATCTGGTGGTCCACCTGCTCACCTTGGGAGCCGTACGTTTCTGGTGTGAGGGCTGTCTCCGGGGCGTCGTCCGCTTCTGGTGTGGGGGTCGCCTTCAGGGTGCCGCTCGTTTCGGGGGTGCGGGCGGCCTTCGGGGTCCGCGCTGTCTCTCGGGTGCCGCTCGCCTCCGAGGTGCGGGCTGCCTTCGAAGTGCGGTTCGTCTCTGGAATACGGGCCGCTTCCGGGCTGCGGGCCGGGGAGCCTGTTGCCGTTTTCAGCTGAGGCGTGAGGGGAGGGGGCCAGTTGCTTGCCCATTCTTGGGACAGGGCTGGGAGGTCGAGGGCGTGGCGTTCGGCTGCTATCTCGGTGGCTCGGAGTCTGGCCTGGTCGCGTTCGGATTCCAGGCGCTGGCGGCGGGCGTCGAGGCGTTCGATCTCCATGTTGCGGGTTCTGGCGCGGAAGTCGAGGGTGCTCACTTCCTGTTCGGCGGTGTCCAGGGTGGGGGTCAGTTCGGCGATGGCCGCTTGCAGGATGCCGAGTTGGTCGCGCTGGTCTGTCAGTCGCTGGTGTATTTCGGCGAGTCGGATGGTGGCTTCCGCGCCTTCTACGCGGCGTTTCGCGGCGGCTACGCCCTCTTCGGCTTGGCGTACGGCGTGGGCCGCTCGTTGCTGGGTGTCTCGTGCCCGGGTCAGGCGTTGTTCGGCGGCTTTGATGCGTGCGTCACGGCCGGTCACGGCGTCTTCGAAAGCCCCGATCACGGTCACTCCGGCGGGACTGACCAGGACGGAGCCGGGCAGATCCGCCAATGCTTGTGCGGCTGCTCGCATGTGTCCCGAGTCGACGATCACGGCGAGGTCGTGGGGCCATCCGCCGGGAGTGGGCAGAGTGTCGTGGGCGTGTTCGGCGACGTCGAGGGCGTCCAGGAGGCTGGCGGCGGGGAGGCCCGCTGCGGACAGGGCTCTGAGCTGGGCGGAGGCGGGGCCGTTCTCCGCTTCTTGAAGGGCGGTTTCCGCGGTCTGGGCTTCACGGTCGGCCACGCCCTGGGCTTTGAGCGCCTCGTTGAGGCGATGCCGGGCGTCGGCGAGTTCGGTGTTCGCCGTGGGGACGTCAAGACCGTCGGATTGGCGCTGAAGATCCTCAAGTGCGGGGATTCGCGCGCGGAGTTCGTCGGCGGTGTTCTGGATGACGGCGCGTTCGGTCTCCAGTTTGTTGGCGCGAACCTGGATGGCGGCGAGTTCGCGGCGGGCGGCGGCCAGAGCGCGATCGAGCGAGTCGTCCTTCAATCCGCTGATCTCGGTCTTGACCGCCGCGATCGCCTCGGCGGCGGTGTCGGCGGCGTCCTCGTGGGCGGTGAGGTCGGTCTTGAGATCCTGGTCGCGGTCCGCGGCGTCGACGAATCGGCGGGCGAGCCTGCCCCGCCAGCTGCGCAGTGCCTGGGCCAACCGGTCTCTGGCCTGGTCACGCCGGTCGAACGTGCCGAGCAGCGCGGCCGAGTCCCGCTCGAATTCCCGCAGGCGTTCCTCGGCTTGGGCGGCGCGGACACGCTTGGCGTGCTCGTCACGCCGGGCTTCACGTTCCTGGTCGAGCTCACCGTCCAGGCCGGTTAGCGCCGCGATCGCTTCGAAGATGCGCTCGGGCGAGATCTCGTTCAGCGGTTGCGAGAGCAGGTTCGTGGCGACCTTGCTCCGGACCGACGTCGACAGGAACGAGACACACCTGACACGATCCCCATAAAGCACCCGGGTCAGATCACGAGCGACCACGTCCCGGCGCCCCGCGCTCTTCGGCAACTCCGCCCACAGCTCATCAGCTCTGCTGACCCGATCAGCTTCGGACGCCGCCCTGGCCAGGCGCACACCCTCCGCCCAGCGCACTTCAAGATGCGGCGCCTCCTGATTCACCCGCACCCACACCGTGATCGGCAACCCCGCCGAGGGCACGTCGAAGACACCGATGATGTATCCGTGATCGGCGCTCGCCCACTGCTGATCGCCTTGCGCCGCCAACTCGGCGTTGAACAGCAATTCGGACACGGCCTTCGCCCCTGACGCGAACCGCCACTGCTCATCCCCAAGCAACGCCGTGATCGCCGCGATAAACGAAGATTTCCCCGCCCCATTGGAGTCCTTGGGCCCAGCCCCCGCCACCACGATCAACGTCCCCGGCACCGTCGGCACCGGATGCGTCGACAACCGCGAAATATTGATCGCCTGCACAGCAACCAACACCCGATCCCCAACCACATTCTCCGTCACCGTGGGCGTGAGGACCGTCGCGGTCGCCTCGGATGTCATTTCCGCTCGCGGAACTTTGTTCTGCGTCACGGATGGGGTGGTCGGCCGTGCCGGGGGATGGGTGGGTTCGCTCTCCGCGGGGGTGGAGTTGGAGGGCGCTGGTGAGGGGTGCGTCACTCTTGTCCCCTTGTGGTGGTGGCTCGGCGGGAGCGGATGGCGATGGCGAGGGGGGTGTGTGGGCCGGCGGCGAGGATGAGTTCCTCCTGGAGGCGGGCCCGGGCGGCTTGGGTGAGGCGGTGGAACTGGGGGCCGGGAACGTAGCCGCCGGAGATTTCGTCGGCGCTCTTCATCTGGGTGAGGAGTCCGGCGTGGCGGAGCGTTCTGAGAGCGGCGTCCAGTTCGCCGATCGGGAGAAGGGTTCGTTTGCGTAGTTCCTCGACTGGTACGGGGTACGGCGACAGCCAGGTGTCCTCGGACAGCAGGCCCTCAGAGCGGGGGATCGCCACGGAATGGATCAGCACCAGGGTCAGGACCGCGCGCTCGCCCTCGGAGAGTTGCCCGTCGCCGGATGTGATGCCGTCCTGGTAGCCGGAGATCCAGGTGTCGCGGCGCTGGATCAGCGTTCGGCCACGCCGGGAGAGCATGTCGGTGAGGGTACGGCGCAGGGCCGGGTCGCGCAGGGCGGCGAACCGTGCCTCGTGCACCGGTTCCGCGACCTGCTCGACGACCATGAACGCCGCTACCAGTTCCGCCCGGCGGCGTTCGTCATACGGAGACAGGAGATCTTCCAGATCGGCGGCCCCTTCGTCTCGGTAACCGCTCACCGGCAGCCGCTCGGACTCGGTGTCCTCGGTCGGCGGGGGAACCGGCATTCTGCGCATCAGCTCGCGGAGCTGGGCATGCGAATCGGCGGGCCAGGTCGCGCAGCGGGGACCAAGCCGGACATACGCCTTCGTCAGATCACCAAGTTTGGCTCGCCCCCCGCGGGTGGCGATGTCATCCAAGCCGGATGTGAGGGTGATCCAGGCGGTGTCGTTGAGCCGGCGGAGGGCGCCAATTGCCCAGCTTCGGGTGGAGTCGTCGGGGCGGCCCGTCAGCGCTCGGTAGCAGCTGAGCACGGATGCCACGGGAACGGCAGTGCCTGGCCAGGGATCGCTGCCAAGGTCGGTCCAGCACGCACGGAGACAGGCCGCGAGCATGCGACGGGTCTCGCCCGAACGTTCGACGGGAAACGCGGGAAGCTGGTATTCATCCAGCACCGACGGCGTAACGCCATCCGGCCATTGGGCGAGAGCCAGCGTGGCCTCACCTTGCGCGAGGCCCTGCGCGAGACCTTGCGCGAGACCTTGCGAAAGACCCTGCGAGAGCCGGACAAACCCCGCAGGAACGCTCTCAGCAGGACCCAGGGGGAGAACCCCATTCATCCGGGCCCGAGCGTGCGCCTGCGGCTGCCGTTCCGGCACAGGCCGGGAACTTGCCAAGGCGTCCCGCGATGCGTGGGCCGGTGGCTGACCTGGCACCGACCGGGTGGCTTCGAAGCTGCTCCGCGTTGTCGAGGTCTGCGGTGGCTCATGACCAAGTACTGGTTGGGCACCTTCCAAGGTGCTCTGCATTATGTGGATCCGTAGCGGACGATCATGCATAGGTCGGGTGGCTTCGGGGTCGTCCCACGATGTGTGGGTCTGTGGCTCGGGTTCAGGCATCGGAGGGGTGCCTTTCGAAGGTGCCGTGGGAGAGCCAGCTGGGGTGGCCCTCTGGATGCGAGGTCAGGGTGTCGGACCAGCGCAACCGGTATGGCAGCTCCGAACGGAGGTCGGCGGCCGTGAGGTCGGCCAGGAGGCGGCGGATCGCGGGCCAGCGGTCGGTGAGAATCTCGCTGAGGGGGACTTCGGACCGGCCGGCGAGGGCGGCTTCGGCGACGGTGGTCAGACGGTCGAGGCCGGTGAGAACCGGAGCGTACGAATTTTCGGGGCCCGGGTCGGGAAGAGGGGATCTGGGCGGGGTCGGCCGGATCGGGGCGGGGCGAGGGGCTTCGTCGACGGCTTGGGCGATCGCGGCGGGATCGTGCCAAGGGGCGGCGGCGTCGAAGGCGAAACCGTCGAGAACGGCGGCGAGGCGTTCCCTGGTCGCGGTCTGGGCGAAGGTGCGCCAGGTTTCGGCGGGGAGAAGGGTGAGGTTTCTGGTGGTTCCGGCGGAGTCGGCCAAGCGTCCGGCGGCGCGGCGGGAGGCGTCGCTGTAGGCGTAGATCGCCGTACGCAGGTCGGTGCACGTCCGGTCCAGGGCGGGCCAGCGGCCGAGAATCGTGCCGTGCAGGCTCTGCGCCCGGCGGGCGATCTCCTCGGTGCCCCACAGTTTGGGCGCCTGCTCCCGCAATTCCTCGATCGTCCCCGTGCTGAGCGTGATCAGCTCCAGCGCCCACAACCGGAACGCCCTGGCCAGGTTGTACGCCGATTGCCTGGCCTGCTCCATCGTGGTCCGCGGATCGGCGACGTTGAGATCCTCCAACGCCAGCAGGCGATGCATCTCGCTCTGCCCACCGTCGTCCATCATCCGCCGGATGAACATCAACCCGACGACCGAGGTGAACGACGCCCGATATCGGAGCTGGTTCGGCTTGGGGAACACTTCGCGCACCGCGCCGAGCCCGCGCAGCACCCGCAGCCGATTCTCGAACTGATCGGCCGGATAAGCGCGGCAGGCATGCCGCATCTGCTCATGCGTCAGCCACTCCTCCCCGGCTTCCGCGAACGCGGCGAACAACGTCTCGGCGATGTCCACCAGCGCCGGATCGTCGACCACGGCCCCGCTATCCCGGGCCAGCGCCGCGAACATCCTCCGATAAGTGACAAGCACCGCCTCATCGGTCAGCGCGGCATCCAGCGTCTCCGGCACGATCTCCTCAGGCACGCGCTCTACCGTAGGACACGCCCCCGACAGTTCTCCGGCAAGCCGAGTTTCCGAGGAATCCCATGAACGATCTGTGGCCTGCGCGGGCGGTGTCCCAACTGCTGCACCGCCCACCTGGCACGCCCGCCGGGATCGTACGGAACCTGCTCGCTGTACAGGCACAGGACGCGCGCGCGGCGATGCTGGCGCTGCGCGCGCGGGGGACGGGGTTCCGCCGGACGGATGTGGAGAGCGCGCTGGCCGAAGCGGAGATCGTTCGCGCCTGGGGGCCTCGGGGCACGCTCCACCTGATCGTCGCGGACGACCTGCCCTGGCTGCTCTCCCTGGTACGCCCAGGAGTCCAGAACGCGATGCGCAGACTCCGCCAACTCGGTGTCGAGGGACAGACCCCGGAACAACTCGTCAATCGTGTGGACCGGGCGATGCGTGACCAAGGCCCGCTGACCAAGGCCGAACTCGCCGCCCGGTTGAACACCTCAGCTCAGGGCCAAACGGTCATCCATCTGGCCGCCCTCGCCGCCGAGAGAGGGCTCCTCGTGCTCGGCCCCAACCGTGATGGCAAAGCCACATATGTCCACACCGCCGACTGGCTGGGTGCTCCTCTCACCTTCGAACCTGACCGTGACAAAGCACTCACCGAGCTGGCGAAACGCTACCTCCACGCCCACAGCCCCGCAGGTCCGGAAGACCTCGCGGCCTGGTCAGGCATCTCCTTGGGCGACGCCCGCCGCGCCTGGAAACTCGCGCGATCACCCGAAAAACAACCACAAACCCATCCACCCGCCGATCTGGTACGGCTACTGCCCGCCTTCGACGAATACCTCCTTGGCTGGCGTACCCGCGAAGGGATGTTGTCCCACGTCCGAGAGGTCCATCCCGGCGGCGGAATCATCCGCCCAACGATCATCGTGAACGCCACAGTCACCGGCACATGGACAATCCGCCAAAAACAGATCACCCCCACTTTCTTCGCCGAACAAACCCCCCTCAACGACGAAATTTCCAACGTCCAAGCCTTCCTCGCCTAGTAACGCGGTCGGCCGGGCGGCGTAACCGTCTGAGAATGCCGACGGCAGGGGAAGGGCGACGGCCTGGAGGGGTGGCGGCCGGGGAAGGGTGATGGCCTGGGAGCGGCGGCGGTTTGAGAACCGCCACGGCTTGAGAACCGCCACGGCTTGAGAACCGCGACAGGTGTGGGAATGCCGACGG
>NZ_BLAF01000057.1:0-11938 GCF_009687885.1 Acrocarpospora pleiomorpha
CCGTGGCGCTGCGACCTGGATCGGGCGCCGCCCATCACGAGTCGGTCCCGGCCCTGGACCTGGTCGCCGGGGAGGACGGCTTGGTGGAGGTCTTTGGCGATGCCGCCTACTCTTCCGGGCCCTGCCGCCACGCGCTGACCTCGGCGGGGCATCGTGTCGTGATCAAACCCGCGCCGTTACGCCCGGCCGTGCCCGGCGGGTTCAGCCTCGATGACTTCGCCATCGACACTATCGGCAGCACCGTGACCTGCCCGGCTGGGCACCAAGTACCACTGTCGGCGCCGTCAGGCCGCAATCTGCAGCGCAAGGCGTTCTTCACCGGCCAGTGCGTCGGCTGCCCGCTGCGTTCGCGCTGCACCACGGCCAAAGCCGGGCGCATCCTCACCATCCGCCCGCACCACGACGAGCTTGCCGCCGCCCGCGAGCAAGCCGCCACCGATCCGCTGTGGCAGCAGGACTACCGGCGCTGGCGGCCCCCCGTCGAACGCGCCATCGCCTGGCTCGTCGCGCGGGGCAACCGGCGATTACGGTACATCGGCACCATCAAGAACAACGCCTGGCTCCACATCCGCGCCGCTGCGCTTAACCTGCGAACCCTGATCAACCTCGGACTCACCCGCACGAGCGGGACTTGGACGCTGGTTTCCAAACCCATCTGAGAAATCAAGGGCTGTACAGGGCACCGCACGCGAACAAGATCTTCAGTGGGCTTCTAGCTCGCCTGCTAGCCGAAAACGAGGACGATCCCGTAACTGGTCCTAGCGGATCGCGGGAATGGCCTGCTGGTGGCCGAGGAGTAGGCCAGGGAAGTCGGCGATGGAGTCGATGATGTGGGTGGCGCCGCCGCCGAGGAGGCGTTCGCGGCTGTGGACGCCGGTGAGGACGCCCGCGACCAGGCCAGCGCCGGCGCGGCGGCCGGAGATCATGTCGTTCTCCGAGTCGCCGGCGACGGCCACTTGGCGGACATCGTCGATGCCGAGTTTGAGTACGGCGGTGAGCACCATATCCGGATACGGCCGCCCACGTCCCGCGTCTTCGGGGCATATGGCCAGGTTGAGCTTGTCGTGCCAGCCAAGGGCGGCCAGAACACGCCCCAGGGTGCCTCGACTGAACCCGGTGATAAGGGCCACCTGAATATCAGCGGCCCGGAGCTTCTCCAGAGCTTCGACAGTGCCAGGCAGCGGGATGAGACCCGTACGCTCGATAGCACCCTCATACGAGCGCTCAAAGGTCAGATTAGCCGCCTGAGCCCGCGCTTCGTTGTCCGGAAATATCCCACGAAAGACGTCGATCTTGGGACACCCCCGGGACCGGTGAACGTGGACCATGGCCCGCGCGTACGCACTGGTCCCGGGAACGATCCCCTGGGTGGCGATCGCCTCGGCGAAAGCCCGTTCGACCATGGCGACGTCGCCGATCGTGGTGCCCGCCAGGTCCAGGCAGGCCAGCCTGACGGGGGTCATACCCGCACCTTCGCCACGATCAAGCAAACCCATCTCCGGGTGGTCGTCAGTTCTCGCTGCCGGTCGCCTCTGTCCACAGGTCCAGCTCGGCGCGGTCGGACTGCACCTTACGCCAGACCAGCAGCCCCCCAATAGCGACAAGCGCCAGAACGAGCAGCTTCTTCATGGTGTGACCCCACTTCCCAACGGTCTCACCAGCCGGGTGAGACAACGCCCGGTTCCAACTAGGTTCCCGCCAGCCTAGCAAGGGATCGGTGCGGCCCTGGGGTAGCCCGATAACTGGTTGTACCGAATCTGGTGATAGCGAACCTTGGATGAGGCTCGCTAGCCTTGTTCTTTTCGGTAGTAATCCATCGAACAGGTCCTATCTCGGACAGGTTTCGGGCGTATGCCGTACGGCACCGGCTCAGCTTTCAGCGAACCTCAGGGCAGGGCGGCGGCGAGTCGGATCGTGGTGCCGTCGGGGCCGGTCTGGATGGTGGTGTGGGTGAGGTGGCGCATCAGCCAGAGCCCGCGACCGCCGAACGGGGAGCGTTCGGCCAGGTCGTTAGATGTCAGGGTCTGGTACGGAATGCCGGGCCCGCTGTCGCGGACTTCGCTGAGGAATGCGCCGGATTCTTCCCAGATGGAGATGCTGCGTGGCCTGTTGCCGTACTTGACGGCGTTGGTGACGGCCTCGTGCACGGCCAGCACGTAATCTTCGAGGGCGGCGCCGGTGAGGCCGGCCGTGGCGGCGGAGCGCTGGACGAGATGGCGGATCTGGGTGATCGCGCCATGTTCGAACTCCAGACTCAGCAGGATGCCCGCCACCTTGCTCGCCGCCTTTCCACGCTCTACTGCCACTACCCCCGAATCAGGGGCAGGCACACGTGTGGAGCATCAACTGATGTGCTGGCCGATCTCCGCGATCTCCGCGCGCTGCTCACGAACGATGCGCCGGGCCAGGTCGCCGGTGGGCGCGTGATCGCCGGTGGCGACCGCGACCTGGGCGATCATGACGCCGGTGTTGAGGTGTCTGCTGAGCGTGGTGAGCCACATTTTGTCGAACTCCGGGCCTGATCGGCTCTGGAGCGCGGTGTAGTCGGCCGTGGTCACGCTGCCCGGCATCTGGTAGGTCGTGCCTTTGGGTGGCGGCATGTTCCACATCTGGAGCCAGGTGGACATGACGTCGATCTCGGTACGCTCGTCGACTTTGAGCTTCGCTGCCAGGCCGGTGACGTAGGTGTCGGTGCTGCGGCCTTTGACCATGTCGGCGAGTCTGAGGGTCTGCCGGTTATGAGTGATCATCTCCAGCGAGAAGCGCACATCCGGGTCTTGAGCGTCAGCCGTGGCCGAACACCCGAGGATCAGGAACGTGGCAAACGCCAGAATCCAACGCATCATCAGCCTCCTCGCGGGGAGGTACGCGACGCCCGGCGGGCGGGTTCAATCGAATTGCCGATCCAGGGGCCGGTCAGCGCCCCGGCTGAACTCGGCCTCGAAGGCCGCCTCGCCCAGGGCGGCGCGGGTGGCGGCGGTGATCCGGTCGACATCGCGCGCCTCGGCGGGGGCCAGCGGCAGTTCCTTCGTGGTACGGACCCGCGCTGCCGCGCCAAGCAGCCGAGCCGCCTGGCCGTGCTCGCCCGCCAGCGCGAGCGCGCCCGCCAGGCCCTCGGCGACGACTGCGTGGCCCCGGGGCGCGTTGAAGGTCAGCGCCGTGTTGAACGCCCGCCGGTGCAGCTCGACCGCCTCGGCGATGGCACCACGCTGCTCGGCGGCGAAACCGAGCTCGGCCAGAACCATCGGCAGGTGCGGCGGCGGGCTGGTCTCGTCGACCGGGTGCGTACGCTCCAGCACGTTGCGCAGATGGGTCTCGGCGAGCTCGGTGAGGCCGTCCTTGCGGGCGGCGAAGCCGAGGGTCATCTCGGCGAAGACCAGCCCGGGCAGGTGGGCCTGCTCGATGGCCAGCCGGAGTCCGTGTTCGGACAAGAGCCGCGATTGCGCATAGTCGCCGCGTTGCAGGGCGATCCAGCCGAGCCAGGACAGCCGTGTGGATACCTCCGCCCACAGGCCGAACTCCTCGGCGATCGCCAAACCGTCCCGCTGGCGGCGTTCGGCCTCGTCGTAGTCGCCGGCCCGCTCGGCCCGCGCGCCAAGCCAGCCGGTAGCCTCCAGCTGGCCCCAGCGCTCCCCCAGCTCGGTGAAGATCGCGTTGCTCCGCTCGGCGGCGGCGCCGAGTGCGCTCAGATCGCCTCGTACGTGGGCGAGCTTGGCCTGGGTGCTCAACGCGGCCGCTTCCCCCCAGCGGTCGCCGAGTTGCCGGAACGTCGCCAATGCCTCGTCGAGCAACGTGGCGCAGGCGGCCAGGTCGCCGGTGTCGGAGGCGGTGTAGGCGAGGAACCACTGCGCCCTGGCCTTTCTGGCTGGGTCGTCGGTGAAGAGCGCGAGGGCGGCCTCGCGGCGGGCGGATTTGTCGGCGGTGTCGCCGTGGAGGAGGGCGATTCCGGCATGCCAGGCGAGGGCGGTGGCGCGGTCGGCGGCGAGTGCCGTACCGGGCTGGGAGAGGGCGGTTTCGAGGGCGCGGCGGGCTTCGGTGAGGCGGCCGCGGAGGAACCAGTACCAGGTCAGGGCGTTGACCAGGCGGAGGTTGACGGCTGTGCGGAAGTTGGCGGCTTCGGCGTCGAGGCGGCGGAGCCAGGTGCGCTGGTCGGGGCCGTAAAGCTGGGCCTGTTCTGCGAGGTCGGTGTAGTAGGCGCGGTGGCGGTCCTGGAGTTCGTGGTATTCGTCGGCTTCGCGCATTTTGTCCACGCAGTACGCGGCGACGGATTCGAGCAGGCGGTAGCGCGGGCCTTCGGGGCCGTGGCTGACGGTGACCAGGGAGCGGTCGACCAGGCGGGCCAGCAGGTCGAGAACGTCCGGCGTGCCGCAGACGGCTTCGGCGGCTTCGAGGGTGCAGCCGTCGGCGTGGATGGCGAGCCGCCGCAGGACGATCCGCTCGGGGTCGGTCAGGAGCTCCCAGCTCCAGTCGATCACCGCGGTGAGGGTCTGCTGGCGGGGAGGGGCGCCGCGATGGCCGGTGGCCAGCAAGCGGAACCGGTCGTCGAGGCGGGCGACCAAGCCGTGCACGCCGAGCGCCCGGACCCGGGTGGCGGCCAGTTCCAGGGCCAGCGGAATGCCGTCCAGCCGGCGGCACAGTGTCGCGACCGCGGGGGCGGTGTCGGTGTCAAGGGTGAAATTTCGGGCGGCGGCCGTGGCCCGGGTCACGAACAGCCGTACCGCGCTGGACTGGTCGAGCGTCGTGAGGTCGGCGGTTGGGGAGGGAACGTCCAGAGGGGGCACGCTCCACACGGTTTCGCCGGGGAGTGCGAGGGCTTCCTGGCTGGTGGCCAGAATGCGCAGGTTGGGCGCCGCCCGGAGCAGGGTGTCGACCAGTTTGGCGACGTCGTCGATGATGTGTTCGCAATTGTCGAGCACGAGCAGCAGGTTCCGGGAGCGCATCGCGCTGATCAGCCGGTCCTCACCAAGGTCCTGGACCTCAAGCGCGGCCATGACGGCCCCGGCCAGACCGGACCCGTCTATCGCGGCCAGCTCGACCAGCCAGACGCCGTCTGGGAAGATCAGCCCGCGGGCGGTCTCCAGGGCCAATCGGGTTTTCCCGACTCCTCCGGATCCGGTAAGTGTGACCAGCCTGTTCTTCTCTAGGAGGGTACGGACCTCCGTGACCGCATCCTCCCGACCGATCAGGTCGCCCAGGGGTTCGGGCAGGTTCGTGCGGATAACAGCGGGGGTGCTCAGCGCCGGATCCTGGTTCAGGATCGCCTGGTGGAGGGCGACCAGGTCAGGGCCGGGGTCCAGACCGAGGTCCTCCGCCAGCCGGTCGCGCAGGTCGGCGTAGGCGGCGAGCGCCTCGCTCTGGCGTCCTGCCAGGTAGAGAGCCCGGATGTGGGCGGCCCGCAGACGTTCCCTGAGCGGGTGGCGAGCGGTCAGATCGGCCAGCTCGCCCGCAAGCAGGCTGTGCTCGCCTAGCTCCAAGCGGGCTTCGGCCCAATGCTCGAGCGCGGCCAGTCGCTGCTCGTCGAGGCGGGCGATCGCGGGCTGGGTGAAGTCGTCGTCGGAAAAGTCGGCGTAAGCCGTACCACGCCAGAGGGCAAGCGCGTCGCCGAGCAGGGCGGCGACCGTGCGTGGGTCGGCGCTGTCCTGGGCTTGTGTGGTCAGGTGCGTGAAGCGTGCGGAGTCGACCGCTTCAGGGCTGGTACGGAGGGCATAGCCGGGCGGGAGGGATACGACCAGATCGCGGGCACCCGGTTCGGCTTCGTCCAGGGCGCGGCGGAGCTGGGAGACCTTGACCTGAAGCGAGCCGGACGGGTTCGCCGGGGCGTCCTCCCCCCAGAGGTCATCGACCAGCCGGTCCACCGACACCGGCCGGCCCTCGTGGATGAGCAGGTCGGCGAGGAGAGCGCGGACCTTCAGACCGCGGATCGTGACCGCGCGCCCGTCCGCCGTCCACACCTCGAGTGGCCCCAGCACTCCAAAGCGCATGAACGCCACGCTAGCCGGTTACGGCAACTCATGTCCGACCGTAAGAGGACGGGAAGGAGACCGTAAGCCCTTCCTGGCAGCTTTGGACGTGCCAGAAAGGAGGCGGACATGTTGAGATTCGCGGTCATCATCGGCAGCACCCGGACCGGGCGTTTCGGGCCCACCGTGGCCGATTGGCTGGTGTCCCGGGCCCGGCGCCGGGCCGAGCTGGAGCTGGACGTGATCGACCTGGCCGAGACCGGCCTGCCGGAAACGCTGTGCGACCAGGACGACCCGCTTCCTCGACCGGTACAGCAACTCGCCCCACGCCTGGCCGCCGCCGACGCCTTCGTGGTGGTGACCCCGGAATACAACCGAAGCTTCCCGGCTCCGCTCAAAACAGCGATCGACTGGTTCTACACGGAGTGGCACGCCAAACCGGTCGCCTTCATCTCGTACGGCCGGGAGTCCGGCGGACGGCACGCCACCGAGCAACTGCGGCAGGTCTTCACCGAACTGCACGCGGTGCCCATCAGGGCCGAGGTGTCGCTGCCCTCCTACTGGCAGCTGTTCGCGGCCGACGGCAGCTGGCCCAAGCCGACGGCGGCCTGCAACACAGAGTTGAAGACCACTTTGGATCAGTTGTCCTGGTGGGCCCACGCGCTGCGGGACGCCCGCGCCAAGCGCCCTTACCTCCCATAGGAGAGATCATGCGCAAGATCATCACTTCCACGTACGTCACGCTCGACGGCTTCATCGACAACCCGCACCTGTGGTCGTTCGATTTCTGGAGCGACGAAGCCGCCCAATACGCCCACGCCCAGCTGTTCGCCAGCGACATCCTGCTGATGGGCCGCGTCACCTACGAGGGCTTCGCGGTGGCCTGGCCAGGCCGGGCCGGCGCGGACGACTTCGCCGACCGGATCAACGCGATGGACAAGTACGTGGTCACCTCAACCCTGGACAAGGCCGACTGGAACAACACCACGATCATCCCGGGCGACGACCTGGTCGCCGAGGTCACCCGGCTGAAGGAACAGCCCGGCGGGGACATACTCATCTACGGTTGTGGGCAGTTGACCGACGCGCTGCGGGAGAGCGGCCTGCTCGACGAGTACCGGTTGTGGGTGCACCCGGTCGCGGTCGGCGCGGGACAGCGGCTCTTCCGCGAAGGCACAAAAGCCAAGTTCGCGCTGGCGAACACCGAGACGTTCGCGTCGGGCGTGACGATCCTCACCTACCAGCCCGCCTGACCTTGTCGAGAACGCCCTCCTTTGCCTCGACGTACGGGTAGACGCACAGAAAGGGAAACGACAATGAGTGATCTTCAGAAGAACGTGCAGGCGGCCATTGACGAGCTCGTCGAGTCCGGGGCCGAGCGGGGTGTGCAGGTGGCCGTCTACTCCGGCGGCGAGCTGGTCGTGGACGCGGTGGCCGGGGTCGCCGACCCGGAGACCGGCCGCGAGGTCACCTCCGGCACGGTGTTCTACAACTTCTCGATCGGCAAGGGCGCGGCCTCGACCGTGCTGCACGTGCTCGTCGAACGCGGCCTTTTCGGATACGACACCCCGATCGCGGAGCTCTGGCCGGAGTTCGCCGCTCATGGCAAGGGCCAGGTCACGGTACGGCAGGCGCTCAACCACACGGCGGGCGTGCCCGGCATTCCGGTGGAAAGCACCTTCGCCGACATCTGCGATTGGGACAAGATGTGCGCGGCCATCGCGGATCAGGAGCTGTGGTGGGAGCCGGGGACACATACGGGCTATCACGCGTACAGCTTCGGCTACATCGTGGGGGAGATCGTCCGGCGGGCGACCGGGAAGCCGATCTCGCAGGTACTGCGGGAGGAGGTGGCCGGGCCGCTGGGGGTGGCCGATGAGATCTACTTCGGGATGCCGGTGGCCGAGCATGGGCGGCTGGCGGTACTGGAGGATGAGCCGGTGGCCGCGGCGTGGTCCGGGGAGATGCCGACCGATCTGCCGATGTTCAAAGCTGGGCCGATGTCGTTGTTCCCGTCGGCGGCGCTGGGGAACCGTACGGATGTGCTGGCGGCCGATATCCCGGCAGGTGGGAAGACGTCGGCGCGGGCGATCGCCCGGATGTACGCGGCGTTGCTGGGCGAGGTGGACGGCGTGCGGCTGGTTTCGCCGGAGCGGCTGCGGGAGATTTCGGCGGTTTCGTTCGTTGGGGTGGATCAGGTGTTCGGGAATCCGGCCACGTGGGGGCTGGGATTCGGGATCGGCCGTCCCGGTGCGGACGCCGAAGCTACGGCCTCGGTTTTCGGGATGCCGGGGGCGGGGGGTAGTGCGGCGTACGCGGACACGGCGACCGGGATCGCGGTGGCGGTGACCAAGAACAGGCTGACCGGCGACTTCGCGGTTCCTGCGAAGATCAGTGAGTTGATCGGGTGAGTGTGCGGTGGTTGGGCCAGGCCCACGTGGGTCTGGCCCTTTCCGTGTCATAAATACGCCAGGTAAACAATTGAAATTTCGCCTAACAGGGGACTTGTCGCCTGGCATGGTTGCCTTGTGAAGAAGGGTTACGGACAGCACTGCCCGATCGCCTTGGGCGCCGAAGTCTTCGCCGAACGCTGGACGCCTATCATTCTCCGCAACCTCATGGTGGGCTGCCATCGATTCAACATGATCCTGGAAGGGGCCCCTGGCCTGCCGCGTAGCGTTCTGTCCCAGCGGCTGCGCCGGCTGGAAGAGGATGGTGTGGTCGAACGCCGGGATCATGAGTATCACCTGACCGAATGCGGCCGTGAACTCACCGATGTCTGCATGGCCCTCGGGATGTGGGCTTCCCGGTGGCGGGAGCCCCAGCCGTCACATCATGATCCCTATCTGGCGCTGTGGACCATGTCCCGCTTGATCGAACCCGCCCTGCTGCCCTGCCCGCGCGTCGTGCTCCGCTTCGATCTGACCGACAGGTCCGAGCGCTACTGGCTGGTCCTGAGCGTGTCCGGCAACGAGGTCTGCCTGGAGGATCCGGGTTTCGCCGAGGACGGCGTGCTCACTACGGACACCGACTGGTTGATCCGCTGGCAATCCGGTTCGACCCCGCCCACTGGTGCTGTCCTCGATGGCCCGCCTTGGCTCGACCGGGCCCTGACCACGTGGTCTGGTCTGACCCCGTTCGGGAGGAAAGTTCTCGCCGAGGACCTGTCGCAATCCGCCTGCTGAATAGACGTCCTCAATGGGGAGTACGCCACGGCAAAGCCAGCCGGTCGGTCAGACCGGACGTTGGGAGTAGCCAGGAGGGCGTCTCACTGGACGCTGGGAGTACGCGATGGCAAAACCAGAAGCACGTTAGGCGGAATCATCCGCCGCTTCGGGAGGTTCGTGCCAGCCCGACTTGTAGCGCGACCCGGAATTGTCGGTGGCGTGTGGCAGCGTGTCGCTGTGGCTCAACCGCTGAAGGAATTGATCAATGCCGGGTCTGTGGGGGTTCTCGCGGACGGGATCGCGGCCGTATGGGCGCCCTTCGCGCGAGCCGCGTTCTTGCAGTCCGCTTTGGCCGGGCTTGCCGGGCTGGAGTTGAAGGATCGGGTGCGGCATGTCGCGCGGGCGCTGCATGATGCGCTGCCGTTGCCGTTTCCGGATGCCGCGAAGGTGCTCAGGGAGAGCGCTGGACAGGTTCGGCTGGATTTGTGGAGCGGCTGGCCGGCCACGGAGCATGTCGGCACCCACGGGGTCGAGCATCTGGACGAATCCATGGCGACGCTAGCCGTGCTGACACCCCACTCGACCGGCGAATTCGCTGTGCGGCCGTTGCTCGAGCGCCATCGGATGGACGCGCTGGAGATCATGTATCGCTGGGCCGACTCTCCGGACGAGCACCTGAGACGGCTCGCCTCGGAAGGAACCCGCCCGCGGTTGCCCTGGGGATCCCGGGTGCGCTGGCTGATGGAACCGGGCCCGGCCATCCCCATCCTCGACGCCCTGCGCGACGACCCCAGTGAATACGTCCGCCGCTCGGTGGCCAATCACGTCAACGACATCGCCAAGGATCACCCGGAGACCGCGATCGATCTCCTCGGCCGATGGCGGGACCAGGGCGGCTCCCATGTCGAGAGGGTCCTCCGGCACGCCGCCCGCGGACTGATCAAAGCAGGCCATCCCCGCGCCCTCACCCTGATGGGCGCCGTCCCCGGCAGCGGCACCATCAACGACCTGACCCTCGACACGGACCAGGTCCCGATCGGAGATCACCTCCGCTTCACCGTGACCCTCACCGCCGACCACCCCGGCCCTCTCGTCCTGAAGTACGCGATCCGCCGCGACAACTCCCACCGCGTCTTCCACCTAGCCCAACGCCCCACCGCAGAACCCGGCCAGCCAATCACCGTGACCAAGTCCCACTCCTTCCGCCCTGTCACAACCAGAAACGAACCCCCCGGCCCTAGAACCTTAGAGATCATCATCAACGGCACCACCCGCGCCAGCGCCCCCTTCCTCCTGAAATAGCGGCTGCCGAGAAGCGGACAAGGGCTCCGTCCTGGGGTGAACGCGCTCCACCAGGAACGCGGGAAAACGCGGGGGCCGATCCGGAGAGCCACGGTCTGGACGCCGTCCGCGGTCACCTTCTGGAACGAGCCGGAGATCGCGACGCGGCCATCGGCTGTTGCCGGTCGGCCGCGAGCCGGGCCACCAGGCTGCCCGAACGCAATTATCTGGACGATTCAGACGGCTCGCCTCAACGCTGGCCAATCCGCAACGCGAGCGGCGTCGAATACGCGGTGATTCGTCCCCGAACCGAGAGAAGGAGGCAGCGATGCGCCGACGTGCACGTCGATGGCTGACCGCGGCTGTCGCGACGGTGATCAGCCTGGTCCTGCTCTGGGCCCCCGCAGTAGCCCAGGCCGGCATCACAGCCACCGCAGTCGACTAATCCGGAGGCCGACACACCGAGCACTTCCGGCCGCTGTCCGTGCGGCGGCCGGAAGCTCAAACCCATCCGCACGCGGCCCGCGCACGACCAAGCACCATCAACCGCGGCCACCGCAACGCGGGACTCGCGGCGGTAGACGTCGCCATCATGGACTTCGCCGAGAAGGTCGCCCTGGACCCCACCAGAATCACCGAAGCCGACGCCGAGACCCTCCGGCACTACGGCCTCAGCGACCTCGATGTCTTCCAGGTCGTGCTCGCCGTCTGCCTGCGCCGCTTCTTCAGCGGGGTGGTCAGCGCGGTGGGAACCGTACCGGATCAGGAGTACGAGAAGCTGGCCCCGGAGATCCGTACCGCGATCGACGCCTTCGGTCGGCCGCGCTCCGCGTGATGGCGCTCACACGTTTTTTGCGGCGCAGCCGGTCTTCTCACACGCTCCATCACACATGGATCGAGCATGGTTTGGGGTGACAAACCAGTCCGATCCAACCTAGGAGTTCCCCATGGCCGGAAAGGCCGTCATCAGCTTGATCACTGGACTTGAGGACCCTGAGCGCGTCACCGTGGCCTTCCTCGTCGCCCTCGGCGCGGCCGAGCAGGGCCGCCCCACGCTCATGTTCCTCACCAAGGAAGCCTCCCGCCTGGCCACCGAGGGCGTAGCCAACGCTGTCGCCTGCGAGGGCTGCCCGCCACTGGCCGACCTGGTCGCCCGGTACGAGGCCGCCGGTGGCAAGTATCTGGTCTGCCCGATCTGTTTCGACTCCCGCAAGCTCGACAAGAACACGCTCATCAAGAACGCCGAACTGGGCGGCACCGTCCCCATGTGGCAGTGGATCGGCGACGAGGGCGCGACCACGTTCAGCTACTGATCAGGCCATCGCGACACCACCGCAGAGATTCCGCACTTAACACCGGGCCGCCGACCCCTCCAGGCGGCCCATCCCCGGCTACGCATCCCCGTGCGTGGCCTTTCGCATCTCAAGACGCCGGACCGTCTCAAGATCAGTGCGCCGCCAAACTCGAGGAGTTCTACGACCACGAGGCTTCACGCTCACCGCCCTGCTGCTGGCGATCGTGATCGGCGTC
>NZ_BLAF01000057.1:12363-72526 GCF_009687885.1 Acrocarpospora pleiomorpha
GGCGCGGACGTGGTCAGCGCGGACGTGGTCAGCGCGGACGTGGTCAGCGCGGACGTGGTCAGCGCGGACGTGGTCAGCGTCGGCGTGGGCGTGGTCAGGGAGGCGCCCTGGGCGCGATCCTCCGCGACCACGATCAAGTTCGTAGATCCTTTTCCAGGAACCGGACCTAGCTTCGACGCAGCCCGGCGGCCGGGATCCGGCCGCTGAGCCCGCCGAGCCGGCGGCTGGTCAGCAGCCAGGCCAGCGCGGTGCCCAGCACGTAGGTCACGGTGGGATGCTCTGGCCAGGCCCATCACCTCACGACCCACGCCCACAACCAGCAGAAACTCCTACGCCACCCCCGGTGGACACAACCGGGCGCCTTTCACAACACCGGGCTTTCCGGCTCTCGGCCGTGAACGTTGGAGACATCCTTGGCGATGCTGCGAGCCGGATCGTGGTCGTGACTCCCCACGCTCCCCGGCGCGGCTGGCAACACCCTTCTGGATCGTTCCGGCGCGTCCGCGCGAACGCGCGTCTTGGTCTTCCCGCAAGGACACCAGCTCGTGGTGACCAGCCCGATTCGCTCGATCTCCTGCCAACGATGACGGTGGAACGGCCACAACTGCATTGTCGTCTCTCCATGTATTGGCGAATAGATCACCGGCAGCGAATCCGGACGGACGACACGCTGAGCCACCACCCCTAGGAGGCCACACCGTCGTTTGAGAACTCGTGTGACCGGCCCGCGCCCGGACTGGCCTACGGATCGCCCCTGACCTGCCGATTCCACCAATCACAGGGGTCCACACGTGTGATCGACGGCAGTGACGTCATGGGCCTCCCAAGAATGTCGGTGGGACAAGGTAGAACTGGGCCATGAGCAACTTCGTGTTGATACCCGGCGGAGGTTCAGGACCGGGCTACTGGTCGCTCCTGGAGGCGGAGTTGCGCCGGCGCGGCCACGGCACCATCGCCGTCGACTTGCCGTACGAGGATGAGAAGGCCGGCCTGGAGGAGTATGCCGACGCGGCCGTCACAGCCATCGGCGATAGGCGCGACCTGGTCGTGGTGGCTCACTCCTACGGCGGTTTCACCGGACCGCTCATCTGCGACCGGCTGCCGGTCGAGTTGCTGGTGTTCGTGGCGGGCATGATTCCGCGGCCCGGCGAGAACCCTGGTGACTGGTGGCAGAACACGGGCCACGAGGCCGCTCTCCGAGAGAGCCACCTGCGCGACGGCCGCGACCCTGACGGCCAGGATGCGTATGCCCTCTTCCTGCATGACGTGCCCAGAGACATCGCGGACGCCTCCCTGGAAGACTCCCGGGACCAGGCTGACACCTCGGCGAAGGCACCCTGGCCGGGGCAAGCTCTTCCGAACGTCCCGACCCGAGCCCTGATCTGCACCGACGACCGCTTCTTCCCGGTCGATTTCATGCGCGCTGTGGTCCACGATCGACTCGGTATCACCCCTGACGAGATGCCCGGCAGCCACATGCCGATGCTGAGCCGCCCCGCCGAACTCGCCGACCGCCTGGAATTCTTTCGCGGAGCGTGATCGAGCTAATGGCGGGTGCGGCCCACGTAATTACCGACGATGAGACCGGCCAGCATTTCGGTGTTCAGCGCTGCCACGGCGTGGTGCCTCTCTTCGTCGATCCCCGAACGGGATCGCCTGGATGAACACTTCACCGCCTGCCGGTCTCATCTGTCAGAACTTGAGATTCCAGGTGTCCAGGTAGCCGAAGTTGTCGGGCCAGAGATCCTGGACGTCGAGCCGCCAGTTCCCGTTCCTGGCGGTCTCGTTCACGTTGACGTTGAGCGTGGCCGAGATCGCCTCAGGCGAGGCGTTGGGGGTGGAGGCGGGCGGTCCCTCGGTCCGCAGCCGGTAGCGGGTGCCGTCCGGGGCGACCAGGTCGATGCGAACGTCGTCTGGACGGGTGTGGAAAACGGTGTACGACACGTGGAGCGGCTGGACATAGCCGACTCCGGCACAGCCCGTCACGTTGATCAGGGACATGGTGCCCGGACCCACGTCCGGGATCGTGATGTTGTTGGCATTGGTGCCGGACAGGACGCAGCTGGACAGCGGCTGCGCCTGCCATGAGGCCTGGAGGAGGTCGCCGGTCGTCTGCACCACGGGATCGGTTTCCTCCGGGATCGGCGGCTGTGGGTCGTAGGGCTCGTCCGGTTCGCCGATGGAGCCCTTGTGCGAGTTGTGCTTGAGAGCGAGCGCGATCGCACTGGGTGTGGCGTTCGGGTGAGTCACCAGCAGGCGCGCAACGACCCCGGACACATGCGGCGCCGCCATCGACGTGCCGCTGATGGTGTTGGTCGCGGTGTTGCTCCCGATCCAGGCCGACTTCACGTCCACGCCGGGAGCGTTGATGTCGACACCGTTCCCGAAGTTCGAGAAGTGCGCGCGGAGGTCGTCTTTGTCGCTCGCGGCGACGGTGATGGCTTCAGCCACACGCGCGGGCGAGTATCCGTCCTCATTGCACAGTAGGCCGCCACCGTTGACGTTACATCCGACGTTCCCGGCCGCGACGACGAAGGGCAGGCCGGAAGCCACCGCGCCGCGGACCGCCTGGTCCATCGACTGGCTCGCGGGGCCGCCCAGGCTCATGTTCACGACGGCGGGTCTGATGGCGTTCGCTGTTATCCAGTCGACGCCGGCGAGGACGCCTTCGTACGTCCCCGCGCCCTCGCAGTCCAGCACGCGGATGCCCACGACCGACGCGTTCTTGGCGACCCCGTAAGTGGCTCCTGCGATCGTTCCAGCGACGTGCGTGCCGTGCCCGTGACAGTCGTTGCCGTTCCTGCCATCCCCGACGAAGTCCTGCGGGGTGGTCGCGCGGCCACCGAACTCGGCATGAGCCACCCGGATGCCAGTGTCGAGAACATACGCGCGGACTCCGGATCCGGTGTACCCGCTGACGTAGTTGTACTTGGAGTCGCGAGTCTTGCTTCTCTTGTCGATCCGGTCGAGACCCCAGGGCGGGTTCTGCTGGACGATCTCGGTTTCAGGACCGGCGGCTATGCTGATCTTTCTGTTCTGCTCGACGTAGGAGACCGCGGGATCGGCGGCGAGACGCTTGGCGTCCGCCTCGGACATGATGACGGAGAAACCCTGGAGAGCATGGCCGTACGTGCGCGCGACCTGCCCGCCGTACTGGCTCGCCAGACTCTCCCCTACCGCCCGGACACCGGCACCGCCCGGCTCAAGATCCTTGAGCACGACGATGTAGCTTCCTTCGACGGTGCCCGGTTCGCCTGCGTTGAGCACCTCACCGCCGACTGCCAGCGCAGCCGACGGCATGGATAACGATCCCAGGAGCGGGGAAACCGCCACGACACCGGCAGCCACCGCCCGGAGTCCGCTCCTTTTCGTGAGTCGCATAACGGACTTTCCGTATTGCGCTATCCATTGAAGATAATTCATGGCGACATCGCCGGTCGCGGCGTGGCCGGCGCCGGACATGACGCCGCCCGGTGCCGCCGACGCGACGGCGCGCATCGGCAGGCTCAGTAGATTGTTCTTGACGGTACGCATCGTGTGCTCCTGGAAGGCTGGTAATGGTTCAGCCGCCAATACGGCACACCGTGGCCTCCGCGTTCCCCAACCGGTCTAAATACGCACAGCAGGCCTGGTCTCCGGGTCAAAGAAGCTCGTCCAGCAGTCGGTAGTAGTACAGCCGCTCCTCCTCGATGTCATCGACCAGCCCATAGGCCGAAAGGAACGCCTCCCACGCCACCGTGCCGGGGTCCTCAGACAAGTACCTGTGCGCGATGGCAAGATCGCGATACCGGTCGGCCACCCCCAACGCCGGAATGTCGATGACGACAGCCTCTCCCGAGGCAGGCAGCAGCACGTTGGAGGGGGTGTAGTCCCCGTGCGCGACGACGAGATCCTCGATGGGCGGCCGCGTGGCCAACAGTCGTTCGTAGATCGCCTCAGGAGTCAGCCCGAGATGATCGTCGTCGAAGTCGTCCGAGTCCACCAGGCCGTCACGAACATTGGCGCCAGCGCGTTCGAGAACCACCGACAGGCGCCCGTCAAAGGGGCACTCGGCGACGGACAACTCGTGCAGCACGCGCAGCGTCCGTCCCAGAACGGCACCCAGGTCAGCGGGCGCGGCGGCTTCCAGGGACGGAGCGCCCACATCGGCAAGAACGAGAAAGGGATCCTCGAAAGCGACCACCTCAGCAACGGGGACCCGTCCATGAAGCCAGCACAGTCGCAGATGCTCCGCCCGAGCGAGAGGACCGTGCTTGACGTAGAAGATCTTCGATCCCGACACCACCCGCAGGGCCGTCCCACTGGCTCCTTCGTGATCCCCCGACCAAGATGCATCCTGCTCGATCAGCCAGTGGAGCCGGTCAGGAACCTGCATGATCACACTCTAAGACAGGTTGCGCGGCCGCCCGCAGCGTGCCCGCGAATCTCCCCGTCACCGTCGTCCCACCCCTTCAAGGAGCGGGCCAGGAGTCAAGGTGGAGCCCCCAACTGGAGGAACGACCTGCCCTCCTGGCCCCGGTTTGCTCGGCTTACCCGGGTCGATAGCGAGACGATCAGTCCCCCTCAGCCCCTACGGTCCTAGCCTTGCTCTTCGCGATCATCCCGGAGCCTCACCGCCCCCGCCGGAGGCATGCTCTTTCTACGCCCCCGCACGATCACCCAGAGAATCCATGCCTGGACTAGCCCGGCGGCGGGGATCAGGAAACGAGAGATCTCTGGGTCGGGAAGCGGAAGCAAGAGCAAGATCTGAGAGGCCGGAGAGGTAATCGCGATCAGCCATATCGCCTCCAAGCCTTGGCTCCCAGGTTGACGCACGCTGATCTCAACGTAGACGGTCACACCGAAAACGATCAGCGCATATGACCCAGCGACAGCCAGGCCAAAGCGCCCCCGGTCATACCGGGAGACATAGCGCATCACAGTCCGTACAGGTTGCATACCTCCGAGTCTGAAGCCCCTAGGGTGTGGCGTCCTGAGTACCAACACTCAGATGAGTGCTCACTCTGACCTGATCTCCCACACCGCCCCTGATGACCGCTAACTCGAACACGGCAACCGCGCTAGCAACCCTGGGGGCGTGGGGGGCTGTGCCCCCCACGCCGGGGGGCTCGGGGGGTCGTCCCCCCGTGTAAACGACGAGAAGGCCCGAAGGAGCGAGCAAAGCTCGCGACCACAGGCCTCCGACTTCGAGTGGGGCTACCAGGACTTGAACCTGGGACCTCTTCCTTATCAGGGAAGCGCTCTAACCGTCTGAGCTATAGCCCCCAGCCACGCTCAAAACCCGTAGGTCTTGGCTGGACGAGGAAAAGCTTACCGTGTCCGAGGGGTTCCTCGCACCGTCGTTCCTGTACGGCCACGGCCACGCGCGACCGGTGGCCGTACAGGACGAAGGTCACTCGGCTTCGCTGAACGTGACTTCAACGCCGCCGACCAGGTCGGCGGAAAGGTTGTAGATAACGGCACCCAGCGTGGCCAGGGCCGTGATCAGAACCACGTTGATCGCGCCCAGCAGGGCTGTGTAGCCCAGGATGCGCACCGGCTCGAACCAGCTGGCCACGTCGAAGGACGGCGCCGCGCCCTCGCCGACGGTCAGCTGGTTGACGGCTTTGACGATCTCGTCGAAGACGCCCATGGCGGACAGCACGCCGTACAGCACGGCGACCGCGACGAACAGGACGACGAAGCAGACCAGGGAGACGACGAAGCTGAACTTCATCGCGGACCAGGGTTCTACCCGGCGGAGGACAAGATGGGCCTTCCGGGGGGCGCGGATGGCCGGTTTCCGGTCTTCTGCCGGTTGGGTTTTGAGTATCGGCCGGTCGGCCGGTGCGGTCAGGTCGGCGGCCATGCCGACGGATGGGACGGCCGGGGGGCGCGGGTTGGTTTCGTTCAGGTCGGGCGCGGCGGGCGACCACGGCTTCGGGTCCGGACCCGACGTGCGGATGCGAACCGTGGAGTCGTCCGACTTCGGTTCCTCGGCGGGACGAGACTCCGGTCCCTCGTCTTCGATCCGCTCGGACACCCCGTCACGCATCGAGAAAGTCATCGGCTTGGCGGCCGAGCCCTTCCGTGTTCTGGCGCTGGCGCTCCCCGAGTTCGTCATTCCTCGTCTCCTGCCCCATTCTCCACTGTCTCCAAAGCTTCGGCTGCCGCCAACGTTTCGGCGTTCCGGGCGAGGGCCACGACGCTGTCGCCTTCGGCGAGATTCATCAGCCGAACCCCCATGGTCTGGCGTCCGGACTGCTTGATCTCGCCGGCGCTGGTACGGATCACTCCACCGGCTGAGGTGATCGCGAAGACTTCGTCCTCGGGTCTCACCATGACCGCTCCGACCAGCTTGCCACGGGCGCTCACGATTTTCGCGGTCAGCACGCCCTTACCGCCCCGACCTTGAAGCGGATAGTGGTCGACGGGGGTCCGCTTCGCATACCCACCCTCGGTCGCGATAAGCACGTCGTCGCCATGGCTCATCACATTCATGGCGAGAAGTTCGTCGCCGTCGATGAACCGCATGCCGATGACACCGCTGGTGGCGCGGCCCATGGGGCGCAGCGCCTCGTCGGAGGCGGTGAAGCGGATCGACTGCGCGCCCTTGGAGACGAGCAGCAGATCGTCCTCCTCGGACACGAGTCTGGCGGCGATCACCTCGTCATCTTCGCGCAGGTTGATCGCGATCAGGCCACCAGAGCGCGGCGAGTCGTACTCGGAAAGTCTGGTCTTCTTGACCAGGCCGCTGCGGGTGGCCAGCACGAGGTACGGGGCGACCTCGTAGTCGCGGAGGTCGAGGATCTCCGCGACGTGCTCGTCGGGCTGCATGGCGAGCAGGTTGGCCAGGTGCTGCCCGCGCGCGTCGCGGCCGGAATCGGGCAGCTCATACGCCTTGACCCGATACACCCGGCCCTTGTTGGTGAAGGCCAGCAGCCAGTGGTGGGTGGTGGTGACGAAGAAGTGCTCGACGATGTCGTCCTGGCGCAGCTGAGCGCCGCGGACACCCTTGCCGCCGCGCTTCTGCGCCCGGTAGAGGTCGGTGTTGGTGCGCTTGGCATACCCACCGCGGGTGATCGTGACGACCATGTCCTCTTCGGCGATCAGGTCCTCGATGGACATGTCGCCCTCGTAGGCGATGATCTCGGTCTTCCGGTCGTCGCCATACCGCGTGATGATCTCGCCGAGTTCGTCGGCCACGATGCTGCGCTGGCGGCTGGGGGAGGCGAGGATGTCCTGGTAGTCGATGATCTGCGCCATCAGGTTCTCGTACTCATCCTGGATCTGCTGGCGTTCCAGGGCGGCGAGCTTGCGCAGCTGCATGTCCAGGATGGCCTGGGCCTGGATCTCGTCGATCTCCAGCATGCTCATCAGGCCCTGCTGGGCGGCCGACGCCGAGGGCGACTGGCGGATGAGCGCGATCACGTCGTCGAGCCGGTCCAGGGCCTTGAGCAGGGCCCGCAGGATGTGCGCGCGCTCCTCGGCCTTGCGCAGCAGGAAGCGGGTGCGCCGGACGACGACTTCGATCTGGTGACCGATGTAGTACTTGACGAACTGGTCCAGGCGGAGCGTGCGCGGCACGCCGTCGACCAGGGCCAGCATGTTGGCGCCGAAGGTGGTCTGCAGCTGGGTGTGCTTGTACAGGTTGTTGAGCACGACCTTGGCGACCGCGTCACGCTTGAGCACGACGACGAGGCGCTGGCCGACCCGGGAGGAGGATTCGTCCCGGACATCGGCGATGCCGGTGACCTTGCCCTCTTTGACGAGCTCGGCGATGGACAACGCGAGGTTGTCGGGGTTGACCTGGTACGGCAGCTCGGTGATGACCAGGCACTGCCGCGCCTTGTTGTCCTCCTCGACCTCCACCACGGCCCGCATGGTGATCGACCCGCGCCCGGTCCGGTACGCCTCGTCGATGCCGCGCTTGCCGACGATCAACGCGCCGGTGGGGAAGTCGGGGCCCTTGACCCGGGCGATGAGGGCTTCGAGCAGCTCCTCCTCGGTGGCGTCCGGGTGCTGGAGCGCCCACTGCACGGCCGCGCCGACCTCGCGCAGGTTGTGCGGCGGGATGTTGGTGGCCATCCCGACCGCGATCCCGGCCGAGCCGTTGACCAGCAGGTTCGGGAACCGCGACGGCAACACGACGGGCTCCTGGGAGCGGCCGTCGTAGTTGGGCTGGAAGTCGACGGTCTCCTTGTCGATGTCCCGGAGCATCTCCATGGCGATCGGCGCGAGCTTGCACTCGGTGTATCGCATGGCGGCGGGCATGTCGTTGCCCGGGGAGCCGAAGTTGCCCTGGCCGTCGACCAGCGGGTAGCGCAGCGACCAGGGCTGCGCGAGCCGTACCAGAGTGTCGTAGATCGAGGTGTCGCCGTGGGGGTGGTAGGAGCCCATGACGTCGCCGACGACCCGGGAGCACTTGAAGTAGCCGCGGTCGGGGCGGTAACCGCCGTCGAACATCGCGTACAGCACCCGCCGGTGCACGGGCTTGAGCCCGTCGCGCACATCCGGCAGCGCGCGCGACACGATGACCGACATCGCGTAGTCCATGTAGCTGCGCTGCATCTCGGACTGGATGTCCACCGGCTCGATACGATCGGCCGGCGGGCCCGGAGGCAGGTTCACTTCCGTCACGTCAATCCTTTTCTGCTCTGTACGGCAGGCCGATTACACATCGAGGAATCGCACGTCGCGCGCGTTCCTGATGATGAACTCGCGGCGCGGCGCGACCTCCTCGCCCATCAGGACGCTGAACATCTCGTCGGCCTGGGCCGCGTCGTCCAGGGTGACCTGCAGCAGCAGCCGGGTGTCCGGGTTCATCGTGGTTTCCCACAGCTGGTTGGCGTTCATCTCGCCGAGACCCTTGAAGCGCTGCACGTTGTCGCGCGGCCGCGGGTCGGGCTTGCCGGCGTCGATCCCGGCCTGGATGACGGCGTCGCGCTCCCGGTCGGAGTACGCATACGACGCGTCCTCCCCCTTACGGTCCCACTTGATCTTGTACAGCGGGGGCTGGGACAGGTACACATGCCCTGCCTCGATCAGCGGGCGCATGAAACGGAACAGCAGCGTCATCAGCAGCGTGGTGATGTGCTGGCCGTCGACGTCGGCGTCGGCCATCAGGATCAGCTTGTGGTAGCGCAGCTTGGACAGGTCGAACTCGTCGTGCACGCCGGTGCCGAGCGCGGTGATCAGCGACTGGACCTCGGTGTTCTTGAGGACCTTGTCGATCCGCGCCTTCTCGACGTTGAGGATCTTGCCGCGGATCGGCAGGATCGCCTGGAACCGCGAGTCGCGGCCGCCCTTGGCGGAGCCGCCGGCCGAGTTGCCCTCGACGATGAACAGTTCGCAGCGCTCGGGCTCGCTCCACTGGCAGTCGGCCAGCTTGCCGGGCAGGCCGGAGCCGCTCTCCAGCAGCGACTTGCGCCGGGTCAGGTCGCGCGCCTGGCGGGCGGCGATCCGGGCCCGGGAGGCCTGCAGCGACTTGTTGATGATCTCCTTGGCCTCGCCGGGGTTGCGCTCGAACCAGTCCCGCAGGTGATCGTTGCAGGCCTTCTGGACGAACGACTTGGCCTCGGTGTTGCCCAGCTTGGTCTTGGTCTGGCCCTCGAACTGCGGTTCCGCCAGCTTCACCGAGATGATCGCGGTGAGGCCCTCGCGCACGTCGTCGCCGGTGAGGTTGTCGTCCTTGCCCTCTTTGAGGATCTTCTGCTCGCGCGCGTACCGATTGACGATCGTGGTCAGCGCGGCCCGGAAGCCCTCTTCGTGGGTGCCGCCCTCGGCGGTGTTGATCGTGTTGGCGAAGGTGTAGACCGACTCCGAGTACGACCCGTTCCACTGCATGGCGATCTCGGCGGAGATGCCGTCGCCGTGCTCCTCGAAGTCGATGATCGAGTTGTGGACGGTCTCCTTCTTCGAGTTCAGGTGCGCCACGAAGTCGGACAGACCGCCCTGGTAGCAGTACTCAACCTGGATCGGCTCATCCACGAAGTGATCGGGGCGCTCGTCCCTGATGATGATCGTGAGGCCCTTGTTGAGGAAGGCCATCTCCTGGAACCGGCGGCTGAGCGTCTCGAAGTTCCAGGCGGTCGTCTCGAAGATGCCCTCGTCGGGCCAGAAGGTGATCGTGGTGCCGGTCTCGTCGGTCGGCTCGCCCTTGATCACATCCGTGGTCGGCTTCGACCCGAGATACGACTGCCGCCAGTGGAACCCGTCTCGCTTGATCTCCGCTTCCAGGCGGCTGGACAGCGCGTTCACCACCGAGACGCCCACCCCGTGCAGGCCGCCCGACACCGCATACGACTGGCCGTCGAACTTGCCGCCGGCGTGCAGCACGGTGAGCACGATCTCCAGGGTCGGCTTCTTCTCCACCGGGTGCATCGCCACCGGGATGCCCCGGCCGTTGTCCACAACCCGGACGGCGCCGTCGGCGAGCAGCGTGACCTCGATGTAGTCGCAGACGCCCGCCAGGGCTTCGTCGACCGAGTTGTCCACAACCTCGTAGACGAGGTGGTGCAGGCCACGCTCGCCGGTCGAGCCGATGTACATACCCGGGCGCTTGCGGACCGCCTCCAGGCCTTCGAGAACGGTGATAGAGCTTGCGTCGTAGGACAAGTGTGAAATCCTCCTGCCGCGGACACGCGGCAGGAGACATCCGAGGATGGCTACCCTGCCGTGCCCGTCACCGTCGTGAGTGCCCCGATGCGCTCACCCAGGGGAGTCGGCTCGTCAGGCCGGGGTGACACGCAAACGGACGTGTCCTTAAGTCCTCTTTCATTCTACCGGTCTTCGGGACCTGAGGTGGCATTGACGGGCGCTGTGATGCCCGCTAATGCGATGATCTTGTTTTTAATGTCAACCCCGCGAGACCGGGGTCTCTCGCCCCAGACGCGATTTCGGGCGGTGTTTATGGCTGATCCTTCGGATCGGCGGGCTTGGCCGCTTTCAGCCTATGTCTTCCCTCGTCACTCCGGCCGCTCCGCGACCTGCGTTCCTCAGTCCAGACACAGGCGCGGCCAAGCCGGAACATACGACTTACGGCGCGGAGATTGCCCGATATTAGCCATAGGTGTCCCCTGGCCCCTTGCTCCCGTGAACGCGCAGGCCACCGGGACGGACGCCGGTGTTGGGCCCGTGCACCTTGACCCTGTGGACCGTGCCGTCGCCTAACTCCTCGTTCAGCCGTCTGACCAGGGATGCCGCCAGCAGACGCACCTGGGTGGCCCAGGCGGTGGAGTCGGCGGAGACCAGCAGCTCGCCGTCCTCGAAGGTCTCCGGCCGGGTGTGCGAGGCGAGTTCGGGGCCGACGATCTCCCGCCAGCGGCCGAACACCCCGCCGACGGCGACCGACTGCTCCCAGCCGCGCTCGGCCAGCAGGTCGCGGATCGCGCCGCCGAACAGCTGGGGATCGGCGGAGTCGCGTCGCGCGCCGTTCTTGCGGCGGCGCGGCTCGCTGCGCGGCAGCTGGCCGCGGCGCAGCGCGTCGGCCTTGGCCTGGGCGAGTTTCTCCCTGGCCAGGGCGGCTCCCTTGGCCGCCGAGTTCTGCGGGGACTGGCCACCCGAGCCGAGGGGTTCAGACACGGGTCACGCTCCCTTCTGTCACGTCGAAACGCGCGCCGATGAGCTCGCCGGGCACGTCGTCGGGGACGGCGGCGGTGATCAGGACCTGCTCCGCCGGGGCGACCATCTCGGCCAGCCTGCGGCGGCGCTGGGTGTCGAGTTCGGCGAACACGTCGTCCAGGATCAGCACGGGGTCGCCGCCGTCGGCGCGGAGCAGGTCGTAGGCGGCCAGCCGGAGGGCCAGCGCGAACGACCAGGATTCGCCGTGGCTGGCGTAGCCGCGGGCGGGCAGCTCGCCGAGGCGGAGCTGAAGGTCGTCGCGGTGCGGGCCGACGAGGGTGATGCCGCGTTCGAGTTCGGACTTGCGGGCCTCGGCGAGGGCGGCGAGCAGCTGGGCCGCCAGGTCGTCGCGGGTTGTCCCCAGGGCTGTGGACGAATATTCGAGCTGGGCGGCGTCGGAGGCCGGGGCGAGGGTGGCGTAGGCCTTCGCGGCGAGCGGGCGCAGCTCGTCCACCAGGTCGAGGCGGGCCGCCAGCAGCTCCGCGCCATGGCGGACGAGATGGCTGTCCCAGACCTCCAGCGTGCTCTGGACGTCACCGGCGCCCGCTTCCGCGAATCCGCTCTCCTCGTCCTGCCTGCGGGCGCTACGACGCCTTCCAGGGCGCGCCAGAACGCCCGTGCGGAGCAGGGCGTTGCGCTGCTTGAGCACGCGGTCGTAGTCGGCCCTGACCCCGGCGAACCGGGGATGGCGGGCGACCAGCAGATCGTCCATGAACCTGCGCCGCTCGGCGGGGTCGCCCTTCACCAGGGCGAGGTCCTCGGGGGCGAACAGGACCGTTCTGAGCAGCCCCAGGGCATCCCGGGCGCGGGAGACGGGGGAACGGTTGATCCGGGCCCGGTTGGCCCGGCCGGGGTTGAGCTCCAGCTCGATCAGCGCGCGGCGGTCGTCCTTGACGATCATCGAGCGGATCACCGCCCGGGCGGCGCCGTGCCGGACCAGGGGGGCGTCGGTGGCCACTCGGTGGCTGGCGTGGCTGGCGACGTAGCCGAGCGCTTCGACGAGGTTCGTCTTGCCCTGCCCGTTCGGGCCGACGAACGCGGTCACGCCCGGGTCGAGCGCGAGCTCCACCCCGGGATAGGACCGGAAGTCGGTGAGCGAGAGATGGGCGACGTGCATGCCGCAACGCTAGCGGTCCCCACCGACATCTTGAGCGCGCTTGCCCCTGCCGTTCTGGCCCGGTACGGCGAGAAGGCTCCGCTCAGTTCTCGGCTTCCACCGGGGGCACGGTGTCCGCGCCGGGGGAGTCGGCGCCCAATCCGGTCTGGCCGTCCACCGCGTTCACCGCATGCCCGCCGAACTGGTTGCGCAGCGCCGCGATCATCTTCATCGCGGGCGAATCATCCTGCCGGGAGGCGAACCTGGCGAACAGCGCGGCGGTGATCACCGGCAGCGGGACCGCGTGATCCACAGCCGCCTGCACCGTCCACCGGCCCTCGCCCGAGTCCTGTGCATAACCTTTCAGCTCCGCCAGCTCCGGGTCCTCCTTGAGCGCCCGTACGAGCAGGTCCAGCAGCCAGGATCGGATCACCGTGCCGTGCCGCCAGCTGGCGAAGGCCCCGGGCACGTCGGTGACGATGTCGGTGGCCTCCAGCAGCTCCCAGCCTTCGGCGAAGGCCTGCATCATGCCGTACTCGATGCCGTTGTGGACCATCTTGGCGAAGTGGCCCGCGCCGATCCCGCCCGCGTGGACGAAACCGTCCGCGCCCACCGGCTTGAGCGTCTCGAAGATCGGCCGCAACCGCTGGATGTCCTCGGCCGTGCCGCCCGCCATCAGCGCGTAGCCGTTCTCCAGGCCCCAGACGCCCCCGCTGACGCCGACGTCCACGAAGCCGACGTTCCGCGCGGCCAGTTCGGCGCCGTGCTTCTGGTCGTCCACATAGTGGGAGTTGCCGCCGTCGATGATGATGTCCCCGGCGGCGAGCAGCTCGCTCAGGTGGTTGATCGTCGCCCGGGTGGGGTCGCCGGCCGGAACCATGATCCAGACCGCCCTGGGCGCCTCCAGCCGCTCCACGAGATCCTTGAGGCTCCCGACGTCGCTGACCTTCGGATCGCGGTCGTATCCGACCACGTCATGGCCGCCGCGGCGAAGCCGCTCGGCCATGTTGCCGCCCATCTTCCCGAGCCCGATCAGGCCGATCTGCATCGAGGCCACCCCCCTCTTGGTCCATCGTGAGCGCCCTACCCGGCACGGGGGTAGATCATACGGTCCCTCCGTGAATGTCTGGGGGGTCAGCTGCTCAGGCGGATGGGCATGATCAGGTAGCGGTAGTCCGCGATGGCTTTTTCATCCACAGGTTTTCCACCGGTGAGGATGGCGGGCTTCGTGGAGGTCGTGAAGTTCAGCCGGGCCACGTCCGAGTCGATCGCCCCCAGGCCTTCCAGCAGGAACTGGTGGTTGAAGGCGATGTTGATGTCGTCGCCCTCGAACTCCACCGGCAGGACCTCCACCGCCTGGGCCTCGTCGCCGCTGCCGGCCTCCAGGACGACTTCGGTGCCGCGGAAGGCGAGCCGCACCGGTGTGTTGCGCTCGGCGACCAGGGCCACCCGCTTGACCGCCTCCACGAAGGAGCTGGTCGCGATGTCGGCGTGGGCGGAGAACTCGGTGGGCAGGAGCGAGCGGTACTTGGGGAATTCGGGGTCGAGCAGGCGAGTGGTGGTGCGGCGGCCGGAACTGGAGAAGCCGATCATACCCTCGCCGGTGCCGCCGACCGAACTGAGCGCGATCTCCACCTCGGCGCCGGTGATCAGCGATTTGGCGGTGTCGGCCAGGGTGCGCCCGGGGATCATGGCGATCGCCTGGAAGTCCGGCTGGTCGGGCTGCCACTTCAGCTCGCGCACGGCCAGCCGGTAGCGGTCGGTCGCGGCCAGCGTGACCGTGTCGCCCTCGATCTCCATCCGGACGCCGGTGAGCATGGGCAGGGTGTCGTCCTTGCCCGCCGCGGTGGCCACCTGGGCGACGGCGGCCGCGAACACGTCGCTGCCGACCCGCCCGGCCGCGGGCGGCATGGCCGGCAGGGACGGGTAGTCCTCCACCGGCATGGTCAGCAGGGTGAAGCGGGCGCTTCCACAGGTGACGACCGCCTTGGCGCCCTCAACAACCAGGTCGACGGGTTGCGCGGGCAGCGCGCGGGTGATCTCGGCGAGCAGCTTGCCGGAGACCAGGACCACGCCCGGTTCGCCGGTCTGCAGATCGAGGGTTACCTCGGCGGAGACCTCGTAGTCGAAGCCGGAGAGCTTCAGCTGGTGGTCTTCCGTCACTTCCAGTCGCATGCCCGCGAGCACGGGCACGGAGGGGCGAGCGGGCAGGCTACGTGCCGTCCACGCGACCGCCTCGGCGAGCACGTCTCGGTCGACCCGGAACATCACGTGGATCAGCCTCCTGTGAATTTCATGGCTTGTTGCTGTCTCTGCGGTCGCAAGTCCGGCGAACGCGGTTGATCCCTCGCGGGAGTGGGCAGTACTCCAGTTGCGGATGTGCGGTCTGCTCGGCGGACGTAGCAGCGAACGCCCATCCTCGTCGCTCGCCCACAGGTGTCAACTCTCCCGCACCTTGGCGCTCCGCGAAGCCCTTCTGTTGCTCTTGATTTCCCTAGTGAGAGAGAACGTAGTCACATTCATAGGGGCTGTGGATATGTGGATGAACCCCTGTTTTCGCAGCTCAGCATGGCTGCCGTTGTCCACCGTGCCTGTGGGTAAACGGTGGATGACGAAGCGTGGCCTGTGGGGAACTTTCGGTCGTCCACAAGCCATCCCCAGGAAAACGGTCCGTCATCCACTGGTTACCGGAGGTTGCCCACAGGTTTTCCCCAGGTTATCCACGGGAGACACGCCCATCTCGGTTGGTGATTTTTCCACTGTGCACAGAGCGTCCACAGACCATGCACAGGTTGTCCCCAAGTTATCCCCAACTTGTCCCCAGAGTTATCCACAGGGTGTGGGAAAAGCGTCTCGCGAAAAGATCTTCAGGACGTCGCTAACACGGGTCTGACGTGTAGGAGCGGTGATCCACAGGAGATATCCACAGCCTGTGAATCAAGCTTGACGACCGCGTTGCTTGATGCGGGTGGTGAGCTCATTCACCTGGTTGTACATCGAGCGCCGTTCGGCCATCAGCGACCGGATCTTCCGCTCCGCGTGCATGACCGTGGTGTGATCCCGGCCGCCGAACTGCTGGCCGATCTTCGGCAGCGACAGGTCGGTCAGCTCCCTGGCCAGATACATGGCGATCTGCCGGGCCGTCACCAGCGCCCGCGACCGCGAGCCGCCGCACAGATCCTCCAGCGAGACCCCGAAGTACTCGGCCGTCGTCGACATGATCAGCGCGATCGTGATCTCGGTGTCCGCGTCCTCGCTGATCAGATCCTTGAGCACGACCTCGGTCAGCTGGATGTCCACTGACTGCCGGTTCAGGCTGGCGAACGCGGTCACCCGGATCAGCGCGCCCTCCAGCTCGCGGATGTTGGTGGCGATCCGGCTGGCGATGTATTCGAGCACGTCCGGCGGCGCGGCCAGCCCTTCCTGGATGGCCTTCTTCCGCAGGATCGCGATCCGGGTCTCCAGCTCGGGCGGCTGCACGTCGGTGATCAGCCCCCACTCGAACCGGTTGCGCAGCCGATCCTCCAGCGTGACCAGCTGCTTGGGCGCGCGGTCGCTGGAGATGACGATCTGCTTGGAGGAGTTGTGCAGGGTGTTGAAGGTGTGGAAAAACTCCTCCTGCGTCTGCTCCTTACCCTCCAGGAACTGGATGTCGTCCACAAGCAGGATGTCCACCGCGCGGTAGCGGGCCCGGAAGCCGTCGGCCTTGTGGTCGCGAATGGAGTTGATGAAGTCGTTGGTGAACTCCTCCGAGCTCACATACCGGACCCGGGCGCCGTCGTACAGGCTCTGCGCGTAGTGGCCGATCGCGTGCAGCAGGTGCGTCTTCCCCAGCCCCGAGTCCCCGTAGATGAACAGCGGGTTGTACGCCTTCGCCGGCGCTTCCGCCACAGCCACCGCGGCCGCGTGCGCGAACCGGTTGCTGGCCCCGATGACAAAGGTGTCGAAGGTGTACTTGGCGTTCAACCGCGCCGGTTCCCCGCTGGTACGGCTCCCGCCGCGACTCTCCCACCGGTTCTGCACCGGCTCCGGCGTGGGCGGCTCCGTAACGAACTTGGGCGGCTCTGTCGGAATACCCCCGCCTTGCCCTCCCGGCGACGGGTACGGCTCCACCGACGGCTGCGCGTGCGGCTGCTGGGCCTCCTGTGGACCATCCTGTGCGAACGAGAAACCCGGCTTGGCCTGTGGACCACCCTGTGGATAATCGGGGGACAACGCCGGACCGCCCGGCCGGAAGTCCTGGCCAAAGGCTGGTTGTGCCCCTCCCTGCTGGGGAAAACCGTTGTCCACCTGCTGGGGATATCCGGAGGGGCGGGGGTAGTTCTGCCCAGGAGCCTGGGGATAACTTTCGCGCTGCTGCTGCCCGCCCTGCGGCTGGTTGGTCGAGTCGACCATGACCGCGATCCGGACCGGGCGGCCGAACTCCTGCGAGAGGGCGTGCGCGATCAGCGGGCGAAGCCGTACTTCCAGGACTTCCTTCGCGAAATCATTGGGGGCAGCCAGCAGGATCGTGTCGTTGATCAGGCCCGATGGCGTGGTCATCTGCAGGAAGGCACGCTGCTGCCCGGAAACGCCCTCCTCGGTGAGGGTGGCAAGTGCGCGGGCCCATACCGCGTTGAGGTCGACACCGTCCACGGCTCGGCCCTCCTCCCTTACGCGGCCCCCGCTCGCACGCCGCGATCCGTTATCCACACCCGCTTATGGCCGGGGTCGTTCCGGCGGCACCAGTCCCCGCTACTTGATCCACAGAGATCCACAGAGGATCCACAAGTTGTGCACAGGTCGTGCACAGCCTTCGGGATGGGGAGGAAGGTCTGAACGCCTGACAGTAGCGGTGTGCCCACCCGCGTTCAAGACGTTGTCCACAGCCTAGTGGTTGCCGCGACCACAGGGTGTGGACAGCCGAACCACCGGTGGAAAACCAGGTCACGAGCCTGGGGAAAACTCCGCTGCACACTGGTATGGTCACGCTCTGCGCTGATGATCAGGCTAATGAGGATTGCCCGCCGGTTTGACCATCCGGCGGATCCCCCGTAACGTGTTGCGGTCGGCTTATCCGTGACGGCTATTTCGCATGCCCTGCGATCGGTGAGTCGCAAATCGTGCACCGTACCGCGCCCGAGGACCGTCCCGGGTGTAACTCAAGCCTGGAGCCCACTCGTGAGCAAGCGTACTTACCAGCCGAACAACCGTCGCCGCGCGAAGACCCACGGCTTCCGGCTGCGCATGCGCACCCGGGCCGGCCGCGCCATCCTGGCCGCCCGTCGCCGCAAGGGCCGCGCCGAGCTGACCGTCTGATCCACAACCCGATTTTGCAGCCGAACTGAGGAACGCCCGCCGCCCCCGTGGCGGCGGGTCACCTTATATAAGGAAGTAGCCGGTGCTGCCGTCCGCTTACCGCATGCGGCGGGGTGACGAGTTCGCCGAGGCGATCCGTCGCGGGCGCCGTGCCGGACGTCCGTCGCTGGTCGCCCATTTCCGTACCGGTGAAGGGGACTTGCCCCCACTTGTCGGATTCGTCGTCAGCAAGGCCGTCGGCGGGGCCGTCGTGCGCAATCAGGTCAAGCGGCGGCTCAGACACCTGATGCGGGCACGTATACACCTACTTCCGAGAGGTAGCCTGCTGGTGGTACGCGCCAATCCTCCGGCCGCGTCCGCGCGCAGCGAACACCTGGCCGCCGATCTCGATGTCGCGCTCGAACGACTTCTCCGGCGGCTCTGAGATGGACGGTCATGACAGCCGAGCAGCCAGCGACCTCGGGGACACCGGGCAGCACGCCCGTCCCCATGTCGCCCGCTGCCCGGATTCTGGTGGCTCCGATAAGATTTTACCGGGCTTTCATCAGCCCCCTTTTCGGGCCACGCTGCCGATTCTTCCCCTCCTGCAGCGCATACGGTGTGGAGGCGATCGCCGTTCACGGGGCGTTGCGCGGGGTGTGGTTGACCATCAGGCGTATCGGCCGATGCCATCCCTTCCACCCCGGCGGGTTCGATCCCGTGCCCCCTCGACCCCACAACACGCAAGGGAGCTAGCTCGGTGGAGCTGTCCTGGCTGAATTGGCTGTATACGGCCATCGCTCAAGTGATCACGTGGATCCACACGGGCTACAGCACTGTCATTAGTCCCGACAGCGGCCTGAACTGGGCGCTGACCGTCATCACGCTCACCGTGCTGATGCGTATCCTGATCTTCCCGCTCTTCCTCAAGCAGATGCGCTCGTCGAAGAAGATGCAGGAGCTGGCTCCCAAGATCCAGGAGCTGCGCAAGCGGTACAAGAACGACAAGCAGCGTATGAACCAAGAGGTCATGCGCGTCTACCAGGAGGGCGGCGCCAACCCGCTCGGCGGCTGCCTGCCCATCCTGGCCCAGTTCCCGATCTTCATCTCGATGTTCACCGTGCTGAACGCGATGGCGCACGGGCAGCCCAAGTTCGGCATGACGCAGGAGCTGGTGAACAACGCCCGCGACGCGCACATCTTCGGCGCGCCCTTCCCGGCGACCTTCTTCACCAGCGCGGCGGACATCGCGAAGTACAACGCCGACCCGGTCGTCGCCAAGGTCGTCCTGGTGGTCTTCGTCGCGATCAGCTCGCTGACGACCTTCCTGACGGTGCGGCAGAGCGTCACCCGCTCGATGGCGCAGATGCCGGACAATCCGATGGCGCAGCAGCAGAAGATCTTGATGTACATCTCGCCGCTGTTTGCCGTCTTTTCCCTCAACTTCCCGCTTGGGCTGATTCTTTACTGGGTTACCACCAACGTGTGGACGCTGGGTCAGCAACACTGGTTCTACAGCCGTAACCCGATGCCGCAGTTTGACGCCAAGGGCAACCTGATCCCGCCCACGCCGCCGGCCAGCCTGCTCTCGCGGTTCCGGAAGACCAAGGAGACGGCCGAGGAGCCCGTGGCCCCGCCCGAGCCTAAGATCGTCCGGCAGCAGCCGACCCGCCAACCGCGGAGCAAGCGGACCGGCAGCAAGAAGTCGTGAATACCGAGCAATGTGAGAAGGAGTTCGGACGTGACCGAAGCTGAGGAGACCGTCAAGGCGGCTCCCGACGTCGCCGCCCTCGAACAGGAAGGTGAGATCGCGGCCGACTACGTCGAAGGCCTGCTCGACATCGCCGACCTGGACGGCGACATCGACATGGACGTCGAGGGCGACCGCGCGATGGTGTCGGTTGTCGGCCTCAAGGGTGGGGACCTGGTCGGCCCCTCCGGCGAGGTGCTGGAGGCGCTCCAGGAGCTGACCCGCCTGGCGGTCCACCGCCAGACCGGCGAGCGGTCCCGGCTCATGCTCGACGTCGCAGGCTACCGCGAACGCCGCCGCGCCGAACTGACCAAGATCGGTACGGCCGCCGCGGAGGACGTCAAGGCCACCGGCGAGCCGAAGGCGCTCCAGCCGATGACCCCGTTCGAGCGAAAGGTCGTGCACGACGCGGTCGCGACCGTGGGCCTGCGCAGCGAGTCGGAAGGCGAGGAGCCCCGCCGCTTCGTCGTCATCCTCCCCGTCTGAGTCCCCCATCGAAAGCCGTCGATCTCATCGGGATCGACGGCTTTCCTGTTGTGTACGGCTTGCGCGTCCCTGGTGCACAGCATCCGGGGATCAACGCACAACCCACGCGGCGCTGTATCCGATCGGTGCGGGTGCGTGCGAACTTCCTTGGGCGATCCACAGCCTGGGGAGCGCCGGATCCGATCGATGTGGGTGTGCGCACACTTCCCCGGCCAACCAACAGCCCCGGGAACGCGGGCGCCGTACCCGATCGGTGTGGGCGTGCCCAAGCCTCCGCGGCCAACGCACACCCGCCGTGGGTGCTCGGTGGAGCCCGAATTCACGGCACTGGATTGCATTGTGGCGGTCGCGCCGCGGGTGGCCGTGCCGTTGCGTATGCCCTTCCCCGCATGCCTGGCCGGTGGTTTGCCGCCCGGCCGATACCCTACGAGAGATGACCGGAGAGATGAGCGAGCAACTTCCCCCTGCCCCCGATGTGGCCTACGAGGTTTTTCACGGTGCGGCGATGGCGCGGGCCGAGGCATTCGCCGACCTGCTGGCGGGCCCCGGGGTGGTTCGAGGACTGCTCGGACCCCGGGAGATCCCCCGTATCTGGGATCGCCATCTGCTCAACTGCGCGGTGATCGCGGAAGCCGTCCCGGAGGATGTGCGCCTGGTCGACATCGGCTCCGGCGCCGGACTGCCCGGCATCGTGCTGGCGATCGTCCGGCCGGACATCCAGGTGACCTTGCTCGAACCCCTGCTGCGCCGCACGGTCTTTCTGCACGAGTGCGTCGACGCGCTGGGGCTGGACAACATCGAAGTGCTGCGAGCCAGGGCCGAGGAGGTCGCCGGTGAGCGCGAGTTCGACGTGGCCACCGCGCGGGCGGTGGCGCCGCTCGATCGGCTGCTGACCTGGGCGATGCCGCTGCTCGCACCGGGTGGCATGCTGCTGGCGATGAAGGGGGAGCGCGCGGCCGAGGAATTGCACGGTGCCGCATCCCAATTGCGCGCCTCTGGGGCGCGAACGGCCGAGCTTGTCACGGTCGGGCACGGTAAAGTCGAGCCACCCGCAACTCTTGTCCGGGTTATCGCCGGGCCCAAGCCCAATGTGGGACGTCGGCATGAGGGCGCGAGAGACGGTGATCTCAGAGGTCGGCATGAGGTCGCGAAGCGAGGTGCACGGCGCCGACGAAAGAGGTGACGGTCGTTCCTGGTGCGGTAACGGGCTTGGGTGGCCGAATGAGTTCGCGGACGGGCGATCGGGGCAGCTGTCGGGGGTCGGCTGGCCACTTTCTCCGTCTGCCGGATGTACCGGTGGACGCGTTGCCGGAGATGCTGTCGGAGGTGCTGTCCGATGGATTGCCGGATGCACCGCCGGACGAAAGGACGACCGTCGTGTCCCAGCCCCCGCTTAACCCAGGTGATTCCCCGCTGGTTCGAGAGGCACTGAGTTCTGTGGTTTCACGTGAAACAACCGCACCCACCGCGGCACCTACGGCGGCGGCTGCGACGCCGGTCGGATATTCCGCTCGTCGTGAGGAAGGCTGGCCGCACCCGCCCAAATGCCGGGTGATGACGATTGCCAACCAGAAGGGCGGCGTTGGTAAGACGACGAGTGCCGTCAACCTGGCCGCATCGCTGTCCATGCACGGGCAGCGGGTGCTGGTCGTCGACTTGGACCCGCAGGGCAACGCGTCGACCGCCCTGGCGACCGAGCATCGCGCCGGAGCGCCGTCGATTTACCAGGTTCTGGTGGAGGATCTGCCGCTTGAATCGATCGTGACCGAGGTCCCGGACATGCCCGGTCTTTTCTGCGCGCCGGCGACCCTGGACCTGGCCGGCGCGGAGATCGAGCTGGTTCCGATGGTGGGCCGGGAGACCCGGCTCAAGCGGGCGTTCGCGGCCTTCGAGTCGAAGATGAACTTCGACTACATCCTGATCGACTGCCCGCCGTCGCTCGGCCTGCTCACGGTCAACGCGATGGCGGCGGCCCAGGAGGTGCTGATCCCGATCCAGTGCGAGTACTACGCGCTGGAAGGCCTGACCCAGCTCCTGCAGAACGTCGAACTCGTCCGGGCGCACCTGAACCAGACGCTGACCGTGTCCACGATTCTGCTCACCATGTACGACGGCCGTACCCGCCTGGCCTCTCAGGTGGCCGAGGAGGTGCGCTCCCATTTCGGGGCCACCGTCCTCGACGCGGTCATTCCCCGGAGCGTACGCGTGTCCGAGGCGCCCAGTTATGGGCAGTCGGTCATGACATACGACCCCGGTTCGAGTGGAGCCATGGCCTATATGGAGGCGGCTCGGGAGATGGCCTATCGCGGAGCGGCGGTTGCCGACGCGTGAACCGGTAGCCTTGTTGATGGCCGCGCCTCCGGCACGGCGGGATTGGCCGCTGGGAGGCTGTGCCTTCCCTCGTCTCTCTGGTTGCTTCGCTCCCTGCGTTCCTCCGTCCAGACACAGGCGCGGCCAAGCCATAGGGTCGTGCGGTTCGGTCGGTAAGGAGCATCGTTGAGTCAGCAGCGTCGGGGACTCGGGAAGGGCCTGGGTGCCCTGATTCCCACCGGGCCGATCGTCGATCCGGGTGTCGCCGCGGGAAGTCCCGGGGGCCCTGGCGGGCCAGGCGGTCCTGGTGGTTCAGGGGGATCCGGGAGTTACGGGGGAAGTTCTTCGGCGGGATCTCCCCCGGCCGACCTCGCCGAGCTGTCCGGCCTGCGGCCGGTCGCCGGGGCGTACTTCCAGGAGATCCCGCTCGCCGCGATCGTGCCGAACCCGCGCCAGCCGCGCGAGGTGTTCGACGAGGATCGGCTGGACGAGCTGGCCGCGTCGATCAACGAGGTCGGGCTGCTGCAGCCGATCGTGGTCCGGGCGGCTGAGGCCGGCACGTTCGAGCTCATCATGGGGGAGCGGCGCTGGCGGGCCTCCCAGCTGGCCGGGCTCGACCAGATCCCCGCCATCGTCCGCAGCACGCAGGACGACGAGATGCTGCGCGAGGCGCTCATCGAGAACCTCCAGCGGGAGCAGCTCAACTCGCTGGAGGAGGCGGCGGCCTACCAGCAACTGCTGGACGACTTCGGGGCGACGCACGAGCAGCTGGCGAAGAAGGTGGGCCGATCCCGGTCGCACATCACCAACACGCTGCGACTGCTGAACCTGGCGCCCGAGGTGCAGAAGCGCTTGGCGGCCGGGACGATCACGGCCGGGCACGCACGAGCCCTCCTTCCCCTCGACGACCCGGCCGCGCAAGTACGCCTCGCCGACCGCATCGTGGCCGAGGGCATGACGGTCCGAACCGTCGAGGAGATCGTCTCGATTGGAGACGTCAAGTCCGGCCCCGCCCCCCGGAAACCCCGCGCCAAGCAGCCCGCCGCCCCCGCCCTCCGCCACCTAGCCGATCGCCTCTCGGATCACTTCGAGACTCGCGTCAAAGTCGATTTAGGGCGCCGGAAGGGGCGGATCGTGGTCGAGTTCTCCACAATCGACGACCTTGAACGCATCATCAGCACGATGGCCCCCGACACCGCCAACCAGATGCGCTCCTTCGAGGAGTAGCCCACGGACTTCAGCGGGAAACCACCATGGTTTCACGTGAAACAGCCCCCGATCCGATCCGGATCGGGGGTTTGGTTTTGTGCCGGGTTCGGGGACTCGCCTGACCGTGGCGTAGCCGCTGCCTGAGAAGAGGACTCGGCTGCCGCGCTCGACGACGTTGAATGACTCGACCCCTTGGATGTGGCCGATCGGGCTTGAGGTGACGAGCTGTGTCGCGATGGCTCACCTGAGACGGCCCTTGATCGGATCCGAATCTGGGGGTTCCTCTATGGGGTTCGTCAAGGAAATCGGGCTGCGTTCGAGCGGGCTGGCGGACAGCATGATGGGATGCCGGATCTGCTGTGGGACGACGTCAGAGACCTCTTCGATCCCGACTTGATGGGTGCTCTCCCAGACGTATGCGTGGCTGGCACCTCGATCGATGACTGGCAGACCGTGTTCGACCTGATCCAGTCGCGTGGCTGGGCGTGGGAATACTCCGAGGGCGGCGTTGTTGGGCCACTCCCTTCGGCGACGGAGGTGCTGACGCGTCCGGTGGACGCCGAGGCTGTTGTGCTGCGGGTGTGGCCGGTCGCGGATGTACTGGCGGTCTTCCGGCCATACTCTGCCGACGAGATCGACTTCGACGTCAACCTCCACGAGTTGCAGGGCCAGGCCGGGGTGGACGTCCTGTGCAGCTTCCTGGGCGTGATCGGCCGCCAGCTGGGCAAGCCGGTGGCCATGACCGCCGAAGGCGACTCCGGGAACCCGGTACTCGGGTTCGATCCCGCGGTCGACCGCGTGGTGTTGCTGGTGGATCCCCGGTTCAGTTGACCGGATTGGTCAGCCGGGACTCTCGGGGTGACCAAGCTGAGCAAGCCCCGGGGTCAGCCTGATGGCGCGCGAGCTGGATGAGATGGTCGGCCGATTCCGTAATCGGCTGTTGTCTGCCGGCCGGTGACATCACTCCGGATCATGCGGACTCAGGGGGAACAGTCATGCCGGGCCGGAGGCCGGGAGCTCTGTTGTGGTGTCGCGAAAGGGGGATCGGTTCTTGGTGCGGGCCTCCGGACTCGACTGATCCCGCACTGTTTCACGTGAAACAGCGCCGGATCTTTGCGGATCGAGGCTTGGCCCTTTGCGTGGCTGGGCATAGGCGGCGGACCGCCTCGTACAGCTTCGCGGCATCCGGCTCTGCGGCAGGTGTCGGCGACGACTGTTTCATGTGAAACATCGCAGACTCGACGAGTGCCGGCTCAACAGGTCCCCCCGCGACGCTCGACCCCTGTGGTCGTGTTTCACGTGAAACACGACCACAGACATCACCTCTTCGGCGTCCGTGCGGGCCCGGGTGAGTCCCTCGGCTCTCGGAGGCGGGGGCGATTCGGCCGGCCGTCTAGAGAGCGGGGCAGCCCTCCGTGACTCCGCTCCCGCAGTCCATCGGCATCTCAACCCGGCTCGCCGTCTATGGCGCGGATATCGTCGCTGTCGGCAATCGCCCCGGGGACGACTCCCAGGACGAGATCAAAGCGGTGACCGAAGCCCTCCAGCGCCCTGGCCATTGGGGCCACCTCGAATGGGGCGCCTGCGCAGACCAGCAGACCAAACCACCGGGGATGAGATGCCACGAGGGTGTCACGCGAATCAAGGTGGGGGTGGGCGAGGGCGGCCGCATCCCGTCTGGCGTGGCAGCGAGCGATGTCGAGCCGACGACGGCTCGCGGACGCGCGGACCGACCGTTGGACGACACGAAGCACTCCTGCTCCACCGGAGCAGTCGGTCGGGCGGCGGCGAGCGGGTGGAGCCCGCAGGGGGCGCGGCCCCGTCCTCGACTTGCCGGACGAGGCGTGGGTTGTGGGGTGGGAGACCACCCTGCGTGTCGTGGGGAGAGCGCCCGCGCCTTCATCAGTCCAGACGGTCACCCCGTACGCGACCCGTCGGCGAGGGCGAGTGGCCGGGACTGGCCGTCGCCCCGGGAGCCGTGGGGCGTCAGGCTTGAAGGGCGGGGGTGGAAGGAGCCACGGCGATCGCGGGGCCGGGGCGGAAGCCCGGAGGAGAGGAAGGGTGGTGAATCATGCGGATCAAGCCGCTGCCTCGTTGGGGTGACCACGGCGATCGCGGGGCCGGGCGGAAGCCCGGAAGAGAACAAAGGGTGGTGGGTGGGAGTGCCACGTGGATCAAGCTGCCGCTTCGTTGGGGTGGCCGCGGTGGTCGTGCGGGCGGGCGGAGCCCGAGGGGAAACGAAGGGGTGGGTGGGAGATCCCCGGCAGCCAGGATTCAGAAGGTGGTAGCCGGGGTGCTCTGTGGGTGTTCGTGTTTCACGTGAAACAGTCGGCGGGGATCTGGTGGTTAGGTGGGGCGGCTAGTCGTGTAGTGCTTGGAGGTCGGTGATTAGGGCGTCGACGTCGTTGGGGGTTGTGTCGAATGAGGTGACGAGGCGGATGACGCCGGCTGGGCGGTCCCAGATCGAGAAGTGGTGGCGTTGGGAGAGTTCGACGATGGCCTTCTCGGTGAGGATGGGGAAGACCGCGTTTGATTCGACTGGGTAGCGGAGGGTGAACTGGCCGGCGATGCCGTCCGCCAGGCGGTGGGCCATCGTGTTGGCGTGGGACGCGTTTCGGCGCCAGAGGTCGTCTGTCAGTAGGGCGGTCAGCTGGACGGCCACGAAGCGCATCTTGGAGGCGAGTTGCATGCCCTGCTTCCGGAGGAAGAGCGCGCTCGCGTCGAGTTCCGGGCGCAGGATGACCAACGCCTCCGCTCCGAGAGCGCCGTTCTTGGTGCCGCCGAAGCTCAGCACGTCCACCCCGGCATCCGTGGTGAGCGCTCGCAACGAGCAGCCCGCCTCGGCGGCGGCATTGGCCAACCGTGCGCCGTCCATGTGCAGATAGAGCCCGTGCGCATGCGCGACCTCCGCGAGCGCGGCCACCTCATTCGCCGTGTAAAGCGTGCCGCATTCGGTCACCTGGGAAATGGACACCACCTTCGGCTGGCTGTGGTGCTCGTTCCCGAGCGCGCCCAACTGCCCCAGCACATCCCCCGGCCGAAGCTTCCCATCATCGGTCTCGACGGCCAGGAGCTTGGTCCCCAGGATGCGCTCCGCCGCCCCCGCCTCGTGCCCGTTGATGTGCGCGCTGGCCGGACAGATGACCCCGTCGAACGACCGCAGCATCAGCCCGAGGCCGACCACATTGGCGCCCGTCCCGTTGAACATCGCATACGCGGAGGCCTGCTCCCCGAAAGCGGCCCGGAAGGCGCCCTCCATCTCCCGGGTCCACCGATCGGCGCCGTACGCCACGGCGTCTCCCACGTTCGCCGCCGAGATGGCGGCCATCACCTCCGGATGCACTCCGGCGTGGTTGTCACTCCCAAAACTCTTCCCATGAATCACCCGGCCAGCCTAGCCAGCCCGGCTTACGGCCGCCCCGCCGCGATCTCCAGAAGCCCCCGGCACAGCGCGCCGAGATCCCGCCCGGCCGCCTCGGCCGCCATCGGCAGCAGCGAGGTCTCCGTCATGCCCGGGGCGACGTTCACCTCCAGGAAGTACGGCCGCCCGGAGCCGTCCACGATCAAGTCGGTCCGCGACACGTCCCGCAGGCCGAGCGCCGTGTGCGCGGCCACCGCCGTCGCCAGGCACGCCTCGGTGGCCTCGGGGGAGAGCCGGGCCGGCGCGAAGAACTCGGTGTGCCCGGCGGTGTAGCGCGCCGCGTAGTCGTACACCCCGGCGTCAGGAACGATTTCCACCGGCGGCAGCGCCACCGGTCCCTCCCCCAGGTCGACGACCGACACGGCGACCTCGACCCCCTCGACGTACTTCTCGATGAGCGCGGTATCGCCGTACGCGAAACAGCCGACCATCGCGGCGGGGAGCTCTTCGGCGGAGCGCACGATCGACGCGCCCAGGGCGGAGCCGCCCCTGGACGGCTTCACGAAGAGCGGCAGTCCGAGGGAGGCGACGATCCGGGCCAGCACCGCCGACGCGCCCAGATCGTGGAAGGTCTCCTTGGGCAGCGCCACCGAATCAGGAGTGTTCAACCCCCACGAGCGCACCACGGCCTTCGCGGTCGGCTTGTCGAACGCCACCCGGCACGCGTCCGGCGCGGCCCCCACATACGGCACGTTGAGCAACTCCAGCACCGAGCGGATCGCGCCGTCCTCCCCCGCGCCGCCGTGCAACGTCACGAACACGGCGTCCGGGGGATCGGCGAGCACGGAAGGAACCAGCGAAGAATCGGTGTCGCGGGTCTCCACGTCCACCCCCGCCGCGCGCAGCACCTCGGCGACCCGGCGTCCGGAACGGATGGAGACCTCCCGCTCGTACGACAGTCCGCCCGCCAACACCAGGACGTGTCCGAGATCGCTCATCTCCAGGCCTTTCCAGGATCGCTGTACGGCTAGCCCGAACAGGCTAGCCGTACCCGATCTCAGGCGAGGTCCGGACCCGGCGTGTCGACCCCGGCGTGGCCGGGCGCCCGGCCGGTGCCGAACATCTCGCGGGTGCGCAGTTCTTCCTCGATGACTCCGGCCAGCCGGCGCACGCCTTCGCGGATGCGGTCCGGCTTCGGATAGCAGTACGACAGGCGCATCTGGCGCTCGCCGCCGCCGTCGGAGAAGAAGCCGGTGCCGGGCACGAACGCGACCCGCTTGTCCACCGCCTGCGGCAGCATCGCCTTGGAGTCGAGGCCTTCCGGCAGGGTCATCCATACGAAGAACCCGCCTGCGGGGCGGGTCCACGTGCAGCCCGGTGGCATGAGCACATCCAGCGAGCTGAGCAAGGTGTCACGTCGCTCGCGGTAGAGCTCGCGGAAGGTCTTGATCTGCTCGCGCCACGGCTGGGTGGCCAGGAACTGCCCGACCGCCAGCTGGGTGAAGGTGGAATGCGAGAGCACGGCCGACTCCATGGCCAGCACGAGTTTGTCCCGGACGGCGTGCGGGGCGAGCGCCCAGCCGACGCGGAATCCGGGCGCGAGGGTCTTGGAGAACGACCCCAGGTAGACGACCCCGTCGGGATCGTCCGCTCGGAGGGCTCGCAGCGGTTCCCCGTCGAACCCGAGCAACCCGTATGGGTTGTCTTCGACGATCAGGATCCCGGCTCGCTGGCAGATCTCCAGCACCTGCCGCCGGCGCACCTCGTTGAGGGTCACTCCCGCGGGGTTCTGGAAGGTGGGGATCGTGTAGAGGAACTTGATCCGGTTGCCCGCGGACTTGAGCGCGTAGATCGTCTGGGCGAGGGACTCGGGGATGAGGCCCTGGTCGTCCATCGCGATGTGCACGACCTTGGCCTGGTAGGCCGAGAACGTTCCCAGGGCGCCCACATACGAGGGCCCTTCGGCCAGCACGATGTCGCCTGGATCCACGAAGATCCGGGTGATGAGATCCAGCGCCTGCTGCGACCCCACGGTCACCACGACATCGTTGGCACCCGCGTCGATGCCTTCTTCCCGCATCACTTCGCAGATCTGCTCCCGCAGCGCGGGATCTCCCTGTCCCGAGCCGTACTGCAGGGCCTCCGGCCCTCGCTTGGCGATCAGGTCCGCGACCAGCTCTCCCACGACGTCCAGGGGCAGCGCGGTGACGTACGGCATGCCGCCGGCGAGCGAGACCACCTCGGGCCTCGACGCGACGGCGAACAGAGCTCGGATCTCGGAGGCGACCATCCCGGTAGCTCGTGCGGCATACCGATCGACATAAGCGTCAATGCGCGACCCATGCGCCGCGGGCGTCCGACCGTGATCCGTCTCGTACGTCACGGTCCACCTCCATTTCGTAGCCGGAAATCCAGACTAAGGCAGCCGGACGAACCGCACACACCCGGTCTCATCCCTTGAGTTCTTGCTTGCCGGGGATCTCCCCCAGCTCTCCCTCAACCTCAGCCCAAGACTCCGCTCCATCCCCTCACCTAAAACCCCACATCAGAGCTCCCCCGCCGTGCCCTGCCCGAGGGCTCTCCTTGAGTCCTCGCTGCCGTGGCTCTGGCACTGATTGCCGTGAATGTTCCCACCCGCCCATCCCTTTGTTTCCCCTCGGGCTCCGCCCGCCCCCGTCATCGCCGTGGCTCCCCGAACATCCGAAGGTGATGGGTGGGGCGGAGATTCCCCGTGCATGTTGCCGATGGGATTCGGGGCAACCTCCGCGCCGTAAGTCATATGTCCCGGCTTGGCCGCGACTGCGTCTGGACTGAGGAACGCAGGTCGCGAAGCGGCCGGAGTGACGAGGGAAGACGCAGGCTGAAGGCGGCCAAGCCCGCCGATCCGGAGGATCGGCCATAAGCACAGCCCGCCGTGCCGGAGGTGTGGCCGTAAGCGCAGTACTATGCCAGCTTGGGGCCGCGCGGGTTTCGCGGGCTTCCGGGTCACGACTCCTGGGTGGGGAATAGGGGTTTCACGTGTCGCGTCGGCTGGCCAGTATCACCTTGGACAACCTTGACGATCTGCCGCGGCGGTGTCGGCGTTGTGTGTTCTGGGAGCTTGATCCGGTCAGTGGGGAGCGGGCCGTGCAGGCGGGGGATCCAGGGCTGGAGAAGGAGGCGTGGATTTCGGCCACGCTGCTGGAGTGGGGGAGCTGCGGAAAGATCGCGTACGTGGACGGGGTGGCGGCGGGGTTCGTGCTCTACGCGCCGCCGCTGTACGTGCCGCGGTCGGTGGCGTTTCCGACGTCGCCGGTGAGTTCGGACGCGGTCTTGCTGATGACCGCGCACATCATTCCGGAGTTCTCGGGTGGTGGCCTGGGCCGGATGCTGGTGCAGGGAGTGGCGAAGGATCTCACTCGCAGGGGCGTACGGGCGATTGAGGCGTTTGGGGATTTGAAGTGGGAGCAACCGGGGTGTATGACCCCGGCTGACTACCTACTTTCGGTGGGATTTAAGACGGTTCGTCCGCATTTGCGGTTCCCGCGGTTGCGGCTCGAGCTCAAGACGGCTGTGTCGTGGCGTGAGGACGTCGAGGTGGCGCTGGAAAGGCTGCTGGGGTCTATGAGTCCGGAGCGAGCCTTGCGCCCTGTCTGAGCCGTCTCAGGCGCTTCCAGGGGCATTGGGAGGCTATTCCCGTACAAACGGAAAGCCTCCTCAAAGGTGAGGAGGCTTTCGGTCGGCGGGGTCTAGATGATTCCGTCGAGTTCGCGGAGCAGCATCGCCTTCGGCTTGGCGCCGATGATCTGCTTGACGACCTCGCCGCCCTTGTAGACGTTGAGGGTCGGGATCTGGAGCACGCCGTAGTCGCGCGGGGTGGCCGGGTTCTCGTCGATGTTGAGCTTGACCACGGTCAGCTTGTCGGCGTGTTCGGCGGCGATCTCCTCCAGGATGGGGGCGACCTGGCGGCACGGCCCGCACCACTCGGCCCAGAAGTCCACGATGACGGGCTTGTCGCTCTTGAGGACCTCGGTGCCGAAGTCCGCGTCGGTCACGCTCTTGATGGCGCCCACTGTTGTCTCCCCTTCGTGATGGATCGGTGAATCAGTCGTCGAGTTCGGTCAGCCAGCGCTCGGCGTCCAGCGAGGCCGCGCAGCCCGTGCCGGCGGCGGTGATGGCCTGGCGGTAGCGGTGGTCCACCACATCGCCGCAGGCGAAAACGCCGTCCAGGTTGGTGTGGGTGGTCGGCGCGGCGACCTGGATGTAGCCCTCTTCGTCCAGGTCGATCTGGCCCTTGACCAGCTCGACCCGGGGGTCGTGGCCGATCGCGATGAACAGGCCGGTGGCTGCCAGTTCGGTTTCCTCGCCGGTCTTGAGGTTGCGCAGGCGCACGCCGCTGACCTTCGTGTCCCCCAGCACGTCGACCACCTCGCTGTCCCAGACGAAACGGATCTTCTCGTTCGCGAACGCCCGGTCCTGCATGATCTTGCTGGCGCGCAGCTCGTCGCGGCGGTGCACCACGGTGACCGAGCGGGCGAAGCGAGTCAGGAAGGTGGCTTCCTCCATCGCGGTGTCCCCGCCGCCGACCACCACGATGTCCTGGTCGCGGAAGAAGAACCCGTCACAGGTGGCACACCAGGACACCCCGTGCCCGGACAGCCGCTTCTCGTTGTCCAGGCCCAGCTCGCGGTAGCCGGAGCCGGTGGCCAGGATGACGGCCTTGGCGTAGAAGGTGTCAGTGTGGGTCTTGACCACCTTGGGAGTGGCGGCCAGGTCCACCTCGACCACGTCGTCGGCGACCAGTTCGGCGCCGAAGCGTTCGGCCTGCTTGCGCAGGTTGTCCATGAGGTCGGGCCCCATGATCCCGTCGGGGAAGCCGGGGAAGTTCTCCACATCGGTGGTGTTCATCAGCGCGCCCCCGGCCGTGACCGAGCCCTCGAACACGAGCGGCCGAAGATCGGCGCGGGCGGAGTAGACAGCTGCGGTATAACCGGCGGGCCCCGACCCGATGATGATCACGTTACGGACGTCGCTCAACGCTTCTCGCCTCTCTCTGATGTAGCCACCGGCGTCAACAGATCCTAGGCGTCCACGATTCCCGGTCCCGCATGAACGTCCGCCGGAGTACGCCCGCACCGCCCCCGCCGACCGTGCACATTCAGACGGAAGTCGGCTCCAACACGACCATCGTCGACGCCACCGCTGCGCATGGCGTCCCCGCATAGCGAAGCCCCCGCCGTGGAGCGGGGGCTTCGAGTTGGAACATCAGTTCCAGGTAGCCAGGCCGTCCTGGCGAAGTTCGTGGCAGGTGTCGTCGACGACGACCACACGGACCTTGTCGAGGCTCTGGTCTTCCCAGAACGCCATCACGGTGGCCTCGTTGCCGTTGTACAGGGCACGGTCGACGGCGATCGGCGCGCGGTCCAGTTCGTTCGACTTGGCCTGGACGCAGGCGTCCAGCTGCTCGTCGTTGTTGTTGGTCCCGGTGCCGGGTTCGGGGCCGAAGTAGCCCACCAGCGGGCCGGACAGTTCCCGGGACGTGTAGTTGTGGCCGCTTGCCCGAACCGTGTAGGCCAGTGCCCGATGCGGACTCCGCTCAGGGGTGGACACGCTCGTGGCCGGCTCGGCGATGGTCCCGCTGGGGGAGGAGAACAAGCTGGTGGCCAGGGTGGTCACACCGAAGACGCCGGCGGCGGCGGCGACCGCGCCCAGCGAGGTCAGCCAGGCGCGCCGGCCACGGGACGGCTTCCGCAACGGTGTGACGGTCGCCAGCACAGGCTCGTCCGCCGCCACCGAGGCACTCGTCAGCACAGGCATAACCGGAATATCCGAAATGCTGGGAGCTGCGAACGGGTGGGGTTCGGCGGCCAGGGCGCGGTCGATGCGCATCGCGACCCCCAGCGGCATCGCCGGAACCGGGACCGTCGCGAGCATCTCCCGCACGGTGGCCAGGTCGGCGAGGCTCTCCCCGCAAGGGTCGCAGACAGCCAGATGCTGCCGGACCCGATGGGCGGTGGCGTCGTCGAGCAGTCCCTCCGCCAGCTCTGCGAGGATTTCCAGGTCGTAGTGCGTGTCACCCGTCACGAAGTTCTGCTCCCTTCGCGGATGAGACGCGAGTGAGGTCTGTTCGGTTCCGTAGATGCGAAAGAATCGGGGCGAGTTTCGCACGACCTCGCGCACATCGGCTCTTCACGGTCCCCGCGGGCACCCCTAGTACGGACGCCGCGTCCTCCACTGAATATCCCATCATGTCCACCAGCACCAGGGCCGCTCGCTGGTCGGCGGGCAGCAACTTGAGCGCGGCGGTGACCTCCATGGACACCTCGCGCTCGGCGGTCTGGTCGGGCCCGGGCGTGTCCCGCTCGGCGGCCTCGATCAACTCGTCGTCGGCGACCGGCCGGACCGACTTCCGCCGCATCCGGTCCAGACAGGCATTGACCACGATCCGATGCAACCAGGTGGTGACCGCCGCGTCACCCCGGAAACTATCCGCTTTCCGATAAGCGGACATGAACGCATCCTGTACGGCATCCGCCGCCTCATCCGGATCGCCCAGCGTACGCAACGCGACCGCCCACATACGATCCCGATGCCGTTTCACGATCTCGCCGAACGCGTGCGGGTCGCCGCCGATATGGCGGGTGAGCAGGTCGGCATCCGTCACCGCCGACCGAGTGCCCACGACGGTAGGCTGCTCGGCCGGCGCCGGCTGTTCTGGTTGAGGGGTCACGTCGCCGATCCCAGGGTGTTCAGGTCCAAGATGCTGCCACAATACTTCCCTCCAGCGGCAACAAGGCGCGTAAACCAGATCAAATGGCTTGGTCGCGCCCGTGATTCGGACCAGCGAACGCAGGTTGCCCAGGGATCTCTCACCCTTGATCTACCCCGGGGCTCTGCCCGCCCCCGCCGTCACCGTGGTTCTCCCACCCGCCCAGCCCCTTGCTTTCCCTCGGGCTCCGCCCGACCCCGTCGTCGCCCTTCCGGGCTTCGCCCGTCCTGCCAGCCGAAGGATCGGCCAAATCGCAACTAATCCTCGGTTGCCGTGATCTCCATATCCAGGACCATCCCGCGGAACCTGCTCTGATACGGCGGCAGTGCGGTGAACCACACCATCAGGTACCGGCTCGGTTCGCTCCCCGTCAGGTCGAACGTCACCTTGCCCATCGCCTCCTTGGTGGACGCGGCCACGGTGAGCGCCTCCGGCGTGGGTTCACCCCCAAGCTTGAGCTCGGCGGCCCCGCCGGGCACGTCTCCGAAGTCCACCATCACCTTGGTCAGCTTCGCGTCGCGCCCAAGGTCGATGAGGAGCCCGACGCCTTTCTTCAGGCCGCCGAACTTGGCGTCGTTGTAGCTCTCGGTGTGCCAGTCCGTCCCGTACGACCCGTCAATTGCCCGGGGGGCCAGCTCGTTGCGCTCCTCGCCGTCGCCGAGCGGGTCGAATCCGATGGCGCCGGCGGGGGTGAGGGCGACGGTCTTGGCCGGTTCCGCGCCGGGTGTCGTGGGCGCTTCGCTGGCGGGGCCTTCGGATTCGGTGCCGAGGCTCTTGCCCAGGCTCCACGCGCCGACGCCGACCACGGCCATCACCAGCAGGGCCACGAGCGTGACCAGGAACCGGCTGAACATGCCGGGCGGGCGGCGCGGCGGCGCGGGCGGCGGGGGTACGGGCCGGGCGTGGAGCGTGTCCACCGCTTCGGCGCGCAGCTCCACCGAGGGCGGCACGGTCGAGGCGGGCGCGGGCACGGGACGGGGGACCTGCGACAGCGCCTCGGCCACCTCGCCGGGGGTGGACAGCGGAGTGGGGCCGCGCTTGACCCCCAGGATGCGCGCGGCGATCGTGTCCAGATATCCGGGAACCCCGGCGGTCACCTGGCGGGGCGTGCAGATCTTCCCGTCGTCGAGCGGCGCGGGCGGCAGGCCGCAATCCTCCTCGCCGGGCCAGTGGCCGGTGAGCGCCGCATACAGCAAGCGGCCGAGCCCTTCGGCGTCGGCGTGTTCCGCTTCCTCGGGGGAGTCGGCCTCGCGGCCCAGGATGGCCGCGTCCACGCCCACCCCGAGCAGTTTGACCGTGCCGCCCTCGGTCCACATCAGCCGCCCGGGCGTCAGGTTGAGGTGGCACATGCCCGCTTCGTGCGCGTGGGCGAGGGCTTCGGCGGCCTCGGCGACCAGGACCGCGCCGCGCTCGGGCTCCATCGGCCCGGCGGCGAGCAGGTCGAGCAGGGACTCGCCGTGCACCCACTCGCTCACCACATACGCGGTGCCGTCCTCGTCGGCGGCGTCGAACACCTGGGTGAGCCGGGGGTCGGTCAACCGGCTCGCGGCGCGCGCGGCCAGGACCACCTCGGACTCCCGCGGGAACTCGGGGCTGAAGGTGTGCACCGCGACCGGCCGGGCCAGAATCTCGTCGATGGCCTTCCACAGGGTGGCCCCACCGGATTCGCTCACCCGGTCTTCGAGCCGGAATCGATCGGCGAGACGGGTGCCGGGTTCTACGGCGGACATGCTCACCGGGCCGCCCCCGCACCAGGCCGGCGACGCGACGTGCATCCGCCCACGCTTTTGCCTCCGCTCACCGGTTTTACCTCTAGCAGACCATGCTAGTGCCGCGCCGGGGCCGCGCCACGCCCGCTGGGCACGCGCGACAAACCGTTTAGCGTCCTACCCGTCTCGTGACCATTCCAATGATGGAACTCACCTCGGTGATCCGGAGCCGGTGCGCGACCAGCAGGTAGACCAGGCCGCCGAGGCCGCCGCCGACCGCCAGCACCGCGGCCGAGCTGAGCGCGGTGATGTCCGCCAGCCGTACGCTCCCCCACAGCACCAGCAGCGCGACCAGCGCCGCCGGGATGGCCGCCAGATACATCCGCAGCAGCCCGGCGGCCACGATCCGGCCGCTGAGCCCGCCGATCCGGCGGCTGGCCAGCAGCCAGGTCAGCGCGGTGCCCAGGACGTACGTCACGGTGAACGCCCCGGCCAGGCCCATCACCACCAGTTCCGGCGGGAGCGTGACATACAGCGTGATCCCGATCCCAGCGTTGATCAGCACGTTCACCCCGGCGATCAGCGCCGGGGTACGGGTGTCGCCGAAGCTGTAGAACACCCGCAGCAGCAGCTGGAAAATCGAGAACGGCACCAGCGCGAGCCCGAACACCTGCAGCACGTGCCCGATGTAGATCGCCTGCTCGGTGGAGACCGCTCCTCGTCCGAAGATCAGTACGGTCACGGAGGGGCCGAGCACCATCAGCAGCAGCCCCGCCGGCACGATCACCGAGGAGACCATCCGCACCGCCGACGCGAACTCGCCCCGGGCCGAGTCGAACTCCCCATCCCGGACGTACACGCTCAACCGCGGCAACATCGCCGTGATCACCGAAACCGCGATGATCCCGTACGGCAACTGGAACAGCTGGAACGCATACGAGTACGGGGTGAGCCCCCGCCCCGCGATCCCGTCCGCGAAGGCCGCGCTGCCCGCCCCGGTGGCCAGCCGCGTGGTCACCACGAAGCCGATCTGGTTGATCCCCACGAAGGTCAGCGTCCAGACCGCGAGCCGGCTCAGCTCCCCCAGCCCGGCCCGCCAGATGTCGAACCGCGGCCGGAACCGGAACCCGGCCCGCCCCAGCGCGATGACCAGCACGATCGCCTGCGCCACAATGCCCGCCGTGGTACCCACGCCGAGCAGCAGCAGCTCGCCGTCGGTCACCTTGGCCACGTCGTGCGTGCCGTGCCGCAGCAGGTACGCCACGCCGACGCCGATCACCACGAGGTTGTTGAGCACCGGCGCCCACATCGGCGCGCCGAACCGGTCCCGGGTGTTCAGGATTGCCCCGGCCACCGCGCCCACGCCGAAGAAGGCGATCTGCGGCAGAATCAGCCGGGCCAGCGTGACCGCCGCGTCGATCCCCTCCGGCGCAAGATCGTCGGCGTAGAGCAGCACCAATGGCCGGGCCAGCAGCACGCCCGCGACGGCGATCAGCGTGAGCGCGAGGGTGGCGGCGGTCAGCAACCGCTGCTCGTAGGCCTTCCCGCCGTCCGGGTCCTGCTTGTGGTGGCGCAGGATGGCGGGCACGATGACGCTGCTCAGCACCCCCCCGATGAGCAGGTCGAACAGCACGAACGGGATCGTGTAGGCCACGTTGTACGCGTCGCCGAGAATGGTCACACCGATGGCCGAGGCCAGAATGGCGGTCCGCAGAAAGCCGGTCAGGCGCGAGACCAGCGTCCCGGCCGCCATGATCGCGCTGGCGCGCAACAACCGGCTCATGTCACTCCTTGGTACGGCGGAACCACGAGGCTACTGGGGATCGCCCGCTAATGCTCGCTCGCCTACACCCGAACCACGGTGACGACGCGACGGAGTCCGAGGGAAATCAGAGGGCTGGATGAGCCCACGGTGCTGGGGCTGTCGTTTCGTCCGGCAGCCACGGCGATGGCAGGCGGAGTCCGAGGGAAATCAGAGGGCTGGATAAGCCACGGTGCCGGGGCTGTCGTTCGTCCGGCAGTCACGGCGATGGCGGGCGGGGTTCGAGGGAAATCAGAGGGCTGGATGAGCCACGGTGCCGGGGCTGTCGTTGTCCGATAGCCACGGCGATGGCGGGGGCGGGCGGAGCCCGAGGGAAATCAAAGGGCTGGGTGGGTGGGAGTTCCACGGCGAACATTCAGGTGGGGTGTGAGGGCTGGGGTCCGTAGCGGGTGGGCAGGGCGGACACTCCGGCCGACCGTGATAGCGGGCCTCTCGTTAGCCGCTGGTCAGCGGCCATCGCGGGCGCGGTGGTCTCTGGCACGGTCTTACGTCGGCCTACGTGTCCGCCCTGCCCACCCGCAGGGTGACCCGCCGTACTTCGCACCGGTCCTTGGAACAAAACGCTGGCCTGGGGAATGCAGATCGTGGAGTGGCCGGGGGGATGAGGGGAAAAGCGGGCAAAGTGCGGCGATCTGGAGGTGTGGTTGTGGTCACGCCTCTTGGGGTTCTCCGTGTTCGCGGACTGGGGTGGGTAACAGGGGGCGCTTCTTTGAGCGGCGGCGGAGGATGCGCATCACTACTGCTGCCATCATGATCACGACGGCCGCGCCGACGATTACTAAAGCGATTCCGCCGTAGCCGGTCGCGGAGACGGTGAGTTTGGCGGCTTTGCCGTAGACGCGGTCGTCGGGGGTGAGGAGTTGGACGTTGAGGGTTGCCTGGCCGCCGTCGCCGAGTACGGTGACGGGCACGTCGAAGGACTGGGTTTTGCCCTGGGGGACTTTTACGGTTTCGCTTTCGTAGACGCCTTCGGGGGCGCCTTGGGAGGCCTCTACGGCGAGTAGGGCGGGTTGGGCGGATTTTACGCGGATGGCGATCATGACGTCTTCGCGCATTCCGTTGGTGACGGTGACGGGGATTCGGCCGTTTTCGCCGGCGATGGAGCGGGGGTCGTCGGGGCGGGCGACCGATACCAGGGCGATGCGCGCGTCCACGGCTTGCTCGACCTTGGTGATGAACGCGGCCGCGTCTTTCTCGGCGCGCTGGCCGCGCCAGGAGGCTGAGGCCAGTCGTAGTAGCGCCGTCTCGAAGACCGGGGCGCCGCTGGTGGGCACCTTGGTGGCGGTTTCCACCTTTCTGGCCAGTTTGCGGACGGTCGTCATGTACGCCTTGGACAGCTCGGCCTGGCGCGCCTGCGGCGGGTAGACCAGATCGCCGCGTGGGGTCCGGCCGGGCTTCACGGAGTCGAGTGTGATCGGGCGGGTCCACGGCAGGGGCTTGAGCAGGTCGGCGACGAAGGCCGGGTCGGGGTTCCACATCCGGGCGGTGGGCGCGACGATCACGCTGGCCGCGCGGTTCGGCTGGGAGAGGCTGAGCATGGCGGTCTCGGCCAGGAAGCGCTGACGTGCGGCCAGCGCCGCTCCAGGTGCCTTGGTGTCGGTGCTCAGCAGCTGGCCCAGGACGGGATCGGCCAGCTGCGCGGTGACCTGGCCTTTGACCGTGTCCAGCGCCGCCGCGGGGACGGCGGTGGCGGCGTCGAGCGGGTTGACGGGCGGTAGCGCGGAGCCGGTCAGCAGCACGGAACGGGTTCCGTTGACGGCGAGCTCGTCGAGGCCGTCCCGATCGATCAGGCCGCCCGTCGGCCACACGGTGGTGGCCGGGATCTGCCGTTTGAGCAGCTGGCTGGCCACTGCGGAGCCCTGCGCCACGGCCTGCCCGGTCGCGTTGTCCAGCCCGTTGTGCACCAGGGCGGCCACATCCGGATCCCCGTACGGCGTGGCGATCACCGGGTTGTCGGCCAGGGCGGTGCGGACCCCGTTCAGCCACGCGCCCGCGTTGGGGTCGGCCGTCCGGTTCGCCCGGTCCCCGCTGTTGCCGTCCCTGTGCGCCTGGGACAGCCGCTGGGCGTCGTCCAGCAGGGCAGGGTCGACGAACCAGGTGACGTTGCTGTCCACCGTCTCGGCGAGTTTGAGCACGTTCGCCAGGCGGCCGTCGCCGAGCAGGTCCTCGTCCATGAAGACGCCGTCGTCGGCCTGATGCTGGCGGCCGATCATCGGCAGGGCGACCGCGACCCTGGTCTTGCTGAGCTGGGTGCCTGCGGGGATGTAGGTCAGGAAGGTGCGCGCGGCGGCCACCGGCGGCTCGGTGAGGCCGTGCGCGACCTCGATCGTCAGCGCGTACACCCCCGGCTGGGTCAGTCGCAGCTGGCCGGGGGCGAGGTCGAGGGTGAACGGGAACTTGCCGGTGGCGTCCAGCTGGGCGCCCTGGATGCTGGTCTTGTAGCTGTTGGTGAAGTCGGCCTGGCCGGTGGCGTGGGCGTCCATGTCGGCGCGGGACCGGAGCGGGGTGCCGGAGCCGTAGCGGACCCGGACGTAGACGGGGGCCTGCGGCGTGCCGCTGACCACGCCGGAGATCGTGATCGGGGCGGCGGGGTCCGGCGACTCCGGGGTGATCTCCGTGAGCACCACCCCGTCCGCGGCTGCGGCGGAGGCGCGCGCGCTCGCCGGGTATGCCAGACCTGGCGCGACGAGCCAGGCGGCGGTCAGAAGGGAAACCAGGCGACGCACGCCCTGAATGCTATAGGCCAGACGTACACACCCGTTGTCAGCCGGTGCGACCGTGACCGGTGAGATCCACGGGCTTGGCGTCCACGAGGGCGAACAGATGGATTGCTCGTAAGCGCACTACCGTGCTGCGTTCGCCGGTCGCGGTGTAGACGAACTCGTCGGGGTCGGTGCCGTCGATCAGGCGCTGGTCGATGAGCACGGTGAGCCGTTCCGGCAGCAGCAGCGGCCCGACCAGACCGGCGGCGTAGTCGGTGGCCGCGTTGACCAGGAAGGCCGAGGCCGGTTTGACCCGCTGCGCGCCCAGTAGCGCGCCTACCGCCGCGGGTTTGGGCGGCGTGGCGACGGACCCGATCACGGCCACCGGTTCCCGCACCCCGCGGACGGTGGTCTCGAAGACGCTGACCCCGACACAGGTACGCGCGGGGACTCCCAATACCTCTGGCAGGTCGTCGAAGCAAGTCAGGACACGGGGAAGCCGTACGATCTCATGGTGGATCTGATGGGCGAGGAGGCGGCGGTGGATCGCGAGGGCGTCCTGCATTGTCTGCGCTCCTTCATCGTGCCCCCGACAGATCTGCGACTGACCGTAACCTGGTGATCGCCATAGGTGTACTAGCCCAGAAGCACCTGTTCCGTAATCGAAGGACTACCCAGCTTGTCCCCTTCAAATCGTGTAGAGAGCGCTGTGAGCGACTTGTTCCGCCGGGTCGAGCCCGTCGCCGACGACCTCGGCGAGGTGTTCGCCAAGCGTGGCCACGAGCTCGCCCTGGTCGGCGGTCCGGTTCGTGACGTGCTGCTCGGCCGCGCAGGGCACGACCTCGACCTGACCACTGACGCCCGCCCCGAGCAGGTGCTGGAGATCGTCAGGGACTGGGCCGACGCGTTCTGGACGATCGGCATCGAGTTCGGCACCGTCGGCGCGCGCAAGGGCGACTGGCAGCTGGAGATCACCACCTATCGCAGCGAGGCGTACGACCCGAAATCCCGCAAACCCGAGGTGCGGTACGGCGACACGCTCGAAGCCGATCTGGCCCGCCGGGACTTCGCGGTGAACGCGATGGCGGTCCGGCTGCCGGGCCACGAGTTCGTCGACCCCCACGGTGGCCTGCGAGACCTGGCCGACCGCGTGCTGCGCACCCCGGGGACTCCCGAGCAGTCCTTCGGCGACGACCCGCTGCGCATGTTGCGTGCGGCCAGGTTCGCCTCGCAGCTGGGTTTCACGGTCGACGAGGCCGCGATCGACGCGATGCGCGACATGGCGGAGCGGATCGAGATCGTCTCGGCCGAGCGTATCCAGACCGAGCTGGACAAGCTGATCTGCGGCGCGAACCCGCGCGCCGGGCTCACCCTGCTGGTGGAAACCGGTCTTGCGGCACATGTCCTGCCCGAGTTGCCCAAACTCCGTCTGGAGATCGACGAGCACCACCGGCACAAGGACGTCTACGAGCACACCCTGATCGTGCTGGAGCAGGCGATCGCCCAGGAGGCCGCGGGTCCCGACCGGGTGCTGCGCTGGGCGGCGCTCCTGCACGACGTCGGCAAGCCCAAGACCCGCAAGAACGAACCGGGTGGCCGGGTCTCCTTCCACCACCACGAGGTGGTCGGCGCGCAGCTGACCAAACGACGCCTGAGCGAGCTGAAGTTCCCCAAGGAAGTGATCAACGACGTGGCCCGCCTGGTCGAGCTGCACCTGCGCTTCCACGGCTACGGCGAGGGCGAGTGGACCGACAGCGCGGTCCGGCGGTATGTGCGCGACGCCGACCACCTGCTCGACCGGCTGCACAAGCTCACCCGGGCCGACTGCACGACCCGCAACAAGCGCAAGGCGGCGGCGCTGTCGCGCACCTACGACGAGCTCGAGGAGCGCATCGCCCGGCTGGCCGAGGAGGAGGAGATCGCCAAGATCCGTCCGGAGCTGGACGGGAACGAGATCCAGGAGATCCTCGGCATCCCGCCGGGGCCGATGGTGGGGCGGGCGTACAAGTTCATGATGGACATCCGCATGGATGAGGGCATGATCGGCAAGGAGGCCGCCAAGGAGCGGCTCCTGGCCTGGGCGGCCGCCAATGGATGATCTCCTGAAGCTGGATCGGGAGCACGTCTGGCATCCCTACACCGCGTTCCCGCCCGCCGTTCCCGTGCACGCCGTCGCCCGGGCGAACGGGGTACGGCTCACGCTCGCCGACGGCCGGGAACTCGTGGACGGCATGTCGTCCTGGTGGGCGGCGATCCATGGGTACCGCCACCCCCGGCTGGATCAGGCGATCAGGACCCAGCTGGACGACATGGCGCATGTCATGTTCGGTGGGCTGACCCATGAGCCCGCAGTACGGCTGGCGGTCAGGCTCACCGAGATGACCGGGCTTGATCGGGTGTTCCTGGCCGACTCCGGCTCGGTGGCGGTCGAGGTCGCGATCAAGATGGCGATCCAGGCGACCGGCCGGACCCGGCTGTTCACGGTCCGGGGCGGCTATCACGGGGACACCTTCGAGTGCATGTCGGTGTGCGATCCGGTGAACGGCATGCATCACCTGTTCACCGGGGCGCTGGCGCAGCACGTGTTCGCGCCGCCGCCCCCGCTGGGTTACGAGGCGGCTCCGGATGAGGGTTACCTCAGCGAGGTGGCCGATCTCCTCGAACGGCACGCGCACGAGCTGGCCGCGATCATCCTGGAGCCCGTGGTTCAGGGTGCCGGGGGCATGCGCTTCTACCACCCCACCTATCTCCGGAAATTTCGGGAAATGGCTGATGCGCATGGGCTGTTGCTGATCGCCGATGAGATCGCGACCGGGTTCGGGCGGACCGGGGAGCTGTTCGGCTGCGACCACGCCGGGATCCGGCCGGACATCATGTGCGTGGGCAAGGCGCTGACCGGCGGATATCTCTCGCTGGCGGCGACCCTGTGCACCGCCGAGGTGGCCGACCGCATCGGACTGCTCATGCACGGCCCGACCTACATGGGCAACCCGCTGGCCACCGCCGTCGCGGGCGCGTCCCTGGACCTGCTGGCCGAACGTCCCTGGCGGGCGGAGGTGAAGGGCATCGAGGCCGCCCTGATGGAGGGCCTCGCGCCGGCGGTGCCGTACGCGAAGGACGTGCGGGTGCTCGGCGCGATCGGTGTGATCGAAGCCCACGAACCCGTGGATATCCAGAAAATTCAGGACATCGTCATGGAGCACGGGGTCTGGTTGCGGCCGTTCGGGCGGCTGATCTACACGATGCCGCCCTACGCGTGCGAGCCGGGCGACCTCACCATGATCACTGATGCCATGGTGGCCGCCGCCCATACGCTCACGTCGCCGTGACCGGCTGGCGCGCGACGGCGCGGTAGGCGAGCGCGGACACGCCGTACAGCACGCAGATCAGGGCGAGCACCCCGACCGAGCGCCCGTTCGGCGGCAGCAGCAGCGCGGCGATCGAGACCCCGACCACGAACATGCCGTTGAACAGGAAGTCGTAGATCGAGAAGATCCGGCCCAGGTAGGCGTCCTCGATGTCGCGCTGCACCACGGTGTCGGTGCAGATCTTGATGCTCTGGCCGGTGATCCCCAGCACGAACCCGGCCACCAGGAAGCCCGGCTCCCAGAACGGCACGCACAGCACGAACTCCAGCGCGCCCGCGGCCACCAGCATCATCGGGATCCACGTCTCGATCCGGAACCGCTGGGTGGCCCACGGCGTGATCAGCGCCGCCGCGAAATATCCGACCCCGGAGGTGGCCACCACGCCGGTGATCTGCGCTAACCCGGCCTCCGCGTTGTCGGTGAAGTAGTAGCGGAAGAGCAGCAGCACCAGGCCCATGGACATGCCGTAGAGCAGCCGGTGCGCCGCCATGCTGCCGAGCGCCGAGGAGGGCCCGCGCCGGTGCAGGACGTGCCTGGCGCCGTCGCGCAGCCCGGTGACCACGTTCCGCAGCGCTTCCTTCGTCTGCGGCCGACCCGGGTCGTACGCGGGGCCGAGCAGGTCCCTGGCCATGGTGGCGGCGATCAGCGCGCTGGACCCGAACATCACTCCGGAGATCACCAGGATGCCGGCGGTGCCGCCATACCCCGCGCCGAAGGCGAGCCGGAGCAGGAAGCCCGCGCCCGCGCCCACGAACGTGGCCACCGTGCCCGACGTCGGCGTGACCGCGTTGGCCATCATCAGCCGGTCGGCGGGCACCACGTGCGGCAGCGAGGCCCCCAGCGCCGCCAGGAAGAACCGGTTGACCCCGAGCACCCCGAAGGAGGCCGCGTAGAACACCCAGTCGGGCGCGTGCGCGGCCACCGCCGCCGCGGCCCCGAACAGGAACACCCCGCGCACCAGCGGCCCGATCACCAGGATCTGCCGCCGCGACCAGCGGTCGATGAACACGCCCGCGAACGGCCCGATGATCGAGTACGGCAGCAGCAGCACCGCGAACGCCGCCGCCACATCCGCCACCGAGGTCTGCTTCTCGGGACTGAAGAACGCGTATCCCGCCACGGCGAACTGGAAGATCCCGTCCGAGAACTGCGAGACGAGGCGGGTGCCGAACAGCCGCCGGAAGTCCCGGCCTTGGAGCACGACGCGCAGATCCGAGAGATAGGACACCCGGCAAGCCTAGTGCCGCAAGCAGAATGGGACATCAGGGTCATCCCGGATACAGGTCCTCCCACGGCTCAGGGTCTCGTACGCTCGATCGCGTGACCCCAGACGAACATGTCGTGCTGGTCGACGGCGAGGGAAACCCGATCGGCACCGCCCCCAAGTCCACGGTTCACGGCGCTCACACCCCGCTGCACCTGGCGTTCTCCAGCTACGTCTTCGATGGTGAGGGCAACGTGCTGCTCACCAGGAGGGCCGCGCATAAGATCACCTGGCCTGGGGTGCTGACCAACTCCTGCTGCGGCCATCCTCTGCCCGGGGAACCGCTGCCGGCCGCCGTCCTCCGCCGCCTCTCCTTCGAGCTGGGGATCACCGTGGAATCGGTGGACCTGCTGCTCCCGACCTTCTCCTACCGGGCGATCATGGACAACGGCACGGTCGAACACGAGCTCTGCCCGGTCTACCGGGTGCTCGCGGCCGGACGCGCCGAGCCGAACCCGGAGGAGGTGGGTTCGGTGGAGTGGGTGCCCTGGAAGGAGTTCGCCGATCAGGTCCTCAGCGGCGAGCTGGAGATCTCCCCGTGGGCGGCCGAGCAGGTGCCCCTGCTGGCCGCGCTCGGCCCCGACCCGCTCCGCTGGCCTATCGCCGATCCCACCAGACTGCCCCGAGCAGCCCAGCTATGAAGGAACGCCCCGGGCGCGATGCCCGGGGCGTTCCATATATCTCACGCGACTTCACGAGCCGCGCTGAGGGGGAAAGCGCTTAGCGTTCGACCTCGCCGCGGATGAACTTCTCCACGTAGTCCCTGGCCTCGTCGTCGGAGTACTGCTCCGGCGGCGACTTCATGAAGTACGAGGACGCGGAGAGGATCGGCCCGCCGATGCCCCGGTCTAGGGCGATCTTGGCGGCCCGGAGCGCGTCGATGATCACACCCGCCGAGTTGGGTGAGTCCCACACCTCCAGCTTGTACTCCAGGTTCAGCGGAGTGTCGCCGAAGGAACGGCCTTCCAGTCGCACGTACGCCCACTTGCGGTCGTCCAGCCACGGCACGTGGTCGGACGGGCCGATGTGCACGTCGGCGCGGCGCATCTCGTGCGGGATCTGCGAGGTCACCGACTGGGTCTTGGAGATCTTCTTGGACTGGAGGCGCTTGCGCTCCAGCATGTTCATGAAGTCCATGTTGCCGCCGAAGTTGAGCTGGTACGTGCGCAGCAGCTCCACCCCGCGGTCCTCGAACAGCTTGGCCATCACCCGGTGCGTGATCGTCGCGCCCACCTGGGACTTGATGTCGTCGCCGACGATCGGCACGCCCGCGTCGGTGAACTTCTGCGCCCAGACCGGGTCGGAGGCGATGAACACCGGCAGTGCGTTGACGAACGCCACCTTCGCGTCGATCGCGCACTGCGCGTAGAACCGGTCGGCCTCCTCGGACCCCACCGGCAGGTAGGACACCAGCACGTCCACCCGGGCGTCCTTGAGCACCTGGACCACGTCCACCGGGCGCTCGTCGGACTCCTCGATGATCTCGCGGTAGTACTCGCCGAGCCCGTCGAAGGTGTGACCGCGCTGCACGGTCACCCCCACCGGCGGCACGTCACAGATCTTGATGGTGTTGTTCTCCGACGCCACGATGGCCTCGGACAGGTCCCGCCCGACCTTCTTGGCGTCCACGTCGAAGGCCGCCACGAACTCCACGTCGCCGACGTGGTAGTCGCCGAACCGCACGTGCATCAGGCCCGGCACCCGGGTCGCCGGATCGGCGTCCCGGTAGTAGTGAACTCCCTGCACCAGCGACGCGGCGCAGTTCCCCACACCAACGATGGCCACACGCACCGAACCCATCGCTCTCGCTCCTTCGCTACTGAGAATCGGGATCTTCATCCCGATCTGCTTGGTTTTGTACGGCTTGCGCCCGTTCTGTGTTAATAAGCTCGTTCAACCAGCGGACCTCGCGCTCGACCGATTCCAAGCCGTGCTTCTGCAGCTCCAGCGTGTAACTGTCGAGACGTTCCCGGGTCCGGGCGAGGGCGGTGCGAACCAGGTCCAGGCGCTCTTCCAGGCGGCTTCGACGGCCTTCGAGAATGCGCAGCCGCACTTCTGCCTCCGTGTGACGGAAGAAGGCGAAGTGGATGCCGAAGCTCTCGTCCTCCCACGCGGAGGGGCCGGCCTGGGTCAGCAGTTCCTGGAGGCGTTCCTTGCCCTCGGCGGTGAGCTTGTAAACGATCTTGGACCGGCGGCCGAGCACCACGTCTTCCGGCGGCTCCTCCTCAACGATCAGACCCTCGGTGAGCAGGCCTTTCAGACAGGGGTAAAGCGAGCCGTACGAGAACGCGCGGAACATGCCGAGCAGCGTGTTGAGCCTCTTGCGGAGCTCGTAGCCGTGCAGGGGAGTCTCGTGGAGCGAGCCCAGGACGGCGAGTTCCAGAACGTTGCCACGGGGCCCGGTCACGGAAACCACCTCCCTGTGTGTCTGACCGATGTATCGAACTGATACATCACGAGGATACGTCGGCCCGTCATACCGTGCAACAAGCGGCCCCTGGCAAGCCGAGTCGGTCAACTGTTCGGCATGGGTTGGTAAAGGGTCGTAATCTGGGGCATGTGTGGTCACAGCGGGCGGTCGTGGATTACGGCCTCGCGAAGCGGGCGGCGATTCAGTCGATCCGCTCTGGTCACATGGAGTCACGGGACGTCTGCGACGCTCACCCCTATCTGCTTCGGGCCGCTCGGACGCTGGGGGAACCCACCGACTACGGCTGCCCGATATGCGAGCGTCAGAACGTCACGCACGTCACTTATGTGTATGGGGACGAACTGGGGCGTTCCGCAGGCCGCGTAAAGGCTTCGTCAGACCTTGTTGAGATGGCCCGTGAATACGAGGAATTCAGGGTCTACGTCGTCGAGGTCTGTCAAGGTTGTGGCTGGAACCACCTGGCGGTCTCGTTCCTTCTCGGAACAGGTGACCCCCCTGCGCGGGGCGGGCTTCCAGGTTGAGTACGCACGTGAGCACGCCGCCAAGGAAGCCGCCGAACCCCCGCCCGCCTGCCGAGTAGACGTTGACGAGCAACCCCAACGACCGATCGAGGACGCGTGAGTAACAGCAGCAGCTATGGCCCGGAGTCGGCCGACAGCCCCCGCGAGGGCGTCGGCGGGGCCCCTCGCCCTGGGCGGCGCCGTCGTTCTCCCGGCGAACCCCCCGCCTCGTGGGGCGAGCCTCCCGCACCCGCTGGGATGCCTCAGACGGGTGCGTACCAGAGCGGTACGCCACGGCGTGGTGAAGCCGCCTTCGAAGACACCGCCGCCATGGGGGCTGTTCCTCCCGGCCGGCACCTCTCGGCCGTACCGCCGCCCGAGCAGCGGCCCGCGCCTCCGGCTGGGCGGGGGTATGAGCGGGAGCGGGGGGGCAATGTGCCGTACCCGACGGGACCGGCCGATCGCACCCAGGCCCTGCGCCCACCGGGCGGCCCGGGCGGCGGTCCCGCTGGCTATCCCGGTGGTCCTGGGGGTGGCGGGGCTACTGGTAGTTATCCCGGCCCTGGCGGTCAGCCTGGTCCTGGCGGTCCCGGTGGTCCTGGGGGTCCCGGTGGTCCCGGTGGTCCTGGTGGCCGCTCAGGTGGTCAGCCCGGTGACCATACTCAGGCGATCGGCGCGCCTCCCGGCTTGCGCGCGGACGCGGCCGAGACCCAGGCATTACCGCCTGGGCGCCGACGTCGCGCGTCCGGCCCTCGGCCCGGTGGCCCCGGCGGTCCAGGGGGTCCAGGGGGTCCTGGCGGCCCGGGTGGTCCGGGGGATTTCGACGATGGCAAGAAGCCGCGTCGTAGGGGCTGGAAGCGTTTCCTGCCCAACTGGAAGATCGTGGTCATCGGGGTCACGGTGCTCACCGCGGGTCTGTTCGGGATGATCGCCGTCGCGTACGCCAATACCCCTGTGCCCACGGTCCAGCAGGCCGAGGCGCTCGCGCAGGGCAGCGTGCTCTACTACAGCGACGGCAAGACGAAGATCGCCCACCTCGGCACCAAGCGCACGATCATCACCATCGACAAGGTCCCCGAGCACGTCCAGGACGCGGTCATCGCGATCGAGAACAACAGCTTCCGCGAGGACTCGGGCATCTCCATCTCGGCCATGGTGCGTTCGGTCTACATGACCGCGACCGGCCAGCAGCTTCAGGGCGCCTCCACCATCACCCAGCAGATGGCGCGTAACTACTACGACGGCCTGAGCCAAGAGGTCTCGATCAAGCGCAAGGTCAAGGAGATCTTCGTCGCGGTCAAGATCAACAAGGAGATGGACAAGAACGAGATCCTCATCAACTACCTGAACACCATCAACTTCGGGCGCGCGTACGGGATCGAGGCGGCCTCCCAGGCGTACTTCGGCAAGTCCGCCTCGAAGCTCAACGAGGCCGAAGGCGCCTACCTGGCCGCGCGCATCCAGACGCCGAGCTGGGAGGCCAACGCGCCGGAGCTGAAGTCCCGCTTCACCGACGTCGTCAACGCGATGGCGAACTACAACGCCGAGAAGTACGGCAAGCTGCCCGCCACCGCCAAGTTCCCGAAGACCAAGCCGGACAAGGACGTCGACGAGCTGGGCGGCCTCAAGGGTTACATGGTCATGCAGGTCCTGGAGGAGCTCAAGACCCGCGGCATGACGCCCGACATGGTGCGCAGCGGCGGCTACAAGATCGTGAGCACCTTCGACCGGCGGCTCATGCTGGCCGCCAAGAAGGCCGTGACCAACGTCACCGCCAACATGTCGAAGGAGTTCCACACCGGCCTCGCGGCGGTCAACCCCAAGAACGGCCGCGTGATCGCCTTCTACGGCGGCAACGACTACGTGACCGACCCGTGGAACGAACCCTGGGACTCCAAGAAGCAGGCGGCGTCCGCCTTCAAGCCGTACGTGCTGGCCGCCTGGCTGGAATCCGGGTTCAGCCTCAACAGCTTCGTCCCCGGCAACAAGACCTTCCCGACCGACCCGCTGGAAGGCACCACGCCGATCACGAACAGCCACAAGGAGAAGGACGCGATCGACGTGGTCCGGGCCACCTCGGCCTCGATCAACACCGCGTACGCGTCGATGGCCTACGCGGTTCCCGGCCAGCTGGACACGGTCAAGGCGATCGCCGTCGACGCCGGTCTGGACGAGAAGCGCATGACCGACGACGTCGCGGAGCACAAGTACCTGTTCTCCATCGGCACGGCCCCGGTCACCGCCGTCGAACAGGCCGCCGGCTACTCGATCTTCGCCAATGCCGGCAAGCACGTCGACGCGCACACGGTGATCGAGGTCTCTGTTGTCAAGGACGGCAAGCGCAGCGTCGTACTCGGCGAGAAGAAGCCGGTTAAGCAGGTCATCTCCCCTGAAGCCGCCGCCGACTCGATCGTCGCGCTCAAGGCTGTGATCACCGGCGGCACCGCCTCCGGCAACGGCAACATCGGCCGCCCCGCCGGTGGTAAGACCGGCACCAACACCGGCGAGGAAGACGCCTGGTTCGTCGGCTTCACCCCGCAGCTGTCCACGGCTGTCGGTATGTACCGCGAACAGTGCAAGACGAAGAGCGGCAAGATCGTCCAGCCTCGGCACTCCAACTGCCCCAAGAAGACCTTCCCCGTCGAGATCGGCCTGGGCTTCCAGGGTGCTGACGCTCCCACCCGAATCTGGCGCGATTTCATGATCGAGGCCCACCGGAACTGGGCAGTTCAGGACTTCCCGCCTCGGGCTGGTACGGGGGCGCCGGAGAATATCGTTCCGAGCCCGTCTCCCACTCCGACGCCGGAGGTGGAGGGCGACTTCCCGCCGGACTTCCCGGACGATGGCGCCGAGTGCTTCCCCGGTGGGGAGGGGTGTGACGTCGACATTCCTGAGGATGACGGCAGTGTCGATCCGTTCACGGCTCCTGCGGCTCCGGCTACGGCTCCGCTGCCTGTGCCTACGGCGGCGAATCGCCGGGAGTAGGTGACGGGGTAGGTGACATCCTCGCCCGGTGGTCTTTTGGGACCGCCGGGCGTTGTGTTTTGGGGGCGGTGGTGGAGTTGAGCCTGGCGAGTTGTGGCGGTTGACGGGTGTTCTGGCCGGAGTTGGGCGCGCGTGAGTCGCCGCTGTTCGCCCGGGTGACGTTCTTGCTGTGTGTCGTCGGGATCACGGCCGGGACGTCGATCCCGGCATGGCGGGCAACATCCACCAGAGCCCGGCAGGCTCGCGCGCTGCGGAACTGCGTCCGCTGTGGGAGGCGCTCACCCGTCGGTATCCGGACGTGGCGCTGGGCATGGACGGCGTGCTCCGGGTCCGGCTGTATCGGCGGGTACTGGAGATCCGGGATGGCATGTTGTCGCTCACCTCGGTCGCGCCCCCGCCAACGAGTGAGAATCCGGGCGAAGTCGCGGCCTGGGTTACGTCGTCGCTGGAGGCGGCCCGCTCAGGTCAAGGGACGGGCCCGGCATTTGGGATCATTCCTGGACCGGATTTCGCTGGTGACATCGAAAGGGAAACGGCGTGGCTTCGACAGGTCGCAGCGGCGTACAAACTGGTCGGCAGGAAGAGAACCGTTACGCCCGTGGCATGACGGAGGTGTTCGCGCCCGCGCACATTGTCATCGGGCTGCCCCTGGTCGTCGGCGCGGTCACCGGTGGCTGGGGTGGCCTCGGCTGGGGCGCGCTGGCCGCGGGGCTGTGCGGCGGGATCCCGCTCACAGTGATCCTGGCAGGCGTCAAATCGGGGCGGTTCGGCAACAAGCACATCACCGACCGCGCCCAGCGGCCGTGGCTGATCGGTGTGATCGTCGCCCTGGTGGTCGCCGCGCTAGCCCTGCTGACCGTGCTCGGCTCCCCTCGAATAATGATCGCGTGTGTGGCCGTCATGCTCGCCACGCTGGCCGTGACCGGTCCGATCACGTTCTGGTGGAAGATCAGTTTTCATACGGCGGTGGCGGCCGGGAGCGTGGTGATGCTCGCCTGGCTGCTGCCACCTGCCCCGGTGTACGCGGTCGGGGCCGCGCTGGTGATGGTGATCGCCTGGTCCCGGGTGACGCTCGGGGACCACACGCCCGCCCAGACCGCCGCGGGGGTGCTCGCAGGCGGTGCGGCGACATGGACCATATTGGCCGCTCTGGCTTAGGACTTCTGACAAAATCCGCCAGTTGCGCATCAATGAGCAAGGTGAACCGGGCCCGAATCCGGCCCGTGTATGGCCCACGAATGCTGCGATACGACGACCTCCAGTGGTGAACAGCGAGACACGCATACCGCCGCGAAACAGGCAAACCCGTAGGTCGGACCAGGTATCGGCAGATCAGACAGGGACCGACCGGCCGTCCCCTGAACAGCTTGCTCCATGGGTGGGAAATCCACTGCGGGACGGGCGAAGCCCGGAAGGGGCGATGGCGGGGGCGGGCGGAGCCCGGGGGAAATCAAAGGGCTGGGTGGGTGGGAGAACCACCTCATCGAATGACATGTCCGGCTTGAGGCCTGCGGTGATTCGGAGGGTGGACACGCGGGGGATTCTGAGGGTGGAGGTCGCCAACGGGGGTGAGGGGGTGGTCCAATACCGGCATGACTCGGACCTCTAGTGCCCCGGGACCGTTGACGTCGGTTGCGTTCCGGGCCGTGCCGTACGTTCCGCTTGGTGTGTTCGCGGTGTTGGGCGCGTTCCTCGCGTACTTCTGGAAGTCGGCGTGCCGATTCGGGGGCGCGTGGAACACGGGGGTCGAGCAGTACAGCAACTTCTGTTACACCGACATTTACCCCCTCTGGTTCGCCCGCCAGCTGAGCGACGGCCGGATCCCGTACATCGACAATCCCGACGTCGAGTATCCCGTCGGCATTGGCGCGATCATGGAGTTCGCCCGCCGCCTGTCCTTCGGCGACGGCGTGACGTTCTACGACATCACGGTCATCCTCATGGGTGCCAGCCTGGTGGTCGGCGTCCTGCTGATGGCCGCCCTGGCCGGTCCCACCCGCCGCTGGGACGCCCTCTGGTACGCGATCGGCCCCGGCGTCGTGCTCTGCGCGTACATCAATTGGGACCTCGCGGCCGGCGCACTCGCGCTCGGCGGCCTGCTGGCCTGGGCCAGAGAGAAGCAGTACCTCGCCGGCGTCCTGCTCGCCCTCGCCGTCGCCACCAAGTTCTACCCCTTGATGTTCCTCGGCGCGCTGTTCCTGCTCACCGCCCGCACCGGCAAGTGGCTCGCGTTCGGAAAGACACTCGGCGCCGCCGTCGCCACCTGGCTCCTGGTCAACGTCCCGATCATGCTGATCAACTTCGCTGGATGGAGCAAGTTCTACGTCTTCAGCAGCGAGCGCGGAGTCGACTGGGGCGGGCTCTGGTTCTACTTCCAGAAGTACCAGTGGGGTTTCCTGGCCAACGCCGACGCGCTGAACGAGATGGCTATGGGCACCCTCGCGATCCTGCTCCTCGGCATCGCCGTCCTCACCGTCTCCGCCCCCCGCCGCCCCAGACTGGCCCAGATCTGCTTCCTGGCCCTGGCCGCCTTCATGGTGACAAACAAGGTCTGGTCACCCCAATACGTCCTCTGGCTGGTCCCCCTCGCCGTCCTCGCTCGCCCGAAATGGCCCGCCCTCGCGATCTGGCAACTCACCGAAGTCTGGTACTTCTTCGCGATCTGGCTCTATTTCGTCGGCATGGACCCCGCCCACACGGCTGAAGGCATCAGCGACGGCCCGTACTTCCTGGCGGTCTGGGCCCGCGCCCTAGCCGTAACAGCCCTGATGGCCCTCGTCGTCTGGGACATCCTCCGCCCTGAACGCGACCTCGTCCGCCAAAACGACATCGACGACCAATCCGGCGGCGTCTTCGACCACGCCCCCGACCGCTTCGTCCTATTCCGCCGCCCCCCAGCTCCAGTGAGCTGAATCTTTCACCGGATTTAAGGCCCCCTTCTGGTACGGCCGGGCTTGGCGATCGCAGGGCTTGCCATGCGTCTGGAAGGCCGCGCTGTGGCGTTCCGCGAACGGCGTGCCCTTGCTATGGAGCGGGCCGAGAGCCTGACCCAGGGCAGCCCACGGTCGGACCTGGTGGCTGCAGGGCGAGATTCCCGTGCGTCTGGAAGGCCGCGCTGTGGTACGAGGGCGGTGGCGTCCCGCGAACGGCGCGCGCTCGCTACGGAGCGGGCCGAGGTCTGATCGGGGCGGCCCGACGGTCGGACTTGGCGGCTGCAGGGCGAGGTTGCCGTGCGTCCGGAAGGCCGCGTTTTGGTACGGGGCGGGCGCTGCATCCCGAACGGCGTACCCCGGGCAGGCCGAGGGTCTGACTCGGGGCGGCCGGACCTGGTGGCGCGGGGCGATGTCCTGCGCGGGTCGCCAGCGCGAGCTGGTCGGGGGTGAGGGCGGCCCACGGCGGAGCCCGTATTCCGGCGAGAGGGTGACGGCGAGGTCGGCTGCGGTGTGCGTGGAAGCGAGACGGCGTCGTCGTTGAGCTGCCCGCGGTGACCTTCATTGAGGATGAGGCCGGTTTCCTGGTGGAGGAGTCGTTGATGTTTCTCGTCGCTCCCGACCTGAGGTCTGCTCGGACGGATGATCGCCCGCTAACCTGCGTCTGACGGATTGTTCGGGATGACGGTTTTTTCGGGGAAGGTCAGGTAATCGTGCGATATGCACTGCCAGTCTGGGTGATCACCCGAACCGTCCTGTTCCTGGCCGCGACCCAGGTCATCCCGGTCGGCCACGAGGGCTCCTTCGACAACGACGTCCGCCTGTACGGCGACTGGGCGACCATCCTGCTGAGCGGTGAGTTCCCAGCAGGCGATGAAAAATGGCAGTATCCCCCGTTCGCCGCTCTGCCCATGCTGGCCCCCCACCTGCTCCCCTGGAGCTACCAGATCTCGTTCTACGTGATCGCGCTCCTCTGCGACCTCGCCATCCTGCTGCTCGTCAACCGATTCGCGACCCGCTCCGGCACCGGCCCCGCCGCGATCTGGGCTTGGACGATCGGCGCCGCGATGCTCGGGCCCGTACTCATCTCGCGATACGACCTGATGGTCACCCTTGTCGCGGTCGCCGCCCTCACCGTCTCCCGGGACGCCCTCATCCGGGGCATGCTCATCGGCGTCGGCCTGTCCATCAAGGTGTGGCCGATCGCGCTCCTGGTCGGCCTCCGTCGCTGGCGCGAACTGCTCACCGGCACCGGCGCCGCACTCGGCGCCACGATCGTGGCGTGCGGAGCCGCCGCCCTGGTCATGCCGCACGCGCTCGACTTTCTCACCAACCAGCAGGAACGCGGCCTCCAGGTCGAATCCCTGGCCGGAACGCCGTTCGTGCTCGGCCGCGTACTCGGCTGGTGGGGTGGTTTCACCAGCTACCAGCATGGCGCGATGGAACTCGTCGGCGACGGCATCGAAACCGCCACTCGGATGAGCGTGATCGCCACCCCCGTGGCGTTGCTGCTCCTGTTCGTCTGGTGGCTACGCGCCACCCCCACCGAGACGACCTACTACGACGCCGCCTTCACCACCGTGCTCTTCCTGGTCCTGACCAGCCGCGTCCTGTCCCCCCAGTACCTGATCTGGCTGATCGGCATCGCCGCCGTCGCGTTCGCGGTCCGCGAGTCCAGCCAGCGCCCCGCCGCCTGGCTGCTCCTGACGGCCATGCTGCTGACCGGGATCATGTACCCCTGGGTCGAGGAGGACTACAGCTGGACCGGCCAACTCCCCGGCACCCTGGTCCTGGTCACCCGCAACCTGATCCTGCTCGCCGCCGCGATCGTCTCATTCGCAGCCCTCTGGCGAAGCACCCGCCCCGCCCTGGCGAAACCGGAACCTGTACCCGCTATTTAAGCTCGCGAATCCAGAGAGTTTATCCACAGGCTGTGGGAAACATCCGGCGACCACCGCGACGATATGCACAGGCGAACGGCCTGGGTGTGGTTTGGGCGGTCCCGCATCACGGGCGTTGTGTGGATGGCCTGGTCACGGGCGTAATGCGGGCGGTCCGGGCCGCGGCGCTGTGTGGATGGGCCTGATCCGGTTTGCCGGGACACCTGAGATCAGGGGTTCGTCCCGGAAGGAGAGCATGGGCAAGAAGCGACGTCCGCGTCGCTCGTCCGCGTCGGAGCTCAAAGCCGAGACCATCGAGCTGTGCCAGCGGGGTACTCACTCGGTCGGCCAGGTGACCAAGGACTTCGATCTGACCAACACATCGTTGCTGTCGGTCAAACCGGATCAAACCCAGTCCTGGTCACGAGCGCGGTATGGGTGGTCCGGGCCGCAAGTGCTGCGTAGATGGTCCCGGTTACGGGTGTTGTGTGGATAGTCCGGGTCTCGGACATGGTGTGGGTGGTTCGGGTCATGCTTGGCGGTACAGTCCCTATCCACGTCGAAGGCCGAGGATCGGACGGCTGGTCCGGGTCCTCCGATTCATCCGGATCGGCGGTTTCCTCCTCAGGCTCTCCAGCCGGTTCGCCAGGATCCTCCGGCTGAACTCGCAAGTGGCTACGAATCACTGCGAAACCTTCCTTCCCGGTCCCCGGGGTCCGCCCCCAAGACGACGAACGGCTCGCATCGGTCTCCTGTCCTGCTGGAGACACCCACACGAGCCGCCGACCCCTCCTCACGGCACCGGATCAGCCAGCGCTCTGGCCCCCATCACCCATGTCCGATGCGCGATCCGGAGATGCCAAAGCACATCTCACAGCTCCCGACTTACGTTTGCAACCGGTTCAGCCCTATCGAGAACGTCTAACCATGTGTGACAGTCCGACTCCACAATGAGGCACCCTCCGGCCGCATGTCCACACGCTCCCATTTCCAAGGCTCCTGACCTGCCAAAACGCAATCGCTATCGGCAATTTCGCCTAAGTGATGGCTGGGCTCACGACCTCTACCCACAGCCCTCAAGCTCCCAAAGGGCAACATTCCCTCACAAAGAGTTCTTGATTGTGACCACACCCTGTGCGGGACTATTTGATAACCGAAGCCAGTGCAATCGCATTAAATGAACACACAGCACCGTCAACCCCTCTCCGTACTCCCGTCCCCTCACCACGATCCGCTGGCTGACACCGACGTTGACCCGAGGGGGGGGTTTCCCACTTGTCGTTTATGCCGGAACCACGGATGTCAACGGATGGAACAAGGGCCTGGGTGGGTGGGAGCGTCATCTCCGCCCGTGGATCACGAGAAAGCCGATGGCCGTTAAGCGTGACCGGATACGTTCACCGGGTCCTGGTTTTCAGGCCGCCTGGTGGACGGCGCGCGATTTCGGTGAACGTCGGTGGCCGACTCCTGGCTCCTATGCCTGGTCAGGGATGTGGACGATGGTTTCGGTGCCGTCGTCCCAGCGCCACGGCACGTGATGGCCCTGGAGGTGCACGCCCCCGATCCATCGGTCGATGCCGTTGAGGGCGATCTGGTCGGCCTCACCCGCCAGCACCCGCGCCCCGGTGTCGGTCAGACACACGCCTGTCGTACGTTCGACAGCACGGCCGGGCGGATCGAGGCGCAACAGCGGGTACGGCCCCTCCGCCATCCAGCCCATCCGGCCGAAGCACGTGATGTCCCCCATGTACGGCCGCGTCTCCCGCGCCCCGGCCCGTACGAAGGCCGCCCCGGCGTCGTCCGCGCCGTCGGCGACGGCGGCCAACACCCGCCGCTCGGTCAGCGACAGGCCATCCCGCGTCGCCGGATACTCCCGGCTGAGCCGGTCGAATGCCTCCCCCAGGAACCGCAGCTCGCCCAGCCGGGCGGCAGCGACGGTTGCCAGGCCCTCGGGGGTGGGCGCGCGGAAAGTCGCCCAAGCAAGGGTGGCCAGTTCGAGCGCCGCCGGGGTCAGCCGCGCGCACGCGTCCGTAGCCGGCAGTTTGCGCAACTGCTCGGCGGTCAGCTGTCCGAGACCGCCGAAGCGGGCGATGCCCGCGTGCTCGCCTATGCAGATCAAAGTAACGCGCTCGGCGGAAACGCCCAGCTCGGCCAGGCGGGCGAGGATCTCGACGATCTGCAGTTGGTCGTACAGGTCCGCCTCGAACCACAGCACGTACTCCCCGTCGCGGTTGGTCTCCAGGGCCTGGTCCCGCTCGGTGAACTGGCGCATCGTCTCGACGGGCTCGACACTCTCGTTGCCGGTGAGGTACTCGATCCTGATCCGGCGTAGTTCGGCCGGCGTGACCTTGGGCACCGGCCCTTCGTGGAGGATGTCGCGCCAGTAGACCACGCTGCGCGCGAGCCCGGTCCCGGGCACGTCAGTGCAGTCGCCGTTGCTGATGTGCAAGGCCTCGGGCATCCAGTCGAGCGGGGAGTCGTCCGGTATGGTGCCCGGGTGTTCGACGAGGAGCCTGCTGCGGGCAGTCGCGTACGACTCGCCGGTCTTGGCCATCCGGGCGCGCACACGCCGCTTGAAATCAGCCTGCTTGGTCATGATCGTCTCCCGCGTCCCGTCCGCGGATCCCCCAGCGATCACTGCGGCGGGCGCACGATCGACGAATGACGCCCCGGCCGAGAGGTGAACCTCCCTTTGCCTCCGTAGGGTGACCCAGCTGGGGCGGGTCGCCGGAGGTTGGGCGCGGACGGTCGCCCTCCTCAAGGTACTTGCCAGCCGGTACGCCGCGCGACCCCTGGCCCACCGTGCATGAGAATCCGCAACCTCATGATCTGAACCCCGCACAGCTCCTATCAGCCCTCCCATGGGTTTTCGCCCTCGTAGCGCAATCCTCGCCTCGGGTGGGCGATCCTCCGGGAGGGCGGCAAAGCCCCAAAGTGAGCAATCCCTGAGGGCCGGACCGTAGCCCCGGAAACGAATCAAGGATGTGTGGGTGGGGCACTGGATCAGCTGCCGCTTCGTTCGGGCGGCCACAGTGCTGGCGGGGCGACGCCTGAGGAGAAACAGAGGACTCGCGCGATGGACGCCCTTCGCCGAGCGCGCGAACACGCAGCTCACGATGGGGTCCAGGCGTTGCAGAACATCAGCGAATGCCCATGGAAGACCGGTGACATTATCGCTGCCGCGCCTCCTTCGTCGCGACAATTCACACATAAACGACTACACAGAGTTGCCAATCGAACGTGTGAGCGATATCCTGACGGAGGTTGACTGGCCGATCCACGACAGGAGGTGGTCCGCGATGATGACATCGGGTGCGGTGCTGCTCCTGCCCAGCCACCATGCCGCCACCTCTTCCCCCACAGGCTCCCCCGCTGACGCCACCCCCTCCTACCCGCCCCCGCAACCCCGCGCTCCAGCCGACCGTGACGGCCGCGACCCCACCGGACCTTCCCTCAACCCCGGCTCAGACGATGCGCCGGTCCTCCACCCAGAAACGCCTCCACCCCAGCGACACGCCGGGACACCTCAAACCGGCCGCATTCCCAGCGATTCCCATCGCGCGGTCCTGCTGTTCGACCCTTCCCGGGCCGACTCCAGCAAAGACTCCGGGACCCCACAGTCCAACATCCCGCATTTGAGTACCGCGCATCCCGGTCTCTCGCATTCCGGCATAGCCCACCCCGCAACGGCGCATTCCAGCACCGCCCAGGCCACCGCTGAACCCGCCAACACCCGGTTCGGCTCTGCCCAGTTCGGGCCCACCCAGTTCGGTCCGGCCCAGCAGCCCGGTGTCCGGCCCTCTGGTACCCGACCCACCGGCGGCCACTGGCCATCGCCCGGTTCCGGGCAGGAGTCCTGCGGCTGCGGGCACGTGAGCGGTCAGTGTGTTCACCAGGCCGGTGCTGGTGCCCGGGAGACGGATCAGCGTGCCCGGGAAACCGGTCAGCGTACCGAAACGGCCGGTCACGCTGCCCGGGAGGCTGATTGGGGTGCCTGGGGGAATGAGCGGGCTGCCGGTCGCGGGCAGGCGACCCGGGGGACCGATCAGGGTTCTGGTGGTGCTGCGGGGTGTGGGGATTATCCCGATCATCCCGATCATCCCGATCGCTCTGGCCGCTCCGATCGCTCTGATCATCCTGGCCGCTCCGATCACCCTGACCCGGGTTTGGCCGGGGCGGCGATACGGGAGTGGCTGCGCCAGGGGGAGGTGATCGCCGCCGATGGGTCGCGGGTGCCCTCCGATGTGGAGGCGGCGATGGCGGAGATCGTGGTGTTGGCGCGGGTGATCGATCGGGCCGAAGCCGCGATCGCGGTCCGGCTTGCCGTGGCCGACGCCGGGAAAGGCCAGCAACTGTTCGGGCGGCGTTCGCTCGGGGCGTGGCTGGCCGCGGCCACCGGTTCCCGGGCCGCTAGGGCGGGGGAACGCGTCACCCTGGCCCGCCAGTTGTCCCGGCTGCCCGACCTGGCCGCGCAACTGGCCGAGGGCAGTCTGCCGTTCGGGGCCGCAGCCGCGGTCGCCTCAGCGGTCCGGCACCTGGACGACACCGACACCCGGCTGGCCGAACCCATCCTGCTGACCCTGGCCGCCGATCCGGCCGCCACCGTCGAAGACCTCGCCCACGCCGGTCGGGTGATCCTGGAGACCGTCGACCCCGGCGGCCGGCTGGCCCGCGCCGCCGCCCTCACCGAACGCCAGCATCTGAACATCGCCGCCACCTTGAACGGGATGGGCC
>NZ_BLAF01000058.1 GCF_009687885.1 Acrocarpospora pleiomorpha
GGCTCCGCCCGCCCCCGCCAGCGCTAAGCGGAGCCTAGGGAAGGGGCCAGGCGGAGCCTAGGGAAGGGGCCGGAGGAGCCCAAGAAGGGCAACGCGCGGGAGAAACACTCACGCCGCCATGGCTCTCGTTTCCATGCGGCAACCACGGCGCTGTCGGGGCCGGGCGGAGCCCGAGAAGGAACAAGCGGGCTGGGTGGGTGGGAGAACCACACCGACCGAAAACAAGGCCGAAGCCACGGTGCCGTAGTCGTTTCGGGTGGGGAAAGCACGGCGCTGTCTGGGGCGGGTAGAGCCCGAGGGGAGTCAAAAGGGCTAGGTGGGTGGGAGTTCCACTAGCCCACACCCAACCCCGGCGATACACGTTCGTGTCAAGTTGATCAGAACCCCGGGCCGGAGGGGCTAACCGATTAGAGTGCGTGCCCTGTTAGCCCTAGGCTGGCGGGGTGACAGATCGCATCGAGGCGGCCGCGGCGGAACTGCGTCCCCTGCTCCAGGAGTTCATCCTCTGGGCGCCGTCCCACGCGCCAGGCAACGACCCCGACCTGGTGGGCCCGGCGGCGCTGTGGCACCGGCTCACCGCGAGCGACGACGTGGGCCGGTGGCGGCGTGACGATCTGCGCACCGTCCTGCTGGAACGAATGCCCCAGGTAGTCGAGGACCCCGACGAGGCGGCCGACGGCATGCTGCCCGCCGTCCGCGCGTACCTGACGTTCCTCTCCGAGACCGGCCGCCTCACCAAGGGCTCGGACTCGCTGGAGGAGCTACTCGCCGAGCTGGACGAACTCGAAGAGGAGTTCGTCGACAAGATGGAGGACACGCTCGCCGAGCGGGACTGGGACGAGGAGGAGGACGAGGAGGTCGAGGAGGACGAGAGCCTCGGCGACTTCGAGCCGTTCGCCGACGAGATCGCCGAGCTGCCCACCATCCGGCTCCGCCCCGACGTCGAGCTGGCCGCCGCCGCCCGCACCGTCCCGCTGATCGCCCAGGCCCGCGACCTGGCCGTCTGGGTCGGCGTCAAGCGCAAGGTCGGCGCCGAGACCCTGCTCAGCGAGAGCGAGATCCGCGAGGCGCTCGGCGCGCTCGGGCTGACCGAGCCGCAGAAGCTGTGGAACCTCTGGAACCTCGCCATCGACCTGGAGTTCCTCACCCCCGACGGGGAGGACACGGTCAGCGTCGACTCCGACACCGCCGCCTGGCCGTTCGAGGACGACGAGGACGTGCTGGACGCCTGGATGCTGGGCCTGCACTCGATCGATTACGGCGACCCGGAACTCGACGACGACGACCTCACCCTGGCCCTGTCTGGCCTGACCCGGGAGCTCCTGGTCCGCGTCCTGGTCAGCGGCCTCCGCAAACCCCTCGCCGAACTCCGCGCCGAACTCGCCGAAGCCGTCGCCGAATACGATGACCTGGGCGCCGACGCCTGGTCCGCCACCGACGACCCGCTCGCCTCCCCACTCGGCTGGCTCACCGGGTACGGCATGGTCGAGGTCACCGACACCGACGAGGTCGCGTTCACCGCCCTCGGCGTCGAGGGCGTCGTGCACCTGGTCGACGACGAGGACATCGAGGTCGACGCCAGAACCGCCATCGACGCGATGACCGCGCACGACCTGCTCTCCGCCAGCGCCGACATGTCCGAAGAGGAAGCCGACGCCGAGTTCGCCGCCTGGATGCGCCTGCGCGACCCCGCCACCGCCGCCCACGAACTCCTCGCCGCGGCCGTCGAGGACGAGTCCGACGCCCTCGTCCGCGTCCAGGCCGCCAGCATGGTGGGCTCTCTCGGCGAGATCGCCGTCCCCGCCTGGCTGGAGGCCCTCAAGGAACCCTCCCTGCGCCCCTACGCCGCGACCCACCTCACCCAGCTCGACGTAGAAGACGCCCCCGAACCCACCCAGGCCGACACCCACTGGCTGATCCTCGACATGTGGACCATCTCCGCCGGCCTCGGCCGCCCGGAATTCGTCAGCAGCCTCGAAGACATCGGCCCCGCCACCGACCTCATCGGCCTCCTCGACGTCATCTGGAAGGTCCGCCACCCCCACGTCGAAGAACTCCTCGAAGCCATCGGCGACGCCCACCCCGACAAACAAGTCACCAAAGCCGCCAAACGCGCCCTCTTCAAGGCCCGCTCCACCGGCCAGTAACCACACAGATGGCCGAGCCTCGCACTCGGCCATCGCCGTGAACACCAGTCACGCGTAGCCAGACGTGATCATGCGTAGTCATACGTTCCGGTAGCAGTCGGCGGTATCGATGTGGTTGACGCTGAGTTCGACTGCACGGCGCAGGACGGTGCGGCCGGCCTCCGTGTCCCGCGCCGGGCCGTTCCAGTCGGCTTGAGGAAGGCGCATCGCGCCGAACCCGACGCGTTCGATGGGAAGGTCGCCGCCGAGACCGAAGAGGGGTTGGTCATGGCCCGCTACTCCTGACAGGTGGTGGGTGGGGAGGGAGCCGCAGCATGTGGACGAGCCCTACTGATCGCCTGCGGGCGCGGCGCGCCGGTTGAGTAGGTAGCGGACGGCGGTGAGCCTTTCCGACGCCTCCCACACCCGGAGGCCGATGGCCTCGTCGGCGAGGGCCGCGGGGACCTTTCGAGGCCCGGGTACGCCCTTGATTCCGATGAGTCCGGTCGGGCCGATGAGCGTGCCGTTGTCCAGGCCGCTGCAGGTGGCGGCGTACAGCGATGGGCGCGCGGCCTGCTCGGGGGTGCTCGCGACGGGGGCGAAGAGGACCCTCCGCCGGGTCAATGGCTACCTGCGTGGCGCCTTCCGCCGCCTGTACCGGCAGCGGAACATCGTTCTCCACGGCGGCTCCACCCGATCCATCGGCTACCGTGCGAACCGCTGGTCCGCTCGTTGGCGCCGCCTTGGACCGGCTCGCCCACGGGCATGCCGTCTCTGGTATCGCCCCGCTCGATCTGGCCAGCCGCGCGGAGTTCTCGCTGCGCCTCGCCGACAATGACGGCTGGTATTTGCACGATCTTCTCGGTGCCTGACGGCTCGGCTAGCGGAGCGGGAAGATCGCGCAGGTGGTTGTGGCGTGGGCGTAGAGTTTGCCGTCGGTTGAGCCGGTGATCTTGGCTTCGGCGGTGGCTATGGTGCGGCCGACCTGGAGGGTTTTGCCTTCGCAGCGGAGGGGGCCGGTGTGGGCGAAGGCTGGTCTGGTCATGTTCACGTTGAGTTGGATCGTGGTGTACGCCTGGCCTGCGGGGAGGGTGGTCATGACGGCGCAGCCGAGGGCGGAGTCGAGGAGGGTGGCGAGGTAGCCGCCGTGGATGGTGCCCAGGGGGTTGTACTGGTGTTCGCCGGTCTGGCCTTCGAAGACGGCGATGCCGGGCTCGACGCTGGTCAGGGTGAAGTCCAGGGTGCCGGCGATGGGTGGGGGCGGGATCTTGCCGTCCAGCATCGCCTGGAGGAACTCCAGGCCGGTGAGGTCGGCGAAGTGGGCCGGGAGGACGGTGGGCGGCGCCCACGAGTGTGTGCGCGAGTTCATCGTCGTCGTCATGAGTCTAATTTTCGAACCCAGCTGCCGTTGAGCGCAAATCGGGATTCATGACCAGTCCGGGAGGGGGCGGTAGATGGGGGTTCCGGAGGCTTCCAGTTCGGTGCGGAGCTTGAAGTAGGCGTCGCCGAAGGGGTCTACTCCGTCGAGGGGCATCAGGCCGCGGCGGATGGCCACGTCGTGGGGGGCGAGGAGGGCGGCGGTGGCCAGGTGGTCGCGGGCGGAGGCCGTACGGGATTGGCGGAAGAGCCAGGTGGCGAGGCGGGCGTGCAGGCGGGCGCGGCGTTCGTCGGGGGTTGGGGCGCGGAGGTGGGCGCGGACGGAGTCGCGGGTGAGGCCGGGGTCGCCGGTGTGTACCCAGGAGCGCAGGGCGGCGGTGGCGGCTTCGGAGGAGAGGCCGTTGAGTTCGCGGAAGGTGTCGGTGGCGGTCATGGAGTCCTGGGGGCGGGCGATCCGGCCGGATTCGTCGATCCAGACGACGGTGGGGACGTTGATCACGTTGTAGCGTTCGGCGACCGTGCCGTCGGCGTCGATCAGCGCGGGGTGGGTGAGGTCGGCGATCCAGGGCGCGGCATCGGTGCGATCGCGGTCCAGCGAGACGCTGAGCACGGTGAACCCGTTGGGAGACAGTTCCCGGTGGAGGTCGTCCCAGGCGGTCAGGTCGTAGCGGCAGCCGCACCAGGACGCCCAGAAGACCAGCGCCACCTTGGTGCCGGTCAGATCGCTCAGGGTCAGCCCGTCGAGGGTGAAATCGGGGGCTTCGTCGGGAGCGAGGTCCTGGGTCTCCCCGACGGCGATGACGCGGTTGTCAGGGTCGACGACCGCCAGCCGGCCGAGGAGCTCGGCGAAAGCGGCGAGGTCCACCCCTGCGGGGGTCTCGGCGGCGGCCGCGCGGAAGGCGGGCACGCACGCGTCGCCCCGGCACCAGCCGTGCGGCTTGCGCTCCCACCCGAGCACGGGAACACCGTGCGGGATCACGGCTCCCGGGATGGTCTCTTCTCGTCCGTCTGCCAGCAGCGTGTACATCGCCCCTCCATTAGATAGTGACACTTTCGATAGTAGCACTGTCCAATCGGAAGACAAACGAAAAGACCCCCCAGCGGGTGGGGGGTCCTGCTTGGTAGCCCCGAGCGGATTCGAACCGCCGCTACCGCCTTGAGAGGGCGGCGTCCTGGGCCACTAGACGACGGAGCCAAGCTTTTCGTTCTGACAAGAAACTTTGCAAGCTTTCAAGTCATTGCGCAAACCTCTCTAGAGAGGTTTGGTAGTCCCGAGCGGATTCGAACCGCCGCTACCGCCTTGAGAGGGCGGCGTCCTGGGCCACTAGACGACGGGACCATGCACCGTGTGTTGCTGAGATGCAGCTGGGGTACCAGGACTCGAACCTAGACTAACTGAACCAGAATCAGTCGTGCTGCCAATTACACCATACCCCATCAACTCGCTCACCTCTCGCAGAGGTTCGCGTGCGGACTCCGAAAGAATAGCCCAGTCAGAGACCCACCACCAAAACGATTCCCGCGAGCATGGCGATCGCGTCGTTTTCACGGCTTGTGCGAACCTGTACGAATCCGACCACCGTGAGGAGCCGCCACCGATGACCCCGGCTGACCACCCGTTCCTGTCCCCCAGCGCCCTGCCCTACCAGCTGCCCCCCTTCCGCGAGATCCGGGAGGAGCACTACGCGCCTGCGTTCGAGCAGGGCATGGCCGAACACCTCGCGGAAGTCGAGGCGATCGCGGCCGATCCCGAGCCGCCGACCTTCGAGAACACCGTGGAGGCGCTCGAACTGTCAGGGCGGATGCTCGACCGGGTGGCGACCGTGTTCTTCAACCAGGCCTCCTCGGACACCACACCGGGCATCCAGGCCATCCAGCAGGAGATCACCCCCAAGCTGGCCAAGCACAGCGACTCCATCAACCTCAACCCCCGCCTGTACGCCCGGCTGAAGGCCATCACCACCGACGATTCCACCCAGCAGTGGCTGCTGGATCGTTACCTGACCGACTTCATCCGGTCCGGCGCCGAGCTGGACGAGACCCAGCAGGCGCGGTTGCGGGCGATCAACGAGGAGCTGTCCTCGCTGGCGACCACCTTCCAGCAGACCCTGCTCAACGACACCAACGAGCGGGCCGTCGTGGTCGAGGACGCGGCCGAGCTGGACGGGCTCACCCCGGACGCGATCGAGGGCCTCCGCGAGACGGCCACCGCCCGCGGCCTGGACGGCAAGTACCTGATCACGCTCGTCCTCCCCACCGGCCAGCCCGCCCTCAGCTCGCTCACCGACCGGGCGCTGCGCGAGCGCGTACACCTGGCCTCCGTCGGCCGCGGCGCGGCCAACGCCGAGCTGATCACCCGGATCGCCACGCTCCGGCGCGAACGCGCGGGCCTGCTCGGGTACCGCAACCACGCCGAGTACGTCCTGGCCGACCAGACCGCCGGAACGACCGGCGCGGTCACCGAGATGCTGGACAAACTCGTCACCCCCGCCGTCGCCAACGCCCGCCGCGAGCAGGAGGCCCTGGAGGCGGAAGCCGGATCCCCGATCGAAGCCTGGGACTGGTCCTTCTACGCCGAACGGGTACGCAAAGCGCGCTACTCCATCGACAGCGCCCAGATGCGCCCCTACTTCGAACTCGACCGCGTCCTGCACGACGGCGTCTTCTACGCCGCCTCCCGCCTGTACGGCCTGCGTTTCGAAGCCCGCCCCGACCTCCACGGCTACCACCCCGACGTACGCGTCTGGGAGGTCTTCAACGAGGACGGCTCCCCGCTGGGCCTGTTCCTGGGCGACTACCACGCCCGCGCCTCCAAGCGGGGCGGCGCCTGGATGAACAGCCTGGTCCAGCAGTCCGGCCTGGAAGGTTCGCGCCCGGTCGTGGTGAACAACCTCAACATCGTCAAGGGCGAACCCACGCTGATGACCTTCGACGAGGTCAACACGATGTTCCACGAGTTCGGCCACGCCCTGCACGGCCTGTTCTCCGACGTCCACCACCCGCGCTTCTCGGGCACGTCGGTGCCCCGCGACTTCGTCGAGTACCCGTCCCAGGTCAACGAGATGTGGGCCACCCACCCAGAGATCCTGGCCAACTACGCCAAGCACCACGAGACCGGCGAGCCGATGCCCCGCGACCTGGTGGACCGCATGCTCGAAGCCCAGAAGTTCAACCAGGGCTTCGCCACGGTCGAATACCTGGCCGCCACCCTGCTCGACTGGGCCTGGCACACCGACTACGAGTCCGGCGACGCCGAAACCTTCGAAACCGAGGCCCTGCGGCGCGCGGGCGTCGACCTCGCCGCCGTCCCGCCGCGTTACCGCAGCACCTACTTCGCCCACATCTGGGCGAGCGGCTACAGCGCCGGCTACTACTCCTACATCTGGAGCGAGGTCCTCGACGCCGACACCGTCGAATGGTTCACCGAGAACGGCGGCCTCCGCCGCGAGAACGGCGACCGCTTCCGCACCCGGCTCCTCTCCAAGGGCGGCAGCGTCGACCCCATGACCGCCTTCCGCACCTTCCGCGGCCGCGACCCCCGAATCGAGCCCCTACTGGAACGCCGCGGCCTCCTCTGAAACCCCCCACCAGCGTGAACGACACCGTTCACGCTGGTGATCAGGTCACGACAGCTTGGCCAAGGCGGTGTGGAGGCGGTCGAGGGTGCGTTCGCGGCCGAGGACCTCGATGGACTCGAAGAGGGGGAGGCCGACCGTGCGGCCGGTGATGGCGACGCGGACGGGGGCCTGGGCCTTGCCGAGTTTGAGGCCGTGTTCGGCGCCCACCTCTTCCAGGGCGGTTTTCAGGGATTCGGGGTCCCAGTTGACGGTCTCCAGGCGGGAGGCGTACCCGGAGAGGATGTCCGCGGCGCCCGGTTTCATGGCCTTGTCCCAGGAGGGCTGGTCGTGGATGGGCTCGGGGAGGAAGAGGAAGTCGACGTTGGCCGTGATTTCGGAGAGGACGGCCACGCGGGTTTGGGCTAGTTCGGCGACTCGGGTGAAGGTTTCGCGGTCCCAGGCGGGGTCGAGCCAGGGGGCGCAACGGTCGATGAAGATGTCGAGCGGGAGGGCGCGAATGTATTCGCCGTTGAAGGCGCGGAGTTTCTTCTCGTCGAAGAACGCGGGCGAGAGGTTGACGTTCTTGAGCGAGAACAGCGGGACCATGTCGGACCACGGCATGATCTCGCGGTCGTCGCCGGGGCCCCAGCCGAGCAACATCAGGTAGTTGACCATCGCCTCGGCGAGGTAGCCCTCGTCGCGGTAGGACTCCAGGGCGACCTTGTCGCGGCGCTTGGAGAGCTTCTGCCGCTTCTCGTTGACGATGACGGGCAGGTGCGCCCAGATGGGCGGGGTGTGGCCGAGGGCGCGCCAGAGCAGCTGCTGCTTGGGGGTGTTGGAGAAGTGCTCCTCGCCGCGGACCACGTGGGTGATCCGCATCTCCACGTCGTCCACCACGTTGGCCAGCACGAACAGCGGGGAACCGTCGCCACGGGCGATGACGAAGTCCTCCATCGCGTCATTGGGGAACTCGACCGTGCCGCGAAGCGCGTCCTCCACCACTGTGACACCCTCGTCGGGGGTGCGGAAGCGCAGCGCGCCCTCGGTCAGGCCGAGGTCGCGGCAGTGGCCGTCGTAGCCCTGGTGCTCGGAGCCGGTGCGCGCCTTCACGTCCTCGCGGGTGCAGGTGCAGTGGTAGGCGCGGCCGTCCTTGCGCAGCAGCGCGGCGGCCTCCCGGTGCTGCGCCTCGTACGCCGACTGGAAGTAAGGCCCCTCGAAGTACGGCGAGTCGCCGCTGATCCCGATCCACGCCAGCGCCGAGATGATGCCCGCCGTCCACTCCGGACGGTTGCGCGCGGCGTCGGTGTCCTCGATGCGCAGGACGAACCGGCCACCGGACTGCTCGGCCAGCGCCCAGTTGAACAGCGCGGAGCGGGCGCCGCCGACATGGAACATGCCGGTCGGCGACGGAGCGAAGCGGACCCGTACGTCAGTCACGTGTGATCACCCTGTTGGTGAGAGTTCCGATGCCTTCGATGCCCACGCTGACCTCGTCCCCCGGGAGCACCGGCCCGACACCGGCGGGCGTGCCGGTGAGCAGGATGTCGCCGGGCAGCAGGGTCATCACGGCGGTCACGTGGGCGATGAGCGCGGGAATGTCGAACACCAGCTGCGAGGTTCGCCCGCTCTGCCGCAGCTCCCCGTTGACCGAGGTGGTCAGCGCCAGGTCGGTCGCGTCCAGGTCGGTCTCGATCCACGGCCCGAGCGGGCAGAAGGTGTCGAAGCCCTTGGCCCGGGTGAACTGCCCGTCCCGTTTCTGCAGGTCGCGCGCGGTGACGTCGTTGGCGCAGGTATAGCCGAAGATGACGTCCTTGGCCCGCTCGACCGGCACCTCCCGGCACAGCCGCCCGATGACCACGGCCAGCTCGCCCTCGTAGTCGACGCGCTCGGAGAGGCCCTGCGGATACATGATGGCCTCGCCGTGCCCGATCACCGAGGTGGACGGCTTGATGAACATGATCGGCTCAGTCGGGACGTCGTTGCCCATCTCGGCGGCGTGATCGGCGTAGTTGCGCCCGATCGCGACCACCTTGCTGGGCAACATCGGCGCCACCATTCTGACCTCGGCCACCGGGAACCGCTCGCCGGTCAGCTGGATCCCGCCGAACGGGTGACCGTCGATCTTGGCGAGCATCTGCCCGCCCTCTTCCACCACTCCGAACGCGACGCCGCCGCCCGTGGAAAACCTTGCGATACGCACCTCACCAGGCTAGTGGTACGGCCCACCGTGTGATGCCTGAGAAAATTGTGCAGTTACTTGACCGGATCGCCGGGTTCAGCCAGCATGATCCGCGCCCCCCAGCGTTATGGAAGGAACAGGTGTGCCCGGCCGTACCAGAGTTGTTGGCGTGTTCATCCTGTTCCTGGCGGGGAGCCTGTTGACCGCGCGGCCCGCGTACGCGGCCAGAACGCTGGAGTGCCAGGGTGACTGGCTGCCCGCGACGCCCACGTCCGAGGACGTGATGGCGGGCAAGCTGTCGTTCCTCGATCTGCCCGCGGTTCAGGTGGGCGAGAAGGTGAACTGGAAGCTCAATCCGTACAAGAACCGGTCCTGGCAGATGGTGTTCCATTCGCTGCGCTGGATGGGGCGGCTGGTCGCCGACTACGAGACGACCGGCAAGGCCGCCTACCTGGCCAGGGCGACCGAGGTGGCGAAGGACTGGGTGGCCAAGAACCCGCCCGGGGGCGGCGCCGACTACTCCTGGGCCGAGCATCCGGTCGCGCTGCGTGCGCCCGCGCTGGTGTGCCTGAGCAAGCATGTGCCGGACAAGTGGCTGCGCGACAGCCTGTCGCAGCATGCCCGGATCCTGGCCAACGACAAGCACTACGAGTGGGGTCACAACCACGGGCTCGACCAGGACATCGGCCTGCTGGGCATCGCCTGCCGCTATAACAACAAGGCCTGGCGGTCGCAGGCCATCCGCCGGATGGTGAAGACCACCACGCTGGACGTGGACTCCCAGGGCGCGCTGCGCGAGCAGGCTCCCCGCTACGCGGTCTACTTCCACGACCGGCTTCGCGTGGCCATGGACAAGATCAAGGACTGTGGCCTGAAGGTCCCCGCCGACCTGGCAAAACGCTGGGATCTGCTGCCCGAGCACATCAGCGCGGCCACCCAGCCGGACGGCTACCTGGTCCCGATCGGCGACGGCCCCGCCGACGTGCAACCGGCCGCGTTCGACCGCCCGGACTCGCTGGTGCAGGTCTATCGCGCCGGCTACGTCTTCGGCCGGACCAAGTGGGACTCCAAGGAGTCGGCCTACTACTCGATCCGGTACGGCCCCGGCCTCAAGTTCCACGGCCACGAGGACCACCTCGGCGTCACGTACTACGCGCAGGGCCGCAACCTGCTCACCGAGGCGGGTTTCCACTCCTACGAGAACACGCCCTACCGCCGCTGGACGATCACCCCGGAGGCGCACAACGTGCCCATCGTGTCCGGGAAACGGTTCCGCGGCGGCGTGGCGTCCACGCTGACCAAGAAGTCGATCGGCAAGGACCGCCAGTCGTTCACGGTCACCGACACCGCCTACGGCGCCCGCCGGACCCGCGCGGTGCTGGTCAACCACGACGAGGACGTCATGGCCGTGTACGACACGGTCAGCTCGGGCAAGGTACGCAACCTGTGGCACCTCGCCCCCGCGCTGAAGGTGGCCTCCAACGCGGGCGGCAAGGTCGTGGTGAGCGACGGCACCTGGCGCGCGTCGATCGTGCAGCTGGCGCTGCCGGGGTGCAAGCCGGTCGGCGGGCAGAAGATCGTGCGTGGCCAGACCTCGCCGTACCAGGGCTGGATCTCCGGGTCGTACATGAAGAAGGAGGCGGCGGCGGTGGTGCAGTCGCCGTCGGCGAAGGCGCTGCTCACGCTGGTGGTGCCGGGCACCGACCAGCCGGACGTGTCGTGTTCCGGCCGGACCGTCATCGTGCGCACCTCTAACGGCCCGGCCACCTTCAAGATGTCCGGTAAGGACCTGGTTTAGGGCGTGTAACCCGCGCGGAGCAGGCCGAAGGTGACGGCTTGCTCCAGGGCCTGCCAGGAGGCCTCGATGATGTTCTCGTCGACGCCCACCGTGGCCCACTCGGCGGTCTCGTCGCTGGAGGTGACCAGCACCCGGGTGATCGCGTCGGTGCCGTGGGTGCCCTCCAGGATGCGGACCTTGAAGTCGATCAGCTCGACCGCGGTCAGCTCGGGGTAGATGCCCTCGAGCGCGGCCCTGACCGCCCGGTCCAGGGCGTTGACCGGGCCGTTGCCCTCACCGGTGGCGACGATGCGCTCGCCCTTGGCGTGCAGCTTGACGGTGGCCTCGGAGGCGACCTCGCCGGACGGGCGGCGTTCCACGATGACCCGCCACGACTCGACCGCGAAGTGGCGACGGCGCTCGCCGTGCACGCTGTCGCGCAGCAGCAGCTCGAAGGAGGCGTCGGCGGCCTCGAAGGTGTAGCCCCGGGACTCCATCTCCTTGACCCGGTCGACCAGCTGGCGCGCCTGGTCGCCGGTCAGCTGGTAGCCCAGCTCGCGGCCCTTGAGCTCGACCGAGGCGCGCCCGGCCATGTCGGAGACGAGCATGCGCATGTCGTTGCCGACCTCGGCGGGGTCGATGTGCTGGTAGAGGTTGGGGTCCACCTTGATGGCGGAGGCGTGCAGCCCGGCCTTGTGGGCGAACGCCGACACGCCGACATACGGCTGATGGGAGTTGGGGGTGACGTTGGTCACCTCGGTGATGGCGTGCGCGATCCTGGTCATGTCCCGCAGCGACTGCGGTGGCACCAGGTCGTAGCCACGCTTGAGCTGCAGGTTGGCGACCACGGTGAACAGGTTGGCGTTGCCGGAGCGCTCGCCGTAGCCGTTGGCGCAGCCCTGCACGTGGGTGGCGCCGGCGCGGACGGCGGCGAGGGTGTTGGCGACCGCGCAGCCGGTGTCGTCGTGGCAGTGGATGCCGATCCTGGCCGAGGTCTGGACCGCGTGGTGCACCACGTCGGCGAGCTCGTCGGGGAGCATGCCGCCGTTGGTGTCGCACAGCGCGATCACCGAGGCGCCCGCCTCGGCGGCGGTGCGGATGACCTCCAGCGCGTACGCCGGGTTGGACTTGTAGCCGTCGAAGAAGTGTTCGGCGTCCAGGAAAACCCGCTGGCCCTCCGCATGAAGGTGGGAGACCGTGTCGCGGATCATCGCGAGGTTCTCCTCCAGGGTCGTGCGGAGGGCCAGTTCAACGTGCCTGTCGTGACTCTTGGCGACCAAGGTCACGATCGGCGCGCCGGATTCGCGCAAAGCGGCGACCAGGGGGTCGTCGGCCGCCTTCACCCCGGCCCGGCGGGTCGCGCCGAACGCGGTGAGCTGCGCGTGCTTCAGGTCGAGCTCGGTCTGAGCCCGCCGGAAGAATTCGGTGTCCTTGGGGTTGGCGCCCGGCCAGCCGCCCTCGATGAAACCGACGCCGAGGCCGTCCAGGTGCCGCGCGACGACCAGCTTGTCGGCGACCGAGAGGTTCAGGCCTTCCTGCTGCGCGCCGTCGCGCAGGGTGGTGTCGTACACGTGGAAAGCGTCGTCAGCCATTGGGTTCCGTCTCCTTTGGGAGGTCCTACCAGCATGTCCCCAAACAAAAAGACCCCTCACGGGCGTGAGAGGTCTGCGCGCTGGCGGTGTCCTTGGTCAGCCAGCGCGCCTGCCGATAATGAGCAGACGGTAAGTCATGGTGCTCCAGAGTCTGCCACACGACTCGAGATTCGACACATTGATCTCAGCATTCGAGACGCACACATGATCTAGGGTGGGCGTTATGAAGGCGTCTTACCAGGATCCGTCGGTGCCCGCCTACGTGGCCGCGCACGCCACCCAGCCCGATCAGACGCTGCGCGAGCTGGCCGTGGAGACGGCCGCGCTGACCGGCGGGAACGCGGGGATGCAGATCAGCCCGGAGCAGGGCACGCTGCTGACCATGCTGGTGCAGCTGACCGGGGCGAAGCTGGCGGTCGAGGTGGGGACCTTCACCGGCTACTCGTCGATCTGCATCGCGCGCGGGCTTGTGCCGGGCGGCAAGCTGATCGCCTGTGACGTGAGCGAGGAGTGGACGGCGGTGGCCCGGCGCTACTGGGAGAAGGCCGGGCTCACCGACCGCATCGAGCTGCGGCTCGGCCCGGCGCAGCAGACGCTGGAGGCGATGCCGGAGGACGAGCCGATCGACTTCGCCTTTATCGATGCCGACAAACCCGGATATGCCGGGTATTACCACGAGCTGGTGGACCGGCTCGCGCCCGGTGGGCTGATCTGCGCGGACAACACCCTGCAGGGCGGGCGGATCGCCGACGCGCGGGCGGGCGGGAACGTGCCCGCCATGCGCGCCTTCAACGACCTGGTCACCGCCGACCCGCAGGTCGACTCCGTGCTGCTCCCGATCGCGGACGGGCTGACCCTGATCCGCAAACATTGAAGGTAATTCAAAAGGAGCCCGGCGCCGTTGAAGCGAGTCACCTGCCTGGGGCGAAGCGATCGATGGGCGAGCTTTTGAATTACCTTCATTAAAAAATCAGCAGATCTTGTGGACCCAGCCGTGGTTGTCGGGGCGGGTGCCGTACTGGATGCCCATCAGCTCCTCGCGGATCTTCAGCGTGACCGGGCCCGGGTTGCCGTCGCCGACCGTCCACTCGCGGTCGGCGCCCTTCACCGAACCGACCGGGGTGACCACGGCGGCGGTGCCGCAGGCGAAGACCTCGGTGAGCTCGCCGGAGGCGCAGCCCCGCTGCCACTCCTCAATCGAGATCTTGCCCTCCGCCACGGTGAGCCCGAGCTCGGCGGCGAAGGTGAGGATCGAGTCGCGGGTGATGCCCGGCAGCAGGGTGCCGGTCAGCTCGGGGGTGAGCAGGCGGTCGCCGTAGACGAAGAACAGGTTCATCCCGCCCATCTCCTCCACGAACCTGTGCTCGTACGCGTCCAGCCAGACCACCTGGTCGCAGCCCTGCTCGACGGCCTGCCGCTGCGCCACGAACGCCGCCGCGTAGTTGCCGCCGCACTTGGCGAACCCGGTCCCGCCGGGCGCGGCCCGGGTGTATTCGGTGGACAGCCACACCTTGACCGGCTTGACCCCACCCGCGAAGTACGACGCCGCCGGTGAGGCGATCGCCATGTACCGGTAGGTCTTGGACGGGTAGTTCACGCCCAGACCGACCTGCGTGGCGACCATGAACGGGCGCAGGTAGAGGCTGTGCCCCTCGGTGGTCGGCACCCAGTCCCGGTCGGTCTGCACGAGCAGCTCGAGCGACTCCACGAACGTGTCCTCGGGCAGCTCCGGCATGGCCATGCGCGCGGCCGACCGGTTGAACCGGGCCGCGTTGGCGAACGGCCGGAACGCGACGATCGCCCCGTTCGCCTGCCGATACGCCTTGAGCCCTTCGAACAGCTCCTGGGCATAGTGGAACACCGAGGTCGCCGGGTCGAGCACCAGCGGCCCGTACGGCTCGACGCGGGCGTCATGCCAGCCCTGGCCCTCGGTGAAGTCGATCGACACCATGTGGTCGGTGAAGATCTGCCCGAAGCCCGGGTTCGCCAGAATCCGCTCGCGCTCGTCCCGCCCACGGGCGTTCGGATTGCGCTGCAGGTCGAAGCTGAGCTGGGTGATCATGGCGAGGTTCCTTCTCTCTACTCTGCTAATGGCAACTTAGGGCATTTCGCGGGGAACAAAAAAGCGCACGGCGGCCCTTTGCGGGCCACCATGCGCTCAGGTGTGTGTGGCCGGCGTCAGCCGGCTACTCGGGCGGCGATGTCGTCGCCGATCTCGCGGGTCCGGCGGGCCACCCACGCGCCCTGCCGTTCGACCAGGTCGTCGGCGACGGCCTGCTCGACCCGGGCCGAAGCCTCGGCGAAGCCGAGATGATCCAGCAGCATCGCGACCGACAGGATCGTGGCCGTCGGGTCGGCCTTGTGCTGGCCCGCGATGTCGGGCGCGGAGCCGTGCACCGGCTCGAACATGCTCGGCGCGGTCCGGTCCGGGTTGACGTTGCCGCTCGCGGCCAGGCCGATGCCGCCCGCGATGGCGGCGCCGATGTCGGTGAGGATGTCGCCGAACAGGTTGTCGGTGACGATCACGTCGAACCGCTGCGGCTGCGACACGAAGAACATCGAGGCCGCGTCGACGTGGCAGTAGTCGGTGGCGACCTGGGGGAACTCTTCCGCGACCCGGTTGACCGTCCGCTGCCAGAGGTCACCGGCGAAGGTGAGCACGTTGGTCTTGTGGACCAGGGTGAGCTTTTGCCGCTCCCGGCTCGCGGCCTTGGCGAAGGCATACCGCACGACGCGCTCGACGCCGTGCGCGGTGTTCACCGAGTCCTGGGTGGCGATCTCCTGCGGGGTGCCCTTGCGGAGCACGCCGCCCGCGCCCGCGTAGGGGCCCTCGGTGCCCTCGCGGACGACGATCATGTCGATGTCGCCGGGCAGCACCTTGCCGAGCGGGGTCTCCACGCCGGGGAACAGCTTGACCGGGCGCAGGTTGACGTAATGGTCGAGCTGGAACCGCAGCTTCAGCAGCAGGTCGCGCTCCAGCACGCCGGGCGGCACGCTGGGGTCGCCGACCGCGCCGAGCAGGATCGCGTCGAAGCCGCGCAGCTCGTCGAGGACCGGGTCGGGCAGCGTCTCGCCGGTCGCGTGATAGCGCTTGGCGCCGAGATCGTACTGCGTCGCCTCGACCTTCACCCCGGCCGCTTCCAGGACCTTCAGTCCCTCGGTCACGACCTCGATGCCGATCCCGTCGCCGGGGATCACCGCCAGCCGGATGTTGCTCGAATCCATGCGCGTACCCTACTAGTCCATCTCGTAGATCGAGAACCTATCTCATCATCCGGGCGTGACCGTGCGCTCGAACACATAGTCCCTGGCCGCGGCCAGGCCCACGGCGAGCGCGCCGAGCAGCACGGCGTCCTGGCCGATCGAGGAGACCTCGATCCGGGGCGGCCGTAACGCCACCAGCGCCTCCAGGCGTTCGGCCACCCGACCGGCCAGCAGGTCGCCCGCCTGGGCGCCGATGCCGCCGCCGAGCACGACCAGTTCCGGGTCGAGCACGGCGGTCACCCCGGCCAGCGCGTGCGCGATGTGGTCGATCTCGGCGTCCAGCACCCGCGCCGCCAGCGGATCCCCGGCCCTGGCCGCGTCGAACACGTCCTTGGCGGTGGCGGGGTCCAGGCCGAGGCGCCGGGCCAGGGCCACGACGCCGTCGGCGGAGGCCACCGACTCGAACATGCCGCGCCCCGGGTTGACGCGCGGGTCGCCCTCCCCCACCGGCAGGTACGAGATCTCCCCCGCCGCGCCCCGGGAGCCGCGGTAGAGCTTGCCGTCGATGACGACGCCCATGCCGATCCCGGTGCCGATGGAGACGAAGACGAAATGCGAGACACCCTGCCCCAGGCCGTACGCCCCCTCGCCGACGGCGGCCAGGTCCACGTCGTTCTCCAGCACGTACGGCGCGGCGACCACGTCGGCGAGCCTGTCCACCGCGCCGGGCAGCTCCCAGCCGGGCAGGTTGGGGGCCAGCAGCAGCGCGCCGGTCTCCTTGTCGTGGATGCCGGGCGTGCCGAACACCGACAGCGTGATGTCCTCGGCGGCCAGCCCGGCGTCGGCCAGCAGCGCGGCCGCGATCTCGGTGAGCTGGGCGAGCAGCTCGTGCGGGGTCTCGGCCCTGGACTGTTCGTCCCTGCGGGCCACGATGTCGCCGATCAGGTCGGCCAGGGCCAGCCGGACGTAGTTGCGCCCGACGTCGATCGCGAGCACCCAGCCGGCCTGCGGGCGGATCTCGTACAGCAGGGCGGCGCGACCCGCGTTGCCGGTGCGCAAACCCACCGCGCGGACCAGTTTGGCGCGCTCCAAATCGGCGAGAGCCACCGAGATCGTCGGTTTGGAAAGACCGGTGGCCTGGGCGAGCTCAGGCCGCGAGACCCGCCCCATCCGGAAGATCTCGCCGAAGACCGCCCGCTCGTTCATCACCCGGAGCAGGCTCGTCGTGTTCGCGGTCACGCCGCCGATGCTCACCACATCCCAAGGTTGGCATATTCCCCCAACAACGCGAGGGTGCAGTTGATCACGGCGGGGCAGCGGTTCTAGCGCTGCGGAGAGCCGCCGTTGTCGCGGCGGTCAAGAGCCGTCTGGAGCGCGTCCGCGGCTTCGTCCTGGCGCTCGTCGATCGGGTGACTGTGCCCTGGACGGTTGTTCCAGGGGTACATGTCATACATGGCAGACCTCCTATCTTGCGGAGGTCTGCCAGAATACCGCAGCCATCTCAGTGGACGACCGTGCATCTCGCCATATGAGATGCGGTCAGTCCTCCAGGTCCACCGTGCGCCCGCTGTCGGCGCCGATCTCGGCGCCGATCTGGTCCACCACGTCGGCCGGGATGGCCGAGTCCACGGTCAGCGCGATCAGCGCCTTGCCGCCCTTCTCGCCCCTGGCCACCTGCATGGAGGCGATGTTGACCCGGTGCTCGCCGAGCAGCCGCCCGACGATCCCGACGATCCCCGGCCGGTCGGTGTAGGTGAAGAAGGCCAGGTGGTCGGTGGGCTCGATCTCCATGGTGAAGCCGTTGACCTCGACCAGCTTCATGATCTGCCGAGGGCCGGACAGCGTGCCGGACACCGAGACGGTCCGCCCGTCCGCCAGCACGCCGCGTACGGTGATCAGGTTCCGCCAGTCCGGGCTGTCCGCGCTGGTCACCAGCTCGACCACGACGCCCCGGTCCTTGGCCAGCAGCGGCGCGTTCACGTAGGTCACCGCGTCGCTGCTCACGTCGGTGAAAACGCCCTTGAGCGCGGCCAGCTCCAGCACCCGCACGTCCTGGGAGGCGATCTCGCCGCGCACCTCGACGTCCAGGCGGGTGGCGACCTCCCCGGCCAGCGCGGTGAAGATCCGGCCGAGCCGCTCGGTCAGCGGCAGGCCCGGCTTGACGTCCTCGGCCACCGCGCCGCCCTGCACGTTCACCGCGTCCGGCACGAACTCCCCGGCCAGGGCCAGCTTGACGCTGCGGGCCACCTGGGTGCCCGCCTTCTCCTGGGCCTCGTGGGTGGAGGCGCCCAGGTGCGGGGTGACGACGACCTGGTCCAGCTCGAACAGCGGGCTGTCGGTGACCGGCTCCTTCGGGAACACGTCGATGCCGGCCCCGGCGACCCGGCCCTCCTTGATCGCGGAGTAGAGCGCGTTCTCGTCGATGATGCCGCCGCGGGCCACGTTGATCAGCCGCACGTTCGGCTTGACCTGGTGCATCTCCCGGTCGCCGATGAGACCGATGGTCTCCTTGGACTTGGGCAGGTGCACGGTGATGAAGTCGGCCTGCTGGAGCACCTCCTCCAGCGAGACCAGGCGCACCCCCATCGCCGCCGCCCTGGCGGGCTGCAGATACGGGTCGTACGCGATGATCTCCACCCCGAACGGCTGCAGGCGCTGCGCGACCAGCTGGCCGATCTTGCCGAGGCCGAGGATGCCGACGACCTTCTCGTCCAGCTCCACGCCGGTGTATTTGGAACGTTTCCATTCGCCGTTCTTGAGCGCGCCGTGCGCCTGGGCGACGTTCCGCGCCGAGGCCAGGATCAGCGCGATCGTGTGCTCGGCGGCGCTGGTGATGTTGGAGGTCGGCGCGTTCACGACCATGACGCCGGCCTTGGTGGCGGCCTCGACGTCCACGTTGTCGAGACCGACGCCGGCTCGGGCGACCACGCGCAGCTTGGGCGCGTTCGCGATGGCCTCGGCGTCCACCTGGGTGGCACTGCGGACGATCAGAGCGTCCACGTCGGCGAGTGCGGGGAGGAACTGGGACCGGTCGGCTCCGTCGGTGTGGCGGACCTCGAAGTCCGCGCCGAGCACGGCCAGACCGGCGTCGGACAGCTCCTCTGCGACCAGGACGACTGGCTTGTTCACTGATTTGTCCTTCGGGATTTTACGGGCGCGATCAGCGCGAGCTTGCCGGATCTCGGACGGCCCCGAGTCTATCCGCGCGGGTGAAAGGCCCTGTGGGGGATCCGCCATACGAGACAACTGTTACGCAGGGGAATCGTGAGACTCCCTCGCGTACGGGGCAAACGACCGGCATACCCAAATTGGACCGTGCCCATCCGCACAGCCTCCAGCTTGGTATTGATCGCACCCTTTCTTGGCGATTAGCCTGCTAAACCGTGGTTCGGTACCTATGGTTTTGTATATGAGCATCGGGAACCCCGCTCTCGGCGAAGTGCTCGCCCAGCACGGCAGCCCGCACCGCCTGCTGGCGGCGCTGGCCGAATGGGGAATCCTGGTGGCGGTCAGACCCGATCGTTCGGTCGTGCTCGGCACGACGCAGGGCGGGGAACGCGTCCTGCTCGGCTACACCGGCCCGGCGACGTACGCGCGCCATCGCGGCAGCCACGCGCTGTCGGCGTGTGACGCGGACACGATCCTGGACATCCAGCGGGTGACCGGGGTCCGGGAGATCGTCATCGACGCGGCGGGGCCGGCCGCGGCGGCCGTCCCCATCGAGGATCTCCAGCGGTATCTCCAGTCCAACCGGAGCGGTCCGGCCCCGGTGCTGGCGGCCTCCGCGCCCAACGCGTACGCCACGGGAAGCATGGCGATGATCGCCAAGCCGCCGGTCAGGACCATGCCCGCGCCCGCCCCCACGCCGGTCTCGTCGTCGTCCTGGGTGCCGCAGCCGCGCCAGCACCTGTCGGGGGCGATGACCGTCGTCGATCCCGGGTACCAGCGCACGAATCATCCGATCCTGCCCGCGCTGCGGGTGGCCATCGCCGAGCTGCTCCGCGACTTCGCGGTGATCCATCATGTGTGGATCTCGGAGGCCAGGACCGTGTCCGGCTCGGCGGGGATCATGCTGCATGTCAAGGTGCACACCCCGGCCGCCGAGGACATCGTCCGTGATCTGCATCGCGGGGTGCGGTCCCGGCTGCCGCAGCTGGCCGCGAGCGAGGCGCCGGTGTTGATGGCCCGGGTGGCGGACGCGCACACCGAACGCCGAATGATCGAATTAGGCGCGCACGTGGTGTGCGCGGACGTGCGCGAGTAATTGACTCTCGATTAAGGCGGCTTTAAGCCGAAAAATCGGGATCTGCGTGTGTCTATAACACCTTGCTGGGCAATCGGGATCTCAGCCTAGGCGTCGGGCGCTTGGTGGGCTTCAATGACGCCATGATTCCCGCGACCCCCGGGCGGGTCCCCACCGGTGTGCGCATCGGCTATGCCGTCGGCTCGTTCTGCACGGCCAATTTCGCGGCCATCCCCGGGCTGCTCCTGCTGATCTACATGACCAACGTGCTGGCGGTGGATCCGCTGCTGGCCGGGGTCGTGGTGTTCCTGCCCAAAGCCTGGGACCTGATCGCGAACACGCTGATCGGCCAGTGGTCGGACCGCACGGTCTCCCGCTGGGGCCCGCGCCGGCCGTGGATGCTGGCCGGAACCGCCGTGCTGCCCGTCTCGTTCGCGATCATGTTCATCGGTCCGCCGCTGAAAGGCGTGCCCGCGGCCATCTTCGTTGGCCTGGTCTTCCTGGTCGCCGCCACCGGGTACGCGCTGTACGAGGTGCCGTACAAGGCGATGCCGGCCGAGATGACGCACGACTACCACGAGCGCACCGCGCTGCTGCAGTGGCGGATGGTGTTCATCGCGATCGCCATCGCGATGAGCGGGGTGCTGGCGCCGATGCTGGCCGGGGACACCATCGAGGGCTACCGCCTGATGGGCCTGGTGTTCGCGGTGATCCTGCTGGTTTCCATGATCGGCTCGTTCTTCGGGACCGCGAACGCGCCGTTCACCGGGCAGCAGGACTCTGAGGGCTCGCTGCGGGCGCAACTGGCGGCGGCCCGGGAGTCCAAGCCGTTCCTCTGGCTGCTCGGGCTGTGCAGCGCGCAGACGCTGGCGGCGGGGGTGATGCTGGCGGGCGCGCCCTACTTCGCGGCCTACACGGTGGGCGACCCGAAGGCGACGACCACGCTGTTCGCCGCGCTCGTCGGCCCGATGCTGATCACCATGCCGCTGTGGGTGTGGCTGGCCCGGGTGCTCGACAAGCGCGGCGCGATGATCCTCTCCGGCCTGCTGTTCATGTCCGGCGCGATCCTGGCCATCGCCAGCCCGTTGCTCGGCCCGATCTACGCGCACCTGTGCATCGTGGTGGTCGGCGTCGGGTACGCCGGGCTGCAACTCCTGCAGTTCTCCATGCTGGCCGACGTCATCGCCTACGACGGCCAGGTCAGCGGCAAGCGCAGGGGCGGCGTCTTCACCGGCCTGTGGACGGCGGTGGAGAGCGCGGTCGCCGCCTTCGGCGCCACCATCTACGGCGCCGTCCTGTCCATCGGCGGCTTCCTGGAATCCGACCCGGCCAACCCGGTGGTGCAGCCCGACAGCGCGGTGACCGCGGTCCTGATCGGCCTGACCGTCATCCCCGCCCTGATCATCCTCTCCGGCGTCCTGATGACCCTCAAGTACGACCTCAGCGCCGACAAACTGGCCCCAGCGGCCACGTGAACCACAGGTGTGACGAGGATCACACTTGTGCAAATGGAACGAATCCATCAGGGCTGACGGCGCTGCCGATCTTCCGATGGCACGACAAAACGGTCGATTTGTCGGACTTCACGGGTGAAGGGGGACCATAATGCTGATTTCCATCCAGCGTCTAACCCCCTTCACCTGGAAGGATTCATGAACAAACCTCTGCGAGCGCTCCTCTGCGCGACCGCGATCTTCGCTGTCGGCTGCGGCACGACCCCCCTCCCGGCCGCCTCCCCCGTCGCCGCTTCGGCCGGCCTGGCAGCCAAGTCGACCGGATCCTCGGGCGGCTCCTCCTCGGGGGCATCAGCCGCGTCCGTGGCTGAGTCGTCAGCCGCGGCGCGGTGTCGCGTGGCCGCGGGGAAGCCGTCCCTGACCGCCGGACGCCTGCGCGCGAGCGTGTCCCGAGCCGGATGCACGCGGGAGGCCCGCCTGCGCATCCGGATCAAGAAGTCCGTCGCCGGTCCGGACCGCGTCGTCAAGAGCGGCTCGCGGATCGTCCGCAACGCGCGCCTCATCGCCACGGTGAAGTGCGCCTCCGGTGTCTTCTACACCACCGCCACCGACTCCGCCGGGCACGTCGCGACCTCCAGGAAGGTCCGGGTGAAGTGCCCCACCGTGCCCAAGCCGTCCCCCACGCCGTCGGAGGACCCGAGCGGCGGGACCGGCTCCGGGACCGGGTCCGGTGTCGGCACCGCGGTCGAGAACGAGGTCGTGCGGCTGACCAACGTCGAACGCGCCAAGGCCGGCTGCGCCCCGCTCACCCACGAGGCACGCCTGCACACCGCCGCCCGCAGCCACTCCGCCGACATGTCCGCGAAGAATTATTTCTCCCACGACTCCCAGGACGGCCGCTCCTTCGTGGACCGGATCAAGGCCACCGGCTACACCTTCTCCGCCATCGGCGAGAACATCGCCAAGGGCCAGCAGACGGCCGCGTCCGTAGTCCAGGGCTGGATGGGCAGCCAGGGCCACCGCGAGAACATCCTGAATTGCTCCTACACCCAGATCGGCGTCGGGCATGTCGCCGCAGGCGGTCCCTACTGGACCCAGGACTTCGGTAAGCCGTAGAACACCCGGCAGAACGAGCAGGGCGCTATCCGGCACCAAGAGCGGCAGGGCGTTCTGTCAGGCGTTCATATCCACTTCTACCGGCCCGCGTGGCAGCGCGGGCCGGTAGAGTCCTGTTCCATACGTCGCGCTGGGGACGCGGCAATGTCACAACAATCTGGACACCAGAGTTCTGGAAAGCGGATACTCCAGGCATGAGCTCGCAGCAACCCGTACGCGCCTCCGACGGAGATCGCGATCGTGCGCTCAACGAGCTTCGCGACAGGGCGGCCGAAGGTCGCCTGTCGATGGAGACGTTCGTGGGGCGGGTGGATCAGGCGCTGCGCGCCCGCAGCCGCGACGAGCTGGACGAACTCATCGCGGATCTGCCGCATCGGGGCCGTTGGCGTCGTCGCATCACCGAAGTCGTGTCGTCCGCGTCCGACTTCACGTCACGGCTGCAGAACGCCTGGCGCCGGCCGCGGCTCCCCCGGCTGGCACTTCCGCCGGACAGCCGCATCCGTTATGTGGTGGGCCGAGGATCCTCGTGTGATCTTGTCTTGTCGGATTTGACGGTCTCTCGCGTACATGCGGAACTCCGGCGCGAAGAGGACTACTGGCTTCTCGTGGATCTGGGCTCGCTCAACGGAACCCGCCTGAACGGCTGGCGGCTCGTCGGTCCGGCACGGGTTCGCACCGGGGACGAGATCTCCTTTGGAGACTGCGCTTTCCTGGTGTCCGCACCCGCATAGAAAAAGCGGCGCCACCCGCGTGAGGGTAGCGCCGCCGTTTCCGCTCTACTGCTCGTTCTGCAGCCAGCTCATCATCGGACGAAGCTTCGCGCCCGTCTTCTCGATCGGGTGCTCGGCCAGCTCCTCGCGGTACTTGTTGAACTGGACCTGGCCGCCGTCGAACTCGGCCACCAGTTCCCGGGCGAAGTCGCCGGACTGGATCTCGTCGAGGATCTTGCGCATCTCCTTCTTGGTGTCCGCGTTGATCAGGCGGCTGCCGCGGCTGTAGCCGCCGTACTCGGCGGTGTCGGAGACCGACCAGTACATCTTGTGGATGCCGCCCTCGTACATCAGGTCGACGATCAGCTTCATCTCGTGCAGGCACTCGAAGTAGGCGACCTCGGGCTGGTAGCCCGCCTCGATCAGGGTCTCGAAGCCCGCCTTGATCAGCTCGGAGACGCCGCCGCAGAGCACGGCCTGCTCGCCGAACAGGTCGGTCTCGGTCTCCTCGGTGAAGGTGGTCTTGAGGGCGCCGGCGCGGGTGCCGCCGATTCCCTTGGCGTACGACAGGGCGAGCGCCCAGGCGCTGCCGCTGGCGTCCTTCTCGACGGCGACCAGGCAGGGCACGCCGCGACCGGCCGAGTACTGCCGGCGGACCAGGTGGCCGGGGCCCTTGGGGGCCACCATGCCGACGTCGACGCCCTCGGGGGCCTCGATCAGGCCGTACCGGATGTTGAGGCCGTGGCCGAAGAACAGGGCGTCGCCCTGGACCAGGTTGGGGGCGACGTGCTCGGCGTAGAGGTGGCGCTGGATGTGGTCCGGCGCGAGGATCATCGTGAGGTCGGCCTCTTCGACGGCCTCGCCGGGGGTGAGCACGCGGAGGCCGTCGTTCTCGGCCTTCTCGCGGCTCTTGGAGCCCTCGGGCAGGCCGACGCGGACGTCCACGCCGGAGTCGCGCAGGCTGAGCGCGTGGGCGTGGCCCTGGCTGCCGTACCCGAGGATGGCGACGTGGCGCCCCTGGATGATCGACAGGTCCGCGTCGTTGTCGTAGAAGATCTCAGTCACTGTGGGTAAACCTTTCAGGGTTCTCTTAGGCGGTCCGGTCGAGCGCCCGGAGCGAGCGGTCGGTGATGGAGCGGGCGCCGCGGCCGATGGCCACCATGCCCGACTGCACGAGTTCCTTGATGCCGAACGGCTCCAGCACGCGCACGAACGCCTCCAGCTTGTCCGCCGTGCCGGTGACCTCGATGGTGACCGCGTCGGGCGCGACGTCGACGCAGCGCGCGCGGAACAGGTTGACCAGTTCCAGGACGTGGCTGCGGGAGTCCGCGTCCGCCCTGACCTTGATCAGCATGAGCTCGCGCTGCACGGACTGGGCGGTGTCCAGTTCAACGATCTTGAGCACGTTCACCAGCTTGTTGAGCTGTTTGGTGACCTGCTCAAGCGGCAGTTCCTCCACGTTGACCACGATGGTCATCCGGGAGATGTCGTCGTGCTCGGTGGGCCCGACGGCCAGCGAGTCGATGTTGAAGCCGCGGCGGCTGAACAGCGCGGACACCCGGGCCAGCACGCCGGGCTTGTTCTCCACCAGAACGGAGAGGGTGTGGCGGCTCATCAGTCCTCGTGCTCCCATTTCGGCGCCATGTCACGGGCATACTTGATCTCGTCGTTGCTGGTTCCGGCCGCGACCATCGGCCACACCATCGCGTCCTCGTGGACGACGAAGTCGACCACCACCGGCGCGTCGTTGATCTCCATCGCCTTGCGGATGACGGCGTCCACGTCCTCGGGCCGCTCGCAGCGCAGACCGACGCAACCATACGCCTCGGCGAGCTTCACGAAGTCCGGGATCCGGCGTGTCGCCTGCAGGTTGGTGTTGGAGTAACGCTCCTCGTAGAAGAGCGTCTGCCACTGGCGGACCATGCCGAGGTTGCCGTTGTTGATGACCGCGACCTTGATCGGCACGCCTTCCAGGGCGCAGGTGGCGAGCTCCTGGTTGGTCATCTGGAAGCAGCCGTCGCCGTCGATGGCCCAGACCGTGGTCTCCGGGCTGCCCATCTTGACGCCCATCGCGGCCGGCACGGCGAAGCCCATCGTGCCCAGGCCGCCGGAGTTGATGAAGGTGCCCGGCCGCTCGTAGCCGATGAACTGGGCGGCCCACATCTGGTGCTGGCCGACCCCGGCCACGTAGAACGCGTCCGGCCCCACGATGGCGCTGAGCCGCTCCATCACGTACTGCGGGGCCAGCGTGCCGTCCTCGAACTCCTCGTAGCCGAGCGCGTAGGTCTGCTTGAGGGCGTTGAGCGCCTGCCACCAGTCGGCGTAGTCGCCCTTGCGCCCGTCGGCCTTGACGGCCGCGATCAGGTCGGTGAGGACCTCGCGGCAGTCGCCCACGATGGGCACGTCCGCGTGCCGGTTCTTGGAGATCTCGGCCGGGTCGATGTCCGCGTGCACGATCTTCGCGTTCGGCGCGAACGTGGCCAGGCGGCCGGTGACCCGGTCGTCGAAACGGGCGCCCAGCGCGATGATCAGATCGCTGCGCTGGAGCGAGCCGACCGCGGCGACCGTGCCGTGCATGCCGGGCATGCCCAGGTGCTGCGGGTGGCTGTCGGGGAAGCTGCCCCGGGCCATCAGGGTGGTGATGACCGGGATGCCGGTCAGCTCGGCGAGTTCGAGCAGCTGGGCGGAGGCGCGGGCTTTGTGCACGCCGCCGCCGACGTACAGCACCGGGCGGTGGGATTCGGCGATCAGCCGGGCCGCCTCGCGGATCTGCTTGGAGTGCGGGCGGGTGACCGGGCGGTAGCCCGGCAGCTGCATGGTGACCGGCCAGGTGAAGGTGGTCGTGGCCTGGAGGGCGTCCTTGGAGATGTCCACCAGCACCGGTCCTGGACGTCCGGTCGAGGCGATGTGGAAGGCCTCCACGATCGTCCTGGGGATGTCGGCCGCGTTGGTCACCAGGAAGTTGTGCTTGGTGATCGGCATGGTGATGCCGGAGATGTCCGCCTCCTGGAAGGCGTCCGTCCCGATCGCCGCCGACGCCACCTGGCCGGTGATGGCGACGATCGGCACCGAGTCCATGTACGCGTCGGCGATCGGGGTGACCAGGTTGGTGGCGCCCGGGCCGCTGGTCGCCATGCAGACACCGACCTTGCCGGTGGCTTGGGCGTATCCTTCGGCGGCGTGGCCGGCACCCTGCTCGTGCCGTACGAGCACGTGCCGGACCTTGGTCGAGTCGTAGAGGGGATCATAGGCGGGCAGGATGGCGCCGCCCGGGATCCCGAACACCGTGTCGACTCCGACGTGCTCCAGCGCCCGCACTAGGGCCTGGGCACCTGTCATCTGTTCGGTCATCGGCTCGTTCCTCATGTGGCTGAGCAGGTCTTGTGTGATGGCTGGGCATAAAAAATGCCCCGTCCGCTGGGCGGAGCTGGGGCGGCGCGCAGGACTCAGGACCTCGTCAGGCTGCGCGCCTGCGAAGTACTACGAGAATCCCACTGCGATGCATGGCTCCACCTTGTCCGAAAGACCGCCGCCACGTCAAATCATCTGGGACGGCGGTCTCATCATACGGACAAACTGTTATGCGGTGTTCTGAAGGCTGGTGAGGTTGGTACGCATGAGCGAGTCCACGCCCTGGGCACCCATGGGTCGTGCGACCAGGTAACCCTGGCCTCTGCTGCAGCCCATCTCGCGCAGGAGTTCCAGCTGCTCGGGGCGTTCGATGCCCTCGGCGACCACGGTCAGGCCGAGGTCGTGGCCGAGCCGCACGATGGTCCGGGTGAGCAGGGTCAGCGTCTCATCCCGGCCGAGACCGGTGACGAACGACGGGTCGATCTTGATCATGTCGACCGGGAGCTGCCGGAGGAACGCCAGCGAGGCGTAGCCGGTGCCGAAGTCGTCGATGGCCAGCCGCACCCCGAGCTCGCGCAGCTCCGACAGCTTCTCGACGGTGTCGCCGGCGTCCTCGACCAGCATCTCCTCGATCACCTCGAGGGTGAGCGCGCTCGGCGGCAGGCCGCTGTCGGCCAGCGCCGCCGAGATGGTCTCCACGAAGCCGGGCGCGGTGATCTGCCGCTTGGACAGGTTGAGCGCCAGCCCGATGTCCCACGAGGAGGCCCGCCAGGTGGCCACCTCGCCGCACGCCTCGGTCAGGATCCACTCGCTCAGCGGCACGATCAGGCCGGTCTCCTCGGCCGCGTCCAGGAACTGCTCCGGCGGGACGAACGTGCCGCCACGGCACCAGCGCACCAGCGCCTCCACCGCCGTCACCCGGTTGGTGGCCAGGTCCACGATCGGCTGGTACTCGATGACGAACTGCTTCTCCAGCAGGGCCCGCTGCAGGTCGGCGGCGATCTCCAGGCGCCGTACGGCATCCGCGTGCATGTGCGCCGCGAACACCTCCACCCGCCGCCCGCCGAGCCCCTTGGCCCGCGCCATCGCCACGTCGGCGTTGCGCAGCAGATCACCCGGCGAGGTCTCGTCCTCGGCGAACGCCACGCCCACGCTGGCGGTCAGCGCGATGTCCCGGTCGGCCACCCGGAACGGGTCGGCGGAGACCGCGCGGACCAGCCGCTCGGCCAGGTCCACCGCGAGCTGCGCGTCGCCGCCCGACTCCAGCAGCACCGCGAACTCGTCGCCGCCCCACCGGGCGAGCGTGTCGTCGGCCCGCACCGCGGCTCGCAACCGCCGGGCGGCCTGCCCGAGCAGGTAGTCGCCGCTGGCATGACCCACCGAGTCGTTCACCCCGGTGAACCCATCCAGGTCCAGAAATATCACGGCAGGGCGGCTGGCCCGGGGCAGCACCTCGCGGGTGCGCTCCTCGAAGTAGGCCCGGTTCGGCAGGCCGGTCACGCCGTCGTGGAAGGTCAGGTGGGTGACCTGGTTGCGCAGCGCCACCTGGTCGCTGACGTCCCTGGTGGTGACCAGGACCAGGTCCTCGTGGCGGACGTGCCGGGTGGCCACCGACTCGGTGGGCCGCCATGTGCCGTCGGCGGCGCGGACGCGGCATTCGATCCGGCAGGTGCCGTACCGCTGCGGGCTCTCGTCCTCGATCATGCGGCGGAGCTGGACCTGGATGCCGGGCACGTCCTCCGGGTGCAGGTAGTCGAAAATCGACTTACCGGTCAGCTCGACCGGATCGTAGCCGTAGGTCTCCTCGACGCCCGCGCTGATCTCCTGGACCGTGCCCTCGTTGTCGCACATCAGCACCACGTCGCCGGTGTCGGCGGCCAGCTGGTGCAGCTGGCGTTCGCTGATGGCCATCTGGTTGCGCAGCCCGTCCGCCGACAACATCAGCACCATCAGCCGGACCAGCAGCACGGCCAGCACGGAGGCCACCACGATGGTCAGCGCGGGCCCGCGGGCGAACACGTCGGCCCCGACCACCACGGTCGCGGCGGCCACCAGCGCGTACGGCGTGGCCGCCACCACCGGCATCGGCGTCGCCGCGGCGCGCAACCGGGCCGGGACCCGGCCCCGGGAACCCTCCTCGATCCACGGCGCGACCGCCAGCAGCAGGAACGCGGCCGGCGCCACCAGACCGGCCACCAGGGTCGGCGACTGCTCACCGTTCAGCCGGGTGACGGCGGTGGCCAGCTCGGCCATCGTGATCGCGGCCAGCACCAGCAGCCCGGCCAGGCCGACCGCCCGGTTGGCCGCCCGGGACACCGCCACCTTGGGCGCGACCGCGCAGGCGGCGAGCAGGCAGAGCACCGGCAGGGCGAGGGTGAAGTAGAAGGCACCCGCGTCCTCGGCTCGCTCGGCCATCGGCCCTAGCAGCAGCGCCCAGGTGATCGCGAAGATCGAGGCCGCGCCCAGGTAGGCCTCGGTGGCCTGCCGGAACACGCCCCGGCGCTGCGGCGGCGGCACCGCGGTCAGCCAGCAGCCGATCATCAGCAGCAGCGAGCCGACCAGGAGCAGCAGGTCGGCGAAGGTGAGCACGAACGCGGTCCCGGCCGCCACCGGGCGCACCCCGATGCCGAACAGCCAGGTCAGCGCGCCGCCGGCGAGCCAGCGCCAGGCGACCGCCTCGCCCCGGTGCACGCTGGTACTCCTGGTCGAGGCCGCCACCAGGGAGACGGCGGCGAGCAGGCCGCTCACCAGGCCCGCCACGGCGGTCACCGCGGTGTCGGAGCCACCCGCGATGAGGGCAGCGGCGATCACCGCCGCGCCGAGCCCGGCCGCGGCGATCAGCGAGACCCTCGGGTCCCTCCTGCCGTTCACGCTCGTCGCCCTTTACATCCGGTCACATCGTCAGTTTGCGCGGCGGCGAAGCTTGACATGGTGCCAACGGCCCAGTCGTCACCGATCTGATAACAGCGATCCGCGCGTTTAAGAACCTACGGACCCGAGGTCACGGGGCAGGCACGTTCCGGAACCATCTCACTGACGTTGTGTTCAATAGACGAAGTCAGTACGTGCCGCTGATGACGTTCTGCAGGGACTCCCCCGCGCGGAAACGCAGCAGCTGGGCGCGGACCAGGTCGATCGCCCTGCGGGTGGAGGCCGGGGTGCTCCCGGCCACGTGCGGGGTGAGGAACAGCCCGGGGGCGGTCCAGAGCGGGTGCCCCGGCGGCAGCGGCTCCGGGTCTGTGACGTCCACCGCGGCGCGCAGCCGGCCCGAGTTCAGCTCGGCGACCAGCGCCATCGTGTCGACCACCGCACCGCGCGCGGCGTTCACCAGCAGCGCGCCGTCCTTCATCCTGGCCAGGAACGCGGCGTCCACGAACCCGGTGGTGGCCTGGGTGGCGGGCACCAGCAGCACCACCACGTCCGCGTGCGGCAGCAGTTCCGGCAGGTCGGACTCGGGGTGCACGCCGTCCCTGGCCGATCTGGCCACCCGGATCACGTTCACCTCGAATCCGGCCAGGCGTCGTTCGAGGGCCTCGCCGATCGAGCCGTACCCGACGATCAGCACGGTGGAGTCGGCGAGCACGCCGGTGTGGCGGTAACGCCAGCGGCCCTGCTGCTGGTCGGCGGTGAATCCGGGGAAGTCGCGGAGCACCGCGATCATCGCGCCGATCGCCCATTCGGCCGTGCCCGCGTCGTGCGCGCCGCGCGCGTTGCACAGCACCGCGCCGTCCGGAACATACGGCCGGTACGGCTCGACGCCCGCCGTCACCGTCTGGATCAGCCGCAGTCGCTTCATCCGGGACAGGAGTTCGGGGATGTCGGGCACGGGTATGAGGGTGGGCACCCAGACGTCGACGTCCTCGACGCCCGGCGGCTCCGTGGTGCCGTCGTAGACGGAGAATTCGATGTCGGGAAGGTCGGACGGTATTGCCGCGACCGCTTGGGGGGCGATCCAGATCTTCACAGCTGACAACCTTAGGGAACCTTTCGCCGGAAGGGCCAGTATGGGGAGGGACAGGAGGAGGAATCATGAAGCTGGGCTGGATCGGCGCGGCGGTGCTGGTCTCGGGGTGTTCGGCCGCGCCGGCGGTGGGCGGTGCGGGAGGTGCGGACGCTCCGACGCCGACGTTGGCGAGTGTGACTCCGGTGGCGCCGAAGGGGGTGCCGCAGACGCTGGTGCAGGGGCTTGAGGTGCCGTGGGCCATCGCGTTCCTGCCGGGTGGGGACGCGCTGGTGACCGAGCGGGATAAGGGGCGGTTGCTGCGGGTGACTCCGCAGGGCGGGTCCAGCGAGGTCGGCGTGATCGAGGGGGTTTCCGCCGCTGGGGAGGGCGGGCTGCTTGGGGTCGCGGTGTCTCCGACGTTCGGGGAAGATCACAATATTTTCGTTTACTTCACTGCGGATGCTGATAACCGGATAGTGCGGTATTCGTATGACCAGCGGCTCAGCGATCCTGTCGCGATCGTCACGGGCATTCCCAAGGGGGGCATCCACAACGGGGGGCGGCTGGCGTTCGGGCCTGACGGCTTCCTCTACGCCTCCACCGGGGAGGTGGGTGAGCGTGGGCTGTCCCAGGACAAGGGGTCTCTCGCGGGCAAGATCCTCCGGATGACCATGGACGGGACGACCGCGCCGGGGAATCCGTTCGGCACGCTTGTCTGGAGTTTGGGGCATCGGAATGTGCAGGGGATTGCCTGGGATGATGCGCGCAATATGTACGCGACGGAGTTCGGGCAGAACACCTATGACGAGATCAACCTCATCAAGGCGGGCGGGAACTACGGGTGGCCGGAGGTCGAAGGTGTCTCCGATGACAATCGGTACATCAATCCGATCGTGACGTGGTCCACCGATGAGGCGTCGCCGTCGGGTCTGGCGTATGCGGAAGGGTCGCTCTGGGCGGCGGCCCTGCGCGGTGAGCGCCTCTGGCAGGTGCCGGTCACCGACGCGGGCACGGCGGGCAAGCCGGTGGCGCGTTATGTGGACGAGTTCGGCCGCATGCGCGCCGTGGCCACCGCGCCGAATGGGTTGCTCTGGGCGTCAACCAGCAACCTGGACGGCCGAGGGTCACCCCGCGAAGGTGACGATCGCATCCTGATCGTCCCCACCGACTGATACGGCGGGCGGTAGCGGGTGGCCTCGGCCGTCACCCGCTGCCGCTTTGGCGCGCTTTGTACGTCCGGCAATCCCCCCAGCCCTTTTCCATGGCACCGCACAAGCGTGAGATTTGGGCGGATTGCGGACCGCATCGGAGCTTTCTCAGCACGCTTGCTGGAGCGTCTACCGCACTCCTGCCTGAGGACGTCATTTCCGGGCAGAATGTCGCTTCCGCGGCACGGATGGCGGTTGCCGCTCTTGGTGTCCGGGCGGCGATGGCGGGGTCGGGCGGAGCCCGAGGGAAATCAAAGGGCTGGGTGGGTGGGAAAACCACCGTGATGGCCGGAGAGGCGGAGCCCCGAGTAGATACCCGATGGGGCTAGTCGTTCGCTGGTGGGCACGCCACGGCTGTTTGGGGGTGGTAGGTGGTGGTGGTGCTTTCGATTTTGGGGGCGCCGCCGGTCAGGGGCGTACTGGTGCGGGTGGTTTTGATGGTGAAGCCGTCCGCGCCGGCGATGGGGACGCAGTTTTGGGCGGGGCCCTGAGTTGCGGGGCGGGGGATGATCTTGGTTCGGGTGGATTGTTTGATTTCGACGTTGTCGCGGGCGGTGCTCCAGAGGGCGACCGTGACCGCGGTGTCGGTGGCGGTCGCGCGGATCAGGACGCCGTGTGGGGAGTCGTTGCGCCAGCGTAGGTCGGGGCCTGGATAGGAGATGGCGACTTCGAGGCCGGGTGGGTACTGGGGGACGAAGTTCTCATGTGGGGTGGCCTCGACTGTTTCGAAGCCGCCGTAGAGAACCGCCTGGTACATGGCGGTGGCGAACTGGGAGATTCCGGCCACGTCCTGGCCGCGCTTGCCGCGCACCTCGACTGCCTCGACCGAGCCGCTGTAGCCGAGTACGCCCTCGCGGCGGCCGGTCGCCGCGTTCAGCGAGAACGTCTCGCCCGGTTTGACGACGCGGCCGTCGAGCAGGCGGGCGACGGTCTGGATGTTGCTGACCCGGGGCTGGCAGCAGGGGAACTCCGACGTGCGCGTGCTGATCTGCTCTTTGATGCCGAGCGTGACCGCCTCGTCGTCGCCGAGCGCGGGTTGCGCCACCGTCAGCGGGACCGTCACCTGGTGGCTGCCGCCGGCGCCGATCTCCTTGAGCACGGCGGCGCTCAGGTCGTCGGTGTCCACAGCCCGGCCGGCCTTGGCCTTCACCAGGACGGGACGACCGCCTGACGTGGTGAACGTGGCGTCCCTGGGAGCCAGTTCCGGCGGGACCAGCGGGAGCCCCCGCACGGCCGCGGCGGCGTCGAAACGCACGTCCAGACCGCCGGATCCGTCCGCGTAGAAGACCAGATGAGCGGCGACGTCCGCCTGCGTGAGCTCGATCACCGCGTCCTTCGTCACCAGCGTCAGCGGCGTGGAGACCGCCCGCCTGGCCCAGGAGACCGCCTCGGTGACCCCCGACCTGGTGACCGTCGGCCGGACCGGCTTGGGTTCCACTTCGACCATGAGATCCGGGCTGAGGTACGCCTTCTGTACGTCCGCGGCGATATCCTCCACGTCGATGGCGACCCCGGCCTGGGGTTCTATCGCGATCGGGCGGATGCCGTCGAAGTGGACCCCGCCTTCGACCATCTTCTTTTCGAGTTCCGAAGCCACGCTGGTGGAGATCACATTCAGCAGTTTGGCGCGGTCGACCGCGGTCACCGGTTCGATCTCGCGCTGGCCGGTGAGGCCTTGCCATACCTCGAACGGGCTGGGGAAACCCGCGGGGGCCGATCTGATCGTCGCGGGTATGTCCAGGGAGAGGCCGCTGTCTTCCGGGTTCAGGCTGACTCGCTGGTGGCCTTGTTTGATCACGATGGCGGTGGCGATGTGGCCGGCCATCCTCGCCCTTAATCGGTCTTCGGCCTCGACCGGAGTGAGGCCGCCGATGTCCACGCCGAGGATCGTGGTGCCCGGCAGGACCCGCCCCATCATGACCCCCGCCGGGACCAGGTAGACCAGCAGCACCATGATGAGCAGGATGATCGCCAGCAGGCGGCCCCAGCGTAACCCTGGTTCCTCTGGTTCCGGCGCGAGATCCGGGGGGACTGCCATGGCGGATTTGGCTCCCGCCATCGGCCACGGCTCGACCGTCGCGGGCGGGGGGAGTTGACTGTCCTGAGTGGTCGATGTCGTGAGCGGGCGGCTACCGAAAATGTCGGAGGAAACACCGGGCGGAAGGGAGCTCGTAGCCGGGCGCACCGGGTGCCGCCGCCGCGGAACGGGCGGAGCCGCCGCCGCGACCGGGTCCGTCGGCGGATCGATGGACGCTCCGGCGTTCCGCACGCCTCGCTCTCCTCCGGCTCAGGGGAATCACCCTTCAGTTAACCCTAAAGCACCCTCTTCTGGATATGTCACAAAATCAAGCCCTTCTACTTGTCATCAACCCCGTCAAGTCCCCCAAACAACCAACACCCCACCTATGACGTACGCATTCGACGAAGTGAGCGGTTTGCGCGAACGCGTCACGCACTACGCCCAGCTGTCGATGGCCAGTGGAGCGGCTGCCCCTACCGCGGCAAAGGGCAGAGCGTCGGCGACGCGCTGCGGGAAGGCGCTGAAGCGTTCGATGTTCGGGCGATAAGCGGTTCGATTCTCCCTTGGTTCCTGTGCCCGGGCGGCGTGACAACCGGTCACGCCGCCCGTCGCCGATCAGGAGAGGAAGCTGCCGTAGCGGCCGTTGAGGATGCTGTTCTTCTGTGCCTGGCTGAAGGTGCAGTTCGGGTAGCTGTAGAAGGTCGCCGACATGCACGTTCCGTCGGTGGAGGTGGCGTCGGGCAGGCCGAACGCGTGCCCCAGCTCGTGGACCATGCCGCCGTACCACCGATTCATCGGGCCGTTGATACCCGCGGCGCCGTCGGCGTCGTGGCCGCTGAGGATCACCCACCCGTTGCCGCCGCCACCACCGGCGCCGTCACCTTCGGCGCTGATCTCGCCGACGTTGATCCAACGGCTGTCCGGTGCGCCGAGGCCGAACTTGCGGCGCAGCTCGGCCTGCATGTTGCACACCGACCACCAGTACTTGTCGCCGCAGTTCGGCGTGTTCTCGTACCAGCTTTGGAGCTGGTCTCCGTTGACGACCTCGACGACCGGGTTGTTCAGCGTGAACGTCTTGCCCAGTTGCTGCCTGAAGAAGCGCTGCGCCTCCTGGACGACCTTGGCTATGCCGTCCGGGTACCGCTGGTCGTACGCGACGTTCGACGGCTTGAGCCAGAAGACCCGCACCGTCCGCACCGGCGGAGTGCTCGGCGACGGCGAAGCCGATGGTGACGGTGACGGGCTTGGGCTTGGGGAAGCTGTCACGCTGCCCGTGCAGGTGACACCGTTGAGGGTGAAGCTCGCCGGCACGGGATTGCTGGAGTTGTTCCACGTGCCGTTGAATCCGAACGAGGTGCTGGCGCCCGTTGCCAGCGAGCCGTTCCAGCTCGCGTTGGACGCGGTCACCGCACTGCCGCTCTGCGTCACGCCGGCATTCCAGGCCTGGCTGATCGTCTGGCCCGCGCCGAAGGTCCAGCGCAGGGTCCAGCTCCCGAGTGGATCACCGAGGTTCTTGATCGTGACGTTGGCGCCGAAACCGCCGCCCCACTGCGTGCCGACGGTGTAGGTGACCTGACAGCCGGCCGCGGCAGCGTGTGCCGTAGCCGTGGCCCCCATCGCGGCGCCGGCCAGGCAGGCGGCTAAGACCCCGGCGACAAGGCCCATGTGTAATCGTCGTTGATGCATCCCGTTCCTCCGTTGCGCCTCGAACCGCGCCGTGGTCCCACGAACTTCTCCGGGTCTACGACGACCGCCGGCGCCGCGGTCGGTCCCACGGCCGCACATCGCAAGGGTCGGCGAGAGATGGCGTCACGGAGAGAGCGAGGACCACCATGACTACCTGCGATGATGGGGAAACCCGGAGAATGTGAACGCTAACAATTGGGTACGGTGCCGAACCGTCGCGGCTATGTCAACAAGCGTCGGCGGAAGCCCGCCGCGGTCACGGTAAACGCTTTCGGAATTCGGAAAGTTTCAGACCGGGACACCGGGATCTAGCCGCCCGATCTCGGCAGAAAGCGTTATCCAAACTCAGGCTCGTGCCCAGGCTGCGGTCCGCTGATCAGCACATCAGCAGGTGTACGGAAGGGGTTCCTCTTGCGGTCAGGAGCGAGGTGCACGGGATATCGGCCTCTTGAACGGCAAGTGACCCGGTCCGGCCAGCCAACAGGGTGAGCAGACCGTCGCTATCGGGGCGGTGAATGCCTGGCGCCCGCCGCTCAACCGCGCAGTTGCGCGTTGAGCCGTGCGGCCTGTCGCGTGAGGTGGTCACGTTCGGGGAGGTTGGGCGCTGATCGGGCGGCTTCGGCGTAGAGGCGTGCCGCAGTGACTGGGTCACCGTCACGCTCGTGCAGGTACGCCGCGGCGGCGGTGTGGCGGGGCAGGGCGGGGTCGAGCTCCGCCAGGGCGGCCAGGCCGGCCCGCGGGCCGTCGGCCTCGCCGACCGCGACGGCCCGGTTGAGGCGGGCCACCGGGCTGTCGGTGAGGCGCACCAGTTCGTCGTACCACTCGACGATCTGCACCCAGTCGGTCTCCTCGGCCGTCAGGGCGTCGGCGTGCAGCGCGGCGATGGCGGCCTGGGCCTGGAACTCGCCCAGGCGGTCGCGGGTGAGAGCGATCTGGAGCACGTCGATGCCCTCGGCGATCAGGCGGGTGTTCCACAGGCCGCGGTCCTGCTCGGCGAGGGGCACGAGCCTGCCGTCGGGGCCGGTCCGTGCCGGGCGCCGGGCGTGGTGCAGCAGCATGAGCGCGAGCAGGCCCGCGACCTCCTCGTGGCTGGTCTTGGCCGCCAGTTGGCGAGTGAGCCGGATCGCCTCGGCGGCGAGGTCGACGTCGCCGGAGTAGCCCTCGTTGAAGACCAGGTAGAGCACGCGCAGCACGGTGGCGACGTCCCCCGGCTGGTTGAACCGGACGCCCGAGACGGTTCGCTTGGCCCTGCTGATCCGCTGGGCCATGGTCGCCTCCGGCACGAGGTAGGCCCGCGCGATCTGCCGCGTGGTCAGGCCGCCGACCGCGCGCAGCGTGAGCGCGACGGCCGAGGCCGGTGTCAGGGACGGATGCGCGCACAGGAAGTACAGCCGGAGCGTGTCGTCCGCCGCCTCGCCCGGGGCGGGCATGGGCTCGCCCTCGATGCGTATCTCGCGGTGCCGTCGGGAGGTATCGGCGCGGGCGGCGTCGAGGAACTTACGCCAGGCCACGGTGACCAGCCAGCCCTTGGGATCCCGCGGCGGGTCGTCCGGCCATGCGCGCACGGCCTCGACCAGGGCGTCCTGCGCGGCGTCCTCGGCCGCCGCGAAGTCGGCTCCGCGACGGACGAGGACGCCGATCACCGCGGGCACCAGCTCCCGCAGCAGCGACTCGTTCACTCGGTCACCGTGGGCGGCTCGGCCAGGAAGGGGCGCACCTCGAGCCATTCGTGGATGGGCTTGCCACCCGCACCCGGAGCCGCGGACAGTTCGCCGGCCAGTTCGAGCGCCCGCTCGTAGGTCTCGACGTCGATCACCATCCAGCCGGCGATCAGGTCCTTGGTCTCCGCGAACGGGCCGTCGGTGACCGGCGGCCGCCCCTCGCCGTCGTAGCGGACGAACGTGCCCTCCGGGGAGAGCGCCTGAGAGTCGACGAACTCGCCGGTGCCCTCGAGCCGAGCGGCGAAGTCCCGCATGTACTGCACGTGGTCCGAGATCTCCTCCGGCGTCCAGTGGGCCATCGGCACGTCGTTGACCGATGCCGGCGCGCCCCGGTAGTGCTTGAGCAGCAGATACTTGGCCATCATGTTCTCCTTGGTGCGGTACGGCCCATTGTGGCCGTGTTCACTGCCGGGGACGGAGCCGCGCGCGGGTTCTCGACATGCCACCGCGATATTTCCTGGCGGACTTCACAGACTCCGCGTACCGCGACGGGCTGTTAGCTGAGCTGCTCGGCCAGCGCGACGATGATCCCCTCGGGGCCGCGGACGTAGCAGAGCCGGTAGCTGTCCTCGTACTGGGCCAGCTCACCGACGAGTTCGGCGCCGTGAGTGCGCAGGCGGGCAACGACGTCCTCGATGTCGTCGACGGCGAACATGACGCGATGCATGCCCAGCGTGTTGTGCGGCGGGTTATGCGGTCTGGCGCCGATCGCCGCGGGGGTGTGGTACTTCGCCAGTTCCAGCCGGCCGTGGCCGTCTGGGGTCCGCATCATCGCGATGTCGCAGCGGACGCCGTCGAGTCCGACGGTGCGGTCCGCCCAGAGGCCCTCGATCTGCGCTTTGCCCTCCAGCTCCATGCCGAGTTCTACGAAGAACGCAATGGCAGCCTCAAGGTCATCGACGACAATGCCGACGTTGTCCATCCGCTGGAGCGTCATGGTGGTTCTCCTTCTTCGTCGCGCGGCCCGTCGTGGCCACTGGTGTACCTAGGACGGAGCCAGCGCCACATTCTCGACACCCGGTGTCCCCGCCCGCCCAAGTGGCCGCCGGAACGAAGCGACGGCCGATCCGTGGTTCTCCCACCCAACCCTTTGATTTCCCACGGTCTCCGCCCGTCCCCGCCGCCCCGTGGTCGCCCGAACCAAGCAGCAGCTTGATCCCGTGGTCCTCCCACTCACCCAGCCCTTTGATTTCCCCCGGGCTCCGCCCGCCCCCGCCATCGCCCCTTCCGGGCTTCGCCCGTCCCGCAGTGGATTTCCCACCCATGGAGACAAGCCATTTGGGGACGGGGGTTTGTCCCTGGCTGACCTGCTACTTCCGTGCGTGGGCACGTGCTTCCTCCGCTTTGGCGGATGGGCGCGAGTCGCTCGTCCCGTAGCTGCGGGGGGGCGTTTAGCGAGTGGCGGGCAGGTAGACGGGGCGGCCGGTCTGGCGGGCTTCGCGGGCGGCGGGGATGCGGGGGGCGGTGAGGTCGGGCAGTCGGGCGGAGGCTTCCTTCCAGCTGAAGAAATCGAAGTCGTCGAGTTCGTCGGTCTGCAACCGGATCAGGCCGGGATCAGCGACGAGGCCGCCGTCGAACAGGAAGTTGATCATTGGTTTGGGGCGGTCACCCAGCGGCGGCACGAAGTCCACGACCAGCAGGGCCCGGGCCTCGATCTTCAGGCCGGTCTCCTCGACGACCTCGCGTTCGGCGCACTCATGGGGCTGCTCGTCAGGGTCGAGGATGCCGCCTGGCAGCGCCCAATAGTCCCGGTAGTTGGGCTTGACCAGCAGGACTCGGTCACGGTCGTCGGTGAGCAGGACAATCGCCGACACGTAGGCGGTCGGAAGGGTGGGATACCAGTCTTTGGGTTCCAGATATGGCGCTGCCACCCCCTTGACGGTACTCCAGCGCAGCGGGAGCGGTCGGAAATCCCCGTCCCCGGAAGTGCTCGCCCCCGGCGTGGGGGCGAGCAGGTTGGGTTACTCCGTTACGCCTAGTTTGTCGAGGATGAGTTGGCGGGCTCGGCCGGCGTCGGCTTTGCCGCGGCTGGCCTTCATGACGCCGCCGACCAGGGCGCCTACGGCTGCGATCTTGCCACCGCGGATCTTGTCGGCCGCGTCGGCGTTGGCGGCGATGACCTGGTCGATGATCGTGGACAGTTCGCCGTCGTCGTTGACGATCTGCAGGCCGCGGGCCGCGACCACGTCGTCAGGGGAGCCCTCTCCGGCCAGCACGCCTTCCAGCACCTGCCGGGCGAGCTTGTCGTTGAGCGCACCTGAGGCGACCAGTTCCGTCACCCGGGCGATCTGAGCGGGCGTGATCGGCAGCTCGGCCAGTGACGTGCCCGCCTCGTTGGCGCGACGGGCCAGCTCGCCCATCCACCACTTGCGCGCATCCGCCGCCGGAGCCCCGGCCGCCACCGTCACCTCGACCAGGCCGAACGCGTCGGCGTTGTGCATGGCGGCCATGTCCAGGTCGGACACCCCCCATTCGGCCTGCAGCCGGCGACGCCGTACCGACGGAAGCTCGGGCAGTTCGGCCTTGAGGCGGGCCACCCACGTGGGGTCGGGCTCGATCGGCACCAGGTCGGGCTCGGGGAAGTAGCGGTAGTCCTGCGCCTCCTCCTTGGAGCGCCCGGACGTGGTCAGGCCGGTGTCCTCGTGGAAGTGCCGCGTCTCCTGGACGATCCGCCCGCCGTCCGCGAGGATCGCGGCCTGCCGCTCGATCTCGCTGCGGACCGACCGCTCGATGCTGCGCAGCGAGTTGACGTTCTTGGTCTCGGTCCTGGTCCCCCACTCGGAGGAGCCGCGCGGCATCAGCGAGACGTTGACGTCGCACCGCATGGACCCTTCCTCCATCCGCACGTCGGACACGCCCAGCGACCGCATCACCTCGCGCAGCTCGGTCGCGTACGCCCGCGCGACCTCCGGCGCGAGCCGATCCGTCCCCGGAATCGGCTTGGTCACGATCTCGACCAGCGGGATCCCGGCCCGGTTGTAGTCGACGATCGAGTAGTCCGCGCCCTGGATCCGCCCGGTCGCGCCCCCCACATGGGTGGACTTGCCGGTGTCCTCCTCCAGATGCACCCGCTCGATCTCGATCCGGACCGTCTTCCCGTCCACCTCGACATCCAGATACCCGTCGAAGCACAACGGCTCGTCATACTGGCTGATCTGGTAGTTCTTCGGCATGTCCGGGTAGAAGTAGTTCTTCCGCGCGAACCTGCACCAGCCGGCGATCGAGCAGTTCAGCGCCAGCCCGATTCGGATCGTGGACTCGATCGCGGTCTCGTTGGCCGTCGGCAGTGAGCCGGGCAGGGCCAGGCAGACCGGGCAGACGTGCGTGTTCGGCGGCGCGCCGAAGGTGGTCGGGCACCCGCAGAACATCTTCGACGCGGTGCCCAGCTCCACGTGCGTCTCAAGACCGAGCACCGGCTCGAACTGCGCCAGCGCCTCGTCGTACGGCATCAGCGTCTCGGTCACAGTGCCGGAGCCTCCTTCAGCAGCGGACCGCCCCAGCGGTCCTCGAACGCCTTCTCGACAGCGGCGCCGACGCGGTAGCAGCGGTCGTCGCCCAGGACCGGGGCCATGATCTGCAGGCCTACCGGCAGGCCGTCCTCGTCGGCGCGGCCGCAGGGCACGGAGATGGCCGCGTTGCCCGCCAGGTTGGACGGGATCGTGCACAGGTCGGCGAGGTACATGGCCATCGGGTCGTCGGCGCGCTCGCCGATCGGGAACGCCGTGGTCGGGGTGGTCGGCGAGACGAGCACGTCCACCTGGTGGAACGCGGCGTCGAAGTCGCGCGAGATGAGCGTGCGCACCTTCTGGGCCGAGCCGTAGTAGGCGTCGTAGTAGCCGCTGGACAGCGCATACGTCCCGAGCATGATCCGCCGCTTGACCTCGGGGCCGAAACCGGCGGCCCGGGTCAGCGCCATGACCTCTTCGGCGCTGCGGGTGCCGTCGTCGCCGACGCGGAGCCCGTAGCGCATGGCGTCGAAGCGGGCCAGGTTGGAGGAGCACTCGGAGGGCGCGATCAGATAGTACGCCGGCAACGCGTACGTGAACGAGGGGCAGGACACCTCGACGACCTTGGCGCCGAGCGATTCCAGCAGGTCGACGGCCTCCTGGAAGCGGGCCAGCACGCCGGGCTGGTAGCCGTCGCCGCCGAACTCCTTGACCACGCCGACGCGCAGCCCGTCCACCGACGCCTGCCGGGCCGCCTCGACCACGGGGGGCACGGGCTGGGCGATCGAGGTGGAATCCATCGGGTCATGCCCGGAGAAGGCCTCGTGCAGCAGAGCCGCGTCCAGGACGTTGCGGGCGAACGGCCCGGGCGTGTCCAGCGAGGACGCGAACGCGATCAGCCCATACCTGGACGATCCACCGTATGTCGGCTTCATGCCCACGATGCCGGTCACAGCGGCGGGCTGCCGGATGGACCCGCCCGTGTCGGTCCCGGTGCTCAGCGGCGCCTCGTAAGCCGCCACCGACGCGGACGCGCCGCCGGACGATCCCCCAGGAATCCTGGTCAGATCCCACGGGTTGTGGGTCGGCCCGTAAGCGGAGTTCTCCGTGGAGGAGCCCATCGCGAACTCGTCCAGGTTGGTCTTCCCGAGAATGACCAGACCGGCTTCGCGCAGCCGCCGGGTCACCGTCGCGTCATACGGCGGGCGCCAGCCTTCAAGGATCTTGGATCCCGCCGTGGTCGGCATGTCGGCGGTGGTGAACACGTCCTTGTGCGCGATCGGCACCCCGGCCAGCGGCCCGAGGGGCTCCCCGGCCGCCCGGCGCCCGTCCACCGCGCGCGCCTGGGCGAGCACCGCGTCGGGATCGACGTGCAGGAACGCGTGGACCTTGGGCTCGACCTCGGCGATCCGGTCCAGGTGGGCCTGGGCGACCTCGACGGCCGAGGCCTCCCCGGTGGCGATCAACCGGCCGAGCTCCGCCGCCGTGCGGTGGATGAGGCTCACGCTTCCTCCCCGAGGATCCTGGGCACCCGGAAACGATCGTCCTCGACGGCCGGCGCGCCGGACAGCGCCTGCTGCGGCGTCAGGCTGGGCCGCACCTCGTCGGGACGGAACACGTTGGTGAGCGGGAGCGCGTGCGAGGACGGCGGGATGTCGTCGGCGGCGACCTCGGCGACGCGGGCCACCGCGCCGACGATCTGGTCGAGCTGGGCGGCGAAGTGGTCGAGTTCCTCGTCGGCCAGCGCCAGCCGGGACAGCCGGGCGAGGTGAGCGACCTCATCGCGGGTTATGGCGGACATGAGTCTCGAACCCGTTTCTGAATGGACGTGTGGACAACAGCCATCCTAGGGGCGCGGCTCAGGCACTCGCTTCTCGCTTTCGCTCAGGCTGAGCTGTCCATTGCCAGTTCCGAGTTGTGAAGAGGCAGGCGCAGCCGGGCGCGGAGCCAGACGCCCGCTTCGGTGGCGGGCATCGGCTCGGCGAGCCACCAGCCTTGGCCCGCGTCGCAGCCCATGGCCCGAAGCTGGGCGGCGATCTCCGCGGATTCAACCCCTTCGGCGACCGCGCGCAGGCCGAGCGAGCGCACCAGGTCGATGATCGATCGCACGATCCTCTCGTCATCCGGCGATTCGCCGATTTTTCGCACAAATGAGGCGTCTATCTTGACTTCGTCGACCTGGAGGCGCTGGAGCCGTACCAGCGTGGAGTAGCCCGTGCCGAAATCGTCCAGGGCCAGCGGGACGCCGAGGGCGGCCAGGGTGCGGATGGTGTCGGCGGAATAAGCCTGGTCGGTCATCAGGATGCGTTCGGTGACCTCCAGATGGATGGCGTTCGGCGGGAGCGCCAGCCGGGCCAGACCGGCCGAGAGCTGGTCGGGAAGCCCGGAGTCGAGCAGGTCGCGGGCGGAGACGTTGACCGAGACGGGCACCGGCAGGCCGTCGTGCCACCAGCGGGCCGCCTGGTCGAGGGCCTTGTCGATGACGTGCTGGGTGAGCTCGCGCATCAGGTACGACTGCTCGGCCAGCGGGATGAACTCGACCGGCGAGATCGGGCCGCGCACCGGGTGCCACCAGCGCAGCAGCGCCTCGACGCCCTCGACCTGGCCGTCCTCCAGGGAGACCTTCGGCTGGTAGTGCAGGTCCAGCTCGTCCCGGTCGATCGCCCGGCGCAGATCGCCGAGCAGGCTCAGGCGCTCCGGCGAGTTCCGGTCCCGCTCGGCCACGTAGAACTCCACCCCGGTACGGCCTTCCTTGGCCATGTACATCGCCACGTCAGAACGCTGGAGCAGCAGTTCGAAGTCGGGCGCGTGATCGGGGTAGAGCGCGATGCCGATGGACGCGTCCAGGTCGAAGGTCATGCCCTCCAGGCGTACCGGCTCGGTGAGCGCGACCCGCAGGCGGGAGGCGACCTCCTTGGCGGCGTGGCCGTCGCGGATGGAGGGCAGCAGCACCGCGAACTCGTCGCCACCGAGGCGCGCGACCACGTCGCCGGGGCGCACGCTGTGGGTGAGGCGGTGCGCGACGATCTGGAGCAGCAGGTCACCGACCGGGTGGCCGAGGGTGTCGTTGACCTCCTTGAACCGGTCGAGGTCGAGCAGGAAGAGGCCGACCCGCTCGTGCTCCCTGGCCTCGACCAGGGCTTCCTCGGTGCGCAGGATCAGCATCTTGCGGTTGGGCAGGCCGGTCAGGCTGTCGTGCATGGCCTGGTGGTCGCGGCGCATGGAGAGCGTGGCGGTGAAGTAGACGGCCGCCAGCGGGGCCACGAACAGGGGCACCAGGCCGGTGGAGTGTTCCATCACGACCACCACAAGGGGGGCCAGGCCGAGCAACGCGCCGTAGACGAGGGCTTGCGGGCCGATGGAGGCCTTGATCACCCGGATGATGGATTTGCGTTCGTGCAGGGCGACCGCGCTGCAGACGAGCAGGCCCCGCACCGTGAAGTACGCGAGGCCCGCCAGCGCGATGGACGGGATGTCGGTGCCCTCGGGGGTCCAGGTGTCGAGGGGGCGTGGATGGATGCCGAACGCGCCGAAGACGACGGCGGAAGCCGTACAGGCCAGGGTTATCTGGGCGATGTTGAAGGCGATGCGGTGCCAGGAGCGGCGATGGACCAGGCCGCTGACGACCACCGCGACCGCCTGCACCAGCACGGCCGCGGACAGGCCGTGGTGCATGAGGACGGCGAAGGTGAACATCGTCGAGGTGGATGTGCCGCCGACGATCGCGGACGAGCTGACCATGACCGGGCGCAACTCGCCCAGCACCACGAGCACGACCAGGATCCAGAACAGCGCGGTCCCCGCGAGCTGGGTGAACTCGCCCAAGCCCAGCCGGATCTGCGCGACGACCAGCGCCGTGAGGCCGATCGTGATCACCGCGGTGAGGTACATCCACAGGGGTGAGCCGAGGCGCGGTCCGGTGTCCCGCGTGTCGGCCGGATCCGCCATCTCGTGGCATGGCGCAAGATGGCGCGCAATTGCTGTCATCGGCAAGAAACCCCCCAAGAGGTCACTATGGGAGGGTACGGCCTCTGGGCCACTTCGCGAAACCGGTTGGGCACGTTCCGTTACTGGATATTTCGTGGCTTCTCGGCATCTGGGCTCTTGGGGGTGAAAGTTTCAGATGACCGGATACCTGTTTCGGGGTCGTTGCCAGCGGGTTTCAAGTTGGACCTCCAGCCATATTGCGCTGAGGCTTCTAGTCCCTACGATCTGGTGATTAGATCCCTGCAGATTAGTGGGAGCGCTCCCACTCCTCAGGGACGGAGACCTCATGTTTCGTAAAGGGCCCCTGACGGTGGCCGTAATCGCCGCGGCCACCGCACTCGGGATGGGTGCCGCCGTGCTCACCGGCTCCGCGGCGAATGCCGCGGATTCCGTGTTCTACGTCGACCCCCAGACGAACGCGGCGCGCTGGGTGGCCGCCAACCCGAACGACAGCAAGACCGCCGTGATCCGCGACCGGATCGCCGCGGTCCCGCAGGGGCGCTGGTTCACCACCACCAACACCTCCACGGTACGGAACGAGGTCAGCACCTACGTCGGCGCGGCCGCGTCGGCCGGAAAGATCCCCATCATGGTGGTCTACAACATCCCGAACCGGGACTGCAGCGGCGCCTCCACCGGCGGCGCGCCCAACCACACGGCCTACCGCGCCTGGATCGACGAGATCGCGGCGGGCCTGGCCGGACGGCCGGCGTCGATCATCCTCGAACCCGACGTGCTGCCGATCATGACCAACTGCCAGAGCAGCGCCCAGCAGGCCGAGACCCGGGCCTCCATGGCCTACGCCGGCAAGAAGCTCAAGGCCGGTTCCGCCGCCGCCAAGGTCTACTTCGACATCGGCCACTCGGCCTGGCTCGGCGCGGGCGAGGCCGCCAACCGGCTCGTCGCCGCCGACATCGCCAACAGCGCCGACGGCATCTCGGTCAACGTCTCCAACTACCGCTCCAGCAGCACCGAGATCGCGTACGCCAAGGCGATCATCCAGGCCACCGGCATCAGCCGCCTCAAGGCCGTCATCGACACCAGCCGCAACGGCAACGGGCCGCTCGGCAGCGAGTGGTGCGACCCCGCGGGCCGCGCGACCGGCACGTGGAGCACCAACGTGACGGGGGACTCGGCGATCGACGCCTTCCTGTGGATCAAGCTGCCCGGTGAGGCCGACGGCTGTATCGCGGGAGCCGGGCAGTTCGTGCCGCAGCGTGCGTACGACCTGGCCATCGCCGCCCCGCCGCCCACCAACACCCCGTCGCCCTCGCCCTCGCCGTCCCGCTCCCCCTCGCCTTCTCCGTCCCCGTCGCCCTCTCCTTCTCCGTCGCCCTCCCCGTCGCGTTCCCCCTCTCCGTCGCCCTCCCCGACTGGCGGTAAGGCCTGCGTCGCGACTTACACCATCACCAACCAGTGGAACAACGGCTTCGGCGCGACCGTGACCGTCCGCAACAGCGGCTCCGTCGCCACCACCGCCTGGACCGTCCGCTGGACCTTCACCAACGGTCAGGGCATCAGCCAGCTGTGGCAGGGGCAGCACACGATCAGCGGTGGCAACGTCACCGTCAACAACCTCAACTACAACGGCAACCTGGCCGTCAACGCCAGCACCTCATTCGGCTTCAACGGCACCCATAACGGCACCAACCCCGTTCCCACTCTCACCTGCACCTCCACCTGACATCCCTCCCGCGGCTGGTACGCCTGAGCGCGACCGCCCCCAGAGGCCACCCGGCCCCGCCACCAACTCGGCGCCGGGTGGCCTCTGGCCGTTCCACACCCCGGAACCTCACGCCGAGGCGCGCGCCACTCTCCCCGCAGGGCACGCAGGTGGCCTCTGGCCGTTTCACCACCGACTAACGTCCCCGGAACCTCGCGCCGAGGCGCCATGTCTCCCGGCAGGGTGCGCAGGTGGCTCTCGGCGGCCGGAACGGGAAGATCCGGCGAGGGCACGCAGATGTCGGTGGACGCCGCCGGGGACCTGGGGGATCGTGCTCACCTTCCGCCAGCGCGCAGCACCTCGGCTCCGCTCACCCGATCCCTCGCCAAATCGGTAAGCGCTTGACCAGCCTGGTCGAACGTGGCCTGGAGGGGATGGCGCGCCGCAAAGTCCAGGAACGCTCGCGTGTTGATAGCGGCCAATGTTTCGTCCCACTCAGCCGGGAGCTGTCTGGCGCTGCTAGTCCTCTGCGGAAACTGCCTCGGGAGTGACGGCTTCGGGGCCCGCAGTCAGGAGGGTGGTGAAGCCGTCCTCGTCGAGGATGGGGACGTTGAGTTTGGTGGCTTTGTCGTGTTTGGAGCCTGCGTTTTCGCCGGCGATCAAGAAGGAGGTCTTTTTGGAGACGGAGTTGGTTACTTTGCCGCCTCGGACGGTGATGGCGGCGGAGGCTTCGTCTCGGGTGTAGGCGGTGAGGGTGCCGGTGACGACGAAGGTGAGGCCCTCCAGGGTTTGGGGGCCCTGGTCGGTGGGGGGTTCGTCCTCCATGCGGACGCCGGCCGCTTTCCAGCGGGTGATGATGTCGCGGTGCCAGTCGACGGCGAACCAGTCCTTGATGGCGGCGGCCACGACGGGACCGATGCCTTCCACGGCGGCGAGTTCCTCTTCCGAAGCGGCGGCGATGGCGTCGATGGAGCGGAATTCGCTGGCCAGTTCGCGGGCGGTGGGTGGGCCGATGTGGCGGATGGACAGAGCCACCAGGACGCGCGCGATCGGCTGCGCCTTGGCCAGCTCCAGCTGTTCCAGCATCTTCTCGGCGTTCTTGCTGGGGGCTCCGGCGATGGTCGCGAAGAAGGAGACCACCTTCTGCTCGCCGGTTTCCTTGTCGGTTTTGGGCAGGCCGGTGTCCTGGTCGCGGACGATCGACCTGATGGGGAGCAACTGGTCCATGGTGAGATCGAACAGGTCGGCCTCGGTGCGGACGGGGGGCTCCTGCGGGGGCAGCGGCTGGGTGAGCGCGGTCGCCGCGACGTAACCCAGGCCCTCGATGTCGAAGGCGTTGCGGCCGGCCGCGAAGAAGATGCGTTCACGCAGCTGGGCGGGGCAGGCGCGGGTGTTGGGGCAGCGCAGGTCGGCGTCGCCCTCCCGCTCGTACGCGAGTTCCGTGCCGCACTCCGGGCAGTGGGTCGGCATCACGAACGCCCGCTCGGTGCCGTCCCGCAGATCGGAGACCGGCCCGACGATCTCCGGAATCACGTCGCCCGCCTTGCGGAGCACGATCGTGTCCCCGATCAGCACGCCCTTTCTGACTACTTCCGAACCGTTGTGCAACGTCGCCCGCTCGACCGTGGACCCCGCCACGACCACGGGTTCCATCACTCCGTACGGCGTGACCCGCCCTGTCCGGCCGATTCCGACCTGGATGTCGCGCAGCTTGGTGGTGACCTCTTCCGGCGGATACTTGTACGCGATCGCCCATCGGGGCCACTTGCTGGTCGACCCGAGCTGCCGCTGCACGTCGATGCGGTCGACCTTCACCACGACACCGTCGATCTCATACGCCGGGTCATGCCGATGCTCGTTGTAGTAGTTGATGAACTCCTGCACCTCGGTCAGCCCGGGAACCACCCGATACAGATCGCTGACCGGCAACCCGAACGACCGCAACCGGTCATACATCTCCGACTGGGTCTTGGGGGGCGCGGCGCCCTCCCACTTCCCGACCCCGTGCACGATCATCTGCAGCGGCCGCTGGGCGGTGATCCGCGGATCCTTCTGCCGGACCGACCCCGCCGCCGCGTTCCGGGGATTGGCGAACGGCTGCCGCCTCGCATCCATGATCTGCTCGTTGAGCTTCTCGAAGCCCGCGACCGGCAGGAACACCTCACCTCTGACCTCTACCAGGTCAGGCACATCATCCCCGGACAGCCGATCGGGCACGCCCCGGACCGTGCGCACGTTGGGCGTCACGTCCTCCCCGGTGCTCCCATCCCCCCGGGTGGCGGCCCGCACCAGCCGCCCCTTCTCGTAGACAAGCGCGATGGCCAGCCCGTCGATCTTCAACTCGCAGAGGTAGGGCCCGGGATCGGCCTCGGCCCATCGCTCCGCCCGCACCTGCCACGTGGCCAGGTCCGCCGCGTTGAACGCGTTGTCCAGGCTCTCCATCCGCTGCAGATGGGTGACCTCGGCGAAATCCGTGGAGATCGGCGCCCCGATCTTCTGCGTCGGCGAATCCGGCGTGCGCAGCTCGGGGAACTCCTCCTCAATCGCCCGCAGCTCCCGCATCCACGCGTCATACTGCGCGTCGCTGACGGTGGGCGAGTCGAGCACGTGGTAACGCCAGTTGGCCTGTTCGACCAGCTCGGTCAACTCCGCATGCCGCCCGCGGCGCTCGGACAGCTCCCCGGACACACCTTCAGGCGACGTCATGCGTATCTCCCCTCCTCGTCGAATCCTTAAGGTCCAATCCCAGGAGAACGGTAGCGCCGGCCACCGACATTCGCCCGTCCCAAGACCGGACCTTGAAGAAGGGGCCGTACCCCGAGGACGCCGGGCACGGCCCCTCGCTCTCACCCGCCCTGCGCCCAGACCCCCTCATAGGCGGAGCACTTACCGGTGATCTTCACCGCGGTGCCCCGGCACACCTTGGCCTCGATGGACAGGACGAATCCGGTGTTCATCGTGATCTTCCGATAACCGGCCGAACAGTTCTTGTAGCTCTTGTAGACCTTCTTGCCGTTGTCCGTGAGGTATCTGGACCGAATCCAGGAACAGGGCCCGGACCCGGACCCGTCGTACAGCCTGCCGGTGACCTTGAGGCCCCCCGGCCTGGTCACGATCTTCCCGCTGGTCACCTTGGCCTTGCCGTCCGTGGAGTACGTGGGTCCCCAATGCCACGTATCGGAGGCGTTCGCCGGGGAGGCCAGAACTCCCACCAGAGTCGCGGCGGCGACCCCGGCACTGACGAGTGCGCGCATGTATCTCTCCTTCGCTGCGAATCAAGAGATACGGGCACTCGCTTGCAGACGGCTTGCGGCCGGCTACTCGGCCTCTGGATCCTCACGCAGCACGCGCGCCGCTTCCCGGCACCGGATCAGCGCGGCCTTCGCGTAGGCGGGTGAGGCTCCGGCCAGCCCGCAACTGGGCGTGAGCACGACCTGCCGGGCCAGCGTCTCCGGCCGGAACCCGAGCCGTCGCCACAGCTCGACCGCCGGTTTCGCGACCGCGTCCACCGCGGGCAGGCGGGTGTCCACACCCGGGACCACGCCAAGTAATAAGGCGGTTCCCGCTTCGATCGCGGCGCCGATGTCGTCCTCGTCCGTGCGTCTCATCAGGGCCGTGTCGAACGAGATTCCGCGGGCGCCAGCCGTACGCAGAACGGAAAAAGGCACGTGCGGCGCGCAGCAGTGCACGATCGGGAAGTCGGCGACCGAGAGCACCCGGCCGAGCCGGTCGGCGGCGTCGGCGGCCTCCACGGCGGCCAGGCGCCCGAATCCGGACGCGGTCGGCACCGTTCCCGCCAGCACCCCGGGCAGCCCCGGCTCGTCCACCTGGACGATCAGTTCGGCCCCCGGAACCCGCTTCCGCACGTCCGCCACGTGGGCGGCGAGCCCGTCCGCGAGTGAATCGACGAGATCCCGGACCGCGCCCTTGTCGGCGAGCGTCTTGTCGCCGTGCCGCAGCTCGATGCTCCCCGCGAGCGTCCACGGCCCGCACACCTGGATCTTGAACGGCCCCGAATACCCCTGCGACACCTCTTCCAGCATGTCCAGGTCGCGCAGCAGGTGATCGCGAGCGCGCTTGAAATCCCGGCCTGGCCGATCGCTGAACCGCCACCCCGACGGCTGCACCTCGACGGGCAGCTCGACCAGCAGCGACGCCGTCCGCCCGATCACGTCCGCGCCGACTCCCCGGCCGGGAAGCTCCGCCAGGTACGGCACCGGAAGCTCGTCGAACACGGTCTTCAGCGCAACCAGGACATCTTCGCCTGGATGCGACCCGACCCCCGTCGCCGAGCCCTCGTTCCAGGGATTGTCACTCACAGGTTCTAGCTTATGACGTATGAAGCTCACCAAGTTCGGCCACGCCTGCTGGCACCTGGAGAAGGACGGCTCCATCCTCGTCATCGACCCCGGCTCCTTCAGCGGGCCAGGCCTTCTCGACAACGCCAAAGCTGTCCTGATCACGCACGAGCACTTCGACCACCTGGACGTTTCCGTGCTCCGCGGTGCCTCCCCCGACCTTGAAATCTGGACCTGCCAGGCGGTGGCGGACCAGCTCACCGACGTCCCTGCCAAGATCCACGTCGTCCGCGACGGCGACAGCTTCGAGACGGCGGGTTTCACGGTCAGGACCATCGGCGAATGGCACGCACCCAACCACCCCGACCTGCCGATCGTCCAGAATGTCGGCTTCTTCGTCGACGAGGAGGTCTTCTACCCCGGCGACGCTCTGACGCCTCCGGGCGTGGACGTTCCCACCCTCCTCGTCCCCACCAATGCGCCCTGGCTCAAGGCGTACGAAATGATCGAATATCTCCGCGCCATCCGGCCGGCCCGCGCTTACTCCACCCATGACGGCCTCGTCAACGAGTACGGCCAGCTCCTGATCGACACCTGGCTGACCAAAGAAGCCGAAAAGCAGAAAACCGACATCCGCCGCATCCCCGTAGGCGATTCCGTCGAGATCTGATCCGGCTAAGTGCGGAGCAGGCGGGTCAGGAGGCGGACGAGATGGTGGCCGAGCCGATGACCATGTCGCCGGTGTAGAGGACGGCGGCCTGGCCTGGGGCGACGCCGGTGGCGGGGGTGGTCAGGTGGATGTTGAGCTGGTCGCCGGAGAGCTGGGCCTGGCACGGGTAGACCTCGCCGTGGGCGCGCAGCTGGACGTGGCAGCTGAACGGCGTGGCGGGCGGGTCGGCCGGGCCGTTCCAGAGGGGGTTGTCGCAGGTGATGGAGGTGACCTGGAGGGACGTGCGGGGGCCGACCGTGACCGTGTTCGAGACGGGCTCGATGGACAGGACGTAGCGGGGCTTGCCGTCGGAGGCAGGGCGGTCGAGGTGCAGACCCTTGCGCTGGCCGATCGTGTAGCCGTACGCACCGGGGTGGGTGCCGACGGTCTCGCCGGTCAGAGCGTCGACGATCGGGCCTTCGGTGGAGCCGAGGCGGTCGGCGAGGAAGGCTCGGGTGTCGCCGTCGGCGATGAAGCAGATGTCGTGGCTGTCCGGCTTGTCGGCGACGGTGAGACCGCGACGGGCCGCCTCCTCGCGGACCTGGGCCTTGGTGGAGTCGCCGAGCGGGAAAATGGCGTGGCTGAGCTGCTTTCGGGTGAGCACGCCCAGCACATACGACTGGTCTTTGCCCTGGTCGGGGGAACGGTGCAGAACGCCGTCCGCCAGGCGGGCGTGGTGTCCGGTGGCGACGGCGTCGAACCCCAGGGCCAGCGCCCGGTCCAGGACGGCCTCGAACTTGATCTTCTCGTTGCAGCGCAGGCACGGGTTGGGGGTGCGGCCGGCGGCGTACTCGCTGACGAAGTCCTCGACGACGTCACGATGGAAACGCTCGGCCATGTCCCAGATGTAGAACGGGATACCGATCACGTCGGCGGCGCGGCGGGCGTCGCGGGAGTCCTCGACCGTGCAGCAGCCGCGAGCTCCGGTCCGGTACGACTGGGGGTTGGCGGACAGCGCGAGATGAACGCCGGTCACATCGTGACCCGCCTCGGCGATCCTGGCCGCCGCGACCGCTGAATCAACGCCGCCCGACATGGCAGCGAGCACACGCAAGGTTCCCATAACAATTCGAGGTTACCGCCCCCACCGAAGTCACTCGCCGGGGTTTTCCACGGGACACCGGAGATCCCACTCGTCGTCAGGTCTCGTGGGTTGGGGATCCGGCTGGTTGGGGGTGCGTTGGCAGGGGGATGGTTCGGCTGGGATGATTGCTGGCCATGCGACTGTTCGGGCGCAAGAGCGAGCCGGTGGATCCGGGTGCGCTGATCGCTGCCTTCTGGACCTGGTGGGACGAGGCTCGGCCTCGGGTGGACGTGCTGGTGGACGCGGGTGAGGCGGGGGAACTGGCCGAACTGGTCGGGCCCGCGGTGACCGCGCTGGACGCGTCGTTGATCTGGGAGGTCGCGCCGGGGCTCGCGGCGCGGCACGCGCTGGTGGTGAGCGCGGCGGGTGATCCGGAGTTGCGGTCGTTCGCGCATCGGTGGGCGCTGGCGGGGCCCGCTGCCGACGAGCGGTGGGAGTTCCATCCGTCGCGGCAGGCCAATCCGCAGGCGATCGGCCTGACCATCGATGTGGGCGGGCATCAGTTCGGCATGGATCGGTTCGTGCTGGGGGTGCGGGTTCCGCCTGGTACGCCCCGGGTGAACGTTTCCGCGTACCACCCGATATTTCAGGACATCGATGATGAGACGCGGATGGAGACCACGCTGCTCGCGCTCGACTGGCTTCTCGGCGAAGACGAGGTAGCCCGCTGGATCGGCGACATCATCGCCGCCGAATTCGAGCCCATCGACGCCATCCCCGCCATCCACCTCCCCGGCGTGGTCGCGGACGTCGCCCAAAGTTTCCCCGCCGACCGCTGGATCCTCATGGAGGGCCAGACCGGCACCGGCAAACCCCTCAAAGCCACCGCCCGCTACCCTCTCCGCCCCGTCGACTACCCCCTATTCGACCAGCACATCGCCATCACCGTCCCCTATCGCAGCAGCGACCCCGACGGACTCCCCACCCCCGAAACCCTCACCACCCTCACCACCTTCGAAGCCCAGCTCACCACCACCCTCACCGAAAACGCCGTCCTAGCCGCCCACCTCACCACCGAAAACACCCGCACCTACCTCATCTACGCCAACCCCACCGCCAACACCGCCCCCACCTTCAAAACCCTCACCTGGCCCGAAGGCCGCCCCCGCATCACAATCAACGACGACCCATCCTGGTCAGCCGTAGCCCACTTCTTGACCTGATTTACGGGCAGTCGCGGCCGACGCAGCGGGCGAACCGGTTCCACATGCGTTCTAGTGCCGCGATCTCCCGCAGACCGGCACGCGGGCATCCCGCTGTCCACGCCGAAGGACCCGACGAAGTCGGAGCCGACCAAACGGAGAGTCGGCCCGTGGAGTCGGCCCGCGGAGCCGACCGAGCAGGGAGTCGGCCCGGGCGGTTCCCGGCCCGGGATGGGTGGCATGCTCGTGCTGGTCGGGTTCAGCGCCGCAATCGTCCAGTGAAGCGGCTTGTTTTGCTGCGGTAGAGCAGGGTCCAGGTGCCGTCGTGGTTGCGGCGGGTGCGGTAGCGGTCGGGGTGGGCTGCTTTGTCGCGGTTGTGCCAGGTGCAGGCGGGGGCGAGCTGGTCCAGGTCGGTGGCGCCTCCCTCAGCCCAGCCCTTCACGTGGTCGATTTCCGACATGTCCGCGGGGATGGCACAGCCCTCGCGGTAACAGGTGGTGTAGCGGGCCAGGATGGCCTGCCGCTGCGCGGGCGTGGCCAGGCGCACCGCGCGGCCCATGTCCAGAACCCGGCCCTTGGCATCAACGACCATCCGGACCAGCCTCGAGGTACGGGCCAGCCGGTGGACATCGGAGATCGGCAGCAACTGCCCGGTAGCGATCAACAGCCCAGGCGCCAGCCGATCCGGCGCATGCCCACAGGTCCCGCACGCCTCCCGCACCGGCCCCTCACCCGCACCCGTGCCCGCGCTGCCAGTACCTGGCCCGGCTGAATCTGTGTCCGTGCTGCCAGTACCTGCCCCGGCCGAACCCGTGCCCGCGCTGCCCGCACCCACCCCAGCTGAACCCGTGCCCGCGCTGCCAGTACCTGCCCCGGCCGAACCCGTGCCCGCGCTGCCGGTACCTGCACCGGTCGAACCGGTGTCCGTGCTGTCGGTATCCGCCCCGGCCGAACCCGTGCCTCCCGTGTGGCAAGGACCGCCCGCGCGGCAGATCGAGCCGTCACCGGCCTGAGGTGTCCCGGGCCGAGCACCGCCGGATCCGGCGGTGTCGGTGTCGGTGTCGGTGGTGTCGGCGCGTCCGGATGCGCTCTGCGATGGCGATACCCCCGCAGCGGGTGTGGCGGGCGTGCCGGACGCCCCGGTGGTGGCGGCGTCAACGGTGTCGGACGCCACGGTGGAGGCCGCAGGGGTGGAGTCGGCGTCAGGTGTGGGGTGGTCAGCGGTGGGGCGGTCAGCGGTGGGGTGGTCGGTGGGCAGGGATTCGGCCCGGACCAGGACCAGCAATTCGGTGGTGACCTTCTTGCTGAGCAGCGCCGACAGCGCATCGGCCTGACGGACCCGCAGCGGGCGATCCTCGTCCTTGCCCCTCGGCCTCGCATAAGCGGCAAGGAACTCACGCAGCCGGGCGCCGGCCTCACGAGGCAGCCGGAATTCCCCCTCCACCCCGCCCGTACTGGACGGGCGGACCAGCAGGAAACGCGTGGCGAAGTCGTCTTCGGCGTCATCGTCCAGGGTGCCCGGGTCCAGCAGCTCACGCAGGTAACGCCCAGCCTTGCCGATCTCCGCCGGGGACGCGCGATCGGCCAGATCCACCAAGATCGGCTCCACCAGCGCCGCCTGCTCATCATTCAGACGGGCCGTGACCCCCGCGATCGCCTCGACCGACCCCTCGGCGAGCGTGCCGACGGCAAACCGATCCCGGACTACGGGCAGCCGGGCCAGCTGGACCGCCAGCCGGACCAAAGCCGACGCAGCCCCACCGGACATCCCCGCCGAAGCACGCAGCCAGGTGCCGGTCGAGGCATGCCCCCCGCTACCGGCACTCCTGGCCTCACCGGCCGCATGCACCCGCCCCACCCGCGCGGCGATCGCCGAGTCCAACCGGTCCCGGGTGAACAGCAGTTCCTCCGTCTCACCCACACACACCCCGGCACCCTCGGGCAGCTCGGACACCGCAAGCAGGGACGCGCGCTGCCTCAGCTCCGACACCAGCACCCCAGAACCCACCGACCCGCACGAATCCTCCGGCCCCGCCCAACGGCCACCATCAACCGAGCCGCCGCCATCAGCCGAGCGCACGCCATCAGCCGAGCGGGCGCCATCGGTCAAACCGCCGTCAGCCGTCGAGCGCCCGCCGTCGGTCGAGCGGCCACCGTCGGTCGAGCGGCCACCGTCGGTCGAGCGGCCACCGTCGGTCGAGCGGCCACCGTCGGTCGAGCGGCCACCGTCGGTCGAGCGGCCACCGTCGGTCGAGCGGCCGCCGTCGGTCGAGTCGCCGCGGAGGAACTGCTCCCATGCGCCGCCCTTCGCGTCGTCGTGGGCGTGGTCGTGGGCGTCGTCGGTGGAACGTGGGGGCGGGACGTACTCCGGGTCCAGCACCGTCCCCTTCAGCAACGCGGGCAGCTCGCGTTCGCAGGCACCCCCACGGGAGGGATCCCGCACATCGAACGGAAACCCGAGCACGGAAGACACCCCCCTCTCGCTCCAGCCGATCCGAACAGCTGCCCTCAGGCTATCCAGCAGCTCCGACAAACCCGGCCATGATCCACGACAAAACCGCAGGTCAAACACCCCGCGAAAAGATCTACCAACCAACCGGCCCTGCCTGCCGTCACCCGACAACCATCCGCCACGCCCGATCAAGAACAGCACCAACTCGCAGACCCCCAACCCGCGAAGAACAGGCCTGTCGGGTGGCACTGTGACCTTGGTGTTCGGTCCGGTCTTGGGCGTAGTGGGTGGGCGAGTCCACGGCGAGGAGGGCCCAGGCGGAGCCCGGAGCGATCAAGATGAGCGCGTCCGCGCCGTGGTTGCTGTTCCTCAGGGCGACCACGGCGGGCCGGGGCGGGCGGAGCCCGAGCGGAGCCCGAGCGGAGCCCGCAGGGAAATAAAGGATGGGCGGGTGGGGAGAACCGTTCACTTCTCGCAGGTGTTTCGTGGGGTGGAGATCTGCCCGGCTCGGAGGTAGGGAGCGGGTCACAGTACGCTTAATTGGTTGTGCGTTTTGAACGGAGGGGTCGTGGGGACCGCGTACCTGGATCATGCTGCGACGACGCCGATGTTGCCTGAGGCGGTCGGTGCCATGGTGGCCGAGTTGAACCAGGTGGGGAATGCTTCGTCGTTGCATGCGGCGGGGCGGCGGACTCGGCGGGTGGTCGAGGAGTCTCGGGAAACGATTGCTTGCGCGTTGGGGGCCCGGCCCAGTGAGGTGGTTTTCACTTCGGGAGGGACCGAGGCGGACAATCTTGCGATTAAGGGGTTGTTCTGGGCGCGGAAGCGGCCTCGGATTCTGATCAGTGCAGTGGAGCATCATGCGGCGCTGGATCCGGCGCACTGGCTGGCCGACAACCAGGGCGCGGTTGTCGAGTTGCTGCCGGTGGACGCGCAGGGGCGGGTGCATCCGGATACGCTGCGGGCGGCAATTGACGCTAATCCTGATGATGTCGCCCTGGTCAGCGTGATGTGGGCCAACAATGAGGTGGGCACGATTCAGCCGGTTCCAGAACTGGCGGCGATCGCGCACGCGCACGGCGTTCCCATCCATTCGGACGCGGTCCAGGCGATCGCCCAGCTGCCGGTGAACTTCGCCGAGTCCGGGGTGGACGCGATGACCATTTCCGGGCACAAGGTCGGCGGCCCGATGGGGGTCGGCGCCCTGTTGCTGGCGCGTGGCGTCGATCCGGTGCCAGTGCTCCATGGCGGTGGCCAGGAGCGTGATGTCCGTTCCGGCACCCTTGACGCGCCCGCTATCGCCGGTTTCGCGGCAGCCGTACAGGCCTCGGTGGACCGGCGCCCAGAGCAGGCCCCGCGCCTGGCCGCACTCCGCGACGACCTGGTCAGTCGGGTACGGCAAGCGGTCCCCGACGTCATCCTCAACGGCGACCCGACCGACCGCCTCCCCGGCAACGCCCATTTCACCTTCCCCGGCTGCGAAGGCGACGCCCTGCTCATGCTCCTGGACGCCAAGGGCATCGAATGCTCCACCGGCTCCGCCTGCTCGGCGGGGGTGGCCCAGCCGTCCCATGTCCTGCTCGCCATGGACCAGGACACCGCCCGGGCACGCGGCTCGCTGCGCTTCTCCCTCGGCCACACCTCCACGCAGTCCGACGTGGACCGCGTGGCCGACGTCATCGCCGTGGTGGTGGAGCGCGCCCGCCGCGCAGGCCTCACTTGATGAATTTGTGACTTAACCGTCCAGACGGTACAGTAGATAACATGAAAAGGGACGAGCTACTTGACGCTGCGGAAGGCCTGCTGGCCGACCACGGCGTTCAGGCGCTCACCCTCGCCGCGGTCGCCGAACGTGCCGGGGTCAGCAAAGGTGGGCTGCTCTATCACTTCAAGACCAAGGACGCCCTGGTAGCAGGCATGATCGACCGGCTCATCGCGGACTTCGACGCGCTCGTCGCAGCTCAGGACGAAACCTGCTACACCCGGGCATACGTGCAAGCCACCTTCGTCGCCGTCCAGAGCGGCCGGCTCAGGCGCTGGGCCGTCGCCACCGGAGCCGCGGGCGACCCCGCCCTCCTGGTGCCACTCCGCGAGGCCATGGCCCGGTGGCACACCCACGACCTGGCCACCGAGCCAGACCCGGTGCTGTCACGCATCGTACGGCTGGCATGCGAAGGCGTCTGGGAAGCCGCCACCCAATGCCCCACGATCTTCGACCCTGGCCGCCCTCACCAAGGCGACTTCCCCGGCCTCCGCGAGCGCCTTCTCTCCCTCGTGCATTAGCTCCCCAAAGAGCCCTGTGGAAACATGCCCCCACTGCGCGAGGAGAGCCGTGGCCAGCAACCGTCCTCCGCTCACCCAGATCCGATGACCTGCCCACCCGACGCGAGTTAGCCGGCTCGCTACACGATCCGACCAATATCACGAAATTTCGGGGGCTGGATGATCAGGTGCGCCCTGGTCGCTGTGGCGGGAGCCGGACATATTCGCCGATATGCCCGTCGTCGTCTTGGTGAATCTGTCGGGTGGTCCCTGGGGGATCTGTCATAGCTGAGGATGGCTTGACCGGTCGCATAACGGGGTTGCCGTGTTCGTCGAGCACGATAGCGCCGTCAGGGCCGATCACGGGAGCTTGATCGCCGCAAGACCCGCTCCGCGGCACCTGCTGGGAGCCACCAGAATCTGCCGACATTGAGCCCTCTTCCTCGATCGTGAATCCGGGCAAACCACTCAGGCGCGAAACTTCGAAATCGCCCTGCCGCTGCGGTAGCCCAGATCACGACTTTCTTTAATAAGTCGACCTAACGCGCGCTTGCAGCGCATATCCCCACAATTTCGCGGCCGAGTTCTCGGCCGATCATGGAAGGAGCTTGTAATGACGCGCGCCCTGAGGACTGCTCGGTTAGGGGCGATCCTCACCTTTGTCCTGGCTGGAGTCATGTGCGGGACGTACACCGTCCGGATTCCGGCGCTGACCGACGAACTCGGTATGTCCGAGGCGGAGGTCGGGATCGTCTTGCTTGCCTGGGGGCTTGGTGCCCTGGTGACCATGCAGGCGATGCGCGGGATCATGGGCCGCGTCGGTAGCCGGGGTGTTCTGCGCGTCTCCGCGCCGCTTTGCGCGGGAACGCTGGCGCTGGTCGCGTTCGCCTGGTCGGTTCCGGTGCTCGTGGTGGCTTCCGTCGCCTTCGGGATGGCTTTCGGGGCCGTGGACGTGGCCATGAGCGCCCAGGGCTCCGCGGTCGAAAGACGAGCCGGTCGGCCGCTGCTGAGCGGAATGCACGCCGGATGGTGCGTGGGCGCCATCACCGCCGGTTTGCTGGGCACCGCGGCGATCGCCGCCGGACTGTCGCTCACCGCGCACATCCTGCTGATCGCCCTGATCTCGCTCCCCGCCTCGATGGCGCTGAGCCGTTTCTACCTGAACGACCGCATCCGCACGGCGGAGGCCGGAACCCGGCAGCGCCTGCCCGGCGTCGTCTACCTCCTAGGCGCCATCACGTTCGGCGCGTTCATGGTGGAAGGCGTCGTCGCCGACTGGAACGGCCTTTACCTCCGGGACGCGCTCAACGCCCCAGAAGCCCTGGCCGCGCTCGGATATCCCATCTTCGAAGGCGGCATGCTCCTCGGCCGCCTCTCCGGCGACCGGCTCCGCCTCCGGTTCGGCGCCCCCGGCCTGATCGCCTTCTCCGGCCTCGCCACCGCGGCCACCTACGGCACGGTCATCCTGGTCGCCTCCCCCGTGGCGGCGGTGGCGGGCATGCTCTTCGTCGGCGTCGCCGTAGCGATGATCTCCCCCATGGCCCTCTCCCTGGCCGGTACGGCATCCGCCACCCCCGGCCCCGCCATCGCCCAGACCGGCGCGATGGGCTACGCCGGACTCCTCCTGGGCCCGGTCCTGATCGGCTTCCTCTCCGGCGCGACCTCCCTCCGGCTGGCCATGGTCACCGCCGTCGTCCTCGGCGTGCTCATCGCCGTGGTCGCCCGCTTCCTCCCCCGATCCCGTACAAGCGAAATCGAGCCCGCCGACGAACGCCTTCCGATCGCGGCATGACCGCCGTACAAAAGGAGACGGCGCCGCTCCAACCCGGAGCGGCGCCGTCGCCATCAAGGCTATTTGCGCTTCGTGATTTCCTCGGTCAGCTGGGGAACCACCTGGTTGAGGTCGCCGACGATACCGAAGTCGGCGATTTCGAAGATGGGGGCCTCGGGGTCCTTGTTGATGACCACGATGGTCTTCGAGGTTTGCATGCCCGCCCGGTGCTGGATCGCCCCGGAGATCCCCGCCGCGATGTACAGCTGCGGGGACACCGTCTTCCCGGTCTGGCCGACCTGGAAGGCGTGCGGATACCAACCCGCGTCGGTGGCCGCGCGGGAGGCACCGACGGCCGCGCCGAGGGAGTCGGCGAGTTTCTCGATGATGGCGAAGTTCTCGCCGGAGCCGACGCCGCGCCCGCCGGAGACCACGATGGCGGCCTCGGTGAGCTCGGGGCGGGCGCCCTTCTCCTGCTTGACCCGCTCGACGATCTTCGAAGCGCGGGCCGCGTCGGTCAGGGCGACGTCCACCTTCTCCTCGGTGGCGGCGCCGGGGGCGGGTACGGGGGCGGTGGAGTTGGGGCGGACCGCGATGATCGGGGTGCCCTTGCTGACCCGGCTGTGCACGTTGACGCCACCGCCGAAGATGGACTGGTCGGCGATGAAGCCCTCGCCCAGGCCGACGGCGTCGGTGATGACGCCGGAGTCGGTCTTGACGGCGAGCCGCCCGGCGACCTCCTTGCCCTCCGCGGTCGAGGCGACCAACACGGCCGCCGGGGACCGGGAGGCGACCAGCGAGGCGAGCAGTTCGGCCTTGGGCGCGACCACGTAGTCCACGATGTCGGCCGAATCCGCTACATACACCTTCTCCGCGCCGAACTCGGCGAGCTTGCCCTTGGCGACGTCGGAGTAGCCGGGACCGGCCCAGACGGCGGCGGGTTCGCCGAGCGAGCGGGCCAGGGTCAGCAGCTCGAGGGTGACCTTCTTGACGTTTCCGTCGACGTGCTCGACGAGCACCAGGATCTCTGCCATGCCACCCCTCCTCAGATGAACTTCTTCGACGCGAGGAAGTCGGCGGTCTTGACGCCGCCGTCGCCCTCGTCCTTCACCACGGTGCCGGCCGCGCGCGGCGGCGCGACCGCGAAGTCGGCGACCTCGCTCCACGCGTTGGCGACGCCGACCAGCCCGGCGTCGATCTCCGCGTCGGCGATGCCGAAGGTCTGCACCGGCTTCTTCTTGGCCGCCATGATGCCCTTGAAGGACGGGTAGCGCGGCTCGTTGATCTTCTCGACCACGGAGACGACGGCCGGCAGCGACGCCTCGACCTTGTCGAAGCCGTAGTCGGTGACCCGCTGCACGGTGATCCCCGTTCCGGAGATCTCGACCTTGTTGGCGAGGGTGAGCTGGGGGGTGCCCAGCCGCTCGGCCAGCATGGCGGCGAGCATGCCGGTTCTGGCGTCGGTGGACTCGGAGCCGAGGATGACCAGGTCGAACCCGATCTTCTTCAGCGTCTGGGCCATCGCATACGACGTGGACAGCGCGTCCGAGCCGTGCAGGGCCGGGTCGACCAGGTGGACGGCCTTGTCGGCGCCCATGGCCAGGGCCTTGCGGATGGTGTCGGTGGCCTTGTCGGGGCCCATGGTGAGCACGGTCACCTCGCCACCGTGGGCCTCCTTGAGTCGCAGCGCCTCCTCGACCGCGTACTCGCACAGCTCGTTGATGACGCCGTCGGCGGCGTCCCGGTCGAGCGTCTTGTCATCGGACCGCAGCTTGCGCTCGGTCGCCGTGTCGGGGACCTGCTTCACGCAGACGACGATGTTCATGGCCGGTGGCCGACCTCCCGTATTCCGTGTAGCTCTGATCGCATGTTACCCGCGAGTAGCTTAATCACAAACCTCCTACCGGGCACCCTACCGAACTATGTTCCGGAGGTATCAGGTGGGGTGACTAACTCGCCAATGCCAGCAGGCCCACGGCGAACAGCAGCGCGCCCACCGCCAGTAGCAGCGTGAACGTGCTGAACAGCGTGCTCAATCCTGCCCACAACGCGACAGATCCCGCGATGCACACCAGGTCCAGCACCACGCGTGGCCGTGACTTCGCCGCCAGCCCGAAGCCCGCGTCCACCAGGACCGTCGTACCGTACGCGACGAGCAGCAGCAACGACAGTTCGGGCACGTGCTCCCGGCCGGTGGCGGACAGCAGCCCAACCACCAGCCCGGTGCCGACCACCCAGCGCCGCCGGATGACCTCCCTGCGCCGCAACCGCGACTCCTCGGCGGAGGAGCGTTTTTCGGGCGTCATGCCTGGCCGCCACTCCCGCGTCTCGGCCTCCCGGGCGGAGAGCGGCATTGGGGTCACCGGTTCCGGCGCTCCGGTGAGCACCCGCTGCCGGAATGTCCCGGCCAGGCGGTTCAGCAGCTGCGCGGCCGACGGCCGGGCCGCCGGTTCCGCGCGCAGGCACTCGCGCAGCAGCGGGGCGAGCCAGCCGGGCACGTCGTCCAGGTCCGGGTCCCCGTGCACCACCCGGTAGGCCACGGCCGGAACCGGCCCCGTCCCGTACGGCTGCCGCCCCGACGCCGCGAACGCCATCGTCGCCGCCCAGGCGAACACGTCGGCGGCGGGACCGGCGTCGCGGCCCTCCAGGACCTCCGGGGCGAGATAGCCGGGCGTGCCGATGACCGCGCCCGAGGTGGTCAACGCGGCCGTGTCCAGCGCGTACGCGATGCCGAAGTCGATCACATAGGGTTCGCCGTCGGCGAGGATCACGTTGGCGGGTTTCAGGTCGCGGTGCACCACCCCGGCCCGGTGCACGGCGACCAGGGCTTCGGCCAGGCCGTGCGCGAGCCGTACGAGATCGTCGCCGTGCAGCGGACCGTCGGCGACCACGGCGGAGAGCGCGCGACCCTGCACATACCGGGTCACCAGGTAGGGCTGGTCGCCGTCCAGGGAGGCGTCGAGGACCTCGGCGACGTGCGGGCCGCGGACCCGGCGCATGGTCTCCACCTCGCGGGCCAGCCGGGCCAGCGCGGAGGCGTCGGCGGCCACGTGCGGGTGCAGGACCTTCACCGCGACCGTGCGGCCCTCGCCGTCCAGCGCCAGGTGGACCTCGCCGAATCCGCCCGAGCCGAGCGGGGAAAGCAGGCGATAGGGGCCCAGATACTCGGCTCCCATGCACCCTCCCTTTCGCGGCTTCACGCTCTATAGTGCCCATTCAGGCCACGGCCGCACCTATCGGGTATCAGTTCCAGAATGTGATGAAGCCCAGCCCGAGCTGGTTCATCAAGTCCTCCACCAGGCCGCCGATGAGGTTGACGACCGTGTCCTGCCCCCGCTGCTGCAGGTCGGACACGATCGCGTCGATGGCCACCGACGGCGGCCGCCACGGCGCCCAGGACGCGGTCGTCGAGATCGCGGCCATGATCACGAAGAAGGCGAGCGTGCCGACCGCGATGGTGGCCACCATGCCCGCCCCGGGGCTGCGGATCAGCCCGCTGAGCGACTTGGTGACCGCCTTCCGCGGGCCGCCGCCGCCCGGCAGGATGAACAGCCCGGCCACGAACGCGCCGGCGGCGTATCCGGCGGCGGTGTCGGTCTCCAGCTTCGCGCCGTACACCAGCACGCCCCAGACGCACACCCCGAACATGAGGGCGAGCGGCACCTGGAACAGCGTCGCCAGGGTCGCCTTGATCAGCGCCCACGGGGTGCCGAGCACGGCCAGTACCGGGTCGGCGCCGCTGCTCCCCCGGGCCTGCCGCCGCTCGGTGAGGCCGCCGAACAGGTAGTGGCCGACCCGCAGGCAGAGCGCGGCGGCGATGGCGAACAGGCTGACGATCACCGGCAGCAGGCAGGCCGCCGCGACCAGCACGGCGAGCAACATCGCGGCCAGGACCGGATGCCCGGTGCGGTAGCGCTGCCCGCTCGGGCTCGGCTCCGGCTGGTACGGCCTGGCCTGCGCGGGCGGCGGCGGCTGGTATCGGGGCGGCGCGGTCGGCTGCGCGTTCACCGGCGCCGGATACCCGGCCACCCGCTGGTCGGGGAACGGCGCCGGCTGGTACGGCGGGGGCGGCACGTAGGGTGGCGGCGGCGCGGCCTTACGCGCCTTCTGCGGCTTCTGCGGCCGAGCGGGCTTGACGTAGTTGACCGGCGTCAGCAGATCGGAGTGCGTCTGGTTGACGGGCAGCCCCCGCGTGCCACCGGGCCCGTCGTCGAGAACGCGGGTGCCGTCGTTCACCACCCGGGTGCCGTCGTTCAGGATGCGGGTTCCGTCGGCCAGGACGCGGGTGCCGTCCGCGAGCACCTTGGAGCCGTCGTTCAGGACCCGCGTGCCGTCAACGTGGATGCGGGTGCCGTCGGCCAGGATCTGCGTCCCGTCCTCCAGCACGCGGGTGCCGTCCTCGCCGGTCAGCACGTGGGTGGCGGCCGACTCCTTGAACACGGTCACCGACGGGTCCAGCGCCCGGGTCAGCCGCAGCAGCGCGCCCGCCGTGGGCCGCGTCGCCACGTCGGTGGACAGGGCCAGCCGCAGCCAGCCGCGCAGCCACGCGGGCGCCAGGTCGACCTTGGCCTTGCCCTCCAGGATGTTGTAACAGACCACCTCGAACGTGCCGGACCCGAACGGCGGCTGCGCGGTGGCCGCGAAGAAGACCGTCGCCGCCAGGGCGTGCACGTCGGCGGCCTGGGTGATCCCGGCGTCCCTGATGATCTCGGGCGCGAGGTAGCCGGGGGTGCCGACGAACATGCCCGTCTGGGTCAGCCGGGTGGCGTTGACCAGGTGCGCGATGCCGAAGTCGATGACCAGCGGCTCGAAGCCGCCGGAGCGTTCGACCAGCATCACGTTGGCCGGTTTGAGGTCGCGGTGGATGACGTCCGCGGCGTGCACCGCGACCAGGGCCTCGCAGAGGCCGCGCGCCAGCCGGATCAGGTCGTGGGCCGCCAGCGGCCCGTCCTCCAGCACGCGCTGCTCCAGCGTGCGGCCGGGCGCGAACCGGGTCACGATGTACGGCGCCGCCCCGATCAGATCCGCGTCCAGGACCTCGGCGACCCGGGGGCTGCGCACCCGGCGCATGGTCTCCACCTCGCGGGTGAGCCGGTCCCGCGCCTTCAGGTCGGAGGCGACATGCGGGTGCAGCACCTTGACGGCGACCTCGCGGTTGTCCTTGTCGAGTCCGAGGTGGACAACCCCCATGCCCCCCTCACCGAGCCGGCGGAGCAGCCGGTAGGGCCCGATCCGCTCCGGAGCCTCAGTCGTGGCCATCTATGACCCCCCTGGTCCCTGTTCCCGTAGCACGCCCAAACGCTGAATCAGCTCCTGAGTGTCCAAGCCCCAGAAGAGCCCGGCGGTGTTGTCCCCCCTCACCGACAGCAGCGCGATTCCGGTCAGCAACACCGCGATCACCCCGATCCCCCACGCCGCGCCGAGGGCCGCGCCCCGGGTGGGGAGCAGGGACGCGAGCGTACGCCGTACCTGGCGGGTGGGCGCTTCCACGGCCGGTCCCGCGCAGATCGCCCAGAGGGCGACGGCGACGCCCCAGGCGAGGGCGGAGTTCTCGTCCATGGTGGTGACCAGGACGGTCAGCAGCAGCGTGACCGGGACGCCGAGGATCAGCCCGTAGAGGACCAGGCCCAGCGTGGACGCGATCGACTTGAACAGCGGCCCGGGCAGGCCGAGCACCCGGAACACGTCGCTGGCCGCGGCGCCGATCGGGCGGCGGGTGTTGAGCTCCGGCTGGGCGATGTCGGCGGCCCGGAACAGCACGACGGCGGGGATCGCGATCAGCGCGACCAGCACCGGCGCGATCACGGCCGCCGCGGTCATGGCGACCAGCATGAGCGAGCTGGCCACCCCGTAGGCCTTGGAACGCTGGAGCATGGCGCCGGGCCGCGTGCCCGGGTTGTGCAGCGGCTGCGGGGGCGGCACCCGGACGGTCTGCTGGAACGGCGGCGGGTGCGGCTGGTGGACGTGCGGGGTCTGCTCGTAGAAGTCCGGCGGCTGCTCGAAGAAGACCTGCTGCTGCGGCAGCGACTGGCGGAGCTCCTCCGGGCGCACCCGCCGGGTGGGAATGTCGCCGTCCCTGCCGGGCTGCTCAGGCGCGGGTGGCGGCTGCTGCGGCTGCCAGGCGCTCGCCCCGGACGGGGGGCCCATCCGGGTGGGGATGTCGCCTTCGACGATCTTGGGGATGGTCGGCGGCTCGTACTTCGGAGGCGGCGGCTGCTGCGGCGGCCGGGACACCTCCGGCTGGGCGGCGAGCCCGGCGCGGCGGAGATCCTCACCGGTGACGCGCACGGTCGGGAACGGATCGCCCGCCTGGCCCGCGGGCGGCGGGGAGGCCACCTGACCGGTCGCCGGGGCGTCGCCGAGCAGCGAGACGAACTCCGACCTGGACACGGCCGGGGTGATGAGCGGGTTCGGCTTGAGCGGCGCGACCGGCTGGTTGACCTGCTCGTGCGAGGCGGGACGCGGCTGCGGGGGCGGCCCGTCCAGGCCGAGCACCGCGATCGGCTTGCCGGTGGTCTCGTCCACGTTCGGCACCGTGGTGACCTCGTCGGGCACCCGCGGCCGGTACGGATTCGGCAGCAGCCGGGCCACCTGGTCGCGCAGCTCGGCGGCCTTCGGGCGGCGGGCCGGGTCGCGTTGCAGCGCGGCCCGCAGCACCGGCTGCATGACCTGCGGCGCGCCCTCCACGTTCGCCTTGCCGGAGGTGATGTTGAAGAAGATCATCTCCAGCGTGCCCTTGCCGAACGGCGGCAGGCCGGTGGCCGCGTAGAGCAGCGTGCCCGCCCAGGCGTGCACGTCCACCTCGGGGCCGGCCTCGTGGCCTTCGATGATCTCGGGGGCGAGGTAGCCGGGGGTGCCGATGAACATGCCGGTCTGGGTGAGCCGGGTGGCGTCGACGGCCTGCGCGATGCCGAAGTCGATCAGCACCGGCTCGCCGTCCAGCATCAGGACGTTGCCCGGTTTGAGGTCGCGGTGGATGACCCCGGCGGCGTGCACGGCGGCGAGCGCCTCGGCCACCCCGGCGGCCACCTTCAGCAGCCCTTCCACCGGGAGCGCGCCGTCCTGCTTGACGATCTCGTCCAGCGGGCGCCCGGGAACGTATCGGGTCACGATGTACGGCCGTTGGCCGGTCACATCCGCGTCGACGACCTCGGCGATGTGCCGGTTGCGGACCCGCCGCATGGTCTCGACCTCGCGCGAGAGGCGACGGCGCGCGGTGTCGTCTCCGGCGACCTCCGGGCGCAGCACCTTGACGGCCACCTGCCTGCCATGAGGATCCAAGGCCAGGTGGACCACGCCCATACCACCCTCACCGAGCCGCCGCAGCAACCGGTAGGGGCCCAGTCGGTCGTCCTGATTCATGCCTTAAGCACCATACCGACTAAAACACCGTCCATGAGTGAACCATCGGGCCACATTCCTGCTAAGCACAACGTTAGGCGTGGCTCAACGGTTTCCCAGCCTACGGTCACAATGTGAGCACCAGAGTCTCGCCCCGGGTGGCGGCGACCAGGTCCGGGCCGGATATGGCCAGCTTGGAGCGGCGTACACCGCTTCCGATCACTAGAAATGAACGGTTGGTCACGTTTTCATCAACGAGGACGGGCCAGCCTTCGGGCAGGCCCAGCGGGGTGATACCGCCGTATTCCATGCCGGTGAGGGCGACGGCCTCCGACTGCGGGGCGAAGGACACCTTGCGGACGTCCAGCCATTTCCTGATCACGCCGTTGACGTCGGCGCGGTCGGTGGCCAGGACCATGACGGCCGCGTAGCGGGTCTCGCCGCCGCGCTTTCCGGCCACGATCACGCAGTTGGCGGAGTCTTCGAGGGCGACGCCGTACCTGGCGCAGAAGGCGGCCGTGTCGGCCAGGTCGGGGTCGATCTCGGCCACCCGCAGGCCCGGGGTCAGGGCTTTGGCCACCGGGTCGGCCAGCAGGTCGAGGTGGTCGGAAGCGGGCATCCAGTCGAGCGTCACTCAGTCTCCTCCTTCAGCACCCGGTCGTGGAGGCGGGTCACCACGTGGCGGGCGGATTCGAAGGCTCCAGCCTGCCAGGCGACCAGGTGGGTGAGCCAGTCGCCGGCGAAGTAGACCCGGCCGGCGGGTTCGCGGAGCGCGCTGGACGGGGGGAGGTAGGCCCAGGCGCCCTCGATGTGGGGGCGTTTCGTCCAGGCCATCGAGACGCTGGAGAGAAGATCCTTGCGGTGTCTCGGGCCGTGTACGCGTTCGCCCTGAATGAGTGCCTTCTCCAGGCGGTCGGGGTGTTTCAGGGCGGCGTAGGTGTCGGCGTCGGGGCCGAAGTTGTAGGAGCCGATCATCAGGCCGCGGCGGTGGTGGAAGCCGTGTGAGGGGTACCAGATGCGGCCGATGTCGAGGTCGGTCTCGGTGATGCCGCCGTAGATGCGGTCCTCCTGTTCCCACCAGCGGCGGCCGTACTCCAGGGCGATCTTGCCGGCGGAGTAGGGCTGGGCGGAGCCGAGTGCGGCCAGGACGGCGGGGTCGAGGTTGCCGGGGAGTTTGGCCATGAGGTGCGGGGGGAGGGTGGCGATGCAGTAGCCGGCCTTGATCGTGCCGCCGGCGTGGGTGATCTCGACGCCGGCGGGCAGGTTGGTGATCTTGGAGATCGGGGACGAGAGCTGGATCCGGTCCCGGCCGACCGCGTCGGCGAGGGCGGTGACGATCGAGTCCATGCCGCCGACCGGCTGGAACATGGGCATGGCCTGGTCGGCGGAGAGTTCGAAGGTGAGAGCGGGGGCCAGGCGGTAGCCGAGCAGTTCGCTGAGCGTGGGCGGCGGCGGGAGCGCGGTTCCGGCCTCCACGCCTGGGTAGGCCGCGAAACCTCTGCGTTCCGAACCCTCGTAGGTGGTCTTCTCGCCGAGGTCGCCGAACTGGCGGAGGAAGTCCAGCAGGAGCTCTTTGTCGGAGCTGGGGATGAGTTTGTCGAGGTCGCCCTGGCTGGTGGCCTTCGCCAGGAGTTCGGAGAGGTGCCCGTACATGTCGGCGCGGGCGGTGCGGAAGCGGACGGGGGCCTTCATGCCGGAGGTGTAGATATAGGCGGAGGCGTTGCCGTTGACGAACGGTTCGATGGGGACGCCGAGTTCGCGGCAGTAGTCGAGGGTGACCATCCAGGCGGCGATCCTGGCCGGGCCCGCGTTGAAGTAGACGTCCTCGCCGAAGCGCGCGATCTGCTTCTCGCCGGTGGTCTCGGTGAGCTGGTCGCCGCCTCGCAGGGTCAGGTTCCGGCCGCCGATCCGGTCGGCGGCCTCCAGGATCGTGCAGTCGTATCCGGCTTTGCCTAGTTCGTACGCACAGGTGAGGCCGGCGACGCCGGCGCCGAGGATGACGACTTTGGCGGCGGACTTGCCGCGTAACGCGAAGTCCGACGGGCGCGGGGGTTCGAAGTCCGAGCGCTGCTCGCCGGGGGCTAAGCCGAGCACGTTCATGGCGGCGAACATGGCGCCCGCCCCTCCGGCGGCCCCCAGTCCGATCAGCAGCGCGCGCCGGGTGACGGTCATCGAGTCTCCTTGAGCGGTCAGCCGTAGATTCCGCTGCCGCAGGCCACCTGGCCGGCGATCATCGCGAAGAGACCGAAGAGGGCCATGATCTCGTGGTAGTCGCCGGTCTCGAACTCGGTGTGCCGGGGGCCGACCAGGCGCGTGCCCGGGACCAGGGCGCAACCCGCCGCGATGGCCGTGGAGTTCCACTCCACCCCCAGCCGGTACGGCGGCTGCACGACGTAGGGCGAAAAATCCGGCAGCCGGTTCAACGCCCTGCCGGCCGCTTTTCTGATCCGCTCCTGGGCTACCGACGGCGGCAACAACTCGGCCGAGAAACGATCCACGCCCTTCTTGACCGCGACCGTCTCCACCTCGCCCAGCAACTCCACGGCCTCCTCGCAGACCGCGTCATCGCCCGTGACCAGCGCCACCGGCACCCCCAACGCTCCCGCGAACCCCGCCACCAGCCGCGTCTCCCCGCAGATCTCGTCGTTGAGGTAGACGTTGTGGATCTCCTTACCCATCCACGTGTGGTTGAGCACCCCGTGCGGCACGCCTGCCCTGGCGTGATATCCCACGAAACAGGCGGCGTCGAAGTCCGCGGTCAATCCCTGGGCCATCCGATGCGGCTTCCCCGGCCCTCTGATGAGCGTGGCCCGCGGGTCCAGCAGATCGACCCGGAGATTCTTGGTCGACCCGTGCGCGTCATTGAGCAGAACCGCCCGCGCCCCCACCTCGAACGCCCCCGCCACCACCGCGTTGGCGTCCCCCGTCATCAGCTCGCAGCCACGCTCATACCCCCGGCCGCCCGCGTGCATCTCCTCAGGATCGGTCAGCCCGGTGACACCCTCCATATCAACCGACAGATAAACCCGCATGCCCCCAACTCTCAGACGGTCTTGAGATCCCGCAACCGATCCAGCTCCCGCCGCATCGCCACAACCTCCCGCCGCAACATCTGGACCTCCCACAAGGTATCCCTGATGTCCCGCAGATGATCAGCTTTGGTCACATAACGCGCATCGATCCGGGCCCGCACCGCCCGCCGAAGCCGCATAGGAACAACCCTCAAGACGAACCGCATGAACGGCCACATTAGCCGCACCAAACAACGAAAACGCCCAGCTCTGATCACAATCCGGGCTTCTCCGCACCTACCAAACTCTAGGTGGTTCTCCCACC
>NZ_BLAF01000059.1 GCF_009687885.1 Acrocarpospora pleiomorpha
GGTGGGGAAACCCCGGTAGCTCTGTTCGTGGTTTTGCGTGATACTTGAGCGCTCTAGTGGGATTTTTGTGCCTAAGGGTTATTCCAACATGACGCATTTACGGGGGATCGCGGTGTTTGAGCTGGGAGTTTGCCCGTGACCGCGGCGCCGGCCAGGACCAGGCGGCGTAGACGTAGGCCGGCTCCGCCACCGCCACCCGCCCGGGCGCCGATCGCCGAGCAGTCGCCCGTCGGCGGGGGACCCAGGCTCGTCGAACTCGACTTAATGCGATTCATCGCCGCGTTCGCGGTCATGGCCTTCCACTACATGGCCGCCAGCAGATCCCTCTGGGGCGACTACCCCACCGAGATCTTCGCCTCCGTCAACCGGGTCACCACCCTGGGCATCCTCGGCGTCGAACTCTTCTTCCTGATCAGCGGCTTCGTCATCCTCATGAGCGCCTGGGGCCGCAGCATCGGCAAGTTCGCCGTCTCCCGCATCTCCCGCCTCTACCCGGCCTACTGGTTCACCGTCGTCGCCCTGTACGTCCTGTACAACTACACCGACGTCACCGGCTTCAAGGGCAACCTCTACCCCGTCCACTACCTCATCAACCTCTCGATGTTCCAGGAGGCGTTCGGCGTCCTGCACGCGGGAGGCGTATTCTGGTCGCTCTGGGTCGAACTCAAGTTCTACTTCCTGATCTCGATCATCGTGATCATCGGCATCAACCTGCGCCGCGCGATGGCGTTCATGTGGGTCTGGCTGGTCCTCGTCGTCGTCGCCGAATACCTCGAGAACGACCTGCTGACCGAGATCGTCATGCCCAGGCAGGCGCCGTACTTCATCGCCGGCATGGCGTTCTACCTGATCCACCGTGTGGGCCCCTCAGTGACCCGCTGGGGTTTCGTCCTGGTTGGGTACGCCTTCGCCGTCTACGCCGCTCTGGAGCGCGTACAGAGCCGGGTGGACGCCATCGGCCTGAAGCGCTTCCCGGCACCGCCGGAGGCCGTCATCGTGGCCATCACGCTCATCTTCCTGTTGATGGCGGCCGTCGCCCTCGGCTGGCTGAGCTGGGTCAAGTGGGCTCCGCTCACCACGGTGGGCGCGCTCACGTACCCGCTCTACCTGCTCCATCAGAATGTCTCAGCCGTGATCATCCCGGGCCTTCGCGACACGCTGAACCCGTGGTTGCTCACCGCGCTGACAATGGCGGCATCTATAGTGCTGGCGTATCTCGTTTACAAGCTGATCGACCGTCCTGGCCAGCGTTTGCTTCGCCGGATTCTCGGTGGCCGGAGACCCGTACGAAACGAATAGTCGGCTCTCTGCCGTAACTGTCGGGTAACCGGGCATAGAAGAGGGGCTAGGCTCGGGATATAAACGGCGGAACGACGGCCATGGGGTGCGCATGACGGTACGGCGGGTGATGGGCATCGAGACCGAGTACGGCATCGCCGTGCCCGGTCAGCCCGGGGCGAACGCGATGGTGACCTCTTCGCAGGTCGTCAACGCGTACCTCGCGGCGTCGGCCGCGCGCGCCAGGCGGGCCCGGTGGGACTTCGAGGAGGAGAACCCGCTGCGCGACGCCCGCGGGTTCGATCTGGCCAGGGAGGCGGCTGACTCCAGCCAGCTGACCGACGAGGATCTGGGCCTGGCCAACGTGATCCTCACCAACGGCGCGCGGCTGTATGTGGATCACGCCCATCCGGAGTACTCCACGCCCGAGTGCACCAACCCCCGGGCGGCCGTGATCTGGGACAAGGCGGGCGAACGGGTGATGCACGACGCCGCCGTCCGGGCGTCGGGCATGCCGGGGAACGCCCCCATCCAGCTCTACAAGAACAACACCGACAGCAAGGGCGCCTCCTACGGCTGCCACGAGAACTACCTGATGCGGCGGGCCACGCCGTTCGCGGACATCGTCCGGCATCTGACGCCGTTCTTCGTGTCGCGGCAGGTGGTGTGCGGCGCCGGGAAGGTCGGGATCGGGCAGGATTCCCGCGGCGACGGGTTCCAGATCAGCCAGCGCGCCGACTTCTTCGAGGTCGAGGTCGGCCTGGAGACGACGCTGAAGCGGCCGATCATCAACACCCGGGACGAGCCGCACGCGGACCCGGAGAAGTACCGCCGCCTCCACGTGATCATCGGCGACGCCAACATGTCGGAGATTTCCACTTACCTGAAGTTGGGTTCGACCGCGCTGGTGCTCGCGATGATCGAGGACGGGTTCCTCACCGGCGATCTCTCCGTGGAGTCGCCGGTCGCCGCGCTGCGGGCGGTATCGCATGACCCGACCTGCAAGTATGAGATCTCGCTGCGGAACGGGCGCAAGATGACGGCCGTACAGCTGCAGATGGAGTATCTGGAGCAGGCCCGCAAGTATGTCGAGGACCGGTATGGCGCGGGTCTGGATGAGATGACCAAGGACGTGCTGAACCGGTGGGAGTCGGTGCTGACCCGGCTGGCCGAGGATCCGATGCAGCTGTCGCGCGAGCTCGACTGGGTGGCCAAGCTGGAGCTCTTGGAGGGGTACCGGACGCGGGACAACCTGCCCTGGTCGCATCCCCGGCTCGGGCTGGTCGACCTGCAGTACGCGGACATCCGCCCGGAACGAGGGCTCTACAACCGGTTGGTGGCTCGCGGGCGGATGCAGCGGCTGGTGACCGAAGACGACGTCGAACGCGCCATCGAGACGCCGCCGACCGATACGCGGGCCTATTTCCGGGGGCGCTGCCTGCGGCAGTACAGCGAGTCGGTGGCCGCCGCGTCCTGGGATTCTGTGATTTTCGACATTCCCGGGCGGGAGTCGCTGCAGCGGGTGCCCACGCTGGAGCCGCTGCGCGGGACGAAAGCCCACGTGGGCGAGCTGCTCGACCGGTGCAGGACGGCCGCCGACCTGGTGGCCGCGCTCACCGGCGAGGGATAGCCGGGTTGACGGGTTTGTCCGTTCGGGGGTACGTTCCCGGTGAATTGTGGCGGCGTGAGGGAAATCCGGTGTAACTCCGGTGCGGTCGCGCCACTGTAACCCTCCCGATGAGGGGAGCCAGGTCACCACCCGCCACAGACCGACGACAGGGACGCGCAATCCCGGAGGAGGACCGTGGCGTGAGCCAGCTCTCAGCCCCGCATGTTCAGCCCATTCCGCTTCGCAACCTGGCCTGGTGGGCACTGGCCGTGCCCGTTCTCCTGCTGGTGGCCTACCTCGTCACCTTCGACCAGGGGGCGATCTCCCAGGCGGGTGACTACCTGCACGAGCTCATGCACGACGGCCGTCACCTGCTCGGCGTTCCGTGCCACTGATGATCCGCCAGTTGTTCGTCCGGGGCCTGCTCGCCGGAATCATCGCAGGACTCGCCGCGGGCGTTTTCGCCTACTTCGCCGGCGAGCCGCACATCGACAGCGCGATCGCCCTCGAAGAGGCCGCCGCGCACACCCACACCGAGGCTCCCCTTGTCAGCAGAAGCGGCCAGGTGGGGGGATTGTTCCTCGCCACCGCTCTGTACGGCCTCGCCCTCGGCGGCCTGTTCGGCCTCGCGTTCGCCCTGGTACGGGGGCGTGTCGGGCCCCGCTCCGGGAGCGTGTTGTCGATCACCCTGGCGGCGGCCGGATTCGCGGCCGTAGTCCTGGTGCCGTTCGTGAAATATCCGGCTAATCCGCCTGCGGTCGGGGATCCGGAGACGATCGGCTCGCGGACGTCGCTCTACCTGGTCGCGGTCGCGATCGGGGTGCTGGCGATGGCCGCCGCCGCAGTCGCGCACCGGATCTTCGAGGTCAACGGGGAGCCGGTGCGGTGGCTCGCGACCGGGCTGGGGTTCCTCGTCCCGGTCACGGCGGCGTGGGTCTTCCTGCCGGTCGTGTCCGAGGTGCCCGAAGGGTTTCCGGCGGACTTGCTGTGGGACTTCCGGGTTTCGTCGCTGGGGACCCAGGTCGTGTTGTGGGGGGTGCTGGGGGTTTCGTACGCGTACCTCGGGCATCGGAGCGAACAGGTAACCGGGGCGCCGCAGGGCGTACCGGCCTGATCGTGGCTGCGCGAGCGGCGCGGGTGATCGTGGTCGCGCATGGCAGGACGGCGGCCGTGCGGGCCGCCGCCTTCCCGTCCCCTGACGACGTTCTGGAGCTCCCGCCAGCCGGGGACGTCGTCAAGGGCGAGGGGAGGGCCGGGCCCGAGGAGCGTTGCCTGGGTACGGCGCGGTGGCTGGGCGTGGCGGCGGTCGCCGATCCGGGGTTGCGTGACTGCGATCTCGGGCGGTGGCGGGGGAGGGCGTTCGCCGAGGTGGCGGCGGAGGAGCCCGAGGGCGTACGGGCCTGGCTGAGCGATCCCGGCGCGGTGCCGCACGGGGGTGAGTCGGTGGCCGGGTTGATCGCCCGGATGGGGGAGTGGCTCGGCGGGCTCCCGCCTGGGCGGTCGCTGGCGGTCACCCATCCGGCGGTCGTGCGGGCGATGCTGGTGTCGGCGCTGAGGCTGCCGGACGTCGCGTACTGGCGGGTGGACGTTCCGCCGCTGGGCCGGGTCGAATTGAGCGGATTCGACGGGCGCTGGAACCTTCGCTTACCACAATGGGGACCTTTGATGGGGGCCTCGCGGGGGTCCGAAGGGATTTTTCCCGATTTTTCGGCTATTTCGGAGGGTGATTTTGAGGGGTAGCGGTGGTGGATTCCTCCATTTGACCAGCCTTCCGAGGTTTTTCGGTCTTGAGAAAAGGGCGTATCTGCGGTGACGTATCCGTTTAGCGCGGTTGTTGGGTTGGCGGATCTGAAACTGGCGCTCGTGCTCAACGCGGTGTCGCCGCGCGTGGGCGGGGTCCTGGTCCGGGGGGAGAAGGGCACGGCCAAGTCGACCATCGTACGGGCGCTGGCGGCGCTGCTGCCGCCCGTGGAGGTGGCGGAGGAGTGCCGGTTCTCGTGCGATCCGAGCGCTCCTGATTCCTTGTGCCCGGACGGGCCGCATTCGGGTGCCGGGCTGGTACGGCCGGCGCGGCTGGTCGAGTTGCCGGTCGGCGCGTCCGAGGACCGGCTGGCCGGGTCGCTTGATCTTGAGCGGGCGCTGACCGAAGGGGTCAAGGCGTTCGAGCCGGGGCTGCTGGCGGCGGCGCATCGGGGGATCTTGTACGTGGACGAGGTCAACCTGTTGCACGACCATCTTGTCGATCTTCTTCTGGATGCCGCCGCGCTGGGGACGTGCTATGTCGAGCGGGAAGGGGTGTCGGTGCGGCATGCGGCCAGGTTTTTGCTCTCCGGGACGATGAATCCCGAGGAGGGGGAGCTTCGGCCGCAGTTGCTCGATCGGTTCGGGCTGACCGTGGAGGCGCGGGCGTCGCGGGATCCGGCGGAGCGGGCGGAGGTCATTCGGAGGAGGCTCGCGTATGAGCTGGATCCGGAGGGATTCGCCGCGCGGTGGGCGGTGGAGGAGGCGGGGCTCGCTCGGCGGATCGTTGGGGCTCGTGCGCTTCTGCCCGGGGTGAGGTTGCCGGATGCGGCGTTGAAGCAGATCGCGACGGTTTGCGCCGGGTTTGAGGTGGATGGCATGCGGGCGGATATCGTCACCGCTCATGCGGCGATGGCGCATGCTGCCTGGCAGGGGCGTACCCGGGTGATTTCAGCGGATGTGCGGGCGGCGGCACGGCTCGCGTTGCCGCATCGGCGGCGGCGGGATCCGTTCGACGCGCCGGGTTTGGACGAGGCCAGGCTTGACGAGCTCCTGAACGATTTCGACGATTACCCGGACGACGACCCCGACGATGGTGCACGTCCGGGCGAATCCGGAAATATCAACACATCCGAGTCCGGCGACGGCGGAGCCGAGCCCAGTGCGGCCGGGTCAGAGGATGGGGGCGGGTCGGGATCAGCTGACTCCTGGGAGCCGAACGCGTCGACGGACTTCGGCCCGTCGGACGGGTTCGGGCCACGGGATTCCACCGGAATGCGGACGGGTTCTGACCAGCCTGGAGCAGAGGGCCGGGACGGCCCGGACACGCTGAGATCGGCGGATTCAGGTAGTACGGGTTTGGCGGAGGGCGGCGCATTCGCGGAGGCGGGTGCGCCCTATCGGACCAGGATTTTCACTGTTCCCGGGGTCGGCATGGGTGTTCCGGGGCGGCGGTCACGGGCGCGCACGCCGGATGGGCGGACGTCGGGATCCCGCCTGCCCGACGGGCGGATCACGAGCGTGCATCTGATGGCGACCCTCCGGGCGGCCGCTCCACATCAGCGGTCGCGTGGTGCGGAGGGCTTCGGGTTGCCGACGGAGAAGGCCGACCTTCAGGGGATGGCTTCGGGTCGGCGGTCGCACGGGGTGGAAGGTCCCGGGTCGCGGATGGAGCAGGCTGATCTTCAGGGACTGCCTTCGCGCCAGCGGTCTGGTGGGGAGGAAGGTCTCGGGTTGCGGGTAGAGAGGGCTGATCTTCAGGGGGTGGCTTCGCGTCCGCGGTCGCGTGGGGTGGAAGGCCGTGGGTTGCGGATTGAGAAGGCTGACCTGCGGGAAGCCGTTCGTGAGGGGCGTGAGGGTAACCTCGTGCTGTTCGCCGTGGACGCCAGTGGGTCGATGGCCGCGCGGAAGCGCATGGGGGCGGTTAAGGCGGCCGTGTTGAGTTTGTTGCTCGATGCGTACCAGCGGAGGGACAAGGTTGGTCTGATCACTTTTCGGGGGGAGGCGGCGGAGCTGGTGTTGCCGCCGACGTCGTCGGTGGAGGCGGGAGCCGCGCGGATGCGCGATCTTCGTACGGGAGGACGGACGCCGCTCGCGGCGGGCCTGCTCAAGGCCGCGGACGTGCTCCGTGTGGAACGGCTCCGCGACCCGGCCCGTCGTCCGCTGCTCGTGATCGTCACCGACGGCCGCGCGACCTTCGGCCCGAACCCCCGCCAGGCCGCTACCCTGCTGACCCAGGTGACCACCGTCGTCGTCGACTGCGAATCCGGCCCGATCCGCCTCGGCCTCGCCACCGACCTGGCCGCGCGGATCGGGGCGCTTCCCGTTCGCCTGGACGCGCTCGCCGAAGGCGGCCTGGCCCAGGTGGTCCGGGCCACCCGGCTGGCCGCATGAACCACGAGGAGAGGTCACATGCCGCAGGGCAAGCCTGACCAAGTGCCCGAAGACGGCCTCACGACCCGGCAGCGCCGCAACCGGCCGCTCGTGATCGTCCACACCGGACCCGGCAAAGGGAAATCCACCGCCGCGTTCGGGCTCGCCCTCCGCGCCTGGAACCAGGGCTGGCCGATCGGCGTGTTCCAGTTCGTGAAGTCCGCCAAATGGCGCATCGGCGAGGAAGCCGCCCTACGCGCCCTCGGCGAACTCGGCCCACCCGTCACCTGGCACAAAATGGGCGAAGGCTGGTCCTGGATCAAGAAAGCGGGCACCGAAGACGACCACGCCGCCGACGCCCGCGAAGGCTGGAACCAGATCAAACGCGACCTCGCCTCGGAAACCTACCGCCTGCTCGTCCTCGACGAATTCACCTACCCCATCAACTGGGGCTGGATCGACATCGAGGACGTGACCACCACCCTGACCACCCGCCCCGGCACCCAACACGTGATCATCACCGGCCGCAACGCCCACCCCGCCCTCCTGGACATCGCCGACCTGGTCACCGAAATGACCAAGATCAAGCACCCCATGGACACCGGCCAGAAGGGCCAAAAGGGCATCGAATGGTGAGTCAGTGATACCGGACGCGGCCAGGGCTTCCAATGGCAAGAGCGTGTGAAGACGGCGCGGGAGCGCCTCGTGTCGGTGTGCGTGCGGTGGCGCTGGGTTTGAGAGGTGAGGGTGTCTGCGAGGGCGATGAACGGTGCCGGAGCGCTTCGCGTCGGTGTGCGTGCGGTGGCGTGGGTGCGGGGGATGGCGCCCAGGACCGGGATGCCGGTGGATTCCAGGGATTCGCGGCAGACCTCCTCGTGGCGCGGGGAGCCTACGCGGTTCAGCAGGCGGACGCGGGTGTCGTACGAGGCGAAACCGTGGGCGATGGTGGTGCCGGAGTGCTTCGCGTCGGTGTGTGCGGTGGTGCTGGGTTTGAGGGGTGAGGGTGTCCGCGAGGCCGATGGTGGTGCCGGAGCGCCTCGTGTCAGTGTCCGTGGCAGGACGATGGTGTGTAGAGCAAGGACGAGAGCGGTGAATCGGATGGGTTTCGGATGGTGATGGTGCCGCGATTGGTCATCGCCGCGCCCGCGTCCGGTGCGGGCAAAACGACCATAGCCACGGGCCTGATGGCGGCACTGGTCCGCCGGGGGCTTGCCGTGTCACCGCACAAGGTCGGCCCCGACTACATCGACCCCGGCTACCACGCCCTCGCCACCGGCCGTCCCGGCCGCAACCTCGACCCCTGGCTCACCTCCGAAGACCTGATCGCCCCCCTCTTCCTCCACGGCGCCGCCAACGCCGACATCGCGATCATCGAAGGCGTCATGGGCCTCTACGACGGCATGCGCGGCACCGCCGACTTCGCCTCCACCGCCCACGTCGCCCGCCTCCTCGAAGCCCCCGTCATCCTCGTCGTCGACGCCACCGGCCAAGGCCAGTCCGTCGCCGCCCTCGTCCACGGTTTCGCCTCGTACGACACCCGCGTCCGCCTGGCCGGAATCATCCTGAACCGCGTAGGCTCCCCGCGCCACAAGGAGGTCTGCCGCGAATCCCTGGAATCCACCGGCATCCCGGTCCTGGGCGCCATCCCCCGCACCCCCGACGCCACCACCCCATCCCGCCACCTCGGCCTCATCCCCGCCGCCGAACGCCACACCGAAGCCACCACGACCATTCCGGCCCTAGCCACTTTGATCGAGTCGACTTGCGACCTGCCCGCCCTTGTCGCCCTCGCCCACCGCGCCGCACCGATCCCGGCCACCGCTTGGAACCCGCAAGACGCTGTCGCCACGACCGCAAACGTAAAAGGGGCGGGTGGGAAAGCCCCCGCTTCAGTCGGACAAGGCGACACCACGGGTGATGGCGAAGGCTTGGCAAGTGGGCCAGCCCCTGTTTCGGTCGGGCAGGGCGAAGCCACGGCTGATGGCGAAGGATTGCCGGGTGGCGGAGCTGCCGTTTCGGTGGGGCGGGGCGGAGCCACGGAAAGAAATCAAGGGTGGGTGGGTGGGAGAACCCCCGTATCAGTAAGGCAGAGCGAAGTCACGGGAGAAGGATGGGTGGGGGTCGATGGGCGGGCTCGGCGGGGTATTCGGCCCGTGGTCGCCATTGCGGGGGGAGCCGCTTTCACCTTTGGCTATGTGGAACAAGTGGAACTGTTGATCGCGGCGGGCGCGGAGGTGGCGACGTTCGATCCGGTTCGGGATGAGGATCTTCCCGAAGGCACTCGTGGAGTGATTCTGCCGGGAGGATTTCCGGAGGTCTACGCCTCGGAGTTGTCCGCCAATGAGCGCCTCCGGGTGAGGATGGCCGAGTTCGTCACCAGTGGGGGCGCGGTCGTGGCGGAGTGTGCGGGGTTGCTCTATCTGAGCAGGGAACTCGACGATCATCCCATGTGCGGCATCCTCGACGCTAAAGCGGAAATGTCTGGACGGCTGACTTTGGGGTATCGGGACGCGGTAGCCGTACAAGATTCGGTGCTGACGCGGGCGGGGGAGCGGTATCGGGGACATGAGTTCCACCGCACGGTCTGCACGCCACCCGACAGCCCGGTCTGGCGCTGGATTGACGGTGGCGACGGATACGCTTCCGGTCGGGTGCTGGCTTCGTACCTGCATCTGCACTGGGCGGGCAGCCCGGTGCTGGCCGCACGATTCGTGGGGGAGTGCCGATGAGTTTCGAGACGTTCTGGAAGGAACGACACCTCTGCACCCTCACCACGATCCGCCCGGACGGCACCCCCCACGTCGTTCCGGTCGGCGTCACCCTCGACGGCGACACCGCCAGGATCATCACCAGCGGCGGATCTCGCAAAGCCGACCACGTCCGCGCCGCCGGCCCAGAAGGCGCGCTCGTCGCTATCTGCCAGGTGGACGGCCGCCGCTGGTCCACCCTCGAAGGCCGCGCCGTCATCCGCGACGACCCCGCCTCGATCGCCGACGCCGAGCACCGCTACGCCGCCCGATACCGCCAGCCCCGCCCCAACCCGGAACGCGTCGTCATCGAAATCAAGGTGACCAGGATTCTAGGAAATGTCCCCCATGCCTGACCCGCACACCCCACGGGACACCCAAAGCGACTCAACGTCGCCGCCCGGCACATCCGGAAACGTGAGTCTGGCCTTCTCACCATGACCGCCCCCGTTGTCGTCGTCGGAATCGGCGCCGACGGATGGGACGGGCTCTCCCCCGCCGCCCGCCGGGAGATCGAAACCGCCGAGGTCCTGATGGGCAGCGCCCGCCAGCTCGCCCTGGTCTCCACCTCCGCCGAACAGATCACCTGGCCGTCCCCCCTGCTCCCGGCCCTCCCCGGCCTGCTCGCCGGCTACCGCGACCGCCGGATCTGCGTCCTCGCCAGCGGCGACCCCATGTTCCACGGCATCGGCTCCACCCTGGTCCGCATCCTCGGCCCGGAAAACGTCAGGATCCTCCCCTCGCCGTCCTCGGTCTCCCTGGCCTGCGCCCGCATGGGCTGGCCGCTCGAACGCACCCACGTGATCAGCGCGGTCGGCCGCCCCCTCGCCACCCTCAACGCGGCCCTCCGCCCCGGCGAACGCCTCCTGATCCTCGGCGCCGACCCCGCCCGAGTCGCCACCCTCCTCATCAACGCCGGTTACGGCGAGAGCCCCTTCAGCGTCCTCGAACTCCTCGGCTCCCCCGACGAGAAGCTCCGCCACACCACCGCCAACGGCTGGGCCATCTGGGGCTACATCCCCGACCCCCTCAACATCGTGGCCGTCGAATGTTTCCCCGACCCCGGCACGCCCACACCCCCACGCGTCCCCGGCCTCCCCGACGAGACCTTCGACCACGACGGCCAGCTCACCAAACGCGAGGTCCGCGCGGTCACCCTCGGCCTGCTCGGCACCGACGGCATCCTCTGGGACATCGGCGCCGGCGCGGGCAGCATCGCCATCGAATGGCTCCGCGCCCACCCCACCGCCACCGCGATCGCCATCGAACGCGACCCCGCCCGAGCCACCCGAATCACCAAAAACGCCGAAACCCTCGGCGTCCCCACCCTCCGCGTCCTCACCGGCACCGCCCCCGACGTCCTGACCGCCCTCACCACCCCACCCACCACGATCTTCATCGGCGGCGGCCTCACCACCCCCGGCCTCCTCGACCACTGCTGGTCCAGCCTCCACCCCGGCGGCCGCTTGGTCGCCAACGCGGTCACCCTAGAATCCGAAGCCGTTCTCTCCACCTGGTACGGCCACCTCGGCGGCGACCTCTTCCGCCTCGCCATCAACAGAGCCGCCCCCCTCGGCGACTTCACCACCTGGCGCCCCCAACTCCCCGTCACCATCTGGTCGGTGACCAAGCCCCACGAGGAACCCCGATGACGGCCATTCCACCTGAGGCCACCCAATCGCACCGCCAGCCAACGATGCCCGCTCCTTCCATCAGCGGCCCGCCGTTCCACCGGCGGCGCGCGGTGATCGTCTCCTCCACCAGCGGCCGGACGATGACGGGCGATTGCACGGGTGGGCCACGATGATCGTTCACTTCACCGGCGGCCAGCCGTTGCACTGTCGGTTCGCGCTGGCGGTCTCCTCCATCAGCGGCCGGACAATGATGGGCGATTGCGCTGGTGGCTCGCGATGACCGTTTACTTCATCGGTGCGGGGCCAGGCGCGGCCGACCTGATCACGGTGCGCGGTCAACGCCTCATTGAGCGGCTGCCCGTCTGCCTGTACGCGGGATCCCTGGTCCCCCCAGAGTTGATCGCCTGCTGCCCCCCAGGGGCCCGGCTGATCGACACCGCACGCCTGACCCTGGACGAGATCATGGCCGAACTGCTCGCCGCGCACGCCGAAGGCCTGGACGTCGCCCGCCTGCATTCCGGCGACCCCTCCGTCTTCAGCGCGATGGCCGAGCAGATGCGCCGTCTCGACGCGGCGGCGGTGCCGTACGAGGTGGTGCCCGGAGTGCCCGCGTTCGCGGCGGCGGCCGCGACTTTGCGACGCGAGTTGACGGTGCCCGGCGTCGCGCAGACCATCGTGCTCACCCGTACGGCTCTCCGGGCGACCCCCATGCCCGAAGGCGAGGATCTCGCCACGCTTGGCCGCAGTCGCGCGACGATCGTCCTGCACCTGGCCGTGCAACGAATCGAGACGGTCGTCGCGGAACTGACCCCCGCATACGGCCCCACCTGCCCGGCGGCGGTCGTCGCCTGGGCGAGCCGTCCCCAGGAGATCGTGCTCCGCGGCACCCTGGCCGACATCGCGGAAAAGGTCGCAACCGCGGGCATCACCCGAACCGCCGTCATCATCGTCGGCCGCGCCCTCACCGCCGCCACGTTCCCCGACAGCCACCTCTATTCGTCATCCCGCGTCCGCGACTGAGCCGTGAGGAGCCAGGGTGTGGCACCAGTACCCATTGCCGCCCCTGCTACCAGCGGAACTCGTACACCACCTCCGTGGACGCAACCAGTATCGGAGTGAGCGCACGGCGGTCCTCCTGCATAGGCCCAAGTGTCGCCGGTCACCGGCATCAGCACACGTTTCACCACAGAATTGCCAACACGATGAGGACCAAGAAGGCCAGTTGGAGCCACCGCTGCCACAGCGGAAGGAGACGTTGGCCGTACCGCCGCTTCTGATTGGGCGGCCTACTGCGACGGCGGCTGAACACGGCCGTCAGCCTTCGGTGGTCAGCCCGAGGTGCTCCTCCAGCCGTGCGATGCGCCGGCTCAGCGGTTCGATTTCCTGACGTACGGCCGCGGCGAGCGCCTGCTGTGCGCCGGCCGACGCCGCCGACTGGCCCTGCCCGCTCTCGGCCCGCAGGTGGACGTAGCCCGCCAGCGCGGCGGTGACGGCTCGGCGGACGAGCTTGGGATCGGCCCCCAGGGCCCGCAGAACCTGTCCTGCGACTCCGTCGGGCTCGACAGCCAGGCCGAGCAGCAGGTGCTCGCAGCCGATGTAGTTGTGACCGAGGGAGGTCGCCTCGGTGACCGCCAGTTCCAGAGCGTTGGCTGCGGGCCCGTCAAACCGGCGCGGATCACGGTCCGGTGGGGCGGTCTCCCGCTCTCCGGGCTGCCGACGGGCCAGATCACGCCCGACCTGCTCCGGCTCGATCTCCATGGCGCGGAGCACGTGGAGGGCCAGGTTGGTGCCCTCGTCCAGCATGGCGCCCAGCAGATGCTCGGTACCTATCCTCGGCGCGCCGGCGTCCCGCGCCCGCTCCACAGCCAGCTTCAGCACGGTACGCGTCCTTGCGGTGAGGTGCGCCAGTGCCCCGGTCGGTTCGTCGTCGAGATCACCCAGAACCGTCTCCCGGATGGCGGTCACCCGTCGCACGGCCTGCTCCAGAGCCCGCTGGCACACCGCCGACACCGGCACACCGGCCTCCTTGACCGCCTCGGCCAGATCATCGGGCAGATAGACGTTGATCTTCGGCATCGCGCACAACTCCATAGACTCCAGCTGTATGTACCCCCAAGATAACCCCATAGGGGTTATTAGGTCCAGTGGGTTCTGCGCCGCCGATGAACTTCCCAATCCCAGAAATGAGCATTTTGAGAACACGGACAGTCAGGAACACTGCGCCGAGCCAGGACACAGCCGGTCAGATCCGGACCTGAGCGCGATCATGAGCGAGCGGCGTCAGCTGATCAACCTCGCCTACCGGCTCCTGGGCTCCCTGACCGATGCCGAGGATGCCGTACAGGAGACCTACGCCCGCTGGTACGCCATGTCCCCGCGGCGGCAACAAGCCATCGAATCCCCCGGCGCCTGGCTGACGAAGGTCGCCGGCCGCATCTGCCTGGACCTGCTCGGCTCGGCACGGGCCCGGCGCGAGAGCTACGTGGGCGAATGGATCCCCGAACCGCTGCCCGATCACACGGAGTGGATCAATGTGCCGCCGGGCGGCACCACGGCCGACCCGGCCGACCGGATCACCCTCGACGAGTCGATCAACATGGCCTTCCTCGTCGTACTCGAATCGATGACCCCGGCCGAACGCGTCGCGTTCATCCTGCACGACGTCTTCGGCTACCCCTTCGCCGAAGTGGCCGAGATCGTCGGCCGGACGCCGGCGGCATGCCGCCAGCTGGCCTCCTCGGCCCGCCGCCGCATTCGTGCGCCGCAGGCTCCCGCGGTTCCGGCAGCGCGGCAGCCCGGCACCGTCAGGGACTTCAAGCAGGCCTGGGAAGCCAAGGACATCGACGCCCTCATCGGCCTCCTCGACCCCGACGCCACGGCGATCGTCGACGGCGGCGGCGTGGTCAGCGCCGGGATCCGCCCGATCGAAGGCGGCGAGCAGATCGCCCGCTACATGATCGCTATCGCCGGCATGGCATCGGACCTGACGATCCTGGAGCGTACGGTCAACGGTCGGCCCGGCCTGGTGGCTCAGCAAGACGGCGTCACCGTGACGGTGGCAGCGTTCGAGGTTGCCGGCGACCGGATCGAGCACATATGGGCGGTACGCAATCCCGAGAAGCTCCGGCCTTGGACGGTGATGTCATAGCACTAGGACCAACCCAGTCGCGCGGCCGTCGACCGGTTCGCCTCTGATGTTGACCTTGGCGGCCTGTTCTCAGGGCCGCCGGACCGTTTGGCCGGTGATCTTTGCGTTCCGGGCGGTCATCCGGTGCGACTCGACGCGGCCCTCGCCATCCGTCAGCCAGGCACTCTCGGTGGTTGTTGTCAGCCGATGGCAGTGGATCGGCCGACGATGGTTCCCGCGCGGTCGATGACGATCACATCCACGGAGACCGGGGCTCCGGTCAGGACGGTGCGGGCGGTGTTCAGGGCGCGGGTGGCCACGAGGTCGCCGAGAGGGACGGCCTCCGCCTGGCAGAGCCGGAGGGCGTGCAAGGCGGTGTTGGCGGATTCGATCTGGGTGACTAGGTCGGGGGGCGCGCCCGCTTCCGCGGCCAGGGTGGCGAGCAGGGGGAGGTTCACCTGGGAGCGGCCGGAGTGCAGGTCGAGGTGGCCGTCGGCGAGTTTGGAGAGTTTGCCGATGCCGCCGACGATGGTGAGGCGGGGGATGGGGTGGCGGCGGAGGTATTTCAGGACGGCGCCGGCGAAGTCGCCCATGTCGAGGAGGGCGTCGTCGGGCAGGCCGTACAGGGTGGAGGCGACCTGTTCTGAGGTGCTGCCGGTGCAGCCGGCGACGTGGGGGTGGCCTGCCGCGCGGGCGACGTCGATGCCGCGGCGGATGCTGTCGATCCAGGCGGAGCAGGAGTAGGGGACGACGACGCCGGTGGTGCCGAGGATGGAGAGGCCGCCGAGGATGCCCAGCCGGGGGTTCCACGTTTTGAGGGCGAGTTCGGCGCCGCCTTCTACGGATATTTCCACTACTACGTCGCCGGTGCCGCCGTGGCGGGCGGCGACCTGGGTGACGTGATCGGTCATCAGGCGGCGAGGGACCGGGTTGATCGCGGGTTCGCCGACCGGGAGGGGGAGGCCGGGTTTGGTCACGGTGCCGACGCCCGGGCCGGCGAGGAAGGTCACGCCGGAGCCGGGGGCGCCGGGGCGGACGGTGGACATGATGAGGGCGCCGTGGGTCACGTCCGGGTCGTCGCCCGCGTCCTTGACGATCGCGGCCATCGCCCAGCCGTCGCCGAGCGCCTCCCGGGCCAGCGCGAATGATGGGTGTTTGTCCTTAGGCAGGGCGATCTCGACGGGGTCGGGGAAGTCGCCCGACAGCAGTGCCGTGTAGGCGGCCGTCGTCGCCGCGGTCGCGCAGGCGCCCGTGGTCCAGCCGTACCTGAGGGCGCTCATCGGGCGATCAGGCCGTCGAGCCAGGTCACGGCCTCAGCGACGGTGGCGGCTGTGGGGACGCCTGGGGGTGGGGGCGGGCGCCGTACCACGACGACCGGGAGGCCCAGCTCGCGGGCGGCGGTGAGCTTGGCGGAGGTCATGGTGCCGCCGCTGTCCTTGGTGACGATCACGTCGATGTGGTGGGCGCGCAGCAGGTGGAGTTCGCCTTCCCGCGTGTACGGCCCCCGGCTGAGCAGCACCTCCATCTGGCGCGGGAACGGAGGCTCGGGCGTGTCGACCGAGCGGGCGAGAAACCATACGTCGTCGAGATGGGTGAAAGCGGGCAGGCTTCGGCGGCCGGTGGTGAGGAAGGCGCGCGTACCGATCCGGGGGAGCCGTTCGGCGGCTTCCTCCAGCGTGGCCGTCCAGCGCCAGTCGTCGCCGGGTTCGGGGGCCCAGCCGGGCCGCCGGAGCACCAGCAATGGAATCCCGGTGCCGTCCGCCGCCTTCACGGCCGAATCGGTCATTCGCGCGGCGAACGGATGCGACGCGTCCACGATCATGGTGATGCGTTCGGCTCGCAGCCAGGCGGCGAGGCCGTCCGGTCCGCCGAAACCACCGATCCTGACCTCGCCGACAGGCAATCGGGGGGAGCTCACCCGGCCCGCCAGGGACGAGATCATGTCGACTCGTCCCTGTACGGCTAGCGCCAGACGCCTGGCCTCGTCCGTGCCCCCGATGATCAGCAGCCGGGGACTCATGCCGGGTAGCGGCGCGGCGTGAACACGACATTCCCTTGCTCGCGGGGAACGATCCGCGTGGTCGAGGAGCCGATGATCAGCAAACAGCGCATGTCGACGTCGGCGGGGTCGAGGTCGGCCAGGGTGGTCACGCGGACGTCTTCGCCGGGCGTACCCACGGAACGGCCGATGATCACCGGCGTGTCGGGGGATCGGTGCTCCAGGAGCAGGTCGCGGGCCGCGGCGACCTGCCAGGTCCGGGTGCGAGACGCCGGGTTGTAGATGGCCAGCACCAGATCCGCGCGGGCGGCCGCGCTGATCCGATCCGCCACCACATCCCAGGGTTTGAGCTGATCCGACAGGGAGAGGACGCAATAGTCGTGCCCGAGCGGCGCGCCCACCCGCGCCGCGACCGCGTGCGCCGCCGTGAGCCCCGGGACCACCCGGACGGGCACCCCCGCGAACCGGGCCTCGCACGACACCTCCAGAACCGCGCTCGCCATCGCGAAAACCCCGGGATCCCCTGACGAGACCACGGCGACCCGCGAACCGGACAACGCCAATTCCAGCGCGTGCGCGGCCCGTTCGGCCTCGACTCGGTTGTCGGTCGCATGCCGTTTCTGCCGCGGATTCACGGGGACCCGATCCAAATAGGGTCCGTACCCCACTAATTCATCGGCCGTCATCAGCGCGTCCCACGCTTCCGGTGTCAGCCACGGCCGACCGGCGGGCCCAAGCCCGACCACGGCCACCTCGCCCATTCCCGAAGCCGGAACAGTCCGCACCGGCACGACCGCCGGATCATTCACCGGACTGGGCAGCAGCGCCAGCGAGAAATAGGGAACCGACGCCGGATCCACATCCGCCAGAGGCGCGATTCGTTCACCCGCCGCCGTGGCCCGCTCCACATACCAGGCATCGTCCAGTTTCCCCGCCGCCACGAAAGCGTCCCGCACCTTCTCGAAGGTACGGCCCAGCTTCAGAATCGCCACCGAATCAGCCGACCCGATGTGCGCCGCGAGCGTCTCCGCCGGAAGCGTCCCAGGCAGAACCGTCAAGGTCTCATCCCGCTCGACCAGCGGCCTCCCTAGGACGGCCGCCGCCCCGCTCACCGAGGTGACCCCCGGCACGACCTCCGTCTCATACCGATGCGCCAGCCGTTTGTGCATATGCATGTACGACCCATAGAACATCGGATCGCCCTCACACAACACGACCACATCCCGCCCCGCGTCCAAATGCTCCGCCAGTCGGATCGCACACGCGGCGTAGAAATCGTCGAGCGCGCCCTGATACCCACCTGGATGATCGGTCGTCTCCGTGGTGACCGGATACACGAGCGCTTCTTCGACTTGGTCCCCACGTAAATATGGGGCAGCCACCGACCGCGCGATACTTCGCCCATGGCGTGCGCTGTGATACGCGATCACCCCGGCCGCCCCGATGAGCCGCGCCGCTTTCACGGTCACCAACTCCGGATCCCCAGGCCCAAGCCCAACACCGTAAAGCCGCCCGCTCTTAACGGCCGGGTCAGGCGCGAGTTCTATATCGTAAAGCCGTCCGCTCTTAGCGGCTGAGTCAGGCGCGAGTCCTACATCGTAAAGCTGCCCGGTCTTGACGACATCGTCAGGCTCGGGTCCGACGCCAGAACGCTGTCCGGTCTTGACGGTTGTCGGTTCAGGTTCGCTGGGCCCGAGTTCAACGCCGCGGGTCTTGACGGACTCTGTATCGCCGGAACGAGTGGGTGAATCCTCGGGGGTTTGTGCAGGCCGGGTCACGTCGTTCGCACCATCCTCGGTCATTCTTCGTCGCTCGCGATCGCGTTGATCGCCGCAGCCGTCATGGCGCTGCCGCCTCTCCGTCCCCGTACCACCAGGAATTCCAGGTCGGCGCGTCCGGCGAGCGCGTCCTTCGACTCGGCCGCGCCGATGAAACCCACCGGAACTCCCAAGACCGCCGCGGGCCGCCCCGCGCCCTCGTCGATCATTTCCAGCAGCCGGAACAGGGCGGTCGGAGCGTTTCCGATGGCGACGACCGATCCTTCCAGCCGATCCCGCCACAACTCCAGAGCAGCCGCGCTCCTGGTCGTCCCCAGGCGTTCCGCCAGCTCGGGCACGCGCGGATCCCCCAGACTGCAAACCACATCATTTCCGGCAGGTAGCCGCTTGCGGGTAACCCCGGACGCCACCATCTGCGCGTCGCACAACACCGGAGCCCCGTCCCGCAACGCCGCCCCAGCCGCCGCGACCACCCCAGGTGACCAGGCCAGATCTCCCACCAGATCCACCATCCCGCAGGCGTGGATCATCCGGACCGCGACCCGCGCCACATCCTCCGGCAGCCCGCCCAACTCCGCTTCCGCGCGAATCGTGGCGAACGACCGCCGATAGATCTCCGCCCCGTCCCGGACGTAACTCACCCGATCCTCCTGCTCCGCACATCCTCCACCACGGCGTGCAATTCCCCGTGAGTACGGCTGACGCCCTCGAAATCCACCCGATAACCCCCCGGAACCGCCACCACATCCACGACCTCACCCCGAGGCCGCCCGCAACGACGCTCGCACCCCGCCCAGTGCACAGGCCTTGACCCGCCCAGCGCCCCCACCGACGTCCGCGCGTCCGCCTGCACATCGGTCAGCGACTTCGCGCACCCCGGCCGTCCCGTACACGCCGTGACCACAACCCAGGGCGACCGCGGATCAGTCACCAGCCCAACATTCCCCAGAGCGACCTCAGCCGACGCGGCGTTATTCGCCGACAACCCGGCCACGACAACCCCCCGCCGGGGCGTCAACCGCACGATCCCCTCCGGCCCCGCCACTTCGGCGAGCACCACGACCTGCGCCGCCGACAACCGCCCCAGCGGGACGACCGCTCCGATCGCGTACGTCCCGTCGCTCAACGCGATGACACCCACAGGCGAAAGCCCGTCTCCGCGTCGGCCATCGCTCCCTAGCGACGCAGTCTGGTCCGCCGCAAGCCGGGGGCTGCCCTGGGAAATGATCGGGGAGGGGGCGGGAGTGCTGCTGACCGGGTCGGCGCTCCGGGTGGAGACCGGGTCGGTGAGGACGGATGTGGTGAGCAGAGGGGATAAACGGGCGGCTATCTGGGCTGGGCCGTCATGGAGTTCGGAGAGTCTCCAGGCCTCGCTGCTCTGGGCGGTTCGTTCGGTGAGGAAGGATTCCGCGGCGGTCAGCATGAGGTGGACGGTGGCGTCGATCGGGCAGCGGAGTCCGTGGTCTTCCCCGGCGAGAAGGATCCGCATGGAATCGGCGTCGGGAATAGCCGATATATCGGCGTTTTGTGTGGCGACGTCTCCAGTGCCGTCGTCCAGCGCGAAGAGGAAGCGACCAGGAAGGGCGGCCAGGGGCGTACGGGAGCAGAGGCCTTTGTCCAGGGCGGTGACCAGCGGGCGGACGTCGAGGATGCCGCGCGGGCCGAGACCGGTCAGGGGGGAGGCGAGGATGTTGCGGACCCGTTCGTGGGTGGGGGATGGGAGCAGGCCCGCGGCGGCGATTCCGGCGGCGAAAGCGATGGGGTCGCGCAGGGCGCGGACCTGGACGTTCGCGCGGGACGTCAGCTCGATGAAACCGTCGCCGAGGCCCGCGGTCAGGGCGCGGAGCGCGGCGAGGGAGAGTTCGCCGCCGGGGACGCGTACGCGGGCCAGCGGGCCATCGGCCGCCTGGTGAAGCTGCAGGGCTCCAGGGCAGGCGTCAGGTCCCGTTCGGATGGGATCTGGCACGCTTCGCGTTGAAATCCCACTATGTCCGGCAATGGCCACGTCCTGGATCGTAGAGCTTGTCCGAGAGCTTTGCTCCGCGGGGGTGCTCCTGTCCGGTAAGCCCGTTGCCATCCTGCGACTGCCCGTCCCTTCGAGTCGCCACGACGGCTACCAGGCCGAGGCATACGGCGCCGACGGTGATGTCCGGTGAGTCATAGTGATGCGCCGTGCCCGTGGGGGAGTTCGAACTGAACGGATGGGGTGCCGTCAACCATGCCAAGCCGAACCGAGGGAACGCGGGTCGCCGCGCCGAGGTTCGGCGAGGTGCTGTCGCCAGTCTCCGGCGTGCGAAATGTCCGTGGCGGCCGTGAGCGCCACCGGTTCGCAGACGAATCCGAGAATGCTCCGCCCGTCGGAGAGATCGACCCGGCCGATGGCCATCGGCTGGACGAGGTCGTCCAGGAAGTCGGCGAGGCCGGCCACCGGCACGAGCCACTCCTCGCCGCCGATGGCGCACCCTTCGGCGTCCGTTCGCACGAGCCCGGGTTTCGGTGGATCGGTGGGCAGTTCGTAGAACCGGTAGCGCGGTGCCGTGGTGATTGGGCGGAGCATCCGGGCTCGGCAACGCGTGAGCTGGTGGGAGAGGGGTTGGCCGGTCATGTGGGCGCCGAACACGGCGAGTGACACGCCTGGCGGAAGCCACGGGTCGGCGACGTCCTCGGAGCGGATCATGGCAGCCAGGTCGAGCAGGGCGCGGTCGGAGAAGGCCGGTCCGACAAGGGTGACGCCGACCGGGGGTGCCCCGGGTATCGCGACCGCGGCCAGGTCGAGAAGGTTCACGAAGTTCGTGTACGTGCCCACCCATGCGTTTTTCCCGACAGGGTTGTCGAGTACCTCCGCGATCGTCGGGTGTCCGGGTGCCGTGGGGAGGAGCAGGGCATCGATGCGTTCCCAGAGAGGGCGGAGCCGGCAGCGCTGTGCGCGGAGCGTCTGCTGGTCTCGTACGAGGTCGGTCGCCAGGGTCGTCGCACCGTTCCCGACGATCTGCTTCACGACGCGATCCACCGTCTCGGGCCCGGCGTCGAGGAGGTGACCGAATGCGGCGGTCCGCTCCGCGACCAGGGCGCCGCCGTACAGCAGCCGGGCGGTGGCGAGCAGCGGTTCGACGTCGACCTCGATGATCGAAAGGCCACGGTCGCGAAGCTCGCCGACCGTGGCGTCGAAGGCGTCGCGCCACTCGGGTGACATCGCGTCCAACGCCGACCCGCCGGGGATGCCGATCCGTCCGATGGCGGGCCCGGCGAGGGGAGCGGTAGCCGGCCACGCGCGGCTCGCCGGATCCTCGGGGTCCTCGGCCGCGATGACCGCCAGCATCCGTTCGGCGGTGGCGAGGTCGCGGGAGAAGACGGTGACGGCGTCGTAGCTTGGCGAGGCGGGAACCACCCCGCGTGCCGACACGAGGCCGAGAGTCGGTTTCACCCCGATGATCCCGTTGAAGGCGGCAGGCACCCGTCCGCTGCCGGCGGTGTCGGTCCCCAGCGCGGCGTCGACGATGCCGAGGGCGACGGCGACGGCCGATCCGGAACTGGACCCCCCGGAGACCAGTTGCGGGTCGTGCGCCGCGCGAACCGGGCCGTACGGGCTGCGTACCCCGACGAGGCCGGTGGCGAACTGGTCGAGGTTCGTCTTGCCCAGCACGAGGGCGCCGGCCAGCCGGAGCCGGCGCACCGCGTAGGCGTCACGTTCCGGATGATAGGCGGCACCCGGGGAGGCGGCCGTCGTCGGCATTCCGGCGACGTCGATGTTGTCCTTGACCGCGATGAACGTTCCGGCCAGCGGCAGATGCTCACCGGCGGCGACTCTGCGGTCGATCTCGACGGCTTGGGCGCGAAGCGCGTCGTGATCCTCCAGGTGGATCCACACCTCGGGCCGGTCGGCCCGCTCCAGCCGGCGCAGCGCGGCCTGGAGACGATCGAGTGCGGCCTGTGTCATCAGATGTCCCTAGGGCGCAGCTGGGTGAACCCAGTGCCGGCCTCGATCGCGGCGCCGTAGGCCAGCAGCGACGCTTCGGCGCGCATGCGTCCGACGAGCTGGAGCCCGAAGGGCATGCCGGAGGCCGTGAACCCGCCTGGCGTGACCAGGGCCGGGTGGCCGGTCATCGTGATGCGGTTGGCCATCCGCTGCCAGCGGAAGTAGCGGTCGAACTTCACACCGTCGATCTCCTCGACCCATTCCACGTCCGCCGGAGGTGCGGTCACCGGGGTCGCCGGCGTGACGAACAGCTCGTAGTCGCGCAGGAGCCGGGCGGTGCGGCGGTAGATCTCGGTCCGCAGGGCGAACCCGTGCGCGATCTCCTTGGCGCTGTAGGCACCGCCCTGCTGGACATTGCGCACGAAGTCGGGCCGATAGCGCTCAGGGGTCGCCTCGACGCCAGGCCAGCCGAAGGAGAAGAACCCGAACATCTCGACGATCTCCCATGCCTCGTCGGCGTCGGAGAAGTCGATCTCCACATCCTCGATGACCGCGCCGAGCGCCTCGAGCCGCGTACGGGCCAGCGCGTAGGCGGCCCGGACCTCCGGGTCGACGGGGAGCCCGTCCGCGTCCTTGCTCCACCCGATGCGGACGCCGTCGAGACGCGCTGGGGACAGGGCGGCGAAGACCTCGGGAGCGTCCTCGATCGAGAGCGGGGCGGCGATGTCCGGGCCGGCGATCGCGGCGAGCATGAGCCCGGCGTCGAGGGAGTTGCGGGCCATCGGGCCGAGGACGCTGTGCGGGGACCATCCGCTGCCGGGAGCGTCCGCGGGCACCCGCCCCGCGGTCGTGCGCAGCCCGACGGTGTTGCAGAAGGACGAGGGGTAGCGCAGGCTTCCGCCACTGTCCGAGCCGTCCGCGACCGGGAGCATGCCCGCGGCGAGGGCGGCCGCGGCGCCGCTGGACCCCCCGCCGTGGGTCGCCAGGTTCCAGGGATTGCGGGTGACGCCGTAGACCGGGTTGAAGGTGAGCGTGCCGACGCCGTGCTCGGGGGTGTTGGTCTTGCCGATGACGATGGCGCCGGCCTCGCGCAGCCGGGTCACGAGAAGGCTGTCCCGGGTCGAGGGCGCGGCGTCCGCGAACGCCGCGGAGCCGTAGGTGGTGGGGAGGCCGCGAACGTCGAGCAGGTCCTTGACCGCGGTAGGCAGTCCGTGCAGGACGCCGAGCTCATCGCCACGGGCAACCGCCGAATCGGCCTCGCGTGCCGCGGCGAGCGCCGCGGAGGCGGGGATCGGGGCCACGATCGAGTTCACCTTCGGGTTGACCTCTTCGATCCGGTCGAGGTGGGCCCGCATCACCTCGACGGCGGAGAGCTCGCGCCGGCGGATCGCGGCGGCCAGGTCGGTGGCGTTCCAGTAGTGGAGCGGCTGCTCGGACATCGCTAGTGGATTCCCTTCATGATGCCCGACACCATGTAGCGGTTGAGGGCGATGGCGACGAGGACGACGGGGAGCGTGGCGATCTGCGCGAAAGCTCCCATCTGGCCGATGCTGATGTCGACACTGCCGACGGTGGCGAGCATGCCCACCGGGAGCGTCGCCGTCCCCGGGTTGGTAAGCAGCAGCGCGAAGAGGAAGTCATTCCAGGAGAAGAGAAACACGGTCAGCGCACTGGAGATGACGCCGCCGCGGGCCAGCGGGAGCGAGATCCGCCAGAAGGTGCCGAAGCGACCGCAGCCGTCAAGGCCGGCGGCGGACTCCACGACCGGGGGAATGGCCCGGAACGTGGTCCACATCGTCCAGACGACGAACCCGACGTTCAGCGCGGCGCTGATGATGATCAGCGCGGCCTGCGTCCCGAGTAGCCCGATGTCGCGCATGAGGAGATAGAAGGGGATGAGCGCGGCGACCGGAGGGACCATCCGCAGGAAGAGGAACACGTAGGCGACGGACGGTGTGAGGCGAGACTCCGACCGGGCGAGCGCGTAGCCGGCGGGCACCCCGAGAAGGAGCGCGACGAGGGTGGTGCCGGACGCCACCAGGAGGCTGTTGAAGAGAAGCTTCCCGGGTTGGAACAGGGAGAAGATGCCGTGGAAGTTGTCGAGACTGGGGGCGAAGAAGGGATTGAGAGGATCCGCGGAGTAGATCTGCACCCGGGTCTTGAACGCGGTTGCCAGAAGCCACAGGACGGGAGCGAGAAAGAGCAGCAGCAGGGTCAGCACCGCGGTGCGGCGCAGAACCGACACGATCCTCCTGCGGCGGCTGCGGCTGACCGCCGCGCGGTGGCGAGGCACGGTCACGACGGTCATGTCACTGTCCTTCGTACTTGCGGTTCAGCCGGCTCAGCGAGGCGATGTAGATCACCGCGAAGACCGAGATGATCACGAGCAGGATGTTGCTGATCGCCGCGGCGTAGCCGACGTTGAAGAACTTCAAGCCCTCGGTGAACGCCAGGAAGTTGAGCGTGGTGGTGGCGTCCCCCGGCCCGCCGCCCGTGATCGCGTAGATCGAGTCGAACACCTTGAAGGCGTCGATGGTGCGGATGATGACGGCGATGAAGATGTAGCTGGACAGCAGCGGCAGCACCATCGAGAACAGGCGACGCCAGTAGCCCGCCCCGTCGAGGGAGGCGGCTTCGGTTACCTCATCGGGGAACGAGCGGAGGCCGGCCAGCAGCGTCAGCGCTATGAGCGGTGTCCACTGCCAGATGTCGACGAGGATCAGCGCCGACATCGCCGTGGCCGGTGAGGCGACGATGCTCTCGGTGCTCCCTCCGGTCAACGTGTTGATGATCGTGCCGAGCGGTCCGTAGCTCGTCGAGTAGAGGTTCTTGAACACGAGCGCGGCGACCAGTGGCGTGAAGGCCACCGGAACGAGCAGCAGCGCGGTGACGGTCTTGTTGAATCTGGTGTCACGCCAGAGCATGAGCGCGAGCGCGAGACCGAGTGCGAGTTCGACGGCGACGGCGACGGTGGCGAAGACGACCGTGTTCACGATCGCGCGCCGGCCCTGGTCGCTTCCGATGAACGTCACGTAGTTGTCGAACCCGACGAACGTCGGCTCGCGGGTTCCGCGGGTGAGGTTGTAGTCGAAGAAACTCAGGTGAACGGCCGAGACGAGGGGATACACGCAGACCAGGGCCGCGTAGACCACCGCGGGTGCGACCATGAACAGGAGGAAGCGGGAGCGCTGGCGGCGAGCCCGGGTCCTGGCCCGCGCGGGGCGCATGCCGACGCTGGGGCTGTGAGTGCCCCGCACCTCGGTAGTTGTCATCGTGGTCCTTACCATCCAGGGGGTGGGCGCCGGTGCGTGCGCGCCCACCCTGTCGAATCAGAAAAGCTTCGCGACGGTGTCCTGCGCCTCATCGAGGGCCGCCTGCGCGGACACGTTCTGCGTGAGGACCTTGCTGACGGCGGTACCGACAGCGGTCTCGATCTCGGAGTACTGCGGCACCCGCGGGCGAGCGTCACCGTCACCGTTGGTGAGTGCCTCGCCGATGACATCCTGGAAGGGGTACTTCGCGAGCAACTCCTTGTCCTCCACCGTCGACTTGCGGATGTACGAGCCGGCGCCGTCGGCGACCCACCGCTTCTGCACGTCGGGTGAGGTGACCCACTTGATGAACTCCCACGCCGCGGCCTGATGCTCGCTTGCGGAATTGATTGCCAGACCCCAGCCCCCGAAGGCGTACTTGGGCGTGACACCCGACGCCATCGGCGCCGGCACGGTGGCGACCTTGCCCGCGACGGTGGAGACGTCCGGCTTCTCGTACGAGGCGCGGCTCACGCTCCAGCTCTCAACCATCGCGGCTTGGCCCTGCGTGAACGCTGTCTCACGCTGGCCCCAGTCGAACTCCTTCGCACCGCCCGGGGCGGCGCCGTCGAACAACTTCTTGTACGTCTCCAGCGACTTGACGTTCACCGCTGAGTTGACCACCGGCTTGCCGGCTGTGTCGAGGATCTGCCCACCGGACTGGAACGCGTACGCCATCCAGTCCTGTGCGGCCGCCGGACCCTGCTGGCCGTTCGCGACCCAGCCCGCCGGCGTGCCCGACTTGCCGATCGCGAGCGCGGCCGACTCGAGTTGCTCCAGGGTCTTGGGTGCTTCGAGGCCCTTCTGCTGGAACACGTCGGTTCGGTAGTTCAGCAGGTTGACGTAGCCGGCGAGCGGGAAGGCGACCTGCTTGTCCCCCCACTTACCCTGGGTCCACGCCGCGTCGTAGATGTCGTCGAGCTGGAGTTGGTCCTTGTCCCGCTCGATCAGCTTGGTGAGGTCGGCCGTGTAACCGGCCTCCGCGAACTCGCCGGTCCAGACGATGTCCATCGTGAGCAGGTCGAAGTTCGCCGTACGCCCGACGAAGTCGCTGCGCACCCGGGTGGCCAGGTCGCCGTAGCCGACGACGTCCACCTGGATGCCGACGCCGTTCTGCTGCCCCCACTCGGCGGCCAGCGTCTTCAGCGTCGGGGCGAACGGGTCGTTCATCGCGATCAGGGTGAGCTTCTGGCCACGCAGGGATCCGGGGCTGGCGGGTGCCGCGCCGGAGGGATCCGTGGAGCCGGAGTTGCCGGAGCAGGCGGCAAGACCGAGGCAGGCGAGTGCCGCGATGCCTGCCAATGCGCGGCGTCGGAGAATGCGCATTCGATATCCTTCGGGTCGTGGGCTGACGTCGTGCGAGGGCGTCGTCCCTTTGTGATGGGTGTGTCACCGGCGCCAGGGTCGTCGATTCTCGGCGGCCCTGGTGTGCGGTCCTGGTCAGTCCATGAAGGCCCCGCCGTTGACCGCGATCGCCTCGCCCGTGATGAACTCGGCGTCGTCCGAGAGCAGGAACGCGACGACCTTCGCGACGTCCCGGGGCTCCTCAAGCCGGCGAAGGGGCGTGTCCCGCAGATAGAGGTCGCGTACCGCTTCCGTCGTCGTGTCCCGCAGGGACGCCTCCCAGATCAGCTCGCGATCCTGCATCGGGGTGGCGACGTAGCCGGGGCACACGCTGTTGACGCGGATCCCCACCTCGGCGAGTTCGAAGGCCATGGCCTGGGTAAGGCCGATGACGCCGAACTTGGAGGCGACGTAGTCACTGAGATACGGGACCCGGCCCTGCTTGCCGGCCATCGAAGCGATGTTGACGATCCGGCCCCCGCCACGCCGGGCGATGACCCGTGCGGCCGCCTGGCCGCAGGTGAAAACCGCGGCGAGGTTGATGGACAGGGTTCGCTCGACCTGCGCGGGCTCGACGTCAAGAAACGGGACCATCGCCGATATCCCGGCGTTGTTGACCCACGCGTCCAGTCCGTGGGCGGCGTCGACCTCCTCGGCGACCGTCGCCGCCGCCCGCGGGTCGCGGACGTCGAGCCGCCGGGCCCAATGGTCGGCGACGTGCTGGGTGGACAGCTGGGCGACCGTCGCCTCCGCGGCGGCCAGGTCTACATCGGTGACGACGACGCGGTGGCCCCGGTCGGCCAGTTCGGTGGCGATGGCGCGGCCGATGCCGCCGCCGGCCCCGGTGATGACGGTGGTGGTCATTGCTCGTTGCTCCTTGCCAGTGCGTGGGAGTGGGGTGCCACGGAGGTGCCGAGATCACGCCACTGGCGATACCTCTCGTCGTATGTCGACGATCGCCGTTGATCGGGCTCCACCGCCGGACCGAGACGAAGTCCCTTGAGGGCGCTTTCCCAGTCCGGTAGCAGCTTGACGCCGACGCCGACGGCCAGCGCGGCCCCGAGCGATGCCCCGGGGTGGTCGATGACGGGATGCATGGGCTGGCCCAGGACGTCAGCGTGGATCTGCTTCCACAGCGTCGATTTGCTCCCCCCGTTGGTGATCAGCGCCCGGGTCAGCGGGACACCGATCTCCGCGAAGACCTCCATGTGGTGCCTGAACCCGAACGCGATCGCCTCCAGGACGGAGCGGTACAGGTCGGCCCGGGTGTGGCCCAGGTGAAGGCCGACGAACGCGCCCCGCAGCAGCGGGTCGTGGATCGGGGACTTCTCACCGAGGAAGTAGGGCAGACACAGCACCGCCCCGGGCTCACGAGCGGCGGCCTCGTCGTCGAGCGCGCTCAATTCGGGCCCGCCGATGAGCGTCCGGTACCAGCGGATCAGGCTCCCGCTCGTCGCCATGCAGCCGTTGGGCAGCCACAGGCCGGGCACCGGATGCGCGTCCAGGTACACCCGTGGGTCGACCACCGGGGTACGGCTGGCGACGAGGATGTCGCCCGCGCCCCCGAGCTTGACCAGCCAGTCGCCGGGGGAGCCTACGCCGGCGGCGTACGCGCTGAGCACGTGGTCGGCACCGCCGACCACGAGCGGCGTCCCCTCCACCAGACCGGTCTCCCTGGCCACGGAGCGGGTGACCGCGCCGACCGGAGTGCCGGGCGACAGGGTCGGCGGGAGCAGCGCCGGGTCCAGGTGGGCGGCCGCGAGCACGGGCTCGGCGATCGCGCCGGAGATGGTGAACAGACCGGATTCCAGCGCCCAGTTCCGTTCCGTGTGCACCGGGGCACCCAGGCGGATCAGCGCCCAGTCATAGCTGCCGACGACGGCCGTCGCCCTGCTCCACGCCTCGGGCTCGTGGCGTTGCAGCCAGAGGGCGGTTGGCGCGACAGACTGCTGACTCAGGGCGCTTCCCGTCAGCTGGACGAGGTCGAGGTGGCCAAGGGCCGTCCGCAGTTCATCGATCTCGGCGGTCGCCCTGGCGTCGTTCTGCAGGATCGCCGCGCGTAGCGGCCGACCGGTCGTGTCCAGGAGCACAACGGCCGGGACCATCCCCGAACTGGACACGCCGGCTATGTCACCGGGGTCGACACCCGACCGGGACAGTAGGGCCCGGATGCCGGAGACGATGCCGTCGCCCCAGGCGACCGGGTCGGCCTCGGCCCACCCGGCGTGCTCCGACCGGAGCTCGTTCGGGGTCGTGTGGCTGGCGACGACCGAACCGTCCACGTCCACGAGGACACACTTGGTCCCGGTCGTGCCGACGTCGATGCCGAGTAGGTACGCGCTCACGACGACGGCTCCTTGACCAGCGTGTCGTCCGTCGCCTGCGCGGGCCGCATGGCTCCGCCGGGTACGCAGGTCACGGTCACGCCGAGCTGGCGGATCTTCCGCACGGTGGCGTCGTTCTCGGCCGCATCGCAGACGATGACGTCGACGCTCGTTGTCGGAGCGATGTTGACCAGGGTGCTGCGGCCGAGCTTGCTGCGGTCGATGGCGACGATCACCCGGTCGCTGGCCTGCATGGCGGCGTCCTTCACCGCGCTCTCGCCCCGGTGATAGTCCGAGAAACCCCGGTCCGGGTGCACACCCGCCACGCCCATGACGAAGGTGTCGGCGTTGTACCGCTTGAAGGTGTCGGCGGCGTCGTGGCCCACGAGGCTGAGGTCTCCCGGCCGCAGGGTGCCGCCGGTGAGAATCACCGTGGTGTCGGGCTCGTCCCCGAGCTCGACGGCGGCCAGAACGCTCGGTGTGATGACCGTGAGACCCAGCCCTCGGCCCCGGATGGCGCGTGCGACGGCGAGCACCGTGCTGCCGCTGTCGAGCACCACCGTCTCGCCGGCCGAGAGCATGGCGACCACTGCCTCGGCGATGTGCCCCTTCTCCTCGCTCGCCTCCGCCACCCGGGCCTGGAACGGCGGTTCGGCGACCTTGCGGGCCAGCGCGATCACTCCGCCGGTGACCCGGCGGACGATCCCCCGCACCTCAAGGGCGTCCACGTCGCGGCGAATCGTCATCTCCGACACTGAGAACTCCCGGGCGAGCGAGGCGAAGTCCACCTCGCCGAGCCGCAGGATGCTCTCCTCCACGAGTGCCCGCCGTCGCTTGGCTGTCATGGCCACAGACCCTAACCCTCCCTGTGTCCAGTTCACAATATTCTGTGCGTTTCAAACATGTTACGGGTTGTCGGGCTCGCATTTCTGTTTCTGGTTCACATATAGTGGCCCCCGCAGCCCGCACCGACAAGCTGAGAGGCAGAGCCATCCATGAGCAACTGGTTGGGAGAGGTGTTCGCCACACCGAAACCCGTGATCGCGATGCTGCACCTGTCCGCGCTTCCGGGCGATCCCGGCTACGACGCGAAGGGAGGGCTCGACGCGATCGTGCGCCGCGCCCGCAGGGAGCTGGACCGGTTGCAGGCCGGAGGGGTCGACGGAGTCATGTTCTCGAACGAGTTCAGCCTCCCGTACATGACCAGGACCGAGCCCATCACCGCGGTCACCATGGCCAGGGTCATCGGCCAGATGATGGACGACATCACGATCCCCTTCGGCGTCAACGTCCTCTGGGACGGGCGGGCGTCCATCGACCTCGCCATGGCCACCGGCGCGAAGTGGGTCCGTGAGATTTTCACAGGAGTCTACGCGAGCGACTTCGGCCTGTGGGACACCAACGTCGGCGAGGTGGCCCGGCACCGCTCCCGCATCGGGGCCGGCCACGTACGGCTGCTGTTCAACATCGTCCCGGAGTCCGCGAAGTACCTCGTCGACCGAGACCTCGCCTCGATCACCAAGACGACGGTGTTCGCCGCCCTTCCCGACGCGCTGTGCGTCTCCGGCCCGACCGCGGGGTCGGCGACCGACCTGGAGGCGCTGCGCACCGTCAAGCAGAACGCCGGTGACGTGCCGGTCTTCGTCAACACCGGCGTCCGGGCGGACACCGCCGAGCAGGTCCTCTCCTTCGCCGACGGTGCGATCGTGGGGACCTTCTTCAAGAAGGACGGCCGATTCGAGAACGAGGCCGACGAGTCCCGCGTGCGCGAACTCATGAGCAGCGTCGAGACCTTGCGCACCGTCCGTGTCTGACGCCGCGCTCGCCCGCGCCGTCAGCGGTCCGGACCATCCGCTGACCGTGCTCGAGGTCGCCCTCCAGGCGGCGCGGGCGGGAGCGGCCGTCGTGGCGCTCGCCGATCGGCCGCGCTCGGCGAGGGCGAAGGAGGCCCGTGGCGACGTGGTCACCGACATCGACGTCGCCGCAGAGCGGGCGATCACATCCGAACTCGCCCGCACCCGGCCCGGGGACCGCGTCATCGGTGAGGAATCCGGCGTCAACGAGTCAGACGCGCCAACCCTCGAGTGGTACGTCGACCCCATCGACGGCACGACCAACTTCCTGCTCGGTCTCCCTCATTACGCTGTCTCCGTCGCCGCCTACTCCCCGGTCCTGGCCCACTGGATCGCCGGAGTGGTGATCACTCCGGCACTCCGAATCACCTACGGAGCCGCTCGGGGCTACGGCGCCTGGGCCGAGACCGACGAGGGCCGGCAAGCGCTCTCCGCATGTTGCGCACCTGGCGCACCCAGGATCCTGGCCACCGGGCTCTCGTACGACGCCGACCTCCGCGCCACCCAGGTCGAGGATCTCTCCCGGGCCCTCCACGGTTTCGACGACGTACGGGCTCTCGGATCTGCGGCGCTCGCCCTGTGTGCGGTCGCGGCCGGCCACGTCGACTCCTACGTCGAGAGCGACCTCTACGTGTACGACTGGGCGGCGGGCGCGCTCATCGCGGAAGAAGCGGGAGCGACGGTCGTCCGGCCACCGCTCACGCGTGGCGGCATCTCCGCACAGGTGCGGCGGTCTGGTTGAACGCCGGCGCACTGTTGGCCGCCGCGTCCACAGGGGTGCCCACTCGGTGAAGTCTGGGCGGGCTGTCCTGGAAAGCGTGGGTGGCATAGGGTCATCGTGGCGACGGCGAATGAGGAAGCCGGTGTGAATCCGGCGCGGTCCCGCCACTGTCACCGGGGAGCGAACCCCACCATGGCCACTGTCACAGGGAAGGCCGGGGGGAGCGTCGAGCCGGGAGCCAGGACACTCGCGCCGTCGTGACTTCGACGACCCGGGGCGCGGACCCCGAGGGAGGGCTTTCGCGTGATCCTGCTGCTGTCCACGTCCGACACCGACCTGCTCAGCGCCCGTGCGAGCGGCGCCGGCTATCGCCTCGCGAACCCGGCCAGGCTCCGGCCGGACGATCTTCCCGACCTGCTGGACGGCGCCGATCTTGTCGTCGTACGGCTCCTGGGTGGCCGCCGGGCCTGGGAGGAGGGTCTGGACCTCCTGCTCGCCGGGCCGGTCCCTGTCCTTGTGCTCGGGGGTGAGCAGGCGCCGGACGCCGAGCTGATGGAACTGTCCACCGTCCCGGGCGGGGTGTGCGCGGAGGCGCACGCGTACCTGGCCCACGGCGGACCGGCCAACCTGGCGGAACTCCACCATTTCCTCTCCGACACGGTGCTCCTCACCGGCCACGGCTTCGAACCGCCCACGCCACTGCCCACCTGGGGAATCCTGTCCCGCCCCGACCACCACGCGGAGTCGTCAGCGGGGCCGCGGCCGGTGGTTGGTGTGCTCTACTACCGGGCGCACCATGTGGCCGGGAACACCGCGTTCGTGGAGGCGCTCTGTGATGCCGTCGAGGCGGCAGGGGGGCGGGCGCTGCCGGTGTACTGCGCGTCGCTGCGGACTGCGGAGCCGGGGCTTTTCGCGGCTTTGCGGCGGGTGGACGCGCTTGTGGTCACGGTGCTGGCGGCCGGGGGGACCAGGCCCGCGACCGCGTCGGCGGGCGGGGACGACGAAGCCTGGGATGTGGGGGCGCTGGCGGAGCTGGACATCCCGATCATTCAGGGGCTCTGTCTCACGGGGGATCGGGCTTCCTGGGAGGCGGGGGACGACGGGCTTTCGCCGCTGGACGCGGCCACGCAGGTCGCGATTCCGGAGTTCGACGGGCGGCTCATCACCGTTCCCTTCTCCTTCAAGGAGATCGACGCGGATGGGCTCACGGTGTACGTCGCCGACACGGAGCGGGCCGCGCGGGTGGCCGGGATCGCGGTACGGCACGGGCTGCTCCGGCATGTGCCCGCGGCCGACCGTCGGATCGCGATCATGTTGTCGGCGTATCCGACGAAACATTCCCGGATCGGGAACGCCGTCGGTCTGGACACGCCCGCGAGCGTGGTCCGGCTGCTGGACGCGATGGCGGCGAGCGGGTACGAGCTCGGCGAGGATCTGCCCCGCCACGAGGGGGATGCGCTCATTCACGCGCTCATCGCGGCGGGTGGGCAGGATCCCGACTGGCTCACTGAGGAGCAGTTGGCGGGCAATCCCGTCCGGATCCCCGCCGAGCGTTACATCGAGTGGTATCGCACCCTTCCCGGGGATCTGCGGGAGGGGATGGAACGGCACTGGGGGCCGCCGCCTGGGGAGCTCTACGTCCAGGACGGGGATATCGTGCTGGCCGCGCTGCGGTCGGGGAACGTCGTCGTCATGGTGCAGCCGCCGCGTGGATTCGGCGAGAACCCGATCGCCATCTACCACGATCCCGACCTGCCGCCCAGTCACCACTATCTCGCCGCTTATCGCTGGCTGTCCGACACGTTCCAGGCGCATGCCGTCGTCCACGTTGGCAAACACGGCAACCTCGAATGGCTGCCCGGCAAGTCGGCAGGGCTCTCCGCTTCCTGCGGACCCGACGCGGCCCTCGGCGACCTTCCGCTGATATATCCGTTCCTGGTCAACGACCCGGGCGAGGGCACCCAGGCCAAACGCCGCGCTCACGCCACCCTCGTCGACCACCTCGTTCCGCCGATGGCCCGCGCCGACACCTACGGCGACCTGGCCCGCCTGGAACAACTCCTCGACGAGCACGCGTCCATAGCCGCCATGGACCCCGCCAAACTGCCCGCCATCCGCGCCCAGATCTGGACCCTGATCCAGGCCGCCCGCCTCGACCACGACCTCGGCCTCGACGACCGCCCGCACGACGCCGAATTCGACGACTTCCTCCTCCACGTCGACGGCTGGCTCTGCGAGGTCAAAGACGTCCAGATCCGGGACGGCCTGCACGTGCTCGGCGTCGCCCCCGAAGGAGAGGCCAGGGTCGACCTCGTCCTGGCCATGCTCCGAGCCCGGCAGATGTGGGCGGGTTCCGAGGCCCTGCCCGGCCTCCGCGAGGCCCTCGGACTGTCGGAGACAGGAGACGCGACCCGAATCGGAGTCGACGAAGCCGAGGCGACCGCCCGCGCACTGGTATCGGCGATGGAAGCCCGAGCCTGGACACCCGACGCCGCCCCCGAGGTCGTTCGCGAAATCCTTGGACTCACGGATAGCGCGATTCCAGCGGATCACGGCTTGGTCGAGCGGGTGTTGCGGTTTGCCGCTGTGGAGGTTGTGCCTCGGCTGGCGCGTACCACCGATGAGATCGATAACGTGCTGCACGCGCTGAACGGAGGATATGTTCCTGCCGGGCCCAGTGGATCGCCCCTAAGGGGGCTGGTCAATGTGCTGCCGACCGGGCGGAACTTCTACTCGGTCGATCCGAAGGCCGTGCCGAGCAGGCTGGCGTGGGAGACCGGGCAGGCGATGGCGGAGTCGCTGGTCGAGCGGTATCGAGCGGATACGGGGGAGTGGCCCCGATCGGTGGGTTTGTCCATTTGGGGGACCAGCGCGATGCGCACGGCGGGGGACGACATCGCCGAGGTGCTCGCGCTGCTGGGCGTGCGGCCGGTGTGGGATGACGCGTCGCGCCGGGTCACCGGGCTGGAGGCGATCGCCGCCGGGGAACTCGGACGGCCACGTGTCGATGTGACCGTGCGGATCAGCGGCTTCTTCCGCGACGCGTTCCCCCATGTCGTGGCCATGCTGGATGACGCGGTCAAGCTGGTCGCGAAGCTGGATGAACCGGGGAACTTCGTCCGCGAGCACGTGCTGGCCGACGCCGCGCGGGGCGAGCGGGCCACGTTGCGGATCTTCGGGTCGGCGCCGGGGGCGTACGGCGCGGGCTTGCTCCCACTCATCGACAGCCGCAACTGGCGGGACGACACCGACCTGGCCGAGGTGTACGCGGTCTGGGGCGGATTCGCCTACGGCCGCGGCGTCGACGGCATCGCGGCCCGCGAGGACATGGAATCGGCCTACCGGCGGATCAACGTCGCCGCCAAGAACGTCGACACCCGGGAACACGACATCGCGGACTCCGACGACTATTTCCAGTACCACGGCGGCATGATCGCCACCGTCCGCGCCCTCACCGGCAAAGCCCCCGCCGCGTACATCGGCGACAGCACGCGCCCCGACGCCGTGCGCACCCGGAGCCTCTCCGAGGAGACCAGCAGGATCTTCCGCGCCCGGGTCGTCAACCCCCGCTGGCTGGCCGCGATGCGCAGGCACGGCTACAAGGGCGCGTTCGAACTGGCCGCCACCGTCGACTACCTGTTCGGCTACGACGCCACCACCGGCGTGGTCGCCGACTGGATGTACGACAAGCTCGCCGCCACCTACGTCCTGGACGAGGAGAACCAGCGTTTCCTCACCGAATCCAACCCTTGGGCGCTCCACGGCATCACCGAACGCCTCCTGGAAGCGGCCGGACGCGGCATGTGGGAACACCCGGACCCTGAAATCCTCCAGCGTCTCCAGGAGGTCTACCTGAAGGCCGAAGGAGACCTCGAATCCAGTTGAGCGATGTGAGGACCGGCGTCCTAGCCCTCAGGGGCCAGCGCTTCGATCTTCGGCGCCGGGAACTTCACGTTGACCGGCTTGTCGTCCGCGGACGAAGCGAACAGGAAGAGCTTCTTCTCGGGTATCTGCACCCCCGCTTTGCTCATGGACTTGGCCGGGAGCGCCGTCCATTCCGTGCCGTCCCTGCTGAACTCCACCTTGCGCATCTTCCGGTTCCTGATGGTCATGCTCAGGTGAACCGTCTCCTCGAAGTACGGCCGCGCGTCGGCGAAGGGGAAAAGCTGCCCGGGCACGTCGCCGGACACGCCGCCAACCTGCTGCCCGCCCGAATCGACGCGCTTGCTGATGCCCACGTAATGGCCGGTCGGCGCGGCCAGCACCATTCCCGCGTGCCGTGCGGCGGGAATGGCCGATTCCGCGTACGAGACGGTCATCCGCGTGGTCACCTGGCAGTGGTCCGGCACGTTGAACACGAGCTTCGGGAAGTTCGCCGCTGACATCGGGCTCGCGATCACCGTCAGACCTTCGGTCCTCTTCTTTTTCAGCGGCACGGGCGCGGGCTCCGCCAGCGACGCGGTGGCGGGATCGAATATCTGGGGCGGTGTGATCTCGCCGCGGGAGAGCCGCACGGCATGGGCCATCGCCGCGTTGATGAGTTTCGTGTACACCGAGACCGCCCCGGTGAGCACGTCGCTGGGCGGCATCTCGTCGAAGAAGTCCGGATTCTGCAGCGCGAACTCCAGATCGTTGCGGGCCTGCAGGTAATGCAGTTTCTTCTCCCGGGTGTCGGCCAGGGCCAGCAGGCAGTCGTCGCGCTCCTCGGGAGTGGGCAGCGGCAGCGGGATCGTGTCATAGGTGGCGACTTCCGTCTCGTACGCCGCCGCGCTGCTCCTGGCGATCTCCGGGAACTCCTTGAACCGCCTGATCACGTCGTCGATGCTGACGGCGGGCGAGATCTGCGCGCCCGCGCCGGCATTCTGGTACATGGACGCGGTGAACTCCGATCGTGTGCTCGAATTGCTTTGCGCCGTTTCGAACGAGGCTTTGAAGCTGCCGGAGGCGATCAGGCCGTTCATCTCCGCCTGCAGGCTCGCGCCCAGTTCGGACTGGGTGCTTGCGGACGTGGACGTGATCCGGATGATCGCGTAAAATTCGCCACCCGTCTGAAGTGCGGCGACAATTCGGAGAACCGGGTCTGGCGGAGCCTAAAACGAGTCGTGACCGTATCTTGCCGGTGCGGATCAAGCTTTCCATTGAGCGGGACCGGAAATCTTAGTTTTCTTGGCCGGCCGTTCAGAGCCGACGCTGACCCGCGCCGCGCTCGGCGGAATCGGGCTGACGGAGAAGTCCGCGGTCGCGATCGAGGCGCTTGCCGAATCTACAATGTAAAGGCGCCGGGCGGGAGGTTCTCGCTGGACGGGAGGGTCTGGGGGCGGCGGCCAGGAGCGGCGGCGGAGATGCCCTCGCGGCGGAGGAGGTCGGCCAGCAGGAGGGCGACCGCCTCGCCGGTCAGGCGGCGGGCGGCCTCGCGCCGCAGCAGGCCCTCGATGACCGGCCACAGGGCTCCGGCGTTCGACGGCGGATCGGGCTCGTGGGTCAGCGCCATCCCGAGCATGGACAGCGGCCCGTCCCCGGGATAGGGCGGCCGCCCCTCCACCGCCGCGTACATGGTCGCCCCCAGCGACCACAGATCCGACGCGTGCGTGGCGGCCTCGCCGCGCATGCGCTCGGGAGCGAGATAGGCGGCCGACCGGGTGAGCGGAATGGTCTGGGAGGCCGTGCTGTCCTCCTCCATCGCCGCGATGCCGAAATCGGTGAGCACCACCCGATCCCCGGTGAGCAGGATGTTCTCCGGCTTGATGTCACCGTGCACGACCCCGCACAGATGCGCGTGCCGGATCCCCGCCAGAAGCTGGAACCCCAGCCAGGCCGACCAGCGGACCGGGATGCGGCCGATGTGCCCGATCGTCTCCTTGAGGGTCAGCCCCTCCAGGAACTCGGTCACGATCCAGAGCCGCCCGTTCTCCTCGAACAGATCGTGCACGGTGATGATCCCGGGATGGCTCAGCCGCGCTGCCGACCGCGCCTCCTTGAGGGCGCGCCGCCGGGTGTCCTCCAGGTCGGGCATGTCCATCCGGTACGGCGGCTGCACCTCCTTGATCGCCACGTCCCGGGTCAGCCGCAGGTCATGAGCCTGCCACATGATGCCCGTGCCATCACGACGAATCGGCGACGCAAGCCGATAACGCTCAAGGAGCAGTCGTGCGCGATCCGTTCCCATATCCACCCGTCTGCTCCGAGCCCTGCATTTCCCGCGTTCCGAGTTCCATATTGTGCTCTGTCACGGTTCCGGAGTGCGGCGTCACTCCCCGTACGGGAGATAACGATCCTATCTACACCAGGCCGATTCCAAGGATCATCGTCCCGGCGCCCAGTCCGACCCCGCCGAGCACGGTAAGCCATATCAGTTTGTTCGGCTTCGTATCAGACGGCCGTACGACCGACAGGAAGAAGCCGAGCGGCATCAGGATGGGGGCGGCGACGATCAGCACCCGGGCCAGGGAGCGCATGCCGTCCGAGAGATCTGCATGATCCAGGTATAGCAGGGCGACCAGTGCGAAGAGCACCAAAACGCCCGCATGGGCGTGTCCGGCTCGCCAGAGGCCGCGTCTGACCGGGTTGTCGAGGTAGCCGGGGATGCGCCCGAGGATGTGGCCCAGCAGGGAGAGCCCGCCGATGCCGACGCCGGAGACGGTGATGAGCAGCACTCCGGCCGTGGAGAGCGAGGAGGGGGACATGCGCGGATCCGTTTCATTGGGAAGCTGTGCTATCCAATAATTGGATAGTTTCGCTATCCAGTCAAGGGTATTTGCCTTTACGCCGCTCAACGGGTTATCTGTCGGGACTCCTTCAGCCGAGCCAAAGATCACACGACGATTCAGGCGAGTTGTCGGTCGGTTCGGGGAAGATATGAAGCAGAGACGTCCCCCGAGCGGAGGTATCACCGATGGCCAGCAAGGACACCGGCGGTCAGAAGCAGACCGGCCGCCAAGAGAGCGAGACCCACGACGTCGAGGCGCAGGACGCCACCGATGTCCAGGAACGGCATGAGAAGCTCACCGACGACGTGGACGCGATCCTCGACGAGATCGACGAGGTGCTCGAGGAGAACGCCGAGGAATTCGTGCGCAGCTACGTGCAGAAGGGCGGCGAGTAAGGGGGGATTCCCCGTCCAGTGTGACCGAAGTCGAGCGTATTTCGCCGGGCCGTGCGGGCCCGCGAACCGGCCCGGTAGCCGGCGGTGACGCGGCTCAGCGTGCATCACCGCCGGTCGCCGGCGACGTCCGGGGACTCTCTGCGTGAACCGCGGCGTTCCTGTCCCAGTTCTACTGAGATGGGGCGCCGCGTCGTTCGCTCCGGGGCATGACGAGCAGGTCGTGGCGGTATTCCCGAGCCAGCCGGGCGAACACCGATTTATCACCCGGGCATGGCATCACCGCGAAACGCGACGCCTTATCCCGGATGACCGCCAGGCGAGCGCCCTGGCCTCCCTCCAGAAGGCCCGCTTCCAGGCGGGCGAACGGCTCACCCGCGCGGAGTTCCACGCGCGCGGTCAGCCCGCCCCCGATGATCTCCGTCGCCGAGACGAGCGTGCCGCGCACGACGTCGTCGACCTCGACCGGGCCGGGCACGCCGCATCCGATCCCGTGGATCTCCCTGCCGTCCGGAGCCCGCAGCGAAATCGTCCCGTCGGGGGCCGCCTCGACCCGGAGCAGGCCGTTGTCGAGAACTCCCGGGACGGGCAGGCCGCCGCCACGGCCGGAGCCGGGAGACAAAGCGGGCGCGGCGGACGCGATTAGGACGATCCTCCCCGACGCGGGGACCGTGACCCGGGCGGCCACGGTCACGACAGGCTCCACGACCACGCCGCCGACGAGCGTCGGACCGTGCTCCAGCCACTGAACCGGCACCCAGGCCCCCGCACGCGTGCGCAGATGCGGACGGCTCTCCGGCAGATCGGTGAAGATCAACCCCGTCCGCTCGTACGCCGAGGGGTTCGCCACCTCGATCTCCAAGTCACCCTCCGATGGCAGGTCTTCACGAAGGATCGGTATACCCCGGGCGCAAGTCGTACAAAGATATGCCCGGGATCTTGAAAGCGGTTCGCGCTCAGCTGATCGGGAAGAGTGCAAGCAGTGCGCCGAGGTGAGTAGGGTCGGCCTAAACAGACGACACATTGGAGGGAGTCGCGTGGCATCTCAGCAGCAGGCCTGGATGAACAACCTCTTCACGAATACGGGTTCTTCGTCGTTCACCGAGTTCTTGGGCATGCACGCGTCGGATCTGCTGCCGTTCCGGTCCGAGACGCTGGCCGTCCCGGTCGGCGACCAGATCCCGCACGCGACCACGATCATCGCGGTGACCTGCGCGGGCGGCGTGGTGATGGCCGGCGACCGGCGTGCCACCTCCGGCAACATGATCCTGCAGCGGGATATAGAGAAGGTCTTCCGCACCGACGACTACTCCTGCCTCGGCATCGCCGGAACCGCCAGCACCGGCATCGAGATGGCCCGGCTCTACCAGGTCGAACTCGAACACTACGAGAAGCTGGAGGGCCGCTCGCTCTCCACCGACGGCAAGGCCAACCGGCTCGCCGCCATGATCAAGGGCAACCTGCCGATGGCCATGCAGGGCCTCGCGGTGGTCCCGATCTTCGCGGCGTACGATCCGAACCTGGACGCCGGGCGGATCTTCGGTTACGACGTGGGCGGCGGGCCCTACGAGCAGCAGCAGTACCATGCCATCGGATCCGGTTCGATCTTCGCCAAGGGGTCGCTGAAGAAGCTCTACCGGGAGAACGCCTCGCCCGAGGACGCGGTGCTGACCTGCGTGCAAGCCCTGTACGACGCGGCCGACGACGACTCGGCGACCGGCGGGCCCGACGTGACCCGTAAGATCTGGCCGGTGGCCGCGGTGATCACGGCGGACGGCTACCGGCGCCTCGGCGACGACGAGGTCGCGGGCTACGTGCACGCGATGCTGGAAGCCCGGATGGCCAACCCCGACGGCCCCACCGCCCCGCTGCGCTAGAGAGGAACCCCACGAGGTGTCCATACCTTTCGGATACGCATCGCCCGAGCAGATCATGCGCGACCGGGCGGAATACGCGCGGAAGGGCATCGCCCGCGGCCGGAGCGTGGTCGTCATCCAGTACGCGGACGGCATCCTGTTCGTGGCGCCGAACCCGTCCAAGGCCCTGCACAAGATCAGCGAGATCTACGACCGGATCGGCTTCGCCGCGGTCGGCCGCTACAACGAGTTCGAGTCGCTGCGTCTGGCGGGGATCAGGTATGCCGATATCAACGGCTACACCTACAACCGCAACGACGTGACCGGCCGCGGCCTGGCCAACCTGTACGCGCAGCAGCTCGGCATGATCTTCACCGACTCGATCAAGTCGCTGGAGGTGGAGATCGTGGTCGCCGAGGTGGGCGACTCCGCCGAGGGGGACCAGATCTACCGGCTGACCTTCGACGGCTCGGTCTTCGACGAGCAGGGCATGGCGGTCATCGGCGGGCAGTCCGACGCGGTGGCCGGGCGGCTCAAGGAGCGTTACCGCCCGGGTCTGTCGCTGGCCGAGGCCCTGGACGCCGCGCTCGCCGCGCTGACCGAGCCGGGCGGCGAACGCTCCCCGATCGGGCAGCTGGAGGTCGCCGTGCTGGACCGGACCCGGGCGCAGCGCAAGTTCCTGCGCCTGGCCGGGCCGCGCCTGGAGCGCCTGCTGGCCGCCGGCCCGCCGGAGGCCCCGGAGGCACCGCCCGCCCCGGCCGAGCCCACGCTGCCGGAGAAGGGCGCCCCCGAGGTCGACACCGGGCCGCCCACCGCCCCCGACGGCGACATCGACACCGGATCCGACTCCTGAATTTCCCCGGATGGCCACCGAAACCCGGTGGCCATCCGGCGTTTCCGGGCACGACCAAATGCGGATTTCGCTAGGCTTTTCCGCATATGACCACTTATTTCCGGCAGGCCGCGCTGGCTGTCGCCGTACTCTCGCTCGCCGCCTGTTCGGGCACCGAGGCCGCGGCCCCCACCGCGACGGTCACCGTCACCGCCTCCACGACGCCGCCCGCCACGGTCACGGCCACCCCGGCGGCCGCCACCCCCAGCCCGCTCGCGTCGCCGTCGCCGACGGAACCGCCAGGGAACCAGGTGTTCGAGCCCTCCGAGGAGTACGACCAGAGCGACGTCATCGGGGCCAAGCAACCGAAGATCAAGGGCGCCAAGTTCCAGTTCGACCCCGGGCACGACTTCACCAAGCGCATCAGCCCCAGCGCCGACGGCATCCTGCGCGGCCGTTTCGTCACCATGCAGGACGGGGACACCGCGGAATACGTCCCGGTCCGCTGGGACGGTGGCACCTTCGTCGGCCCGAAGGAGGGCGACGTCACCGCCTACGCCGCGCCGCTGGCCCCCGGCGTGGTCTACCTGAGCGCCACCGGCTGCACCGGCAATGACCAGACGATCAACGGCGACGGGCTCGGCACCGAGCGCTGCACCCGGGCGCGACTCGCCGAGCACGCCCGCGAAGGCCGCCTCACCGCCCTGATCACCGTCGCGAACGGCCAGGTCACCAAGGTCGTGGAGATCTACTTCTGACCGCCGGGGAGGCCCGCGGGAGCGCCCGGGGACAATCCACTTCATGATCCCTATGTCGTTCCGCCATTCGGGGCATAGGGTGATGTGATGGATCGTCGCATCTTCGGGCTTGAGAACGAGTACGGCGTCACCTGCACGTTCCGGGGGCAGCGCAGGCTGTCACCGGACGAGGTGGCGCGCTACCTGTTCCGGCGAGTGGTGTCCTGGGGCCGATCGAGCAACGTCTTCCTCCGCAACGGCGCGCGTCTGTACCTGGACGTGGGCAGCCATCCCGAGTACGCCACGCCCGAATGCGACAACGTCGTGGAACTGGTGACCCACGACAAGGCGGGCGAGCGCATCCTCGAAGGTCTCCTGGTGGACGCCGAGAAACGGCTCCGCGAGGAAGGCATCGCCGGGGACATCTACCTGTTCAAGAACAACACCGACTCGGCCGGGAACTCCTACGGCTGCCACGAGAACTACCTGGTCGGGCGGCACGGCGAGTTCGGCCGCCTGGCCGACGTGCTCATCCCCTACCTGGTCACCCGCCAGATCATCTGCGGCGCCGGCAAGGTGCTGCAGACCCCGCGTGGAGCGGTCTACTGCGTCTCGCAGCGGGCCGAGCACATCTGGGAGGGCGTCTCCTCGGCGACCACCCGGAGCCGCCCGATCATCAACACCCGGGACGAGCCGCACGCCGACGCCGAGCGGTTCCGCCGCCTGCACGTCATCGTCGGCGACTCCAACATGAGCGAGACCACCATGCTGCTCAAGGTCGGCGCCACCGACCTGGTGCTGCGGATGATCGAGGCCGGGGTGGTGATGCGCGACCTGTCGCTGGAGAACCCGATCCGGGCCATCCGCGAGGTCTCGCACGACATGACCGGCCGCAGGAGGGTCCGGCTGGCCAACGGCCGGGAGGCGTCCTCGCTGGAGATCCAGCAGGAGTACCTGGGCAAGGCCAAGGACTTCGTGGACCGGCGCGGCGGCGACGAGACCAGCAAGCGGGTGCTGGAGCTCTGGGAGCGCACCCTGCGGGCGGTGGAGACCGGCGACCTGGACCTGGTCTCCCGGGAGATCGACTGGGTCACCAAGTACCAGCTGATTGAACGTTACAGAAAGAAGTACGACCTGCCGCTGTCCTCGCCGCGGGTCGCCCAGCTGGATCTGGCCTACCACGACGTGCACCGCCGCCGCGGCCTGTTCTACCTGCTGCAGAAGCGCGGCGCGGTGGAGCGGGTGGCCACCGACATCAAGATCTTCGAGGCCAAGTCGGTCCCGCCGCAGACCACGCGGGCCAGGCTGCGCGGCGAGTTCATCCGCAGAGCCCAGGAGAAGCGCCGTGACTTCACGGTTGACTGGGTGCACCTGAAGCTGAACGACCAGGCCCAGCGGACGGTGCTCTGCAAGGACCCGTTCCGCAGTGTCGACGAGCGGGTGGACAAGCTGATCGCCGGAATGTGATCTCCTTACGTCATCCAGACAGCGGGTTCGGGTAGTGTGACGCGAACCCGCTGTCTGACTCTCCGCTGCCTTCCTGAGGATTCCCATCATGCGCCGCCGCACGGCCATCGCCGCCGCCGCTCTTCCTTTGCTTCTGACCGCCGTCGCGTGCGGCACCGCCCAGAAGACCGCCACCGGGGCCAGCCCCGCCGCCACCCCGGCCGGCACGGCCGCCGCCAGCGGCAGCGCCCCCGCGCCCAGCGCCGCGGCCTCGCTGACCGGCCCGCTCGGCGACGCCAAGAACATCAAGGTCGACGGCTCCGCCGGCACCATGCCGAAGGTCACCTTCCCCACCGGGAACCCCGACCTGACCTCCTCGGCGCGCGTGATCGCCCCCGGGGACGGCAACGCGGCCAAGGAAGGCGACACGCTGGTCGCCAACGTGAGCGTCTACACCTGGGACGGCAAGGAGAACAAGACCGTCGGCTCGGCGTACGACAAGGGAACGCCCGAGTTCGTGCCGGTCAACCAGAACCTCCCGAAAGCGCTACACGACGGCCTGGTCGGGCTGAAGCCCGGCGGCCGGGTGCTGGTCGTGATCGCCAAGGACAGCCTCGACCAGGCCATGATGGACAACGCCAGGCAGCAGGGCACCGACTTCGGGGTGACCTCGCAGGTGCTGGTCATCGACGTGGTCTCGGCCGCCGCCAGGGCCGCCGTGGGCAACGCCACCGACCCCGGCATCGAGGGCGTCAAGCTGGTCAACCCGGGCGGCGAGACGCCCCCCGAGCTGACCACCAAGACCGCGGCGCAGCCGCCCAAGGACCTGGTCGTCAAGACCGTCATCAAGGGCGACGGCCCGAAGGTGAAGGAGACCCAGACGGTCATGGTGCACTACACCGGCAAGATCTGGGGCACCGACAAGGAGTTCGACTCCAGCTGGAAGCGCGGCGAGGCCACCCAGTTCCAGCTCGGCCAGGTCGTCAAGGGCTGGTCCCAGGGCCTGACCGGCGTCGCCGTCGGCAGCCGCGTCGTCATCACCATCCCGCCGGAGCTCGGCTACGGCAAGGAAGGCCAGGCCGAGGCCGGCATCAAGGGCACCGACACCCTGGTGTTCGTGGTGGACGTGCTCGGCGCCGTCTGATCGTTCCGCGGAGCCCTCCTTCCCTCACGGGGAGGAGGGCTCTGGCGTGTCCGTAAACTCCGGCTGTGGACAGTGATGAGGCGGTGGCCCTGCTGGGCGATCCGGTGCGGAGAGAGCTGTACCGGTTCGTGGTCGGGCATGGCCGGGCGGTCGGGCGGGCCGAGGCGGCGGAGGCGACCGGGGTGGCCCGGGGGCTGGCCGCGTTCCATCTCGACAAGCTGGTCGACGCGGGGCTGCTGACGGCGGAGTTCAAGCGGCTGGGGGAGCGGACCGGGCCGGGCAGCGGGCGGCCCGCCAAGGTGTATCGCCGGTCGGGGGCCGAGCATCTGGTCAGCCTGCCGCCCCGGGACTATCGCACGGTGGCGCTGATCCTGGCCGAGGTCGTCGACCTGCTCGGCGGTGACGAGCTGGCCGAGGAGGCCGCGCGGCGGGCGGGCCGGAAGCTGGCCGCCGGCGCGTCCGGGCCGGTACGGGAGACGCTGGCCCGGCAGGGCTACGAGCCCTACGAGGAGGACGGGGTGCTGCGGCTGCGCAACTGCCCCTTCCACGTGCTGGCGGGGGAACATCCGCTGCTGGTGTGCTCGATGAACCTGTCGCTCTGCCAGGGGCTGCTCGACGGGGTCGAGGGCGTGACGGCCCGGCTGGACCCCAGGCCGGGGGAGTGCTGCGTGGTCATTTCTAAAAATAATAGGAATTGACATAGAGAAACGGGCTGGGAATGCTGGGGCCATGCATCTGGCCCAGCTGAACGTCGCGCATCTGCTCGCCCCCCTCGACTCTCCCCAGCTGGCGGAGTTCGTCGCCCTGCTGGAACCCGTCAACCTGCTCTCCGACAGCTCGCCGGGGTTCGTCTGGCGGCTCAAGGGCGGGGACGATCCCACCGACACCGTGCAGCACGACTACGGCGACGAGCTCGTGATCAACTTCTCGGTCTGGGAGTCGCGGGAGGCGCTCTGGAACTTCGTGTACCGGTCCCGGCATCTGGCCGTGTTGCAACGACGGCGGGAGTGGTTCCAGCGGGTCGTGGTGCCGTACAGCGTGATGTGGTGGTGGCCGGAGGGGGAGCCGCCCACTCTGGCGGAGGGGATGGCCCGGCTGGACCGGCTCAGGGCAGAAGGACCCGGACCGGAGGCATTCACTTTCAAAGACTTCTACTTCAATGAGAAACTCGTCCCATAGACAGCCGCATAGCCGCCGTCCAGGCGATTCACCGCTGCGGCCGCCCAGATCACGACTTTCTCATTGATCCCGTCAGCGCGTGATCACAGACCAGTCGAAGGTGTGGCCCTTGGGGCCGATGGCGGCCACGCTGAGGGTGTCGTCGCCGGTGACCTGGACGGCCACGAAATGGTGGCGTTTGCGGGCGGCGGCCCGTTTGGGCAGGCCGGGGCAGCCGTACTTGATCGCGTAGAGGCCCGCGCCGCCCCCGCCGGTGACGATGTAGTTGACCCCGTTGGGGGAGACGAAACGCTGGTAGTTGTGGTCGTGGCCGTTGAGGACCAGGGCCACCCGGTGCCGTTCCAGGATGGGCACCCAGTGCCGGTCCACGGTCGCGGTCGAGCCGTGCAGGGAGCACGACCAGGCGGGCTGGTGGAACACCACGACCCGCAGCCGGGGCCCGGCGGCCGACAGCTGGCGGTCCAGCCAGCCCGCCTGCTCGGCGTGGTCCCGGTTGGCGTCCAGGAACAGGAACTCCACCCCAGGCAGCCGCTTCGCGAACGGCGGCCTGGGCAGGCCGAGGGTCTTCAGCTGCTGGGCGGCGTGCCCCGCCTGCACGTCGTGATTGCCGAGCGCCGCCCAGATCGGGGCTTTCACCCCCTTGTACGGCTTGGTGAGCACAGCCGGGAACTTGTCGGGACTGCCGTCCGGATAGACGTTGTCCCCGGTCGTGATGATCGCGTCGACCCGGTGCCGGGAGGCCCAGCGTTTCATCGCCGCCGCCACCCGCCGCTGCGCCTTGCCGCCGGTGCCGAAGTCGCCGATGGCCAGGAAGCCGACCTGCTGGGGATCGCTCGGCACCGATCCCGCCACCGTGGCGGACGTGCTCGGGACGGGCTCCCGGCCCGCTCTGGACTCGGCGCTCGACCCCGAGCACGCCGGGACCGCCAGCAGGGCGGCACCCAGCAGGGCCACCCGGACTTTCCGCGCTGTTTCTCTCGCGTTCATGCGTCGGATGCTAGAAGTCACGCCCGCGCCGAGCTGGTATTTCAGGCCAGCAGCGTGGCGGTGTGGCGGCCCGCGGCGGCCGCGGCCAGGAAGTAGGCGCGGTCCTGGTCCAGGTTCCTGCCCATCGTGGACAGGGTGACGGGGGACTTCCGCAGCGCCTCGTACAGCCCGCCGACCGGCACCTCCACGAGGATGTGGCGGGAGGCCAGGTCGGCCGCCTGGTAGCGGACCTGGTCGCCGAACTCGCCCGGCAGCGCGGGCACCACCACCTCGGCGGGGGAGAGCGCCACCCGGCCGTACGCGGTGAGCGAATGGTGCGACACCCCGAAGTGCCGGTCCCGCTGGTCGCCCTCGCTGATCCGCAGCGCCGCCACCGGGCGCCCGCCGAGCACCCCGGCCGCGTTGATCGCCTCCCCGGCCATCACCCCGGAGAAACCCCAGCGGGTGCCCGTGCCCAGATTGCCGGGGCCCTGGGCGATGATCGTCACGTCGGCCCTGAGCACGTGCCGGGCGGCCAGCAGGGCGGTGTGCGTGGTCACCGCCTCCACGTCGCCGCCGAACGCCTGCCCGGCCGTCACCACGCCGCACAGCCAGCCGATCTCCCGCAGCCGGGCGCAGGACATGGAGAACCAGGCGGGGAGGGCGCCGCCGTCCTGCATCACGTACGCCACCCGGATCTCGGGGCGGGAGGCGTACAGGCCGCAGAGGATCGGCGGGAGGGCGGAGTGCAGGTCGGCCACCACGACGGGCATGCCGTCCAGGGTGTCGGCGTCGCGGAGCAGCTCGTGGTGGGGCGAGTTCTGCTCGTCCGCGCCCTGCACGGTGGCCTGCAACGGCGTGTACCGCGCCTTCACCAGGTGACCAGGACCCACCGGATCTTGTGGCAAACGGTCAGGAATCGCCACCACCATGGCGTAACCTCCCGTACCGAGGCCCATCGCGAGTGCGGTCGTGTTCAGGAGCACCGCGTCGCCGGGCTCCGGACGGCCCACCAGCGGGGGATAGGCCAGCGCCCGGCACCGGGTTCCGTCCTCGACGGACACCTCCAGTTCCACCGCGCCCGGCCAGTCACGCCTGATCCCCAGGACCTCGCCCTTGCGCCATCTGATCACCTGGAAAAGGGTAGCGTTCTTCATCGGAGAAGGAGGGGAGGGGCCATGTCCCGGCGGAAGACCGAGCGATTGCTCAATCTGGTGATCTGCCTGCTCTCGACCCGGCGGCCGCTGAGCGCGGAGCAGATCCGCCACGTCGTCCCGGGCTACGACCCGGACAACGACGAAGCCTTCCAGCGCATGTTCGAGCGGGACAAGAACGAGCTGCGCGAGATCGGCATCCCGATCGAGGTCAACAAGGACCCGTGGGAGGACGATCCCGGCTACCGCATCGTCCGGCAGGCCTACGAGCTGCCCGAGATCACCCTGGAACCCGACGAGGCCGCCGTGCTGGGGCTGGCCGCGCAGGTCTGGCAGCGGGCCAACCTGGCCGAGGCGGCCAGCGGCGCGATGCTCAAGCTGAAGGCGGGCGGGGTGGAGACCGATCTGGTGGAGGGCCCGCTGGAGCTGCGGGTGGACACCAGGGACGCCTCCTTCCCGACCTTGTGGGAAGCGGTCAGGGACCGGCGGGTGGTGGCCTTCGACTACCGCTCCTCCGGCAGCGAGTCGGTGCTGCGCCGGGTGGTCGAGCCGTGGGGCGTGGTCAGCCGCCGCGGCCGGTGGTATCTGGTCGGGCACGACCGCGGCCGCGACGACACCCGGGTGTTCCGGCTGAGCCGCATCGCCGGCCCGGTCGCCACGCTCGGGCGGCCCGGCGCGGTCCGCGTGCCCGACGGCATCGACCTGCGCGCCCAGGTGGGTTACGCGGGCGAGGAGTTCCCCGAGCGTACGGCGCTGCTGCGGGTGCGCCCCGGCACCTGCCAGGGGTTGCGGCACCTGGCCAGACAGGTCCGGCCGGGAGCCGAGTGGGACGAGGTGGAGCTCGCGTTCACCGACGCGGAGCGGCTGGCCGGGTGGATCGCCAGCCTCGCCGCCGACGCCCAGGTGATCGACCCGCCGGACGCGCGGGAGGCCGTCATCCGCCGCCTGAAGGGGGCTCTGCAGTGAACGACCGGCTGCCCCGGCTGCTGGCGCTCGTGCCGTACCTGATGTCCCATCCCGGGGCGCAGGTGCCGGAGGTGGCGCGGCTGTTCGGGCTGAACGAGAAGCAGCTCATCGACGACCTGCAGCTGGTCTGGATGTGCGGGCTGCCGGGGCACACCCCCGGCGACCTCATCGACGTCTCCTGGGACGGCGGCGAGATCCTCATCGACAACGCCGAGACCATCGCCCGGCCGCTGAAGCTGGGCGTGGACGAGGTCAGCGCCCTGCTGGTGGCGCTGCGTATGCTGGCCGAGCTGCCGGAGTTCGCCGGGACCGAGGCGCTCGGGCGGGTCATCGCCAAGCTGGAGCAGGCCGCAGGCGACGGCGCGGCGGCGGTCAGCAACCAGGTCGCGGTGGAGGTGGACGCCGCGCCCGGCGCGCTGGTCACCGTCACCACGGCGGCCAGGCACAAGCGGCGGGTGTCGCTGCGCTACTACGTGCCCGGCCGCGACGAGGTGACGCCGCGCGAGGTCGACCCGCTCCGGGTGGTGCTGGTGGACGGCCACCACTACCTGGAGGGCTGGTGCTACCGGGCCGAGGCGATGCGCATGTTCCGGGTGGATCGCATCCTCGCGGTGGACATGCTGGACGTGGCCGCCGACCCGCCCGCCGAGGCCGAGCCCATGGACGTCGCCGACGGGGTGTTCCGGCCGTCGGAGAGCGACGAGCTGGTGGAGCTGGAGGTCACCCCCGCCGGGCGCTGGGTGTCGGAGTACTACCCGGTGGAGAGCCTGGAGGAGCTCGGCGAGGGCCGCCAGCGCGTCACCCTGCGGGCGCGTGACCAGACCTGGCTGGTCCGGCTCGCGCTCCGGCTGGGCGACTCCGGCCGCGTGATCAGGCCCGAGTCGCTGGCCGAGCGGGTGACGGAGACCGCCAAGGAAGCCCTGGCCAACTATTACTGAGGGGCGTCATGATCTGGATCTATGCCGCGGTGGGGCTGGGGGTGGCCGGTATGGCCGTGCTCGGGGTGCTGACCGCGCGGGTTCTCATGGCCGCGCGGGGGCTCGGGCGGGAGCTCGACCGGGCCAGGAAACGTATCGAACCCGCGCAAGCCCGGTTACGCGCCGAGATCGGGAATCGTCCTTCCGAAGGATGACATCACCCCTGTTGGAAGGGCAGGGTGATGAAGTACTGCCCGCACGGCGTACCATCGGGCTGAGACGTGCCTCTGCACCATCGGCCCCGTAAGGAAGTGTCATGCCAACCCTGGGACCCACTGAGCTGATAATCATCGGGCTCATCGTCATCCTCCTGTTCGGCGCGAAGAAGCTTCCGGACACGGCTCGGGCCCTTGGGCAGTCGCTGCGGCTGTTCAAGAAGGAGACCAAGAAGCTGAACGAGGACGACGAGGACTCGACGGTCGTGCAGGCCAAGGCCGAGACCGTGCCGCCGCCCCCGGCGCAGATTCCGCCGACCGTTCCGGCCGCCGCCAACCCGGCGACCCCCTCGGTCGAGGACCGGCTGCGCACGCTTGAGGAAGAGAACGCCAAGCTGCGCGCCGCGCAGGCTGACAAGCAGAACTGAACGCTCCTTCCCCTAGCCCAGGAATCGTCCAATGGCGCTGCTGAAACGGTCGGCTCCCACGGCCGCGAGTGACGACGACGGCCGCATGTCGCTCATGGATCACATCCGTGAGCTGCGCAACCGCATCGTCAAGATCATTCTTGGCATTGTGGTGGGGACGATCGTCGGGTTTATCTTCTTCGACCCGATCTGGGATTTCATGACCGGGCCGTTCTGCCGGCTGCCCTCGAATCTCCGGCTGGGCAACAGCACCAGCACCGACTGCAACCTCAACCTCGTAGTCGGCAGCGTGACCGGGGGCATCTTCATCAACCTCAAGGTCGCGTTCATGTTCGGCCTGGTGGTGGCCGCGCCGATCTGGCTGTATCAGGTTTGGGCGTTCGTGACCCCGGGTCTGTACCGCAACGAGAAGAAGTACTCCTACACCTTCCTCGGCCTCGCCGTGCCGCTGTTCCTGGCCGGGTCCGCGCTGGCGTACCTGACCATGGACAAGGGCCTGTCGCTGCTGCTGGGATTCGTGCCGGAGAACGCGGTCCCGCTGATCGACGTCAACGACTACCTGTCGTTCCTGATGCTGATGCTGGTCATCTTCGGCGTGTCGTTCCTCCTGCCGCTGCTGATGGCCTTCCTGAACGTCATCGGCGTGCTGCGCTACTCCGCCGTGGCCAAACATCAGCGCATGGTCATCTTCCTGATGTTCGTGTTCGCCGCGATCGCCACCCCGAGCCAGGATCCGTTCACCATGCTGGCGCTGGCCATGCCGATGATCGCGCTGTTCTACCTGGCGCTGGCGTTCATGTACTTCCGTGACCGCAGGCAGGACGCGCTGGACGCGCAGCGGGCGCGGGCGCTGGAAGAGGAGCTCGACGGTCCCAGCGTTCCGGCCGACGATTAGTGGCGGGCGAGCTCGTCGTCGTGGTGAACCCGACCGCGCGTGGCGGGCGGGGGATCCGGTCGCTCGACCCGGTCCTGGCGCGATTACGGGCTGGTGGCCGGGAGGTCTCCGTCCTGATCGGCGACTCCGCCGCCGACGCGCTGGCCAGGGCCCGTACGGCTGTCGCCGCCGGGCCCGCCGCCCTCGTCGCGTTCGGCGGGGACGGGCTGGTGCATCTGGCCGTGCAGACGGTGGCCGGCACCGGCGTGCCGCTGGGGATCATTCCGGCCGGGACCGGCAACGACATCGCCGACGCGCTGGGCATCCCGCGTCGTGACCCGCTGCGGGCCGCGGACGCGGTGCTCGGCGGGCGCGTGCGGGTGATCGACGCGGCCCGGATATCTCCGGGCTCGCGATGGTTCGCCGGGGTGGTCGCGTGCGGCTTCGACTCCCGCGTCAACGAGCGCGCCAACCGGATGACCTGGCCGCCCGGCATGTCGAAGTACATCCTCGCCCTGGTGCAGGAGCTGCGCTCGTTCACCCCGATCCCGTTCACGATCACGATCGACGACCAGGTGATCAAACGGGAGGCCATGCTGGTGGCGGTGGGCAACACGCGCTCGTACGGCGCCGGGATGCGGGTGTGCCCCGACGCGAAACCTGACGATGGCCTGCTGGACGTGATGATCCTGGCGGCCATGCCGAAGACCGCGTTCCTGCGGGCCTTTCCCCGCGTCTACAAAGGCACCCATACCGATCTTCCGGCGGTGCAGATCCTGCGCGGCCGCACGGTCACCCTCGACGCGCCGGACACGATCGCCTACGCCGACGGCGAACGGGTGGGTCCCACGCCGATCGGCTGCTCCGTGGAAGCGGGGGCGTTGCGGGTGCTGGTGCCGTGAGCATGCCGTACAAAAGGAATCTACTTTGTAAAGGCGCGAGGCCGGGCGCGGGACGGCCGTAACGCGGATATCGGTAGGGTTGACGGCATGAGCACGCCTGCCGAACGCTACGCCGTCTTCAGAGAGCAGCAGAGCGAGAGCGGCCCGGCGCTCACCTCGTTCCGCGAGCTGTACGACTTCGGCCTCGACGAGTTCCAGGTCGACGCCTGCCAGGCGCTGGAGGCGGGCGACGGAGTGCTGGTGGCGGCCCCGACGGGCTCGGGCAAGACGGTGGTCGGCGAGTTCGCCGTGCACCTGGCCCTGGAGCAGGGCCGCAAGTGCTTCTACACCACGCCGATCAAGGCGCTCTCCAACCAGAAGTACAACGACCTGGTCCGGCGCTACGGCGCGGCCAAGGTCGGCCTGCTCACCGGCGACAACAGCGTCAACGGCGAGGCCCCGATCGTGATCATGACGACCGAGGTGCTGCGCAACATGCTCTACGCCGGGTCGGGCACCCTGGCCGGGCTCGGCTACGTGGTCATGGACGAGGTGCACTACCTGGCCGACCGGTTCCGCGGCGCGGTCTGGGAGGAAGTGATCATCCACCTGCCCGAGTCGGTGCGGGTGGTGGCGCTGTCGGCCACCGTCAGCAACGCCGAGGAATTCGGCGAGTGGCTCGGCGAGGTGCGCGGCGACACCACGGTGATCGTCGACGAGCACCGCCCGGTGCCGCTCTGGCAGCACATGCTGGTCGGCAACCGCCTCTACGACCTGTTCGCCAACGAGGACGGCGCGACCAGGATCAACGCCAGCCTGATGCGCCTGTCCCGGGACGAGCAGCGGCTGGCCAACACCCGCGGCAAGCGCGGCTACCTGCGCCCCCGCCGCAACGGACACGACCGGGCGACGACCATCGAACGGCTGGACGCGGAAGGGCTGCTGCCCGCGATCACGTTCATCTTCTCCCGGGCCGGGTGCGACGCCGCCGTCCAGCAGTGCCTGGCCGCGGGGCTGCGGCTGACCAGCGACAAGGAGCGGCACGAGATCCGCCAGCTGGTGGACGAGCGGACCGCCCACCTGCCGGACGAGGACCTGGCCGTGCTCGGCTACCTGGAATGGCGGGACTGCCTGGAGCGCGGCCTGGCCGCCCACCACGCGGGCATGCTCCCGGCCTTCAAGGAGGTCGTCGAGGAGCTGTTCACCAACGGCCTGGTGAAGGCGGTGTTCGCGACCGAGACGCTGGCGCTGGGCATCAACATGCCCGCCCGCTCGGTCGTGATCGAGAAACTCGACAAGTGGAACGGGGAGACGCACGCCGACCTGACGCCGGGGGAGTACACGCAGCTGACCGGGCGGGCCGGGCGGCGCGGCATCGACGTGGAGGGCCACGCGGTCGTCGTCTACCAGCCGGGCATGGATCCGATGAGCGTGGCCGGTCTGGCCAGCACCCGGACCTATCCGCTGCGGTCGAGCTTCCGGCCCTCGTACAACATGGCGGTCAATCTCGTCGGCCAGGTCGGGCGGGAACGCGCCCGCACGCTCCTGGAGGACTCCTTCGCCCAGTTCCAGGCAGACAGGGCGGTGGTCGGCCTGGCCCGGCAGCTGCGCAAGTCGGAGCAGGCCCTGGAGGGCTACGCGGAGGCGATGACCTGCCATCTGGGGGATTTCCCCGAGTATGCGGCGATGCGCAGGCGGCTGTCGGACCGCGAGGCCGAGATGGCGCGGCAGCGCGGAGCCGCCCGGCGGGCGCAGGCCGTGCAGAGCCTGGAGGAGCTGAAGCCCGGGGACGTGATCCGGATCCCCGGGGGGCGGCGGGCCGGGCTCGCGGTGGTGCTCGACCCGGGGCTCGGGCCGCGCGGGGAGGGGCCCACACCGACGGTGCTGACGGTGGGACGGCAGGTCAAGCGGCTGGCGGCGGCGGACTTCCCGGTGCCGGTGGAGCCGGTGGACCACATCCGCATCCCGAAGAACTTCAACGCGCGCAGCCCGAAGGAGCGGGCCAACCTGGTCTCGACCATGCACGCCAAGCTGGGCGACCGGGATCTGGGCAAACCGGCCCGGGCGCGCGACCACGCCACCGAGGACGAGGAGATCAACCGGCTGCGCCGGGAGCTGCGCCAGCACCCCTGCCACGGATGCGACGAGCGGGAGGACCACGCCCGCTGGGCGGAGCGGTACTACAAGCTCCAGCGGGAGACCGAGACGCTGCGCCGCCGGGTCGAAGGGCGGTCGCACGTGATCGCCCGCACCTTCGACCGGGTCTGCGGGGTGCTGGACCAGCTCGGCTACCTGGACGGCGAGGCCGTCACCGACCAGGGGCGGCGGCTCGCCCAGCTCTACACCGAGCTCGACCTGCTCACGGCCGAGTGCCTGCGGGCCGGGATCTGGGAGAAGCTGGATCCGGCCGAGCTGGCGGCCTGCGTGTCCTCGCTGGTGTTCGAGTCCCGCCAGTCCGACGACACGCGCAGCCCGAAGATCCCGGCCGGCGGCGCCAAGGAGGCGCTGGCCGCGATGCTGCGGCTGTGGGGGGAACTGGAGGGCATCGAGGAGGACCACGGCCTGTCGTTCATCCGCGAGCCCGACTTCGGGTTCGCCTGGGCGGCGTTCCGGTGGGCGAAGGGGCACACCCTGGACGCGGTCCTCACCGACGGCGACCTGGCGGCCGGCGACTTCGTGCGGTGGGTCAAGCAGCTGCTCGACCTGCTCGGGCAGCTGCGGGACGCCGCGCCCAAGGGCAGCAAGGTGCGCGACAACGCGGGCAAGGCGGTCGACGCGCTGCGTCGGGGCGTGGTGGCCTACTCCTCGGTCAGCTGATCCTGGTGAACCGGACCTCGCGCTTGTTCGGGTCCGCGCGCACCAGCCGGACCCGGATCCGCTCGCCGAGAGGCAGCCCGTCGCCGTCGCAGCGGGCGATCACGGCCGGGTCGGTGACCTGGACGTGGCCGCCCGGCTTGTCCTCGGCGACGTCGACCACGACCGCGTCGAACTCCTCGCCGACCCGCTCGTGCAGCACGAACGCCTCGACCAGGTCCACGCAGGCCCGGTCGGCCCCGCCGGTCCTGCGCCCCGCCGCCCGCATCTGGTCGGGCAGCACCACCAGGGCCTCCTCGACCCGTTCCGGCACGGGTTCCCCGGCCGCGACGGCCAGGCACACCTCGGTCGCGTAACGGTCCACCAGGCGGCGCAGCGGCGCCGTCACGTGCGCGTACGGCCCCGCGATGGCGGCGTGCTCGGCCAGCCGGGGCGGCTCCCCGTTGAAGGAGACATACGCCGCGCCGCGCAGCAGCACCGTGGATTCGTGCAGGAACGCGGCATGTCCGGGAATCTTCGGATCGAGGCCGTGGACGACCTCGCCGTAGGTCGCGCCCTCCGGCCACGAGACGCCCAGCGCGAGCGCCACCCGGCGGATCTTGGCCAGGTCGCGTGGATCGGCCGGGGGCAGCACCCGGAGCAGGCCGATCTCGGCGTCCAGCATCAGCTGCGCCGCCGCCATGCCGGTGAGCAGCGAGATCTGCGCGTTCCACGCCTCGCACGGCAGCGGCGTCCGGAACTCCAGCCGGTAACCGCCCGCCTCGTGCACGACCTCCTGGTCCGGCGTGGGCAGGCTCACCCCGCCTCTGGCCCGTTCGAGCGCCAGCCGGAGCGGGCCGATCTCGGCGAGCAGGCGCAGCGTGCCGTCGGCCCGTTGGGTGTCGACCGCGGTCTGCACGTAGTCGTAGTCGAGCCGCTCCCGGCTGCGGACCAGTGCCCGCCGCACGTCCACGCCGACGGTGCGGCCCTCGGCGTCCAGGTCCAGGCACCAGAGCGCGGCCGGGCGGACCTCGCCCGGCAGCAGGCTGGCCGCGCCCTCCGACAGCACGGCCGGATGCAGCGGGATCCGGCCGTCCGGCAGGTAGACGGTCTCGCCGCGGGTCCTGGCCTCCAGATCGATCGCGCCGCCCGGGCGGACGAAGGAGCCGACGTCGGCGATCGCGTACCAGACGCGGTAGCCGCCTCTGGGGCGTTCCTCCAGGCAGAGGGCTTGGTCCAGGTCCATCGAACCGGGCGGGTCGATGGTCAGGAACGGCAGGTCGGTGCGGTCCTCGCCGGCCGGAGGGCGGGAGGCCACCTGCTCGGCCTCGGCCCGGACCGGCGCGGGGAAGGCGGCGGGCAGGTCGAATTCATCGCGGATCCGCTCGAATCCATCGACGAGCCGTGGTTTCTGCGCGTCCGGGACCCGGATCGTTCTGTGCGGCACGCCCATCAACGTAGCGGAGCGCGGACCCCGGTCGGGCGCATTAGCCCCGTGCTCGCCGTGCGGACGGCGGCGCCCACGGGCGGACCTCGGGCGAGCGCGTCACGTCGCCGGGGATGGTCGGAGCCGGGCTTCGGGCGTGCCCCTTCGGCCGGGCTGGGGCCAGAGAACGTGTCGGAGCCTGGATTTCAACCAGGCGAGTTTCCGGCCCGGGACGGTCGAGCGCGGTGGAGCCGAGGTAGCCGGGCGCGCGTGTTCACCCGGCCTGGGCACGAAGTGCGGACGTGGGTGTTTGCCCGGCCTGGGCGCGAATTCCGGCGCGGCTACCCGGCCTGGGCTCGGGCCAGCACGGGGAGCAGGCGGTTGAGCGGGCTGTCCAGGCCGTAGCGGTCGGCGAGTTCGACCAGGCGGGCGGGGTCCTTGGGTTCGGCCGGGACGCGCAGGTCCACGTCCGGGATCGGGGCGTCGTGGGCGACCTGGACGACCGCGGGCGCGACCGCCAGGTAGTCGCGGGCGGCGGCCAGCTTGTTGCGCGCGCCCGCGGGGAAGCCGTCGTCGCCGGCGGCCGCCAGCAGGGCGTCGAGCGAGCCGAACCGGGTGATCAGCGCGGCGGCGGTCTTCTCGCCGATGCCCGGCACGCCCGGCAGGCCGTCGCTCGGGTCGCCGCGCAGCGTCGCGAAGTCGGCGTACGCGCGGCCGGGAATGCCGTACTTCGCCGTGACGAACGCCTCGTCCACCGTCTGAAGATTACGAATCCCCCTTACAGTGTAAAGGACCCGGCACGGTTTCGCGTCGTCCACCAGCTGGAACAGGTCCCGGTCGCCGGTGACGATCTCGACCGCGCCCTGGTGCCGGACCGCCAGGGTGCCGATGACGTCGTCCGCCTCGTACCCGGCGACGCCGAAGTTGGCGATGCCCAGCGCGGCCAGCACCTCCTCGATCACCGGCACCTGCGGCGCGAGCGTGTCCGGGATCTCCTCCTGGTTCCCGTACGCCACCCGATGCGATTTGTACGACGGGATCGCGGCCACCCGGAACGCGGGCCGCCAGTCGGCGTCCATGCAGGCCACCAGCTGGGTAGGGGAGTGCGACCGGACCAGCGTGGCGATCATGTCGATCAGCCCGCGCACGGCGTTGACGGGCATGCCGTCCGGCGCGGTCATCGATTCCGGGATGCCGTAGAAGGCCCGGAAATACAGCGACGGGGTGTCGAGAAGCATCAGCACCCGTCTATGGTCCCAGGACCCCCACGGCGAGGAGACACGTATCGTCCTCCGGGCTCGGACCGCCCGCCGCGTCGATCAGGAATCCGAGCCCCGCGTCGAGATCGTGGTGACCGATTTTCTCGGCCGCGCTCATGATCAGCTCCAGCCCTTCGCCGATGTCGCGGTCGCGCCGTTCCACCAGCCCGTCGGTGAACATGAGCAGCAGGTCCCCGGGGTGTAGCCGTACTTTCGAGACGGTGAACGGCGGGTCGGGCGAGGCGCCCAGCACGAGGCCGCGCGGGGCGCGGAGCTGGCGGGCCTGCCCGTCCCTGACCATGATCGGTGCGAGATGCCCGGCCTGCGCCCAGGTGAGCAGCCCGGTCGCCGGGTCGAGCAGGCCCACGATGACGGTGGCGATGGTGTCATCGAGCCGGTTGAGCACCAGCGCGTTCAGCCACGCCAGCAGCCGGTTCGGCGGGCGGCCGGTCATCGCCAGGCCGACCAGCGCGTGCCGCAGCTGCGCCATCTGGGCGATGGCGGCCATGCCGTGCCCGGAGACGTCGCCGACGGCGAGCAGGACCCGGCCGTCGGGGAGGGTGGTCGCCTCATACCAGTCGCCGCCCAACGCGGCATAGGGCGGTGGGGGATAGGGCGGCGCGAGATTGGGAGGTGGGGTGCTGTCGCCGCGCGGCTGGACCGCCGGCGCGTAGCGGACGGCGATGCGGGCGGTGGGCAGGTCCATGTTCGCGCCCGGTTCCGGCAGAATGGCCGCACGCAGGGCGGCGCCCACGTCGCGTTCCTCGGCCAGCCACTCCTCTTGCCGGTCGAGTCGCGCGCGCAGATCCTGCACCATCTCCGCGGCGGTCAGGGGAGCCTTCATCGAAGGGATGCGGTCGTCTGGGGGGTGGAGGGGCAGCGGTTCGCCGCCCACGACGCCGACCATGGTGGGGCTCGCTCTCAAAACAGCATCTATCTGGACAATCTGAAACTGGCCGTGATCGGCCTTGCGCGGAGCGTAGCAGTGATTTCCCGGAGATGCGAAATATTTGGGCTGAGCGGCGGGTCGGAGACTGTCGGCGGGCTCTGCTTAGATGGGGACTTGTGACAACGGAGTCCTCTGAGCTGTATCCGGTGACCAGAATCGACGAGGTCCGGGCGGCCACCGCCGCGGCCGGGCTCGGCGCGCTGTTGCTGACTCCTGGCCCGGATCTGCGTTATGTGAGCGGATACCACGCGCATGCCCTGGAACGCCTGACCTGTCTGGTGGTGCCCGCCGCCGGGGAGGCGTTCATGATGGTGCCCCGGCTGGAACTGCCGGCCGCGCAGGCCTCGCCCGCCGGGCGGATCGGGCTGGAGTTCGTCCCGTGGGACGAGACCGACGATCCCTATGCGGTGGTGGCCAAACGCCTCGGCGACGTCGCGTCGGTGGGGTTGTCGGACCGGATGTGGGCGATGCAGTCGCTCCGGTTCCGCGACGCGCTCCCCGGGGTCGAGCAGCATCTCGCCGGGCGCGCCCTGGCCGAGCTGCGGATGCGCAAGTCGCCCGCCGAGGTCGCGGCGTTGCGCGCGGCCGGGGCGGCGATCGACGCCGTGCACGAGCAGGTGCCCGGGTTCCTGCGGGCCGGGCGCACCGAGCGCGAGGTCGGCCGCGACATCGCGGACGCGATCATGACCGCCGGTCACGCGGTCATCGACTTCGTCATCGTGGCGTCCGGGCCGAACGGCGCGTCCCCGCATCACGACCTCTCCGACCGGGTCATCCAGCAGGGCGACCAGGTCGTGGTGGACATCGGCGGGACCATGCCAAGCGGCTACTGCTCGGATTCGACGCGGAACTACTCGGTGGGCGAGCCCGATTCGGCTTATGCGGCCTATTTCGAGGTGCTCCGCCGGGCGCAGGAGGCCGCCTGCGACTTCGTCCGGCCCGGGGTGACCTGCGAGGCCGTGGACGCGGCGGCCCGCCAGGTGATCGAGGAGGCCGGATACGGCTCCTACTTCATCCACAGGACCGGGCACGGCATCGGCCTGGAATCCCACGAGGAGCCCTACATCGTGTCGGGCAACACGCGGGCGATGGAGCCCGGTTTCGCGTTCTCCATCGAGCCCGGCATCTACCTGCCCGGCGAGCACGGCGCGCGGATCGAGGACATCGTGGTGTGCGGGGAGAGCGGCGGCGAACGCCTCAACCTGACCACGCGGGATCTCGTGGTCGTTTATCAATGAGAAAGGCGTGATCTGGACAGCCGCAGCGGTGAGTCGCTGGTCGGTGGGCATGCGGCTGTCTATGGGATGGGTTTCTCGTTAATAGGAGCGTCGCGATGAACGTGGACAGGGTCTCGCCGACGGCCGAAGGCCACGACCTGTTCGACCTGGTGCGGGAACTGGCCGCCAAGGAGGTCGCCCCCCGGGCCGCCGGGGACGAGGCGGCCGGCCGGTTCCCGCGTGAGCTGTTCCGGCTGCTGGGAGCCTCCGGGTTGCTCGGGCTGCCCTACGCGGAGGAGCACGGTGGGGCCGGGCAGCCGTATGAGGTGTATCTGCAGGTCGTCGAGGAGCTCGCCGGGGCCTGGCTGGCGGTCGGGCTGGGCGTCTCGGTGCACACGCTGTCGTGCTTCCCGCTCTCGGCGTTCGGGTCGGCCGCCCAGCGCGCCGAACACCTGCCCGAACTCCTCGGCGGCGAGGTCCTGGGCGCGTACTGCCTGTCGGAGCCGCAATCCGGTTCCGACGCGGCCGCGCTGACCACCCAGGCCGCGCCCGTCGACGGCGGCTACTCCGTCGACGGGGTGAAAGCCTGGACCACCCACGGCGGCGTCGCCGACTTCTACACCGTCATGGCCAGGACCGAGGACGGCATCTCCTGCTTCCACGTCCCCGCCACCACCGCCGGCCTGTCCTTCGGCGCTCCGGAACGCAAGATGGGCATGCGCTCCTCCCCGACCGCCCAAGTCCGCTTCGACGACGTCCGCCTCCCCGCCGACGCCCTCATCGGCGACTCCGGCCAGGGCTTCCGCATCGCCATGGCCGCCCTCGACGGCGGCCGCCTCGGCATCGCCGCCTGCGCCGTCGGCCTCGCCCAGGCCGCCTTCGAGACCGCGACGTCCTATGCCAAGGAACGCCGCCAGTTCGGATCCAGGATCGCCGACTTCCAGGGCATCGGTTTCCTGCTCGCCGACATGGCCACCCAGATCGCCGCCGCCCGCGCCCTCTACCTGGACGCCGCCCGCCTCCGCGACGCCGGCCGTCCGTACGGGACAAAGGCCGCCATGGCCAAACTCTTCGCCACCGACATGTGCATGAAGGTCACCACCGACGCGGTCCAGGTCCTCGGCGGTTACGGCTATGTCGAGGACTTCCCAGCCGAACGCTTCATGCGCGAGGCCAAGGTCCTCCAAATCGTGGAGGGCACCAACCAGATCCAGCGACTGGTGATCAGTCGTGCGCTCACTAAGGATCAGTAGTTCGGTGTTTCCGCAGGTCGGCGGGCTTCTATCCGATCTTCCCTCCAGCTTCGCGATCAACCGCAAGATCGTCAATGTGATCGTGTTCACGGGGGGAAATGCCGGTTATTTCCCGTTTATCCCCGTCGATTACGGGCCCGGTGCTACCCCCCGACCGGTTATCGATCATGCTGTGCGTCACGGGTCGCGCCGTGGAGCCGCTGCCTGCGCCCAAATATCGGCGGTCACCCGCGCTCCTGGGAGGAGGATTCAGACGCGATCGTGGCCGCCGGGTGAGCGGCCACGATCGCGTCTGAACCTGTGTCAGCGGCGGTCAGATTGACGTAAACCTGCCGGATCTGGGCCTCAGCGTCCTCTTTACCGACCAGATTTCCAGATTTCCGTCGCCGTCCACCGGAACCTGACCCGAAACGGCGACCGTCGCTCCGGTGAAAGCGACCGCGTGGCTGTAGCCGTTGACGGGCGGTGAACCGCTGGGACGTATGAAGTGCTCCATGGCGCCGATCATGCCACGACCGGAAATCGGCTCCTTACCGACGCAGGGGGTCGCCCATCAAAGGAATAGCCCCTCGACATCCACAGGTAGCTCCGGAAGTCATCCAAAACGCTGCCAGCCTCGCGCCTCGGGAACCTTCAGTTCAGGCTCCTGATGACCCCCGCGCCCTCCCCCGGCGTATTGTTCCAGCCGCGTAATTTCTCGGCGAGCGCGTACACTCGCTCATCCGCAGGCGGCAGATCGATCTGAAAATGCCCTTCATCTGGGACACCGAAGTCCCCGCCCCAGGTCACCACACCATCGCAGTCCGCCAAAATGTCACGGACGACGTTCACCTCATGTTCGTAGAATCCGCCCCGTACGCCGGGCGGATAGTGTCCTGGACGAATGTCGATCGCCGTACCTGACGCGTGGTTCTCCTCGTATCCGGTGAGCGTGTCCGGGCTTTTGAAGCCGAGCACCTCACCTGGGCGCAGCGAGTCGATCTCGTAATGGAATCGGCGAACGACATGCACGAGTATCACCTCGGCCGCGCCGATCGCCACTGCGACCTCGAAGCCGGTGCCGGGCACGGGACGACTCCAGACGCTTCCACCCCCGTCGGCGGCCGTATTGATCGGCCAACCGTTCGGAGATTTCCGGCTGGACTGGATCTCCGCCGACGAACCGGCGACGAACCGGCCCGATGATCGGGCGACGACGACCCCCGGGAACATCGCGCCCGCGCCGGCCGCCAGGGCCAGTCCGACGGCGGAATGTAAGAACAGACGGCGTGATGTGGGCATGCGAAAAACTCCGTTCCACCTGATGATTTGAGGTCAGCCCAGCGCGGTCCACGCGTCGGGGAAGACCGCGAAAAAGACGAAGGGGGTAAGCGAGATGATCACGCTGACCCACCAGTAGCTCCGGTTGGGCAGTCGCGTGACCCTGCGAGTCACCTTGTTGATGACCGTCCAGAGGATGAAGAACAGACCGACTGCCCCCAGCAGAACGAGCCAGGGGAGGATGCCGTCGTTGTCGGTGGGATCGCGTTCGGTCAGGCCGAGAGCGGCGAGCGGGTATTGGGCGAGGAACATCCAGACGAAGGCCAGCGGAATAACGCCGACGCTGCCGAGCACCACGTTGACGGAGACCGGCGCGAGCCAGGCGGACCAGGAGTACGGCTTGGTGGCATTGGTCATGGCGGCGCCCTTCACCACATCACGGATTGCGGAGAGGGGCATGGTACTTCTCGAACACCTTGTACAACCCGAGAAGTTCATGCCCGTACTGGTCGGCATCTGGACCGGTGCCGTTGAAGCGGGCCAGGATCCGCCGAGTGTGATCCTCGCTGGTGCTGAGACCCGGCCGCGACACCCCGATATCGGCGGCGCTCCAGATGTGGACGTATCCCACGGCAGAGATGTTGTAGTTCGGGTCCTGGAGTCTCTGCCACACCGACCAGAGGTCGGGCTCGTTGGCCGGGCCGAGAACCGTGCCGCTGATGATGCCCTGCTCGATCGCGTGGTTACGGGCGCTGATTGCGGTCGCGGCGAAGATCTGGGCCAGGCCGGTGCTGCAGTCGTTCCTGCCGAGGACACCGTTGTTGTAGTAGTTCCGCACCATCTCATCCGCGACGCCGTCCAACAGATTGAGCTTGCGGATTTCCCAGAGGATCGGGCACTGGATGAGCGCCTTACGCATCTTCAACTGGCGCGCAAGACGCGTGATGAGACCGTCGTGGGTGAGGGTGATGTCCAGCGACTCGGTGGTGGTGTTGAAACCCAGGGTCGCGTTGTCTCTGTCGAATATCTCGCTGCCGCCCTCCTCCGGCACTCCGATGCCGGTGAGGTAGGTCTGGACGTCCACCAGTAGCGCATCGTGCTGGGCCATGTCGAAGTCCACGTCGAGGTTGGCCTCAAGCTGGCCTGGCCCGAAGGTTCCCTGACCGGAATCCCGGCCCGAGGCGATGTTGTTGTCGATTTCGATGAATCCGCTGCCGGAGCCGACGGTGATGGTGGAGATCTGGTCGAAGGCCCAGTCCACCGGCAGCGGATAGCCCAGGTTTCCGGAGAATCCGGTGGACATGTCAGAGACGAAACTCGCTGACGAAAGGCCTTCGCCGGCGACTCGGGAACAGACGTTCCGTGGTCCGTAGATGCCAATCTGGTACTGGCTCGCGTGTTCGCTAATCGTTTCCTTAATGCCCCTGAAGTGCGGGATGACATTTGATGTGACCTGATAGTCCAGTGCGTCGAAGTCGACCGCGAAGTAGATCCGAGTCCCCGCCAGGAATCCGTGCGCGCGGGCCCATTCGATCGCAGCGAACGCATCGGCCACGCCCTGGGCGTGGCTGAAGTAACTGGCCGAGCCGCCCCAGGTCTGGTAGATGGGAAAAACCCGGAAACCCTTCGCGGCCAGTACCGCGAGTTCGCCCGGCTGGATCATCTTGTTGAGCGAGGTGTTCGGGACGTTGCACAGGTATCGCCCCACGATGCCGTAGCCCGCCGCCTTCAGCGCGTCCGCCCGGGGCGCGGTCACCTTCGTGACGCAGTCGAGAGCGGTTCCCTTGCGGGTGGGATCGCCGGTGGACACCAGCAGCGAGGCCCACGTCTGGAAATCGCCGTTTCCGGTGACCGGGAGCTTGGCGAAGCCCTGGAACTCGCTTGCCCGGGCGGACAGGTTGCCGTCGAACGAACTGGTGAAGGAGACGCCGTTCCGCTTGTTGAAAAGCATTCCGGCGGAGAACAGTCGCACCCAGACGCCGGAGGATCCGACGGACAGGGTGTTGGCCTTCAGTCCGGCCTGTGTGCCGGGGCCGAACACCCCGGTGGCCTGGGCGTCCGTCATGCCCAGCTCGAACTGGATGGCCAGGAGCAGTGCTTTCTGCACGTCCCTGGAAAAGTGACCGTCGCACGGGATCATGAAGAAGTTGGCCCGATGGGCGTACCGCTCGTTCATCCACTGTTGAATGGTCCGGACGGTGGCGTTGCCACCGGCGAGGAGCACGTAGGGATCCATGTTGAGCAACGCCTTGAATAACTTCGGCACCATTGACGGACCCGGATAGAGCGTGCCCACGCCGGCGTCGGCCTTCAATTGCGTGACCCCGGCCTCAACCCGGGCGTTGTAGATGCCGTCGATCTCGCCGCCGTCGTACCCCTTGCAGTAGAGCCCGGACTGGATGATCCGGACGAGGTTCGCGGGCGCGCCGCTGGCGGCGTTGATGGACGGCCAGGTCGACTGGAGGGTGGCCATGGTGGTCGGGCCGAAGTTGTCGGAGAGGGCGGCAATGCCGAGTTGGTACTGGAGGCATCGGGTCAGCGCGTACACGGTGGACCATCCGGTGACGCCGTTCTCCACCACCGGGTTGATTCCGGGCACGTTGCCGTACGTCGTGTTGATGAATCTCTGGGCTCGAAGAACCATCTCGTCCATGCGAATTCCCTCGATCACGGGAACTGGAAACCGGGAACTTTCAACTGACCGTATGGCTTCAGGGTGAGGTGGGCCAGCTGACAGCGCTTTAGTCGGACAGGCTCGGACGCGCGAAGACGCGCTGCGATGCGAGCCGAGAAACGGCGCGTAATTACGTTAGGCTGGCTCAGCAGGGCCATCTCCCTGGGGAAGAGATCGTCATGCCTGACGCTGACGTACGACGAATCTCGTCCAGGCCCGAGTTCGCCCAGGCGCTCACCGCGCTGAGAGAGCGGGCCGGGTTGACGGTTCGCGATGTCGCGAAAGCCGTCGGCATACCGGACAGCACGGCGGGCGACTATTTCGCGGGCGCGCATCTGCCGCCTGTGTCCCAGCCGCACATCCTGGTCGCGATCCTGGCCGTGTGCGGCGTGACCGATGCCGGCATGGTCTCCCAGTGGCAGGAGACGCTCACCACGATCAGGCGGGTGCCGGGCCGGCGGCCCGTCGGCGCACCGATCCCATACCGCGGGCTGGAGAGCTTCCAGACGGCGCATGCCGACTGGTTTTACGGCCGGGAGCGGCTCATCCAACTGCTCATCGAGAGCCTGCGTGCGAGATTGGCCGAGGAGAAGGGCCCGCTGGTGGTTGTGGGCCCGTCGGGGTCGGGCAAGTCGTCGGTGCTGCGCGCCGGAGTGATCCCCGCGCTGAGAAGAGGCGAACTCGACGTATCCGGCTCGGGTGAGTGGCCCGTACTTCTGATCACACCCGGCGCCCGCCCCCTCCAAACGCTGGCCGAGCAGCTCGCCATCCACGTCGTCAAGGACTCCGATGACGAGATCGAGGCGGAACTGCGGGCCATCCCGGAGCACTACCTGCGAAGCTGTGGGCAACCTGGCCGACTGGTCTTGGTGGTCGACCAGTTCGAGGAAATCTTTACGGCGTGCGACGACGCGGAGGAACGGCTGGCCTTCGTAGACGTGCTGTGCGCGGCCGCCGGAGAGAACCGCGTCAGAGAGCCGCCGGCACTCGTGGTGCTGGGCGTGCGAGCGGATTTCTACTCACACCTGTTGCTGTTCCAACGACTCGCACGCGCGGTGCAGAAAGGACAGGTGGTGATCGGCCCAATGACCGAGGCCGAACTGCGGGACGTCATCGTGAAGCCGGCCAACAAGGCCGGGCTCGACATCGAGGACGGCCTGGTCGAGCTTCTCCTCAGAGACCTGGAACCGGTGAACGCCGACGACGTCGGGGCGGCCCACGACGCCGGTGCGTTGCCGCTCCTCTCTCACGCGCTGTTGACGACCTGGCGCAGGAGCCGGGGGCGCAGGCTCACGGCCCTCGACTACCGCGACTGCGGCGGCATCAGCGGCGCCGTGGCCGAGACGGCCGAGGTGGCGTACGCGGACCTCACGGAGGACCAGCAACACCTGGCCAGGCGCATCTTCCTGCGCTTGGTTCACGTCGCGGAGGACACGGCCGACACACGACGGAGGGTCACCGGCTCCAGGCTGCTGTCCGATGTCGGGCCCGCCTCTCCCGAGGAGATCCAGATCGTTCTGGACCGGTTCGTGGAGCAGCGGTTGATCACTGTCGACCTGGACATCGTGGAGATCTCCCACGAGGCTCTCATTCGCGCCTGGCCCCGGCTTCGATCCTGGATCGACGTGGATCGCGGCGGGCTCATCATCGCTCACCGGTTCACCGACACCGCGGCCGCGTGGCAACGGGAAGGCTTCGACCACGGGCTTCTCTACCGGGGCGCTCGCCTGGCCGCAGTCCGCGAGTGGGTGGAGACCGGCCACCAAGACGCCATGACCCCGCTGGCACGCGATTTCCTTGAGGCATCCATCGCTCAAGAGGAGGAGGCGCTGCGGCTGGCGCGGCGGCGTACCCGGCGATTACGCGCGATGGTCGCGGGGCTGGCGACGCTCGTATCACTGACCCTGGGGGCCACCGCACTCGCCTTGCACAGCCAGCAGGCGCTCAAGGAGCAGCGCAACGTGGCCATCTCGCGGCAGATCGCCTCCGACGCCGACCGGCTGAGGGCCGGCGACCCCGCGCTGGCCGCGCAGCTCGCGCTGATCGCCTACCGGCTCGCGCCCACGGCGGAGGCGCGGTCCAGCCTGCTCAGCTTGTACGCGGGACAATCGGTGACCCGGCTACTCAATCCCAGCGGCGTACCGCAGCATGTGGCCTTCGCCCTCGAAGGGCGGCTCATGGCAACAGGAGGCGCGGAACTCGGCGACCCGACGCTGCGACTCTGGCGGGTCACAGGAGATGGCAAGCCTATTCCGCTCGGCCAGTCGCGGATCGGCCCGGTGCGCGCACTCGTCCTCAGCCCGGACGGCCGCACCCTCGCCACAAGCGGCATGGACGAGACCCTCCGCCTGTGGAACATCGCCGACGGGACGGAGATGTCTCCGCTCTCCCAGATCACAGTCGGCCCAGGCGGCCGGGTCCTGACGCTCGCCCACAACGGGGGCATCCTGGCGGTCGGGGGTGCCGGCGGCACTGTGACGATCTATGACGTCGCCGACCCGCGGCAACCCACACGCGTCGGCACGCCACTCGCCGGCCACCGCGGCGACGTGCAGACCATCGCATTCAGCCCCGACGGCTCGCTGCTGGCTGCTGGCAGCGCCGATCACACGGTATGGCTGTGGAACACGGCCGACCCGCGTAAACCCACTCAAGCCGGGCCGCCGATCGAGGACCCCAGCAGCGTGTTGCACCTCGCTTTCAGCCCAGACGGCGAAACGCTCGCCGTCGCCGCCAGCGGGGAGCAGAAGTCGGTGCGGCTGTGGAACGTCACCAACCCCGCCCGCCCCGTCCTGCTGGGTGAACCGATCACCGGCCCGGCGGGCCTGATCAATTTCGTGGCCTTCAGCCCCGACGGCCGGTCACTCGCGGCGGGCAGCTCCGACAACAAGGCGTGGGTGTGGGATCTGGCCACGCGTCGCACCATCGCTACCCTGCCACACCCGGCACCGGTGACGAGGGTGCGGTTCGCCGGCGGCGGCGGGACACTCATCAGCGGAACCGAGGACGGCGTCACCCGGCTGTGGCGCCTGCCCGGCCCGCTGATCGCCGACCCGTTGCTCACCGACCCGCTGGACATCGTGTTCACCGCGGACATCAGCTCTGACAGTCGCAGACTCCTGGCCGGAAGCTACGGCGCCGCCCCCTTGGTTCGGCTGTGGAACGTGAGCGATCCCCGGCATCCGACGCCCATCAGCCCTCCGATGCGCGCTCCGACCGGGCCCGGCCTGTCCGGTGCGGCCGCCCAGAGCCCCGATGGCCGTCTCGTGGCCGCGGGCACCGTGACCGGGCCCCTCTACCTCTGGGACGTCCGCGATCCCACCCTGCCGAGGCTGCTGAAAACACCGCTCATCGGCGCCACGAAGAATATTGAGTCAGTCGCCTTCAGCCCGGACAGCAAAACGCTGGCAGCGGCAAGCGATGACACCGCCCTGCGACTGTGGGACGTGTCCGACCCGGACCATCCCGTCGCCCTCGCCACCCTGGGCGAACCGGAGGCACCGGTTTACGCCACCGCCTTCAGCGCGGATGGCAGACTGCTCGCCGCAGGCAGCGGCGAAAAGAAGACCTGGCTCTGGGAAATCACGGATCCCCGGCACCCGAAGAAACTCGCCGAGCTGTCCGGGCACCGCCAGGCAGTCTATTCGGTGGCTCTAAGTCCCGACTCGCGCATCCTCGCGGCGGGCAGCGCGGACAAGACCATCCGGTTATGGGACATCAGTCAGCAGCCCAAGCCCTTGCCCTTGGGCGACCCCCTCAAGGGACCCAACAACACCATTTATTGGCTGGACTTCAGTCCCGACGGCCGGATCCTCGCCGCCGGCGGAGGAGACGGCACCGTATGGCTGTGGGACGTCCGCGACCCGGGAAAACCCATCACGTACGCGAATCTCGCCGGTCACGGCAACGCCGTATGGACGGTGAGCTTCAGCCCCGATGGTGCTTTCCTCTCCTCCGGTGGAGCCGACGCGACCGTACGCCTCTGGATGACCAACCCTGAGCGGGTCGCCAAGCAAATCTGCGCTCAGGCAGGTGACGTGATCACGAAGGCAGAATGGGGCCGATATCTGGCGGATCTGCCGTATGACCCACCCTGCTGATTTCCAAGTGTCCCGTGCATATGTTCGCGTCACATCAGTGTGTCGAAAACCGGAAGCTCGTGGCTCTGCAGGCCGTGAAGTGCCGTGTTTAGAGCCCGGCTTTGTAGATGAGCGTCGACGCGTTCCTGCCTCAGAGTCTCCATCAGACCCGGAGCGGTTCATTTCGTCTGTGGCCCCCATCGATCACCACTCTCTGTACGACCTTGTCCGGGTATTTCGATTTCTCTTCCTGCGGCTGTTGCGGTGTCGCTTTGCTGGGAATCCGTGAGCCGCAGCCCGGCTCACGCTCTTCCAAGGTGATCGGAGAGCAAGATGCGAAAACGGTTCAAGGCAGCCGTGGCAACGCTCGTGCTGCTGCTGACCGCCGTGATCAGTATCACGGTCAGCGCTGGCCCGGCCCAGGCAGTGGGGTGCACCGGGGGGAACTGTGTAGGCGACGATCCTCAAGCGATGGGCTGTGCTTCGGGCGCCACCTCACTCGCCTCAGTGCGTCCGATCGGCGGCGGACCGGCCGTCTTCCTGCGCTGGTCCAGTTCATGTGTCGCGAACTGGGCGCGTATCGAGGACGGTAGCGTCCCCGGCTACTGGGACTTCTGGGCCGAGACGTCTAATGGGCATACGGAGCCGAAGATGTGGTCCAACGCGTTCTGGAGCTTCATGGTGGACGGGAACATGGCCGCTCGGGCCTGCATCAAGAACGGTTTCGGGCAGGTTAGCTGCACCGGCTGGTACTAGATTTGTGACATAAACGGACCCCTCGCGGCCGCGAGGGGTCCGTTTTGCATTACGGCGATGGAGCGGGTGCCGACAATTCATCCGTTGCGCGTGCCGATTATTCATCCGT
>NZ_BLAF01000060.1 GCF_009687885.1 Acrocarpospora pleiomorpha
GGGTGGAGAAGGGGGTGGGGGTGTGCCGCGGTGGAGTTGGCGCCAGGCGGCGTGGGCGTCGCGGAGGGCGCCGTGGGCGGGGTTGCCGAGTTCGCCGTCGGCCTGGCGGCGGCGGTCCAGCCACCATTCGCTCCAGGCGGCCCAGGTGCGTTTGATGGGCTCGGCCCGGGAGTCCCCGATGATCTTGATGTCGCCCATGATGGCGTAGCCGCGGACGCGGACGACGGGGACGTTCTGGCCGGGAGGCGCTTCGACGACCTTGATCTTCTTGTCGCCCATGATGGACATGCCGCTGAGCTCGACGTCCACCCCGTCCGGGACGATGATCTTGATGTCGCCCATCACGCTGGTGGCGACGATGTCGACCTCGTTGGTTCTGACCTCGGCCTCGCGCAAGTCGAGCACGACGTCGCCCATCACGCAGACGACCCCGATCTCCTGATCAATCCGCCACTTACCGCGCCGTTTGGTGTCGCCCATGACGGCGACGAACCACTTCCTGGCCTTGCCCTTCGAGCTGGGCACGGCGGGAAAGGCCGGAGTGGGCCGGTCCATCCCGGCGGGGAGGTCCGCGGTGATCTGCGCCAGTTCGGCGTGCGTCTGGGCGAGATAGGCCGCCTCGGTGCGTTCAGTCAGCTCGGCGAGCGTCAACCGCCCCTCCACCGACGCGTCCCTTAGCCGCTCGACAACGGCTTCGCGCTCCGCGTCCGACGCGCGCATTCCGCCTGGCTCGTTCATACCCTCGAATCTAGCCTCCCAGCGCCCCGGTCTCGATCCTCCGCAGGGACGATTCCGGCGTCACCCCGCCCGTGGCCTGAGGACGTTCGCGACTGTGTGACGATGGAATGGTGACAGGCAGTGAGCTGATGGCCGCGGTGGCGGAGGACGACCTGGAACGGGCGCGTGAGCTCCTCCGTCCGGGCATGGACCTGAACCCGGCCCGCGGCACGACCCCGCTCTACGAAGCGGCCGTGCACGGCAACGGCGAGATGATCCGCCTGCTGCTGGAGTATGGCGCGGATCCCGATCTGCCCAGTCACGGCGAGGACGAGGGCCTCCCGCTGTGCGCCGCCGCCTGCTGGGACCACGACGAAGCCGTCCGCGCCCTGCTGGACGGCGGCGCGAACCCGGACGCGGCCGAGGGCGGCGGCTGGACGGCGCTGCTCTGGGCCGCGAGTCTCGGCCATCTGGCCACCGCCGACGTCCTGCTGGACGGCGGCGCGACCCCCGACGCGGGCTGCCCGCACACCCCCCTCACCGCCGCCGCCCGATTCGGTGCGTACGGCATCGTCTGGTCCCTCCTCGAACACGGCGCCGACCCCGCCAAACCAGACGAAAGCGGAGCCAGAGCCCTGGAAATCGCCCTGGACCTGTCAGAAGCCGACATCGAGGCCCTGCTGACCTCCCAGATCGACACGGGCCCCAGCAAACCCCGGAACGAACGTGGCGAGATCCGTGTCAGTGAGAGTGCTCTGGCTGAGCACGTTCAGGGTGAGCGCGTTCAACGTGATCAGGGCGATCAGGGCGAGCGCGCCTGGGGTCAGCACATTCGCGCTGAGAGCGCTCGGGGAAAGGGCGCTCAGGATGAGAGCGATTCGCACGGCGTGATTCTTGTGGTCAGCCGGTCGCACGCCGCCGACGGGACCGAGTTGGTGGAGGTGGAGGCAGACGGGATACGGCTGGCCATGCAGCGAGGGCATGCGGCTGTTGCCACGATTCTGGAAGACGCGCTGGGTATTCGGACTTCTGTCGCCGAGTTGGTCGCGCGGGCCTTGCCGTACCGGGATCGGGACGCGGATGGGGAGACGTGGTGGGCGGCCGTGCATTCGGTGCAGAACCGGCACGACGATGAGACCTTCAGGGCGGCGGTCGAGTTGTGTGCCTCGTCTGACCCGATGACCAGGGATTTCGGGGTCAATGTGCTGTCGCAGTTCGGCTTCACCGCCGATTCGCGGCCCTATCTGGAGCGGACGCTGCCAGCCCTGCAACGGCTGGCCGAGCGTGAAGCCGATCTCCGTGTGTTGGACTCGGTGCTGAGCGCGCTGGGACAGCAGGGCGACCCTCGCGCGCTCCCCGAGGTCCTGGCCATCATCGGCAGACCTGGGCGCGAGCAGTCCTTCCGTGACCCGATCGCCCTGTGTGCGGTCCTGCCGCCCGGCCACGCCGAGGGCCTGTCTGCCCTCATCGCACTCTCCCGGCACCCCTCCCCCGAGGTCCGTGACTATGCCACCAACGGCCTCGCCAACCTCAGCAGTGACGACCCCGAGATCCTCGAAGCCCTCTCCGCCCGCCTCAGCGACCCCGACCTGAGCACCACCGCCGAGGCCGCCGCGGCGTTGGCCACCCGCCACGACCGCCGGGCCATCGACGCCATTCACCGAATCCTCTGCGAAACCGACCCCGACGACCCTGACGACGACTACATCCGCGACCTGGCCCTGGAAGCCGCCGCCCACCTCAACCTCGACCTCTCCGACCTAACTCACTAAAAGCAGTCAACAGAACGACCAGGTCGCCGGGTTACCCGCCGTTTACGTGCGTTGTAGTCCTCGCCGCACCGGCGCCAATAGCGGGTGGGCGGCACTAGCTCACTCGGTGAGCAAGCCGGCCCAGTGGGATTCGAGGGCGGCGAAAGTGTCGTCGTCGAGGTTGTAGGTGGTGAGGACGAGCATCGCGTTGCCGCCGCTGCCTCGGCCGGCGACCAGGAGGCCGTCGCCCCATTCGGTGACGGTTACGCCGATCTGGTTGGGTGAGCGGTACCAGATCTCACCGGTCAGGCCATTCGCCGCGTACGGAGTACCCGGCGGGAGGTCGGCGACGGCGGTGAGGCCGGCCAGGTCGAAGACATCCGCGGAAGCCGTACCAGAGGTGAAGATGGTGCGGCGGTCGGCGGAGGGGTGGCGTTCGAGGGCGAACTTGAGCTGGTGGATGAAGGTGGTCCAGCCCTCGTTGATGTCGTCGTAGTAGGCGTCCCAGTCGGGATTGCCGCCTTTGGGCGCGCGGGTCAGACGGAGGCGGGTCGTGTCGCCGAGGTCGGTGAGCTCGAAGCGGTCGTTGCCCAGGTCCAGCCAGCGCTCCTCGGCCGACTCGACCGCGTTCTCCTGGTAGATGACCTCGATCTCCTTGTCGAGGCCGTCGAAATGCCAGCCGTGCCAGCGCCGAATCTCCTCCGGCTCGCGCAGCGCCCGCCACACGGCGTCCACCGGCGCGGCGATGGTGACTTCTACGATGAATCCTTCTTCGCTCATTTCTGATCCTCGGGTCGATGCGGCGCCGGATGACCCCCGGCAACCAACCGGTACGGACGCCCGCCGGCGTGGTCGAAACGGGCGACCACTTGAGCCATGGCCGCGGCGAGCTGGTCGGTGAACTCGTGCACGTCGCCCGGTTCGGCGAACCGGACCTCGGCTTCCAGGGTGAAGGTGAGCAGCCGGACGCCCTGCCGTTCGGCGTTGGCGTTCATCCGGGCCACATCCCGCACGGTTCCGGCGGCCACCTCGACGAGATGCTCGGCGGCGTGCCGGTCGGCGATCGCGGTGAACGTGTCCTGGATGAGCATGCCCGGGTCGACCAGGAGGGCGTTGGCGGCGACCTGCATGATCCGCTCCACGCAGCCGCGCCGGGAACGTTCCTCGACGAGCTCGATCAGCCCGGCCCGCTCCAGCATCCGGAAGTGATATCCGACACGCTGGCGCGGCATGCCCAGCTCAGCGGCCACCTGGGCGGCGGACGCGGGTTCACGCAGCCGATCAAGGATCTGGCGGCGCGGCGGCGACAACGCCAACCGCACCCGCTCCGGCTCATCCATGAGCACCATCTCGGCCATGCGGGCATCGAAGCATTAGGCAAATAATTCTGTCAAATACTGCGACGCCTCAACGACGTCCGGACTGGGAAAGATCAGGGGCCGGACAGCGCGGGGGCGGCCGTGAGGAGGTCCGCGGCGAGGGCGGCGTCGCCGTCGATGTCCCAGGTGAAGTCGTCGCCACGCCCGCCGAGCAGGAAACAGAAACCGACGACGTCACCAGTGAGGGCGACATCGGTGGATTCGCCCTGATACGGCGCCGCCACGTGGGACACATCCATGGGAATGTGCCAGTCGCCGCCACCGGGTCCGGTGAGCGTCAGCCGTACCGACCGGGACGTGGCGTCGAAGCCGGACAGCAGCATGGTCCACGGGACGAGGCGGGCGCAGAAGTCGGCCGCCGGGTGGATGTGTTCGGCGACGGGGTGCGGGAGCCGTACCCCGTTGAAGGTGGCGGCGTCGGCGGTGTGGATCCAGGTTTCGAGCATGCGGGCCAGCAGGTGGTCGCGGATCGCGAACGGCGCGCCGTTGGTGTCCACGACCTGGTCGGGATCCACCTCGGGGAGCCGGGCGCAGATCACGTCGGCCTGCTCGCGCCAGAACTGGCGGGTTTGCGCGGGTGTGCGGTCACGCCCGAAGTCCTGGAGTTCCCGGGTCCTGGCCAGGGCCTCGTTGACGGCGATCGGCGGGCCGAGCACCGGCGCGCCGAGGGCGGCGGCGAGCAGACCGTCCTTGGCCGCCAGGTGGGCGACCAGTTCCTGCAGCGTCCAGCCTTCGACGATGACCTGGTCCCAGTGTTCGGCCGAGGCCAGGAGCGCGTCCATCGCGGCGACCCGTCCCGCGTACGGCGCGGCCCAGCCGGGAGCCGCGGGTGCGGGACGGCGGCGGGAGGCCGCCGCGGCCAGGAGCCGAGCCCGGGACGTGGGCAGCTCTTCGGCCGTCTCGGCCAAAGTGTCCAGATAGAGACGTTCGAGGCTCATCGCCACCCCCTCATGGTTGCTCCCCTCCCAGGGATTCGGCGAGTTTTCGCAGACCAAGCCGGATACGTGACTTCGCGGTACCCTCCGGGATGCCGAGTTCATCGGCCACTTGACGATAAGTCCTGCCCCGGTAGTACGCGAGTTCGATCACCTCGCGTAACGCGCCGGGCAGCGTCGTGACCGCATGCCGCACCCGGATCGCCTCATCGGCGGCGAGCACGGTGTCCTCCAGCTCATCCGGCCGCTCGTACACGCGCGGCCCGAGCACGCTGACCTTCCGCCGTTCCTCGCTCCTCACATGATCGACCGCACGCCGATGCGCGATCGTCGCCAGCCAAGCCCGCAGCGAACCCCGTTCGGGATCGTACGCCAGCGGACGCTCCCAGAAGGTGACGAAAACCTCCTGCGCGATGTCCTCGGCGACGACCCGATCACGGGTGACCCGCACGGCCAGACCGAAAATAAGAGCGGCGAAACGGTCGTAGAGCTCGCCGAGAGCCGTCTCGTCTCCACCCACGACGCGCTGGTGGAGCAGACGGTCGTCGACAACCGGTGCCTCCACTGGCACCTCCCCTGCTGAGCATCGGTTCGTCCGCGCGACCCGAGCATCGCACTATTCGCGTGAGATGTTGAGATGGATGAAGAGATTACCCGTTTAGGAGGATCAAGTGTCTCACGATGTGATCAATCAGCCCCCGCCGATGATCGGACACGATGTTTCGGCCGATCCTCAACTGCTGGCGGCGCTCGACCGTGAGGGCGCCGACTGGGCGGGCGGGGAGCTCCGGCAACTCGGAATCCTCGCGGGCACGGCACGGGCGCAGGAATGGGGCCGGCTGGCCAACGAGTACCCGCCGGTATTGCGGACGCATGACCGGTATGGGCATCGCATCGATGAGGTGGAGTTCCATCCGGCCTGGCACGAGCTGATGACGGTCGCCGTCGAGAACGGGCTGCACGCGACGCCGTGGACGTCGGCCCGGCCCGGGGCGCATGTGGCGCGGGCGGCCAAGTTCTATGTGTGGTCCCAGGTAGAGGCCGGGCATGGCTGCCCGATTTCTATGACGTACGCGTCGGTCGCGGCGTTGCGTCACGCGCCCGCGCTGGCGTCGGAGTGGGAGCCGCTGCTGGCTTCGCGGGCGTACGACTTCGGATTGCGTCCGGCGGCCGAGAAGCGGGGCGTGCTGGCCGGGATGGCGATGACGGAGAAGCAGGGCGGCTCCGACGTACGCGCCGGGACCACCGTGGCCGAACCCCTCAGCGACGGAACCTTCGCCTTGACCGGCCACAAATGGTTCAACTCCGCCCCCATGTGCGACGCGTTCCTGGTCCTCGCGCAAGCACCTGGCGGTTTGTCCTGCTTCCTTCTCCCCCGCGTGCTGCCCGACGGTTCCTTGAACGCGATGCACCTGATGCGATTGAAGGACAAACTGGGCAACCGCTCCAACGCCTCCGCCGAAGTCGAGTACTCCCGCGCGATCGCCCATCTCGTCGGCGAAGAAGGCCGCGGCGTGCGAACAATCATCGAAATGGTCAACATGACCCGCCTGGACTGCGTGATCGGCTCCGCCGCCGGCATGCGCCTCGGCGTCACCCGCGCCGTCCACCACACCCGCCACCGCCACGCCTTCGGCCGCGCCCTGATCGACCAACCCCTCATGCGCAACGTCCTGGCCGACCTCATCCTCGAATCCGAAGCCGCCACCATCCTGATGATGCGCCTCGCCGGCGCCACCGACCGCGCCGTCACCGGCTCCGCCCCCGAACGCCTCTTCCGCCGCACGGCCCTGGCCGCCGCCAAATACTGGATCTGCAAACGCGCCCCCGCCCACGCGGCAGAAGCCCTGGAATGCCTGGGCGGCAACGGCTACGTCGAAGAATCCGGCATGCCCCGCCTGTTCCGCGAATCCCCACTCAACGGCATCTGGGAAGGCTCCGGCAACGTCGCCGCCCTCGACCTGCTGCGCATCCTCACCCGCGAACCCCTGGCCATCGAAGCCTTCTTCACCGAAGTCTCCCTAGCCGACGACCCCCGCATCACCACCGCCCTCACCGACCTCCAAAAAACCCTCACCACCCCCACCGAATCCAACGCCCGCCACATCGCCCAACAAATGGCCCTACTCCTCCAGGCCTCCCTACTGATACGCCACGCCCCCGAACCCCTCGCCGACGCCTTCTGCGCCTCCCGCCTCTCCAGAAACCACGGCGGAACCTACGGCACCCTCCAGAACGCAGACCTGGACGCGATCATCGAACACATTCCGCAGCCTCTGTGACTGCGCTGAACTCTGGGAGCTCCCACCATCGTGACCACTTGCCTGTCTCGTGCGTGCTCTCACCGGGTGCCAGGACCACACCGTAGGCTTGGCTAGTCGAGCGGAAAGTGATGAGGAGATGCCGGATGACAGCTCTGCCGGATGACAGCTGGCTTCTCAGCATCCGTCCTCAGCCCGCACACGTTACCGCCGAGGAGTACGAGGCGCTTCCCGAGGAGATCGCCAAAGCCATCGAAATCGTCGATGGTTATGTGGTCTACTGCGCTGCGCCCACGCCCGATCACCAGACCGCCGGCAGGCGACTGGCCAACATACTGGAACGTCATGCCCGCGCCGCGATGATCGAGGGCCACGAGTGCGTTACCGTGAACAACGATGTGGATCTACGTCTGAGGGATCTGCCGTTGCTCAACCGGCGGCCCGACGTCGCGCTCTACCGGTGCCTGGATCGTGAGCGAGGCGAGCGGCTCCGCGCCGAGCACACCCTGCTCGTCGTTGAGATCGTGTCTCCCGGGTCCGAGACCCAGGACACGACCGACAAGCTCGGAGAGTACGCCAAGGCCGGCATCCCGCACTACTGGATCGTCCGACTCGACCGCACCGGCGTGTCGATCATCGAACGCTACCGGCTGGATCGTGCGGCGATGCTCTACAAGCACACGGGCACGTTCATGAAGGACGAGTCCGGTGGTGCTCCCAGCGTCAGCAACCCGATCCCTATCGTGATCGACTGGTCCGAACTGCAGTTCTGAGCAAGAACGACGGCGACCGAACGGGTATCGCAGCCCTGGCGGGACCGGTTGTTGTCGTCCAGGCCGGTCCTGCTCGCTGCTGCTCGGTGGCCGAACCCCGCAGCCGCCCTGGCATTCCACCCAAGATCGAGGAGCCATTCAGACTAATCGATAAACCATTGAGTCAATCCCCTCGGTTGCGCGGGTGGTGTATCCCTTGCGCTAACGCATACGGCCATCGCCTTTACGCACACGATCAAGGGCTTCCGCAGCGCGCTCCAAAGCCTCCGCAAGTTCGGCTGCAGCGGCAATTCTTCGATCTCGCAGCACCTCGTCTCGACCCTCCTGTTCACCGACTCTCTCAAACCTCTTCCACGCCTTGTAGACATCTCGCGTCTGCTCGGTTGGAAATACCGCGAGTAGTGTGACTTCCCTCATTCCCCGACCCGAACTCTTGACATCGTCAAAGAACCACATCGTGTACAGTGCCTGCGCCGAAATGAAACCCCCGATAGCGGCCCGCACGTCCTGTCCTAAGATCTCGCAGGACAGCATCTTGATTACCAGATTCGCCTCTAGATTATTTGTAGGGGTCTGCAGGTCAGGGGGGGTTTCCCACTCCTCTGGCAATTCGTTCAACCACTCCCATCCCTCCGGTATCGGCACTTATCACCTCCTATCTCTTTCTGCCTCAGCCATGCTGTTCAAAGAACCATTTTTGAGCTGCGCCCGGTGTCGTTGGAACGCCCTCGACTCCTCCGGCCCGCAAGACGTTCGCACAGTAAGTAACGCAGCTCTGGTTTCGCAAGCTATACGCGGGATACGTTCCCCTCGCCGTCTTCGCCATCATAACCTCGGCGTACGCCAATGCCCCATCTGCGTTAGGCAGGCGAATCTTGACATTAATCGTGGAAGCGGGGAGCTTGGCGGGATCGAAGGTTGCGACCCCATTCGTCGCAATTCGCGGTCCACCGAACTGATGTGTGGACAACACTTCACCGGCATCGCTCTTGACAGTGATAAGAGCATGCTTTTCATCGGGGTTAAGGTGCACAGTCGCCTCGCCACCGCAGTTGTGTACCAGGACCGGCGCGTTGCCAGCGAACACATAGTAGGTGTTGAGGTCGGCGACGCTGAAGTTGTGAACGGTTTCGCGGAAGCTGATCCATCGGGTGACGGCTGTGATCTGCACACGTGTCCCGGCACTGGTGCGCAGCCATGCGCCGGGCTGGAGTTGTCCTGCTGGAATCCAGTCGCGTAGTTCGGGAACCCAGATGGGATGACCCTCGGTGGCGGTCACACTCGCGGTCGTGCTCTTCGGACCGGCAGGGGCGGTGTCGGTGATGTTCTGTGGTGCTCCGGGCGTGATGTAGCCGCTTAGGAGCCCGCTCTGTCGAGAGAGCGTGATGGTGATCCGGACAAGAGGTTTTGTTCCTTCGCCGGGGATGAGGGCGGTGACGGGTTTGGAGGCGGTTTGGCCGGTTTCTGGGTCGGTGGCCAGAACCTTCTCGCCGATACGGATGTTTTCGATGGGTTTGGTGGAGCCATCGGCCATGAGTACGCGGGTGCCGGGAGTAAAGCTGTTTCCAGGGCAACTGCCACCTGCCCTGCCGCCGCCTGTGCTGGACCTGGCCTTGCCGATGGTTCTGCCGATTGCGCCTGCGGCTTTGGAGACCAGGACGCCGCCGACGACGCTGGTGGCGGCGCCGATGGTCATGGCGCCGAGGGCGCCGAGGAGGGATTGTTCTTCGGCGGGGGTGTCCATGGTGTAGCCGACCCAGCCGGCGACTGCTCCGCCCAGGGCCATGCACCCGAGACTTCCGGCTCCGGCCGTTAAGGCCAGGCATCCTGCGGTGGCGGCTGCTCCGGCGACGGTGGAGACGATGGTGCTGGCGTTGTCTTCGATCCAGCTGCCGATGGAGCCCCAGAAGCCTTCGTCTTCTTTTTCTTCTTCCTTGGGCTTGGGTGGGGCGACCGTGCGCTTCTGTTCTTCTTTGCGGCGCTTTTCCTGGCGCTTGTTGTAGTCCCGGTTCTCGGCCTTCTTCTTGGCGCGGACCTTCTGGTTGGTGATCTTCTTGCCGCTGCCGTCGTAGTCCTCGCGCAGGGTGCGGTTGGCGGCGGCGTTTCCGGCGTCCATGCTCAGCCCGGTCGGGTCGGACATGCCGACTGGGTTGTTTCCGGCGTAGGAGAACGGGTTGGCCCATTGGGGTTTGCGGAAGTCGAGGAGGGGGTCGGTGGAGATGAATTTGGCGATTGTGGGGTCGTAGTAGCGGGCGCCAATGTGGGTGAGGCCGGTGGATTCGTCTTCGACTTTGCCGAGGAAGCCGAGGTCGGTGAAGGGCAGGTCGTCGGCGCCGCGGCGTTGGCCGAAGGGGAGGTAGCGTTCGCGGTTGATGGCGCCGGTGGTGTCGTCGATGGCGAGTTGGGCGGTGCCGTGCATGGCGGCGGCCATCCAGCGCACGCCCGGCTGGCTGTTGGTGCGCATCGCGACCAGGGCACCGTCAGGACCGGTGTAGTAGCGCTTGCCGGTCAGACCGCTGCCGGAGAGTTGGATCTCCATTGAGCCCAGGTACAGGGTGGTGGAGCCGTCGGGGTCGCGGCGTAGGAGGCGGCTGCCGTCGGGGCCGTACACCATGGCGGTGTCTTTGCCGTCGACGGTCGCTTTGGTGAGTTCGCCGAGTTCGTTCCAGGTGAAGGTGCCGGCTTTGCCGCCAGCCATGCGAGTGGCGAGCTGGCCCGCGGCGTCGTAGGTGTAGGAGTCGTTGCCACCCTGGGAGTGGCTGATGGAGCCAACCGCGTCAGGGCGGACGCTGCCGGGACCTGAGGTGGGGTAGTGGTAGGTGTCGATCTGGCCGTTGTGGGTGCGGGTGGTGAGGTTGCCGATGGCGTCGTAGCTGTAAGCCTCCGCGTACGGATCCACGCCCTGACCATCTGCCGAGCCTTCGGAACAGGCGGACGCGGTTGTGGTCCACGCCGAGGACAACCGGTGCAGGTCGTCGTAAGTGAAGCATTCGGCCTGGTCGGTGGTGTCGTCCAGGATTCGGGTGATCTCGCCGGAGATGTCGTAGGAGTAGCGGTCGTGCTGGGCGACCGTCGGGTTGGCGGTGTCGGCCCGGGACGTGGTGGCCACCTGGGTGATCCGCCCGGTGGCGTCGTCCCAGGCGAGGGTGCGTTTGACCTGCCCGTTCACGCCGTACGAGCGCTCGAAGAGCTGCCCGATCGCCGTATAGGCGGTGGATTTGACGTAGGTGAACCCGCCGCCGAAGTCCGAGGTCAGGCCATACGGCAGGCCCAGGTCGGTGTAGGAGGAGGTCAGCGTTTCCGCCGCGAGGCCGCCGGCCGAGGGCAGGGTGGTCGTGGCCACCGCGCCGCCAGCCGTGTACGTGGTGCCGAATGTGTAGTTACCGCCGAGAAGTCCTTCGCTGGCGGGGATCGTGAGCGTCGACCCGGTTGGCCGGTTCATCACGTCGTAGCCGACGACGCTGGTCGTGTACGCCTGCCCGCCCGTCCAGCGCGTGGCCGACGTCAACTGCCCAGGCGACAGCGTGTCGTACACCCATTCGGCGACCTTCGTCCCGGTTCCGACATCGCCGATCCACTGTGAGGTCTTCCGGCTGAGGTCGTCGTAGCCATTGGAGACCTTCTTGCCGTTGCCGTCGATCGACCACAGCAGTCGTCCGGCCACGTCGTAGGCCTGCTCGGACGAGCCGGCGTCAGGATCCTGGGCAGTAAGCCGTCGCCCAGCCAGGTCATACGTAAACGTCCGGACATTCCCGTTGGCGTCGGTGTGCTTAACGAGATTGCCGTTGAGGTCGTACTCATATGTCGTGTCGTAGTGAGTCGGGCCGCCCTCGGGAACCTGGATGGTGAGGACCTTCCAGTCGCTCCACGCCGACGCGCCGTTGACGGCGACCGCGCGGGCCCGCCAGCGAACCTTCCACCCGTCGGACAGTTCCCCAGCGGGGACGGTGATCGACGCCAGCGTGCCGGACAGCACATTGTCCACGCCGCCCGCCCAGATCTGGCCGGTGCCCTGGCCAGGGACGGACGGGTCGTGCTCGACCTCGAACTCGGCACGCAGAGTGCCGCCCGCAGGTCCGGCGACCCGGGCATCCAGGGCCGGGGTGAGCGAAGGCGTGATACCTCCCCCGCTACCCGACGGAGTGACGCCTAACTGGTCGACCGTGGGCGCGGGCAGGTCGACCGTGAAGGTCTGCCAGTCCGACCACGGCGACGTTGAACCGGTCGCGACGGCGCGAGCCCGCCACCGCACCGTCATGCCATCCGCCAACTCGCCGCCGGGAACGGTGACGGCCGCGTCCGAACCGGTAGCGACATCGTCGACCGAACCCGCCCAGATCTGGGCACCTTCGTGTTCGAGTTCGAACTCGCCGCGCAGGTCACCGCCGACCGGGTCGGTGAGGGTGGCGTGCAGGGCGGGAGTGAGCGAGGTTGTGATCACGTCGTCGTCGACCGTGTGCGACGGCGTGACCTGAAGTCCCGTGACCGTCGCCTTCGGCACCGCGACGCTGAACTCGTGCCAGTCCGACCAGGCCGAGGTCGCCGCGGAGGCGACCGCGCGGACTCGCCAGCGCGCTGTCTCCCCATCGGCAAGCTTCCCGGCCGGTACGGCTACCGCAGCGTCCGACCCAGAGGCGACATTGTCGATGGAACCGGCCCAGATCTGCGCACCCTCGCGTTCAAGCTCGAACTCGCCGCGCAACGTCCCGCCGTTGGGATCGGTGACGGTCGCATGCAACGTCGGCGTGACCGAGAAGGCCACGGTCGCGCCCTCGACCGTCTCCGCAGGAGTGACCTGGAACTGGCTCAGGATCGGGTCAGCGACATCGACCGACAAGCCCTGCCAATCCGACCAGGCGGACGGGGTCGCCCCCGCCAGCACCCGGGCTCTCCAGCGGACCTTGTACCCGTCGACCAGCTTCCCGGCCGGAACCGCCAGAGACGCCGAGGTCCCGGAGGGCACATTGTCGACCGCGCCCGCCCAGATCTGGCCGCTCCCCTGCGAGGGAACCGCCGGATCATGCTCGACCTCGTACTCCGCGCGCAGGTTCCCGCTCGCCGGGTCGAACACCCGCCCGATCAGCGACGGCGTCGCCGAGGAGGTGACCGTCACCCCCTCGACCACGCTGGACGGGCTGACCTGCAGCAGATCAATGCCGAGGTTGCCGCCCGAGGGGAGGGCGACGGTCAGGTTCTGCCACTGCGACCACGCCGACGCCACCGACGTCGCTACCGTGACCGCGCGGGCGCGCCAGCGTACCTTCCACCCGTTGGTCAGCTCCCCGGCCGGTACGGCCACCGACGCCACCTGCCCCGAGGCCACATCCGGCGACGAACCCGCCCAGATCTGACCGCTGCCTTGCTCACCGGAGACTCCCGGATCGTGCTCGATCTCGAACTCGGCGCGTACCTGACCGGCGGCCGGCTCGGACACCGTGCCGCGCAGGCTCGGCGTCAACGTCGGCGTGACCGTCGCCTCGCCCACCTGCGCGGAGGGAACCGTCTGTAACTGGGCAATGCTCGGCTTGGGCACATCGATGGTGAAGGGATGCCAGCCCGACCAGGCCGAGGCCGACTCCCCGACCGGGTTCACCGCCCGGACCCGCCAGCGGGCCTGCCAGCCGTCCATCAACTCCCCGGCCGGAACCGTGGCCGACACCTGCGTGCCCGACGCCACGCCGGGCACGTTGCCGGCCCAGATCTGGCCGGTGCCCTGGCCTGTGGGGGCGTTCGGGTCGTGGTCGACCTCGAACTCGGCCCGCAACGCCTGCCCGGCCGGGTCGGTGACGGTGGCCGACAGCTGCGGCGTCACCGTCGGGGTGACCGTCACCCCTTCCACCTGCTGCGACGGCGTCAACTGCGGCGCGGTCACGCTCGGCTTCGGCACGTCCACGGTGAAGCTCTGCCAGGAGGTCCAGGCCGAGACAGTGTCGCCGCGGACCGCGCGGGCCCGCCACCGCACCCCCCACCCGTCACCAAGCTTGGCGGCCGGGACCGCCAGGGAGGCGGAGGTGCCGGAGGCGACGTTGTCCTTCGAGCCGGTCCAGATGGTGCCGGTTCCGTGTTCGGTGTCGGCCGGGTCGTGCTCGACCTGGAACTCCGCCTTCACCGGCTGGCCGCCCGGTTCGGCGACCCGGGCCGAGAAGGTCGGGGTCAGCGAGGTCACCTTCGTCACCCCGCCGGTGGTCGAGGACGGGGTGACCTGGGTCTGGTCGGCGGTCGGCGTACGGTCCGGGGCCGGGCTTCCGGCGGCCAGGGCGGCGATCTCGGAGGGGGTCAGGACCTTCTGGTAGACGCGGATGTCGTCGAGTTTGCCGTTGAAGACCGCGCCCAACGTCATGGTGCCGTTGGCGTTCCAGGTGAGGGGGACGGTGTTGGAGCCGATCTGCTGCCCGTTCAGGTACAGGTAGACCATTCCGGTGGTTCCGGCGGCCCTGTCGTAGACCCCGGTCAGGTGGAACCAGCGCTTAAGCGGCACCGTGCCCGCCCACACGCCGTACCCGGTCGCGCCGGAAGTGTCGTTGTTGTAGATGACGAACTCGAGCCGCTTCTGGGTGCCGCCTTCGGTGCCGAAGAAGAACGACGGCTTCACATTCCCCATCTGGCGGAAGACCTCGTACCAGTTGCTGTCGTCCTCCAGGTTCAGCCAGGCCGAGACCGTATAGGACTGGTCGGTGCGCATCACCGGGCCGGAGGTGGCGGCCGAGTTGGGGTTGCCGGTGGCGGTCATCGCCCCGCCCAGGATCCCCGGCGTCCAGGAAGCGGTCCCGCCCAGCGTGGCCGAGCGGCCCGCACCGGTGGCGTCCCCGGCCGTGGTGCCGGAATTCTCATCCAGCTTCCAATGCACAACCGGGGAACTGATCGGGGCCGGTGCCGCCGCCGGGTTCACCCGTAAGGTCTGCCAGGAGGTCCAGGCCGAGGAGGTGGACTGGCCGGGATTGACAGCTCGGGCCCGCCACCGCACCAGCCACCCGGCGGTGATCTCATCCGGGGCGACCGTCAACGCCGCGACCCGACCGCTGACGACCCCGGTCACCGAACCCGACCAGATCAGGCCCGACCCCTGCGCGGGCACCGACGGGTCATGTTCGACCTCGAACTCGCCCGTCAACGGCCCGCCCGCCCCATCGGAGAGCGTCGCCGACAGCTGTGGGGTCAGCGAGGTCGCCGTCACCTGCCCGGACACCGTCGTGAACGGCAGCACCGAGGGCGCGGACACCGCTGGAGCCGAGCCACTGGTGTAGGTGACACTCAGGCTCGGCTTGGTCACGCCCTCGTTGGAGTCGAACCCCCGGTCATAGTACGGCCGGCCGGTGACCGTCTCATCCACCCCGCGCAGCATCAGCCCATGGTTGGCCGTCCCCGACGCCCACGCCTGCGCGAACGCGGTGGCATCCCAGCTCATGGCGCCCGGAACCGGACAGGTGGCGAAATCCCTGGCGATCTGCTCCCCGGCCGTGGTCGTGGCCGGCTTGTTGGCCCAGGTGATCGTGCCCGGATTCCAGGCGGCGGTGATCCGCTGCACCCGGATCCCCGAAGCGGAGTCCCCGCATCCGTCCGACACCTTGCGTTGCAACGTCAACGTCGCCGACGACACGTTCGCCCCGGCGATCGCGGCGGTGTTGAACATCAGATACGCCCGCTCCACCCCCAGGCTGCCGACGTTGTTGTAGGTGCCCACCCACAACCAGTCGCCGGCCTGCTGCTCCGCGCCGTCCACGCCGTAACTGGAGATCCACGTGTCCGACACCACCGGCAACGTCGTGGTCGGGTCCACCGTCACCGGATACCGGGTGGAGGGGTCGGCCAGGAATGCCGCATCCGGGCGAAGCACCAGCACCTGCTGGCCGTTCTCCTCCACCACCCGGGTATCGATCTTCCCGACCTTGCCGCGGCGCCCGCCTGCGGCGGAGGCGTCCCACATCACCGGCTTCGGCGCCGACGCCGCCGTCTTCCCCGCCGCGTCGACCAGCGCCAGCCCAGCCTCACTCGCCCGCAGATTCAGCCCTTCCGCCTGCACCGGCAGCCGATACTCCACCCCGGCGGCAGGCCGCGTCCGCAACACCACATCGTGCCGGAACCCCGCAGACAGCGCCGTCACCACCAGATCCGCGCCCGGACCCGCCGCATCCACATACGTCGCGACATTGCCCTTGACCTGCGGCTTCGGCAGCACGCCCGGCCACTCCAGCGCGAACACCGACTTATCCGGACGCGTCATCCGCGCGAACACCCCGGCCCCACCCGCGGAGAACTCCACCTCGGCAAGCGCGGCCTTCGGCTTCAACACCCCACCAGCGGCCACCAGCGTGGTATCCACCGCAACCCACGCGTTCCCCTGCCGCACCCGCACCGGCCCGGAAGACAACTCCGTGGTGAACGTCTTGCCATCCGCGTTCGCGTACGTCAGCGACGACTCCGTGGTCGCCCCCTCGGCCAGCACCCGCTTGCCCTGCTTCACCGCAGCCTGCGAAGCCGCCCGCATCGCCTCAACGCGTACCGCCTGATCAGCGACCGCCGCAGTAGTATCCGCAGCCGCTTCGCTGCCAGCCGGACCCGAACTGTCCGCCGGCTTCTCCGCCGAACCCGACTTATCCGGGGAAAGTCCCGGACCCTGCGTAGCAGCCGGCTGGCCGTCGGCGTTCAGCCACTCCTCGATCTTGGTGACCTGGTCGTCGACATCGGTGTGGTAGACGGTCTTCCCGCCCAGCGGCGGAACCACCTCGTACACATCCGCGCCCAGATAGTTCGTCGTCGTCCGCCGCAACTCCGACGAACCCGACATGTCCACCGCCGCGACCGTGCGCCCGACCCCGTCATAGATCGGCTTCGACCACTGCGGCAACGACGACAACGCCGGATTCAGCAGCCCTGTCCCCGGAGCCGCCGAGTTGTAGGCCGGTCCCGAACTCGCCGCGACATTCCCCCGCGCGTCATACGTGGTCACCGACACGATCCGGCCGCCCGACGGAGACTCGGTCTGCGACTCGCGCTGGCGGCCGAGCCCGTCCTGGAAGCTGTGCGAGACCGACCAAGTCGGCTGCCCGCCGGTCACCGTGAGCAGTTTCTCGGACGTGGTGCGGGCAGGTGCCGTGCCAGTGAGTTGGTAGCTGAACTTCGCCGCCGGAATCGTCCCGGTCCGCGGCTGCGCCGGTGTCCAGACCGTCGTGGTACGGCCCAAGGCGTCATAGTCGATGTTCGTGTCCCGGCCGCTGGTGTCGCGGACACCGATCGTGCCGCCGTGCAGCGGGCTCTTCCACGTGGTCGCCGTGTGGCCCAGCGTGTTGGTGGTCGTGATGCCGTTGACCGGCCAGTTCGTCGCCGGGTTGTAGGTCAGCGTGGTCGTCTTCCCGAGCGCGTCGGTGGTGGCCAGCGAACGGCCGTACTTGTCATAGGTGGTCTTGGCGGTGGCCACGGTATCGGCGTCCGTCCACGAGCGCGACTCGGTGATGTTGCCGTCCGAGGGCGTGTTCGTGGCCGGGTCGCTGCCGCTGTCGTACAACGTGACCTGGCGCGACAGCAGGGTGCCCGTGCAGTTCGCGCCCGCGCGCTTCTCCTGCACGGACGGGAAGTCGATCATCCACTGGGTGGTGTTCTTGGCGTACGTCGTGGTGCTGCACGTGTCGTCATTGGCGTCGCCCAGATCTCCCCGGTCGACGAATTTAGTGACCAGACCGGTGGTGTTGTCGTAGGTCGTCGCCGAGGCGGAGCGCCGGAACGAGCCGTCGGCGGTTACCTCGCGGGACTCTTCGGTGCTGGGCTTGACGATGATCGGGTCGTAAATGCCGGGGCCGTTGGCGGTGACATGCTGCCAGTACGTCGTACGGCTGGATGTGACCTCCTGCATTCCGCGTTGCGCGGGCGGCGTGCCGAGCGGGTCGGGCGTGGTGAACCGCCAGGAGCGGCTCTCCAGCGTCTGGCCGGAGAGGGTGCGCTGGTCGTTGACGGTGTTGCCGTCGAAGTCGGTCAGCGTGACCTGCTTTTTCGTGCCGTCGGCGTAGACATCGTCGTACAGGCCGCGGAAGAACTGAGTGCTCGTGACTGAGAAGCCGTCAGGGTCGGTGCCGGTTCCCTTGATGGTGCGTACCAGGCCATAGCCCCGGAAATCGCCCCAGGAGAGGTTGTCGGGGCGGGAGTTGTAGTTGATCTCCTTCGCCCAGGCGGGCGCGCCAACGTACTCGTAGTTGGTGACCATGTCGGGCGAGCCGCCGACCAAGTCCTGCTCGGTCACCTTGGTGACCAGATGCTTGCGGTAGACGGCGAAGCTGGGGCGGCTGAACATGTCGCGCCCGTCGAAGACCGGGTAGCAGTCGGTGGTGTTGCGATCCCACGCGATGCGGGTGGCCTGGTAGCCGGTGACGCATTGGTTCAGATGCGTGTACGTCACCAGGACTTGGGCGCCGAAACCATTCCCGACGATGCCGATACGCGGCCATCGCACCGTGTCGTTGAACTCGCCGTCCGGCATCCGGCCCACGTCCACGCGGTTGGACAGCATCACCGCGCCGAAAGTCTGCGCGGGCATGCTGATCGCGTTGGCGTCGTCCCCGATCAGGCCCTTGGTCTTGATCTCGTCCAGCCACAGGACGGGGGTGGGCGAATCGCCCTCGCTGTAGACGTACTTGTGGGTCAGGCTTGTCTCGGCGATGTTCTCCCAGTCATTCGCCGCGGCGTTCCAGGCGTACGAGACGACGCTGGACAGCCGCGCGGAGATGAAGAACGTCGGCGAGGTCGTCTGGAACGAGCAGGACACCGGGCCGCCGCCGGGCGCCGGGGAGCAGGACAGGTCGTCGGGGACGTCGGAGTCGAGCGCCAGGCCGCGGCTGGCGGAGTTGAAGACGACCTTGGCGATGTGACGGCTGCCCGCGACCTGCGTGTTGGCGCCCCACTCGACCCGGTCGAGGTAGCCGCCCCGGTCGTAGAGCAGGGCGGCCGGACCGTGGGTGTAGTTGTTCTGTTCCTTGGTCCAGTGGTAGTCGGTGACGTTCTCGCGCGGGTCGATGGACTGGTCGAGGTTCCAGCGCCAGATGCCGTTGCAGGTGTTGGCGTACTGCCCGGAGGTGTTGTAACTGCCGTGGCATGGCTCGCCCGCGTCGTCGCCCACGAACGGGACCCGCCAGAGCGAGTCGGCACGATAGCCGAGCCGGTAGACCAGGCCGACCTGGGTGGTGATCTTCCAGTACTCCGCGCCCGCGTCGCTGCCGGTGAGCAGCTCGATCTTCCAGCCGAAGTCCTGCTCGGTCCGATATCCGGCGCTGGTCTTGACCAGGCGGCTGGCCTGCCCGCCGAGGTTGATGAACAGGTCGGACGCGGTCGCGTCGTTGGTGGCCGGGTCGCCGTCGTTCTCCTCCGGGGACTCCCAGCACAGGTCGCCCCAGCCGCTCTGGTTGGAGTTCTTGCCCGCGGCCGCGTCGGACGCGCAGGAGCGGTAGCGGCGCTCGATGTATCCGACCGCCATGTCCCAGCCTTCGCCGACCCAGGACGCCTGGTTGTTGGTGACCTTGGTCAGGCCGTCGGCGCGGGAGGAGTCATAGCGCAGGCCCAGGCCGAGGCCGCCGCCCGCGATCGAGGGCGGGCTGCCGATCGGCACGCTGTAGGAGAAGCTTCCCGAGGTCAGGCCCACATTCCAGGTCGACTGCGGACGCAGGTCGGTGGCGGTGAAGTTACCGGCGGTGGGGCCTGACGCGGCGGCCGCGAGTGTAAGCAACGTCCCGGCCGAGACGGCGTCGGTGTCCAAGGTGATCGTGCCCGCTTTGACATCATTGACCGCGGGGACCTCCTCGCCGTCGCGGTCGCAGTTCGCCGCGGCGGTGAGGGCGCAGGCCGGCATCCTGATCACCCGGAGCCGGTCCGCCCAGCCGCCGCCGTGTGCGTACCGGAAAGCCGAATAGTCCAGCTTGACCTGGGCGCGTGCCGGTTGGTCACCGCCGTCCATGCGGGCGATCCGGACGGCGAGGCCGGTGCCGCCGAGTTTCTTCACGCTGTCTTGAGGCAGCGTCTCGACACTGACCCGGGCCGCCTTGCCGCCGGGACCGGCGCCGCCCGCGTTGCCCGTGGCCTTGGCGAGCCGGACGGGGAGGTCACCGACCTGGACGGACTTATCCGCGAGGGTGGCCTCGGCCTTGCCCGCCGAAGGCCAGACCGGGCGTTTCGCCTTCGGCGCGTCGGCACGATCCTCGGCGCCCTTGGCCGGAACCTCGGGCTTCAACTCCCGGCCTTCGATGGGCTCCGGCTCGGGCGTGTCCATGACCGCGGCGGAGGCCACGGGGACGAGCAGATCGTCTGGGACTCCAACCCCGGAGACCAGCACAGCCGCCGCCAGCGTCACGACAAGCGTCCTGATCCGAGCACGCCGAAACACAGCGCCCACGCGGCACACCTCCACGAGCGTCGCGAGGGGTCTAGAGCACGCCTGAGCGCTCCCCCCACCCCGTTACGGGATCTTCAACTGTCCCGCCCGGCAGTTGTACATCAGCGCTGTACTAACTAGTCAAGAGCACGCAAAGAAGAACACTTTGTAAACTTCTCCCTTCATGATCATTAACTGGTCGATGTCCGGACATATTTCCGCAGGCAGAAGACCCAATGTCAGAATTTGTTGGATATTTCAAACGATCACTAGAGCAATATCGCAGTCAAGTCACCGCTTGACTGCCGCCAGCACGGCGAGCGATGATCTCGATTCGATCGCTCAATTCCGGACACGCGACACATTCCCGACAGGGCGTCGAAGGAGACCGATGGCCACCTCAGCACCAAGACTCACGATCACCCTCATCGTGGGTACGGCTGTCGCCGCCCTGTTGACCGTCATCCCGGCACCTGCTTCGGCCCACCGGATCATGGCGGTGACCCAACCGGGTGGCCTCACCCGGTTCCAGGAGAACGCCCTCGAAACCAACCGGAAGCTCACACCCGCCGCCGCCCGCGACGCGAAGCCCCTCGAGGTCGTGAAAAAGAACGCGCCGAAGTCAGCCAAACGCGGCCCGACCGGACCGGCCGGAGTCGTGCCGGCGTCAGCTGCGACAACCCCGGCCGGGAAATCCCTCGCCGCGCTCGACGACATCGAATTCCCCATCAACGTCGGCAAGATCTTCATCTACAAGGAAGCCACCGACGAGTGGGTCTACTGCTCGGGCACCGTGCTCACCAGCCAGTTCAAGAACGTGGTCGCCACCGCGGCCCACTGCATCGTCGACCCCGCCACCGGCCAGGTGTACGAGCACTGGGCGTTCATCCCCGGCTACAACGACGGCCTGCTCAAATGGCCGTACGGGAGTTGGTCGCCGTACATCGGCTGGGTATTCGACGACTGGGCTGTGTTCGGGGATCCCGACTCCGACTACGGGTTCGTGAACGTGTCCAAGCTGGACAGCCAGACCGGGCAGCCATCCGGCCAGCGCATCGGCGACTTCGTGGGCGGGAACGGGCTGGCCTGGAACCAGGGCATCGAACTGACCGGGTACGTGTTCGGGTACCCGCATCATGGGCATCTGGACGGCGACAAGCCGTACAGCGGGTGGACCATGAAGTGGTGCTACGGCACCATCGGGCAACTGGCGCCCTACCAGGGCGCCGACGCCCATGTCGGATGGGGACGCCCCATCAACAACCAGATCTGCTCGTTCACCCCGGGCGCCGACGGATCACCGTTCCTGTGGAGCTACAACACCGGCGGCGACGACCCGATGTCCCGCGTCGGAAACCTCAACTCCGTCATCAGCCGAGTCCGCGACACCGACAGCAACAACCGCTACGACACCTGGACCGGCCCTTACTTCGACGGATACACGAAGCAGCTGTACGACCTGGCCAACGCGCGCTGGAGCTCCTGAACCGGCCGAAGACGAGACTCGCTGCGTCATGATCACATCGTCGACCGAGTGTGGCGGCGTGACCTACGTAGATTCAATCTATGTAGATTCAATCTACCAAGTGCCGAGCAGGGTCACCTGACAGGTACGTAGTGGAAACACGGGTGAAACAGGGCGGCGCTGTCATGAAGGGGACTCACTCCGATGGGTGGGGCGCACCTAGGGTTCCGTTCTGGCCGGTGGGCTGGGGGCTGGTCCGAGAGGTGCAGGCGGGCGCCTGAGCGGCGGCCGTTCCACGGCGGGAGAAAAGCCCGGGAGACAGTCATTCCGGCTGCCTCTGTGTATGAGGCTTTCCCGATGAGGAGTGCCCGTGGGACATCTCCACCACAACTACGGACCCGAGGCGCGGAACGCGGTCGAGCGTGAGGCGTTGCTGCCCACGACGATGCACGAGCGGGAGATCGCGCGCGGGCTCGAATACGGCCTGCCGGGGGCGGATTCCATTGTGGATCGCAGCATCCCGACATTCTCCCGGGGGGAGTTGCCGCATTTCGCGGGCATCAACACCTTCCTCAAAGCACCATATGTCGAAGATGTCAGGAAATGTGGCGAGTTCGATGTGGCCATTCTGGGGGCGCCCTTCGATGGGGGTACCACCTATCGGTCGGGGACTCGTTTCGGGCCGCAGGGGATTCGGAAGATATCCGCGTTGTACGGGCCGTACAGCTTCGAGCTGGGGGTTGACCTGCGGGAATCCATTACGATGTGTGATTTGGGGGACATTTTCACCATCCCCGCGAACATCGAGAAGACCTTCGACCAGATCTCGAAGGGCGTCTCGCATGTGTACGGCTCGGGTGCGTTTCCCGTCATTCTCGGGGGCGACCACTCGATCGGCTACCCCACCGTGCGCGGCATCGCCGAACACCATTCCGGTAATATCGGAATCATCCATTTCGATCGGCACGTGGACACCCAGGAAACCGACCTGGACGAGCGTATGCACACCACGCCCTGGTTCCACGCCACCGACATCCCGAATGTCCCCGCGAAGAACCTGGTGCAGATCGGCATCGGCGGCTGGCAGGCCCCCCGTCCGGGCGTGAAGGTCGGCCGCGAGCGCGGTACGACGATCATGACGGTGACCGACTGCGTGGAGATGGGGATCGAGACCGCGGCCGAGCGCGCGCTGGAGGTCGCCTGGGACGGCGCGGAGGCGGTCTGGCTGTCGTTCGACGTGGACTGCCTGGACGCCGCGTTCGTGCCGGGCACCGGCTGGCCCGAGCCGGGCGGGTTCCTGCCGCGTGAGGTGCTGAAGTTCATCCAACTCATCGCCGACGCCCGGCCGCTGGCCGGGATCGAGGTGGTGGAGTGCTCCCCGCCGTACGACAACGCCGACATCACCTCTCTTATCGCCACCCGCGTGATCTGCGACACCCTCGGGTGTTTGGTCCGCGCGGGTCACCTCCCCAAGAAGAAGGGAGCGGCGTGATGTTCCGTCGCTTACTGCCCGCCCTGGCCGCCCTCGCCCTGTTCGGTACGGCATGCGCCAGCGAACCCGAAGCCACCCCCTCGGCCGCCCCGGCCGCCGCGGAGAAGATCACTCTGGGCTTCAGCGCCTGGCCTGGCTGGTTCCCCTGGCAGGTGGCCGCCGAGCAGGGCCTGTTCGAGAAGAACGGCGTGCAGGTGGAGCTGAAGTATTTCGACAGCTACACCGACTCCCTGAACGCCCTGGCCACGGGCACGATCGACGCCAACAGCCAGACCCTGAACGACACGCTGGCCTCGGTCGCGGGCGGCGCCAAGCAGAGCATCGTGCTGGTGAACGACAACTCCACCGGCAACGACCAGATCATCGCGGCGCCCGAGATCAAGACGCTGGCCGACCTGAAGGGGAAGACGGTCGCGGCCGAGCAGGGCACGGTCGATCACTACCTGCTGCTGCTCGCGTTGCGCAAGGCGGGGCTGACCGAGGCGGACGTGCAGTTCACCCCGATGTTGACCGACGCCGCGGCGGCCGCGTTCGTGGCGGGGCAGGTGGACGCGGTGGGCGCGTTCGCGCCGTTCACCTCGACCGCGTTGCAGCGGGAGGGCAGCAAGGCGATCGCCACCTCGGCGGACTTCCCGGGCGCGATTCCCGATCATCTGGTGGTGACGAAGGATCTGCTGGGCCGGGACGAGAAGTCGGTGCAGGGCCTGGTCGCGACCTGGTTCGACACGATCGAGTGGATCGCCGCGAACCGGCCGAAGGCGCTGGAGATCATGGCCAAGCGCGGCGGGGTGAGCGTGGCCGACTACGAGTCGTACGACAAGGGGACGACGATCTTCAGTTTGGAGCAGAACCGGGAGGCGTTCGCGACCGACCTGCCCGCCCAGGCCAAGCTGATCTCCGACTTCCTGGTGTCGACCAAGCTGGTGGACAGCGCGCCGCCGCTGGACGGCCTGTTCGAGCCCAAGTTCGTCCAGGCAGTCCAGCCGTGACCGCCCTCCGCCCGCCCGACATTTCCCGAAATTTCGTCAGGCGTTCGGGATGGTGAGCGTGCGGTCGGCTCTGCCTGAGATACGGGCGACGCCACGGCGGGTCAAGCTGCTCAAGACCGACGTGTCGCGCCGGACCGCGTGGATCCTGCGGGCGGCCTCGATTCTGGTGCCGCTCGCGGGCTGGTGGGCGCTGAGCGTGAGCGGCCTGGTCGAGGACACGTTCCTGCCGTCCCCGCCGGACGTCTGGGCGGCGGGCCTGACCATGATCGAGAGCGGCGATCTGCCCGCCGACCTGCTGGCCAGCCTGGGCCGGATCGGCGCGGGCTTCGGCCTGGCCGTGCTGATCTCGGTGCCGCTCGGGTTCGCGATGGGCACGCTGGGGTGGGCGCAGCCGCTGCTGGAGCCGGTGATCGGCATCCTGCGCTACCTGCCCGCCTCGGCGTTCATCCCGCTGCTGATCATCTGGCTCGGCATCGGCGAGACCTCGAAGATCGCCCTGCTCGTGCTCGGGGTGGTCTTCTTCAACACGCTGATGACCGCCGACGTGGTCCGCCAGGTGCCGGCCCGGCTGCTGGAGGTCTCGGCCATCCTCGGCGCCGGCCGGGCCCGGGTGGCCGCGCGGGTCGTCTTCCCGTACGCGCTGCCGGGCATTCTCGACGCGATGCGGGTCAACGCGGCGGCGGCCTGGAACTTCGTGGTGGTGGCCGAACTGATCGCGGCGACGTCCGGACTCGGCTACCGGATCACCCGGGCGCAGCGGTTCCTGCAGACCGACCGTATTTTCGCCATCCTCATCGTGATCGGGCTGATCGGTCTGACCATCGACATCACGCTCCGGCTCGTCCGGGCCCGCGTCGGCCGGTGGGCGCTATGAGCATTGGCGTAATGAGCAATGGTCTGCAACTGGTCGATGTGAGCCGGGAGTACGTCGCCGGGATTCCGGTGCTTTCGGGCATCGATCTGGCCATCGAGCCGGGCGAGTTCGTCACCGTCGTCGGCGCCAGCGGGTCGGGGAAGTCCACGCTGCTCTGCCTGATCGCGGGGCTGGCCCGCCCGACGACCGGGCAGGTGCTGCTGGACGGCCAGGAGGTGCTGGGCCCCGGGCCGGATCGTGGCATGGCCTTCCAGACGGCCTCGCTCTACCCGTGGCGGAGCGTCGCCCGCAATGTCGCCTTCGGCCTGGAGGCGCTGGGCGTGCCCCGGGCCGAGCGGGACGAGCGGGTGCGGTGGCTGCTGGACGAGGTCGGCCTGACCGCGTTCGCCGGGACGTTGCCGGGCAAGCTGTCCGGCGGCCAGCAGCAGCGGGTGTCGATCGCCAGGGCGCTGGCCTGCCAGCCGAGGGTGCTCCTGCTCGACGAGCCCTTCGGCGCACTCGACGTCCAGACAAAAGAAGACATGCAGCTGTTCATCCGGCAGATCTGGCAGGACGTCGGCACCACGATCGTCATGGTCACCCACGACGTCGAGGAGGCCGTCTTCCTCGGCCAGCGGGTGCTCGTGCTGTCCAGCGACCCCGGCCGGATCAGCCAGGACATCCCGGTCGACCTCCCCGAACCCCGAACTCTGGAGGTACGGCGAAGCACCGAGTTCCTGGCTCTTCGGGCGCGCGTCGAGGACCTGGTCCGGGCCGAGCACCGGGCACACCAGACCCTCAAGAGGCATGCCGGTTCGCCATAGCCGCCGCCCTCGGCACTAGGGTCGGCGGTGACAGTCTCTGAACTGAAAGGGATATCGACAATGGCGACCACGCGTACCGCGACGACCCAGTGGAAGGGCGCGCTTCTCGACGGCTCGGGCACGGTATCGCTCGACACCTCGGGGGTCGGCACCTTCGATGTGACGTGGGCCTCCCGCTCCCAGGAGGCGAACGGCAAGACCAGCCCGGAGGAGCTGATCGCAGCCGCGCACTCCTCCTGCTTCTCGATGGCGCTGTCGCACGGGCTGGCTCAGGCGGGCACCCCGCCGCAGTCGGTCGAGACCAAGGCGGACGTGACGTTCCAGCCGGGTGAGGGCATCACCGGCATCGTCATCTCCGTCCGGGCGCACGTTCCCGGCATCACCGCCGAGGACTTCCAGGCCGCCGCCGAAACGGCGAAGGCCAACTGCCCGGTCAGCAAGGCCCTCGCCGGAACCACGATCAGCCTCAACGCCGAATTGCTCAGCTAGGACCAGTTCGGCCCCCGTCGCGAGTGACGGGGGCCGTTTCGGTTCTACCGGGCGAGAATGTCGTCCAGGTTGTATGCGATCGGCTTCTCCAGCTGGTCATACGTGCACGACTCCGGCGACCGATCCGTCCGCCAGCGCCGGAACTGGGCGGTGTGCCGGAACCGCTCGCCCTCCATGTGGTCGTAGGCCACCTCGATCACCAGCTCGGGCCGCAGCGGAATGAACGACAGATCCTTCTTGGCGTTCCACCGCGACACCGCGCCCGGCAGCCGCTGCCCCTCCGGGCCGCCACCGACGCCGTTGCCTGCCCAGGCCGCCCACTCCCCCCACGGATGCTCCGACATCTCCGTGATCCGGTACGGCGCCAACTCGGCCACCAGCTCCTCCCGCCGCTTCATCGGGAACGACGCGGAGACACCCACATGGTGCAGCCGCCCGTCGTCGGAATACAGCCCCAGCAGCAACGACCCCACGATCGGCCCGCTCTTGTGCTCCCGATACCCGGCGATCACGCAGTCGGCGGTGCGTTCGTGCTTGACCTTGAACATCGTCCGCTTGTCCGGCTCGTACGGCGACCCGCCCGGTTTCACGATGATCCCGTCGAGCCCGGCGCCCTCGAACATCTCGAACCACTCGTTGGCGCGTTCTTGGATGGTGGTGATCGGCGTAAGCCGCACCGAATCGCCGGCTTTGGCGGTGACCTCTTCCAGGCGGGCGCGGCGCTCGGCGAACGGGAGCGCCATCAGGTTCTCCTCGCCCACGGCGAGCAGGTCGAAGGCGATGAACGACGCGGGGGTGTTCTCGGCGAGCAGTTTGACCCGGGAAGCGGCGGGGTGGATGCGCTGCTGGAGGGAGTCGAAGTCGAGGGTCTGCCCGCGCATGATGACGATCTCGCCGTCCACCACGCAGCGGTCGGGCAGCTCGCGCTTGATCGCCTCGACCAGCTCGGGGAAGTAGCGGGTGAACGGGCGTTCGTTGCGGCTGCCCAGGAAGACCTGGTCGCCGTCGCGGAACACGATGCACCGGAAGCCATCCCATTTGGGCTCGTAGAAGAGCGAGCCGTTCTGCGGCGGCATGCCTTTGACCGCTTTGGCGAGCATCGGCGAGACCGGTGGCAGCACCGGCAGCGTCAAATCCGAAATTTCCGTCATTATGCGCCCTCCCGGACGTAGCGGCAGAAGAGGAAGCCGTCCTCCTCCAGCACGTGCGCCAAGCCCAGCGCGCACTGGGCGGCGGTGCCGTTGAAGATCCGGGCCGCGTCGCCGCCGATCAGCAGCGGACTGACGGTCAGGCACAGTTCGTCCACCAGACCGGCCGCGGACAGCTGGGCGTTCAGCCGGGGCCCGCCCTCGCACAGGATCCGGCCGAGCCCGCGAGCGCGTAATTCCATCGTCACCCGGGCCAGGTCCACCCGCTCGTCCCCGGCCACCACGACCTCGGCGGAGCGAGCCGCCTCGCGCCGCCGGTCCTTGGGCGCGGCCTCGGTGGTGAACACGATCGTGCGCGCGGCCGGGTCGGTGTCGGCGAACAGCGGGCCGCCGAGATCGAGGTCGAGCCTGCGGGTGACGACCGCGATCGGAGGCGCGGCCGAGCGGCCGACGCGCAGCGCGCGCCAGGATTCCCGAGGCTCGACCGGCCCGTATCCCTCCACCCGCACGGTCGCCGCGCCCGCCAGGATCACGTCGGCCAGGCCGCGCAGCAACCCGAAGATCCGCTTGTCCCCCGAACCGGACAGCCCGCCGGAGACGCCCTTCAGCCAGGCTCCGCCATCGGCGCTGGACACCATATTGAGGCGCAGCCACGCGGCTCGCGGATAGCCATACGCGGCGACGAGATCCGGCTCCTCGGTCACGTGAGGATGTATCTGACGCACGTTTCTACACTGGCACAGCGCACCGACAGTCCGGGAGTCCGGCTCGGAGGTTCGGCCATAAACACGCCGAGTAACGTTTTAGTCTCTCCTGATGCCCGAATGTCAAGATCGGTGTTGGATCGAGGCAGATATACCGATGGGTGGGGAGACTTGTCGGAGGGGGCATTCGTGCCGCTTGTCGCTTTGGCGGCGTGGCTCTTGGCCGCGATCGTCGGAATCTACTTACTGTTTCTCTGGCTCGGCGGCGGTGGCCTCCGCCGGCAGGCCACCAAGGTCACCCGCTACCCGAACACGCTGATCTTCAGCCATCCACTGCTGGCGGTCACCGGGCTCGGCCTGTGGGCCGCATTCCTGATCACCGGGCAGCGCTGGTACGCGTGGGTCGCCTTCTTCGTGCTCACCGTGGTCGCGCTGCTCGGTTTCACCATGTTCACCCGATGGCTGGGAGGAGAAGGGCGCCACGCCCGGGGTTCGGAACGGCGGTTCCAGCGGCTGGCCGTGCTGCTGCACGGTGTGGCCGGAGTGTCGGCGTTCGTGCTGGTCCTGCTGACGGCCACGCAGATCACGCGCTAGACCGAGCGCAGGATCCGCAGCGATCGGCCGGCGACGTGGACCTCCGAGCCGTAGGTCCACGCCTGGTCGGGGAACGGGTCGTCGCTGACCCGTTCCCCGGCTGTGTCGATCGTGGCCTGCCAGCTGACGCCGTACTCCGCGCCTGGCAGGTTGAACGTCACCGCTTCGTGGTGGGCGTTGATCAGCAGCAGGAAGGACTGGTCGGCGATCTTCTCGCCGCGCGGCCCGGGTTCGGTGATCGCGTCGCCGTTGACGAAGACGCCGATGGACTTGGCGTATCCGGCGTGCCAGTCGCCGTGGTCCATTTCCCGGCCCGCGGGGGTGAGCCAGACGATGTCCCGCATGCCCTCGGAGTCCTTGCGGCCGGAGAAGAAACGGCGGCGGCGGAAGACCGGGTGGTCGCGGCGGAAGGCGGCGATGGCCCGGACGAATTCCAGCAGGTCGCCTTCGGTCCTGGCCAGCGACCAGTCCACCCAGGAGAGCTCGTTGTCCTGGCAGTAGGCGTTGTTGTTGCCGTGCTGGGTGCGGCCGAACTCGTCCCCGGCCGTGAGCATCGGCACGCCCTGGGAGACGAACAGGGTGGCCAGGAAGTTACGCCGCTGCCGGCGGCGCAGCCGCACGATCTCCGGATCCTCGACCGGGCCCTCGGCGCCGCAGTTCCAGGAGCGGTTGTCGTCGGATCCGTCCCGGTTGTGCTCGGTGTTCGCCTCGTTGTGCTTCCGGTCGTACGACACGAGGTCGTTGAGCGTGAAGCCATCGTGCGCGGTGACGAAGTTGATCGAGGCGATCGGGCGGCGGCCGCCGGTGGCGTACAGGTCGCTGGAGCCGGTGAGGCGGGAGGCGAACTCCGGCATAGTGGCTGAGGCGCCGCGCCAGTAGTCCCGGACCGTGTCGCGATATTTCCCGTTCCATTCGGTCCAGAGCGGGGGGAAATTTCCGACCTGGTACCCGCCGGGCCCGACGTCCCACGGTTCGGCGATCAGCTTCACCTGGGAGATCACCGGGTCCTGCTGGATCAGGTCGAAGAACGCCGACAGCCGGTCCACGTCATGCAGTTCCCTGGCCAGCGCGGCGGCCAGGTCGAACCGGAAACCGTCCACGTGCATCTCCAGGACCCAGTACCGCAGCGAGTCCATGATCAGCTGAAGCGCGTGCGGCGAGCGCACGTTGAGCGAGTTCCCGCATCCGGTGTAGTCCAGGTGATAGCGCTTGTCCGCGTCCAGCAGCCGGTAGTACGCCGCGTTGTCGATCCCGCGGAACCCGATCGTGGGGCCCATGTGGTCGCCCTCGGCCGTGTGGTTGTAGACCACGTCGAGGATGACCTCGATGCCCGCTTCGTGCAGAGCGCGCACCATGCTCTTGAACTCCTGCACCTGCTCGCCGCGCTGCCCCGCGCTCGAATACCCGTTGTGCGGGGCCAGAAAGGCCATCGTGTTGTAGCCCCAATAGTTGGTCAGCCCGCGCGCCACCAGGAAGTGCTCCGGGACGAACTGGTGCACCGGCATCAACTCGACGGCCGTCACCCCGATCGACAGCAGATGCTCGATCACCGCAGGATGCGCGAGCCCCGCGTAGGTCCCCCGCTCCCGCTCGGGCACCTGGGGATGGCGCATGGTGAGACCCTTCACATGCGCTTCGTAGATCACCGTCTCGTGGTACGGCGTGCGCGGCGGCCGGTCGTGCCCCCAGTCGAAGAACGGGTTCACCACGATGTTCTTCGGCATGTACGGCGCCGAATCGTCGCTGTTCAGCCGCCCTGGATCCGCGAGATAGTAGGAGAAGAGCGACTCGTTCCAGCGCACCTCCCCCTCGATCGCCTTCGCGTACGGATCGAGCAGCAGCTTCGCCGGGTTGCAGCGATGCCCGCGGCGTGGATCGTAGGGGCCGTGCACGCGGTAGCCGTACCGCTGGCCGGGCATCACCCCAGGTAGGTAGCCGTGCCAGACGAAGCCATCCATCTCCGGCAGATCCACCCGTGTCTCGGTGAGATCGTCGTCGTAGAGGCACAACTCCACCCGATCGGCGATCTCGGAGAACACCGAAAATCCCGTGCCCACCCCATCCCAGGTGGCGCCGAGTGGGTACGGCTCTCCAGGCCAGACATCGCGCATGTATCCCCATTGTCCACTGATGAGCCCCCTTCCGCACCCCGTGAATTTCCCGGTCGCTAGTCTGTTTTGGTAGGCCGTATCGTGGAGCATCGGGGGAAGCTCATGAGGTACGTGGGGTTTCATACCCTATTGCTGAGCATCGTCCTCCTTGCCGGATGCACCCACGAGGCGCCCAGCCTGGCCCTCGCGGCCGCGGGCGGATCGTCCACCCCTGAGGACTGGTGCAAGGCTCAGGGCGGGACAGTGCAGTCCTACGTGCCGAAGAACCCCGAAGCGCCCACCATCGAACAACCCATGTGCGTCTTCCGCAATCCCGACGGCACCAAGATCCTCATCAGCACCACCACGCTGGCGGCCCCGCACGCCACACTGGCCTCCGTCGCCTACGTCAACAGGCCACCCGCGCCCGACGTCGACGGCGCCATCAACCCCGCCGCCGCCTACTGCCTGGCCCTGGGCGGCAAGACCGACCCGAAGGGCTGGGTCCCCACCGACAACCAGACGACCCGCCCGATCCCGCTCTGCGTCTTCAGCGACAATTCCATCATCGACACCTGGGGCCTGGCCTCCCGCGCGTCCAGCCCACCCGTGGGCCCTGACCTGACCTACAAGTTCCGCTATCGAAGCCCGAGCCCTTCGCCCTCGCCGACCGGGACGAATGCCGTCCAGATGCCGCCTAAACCGGCGCCCCCTCTTCCCCTTCTATGATCAGGACTCTTGCTTATCTTGAGGCGTGTCCGCCTCCTCGGGTTCCCTCGAGTCCAGGAACTGATCCAATACGATTATCCCGTCGCTCTTGTCGTTCTCGAATAAGGAACGGTCCATGCGCTCGGGGACGGGCTCATGCAGATTCCTGAGCATCCCGCGTAGGTGGTATTGGGTTACGGCACGGCCCGAGGGATCGGCCAGCCGGAACCAATTCTCGGCCTCCTGGTTTCTGCCCCTCTTTTCGAGCAGGGCGGCCAGCAGGTACATCGCTTGGTCGTGGTTCATCTCAGCGGCCCGGCGAAGCCAGAGTTCGGCCTCCTCGATCATGTCCATCCTCATCAGCAAGAAGGCGTGCTGATACATCGCCTCATCCTGGCCCGCCTCCGCCGCTCGGAGAAACCAGTACTCGGCCTCTTCGTTCCTGCGCCGCTTCATCAGCAGCGCGGCGAGTTCGTACATCGCCAGGCCATGGCCGGCCTTCGCCGCCTTGTAGAACCAGGACTCGGCCTCATCCCGATCGACTTCGGTGTGGTGTAGTCCAAGGGCGTACATGGCCTTGCTCTGGCCGGCTTCGGCCGCCTGGCGGAACCAGGTTTCGGCTTCTGCCTTCCGATTGTCCTGGGTCAGGAGGGTGGCGAGGTTATAGGCGGCTGTTGGATTTCCGGCTTCGGTCGCCCGCCTGTACCATTCCTCGGCCTCCTCTTTCAGGCCCCTGTTGTGCAGGCTGAGACCCAGATTGTTCATGGCGCTGCCATGATTGGCCTCGGCCGCGCGCCGATACCAGGCCTCGGCTTCCTCGTTCTTCGCGCGATCATCGAGGACGGATCCCAGATTGCACATGGCGTCCACGCTTCCGGCGTCGGCCGCCGAGCGAAACCATTCCAGGGCTTCTGTCCGCCGACCGGAGTTGACCAGGAGGACGCCGAGGTTGTTCATCGCGCCCGGATGACCCGCTTCGGCCGCCTGCCGATACCACTGTTCGGCCTCATCCTGACCCTTGAGCAGTTTCGCCAGATTGTAGGCGGCGCTCTTGTGCCCGTCATCGGCTGCGCGGCGATACCACTGTTCGGCCTGCTCCTGATCGCCGAGTTCCTTGTGCAACTTGGCCAGGTTGAACATGGCGGAGGTCTGCCCGCTTTCGGCGGCTCGCCGATACGAGGTATCCGCCTCCGCCATCCGTCCGGCCTCCTGCTGGAGGAATCCAAGAATGCCGTTGGCCCACTCCTCGCCGCTCTCGGCAATGCGGAGGAACGCCTCCTCGCTGATGTCGGATCGGCCTGCCCGATAAGCGGACAGGCCGATCGGCGTCAGATCCGCGATGTCCGCCGTCGAAATCAGTTCGGACCAGAGTGCGCCCGGGATCGTGTCGATGCTCTCGGTGCGCTGGACATGGTCGACCAGATAGTCGAATGGCTCGAAATTCTCCGTGCCTACGGGCACGAGGCAGGAACTCGCCCCTTTCACCGGCTGAATCGCCCATTCGATCCCGAGATCGAATGCGTCGTCGCTCTGCCGTTCACGGCTCCGGTGGTCCAGATAGAGGGGAACGCCGCTCGCCAGCAGGGAACGGCTGATCGGCCCCGGTAACCCCGCACGCCGCACGTCGATCGCGGCGCTGATAATCGCCCCGGCCACCACGTTCTGCCCGTGGTGCGCGGACTGCCAGCGTTCGAGCGCCGCCGGACCGGCCGCCAGATATTCGGCGAACCCCGCGTCGCCCGGCTGGTCGAGGGCGGCGGCGATGCGCAGGTCGCTCCTCAGGTCCGCCGCACGGGTGCGCTCCCGCTCGGTCAGCTTCAGATCCAGATAGAGCACCCGAGCGCGTCGCATGACGTCGTCGACGGCCCGGGAGATGGCCGTCTCCAGCCGCACGTCCGTCAACTCGTTGCGTGCCTCCGCACGTAGCGTGGCCAGCATGAGCACATCTTTCGAGTCCTGCGGGCAGAGCGCGTCGAGAACGCTGCCGTCGAGGCCGCCGCCGATCAGATGCCGGTCGATGTCGTCGAGCCAGATCACCGCGTTTCCGATCGGAACTCCGGCCAGGGCGATGTCCCTCAGCGAGGTGGGTCCCGCGGGCACGACCAGCCATCGGTCCGGTAAGGATTCTCGGACGAACTCGTAGGCGAGCCTGCTCTTTCCCGCGGTCGACGCGCCCTCGAGGATGACCAGTCCGCCTTCATCCGCCGCTTCCTTCAGGCGTTCCTGTAAATCGCGTTCGACGTATGGGGGCTGACCGGCGTCGCCGTCGGCGGTCTCCGCCCGAGCGGCCGGATGCACGCCAAGCGCCATGGCGTTGGCGCAGTTACGGACTCGCTGGAGCCGGCCCGAGCGGCTGTGCATTCGGGTGTGCGCCAGCAGGGCGGCGTGTTGCCGGCGCGGTTGCTCGATCCATTCGCCGCTGAGTTTCTTGAAAGGGTCCGCGGCGAGCCCGACGCAGAAGGCGACTCCCGCGATCAGCACCGCCAGCCAGGTGGGCGGTTGGGGAATCCGGGAGAGCGCGACGAGCGCGATTGTCGCCGTGGCCGCGACCGCCAGCGCGAGCCCCGAGACCAATCGCCGCCATCTACCCATGCCCGCTCCGCCGCTAGCCCAGCCCCCTGGACCACCCATGGCGGTCCATGGATGTATCGAATTGTCACTTCCACCCGTTTCAGCACCAAGCAAGCGTGCGCTTGGTGCCTAGTCGTCGTGTCGCGCCTTCGAGGGCTGGACTCGCTTCGGCTCGCCCGGCATCTTCGGATAGTTCGGTGGGTACGGCATATCGCCGCGTTCGTCCTCCTGGTACTTCTGGAGCAGTTCCTCCAGCGAGAACGACTGGTCGTCGATCGTGCGGTGCACGTCCCCGAGCTTGGCGAAGCGCTCCGGCATCGTCCGGATGTCGAAGTCGCGGGGGTCGCAGTCGGTCAGTTCCTCCCAGGTCACGGGGGCGGAGACCGGCGCTTCTGGTTTGGCGCGGACCGAGTAGGCGCTGGCGACCGTGCGATCGCGGGCGTTCTGGTTGAAGTCGATGAAGACCTTCTCGCCGCGTTCCTCTTTCCACCAGGCGGTGGTGGCCAGGTCGGGTGCCCGGCGTTCGACCTCGCGGGCGAAGGTGATCGCCGCGTACCTGACTTCGGTGAAGGTCCAGCGGGGCTCGATCCGTACGGCGATGTGGATGCCGCGGTTTCCCGAGGTCTTCGGGAAACCGGTCAGGCCGAGGTCGTCGAGGACGGTCTTGGCCGTGAACGCCACCTTTCTGGCCTGGTCGAAGCCGGTGCCGGGCTGGGGGTCGATGTCGATGCGGAGCTCGTCCGGATGGTCGAGGTTGCCGCGCCGGGAGTGCCAGGGGTGGAAGTCGATCGTGCCCAGGTTGGCGCACCACGCGATGCCGGCGACTTCGGTGGGACAGAAGGCGTCAGCCGTACGACCGCTGGGAAAGCGGACGTTCACCGTTTCGATCCAGTCGGGGTGTTTGGGCATGCGTTTCTGGTAGATCGCATCGGTTTCGATGCCGTCGGGGTGGCGTTTGATGTACGTGGGGCGCTCGCGCACCGCCCGCAGGACGCCGTCACCGACGCTCACGTAGTACTCCACCAGCTCGCGCTTGGTCGCGCCGATGCCCGGGAAGTAGACCTTGTCCGGGTTGCTGACCTTGACGGTCCGACCCTCGACGTCGAGTTCTATGTACGGCGATGCCATAGCTCGGACGATACCCACTTATAGCCTCAGGGATGGCCGCCCGCCCCCACCCGGAAATGTCCCCGGGAAGTTTCCGGCGGGGGGTCGGGTTGACTCCAGTGAACCCGACGAACAAGGCTGGTGAGCATGGACAAGGTGGTCAAGAGCGAGGCCGAGTGGCGTGTGCAGCTGTCCCCGGAGGAGTTCCGGGTGCTGCGGCAGGCGGGCACCGAGCGGCCCTTCACGGGGGAGTATGTCGACACCAAGACCGTTGGCGTCTACAGCTGCCGGGCGTGCGGGACGGAGCTGTTCCGTTCGGAGACCAAGTTCGAGTCGCACTGCGGCTGGCCGTCCTTCTTCGAGCCGACCAAATCAGACGCCGTCACCCTGATCGAGGACCGCACCCTGGGCATGACCCGCGTCGAGGTCCGCTGCGCGACCTGCGACTCCCACCTGGGCCACGTCTTCCACGGCGAGGGCTACGCCACCCCCACCGACGACCGCTACTGCATCAATTCAGTAAGCCTGACCCTCAAGCCCGCCTAAGCCCCGGGTTCGAGATCTGGTGAAATGCGCTGGGCCGGCGTCACAGTAGCTCCTGGCGCCGGTGCGGCGAGAACCACCACCCGCGCGAACGGCGCCGGATAACGGCGAGTAAGCCGACGACCTGCTCATTCTGCCAGTCGTTCTAAGCCTCGGGTTCGGGGTGGGTGACTCGGCAGTCGGTGTCGTCCGGGCCGAGGATGTTGGCGAGGACGGGGTTGCCGTTCTCGCCAAACTGGGCTTGGACGAAGACGACAGGGTCACGCTCGCCGATTGAGGCGAGGTAGAGCAGGCCACGTTCGCAGAGCCGGAGGGCGGTCTTGGAGTTGTTGGCGCTCTCCGGCAAGTCGGTGTATATCCGCAGGTAGCGGCCGGTGGCCCGGATGTCGGTCACCCGGCCGTTCGTTTTGTCGGCCCAGCGGTTGTTGAAGTAGGCCACGGCGGAATCACTGGTGTATTCAGACTTATCCGAGACCTTCTTTTCGTCGTCTTTGTCCGTGTTGACCACGTGAAGCTCGCCCGTGGCGGTCGGAGTGGCGGCCACCGGGGCGGGGGGCGGATCGGATCGCAGCAGCTGGGTGCCGATGGCCACACCGCCGAGGATCAGGCAGGCCACGCCGATGCTGATCTCCGCGACCCGCGATCGAGGCCGCCGTCGTTTTCCTCTGGAACGTGCCACCCCGACCGACATCGCCCCTCGCAAATGACAGGAATTTCGTCCGAGTATCGCAATAGAGGCGAGATCGTGGCCGGGAATCATGCAGAACAGGCATACGCATTCCCGGGATGCCGGGCATATCGTCCCGTGACAGCGGGAACCGGATTATGGGGAAATGAGTCCCGTGAGCGTGCGATCGGCTCTGGCTTGGGGTGTTTTCGGGCTGTCCTGCGCGCTGGTAGGCGTGGGCAGCGTGATCCGACCGGGTGACCCGGTCGACGCGGCGCTGGCGCTGGGATTCACGCCGCTGGGGGCATACCTGATCAGCCATCGCAAAGGCGGCGCGGTGGGGCCACTCTGCCTGCTAGCCGGCCTCAGCGCCGTCACCTACGCCGCCGGTGCGTACGGCTCACGCGCGGGTTGGCCCGCGGCCGACTGGGCGGTCGGACTCGCCGCACTGACCTGGGCGCCGCCACTGCTGGCCGGATGCACGCTGCTGCTGTTACTGGTGCCCGACGGGAAACTGCCCGGACCTCGCTGGCGGCCGGTGGCGGCGGTCGCGATCATCGCGATCGTGCTGTTCACGGTCACCGCCGCGCTGATCCCGGCCGATGACGCGCGCAGCCCCATCGCGATCGAGGCGCTGCGCCCGCTCCAACTGTTCACACTGCCGATCGTCGGCACCCTGGCGGCGATCGCGGCCGTCTCCGCGGTCGGCCTGGTGGTTCGGACGGCTCGCGCCCGTGGCCCTCTCCGCCTGCAACTGCTGTGGATCTGCGTCGGCGCGGTACTGGCCGTGCTGGGTGCGTTCCTCCCCGCCTTCGTCCCCCTGCCCGGAGCAGGCGTCCCCTTCATCCTCGCCCTACCGATCTGTGTCGCCGTCGCGATGCTCCGCCACGACCTGTACGACACCAGCCTCCCCCTCCGCCGCTTCCTGACCTTGGCCCTGCTCGCCGGCGCACTCGTCCTGCTCTACCTCCTGGTCGTACGGCTAACCGGCACCACCATCCCCGCCACCGTCGCCGTGGCCGTGGCCGTCGAGCCCCTCCACCACTGGCTCGGCCGCGCCGCCGGTCGCATCCTGTACGGCGGGCGTTCCGACCCCCAGGAAGTCCACGCCCGCCTGGCCCGACGCCTCGCCGACACCTCGGACCCGGCCGGAATCCTGGCCGCCGTCGGCGACGCCGTCGTGGAAGCCGTCAGGACTCCGTACGCGCGAATCGAACTCGGCGGCCACGACGAGCCCTTGAAGATCGTCGAAAGGGGTCGTCCCGCGCCCGTCACGCTGGCGGTTCCGCTCCGGTTCCAGGGCGAGGAGCTCGGCGCCGTCCTGGTCTCGCGGGAATCGTCGGGCGACCGGCGGGCCCTCGACCAGCTGGCCCTGCAGGCGGGCGCCGCGCTCGCCGCCGCCCACCGCGCGGCCGCGCTGCAACGCTCCCGGCTGCTGCTGGTCACCGCCAGGGAGGAGGAGCGCCGGCGCATCAGCCGGGACCTGCACGACGGGCTCGGTCCCGTCCTGGCCGGAATCGGCTTCACGGTCGACGCGGCCGGAAACGCGCTCGCGGCCAACCCGGACCGGGCACGCGGCCTGCTCACCCAGATCCGCGCCCAGGTCCACGAGGCCGGCACCAGCGTACGCGGCGTGGTCCGCGGCCTTCGTCCCCCCGAACTCGCCCAACTCGGCCTGGCCAGGGCGATCGAACAATCCGCCGCCGAACTCCGCGCGGGCGGCCTCCCCATCGACGTCACGATCACCGGCACGTCGCCCCTCACCGCCGCCGCCGAAGTGGCCCTCTACCTCGTCGCCCGCGAAGCCCTCACCAACGCGGTACGCCACGCCACCCCCACCCACTGCGCAATCCACCTACGCCCGGCCCAAAAGGGATTCGAAATCACGGTGACCGACAACGGCTCCGGCCTCCCACCCCACACCCACCCAGGCACCGGCCTCACCTCCATGCGCGAACGCGTCGAAGAACTCGACGGCACCCTCACCATCCAGTCGGCCCCCTCCGGAACGACCGTACGCGCCTGGATCCCCCAATGATCCGCCTCCCGACCGCCGACAATCACCCGCTCCAGCACGACCTGCACACCTGGAACCCCCGGTGATCCGCCTCCTGGTCGCCGACGATCACCCAGTCGTCAGGGATGGCCTGCGCGCCCTGATGTCCACTGTCGAGGGCATCGAGGTCGTGGCTGTCGCCGGAGACGGTGTCCAGGCCCTGCGCGCGGTTCGAGAGCAGCCGGTGGATGTGGTCCTGATGGACATCGCCATGCCGGTCATGGACGGCATCGAGGCCACCCGCCGCCTGACCAGGGAACCATCCCCGCCGACGGTGATCATGCTCACCATGTCCGACGACGACCTGTCCCTGCTGGCCGCCGTCCGCGCCGGAGCCCGCGGTTACCTTCTCAAGAACTCCGGCCAGGACGACGTCATCGCCGCCGTCCGCGCCGCCGCGCGAGGCCAGGCCGTCTTCGGCCCCGGCACGGCCGAGTCGTTGATCGCCCTCCTGCACGCTCCACCCAGGACGGCCGCTCCCCCATTCCCGCAGCTCACCCACCGGGAACGCGAAGTCCTCGACCTCCTGGCGAGGGGCCTGGGCAACCAGGCGATCGCCCAGCAACTCCACCTGAGCCCCAAAACCGTAGCCAACACGATCTCCGCCATCCTCCCCAGAATCGGCGCCCACGACCGCGCCCACGCCATCGAATCCGCCCGATCCGCCGGTCTTGGCCTCCCACACAGTCCGTAACTACCGGGATGCTTTTCCCTGGTGATCAGGAAAGCACCAGTTCGAGGCTGGACAGAAAATCGATCCTCGTTGAGGAGGGCGAAATGTCCAGGCTCTCTCGGTTGTTCAAGCTCTCTCGGTTGTCCAGGCTCCCTGGATTGTCCAGGCTCTCTGGGTTAGGGCCATGGCCGCCGCTGGTGGCCACCGCCTCGGCAGTGCTGGGCGTCGCCCAGCTGGTTCACACACAGGTGGTGCCGTTCGCCAGCGCGGGCGACTACCTGATTGAGGCGGCGTACTCGCTCTATCTGGCCAGCGCCATCCCAGGCGTGCTCACGATCCGCCGAGCAAATCCGAAATGGGGCCTCCCCGGAAACATCGGCACCGTGCTGTACGCGCTGGCACACGGCCTGATCGCCATCCCCGTCAGCATGACCCTGCTCCTAACCAACCAACCGCCCCCACAACTATCCATGCTGTTCCTACCGGGCCTAGCCCTATGGCTAGCCGGATCAGCACTGATGGGAATAGCCATGTTCCGCCAGAACCAACCGATCCTCGGCATCGCACTCCCAGCAGCCCTACCGCTCGCCATGCTGCTCGGAGCAGCGGGCCCTCTGGTGGAAGCAGCTCTGTGGGCCACACTGTCCACCACAGGAACCCGCCGACAGCAACCACCACACGCATCGCCCCGACAACACCCCAGCCCTGGCCGCCGCAGGAGAGCGGCGACCTAACCCGCTCCGCGATCCGTGCTGGGGGCGCAAGATGCTGACCACGGCGGGAGAGTGGTGGTCCTCTCCCCCCAGTGAGGTTCGCCAACCCATTGGGGCCCACCGACCGGCAGCCACCGTGCTCGGCACCGGACCGAGCCTGCCGTTTGACCGAACCTGTTTAGCCGGTGGGCTTTCGTTTGCGGCGTTACGGGAGAGCGGCGATCAGTTCGCTGATGGGTTTGCGGGTGCCGGTGTAGAAGGGGATCTCGATCCGGGTGTGGCGGCGGGCCTCGGCGCCCCTGAGGTGGCGCATCAGGTCGACGATGCGGTGGAGTTCGTCGGCTTCGAAGGCGAGCATCCACTCGTAGTCGTTCAACGCGAAGCAGGCGACCGTGTTCGCGCGCACGTCGGGGTAGTCGCGGGCCATCTTGCCGTGTTCGGCGAGCATGGTCCGGCGCTCCGACTCGTCCAGGAGATACCAGTCCAAGGAACGGACGAACGGGTAGACGCAGACGAAACCCTTCGGCTCTTCCTCGGCGAGGAAGGCGGGAATGTGCGACTTGTTGAACTCGGCCGGGCGGTGCAGCGCCATCGCCGACCAGACCGGCTCGCTGGCCCTGCCCAGGCCGGTACGGCGGAACCGCCCGTACACCTCCTGGAGGTCCTCGGCCGAAGGGGCGTGCCACCACACCATGAAGTCCGCGTCAGCGCGGAACCCGGCCACGTCGTAGACGCCGCGGGTCACCACATCCTTCTGCGCCGCCTGCCCTAGCAGCTCCGCCACTTCCTCTGCCAGCGTGTCGCGGTTCCCGGGGAGGGCGTCACGCAGCCGGAAGACCGACCACATCGTGTAGCGGATCACGTTGTTGAGATCACGTGCCTTGAGCCGCGGGCTCGTTTCCTGGGTGCCTTCCGTCATGATGACATTCTCCCCCTGGGTCGAGGTGCTCCAGAATCCGGGATGCTGCTCTCCTCGCAGTCCCCACACAGGCCGGAATTCCAAGACCGTCGTAGGCGGCCCCGCAGACCGCCAGCCCAGGATGAACATCGACGGCAGCGCGAACGCGGGCAATCCGCTCATTGTGACCAACGTTGTACTGCGGCAGCCCGCCACCCCACCGGCTGACCCGCGAGTCGACCGGCCGCCCCCGCACTCCAGCGGTCTCGGCCAACTCGGCCATGGCGAGAGCGACCAGGTCGGCGTCATCACGCTGGAGCACATGCTCTTCCCCGACCCGCCCAATCGAACAACGAACCAGAACGAGATCGGAACCGGAAACACTCCGCGTTCCAGGAACAGAGCCAGCGACGGAGCCGCGAGGAGTTGCACCAACGGATTCGGCAGCATACCCAGCAGTAGATCGGCTACCAGATCCAGCGACAGTCCCTGCGACCGAGTCAGCCCCATGGTCCGGAGCGGAGTGGGCGACGAAACCTCCCGCCGAATCGACAGCGAAATGGCCTGCGAAAACGCCCTCCGAGTCGGCAGCGGAGTCGGCGAGATGCGGCCACTTGGACGTGCTGAATGTGACGGCCTTGACCGCGCGGCCCTCGATTGGCGGGACGAGGTATCCGGTGCCCTCGGGTAGAGCGGAGAACGCGTCCCGGGGGTAGGCGAGGGTGATGATGGCCATGCTCGCGTATTCGATCTGGGCGAGTTCGCTGGCAGCGGTGGGCACGTCGTGGCTGAGCAAGCGGGACGCGGCTGGCCCGGGGACGGCGAGAATGACGGCATCGGCCTCGATCATCGCCTCCTCCCTGGTCGGGCCGGTGACAAGCCGCCAGCCCGTCTGGGTACGGCTCAGCCCGCGCACCATCACTCCGGTCCTGATCTGCGCGCCCGAGGCCTCAGCCAGAGCGGGCGGGAGGCTGCCCAGCCCGCCCCTGAGGGTGGTGAACACCGGCCCGGCGTCTTTCGGCACGGCGGCCACGATGTCTTTGGCCACTCGGAGCAGTGATCGTTCGGTCCGCGCGGCCGCCGCGATCGCGGGCATGGTGGCGGCCAGCGACAGGTGATCGGCTCGTCCCGCGTAGACCCCGCCCAGCAGCGGCTCGACCAGCCGGTCAACGACCTCGTCACCCATCCTGGCTTTGATGTATTCGGCAACGGATATGTCACCATTCACCAGCGTGGGCGGCAGCACTTGATCCATGGGCACCCGGGCCAAACCGCCCGGCGACAGGATGCCCGATCGCGCCAGCGCGGCCAGATCGGACGGCACACCCATCACCTGACCCGCGGGCATCGGACGCAACTCGCCCCGCGAGAAAATCGACGATCGCATAGTGCCGGGATCCACAAGCTGATCTCCCAGCCCGATGGCCGCGACCAGCTCCTTACCTTCCGGCCGCCGCGCCAGCATGGACTCGGCTCCCGCATCGATCAACACACCCGCGACCTCAGACGCGTGCAACTTCCCGCCGACCCGAGACGCGCCCTCCAGCACCGTGACCCGCAGCCGGGGAGCCGCCGACCGCAGAAACCACGCCGCGGCCAAACCGGCAATCCCCGCCCCCACGATCACGACATGCTTGTCCATCCCCATGCCGCTCAACGCTACTCGGCACCACCGACAGTCCCCCACCTCACCCATGCTCACCAACTCACCCAGGCTCCCCTAACCCGCCAGCGGGTCACCGTGACGCGATAGGGCCAAATGGTGACGGTGCAAGATGCGAACCGTGGCGGAGAGCCCTGCGGGCCGTGGCCGAGTGGAAAACGGGAGCGAGACGCCAGCCGTGGCCGAGCGCGCTGCGGGCCGTGGCCGAGTGGCAAGCGGGAGTGAGATGCGGGCCCATACAGAGCGGGGCGCGAGTCGTGATGGGGTGAGAGGTTGGCCGTGACAGCATCGTGACGACTCGCTTCAAACCGGGGGTGCGCAAGAAGCGTCTTCAAGGGCATGAAGAAATTGCGGCTCACGGCCGGCAGGGCGCGAGGAGCCCGGTGGGCGTCCTCGCTGATGGGATACCTGGTGATTCCGCTCGCGATGGCGGCGTTCCTGCTCGCGGGGTGCGGGGGTGGCGCCGAAACGTCGTCGGGGAATTCCGCTCCGATGCCCGCGGTCGGCACCGCTGCCGACGATTCGGCGCTGCGCAAGGCGATGCCGGAAGCACCGGCGGTGGCAGAGTCTGGCGCCGCCGGCGACGCTTCCGGGGGCGGGAGCGAACCCGTTCAGGCGATCAAGATCCAGACCGTGGATCGGTCGATCATTTACACGGCCGAGCTGACCGTGCAGGCCCAGGACGTGGCGAAGGCGAGTGACAGCGCCAAGCAGATCGTGGTCGGCGCGGGCGGTTATGTCGCGGACGAGAAGAGCACGGCTTTCAGCGGGAGCAGCAGCGAGGCCGTGGTCACGTTCAAGATCCCCCCGGCGCGTTACGCGGAGGTGCTGGTCAAGCTGGGCAGCGATCTCGGTGAGCGGCGGTCCCTGCACCAGGGCGCACAGGATGTCACCGGTGAGGTGGCCGACGTCGAGGCCCGGGTGAAGTCGGCGGAGTCTGCGCTGGACCAGTTCCGGCTGCTGCTCACCAAGGCCGACAAGATCGGGGAAATCCTGGAGATCGAGCGGGAGATCCAGAACCGGACCGCCGAGCTGGAATCGCTTCAGGCCCGCCAGAAAGCACTCGCCGAGCAGACCGGCATGGCCACCGTCACGCTGACCCTGATCGGCCCCAACATCGTGGTCGACATCCCCGAGGAAGAGCCGAGCGGCTTCTTCGGCGGCCTGGAGGTCGGCTGGAACGCCCTGGTCGACGCGGTCGAGATCGGCCTCACCCTGCTCGGCACCCTCCTCCCCTGGCTCATCGTCCTCGCCGTCCTATGGTTCGCCGCCTGGCGCATCCTCCGCCGCGTACGCCCCACTCGCCCGGCCCCGACCCCCGCCCCCGCATTCGCGGCAACCGAGAAGGCCACCGAAACGGAAGCCCCTCCCGCCCCCGCAGAAGCGTCTTCAAGCAGCGCCAAATCCGAAAGCTAACAACTCACACGAAAGGGCCACCATAGGGTTGCTCGCCGTTCCCCGGCGCCGATCACCCCTGATCCACGTCCCGCCGTACCGGAACCAAGAGGGGTCGCCCACATGTAGGCAACCCCTCTTCTAATTCCGGGGTCAGCGGATGGTGGTGGTGTGGATGTGGTTGGTGAGGCGGGCTAGTTGGTCGGGGTTGGTGGAGGGGAGGACGCCGTGGCCCAGGTTGAAGATGTGGCCTTCGGCGACGCGGCCGGATTCGAGGATGGTGGTGGCGCGGTCGGCGACGATGTGCCAGGGGGCGAGGAGGACGGCGGGGTCCAGGTTGCCTTGGAGGGCCTTGCCGGCGCCGACGCGGAGGGCGGCCTCGTCGAGGGGGACGCGCCAGTCGACGCCGACCACGTCGGCGCCGGCCTCGCCCATGATGCCGAGGAGTTCGCCGGTGCCGACGCCGAAGTGGATGCGGGGCACGTCGAGGTCGGCCAGGCCCGCGAAGATCCGGCTGGTGTAGGGGAGCACGTAGGTGCGGTAGTCGCCGGGGGCGACCGCGCCGACCCAGGAGTCGAACAGCTGCAGGGCGGAGGCGCCCGCTTCGGCCTGGATGCGGAGGAAGCCGAGGGTGATGGTGGTGAGGCGGTCCATGAGCTCGTGCCAGAGGGCGGGATCGCCGTACATCATGGCTTTGGTGTGGTCGTGGTTCTTGGAGGGGCCGCCTTCGATGAGGTAGGAGGCCAGGGTGAAGGGGCCGCCGGCGAAGCCGATCAGCGGGACCCGGTCGAGCTCCTTGACCAGCGCGCCGATGGCTTCGGTGACGTAGGGCACGTCGTCGGGTTCGATCGGGCGCAGGCGGGCGGCGGCCGCGGCGTCCCTGATCGGGTCGGCCACGACAGGGCCGACGCCGGGCTTGATGTCGAGGTCGACGCCGATGGCCTTGAGCGGGACCACGATGTCGCTGAAGAAGATCGCGGCGTCGACGCCGTAGCGGCGGACCGGCTGCATGGTGATCTCGACGACCAGGTCGGGGGTGGCGCAGGCGTCCAGCATGGCCGTGCCCGCGCGGAGCTCGCGGTATTCGGGCAGGGACCGGCCCGCCTGGCGCATGTACCACACCGGTGTGTACGGAACGGGCCTGCGGCGGCACGCCAGAAGGAACGCGGAGTCGGCAAGCTGGGGATTCACCCGTCAAGCGTGCCATGCCGAGCGGCCGGTCGGTGCGGCAACCCCAAGCCGATCATGAAATCTGGCAATCTCGAAGACCCGGCCACCAGTCGATCACCGCCGCCCGGCAAAATGTTCGTCAAACTGGCCTCCCGCATCGATTCCATTACCACTTTCGAGACACGCCGAGCGCGATGCGGGGAAATGTCGGCGAGACATGTCAACGTCGGACCGAGTTCCGGGTTCCGACGAAAGGCGATTACTTCGATGTGGAGTTCCCCCGAACACCGCACTGAGCGCTGTGCCGCCTGCGCCGCCGAGCGCACGTTCGAGCAGCCGCCTGGCCACCAGACCGAGACCGGTCACGACGGCCATAGGACCTGGAGCGAATGGTTCTGCGTCGACTGTGGCAGTGCCCTGTTCCTTGCGCAGGCAGCGGCTTGATCATCAAATATGGCGACGACGACCTCCCCTCTGCTTCGCGCGCTCCCGAATCCGTCCTACGCTTCGGTCATGACCATCGGTGAGCCACCGGCGGCGCCGGCCGCCTTCCGGCGCGCGCTGGAGACGTTGCGCCCCGCCGAGGTCCGCCCGGAGATCGAGCTGGAGGACATTCCGGCTCCGCAGCGGCTGGCGCCGTACTCGGGCGCGGTGGGCGCGTCCGTCTACCGGGACGACGACGAGCTGGCGATCGGCCGCCTGATCATGCTGTTCGACCCGGACGGCCAGCGCGGCTGGGAGGGCCCGTTCCGGTTAGTGGCCTATGTCCGGGCGGACATGGAGCCGGAGATCACCTCCGATCCCCTGCTCGGCCCGGTCGCGTGGAGCTGGCTGACCGAGGCGCTGGAGGCGCACGGCGCGGCGTTCGCGGCGGCGGGGGGCACGGTCACCCGCGCGGTTTCCGAGGGATTCGGTAACAAGGACAACGATCCCGTCACGACCGAGCTGGAATTGCGTGCGTCCTGGTCGCCGCTGGACGAAGATCTGTCCGCCCACGTGGCCGCGTGGTGCGACTTGATGTGCCTGGCAGCGGGTATTCCCCCGCTGCCCCCTGATGTCGCGGCGCTCAAGCCGCGACGCGCCGACCAACCGAAAGTGCTCTGAAAGGCTCTTTCTCCGCCCTACCGAGAGGAGGCTCGGTTGATCGTCTCGGTCGCCGCCTCCCCATGCGGTCGCGGCATGCCATAGCTTGAGACATCAACAAATACCCGGAGCACACCGTGCCGGACCGTTCCACATTCCCGAATCAGCTACGGGACGAGGTAGTCACCCCGAAGGTGTTCAGTGACCGATGAGAAAGACGTCCAGCCGCTGCTGGAACCGCGTGAGGGCATCCCGTCCGTAGTGGAGAGCGACGCGGCGCTGGCCGCGACCGTGCAGGCGTTCGCGATGGGCGCCGGGCCGGTCGCGGTGGACGCCGAGCGGGCGTCGGGCTATCGGTACAGCGGGCGCGCGTATCTGGTGCAGCTGCGCCGGGCGGGCGCGGGCAGCGCGCTGATCGACCCGATCCAGTGCCCGGATCTGACCGGTCTGGACGCCGCGCTGGACGGCGCCGAGGTGGTGCTGCACGCGGCGACCCAGGATCTGCCGTGCCTGGCCGAGCTGGGTTTCCGGCCGAAGCTGCTGTTCGACACCGAGCTGGCCGGGCGGCTGCTCGGCTACGAGCGGGTGGGGCTCGGCACGATGGTGGAGGTCGTGCTGGGGCTCGGCCTGGTGAAGGGGCACAGCGCGGCGGACTGGTCGACCCGGCCGCTGCCGGAGGACTGGCTGCGTTACGCCGTCCTGGACGTCGAGGTGCTGATCGAGCTGCGCGACGTGCTCCACGCCGAGCTGGTGGAGAGCGGGAAGCTGCCCTGGGCGATGGAGGAGTTCGCGGCGATCCTGGCCGCGCCGACCGCGCCGCTGCGCAGCGATCCGTGGCGGCGCACCAGCGGCATCCATCGCGTACGGACCTTGCGCGGCCTGGCCGTGGTCCGCGAGTTGTGGACGCTCAGGGACGAGCTGGCCAGGGACGCCGATCTGGCGCCGGGCCGGGTGCTGCCGGATTCGGCGATCGTGCAGGCCGCGCTGGACCTGCCGCGCACCACCAAGGCGCTCACCGAGATCGCGCCGTTCACCGGCCGCAGTGCGCGGCGGCATCTGCGCGAGTGGCTGAACGCGGTGACCCGGGCCCGGATCATGGCCGAGGACGAGTTGCCGCAGCCGATCGGCCCGGGCGACGGGCCGCCGCCGGCCAACCGGTGGGCGGACCGCGATCCGGTCGCCGCGAAACGGCTGCACGCGGCCAGGTCGGTGGTGGCCGCCCTGGCGGACGAGCATCGTATGCCGACGGAGAACCTGCTCCAGCCCGACGCGGTGCGCCGCCTCACCTGGGAGCCGCCGGAGTTCGTGGACGATAGCGTGATCGCCGAGCGGCTGCGCGAGCTGGGGGCCCGGGAGTGGCAGGTCGGCCTGACCGCGCTGCCGCTCGCCAAGGCCCTCCAGCGGCTGGAGACGAAGGGCGAGATCTGATCAGCGCAGGCGCAGCCACACGGCGGAGTCCGTGGGCAGGACACCGTCGGTGATCGTGCCGCTGGCCAGGAGCACCGATTCGTACGCCGGGAGCGGCACGGGTTCCGCGCCCAGGTTGAGCACGCACGCGAAGTCCTCGCCCCGGGTGAAGGCCAGGTCGTAGCCGTCCAGCCAGGCGAACTCGCCCGCGGGACGCCCGGCGATGGCCTGCCGGTAGAGGGCGAGGGTGGACGTAGGGTCGGCGAGCTGGGCTTCCACCGTCAGGGATCCCCATCCGGACGGCTGCGGCAGCCACGTGGATGTGCCTTCGGTGAAACCGTAGGGCTGTGCCGTACCAGACCAGGGGATGGGGACGCGGCAGCCGTCGCGGCCGAGGCGGGCGCCTTCGCTCCGGCGGTAGACCGGGTCGTCGCGGTCGGCGGCGGGGATGTCGAGGAACTCGGGCAGGCCGAGTTCCTCGCCCTGGTAGACGTAGGCGGAGCCGGGCAGGGCCAGCAGCAGAAGGGCGGCGGCGCGAGCGCGGCGGGTGCCGAGGGCGACGTCGACCTCGGCGTCGGAGCGGGCGGGGGCGGCGGGCGCGCCGTAGCGGCTGACCGGGCGCATCACGTCGTGGTTGCTGATCACCCAGGGGGCGACCACGTCGGAGCCCTCGGCCAGGGTGATCGAGGCGGTGATCGTGTGGCGGAGCGCGGCGGCGTCCCAGGCGGTCTGGAACAGGAAGAAGTTGAACGCCTGCGGCATGCCGCCGGGGATGAAATAGGGCTCCAGATGGGTGATCTCGTCGCCCCAGAACTCGCCGACGGCGGTGCGGCGGCCGGGGAACACGTCCTCCGGGTAGGAGTCCAGGATGGCCCGCCAGGTGGCGTAGTGGGCGACCAGCTCGGGCCGGTGGAACCAGGGCGACGGCCGGTCGGAGGGGGTGGGGTCGGGCACGTCGGGCAGTTCGGGGTCCTTGAACAGGCCGTGCGCCACGTCCACCCGCAGCCCGGCGACGCCCCGGTCCAGCCAGAACCGCAGCACCTTCTCGAACATGGCGGGCACGGCCGGGTTGGCCCAGTTCCAGTCGGGCTGGGAGGAGTCGAACAGGTGCAGGTACCACTGGCCGTCCGGGGTCTGGGTCCAGGCCGGGCCGCCGAAGAGGGACTGCCAGTTGTTGGGGGCGGTGTTGCCGGGAGCGTCGCGGAAGATGAACAGGTCACGTTCCGGGCTGCCCGGTCCGGCGGCGAGCGCGGCCTGGAAGGCCGGGTGCGCGCTGGAGCAGTGGTTGGGCACGATGTCGACGATCACCCGGATGCCGTGCCCGGCCGCCGCCGCGACGAAGGTGTCGAAGTCGGCCAGCGTGCCGAACCGGGGGTCCACGTCGCAGTAATCGGCGACGTCGTAGCCGCCGTCGGCGAGCGGGGAGGGGTAGAAGGGCGAGAACCAGACGGCGTCCACGCCCAGCTCCGCCAGGTACGGCAAGCGGGCCAGCGCCCCCGCGAAGTCACCCGTGCCGTCGCCGTTCCCGTCGGCGAAACTGCGGGGGTAGATCTGGTAGACGACGGCATCACGCCACCATTGCGTCACGTCTTCTCCCTGTTTGTACGTTCTTCGCAAAGTTAATCAGCAGATCCCCGCCGGAAAGCGCTTGCCCAACCCCCATCAGCCTCATATCCTCAGGAAAGCGCTTTCCACCCCTTATCAGGAGATATCGCGAATGGGCGACCACGTCCTCGGCGTCGTGATGAACGGCGTCACCGGCCGGATGGGCTACCGCCAGCATCTGGTCAGGTCCGTGCTGGCGATCAACGAGCAGGGCGGGGTCACTCTGCCCGACGGCGGCCGGGTTAGGCTCCGGCCGGTGCTGGTCGGGCGGAACGCCGCCAAGCTCGCGGAGCTGGCCGACCGGCACGGCATCGCCGAGCACACCACCGACCTGGACGCGGCGCTGGCCGACCCGGCGAACACGATCTACTTCGACGCGCAGGTCACCCAGGCGCGGGTGGCCGCGACGCTGCGGGCGATCGAGGCCGGCAAGCACGTCTACACCGAGAAGCCGACGGCCGAGTCCGTGCCGGAGGCGCTGCGGCTGGCCCAGGCCGCCGAGGACGCGGGCCTGAAGAACGGCGTGGTCCAGGACAAGCTCTTCCTGCCGGGCCTGCTCAAGCTGAAGCGGCTGATCGACGGCGGCTTCTTCGGGCAGATCCTGTCGGTGCGCGGCGAGTTCGGCTACTGGGTGTTCGAGGGCGACTGGCAGGCCGCGCAGCGCCCGTCGTGGAACTACCGGGCCGAGGACGGCGGCGGCATCGTGCTGGACATGTTCCCGCACTGGGCCTATGTGCTGGAGAACCTGTTCGGCCGGGTCGTCTCGGTGTACGCCCAGGTGGCCACCCACATCCCCGAACGGTGGGACGAGAGCGGCCGGCCGTACAAGGCGACCGCGGACGACGCCGCCTACGGGGTGTTCGAGCTGGCCGGGGGCGTGGTCGCGCAGATCAACTCGTCCTGGGCGGTCCGGGTGAACCGGGACGAACTCGTGGAGTTCCAGGTGGACGGCACGCACGGCAGCGCGGTCGCCGGGCTGCGCGGCTGCCGGGTCCAGCATCGGAGCGCGACCCCGAAGCCGGTCTGGAACCCCGATGTTCCGGCCACGGCGCGCTTCCGGGATGGCTGGCAGGAAATGCCGGACAACGGGGAGTTCGACAACGGGTTCAAGGTGCAGTGGGAGCAGTTCGTCCGGCATGTCGTGGCAGGGACGCCGTTCCCCTACACGCTCCGATCCGGAGCCCGGGGCGTGCAGATCGCCGAACTGGGGCTGCGCTCGCACGCCGAAGGCCGCCGCCTCCCGGTATCCGAGCTGTGACCGCCTCGATCGACCTGCCGAGCGGGAACTACCGGCTGCGCGAGCCGGTCGCCTGGCCGCACCCGCCGGGTCCCCCGGCCAATCGGGTCGTGTACGCCGCCGCCCACGTGGTCGCCGACCCGATGGGCGACAACACCCCCGGCTCCCCCGCCGCCGTCGACTGGGAGACCACGCTCCGCTTCCGGCGCCACCTGTGGTCGTACGGCCTGCGCGTGGCCGACGCCATGGACACCGCGCAGCGTAACAACGGCCTGGACTGGGCGGCCACCCGCGAGCTGATCCGCCTCAGCGCGGCGGCGGCCCGCGATCTCGGCGACCCCGCCGACCTGATCGCCTGCGGCGCGGGCACCGACCACGTCCCCGGCGCGCGCACCCCCCAGGCCATCGAGGCGGCCTACCAGGAGCAGATCGCAGCCGTCCAGGAGAGCGGCGCGACCGTCATCCTGATGGCCAGCCGCCAGCTGGCCGCGATAACGCACGCTCCGGAGGACTACCAGGCGGTCTACGGCAAGCTGCTGGCCGAGGTCGAACGCCCGGCCATCCTGCACTGGCTCGGCGAGATGTTCGACCCGAACCTGGCGGGCTACTGGGGCTCCAGGAACATCGAAGCGGCCACCACGTCCTTCCTCGAACTGATCCACGCGAACGCCCCGAAAATCGACGGCGTAAAAGTCTCACTCCTGGACGAATCCCATGAGGTACGCCTCCGCGCGGCGTTACCCGAAGGCGTCCGGCTGTACACGGGGGACGACTTCAACTACCCATCCCTCATCAAATCCGGCTCACACGCCCTGCTCGGCATCTTCGACGCCATCGCTCCGGCGGCGGCGGCCGCCTTCCAGGCCCTGGACGCGGCGGAAGGACCCCATCTCCGGCGGCATCCCGCCGGGACTCGGCCCGATGTCCTGGATCGCCCGCACCCCGGCGCAACTCTTGGGCCCGGCGACGATCCGGCACATGACGCGCTCGGGATCGGACTCCAGCCTGGCTCACCGGAGAAAGCCGGCTCACCCACAGGAACAAGCACCCGGTCTCCGGTCCTGGCCCGCGCTCTCGGTGCCCCGAAAGCCGGTTCACCCACAGGAACACGCACCCCCACCGATCATGACATTTCCGAAATATCAGCATCGGCTGCGGACCTGATGGCGGACTACGACCGGATCCTGGCCCCCACGGTCGCCCTCTCCCGCAAGATCTTCGAAGCACCGACATTTCACTACAAGACCGGGATTGTCTTTCTGGCCTGGCTCAACGGGCATCAGGACGCTTTCACGATGGTGAACGGAGCCCAGTCGGCGCGGTCGCTGAGCCACCTGGCCGAGGTGTTCCGCCTCGCCGACCAAGCCGGGCTGCTGGCTGATCCCGAGCTCGCGGTGTCGCGAATGCGGGCATTCCTAGCGGTGCACGGGCGATGAGAAGGTTCTCGCTCAACCAGTGGACGACCAAACGCTGGACGGTCGCCGAAGCCGTGGACGGGTGTGTGCGGCACGGGGTCGAGGCGATCGGCCTGTGGCGGCAGGACGTCGCCGCGCAAGGCTTGGACGAAACGGTCAAGCTCGTGCGGGCCGCCGGGCTGCGGGTCTCCTCGCTCTGCCGTGGCGGCTTCCTGACCGGGCCAGAACCGCTGGCGGAGAACCGGCAAGCCATCGACGAGGCCGCGACGCTGGGGGCGTCGTGCCTGGTCATGGTGGTGGGCGGGCTGCCGGGCGTGGTGCCGGGCGAGCCGCTGGGCGCGTTCTCGCGGGATCTGGCTGGCGCGCGGGCGCGGGTGGCGGAAGGGCTTGCCGCGCTCGCGCCGTACGCGGCGGAGCGGGGGGTACGGCTGGCGCTGGAACCCCTGCATCCGATGTACTGCGCCGACCGGGCCGTGCTGTCCACGCTCGGCCAGGCGATCGACTTCGCGGAGCCGTACCCGCCCGAAGTGGTGGGAGTGGTCGTGGACAGTTTCCACCTGTGGTGGGATCCAGGAGTGTTCGCCCAGATCGCCCGGGCCGGCGAGCGTATCGCCAGTTACCAGGTGTGCGACTTCCTCTGCCCGCTGCCGCCGGACGTGCTGCTCGGCCGGGGCATGATGGGCGACGGCGTGATCGACTTCACGCCGCTCACCCGGGCCGTGACCGAGGCCGGGTACGACGGCGACATCGAGGTGGAGATCTTCAACGCGGACATCTGGGCGGCCGACCCGGAAACCGTGCTGACCACCGCACGCCACCGCTACGCGCGGCTGATCGCGCCGGATCTCCAGGGTCCCGAAACCGACGCTTGAGCCCGCCACACCACGGCGACCTGAGCGCTATATCCCCAAAGAAGCGCAGAGACCATTCTGTTACGGAAAAATCCCGAAATGACCGGAATGACGGCTTGACGAAGATCGTCTGACTGGCCAAGACTGCCCTCGACTTGCGTGCTTTCCGCCAGGCTGACCCCCTACCTGGCGGGCCACGCCAGATGGAGGAATCTCACCATGAGGAGCTTTCTCGGCGGCAGAAGATCCCGTCGCCTCGCGGCCGTCCTCGCTATACCCTTAGCGATCGGCCTGAGTCCGCTTCCGGTCCTCGCCGACCCGTCCCCACCGGTCAGCGAGGTCGTCCCCGACCGCCAGCCCTCCACCGCGCAGGATGGCGTCGCCCTGATCCGGATCATCGTCCCGGACCAGGCGAGCGTGGACCGGCTGAACGACATGGGTGTCGACCTGGCCGAATACAAGAAATCCACGGACGAGGGCATCGAGGTGCACGCCGTCCTCAGCCCCCAGGAAGCCCAGGACCTCCGGGACCAGGGCTTCGATCTGCGCGGCGTCATATCCGACCAGAGCGACTTCGCCGCCAACCAGGCCGAGCGCAGCCGGGCTCTGGCATCGGCGGACGCGGCGGAGGCGGCGACCGACACGCTCACGGTGCTGCGGTCCGAATGGTTCACCAGCCTCGACGGCCGGCGCTTCCTGTCGGTGGAGGTGAAGTCGAGCGCGATCGACTCGCAGACCGTACTCACCGCCACCTGGGACAGCGGCCCCGGCACCGCCCCGGACTCGGGCGGCACGGCGACGATGTCCCGCTTCACCGACGCCGGGCAGTACATGTACCACCGGTTCAACTCGCCGCTCGCGGTCACCGAAGCCCCCACCAAGGTCACGGTGACCAGCAACCGCGGCGGTTCGGTGACGGTGAACGTGAACAAGTGGCTGGGTGAGCCGCGCAAGGCGCCCAGCCGGCACTACATCTCCGACTTCGTCGACCACTACATGGACCCGACCGAGCTCACCGAGCGGATCGTCGCCCTGGCCAAGGAGTTCCCGAAGTACGCGGAGATCATCGACCTGCCGAACAAGACCAACGGCTACCGCCGCCAGGCCCAGGGGCAGTTCGGCACGGTCGCCGCGAGCACCTTCTACGTGAGCTCCAGGACCTTCGGCAGCGAGGGCGGCAACGACATCAGCGTGGCGCTGGTCAACCCGAACGCCGCCGCCTCCCCGCTGTCAGTCGCGGTCACGGGGAAGGACATCGTGGTCACCCTGGCCACGGACGCGGCGGGCGCGCTCAGCAGCACGGCCAAGCAGGTGGTGGACGCCGTCAACGCCAACGCGGCGGCCTCGGCCCTGGTGTCGGCGAACACCTACCGGACCAACACGGGCGCGGGCCTGGTGGCCGCGGCTCCCGCGACGAGGCTGACCGACAACCTCAAGGCGCCGGCGAGCGTGAAGCGCGAACCGTTCCAGACGAAGGCGCTGCGCATCGGCAAGACGCGGGACGGCTCGAAGGTCGGGGTGTTCCTGTACTGCCAGGAGCACGCCCGCGAATGGGTCACCCCGCTGACCTGCCTGGAGACCGCGGAGCGGCTGCTGCGCAACTACTCGCGCGACCACCGCGAGGTGGTCGACGACCTCGACATCTTCATCCTGCCGACGGCCAACCCCGACGGCGCGCACTACTCGATGTACGACTTCAACATGCAGCGCCGCAACATGACCAACCACTGCCCGGCCACCACGGGCGACCCGGCGGCGCGCAACTCCTGGGGCGTGGACCTCAACCGCAACTTCTCCGTCGGCTCGATCTTCGACGGGTACAGCGGCGCCTCGACGAGCTGCACCAGCGACACCTTCGCCGGGCCGGCCGAGCTGTCGGAGCCGGAGGCGCGCAACGAGGTGTGGCTCACCCAGCAGTTCCCCAACATCAAGTTCGCGATGAACACCCACTCCTACGGCGGTTACTTCATGTGGCCTCCGGGGGCGTACAAGTCGGCCGGGCGCGAGCTGCTGCCGCGGGTGGACTTCGGCACGGAGAACTACTTCTGGGAGGCCTCCAGCCACATCCTGTCCGCCGTGCAGGCCCACCGCGGCACGGGAATCTGGCCGGGCCGCACCGGCCCGGTGCCCGACGTGCTGTACTCGGCGGCCGGGAACAGCGCCGACGAGCACTGGTTCAACCGCGGCATCATCGGCTGGGACTTCGAGGTCGGCGCCGACCTCTACGACCCGGCCACCGGCCGCTTCCAGGCGGTCGGCTTCCAGCCGCCCTTCAGCGAGGGTCACGAGGAGGCGATGGAGTTCGCCAACGGCCAGATCGCCATTCTGGAGGTCGCCCGCGCGTTCTCCCAGGACCGCAGGCGACCGGACTCGAAGCTGAGGATCACCGGCGGGACCGGCACCTCCACCTCGTTCACCTTCCTCACCAACGAGCCCGCCAACGTGTACTACACGCTGGACGGCAGCCGGCCGACGCTGAGCTCGCCCAAGCTGGCGGCGGCGGGCATGCGTGAGGGAGCCCAGCAGATCACGGTCAACCAGACCGTCGAGGTGCGCTTCTTCGCGGTGGACATCGCCGGAAACGTCGAGAACAACTACCAGCCCGACGGGAACGGCAACAACTACAACGACAAGAGGGTGAAGGTCGGCAGCAGCCACTAAGCCCCGAGAGCGGGTGGCCGCCGGTCTCTTTCCGGCGGCCACCCGTCTGGCTATGAGCGCGCCAGGTCGAGGTCGGCGGCCCGGGCCTGGACGGCGAGCAGCGACAGGAAGTCCTCCTCGCCGTGCCCCTGGGCGATGGCCGCGACCAGCAGCGTGCGGACCATCGCGACGAGCGGCAGCGGCACCTGACCGGTCGTCGCCTCGCCCAGGCCGAGGTCGACGTCCTTGAGCAGCAGCCGGGACGTGAACGTAGGCGTCAGGTCCAGCCGGCGGATGGCGTCGGTCTTGGAGCGGGTGAAGGCGGAGCCGAGCACGCTCTCGTTGAGGAAGTCCAGCAGCGGGCCACGGTCGACGCCGAGCCTCTCGCAGAGCACGACGACCTCGGCCAGCCCCTGGGTGGTCACGGCGAGCAGCAGGTTGTGGCAGATCTTCAACAGCCGGGCCTCATCGGCCGTGCCGACATAGGTGGCCGTGCGCGCGATGGCCGCCAGCACGCCCCCGGCCCGCTCGTACGCCTCCTGCGAGCCCGAGCAAACGAACGACGCGTCACCCGCCTCGACCACCGACGGGTTGCCGCTGACCGGCGCGGACAGGAACGGCACCCCCGCCTCGGCCGCCGCCTCCCGCACCCGGCGCGAGGACTCCATCGACACCGTGGAGGTGTCGACCAGCACCGACGGGCGGACAGGGTCGGCCAGCAACCGCCCGATCACGACCTCCTCCAACGCGGCGGGCGTCGCCAGACTGGTGACGGTCACCGGGCAGGCGACCGTCTCCGCCGGCTCGGCGGCGACCCGCGCGCCCGCCGCCCGCAGCGGCTCGGCCTTCTCCGGCGTACGGTTCCACACCGTCACCGGGTGACCGGCCGACAGCAGCCGCCGGACCATGGCGGTCCCCATCCGCCCGACCCCGATCCACCCGACCTCGATCTTCTTGGTCTCACTCATGCGGAGCCCCCTCCCCGTAGAGATCCGAGGCTATCGCGACGCGTAACGGGTGACCCAGGCACGCGCCCCAGGCAGAACGTGCTCCACCGGTTCGACGTCCGGATACCAGGTCCGCTCCCATTCGAGCGAAACCCACCCCTCGAACCCCCGCACCAACTCCCCACAGACCTCAAGAGGCACAGAACCGGTCCCCAACGGACATGGCGTGGTGTCCTGAGCGGAGACGGCGTCCTTGATCTGTACGTACGACAGGTGGCCGCTCAGCGCTTCATACGTGCGCGCGGGGTTTTCGCCATGCCGCCAGGGATGCAGCACGTCCCAGATGGCCCCGGTGGCCTCGGGCAGGTCCACGAAGTCCAGCAACCGCCCGACCGCCGCCCCCGTCGGCAGCGCGTCATGCGTCTCCACGAACACGCGGAGCCCGCGCTCCCGGCAGAGATCCGCGACCGCGCGCACCCGCCGCCGGGCGGCTTCGATGTCATCACCCCCGGGAAACACCCGCACCCCGGACGCGCCGAGATCGACGGCCAGTTCCAGGTCGGCCCGCAACCCGGCGACCACCCCGTCATCCGGCCCCGACGCCGAAATCCTGATATATCCGGCGAGAGCCGCGACAGCCAGCCCCCGCCCGGCAATCGCCTCCCGCACAGCCACCCGCTCGGCCGCCCCGAGCCCGGCATGCACCCCCGTATCGGGATGCAGCCGAAGCTCCAGCCCTTCACACCCGAACCGCACCGCCGTCTCGATCGCCGCCGCGACGCCCTCCCCCGGCATGCCCAGCGTGCTGACCGCCAGCCTCATAGGAACGAGAAGCCCTTCCGACAGCCGCCGACCTGAGGACTCACCACTGTCCAGATCACCACTGTCCAGATCACCGCATTCATATCGCCCGCACGCTCTCCCGCAACACGACCTCACCCTCCATCGCCACCACCTGCGGCGCGTCCTCCCCCGCCAGCGCCAGCTCCACCGCGAGGGACCCCATCGCGGCGAGCGGCAGCCGTACCGTCGACAGCGCGGGAACAAGATCGCGCAACGTCGGAATGTCGTCGAACCCCGCCACCGACACGTCCTCGGGCACCCGTACCCCCCGTTCCCTGAAAGCCGCGAGCGCGCCCACCGCCATCACGTCGTTCACCGCGAACACGCAGGTCACGTCCGGCCGCACCGAGGCCGACGCGGCGTGGCCGCCGTCCCGGTCGAAGCGGCCGTACACGATCTGGGGTTCCGGCAGGTCGCGCTCGGCGAGGGCGGCGCGAAACCCGGCCAGGCGATCGGCGGCGGTGATCAGGTGCGGCGGTCCGGCCAGCACCGCGAAGCGGGTGTGCCCGAGCTCGGCGAGCGCCCCGGCCAGCCGCGCCGCGCCCGCGTGGTTGCCGGGCGCGACCGTGTCCACGCCGAGCAGGTCCTGCCCGACGCAGGCCGCCCGCCCGCCCTGCGCCCGGTACCGATCGAGTTCGGCCTTGAGCCGCGCGGTCACCACCGGATCCGCCACCCGGGACCCCGCGATCAGCACGGCCTTGGCCCGCTGCGCGTTGAGCGTCGCCACGTAGGCGATCTCCCGTTCCGGATCCCGGCGGGTGGTGCCCACCATGACCACGTGCCCTTCGGCGTCCGCCGCCCGCATCGCGCCATCGGCGATCGCCGCGAAATACGGATCGACGAGATCGTGCACCACCAGGCCGATGACGTTGCTGGCGCCCCTGGCCAGCGTCTGCGCCGCCACATTGGTGCGATATCCGAGCTCGGCCGCCGCCTTCTCCACCCGCGTCCGCATGGCCGCCCCGACCTGCCGGGTGCTGCCGTTGAGCACCCGTGAGGCGGTCGCCAGCGACACACCGGCCTGCCTCGCCACGTCCTCCAGAGTGACCACACGACCTCCACGGGAAAGCGATTTCCCAGTATGCCAGGCGCGCGAAACGTACATGGGCGTGCTGGGGATTCGCGCCTGCGGGAACAGGTGAAGTTGACGGAGACGACCGAGGCGGCGCATGCATGGTCGGCACCCGAATCCACCTGGAGCAGTGATGAGAATCATGAGGATCGTCGCACTGGCGCTCGCCACCGCGCTGCTCTCCACCCTGCTCGCCGCCGACCCGGCCGCGGCGGCGGCGGGGGCCGAGTACAAGCTCAGCATCACCCAGCGGGGAGCCACCAGAACCGTCACCCTCACCTGCGCGCCGGACGGCGGCACCCACCCGAACCCGGTGGCGGCCTGCGCCCGCCTGGCGACCGCGGCGGGGGATCCCGCCTGGATCACCCCGAAGTCGGGCGTGTTCTGCATCGCCTTGTGGGATCCGGTGACGGCCACCGCGACCGGAACCTACTTCGGCCGTCCCGTCTCCTACAGCCGGTCGTTCAGCAACATGTGCTGGCTCGGCGTGGCCACCTGGGAGGTGTTCGCCTTCTGACCCGCGCTAACCTCCGGGATGGAACAAAACGGAGGTTAACGAACAGAGGTTAAGTGCGCGAACTACTGCTGGGGCTCGGGCTCGGCCTGGGTGCCGGACTCTCGCCGGGGGCCCTGCTCAGCCTGGTGATCACGGCCAGCCTGCGCGGCGGCTTCCCGGCGGGGCTGCGGATCGCGTGCGTTCCGCTCCTGTCCGACCTGCCGGTCGTGCTGCTCACGATCGCCGCCGTCGGCGCGCTGCCGGAGGCCTTCCTGCGCGGGCTGTCCCTGGCCGGTGGGGCATATGTCGTGTTCCTCGGTGTGCAGGGCTTGCGTGACGCCCGCACGGCCGAGCCGCCTCGTCCGGGCGACGGCGTGCCCGCCCAGGTGCTCAGAGGCGTGGTCGTCAACATGCTCAACCCGCATCCCTGGCTGTTCTGGGCCACCGTCGGCGCGCCGATCTTCGTCGCCGCCTGGGACGCCGGACCGGCGGGCGCGGTGGCGTTCGTGTTCGGCTTCTACCTGATCCTGGTCGGCTCCAAGGTGGGGCTGGCCGGGCTGATCGGCGCGGGGCGGCACCGGGTGGGCGTGCGCGGCTACCGCCTGCTGCTGGCCGCCAGCAGCCTGCTGCTCGCCGGCGCGGGCGTGGTCCTCATCGTCTCCGGGCTGACCTGACCCGGCTGTGCCGAATGCTGTAGAGGTGGTACACGACCACGCCGAGGGCCATCCAGACGACGAACCGCACCCAGGTCTCCACCGCCAGGTTGAGCATCAGGTAGACGCAGGCCAGCACCGCGAGCGCCGGTAGCCACGGCACCAGCGGCATCCGGAACGAGCGCGGCAGGTCCGGACGGGTCCGGCGGAGAATGACCACCCCCACGGACACCACCACGAACGCGAACAGCGTGCCGATGTTCACCATCTCCGCCAGCACGCTCAAAGGGATGAACCCGGCCAGCGCAGCCGTGACCACCCCGATGATGATCGTGATCTTGTACGGCGTCCGGTACTTCGGATGCACGCTCGCCAGCCCCCGGGGCAGCAGCCCGTCCCGGCTCATCGCGAAGAACACCCGGCTCTGCCCCAGCATCAGGATGAGGATCACCGTGGTCAGCCCCGAGATGCCCCCGACGCTGATCACCCCGGCCAGCCACGGCTGCCCCGCCGCCTTGAACGCGTCCGCCAGCGGCGCCGTCTCGCTCAGCTGGGAGTAGTGCCGCATGCCCACCACCACCAGCGACACCGCCATGTACAGCACCGTGCACACCGCGAGCGAGGCGATGATGCCGATCGGCAGGTCGCGATGCGGGCGGCGGGTCTCCTCCGCGGCGGTGGCGACCACGTCGAACCCGATGTAGGCGAAAAACACCACGGCCGCCGCCGTGAAGATCCCGGCCACCCCGAACACGGTGGGCGTGACCCCGAACAGGACCTGGATCAGCGGCGCGGCCAGCCCCGACGCGCCCTCGGTGGACTTGGCGGGCGGGATGAACGGCGTGTAGTTGGCGCCGTTGACGAAGAAGAGCCCGGCGAAGATGACCAGCAGGATGACGGCCACCTTGATGGTCACCATGACCAGGTTGAACCGGGCCGACATCTTGATGCCGGTGACCAGCAGCCAGGTCAGCAGCAAGACGACGATCACGGCCAGGTAGTTGAACGTCCAGCCGCCGACCGAGGCGACCGGCAGGGTGACGCCAAGGCTCTCCACCACCGAGACGAAGTAGCCGGACCAGCCCACCGACACCACGGCCGCGCCGAGCGCGAGTTCCAGCATCAGGTCCCACCCGATGATCCAGGCCGGGAACTCGCCGATCGTGGCGTAGGCGAAGGTGTAGGCCGACCCCGCCACCGGCAGTGTCGAGGCGAACTCGGCGTAGCAGAGCGCCGCCAGCGCGCAGACGACCGCCGCCACCACGAACGACAGCGCCACCGAGGGCCCCGCGTAGTTCTTGGCCGCGATGCCGGTCAGCGTGAAGATGCCGCTGCCGACGATGACACCGATACCGAACACGGTCAGGTCGAGCGCGCTCAGCGTGCGTTCCAGGCGATGCGTCCCGCCTTCGGCGTCCTGGATGGACTGCTCGACCGACTTGGTGCGGAAGATATCCACCGGCGCCCCCTGATCAAGACACTTCCCGGCCGGGCGCGCCAGAATCGGCGCGCTCGGCAAAGGAGTGCCGGGGAACGGCGGATCAGGTCAGGGCGGGGCTGCGCTTGGCGATCCCCTCGGTGATCTCCCGGGCCAGGTCCTGGCCGGTCAGCCCGAACTCGGCCAGCAGCTTCGGCCGCTTCGCGTGATCCAGGAACCGCTGCGGAATGCCGTAGGTCCGCACCGGGACGTCCACGTCCGCGTCGCGCAGCGCGCGCGCCACCGCGTCGCCGCTCGCGCCGACCCGGCCGTTGTCCTCCACCACCACGACCAGCTTGTACGCCGCCGCCTCCCGGACCAGCTCGGGATCCAGCGGCATGACCCACCGGGGATCCACCACGGTGACGCCGATCCCCTGCGCGGCCACCAGCGAGGACGCCTCCAGGCAGACCTCCGCCATCGGGCCCACCGCGACCAGCAGCACGTCCTTCTCGGCGGGGGCGGCGCGCAGCACGTCCATCCGGCCGAGGGTGGCCACCGGCTCGAACTCGCGGACCACGGCGCCCTTCGGGTAACGGATCACCGAAGGGCCGTCCGAGATGTCCAGGCACTCCCGGAGCAGCTCCCGCAGCCGGGACGCGTCACGCGGGGCCGCCACCGACAGGCCCGGGATGACCTGCAGGATCGACAGGTCCCACATGCCGTTGTGGCTGGGCCCGTCGTCGCCGGTGACACCCGCCCGGTCCAGCACGACGGTGACCGGCAGCCGGTGCAGCGCCACGTCCATCAGCAGCTGGTCGAAGGCCCGGTTGAGGAAGGTCGAGTAGACCGCGACCACCGGATGCAGGCCGCCCAGGGCGAGCCCGGCGGCCGAGGTGAGCGCGTGCTGCTCGGCGATGCCGACGTCGAAGATGCGGTCCGGGTACGCCTCGCCGAACTCGGCCAGGCCGGTCGGGTGCAGCATGGCGGCGGTGATCGCGACCACGTCCTCCCGCTCCGCGCCGATGCGGACCATCTCCTCGGTGAACACGTTCGTCCACCCGTACGCCTTCGGGGTCTCCTCGCCGGTGACCACGTCGAAGGGCTGCGGGGCGTGGAAGCAGTCCTCCTCGTGGTTCTCCGCCGGGGTGTAGCCGTGGCCCTTGGTGGTGAGCACGTGCACGATGACCGGGCCGCCGAAGCCCTTGGCCTTGCGCAGGGCGGTCTCCACGGCCTGCTCGTTGTGGCCGTCGATGGGGCCGACATACTTCAGGCCCAGGTCCTCGAACATGGCCTGGGGGGCGATGATGTCCTTGATGCCCTTCTTGATGCCGTGCAGCGTGTCGTACAGCACCGGGACGTTGCCGAAGCGGTCCTTCACGAACTCCAGGACCTGCTCGTAGTTCTGGGTGACCCGGAGTTTGGCCAGGTGGGTGGCGAGGCCGCCGATCGTGGGCGAATACGACCTGCCGTTGTCGTTGACCACGATGACCAGCGGCAGGTCCTTGTTGGCGGCGATGTTGTTGAGCGCCTCCCAGGCCATGCCGCCGGTGAGGGCGCCGTCGCCGATCACCGCCACCACGGTGCGGTCGCGCTGGCCGCGCAGCTTGACGGCCTTGGCCAGGCCGTCGCCGTAGGAGAGCGCGGTGGAGGCGTGCGAGTTCTCCACCAGGTCGTGCTCGGACTCGGCCTGGCTGGGGTAGCCGGACAGGCCGCCCTGCTGGCGGAGCGTGCCGAACCGGCCGGCCCGGCCGGTGAGCATCTTGTGCACGTAGGACTGGTGGCCGGTGTCGAAGACGATCGGGTCGTGCGGGGAGTCGAAGACGCGGTGCAGGGCGATGGTCAGCTCGACGACCCCCAGATTGGGGCCGAGATGTCCACCGGCGCCCGATCCCGCCACGGACGAGACGAGCAGGTCGCGGATCTCCGCCGCGAGCTCTGGCAGGTCCCGCGGGTCAAGTCGTTTGAGGTCGTGCGGTCCGCTCACTGACTCCAGTAGCCCCACTGTCATCCTCCGGTTCGGCGTCGAACAGGCAAGAGTCTAGTTCTCCGTTCTCCTAACGCCTCCCCCACCTGGCAGCCAATCGTTTTGCCCCCTGTTGACTTGTCCCGTACGCTCCAGGTTTCGTGCGTATTCTGACTTTGCTGATCAGTGGAATGATCGGTGCCACTCTCCTCACCGGACCCGCGCATGCCGCGCCGGTTCCCACGGGCAAGGCCGCGCTCACCCACAACCCGCTGTACAAGACAGGCGAGTTCGACTGGACCGAGTGCAAGGAACTCGACCGGCGACCAGACGACCTCGACTCCTACAAGCTCTACCTGGACCACCTCCTCTCATGCCTGGATCGTTCCTGGGGCGAGGAGTTCAAGCAGGCGGGCCTGAAATTCAGCAAGCCGAAAGTCCGCTACATCACCAAGAGCGTGGCCACCGGCTGCGGCAAATACCCCATCAACTACGCGGCCGGTCTGTACTGCCCGGTCAACAAGACGATGTGGGTGGCCATCAGCAAGTGGCAGCTCGCCGACCCGGCCGAGTTCACCCTGTTCAACGTGATCGCCCATGAGTACGGCCATTACGCCCAGGATCGGGCCGGGATCCTGCCGGCCGCCATGCGCATGCAGAAGAAGGCCCCCAAGGCCAAGCAGTACGCGATCCAGCGCCAGGTCGAGCTCCAGGCCGAGTGCTTCGCGTCCGCGTTCATCGGCAGCGTGTGGCACTCGCTCGGCCGCGAGGAGTTCGACTTCCAGGACCTGATGGACCTGACCTACGGGGACGTGCTCCACGGCAAGACCAAGAACATCCGCTACTGGATGAAGCGCGGCTGGGACGGCAACGGCCCGAAGGTGTGCAACACCTTCACGGCACCGGCCGCACGCGTGTCCTGAGCGTGTGATGGGGCGTGGGTGGCGGTGCCACCCACGCCTCTTCTGTCACAGTTTTGTCGCAGGAATCAATATTTACTCTGCTTTACTCCTTAATACGGACTGCAATATGGTCTTGTGACCATGCGAACACCCCTTATCGCAGTAGGCCTCGGCCTGAGTGCCGTCCTGTTCATCGCGGGCACCGCGCAAGCCCAGCCGCAGGCGGCCCCCGCGCAGGCGCCGGTGGCGAAAGCGCAGGTCGCGCAGGCGGGCTTCCCCACCGTGCTGACCAAGAACAAGATCTACCGGTCTGGCGCGGTGGACCCGATCGCCTGCTCGCCCGCCGAGCCGCGCGCGGGTAGCGCGGCCGCCGTCAAGAGCTACATGCTCAAGGTGTATCGCTGCGTCAACCAGATGTGGGCGCGGCAGTTCAAGGCGGTCGGCTGGACCTACCGGGTGCCGAAGGTGGTCATCAGGACCAGCGGCACCAAGACCGTGTGCGGCAAGCTCACCAAGACCTACCGGGCGCACTACTGCTCGCAGAATCAGACGATCTACGCGATTCTCATGTCCGACGACGTCAAGGAGCCGTTCCCGCTGGTGCTGGCCAAGACCATGGCGCACGAGATCGGGCATCACGTGCAGCAGCGGGCGGGCATCCTGATGCCCTACTACAACCTGTCCTGGAAGGCCCGCACCAGGACCGCCAAGAACCTGCTCAGCCACCGGGTCGAGCAGCAGGCCGAGTGCTTCGCCGGGGTGTTCCTGAGCGCCGCGCAGGACTCACTGCCGGTCGACTTCGTCGAGTGGGACCACATCAACACCTGGGCGGCCAAGCACGCCAGCGACGCCTTGCACGGCAAGGGCCGCAGCCAGGTCTTCTGGCTGGAGCGCGGCTTCGACTCCGGCTCCCCGGCCGCCTGCAACACCTGGGTGGTGTCCAACGCCCGGGTCGCCTAGGTAGCGATCCTGGCCAGCACTTCCAGGGGGTCGGCGAGCACCTGGGCGAAAGCCAGCTCGGCGGCCCCCACAATGGTGGCGTCGTCCACCAGCGCCGAGGTGCGCAGCCGCAGTGACTCGCGGAAGGCCGCGAGGGTGCAGGTGTTGAGGCGGCTGCGCACCTGGGCGGCCGAGCCCAGGTAGATCTCGCGCAGGGTGCCCCCGAAGATCACGACTTCCGGGTTGAAGATGTTGACCAGGTTGGCCACCCCGAAGCCGAGCCAGTCGCCGACCCGGTGCAGCGCGTCCTGGGCGATGATGTCGCCCTTGTCGGCGGCCTCGACCACGGCTCTGATGCCGTCCCTGCCGCGCTCGCCCCGGGCCGAGCGGCCCGCGTGCTCCAGCAGGGCCCGCTCGCCGACCTCCGCCTCCAGGCAGCCGCGCGAGCCGCAACCGCACAGCCGCCCGTCGGGGTTGACCACCGTGTGGCCGACCTCGCCGCCGTATCCGGAGACGCCGCCGAGCAGCTGGTTGTTGACGATGATGCCGCCGCCGATGCCGACGTCGCCGTGCAGGTAGACCAGGTCGCGGCAGCCGACGCCCAGGCCGCGGGTGTGCTCGGCCAGCGCGCCCAGGTTGGCGTCGTTGCCTACCGCGACCGGCAGGCCCAAGGCCAGCTTGGCGGAAAGCGCCTCGCCGAAGGGGGCGTCCTCCAAGCCGATGTTGGGGGCGAATCTCACCACGCCATCGGATTTCCGTACCGCACCGCAGAGGGCGGCGGCGGCGCCGACGCAGACCGTGTCCGGGCGGACCTTGCGCTGCATCTGCCGGGTGAACCCGGCCAGCGTCTCGACCACCTCGGTCATATCGAAGGAGCCCCGCGAGGTGGCCGCTTCGCGCCGGTCCAGGATCACGCCGCCCAGCCCGATCCTGGCGGCGACCAGCCGGTCCACGCCCACGTCGAAGGCGAGCACGTAGAAGCGGCCCGACTCGGGCCGCACCACCAGAGACGGGCGGCCGGCCCGGCCGGTATCCCTGGGCAGCTCCTCGCGGACCAGGCCGGCCGCGGTGAGGTCGGCGGTGAGCGCCATGATGGTGCTCCGGTTGAGTCCCATCCGGTTGGTCAGCTCGGCCCGCGACGTCGGGCCGCCCAGGTGCACGTGCCGCAGCAGGGTGCCCAGGTTGTGACGGCGGATCTCCTCCTGGGAGGGACCTGCGCGTAACATTCGTTCTGCCTCTGGTGCCGTTCGGGGGTCTGGTGTCGCGCTCACCCTATCGACGGCCGGAGGCGGACGCCCGCTTGCGGGACAGCGCGTCCACACCGGCGGACAGCAGCAACACCGCGCCGGTGACGACATACTTGACGCTCGCGCTGTAGCCCATCAGGCCCATGCCGTTGATGACCACCGCGACCACCGCTCCACCGAGCAGCGCGTCCAGCACCCGGCCCTTGCCGCCGAACAGGCTGGTGCCGCCGATCACCGCCGCGCCGACCGCGAACAGCAGCACGGTGCTGCCGCCGGTGTTGGGGTCCACCGAGTTGGCCCGCGAGGCGGCGATGATGCCGCCGATGGAGGCCATGAACGAGCAGATCACGAAGGCGGAGATGCGGATCCTGTCCACGTTGATACCGGCCCGGCGGGCCGCTTCCGCGTTCCCGCCGACCGCGTACACATGCCGTCCATAGGCGGTACGGCGGAGCACGAACGTCCACACGATGAGCAGCACCAGGATCACCGGCACCACGATCGGCACGCCGGTCAGCGAGATGATCGCCGGGTTGCGGCTGCGCTCCAGGTTGAGCACGTAGACCGCGAAGCCGGACAGGACCACGAGCGTGCCGACCCGGAACGCGATGATGGCGAACGAGTCGGCCACCAGCCCGCGGGCGGCGCGCCGCCGGACCTGGGTCAGCTGGATGCCCGCGTAGACGACCACGCCGACGGCCAGCAGCACCCAGCCGAGCAGCGGGGACAGGTTGCCGTTGGCGACGGCCAGGATGGTCTCGTCCCGGATCGAGACGTTGGTGCCCTCGTCCAGCAGGATCAGCGCCACGCCCTGGAAGGCCAGGAAGGCGGCCAGCGTGACCACGAAGGACGGGATGCCCAGCTTGGCGACGAGCGCGCCGAGCACCAGGCCGATGAGCACGCCGGTCACCATCGCGGCCAGCACGGCCGTGTACCACGGCCAGCCCTCGTTGGTGAGCAGCACCGCCATCACGGCCGCGCAGACGCCGCTGGCGAATCCGGCGGACAGGTCGATCTCGCCCAGCAGCAGGACGAAGACCAGGCCCATCGCGATCACGGTGACGCCGGCGCCCTGGGTGAACAGGTTGGCGAAGTTGATCGGCGACAGGAACGACGGGCTCAGCGAGGCGAAGACCGCGCACAGGACGACGAGGCCGATCACCGCGGGGAGCGCGCCGAGGTCGCCGCCGCGCACCCGCTCGAAGTAGTCCCGGACCTGCGAGCCGATGGCCGGAGCGCTGGTCTGCTCGGGTCTGGTTGTCGTCGTCATGCGCTTGCTCCGTTGCCGGTTGGCAGGCCGAGCTCCCCGCTGCGTCCGGCCGTGATGAGTTCCACGATCTGGGAGTGGGTGACCTCGGAGGTCTTGACCTGGGCGGCCATCCGGCCGAGGTAGAGCGCCGCGATCCGGTCGGACACGGCGAAGACGTCATTCATGTTGTGCGAGATGAGTACCACGGCCAGGCCGTTGTCGGCCAGCCTGCGGACCAGTTCGAGCACCTGCGCGGTCTGCGCCACGCCGAGGGCGGCGGTCGGCTCGTCCAGGATGACGACCTTGCTGTTCCACAGCACGGCCTTGGCGATGGCGACCGTCTGGCGCTGGCCGCCGGAGAGGCTGGAGACGTGCTGGCGAAGCGACTTCACCGTGCGCACCGAGAGCCCGGCCAGGGTCTTGGCGGCCATCTCCTCCATCGTGTCCTCGTCCAGCACCAGGCCGCTCTTGCGCTCCCGGCCGAGGAACATGTTCTGCACGATGTCGAGGTTGTCGCAGAGCGCGAGATCCTGGTAGACGATCTCGACACCCATCGCGGCGGCGTCCCTTGGCCCGCTGACGTGGACCTTCTCGCCCTCGAAGAAATACTCCCCCGAGTCCATCGGGTGGATTCCGCCGATGCACTTCACCAGCGTGGACTTACCGGCGCCGTTATCGCCGACAAGTGCGGTCACCTCTCCGGGATACACCGAAAAAGCGACATCGTGAAGGACCTGCACGGGGCCGAAGCTCTTGTCGATTCCGCGCAGTTCCAGGACGGGTGCCTGGGACATGGGCTCTCCTGGTTCCACAGTGGTACGGCTTGCGCCCTTTGACTGCGATGCTTCGGGCGCAAGCCGTACCAGACGGAATGAAACTAGCTGATTCCGGCCTCGGTGCACTTCTCCGCGAAGTCGGCGGTGCAGACTTCTTCCTTGGTGACGAAGCCGTCGGCGATGACGTCCTTGACGCTGTCGAAGAAGATGGCCTTGGGCACCAGGAGCACGGCGGGGACGTCCGCGCCGGTCTCGGTGTCCTTGACGGTGCCGCTGGCGGCGGGCTTCTGGCCCTGGGCCAGGCCGATGGCGAGCGCGGCGGTGGCGTCGGCCTCCTGCTTGACGGCCTTGTAGACGGTCATGCACTGGTCACCGGCGAGGATGTTCTGCAGACCCTGCACGGTGGCGTCCTGGCCGGTCACCGGGACCTTGCCGTTGAGCTTGTTCTTCTTCAGCACCGAGATGGCGGCGTTGCCGAGACCGTCGTTGGCGGCCAGCACACCGGCGATCTTCGGCTCCTTGGTCAGCTGCTGCTCGAAGATCGTGCCGGCCTGGGCGTTGTCCCAGTCGGGCACGGCGTCGGCCGGGCCGGCGACGTACTCACCGGAGTCGTACTTCGGCTTGAGGACGCTCTCGTAGCCCTCCTTGAAGAGGGTGGCGTTGTTGTCGGTCGGCGAGCCATGCAGCTCGGCCACGACCGGCTTCTCCGCGCCCTGGTCGGTGAGGCACTTGACCAGGCCCTCGCCCTGCAGCTTGCCGACGGCGGTGTTGTCGAAGCTGACGTAGTAGTCGGCGTTGCCGCCGAGGGTCAGGCGGTCGTAGTCGATGGTCGCGACGCCCTGCGCCTTGGCCTTGTCCAGGACGGCCTTGCCGGTGCCGCTGTCCAGGTTCACGATCGCCAGCACGGTGACGCCACCGGTGATCATCTGGTCGGCGATGGTCTGGAAGGCGGTCTTGTCGCCCTGCGCGTTCTGGATGTCGTAGGCGACGCCGGCGGCCTTGAAGGCCTCTTCCAGGTACTTGCGGTCGGCGGTCTCCCACCGGGCCGAGGACTTGCTGTCCGGGAGGATGACGCCGATCTTGCCGGGCTTCGCGGCGGCGGCCGAGGAGGCGGGCGCGGCGCTGCTCGACGCACCCGTCTCACCGCTATCGCCCCCGCACGCGGTGAGGCCGAGGGAAAGTGCCGCGACCGCGGCGATGCTGAGGATCCCCTTGCGCATGATGCGTGGGTCCTTTCTCTGGCTGGGGGTCTATGGGGGGTGGGAGTCCATCACCGAAGTGGTGAATGTTGTTTGGGACAACGTAAGCCAGGAGCAAAGGGGGAGGTAGACACAGGACGGTAACGTTTGTTGTCCGGGGTAACAATGAAGAAACATAGGACGAGTCGATCTTCAGCCAGCACGTCCACCTCCCGATCACCTACCGGACGTTCCCAGTTAGCCACCAGATCACGCTGGGTAATCGAAATCTCTTGCGAGCGTAATCACTTGGTTGTATAGTCTTCGCGTAGCCAGAGATGTAGAGCGATATGTAGACCAGATGTAGACCACCTGGGAGTGGGTGCGTAGCCTCGTGCTTATGAGCACCGAGCAGAAGACGACGACGATCCGGGTCAGCGTCATTACTCGCGACAAGATCGCGCGATACGCCCACGAGGAAGGCAGACCCATGACCGAAGTGCTCGAAGAAGCCATCAAGGACTACGAGAAGAAGAAGTTCCTTGAGCGGCTTGGAGAACAGATGGAACGGACCAGGCGTGAGGACCCGGAGGGTTACGCCGAATACCTGGCCGAATTCGAGATCTGGCAGGGGAAGCCCTCCCACCGCATAGCGCCCGAATGGGAGGGCCTGATCGACTTTCCGGAGTGGTATGACACGTCGTACCTGGAGGGAGCAGGGCGCAAGGAGGAACAAGGAGGCAAATGAAGGTTCAGCAGGGGGAGATCTGGTTCACCAACCTCGGCGACCCGATCGGCACCGAGCAGGGATCCGAACGCCCAACTGTGATCATCAGCAGCGACGATTTCAACCGCATCAGCCGAGATCTCGTCATCGTGGTGCCGCTGACGACACGGGATCGGGGGTGGGAGAGCCATATCCCTGTCTCGTTGGATCAGACTCGGCTGAGAAAGCCAAGCTGGGCCATGGTGCAGCAAGTCCGGTCCGTCTCGATCGAACGATTCAGATTTCCCATGGGCCGAGTGTCGAACGAGATGGTCGATCAGATCGTCTCGATGCTCGGCCGACTTCTCTGACCGCACTGGCACCGGTAGACCCCAGCGGGTGGCATGGCGAGGGCGGGCGAAGCCCGAAGGGAAACGACGAACTGGGCGGGTGGGGACAACCGCCAGCCTCCGGCCATCGATTCATGCCCGACACCACGGCGATGGCGGGGGCGGGCGGAGCCCGGAGGGAAACAACGGGCTGGGTG
>NZ_BLAF01000061.1 GCF_009687885.1 Acrocarpospora pleiomorpha
GACCGAGGGTATGCGCTTCGACAAGGGCTACAACTCGGGTTACTTCGTGACCGACCCCGAGCGCATGGAGGCGGTCCTGGAGGACCCCTACATTCTCGTGGTCAACTCCAAGGTCTCGGCCAACAAGGACCTGCTGCCCCTGCTCGACAAGGTCGTCCAGGCCGGCAAGCCGCTCCTGATCATCGCTGAGGACGTCGAGGGCGAGGCCCTCGCCACCCTGGTGGTCAACAAGATCCGCGGCCTGTTCCGCTCGGTGGCCGTCAAGGCCCCCGGCTTCGGCGACCGCCGCAAGGCCATGCTGGGCGACATCGCCACCCTCACCGGCGGCCAGGTCGTCAGCGAGGAGGTCGGCCTCAAGCTCGAGTCCGCCACCCTCGACGTGCTCGGCAAGGCCCGCAAGGTCGTCGTCACCAAGGACGAGACCACCATCGTGGACGGCGCCGGTGACGCCGAGGCGATCGCCGGCCGGGTCAACCAGATCCGCGCCGAGATCGAGAACACCGACTCGGACTACGACCGCGAGAAGCTCCAGGAGCGCCTCGCCAAGCTCGCCGGCGGCGTCGCCGTCATCAAGGCGGGCGCGGCCACCGAGGTCGAGCTCAAGGAGCGCAAGCACCGCATCGAGGACGCCGTCCGCAACGCCAAGGCGGCCGTCGAGGAGGGCATCGTCCCCGGCGGCGGCGTCGCGCTGCTCCAGGCCAGCGCCAAGGCGTTCGACAAGCTCGAGCTCCTCGGCGACGAGGCCACCGGTGCCGCGATCGTCAAGAAGGCGCTTGAGGAGCCCCTCAAGCAGATCGCCGTCAACGCCGGCCTCGAAGGCGGCGTCGTGGTGGAGAAGGTCCGCAACCTCACCCCCGGCGAGGGCCTCAACGCCGCCACCGGTGAGTACGTGAACATGTTCGACACCGGCATCATCGACCCGGCCAAGGTCACCCGCTCCGCCCTGCAGAACGCCGCCTCCATCGCGGCGCTCTTCCTGACCACCGAGGCCGTCATCGCCGAGAAGCCGGAGAAGAACCCTGCTCCGGCCGGCGGCGGCATGCCCGGCGGCGGAGACATGGACTTCTAACCAGGTCCCACCTCCCACGATCAGGCGGTCCCACCTCGGGACCGCCTTTTTGTGTGTACGCCCGGCATGGGATCTGGCACCAATTCCGTGAGGCCAACAAGCACGGGCGATCCAGTGAGTTCTGTGAGGCCTGTCGTCCCAGGTCATAGCAGCCCGGATGAGCGATCCACGGCGTCGCTCACAGAATGTGCGCCAGAGCCCTGGCATAGGCCCCCTCACTCCAGCGCTTTGACCCAGCGGCCCCACTCCGGCTGTGCTCCGTAGCCCGCTGCCTTCCAGGCATGATGGGCGAGTTCGTTCTCGTGAAGCACCATGGCGTCCACGCGGAACGCGGCGAAGCCCGTAAACCGCTTCTCGGCCGTCCCGATCAGAGCTGACGCGATGCCACGCTGACGGAACGCCGGGTCCACCGCGAGCCGGTAGAGGTGCGCCCGCCAGCCATCCCACCCTGCGATCAACGTCCCCACCAGCACACCGCCAATCTCGGCGATCAGCAAGGACTCGGGGTCCCGCTCGATCAGCGCCGCTACTTTCGCCGGGTCATCATGCCGATCGGTCCCCTCAGCCGCCCGAACCCAGAATTCCAGCACTGCCGCGATGTCCTCTTCATGGCCACAACGAATCACAAGCTCATCGTCCACAGCCGGACCCTAACGCGATCGCCCGACCTACTGGTCACGATGGTCAGGACTGGGACGCTCAGTGCGTGCCAAACCCCCGTTCACCTGGGACGCGTTCGCGGTCAGGAGGTAGGGCGCCCGCATTCGGCGTGAACATGGGCCCATGGCCGACTACCTGGTGCATTCGGCCCAAGCCAGGCTGCAACGGTCAGCAGGTTCTCCCCAAGATGGGGTGCCTCGTGCCTCTGTCTGATACGTATTGGACCATTCGTCCACTTGACAGTTGCGATTTTCGCGATTCAAACATAGGGTCGATTCATGCTTGGGGAGACAGTTGAGCGTATCCAGCGGCTGATTGCGGGGAGCGGGCTCAATCAGGCCGCATTCGCGGCCAAGGCGGGGCTCGACGCGTCCAAGTTCTCCAAGTCGATGAACGGGGTTCGACGTTTCACCTCGTTGGAACTGGCGCGTATCGCCGATGTCGGCGACGTAACCGTCGACTGGTTGCTTGGCGTCGACAAGTCGGTGCCCGCGCTGGCGGCTCGGACCCGTGAATCGGCTGCGACATCGGAAGCGCAGGCGATCGCGGAGGCTGATCGACTCGCCCAGCATTGGTCGGATCTGGCTTCCCTTGGCTACCGCCAGCCGAGCACGGTGTTGGACGCGGTTCCGCAGCGCGGGCTATCCATCGATCAAGGTCACCGGTTGGCGGAACTGGCACTCGCGCGGGCGGCGGATCGGGGCGTTGAGCCGTGGCGGGTTCGAGACCTGAGCACGGTGGTGGAAGGCGTCTTCGGGATCGATGTTCGCATCATGCGCTTTCCTCGCGGCTACGAGGGCCTGAGCTGGGCCGACGACAATTCCCGCCTCATGGTCGTGGGCACCTCGGATATCCCCGCGCGCCAGAGATTCACTATCGCACACGAGCTCGGCCATCTACTCGCGCGCGACGACCAAGGCCTGCACCTGGACCCCGACCTCAGCGACACCGCCCACAAGAAGAAACCCTCCGAGATCAAAGCCAACGCTTTCGCCACCCGATTCCTTCTCCCGCAGGAATTGCTCGAGGAAGAAGCCGGACGCATCACCTGGTCAGACCACTCGTTCGCATCGCTCGCCTGCGACTTGTGGGTCTCCCCGGTCAACCTCGCCTGGCGTCTCTACAACCTCGGACTGATCGATCGCCGGCAGTGTGACGCTTTCGTGCGCATGCGTTCACTGGACGCTGCCGTCCTGACCAACCGCCTGGACTCCTACTGGGAGTGGCTCGCCACAGCCGGCCAGCCCCGACTCCCCGTTCCCCTCCTGCGCACCTCATTTCAGGCATACCGGGACGGCAAGACCACACTTCGCCCCTTCGCCAACCTCCTGGGCACCGAGACCGCAACCATTCGCGCGGCAATGGACGGAGCTAGAGAGGAATCTCCCCTCTCCCCATGACCCACTATTGGTTCCCTGACAACACCGTCCTCTGCAACTTCGCGTGCGTTTCCGGATTGGATCTGCTGGAGGCGATCCTGCGCGGTCGCGGACGATGGACGGAAGCGATCGCCTACGAGGCGACGCGCTCTGCGCGCATCTATCCTGACCTGGACAACATCGCACGTGATGGCTGGCTCGGGGATCCGATCGAAATCGACGACCCAACGGCGATCAAGCACATCGATCAGATCCGCCGGGCGGCATTCGGTGGATCGCATCGCGAGCCGCTGAAACATCTTGGTGAAGCCCAGACCTGCTACGTGATATTGCACGGCCCAGAGTTCAACACATCCTTCTGGATCACCGACGACCGGGATGCGGCCGAATACGCCCGGCGTCAGGGGATAACCACCCGAGACACGAGAGATCTGATCTCCGAGGGCATCCAGGACGGCTGCTGTACCCGAGACGAAGGCTTCGAGTTACTCCACAAAATGAGTCACGCAGGCAGATCACTCCGACTGGCGCTGCGTCCTACAGATCTTTGACCCGCTCAGGCCGCCCAGGGATGCGGCGTCTTGCCCAGGGAAACCACAGATCATGCCCACGAATGACCCGCCGGAGCGCCCAGCGGGAACCCGTGCCGGGGCACGCAACCTCTGCCCGGCGACCACAGATCATGCCCACGAACGCCCCGCCAGATTGCCGGCAGGTAGCGATGTGCCAGGGGATGCGGCACCTGCCCTGAAGATCCACAGATCATGTCCCGCCGAAACCGACGGACGATGAGTCTGGAGCGGGAGATATCCACTGATTCGATATTCCGAACCGTTCATGACTCGCTACTATGTGTGCCGGACGCCCCAGGATGAGCCGCTGAGTCAAGCTCCCTGGGGCAAGCCCTTCCCGCACGTTGGGCGAGAACGTACGCCCCGGGGACGCCTCTGACTCAAGCCCCCCGGGGTAAGCCTTTCTTGGGGGGTTAGGGAGGCGCGGACTCCCTGTGTGTTCTTCGTTGCTGGACGTTAGCCCTCCGAACCCATGTTCGGAGGGCTTTGTGTTGTTGGGGTTTAGTGGGCTAGTTCGGGAGGGAGCGGGGTGGTGTGGAGGATCGTCAGGGTTGTTACGGCGCGGGTTAGGGCGACGTACAGGCGGGAGAGGCCCTGGGGTTCTGCGGTGGTGATGGTGGTGGGGTCTACCAGGATTACGTGGTCGTATTCGAGGCCTTTGGCCAGGGTGGCGGGGATGAGGAGGACTCGGTGGTCTGTGGGTGTGTCGGGGGTGAGGATCGCGTGGGGGAGGGTGAGGGTGGTGGAGATTTCAGTGGTTAGGGAGTCGGGGGTGATGACGCCGATGGAGCCCTCGCGGGTGAGGGTTTGAGTGATGGTTTGGGTTAGGGCCGAGCCGAGGTCGTTGGTTTGGTGGATGGTTAGGGAGCCGGGGCCGGGGCGGAGGGAGCGGGGTGGGGCCAGGTCGGGGGCGATGGCGGGGAGGAGGCGGGCGGCGTAGTCGAGGACTTCGCGGGGGACGCGGAAGCCGAGGGTGAGTTCGGTGATGGCGGTTTCGGTGCCGCCGGAGCGTTGTGAGTCCTTTTCGAAGCCGAGGTGGTGCAGGACGGTCTGCCAGGAGCGGGCCGACCAGGGGGTGGTGCCCTGGGCCAGGTCGCCGAGGATGGTGGCGGAGCCGGTGCGGCAGCGGCGGCCGAGGGCGCGCAGTTGCATCGCGGACAGGTCCTGGGCCTCGTCGACCACCAGGTGGCCATGGGACGGGGTGCGGTCCATCAGGTCGGCGAGTTCGTCGAGGAGGGCGGCGTCGGCGGCGGTCCATTTGGCCGAGCGGAACGACTTGGCGGGCTTGGGCCACAGCAGGGCCTGCTGCTCCAGCGGGGTCAGGTCGGATTTGGCGGCCTGGGCGAGGAAGGCGGGGTCGCTCAGCAGGCGGTGCAGGACCTGTTCCGGCGTGAGTTTGGGCCACGTCTGGTCGATGACCTGCTTGACGGGCTTGGAGCGGGCGACGGCGTCCTGGACGCGGTCGTCGGGGGATTCGCCGCGGCGTTCCATCTGGACCAGGATCGCGTGGGCCAGCCGCTGGGCCAGGGCCGTACGCCCGGGGTTGTAGCGGGTTGTGCCGCGCAGGGCGGCCACGATCTCGCGGACTTCGTAGTCGGCGACGCGGTAGCGGTTGACGCCCCGGGTGACCAGTACGCCTTCCTCGGGCTTGGTGACGTGCAGCCAGAGGGCGCGCCTGAGCACGGGCGCCATCCGGGCGTCGGCCTTGATGGTGGCGATCGCGGGGTCCTCGGGGTGGGCGTGGTCGCCGAGGATGCCGGCCACGGTGGTCTGGTCGACCTTGACCTCGCCGAGGGCGGGCAGCACCGAGGAGATGTAGGACAGGAAGGCGCGGTTCGGGCCCACGATCATCACGCCGGAGCGGGACAGCTTCTCGCGGTGGGTGAACAGCAGGTAGGCGGCGCGGTGCAGGCCGACGGCGGTCTTGCCGGTGCCGGGGGCGCCTTGGACGCAGACGGTCACGCCCAGGTCGGCGCGGACGATCTCGTCCTGGTCGGGCTGGATGGTGGCGACGATGTCGCGCATCGGGCCGGTGCGGGGGCGTTCGATCTCGTCGGTGAGGATCTTGGAGGTGCCGAGCGTGCCGCCGTGGGCGAGGTCCTCGTCCTCGAAGGCGGTGAGTTCCCCGGCCTGGTAGCCGAACCGGCGCCGCCGCGAGACGCCCATCGGCTCGGCGGGGCTGGCCTGGTAGAACGCCCGGGAGACGGGGGCGCGCCAGTCGATGACGAGCGCCTGGCCCGCTCCGTCGTGCACGTGTCGCCGGCCGACGTGGAGTGTTCCCGGGAGTTCGTCGGCGGGAGCCGTACCGCGATCCAGGCGGCCGAAGAAGAGCGGGGTGTCGGGGTGGTCGGCGAGGGCGGCCACCCGCTGGTCGAGCAGGCCCTGCAGGACCTGCCGGGAGACCCAGTCGCCGGCCGCGTCGGAGGAGAGCGACTGGGCGTGTACGCGCATCGCGGTGAGGGCGGCGCGGGAGATCGCGAGATGTTCCCGTTCCGCCGCGAGTATGTCGGGGGCCAGCTGGTGGGCGGGCATGCCGGAGCTCCTGTCGGGTGTCGGTGGTGGTCAAGGCAGCGAAACACAAGAGCTTACTCATGCGCGAGGAAGACACCAACCGAGTTTCCGGCACGCTGACCAGGTGTTCTCCGACTAAAGCCGACCAAGCGTTCGGGGAGTTTCCCAGGAGGCGGGTGTTGTCGTTTCTTTGCCCGGGTACCTGGTAGGGATGACGCGGACGTGGGTGTCGCCGGTGATACCGATGGTCGCGAGCTTGTTGCTCGCCGCCTTGTGGGGGTTGTCGGTGTTCGCGGGGTGGGGACTTGAGGCGTTCTGCTCCGACGGGGAGAGCCGCAAGGCGTGCGCGCAGCGGCTTGACATGGTTTCCACGGTTTCGGGGGTGTTCGCGGTGATCGCGGCGAGTGCCACCGTGGGGGCCTGGGTGACCCGGCGGGCGGGGTTGCTACCGGTCGCGCTGGTGGCGTGGGTGGTGGCCGAAGGGGTGCTGTTCGTGGGCGGGATGGCCGCGCAGTAATCTCCCGAATACCCTGCGAAACCTTATTGAATCGGCATGGGAAATGCGCGAAAAAGATGCGCAAATCGTGTGATTAGGTTGGACAATAGGGGTATGCCCGGAACCGGGCTTGTCTGGTAATTCTTGGCTGAGGGGGCCAAGGCGCGAGGGGGTGATGCGGTTGACTCGGGCCGGCGGAATTTCGTGGACATAACTATTGTTGCCCGGCGGGGTGCGCCCCGCCGGGTTTGTCATGTCAGGACGTCGTCGGCGTCGATGATCTGGTACGCATAGCCCTGTTCCGCGAGGAATCGCTGCCGATGCGCGGCGAACTCCTGATCTACTGTGTCCCGGCTCACCACCGAGTAGAACCGCGCGCCGCCCCCACTGGCCTTCGGCCGCAGCACCCGCCCGAGACGCTGCGCCTCCTCCTGCCGTGACCCGAACGTCCCGGAGACCTGGATGGCCACCGCCGCCTCCGGCAGGTCGATGGAGAAGTTGGCCACCTTCGACACGACCAGGACCTGGATCTCCTTGTCGCGGAATGCCTGGAAGAGGCGTTCCCGCTCGCGCACCCGGGTCTCGCCCTTGATGACCGGAGCGTCCAGATGCGCGGCGAGCTCGTCGAGCTGGTCGATGTACTGTCCGATGACCAGGACCTGCTCGCCCGCGTGACGCCGCACCAGGGCCTCGGTGACGCGGGTCTTGGACGGGGTGGTCGCGCAGAAGCGATACCGCTCCTCGTTGTCGGACATCGCGTAGGCGAGGCGTTCCTCGTCGGTGAGGGTGACCCGGACCTCGACGCAGTCGGCGGGGGCGATCCAGCCCTGGTTCTCCATCTCCTTCCACGGCGCGTCATACCGTTTCGGGCCGATCAGGGAGAACACATCGCCTTCCCGGCCGTCCTCGCGTACCAGGGTGGCGGTCAGGCCGACCCGGCGGCGGGCCTGCAGGTCGGCGGTCATCCGGAAGATCGGCGCGGGCAGCAGGTGCACCTCGTCGTAGATGATCAGCCCCCAGTCGCGGGCGTCGAAAAGCTCCAGATGCCGGTACGTCCCCTGCCGCTTGGCCGTCATGACCTGGTAGGTGGCGATGGTGATCGGGCGGATCTCCTTCTTGGTCCCCGTGTACTCGCCGATCTCGTCGGCGGTCAGCGAGGTGCGTTTGAGCAGCTCCTGCTTCCACTGGTGCACGCTCACCGTGTTGGTCACCAGGATCAGCGTGGTCGCCTGCGCCCGGGCCATGGCCGCCGCGCCGACGATGGTCTTGCCCGCGCCACACGGCAGCACGACCACGCCGGAGCCGCCGTGCCAGAACGCGTCGGCCGCCTCCCGCTGGTAGGAGCGAAGCTCCCAGCCCTCCTCGGTGAGCAGGATCGGGTGGGCCTCGCCGTCCACGTATCCGGCCAGGTCCTCGGCCGGCCAGCCCAGCTTGAGCAGGGCCTGCTTGATGTTGCCGCGCTCGCTGGGATGAACGATCACCGTGTCGTCGGAGAGGCGCTCGCCGAGCATCGGCTGGATCTTCCTGGAGCGCAGCACCTCCTCCAGGACGGCTCGGTCGGTGCTGGTGAGGACCAGGCCGTTGGCGGGGTGTTTGTCCAGCTTGAGGCGGCCGTACCGGGCCATGGTCTCGGCCACGTCCACGAGCAGCGCGTGTGGCACGGGGTAGCGGCTGAAGCTGATCAGGGCGTCGATCACCTGCTCGGCGTCGTGCCCGGCGGCGCGGGCGTTCCACAGCGCCAGCGGCGTCACGCGGTAGGTGTGCACGTGCTCGGGCGCGCGCTCCAGCTCGGCGAACGGCGCGATCGCCTTCCTGCACTCGTCGGCCCGCTCGTGATCCACTTCGAGCAGCAAGGTCTTGTCCGACTGAACGATCAACGGGCCGTCATTCACAGGTGTCCCCCATCTCCGGCGTACCGCCTATCCAACACCTGGGCAGCCGGAATGAGTCCCACTTTGCTCACTACTGGTCGCAGGCCCAGAGCCGATGGGTCCACACATACCACGACACGTCACGACATGTGTGGAACCCATCTCGCCGATCATGAAGGTCAGTCGCCAATCCAACCTCTGCCGGCAGACCATGGAATAGCCGTTTCCGGAGAAGTCGTCTTTCCTGACATGACGCGGAAAGTTCTCGCGGATTGGTAATGACTCTGCCTGACGAATCATCCGACGACAACGGAATTTATTTCACGTCCGCCACTCCGGTGATGCGATGCAACGCGAAGCGGTGGATGGCGGCGCGGGTCTCGTCGTACGCGGTGAGGTAGCCGCCCTCCATTCGCGCGGGTTCGAGGATCCGGCTGGTCGCCTGGCCCTGCGAGTCGAGGTAGCCGATCCAGACGCGGGTGCCCTGGCGGATGGCCTCCTGGAGGGCGGTGATGGTCGCGGTGGCGGGGGAGCGGGGGACGGCGCCGTCGGGTTCGTCGCGGGGTTCGAGGCGGGACAGGTGGGCGGCGTCCCCGGCCCGGATGGCGCGGATGGCGGCGGCGACGACTTCGGGTTCGGGGCCGTGGAAGCCGTTGACGGCCCGGGCCGGCGGGCTCTCGGTCCTGCGCGCGTTGGGCCGGGAGATCACGACGTCGCCGTCCAGGGACTCGGCGACGGGCGCGTAACCCATGGCGCGGAGCGAGTCGATCAGAGTCGCCCGGGAGGTCTTGGAGGCCACCACGGTGGGGGCCAGGCGGCGCAGCCGCAACGCGTTCGAGCGGCGGTCGGCGAGGACCTCTTCCAGGACGGCGGGGTCGTCGCAGCGGATGTACGCCGACGCCGTCCCGACCCTGAGGCGGCCGTGGCGGCGGGCCACGTCGCCGACGAGATAGGTGAGAGGTTGCGGGACGGGGGTCGCGGAGTGGCGTTCCAGCATGGCGAGGAGTTCGCTGGCGGACTGCCCCGCGTCCAGGACGCGGCGGATCGAGCTTTCCGAGAACCGGTAGACGGTCGCGCCGCCCTTGGACTCGATGTCGGCGGCGAGGGCCAGCCAGCGGCCGAGCTCGCTGGTGAGCGGGCCGGGCGCGACGGCGGTGAGGTCCGCCTGGAGCAGCACCCGGTCGACGGGTTCCGGGAGGAGCGGGGCCAGCGCCGCGGCCGCGTCGGTTCGGCCGCCGTCGAGCAGCGCCCGTCCGTGCATGGACATCGCGCCGAGCCCGGTCACGCCGATGAGCTCGGCCTCGCGCAGGGTGAACTCGGTGAATTCGGTACGGAAGCCGCCGCGGCGGCGTGGTTGCTCCCAAGCCAGGCGATCCAGCACTGACTCGGCTGAGGGAGCCAGGCCGGGCTCAGCCGAGACGAGGACCGCGAGGGTCTTGCCGCGCACCTCGGCGGCGGCCGACCTGCGCAGGTCGGGGTGGAGAGCGTTCAGCAGGCGATCCTTCTCGTCGCGGCCCCCCGCGAGCCCCGGCGCCCGGTCCGAGGTCAGCCAGGCCGCGGCCAGCGTTCCCCAGCGATCCTCGGTCGCCCTGACCCGCCAGGTGTCGTAGCCGGACGTCGGCAGCCACTCCCCGTCGACCGACCCGCCCGAGGCGATCAACCCGGCCGCGTGGGTGATCTCCACGATGAACGCCGCCGCCCATTCGGGCACGTCCAGCGACTGCGCGGTCCGCTTCAGATCCCGCACGGCCAGACCGCCCGTCCGCAACACCCCAGGAGCCTCGACGCTCCACAACTCGCACAGTTCCTCGACTGAGCGCACGAAGCCGAACGCCTGGCCCGCCGCCGTGCGGTCGGCGCGGTCCTGGTCGCGGGGGATGCCGTCGAGCGACGGCGGAACCGGCGACAGGTCACGATGCAGGCAGCCGTCGCGCAGCACGAGCCCGACCTCGCGCGGCAGCGCCACGCTCTCCTCGCCGGTGGCGCCGAGCAGGCCGCGCGCCAGCAACTCCTCGATCGGCGACTGGGCGCCGGCCAGCCGGACCTCCCGGCGCGCGTTCGGCACCCGCCCGCTGGACGGTCCCCAGGCGAGCTCGTCGAGCGCTGCCCTGGCTTGTGGTGAAATTTCGCCCAATAGCCGCCGCACGTTGGCGGGGTCGGCGAACAGCTTCGCCAGCCGGTCGCGGGGCGCGCCCCTGCCCGGAGCGGATATGTCCTCCAATATGACCTCGACGGCCTCCGGGGCGTGGTGCCGGAAGACGTCGGCGACCGGGGGGCCGAGTCCGGCAGGAGGATCCAGAGCCGCTGTAACGCCAGGGGCGAGCCGCAACGCCGGGTCCGACCCGTGGACCAGGGCCATGGTTCTCAGGCGCTCCAGGGCCCTGTCTAGGGCTTGGTCGACCTCGCTGGCGGAACCCGCACCACACCGGAGCAATCGGGCGCGGAGATCGGGGAGCGGGCCCGGGCTGAGCGCCAGGGTCTCGGCCACCGCGAGAGCGAAACGGTCGAGCCGGTCCAGCGCGCGGCCCAACGCCGACGGGGTTCCCGCGCGGGAGGCCAGACCGGTCACATGGGCGGGGACCGGGGTGATCAGTTCAGGGCGGGACATGGCGAGGGCGCGCAGCTGCTCGTCGGTTCGGCTGCGCAGCCACTCAGTGAACGTCTCGCTCATTACTTCCATCGTATGAGCAGCGACCGACAGGATTTCGCGGGCAACAGTCGCGTACTTCCGGGCGCTGGGGCAGACTGGCGTGCGTGATCGAGCGCGCCGACCAGCTCGTCCTGGAGTTCGTCAGCAAGGTCGCGGACGCGGCCCACGGCCGGATGCGGCCAGAGCAGCGGCTCGACTTCGTCCGCCGGGTTCGCGAGCGGGTGGACGAGGAGCGCGCCGGCAGCGAGGATGCCAAGGCCGTGGCCAGGATCCTGGCCAGGTTCGGCACCCCTGAACAGCTGGTCGACCGCGAAGCACGCCGATTGGCAGGGCAATCCGGCGAGTCCCCGCAGACCCGGGTGTTCCCCGTGGACGACGCCGAGCCGCCCCGACGCCGCTCGACGCCCACGCCGCCCGGGGTCATGCACTACCGGCAGGAGGCGCGCCGGCACCTGGCGGACAGGGGCGGGCGCAAGCCGTCCGCGTTCAGCCGGATCCGCGACGCCGCGATGGCGGGCGGGAACCCGATGGCCACCGACGGCAAGGACGCCTGGTCGATCTTCGCCAACAACCGCAGGGAGACGATCGGGCTCGGGCTTTTCGTGCTCGCCGCCCTGCTCGTCCCGTTCCGCCTGCCGACCGTGGCGATCTTCCCGGTGCCGGGGCTGATCTGGGCGGTGGGCGCGGTGGTCGTGCTGGCCAGCGAGGGCTGGGTGTTCAACGACCGGCTGATCGGCCTGTCCGCGCCGGTCGCCGCCTACCTGTTCGGCGGCGCCGGGCTCGCCCTGCTCCGCTTCCAGGGCGATCTCCCCAGGTTCCTCATCGAGTTCCACGGCGTCAGCGGGGTCATGTTCATCATCGGCACGGCGGCCGGGGTGACCTGGCTGATCTACCGCCTGTTCGACCCGCCTCCGGCGCCGCCGTCCCGCACGCTCCGGGTGACGCGGTAGCTCAGACGGCCGCGGCCGCGGGCTGGGGCAGCAGGCCGAGCGCGAGCCGTACCCAGGAAGCCACGAACCTGTCCCTGTCCGCGCGGCCGGGAGGTTCCCCCACGGTCTCCTCGAAGAGGCGGTAGTGGACCACGGCGCCGCCCAGGACCGCGCCGATCCCGGACCAGTCCAGGCCGGCCTCCCGGTATTCCGGCTGCGCCTGGAACCAGGTCGTGATCGAGTCGAACATGGGCTGCAGCAGGCCCTCGCGGACCACGCCCACCAGCTCGGGGAACTGGCTCAGATCGCGGAAGAAGACCCGGGTCAGCTCGCTCTCCTCGCGGACCTTGGCCAGGCCGGACCGGCACAGCTGGGCCAGGCGCTCCTCGACCGCGACGGTCGGGCCGACCGCGTGCACCTCGGCGAGCGCCTCGGCGATCTGCAGCCTGGTCCTGGTGGCGTGCTCGGTCATGGCGGCGGCGAGCACCTCGTACTTGGACTTGAAGTGCCGGTAGAGCCCGCCGGCGCCGGGCGACAGACCCGAGGCGGCCTCGATCTCGGCCACCGACGTGGCCGCGTAACCCCGCTCGGCGAACAGCCGCAGGGCCTCGTCGATGATCCGCTCGCGCGTGGATCTGCTCATGGGAATGCCGCCTACCTCCGCCACCCAGCGTAGACGGTCAATGTTTCCGCCGTAGCCCCATTGATAAGTGGCCGCTTTCGCGGATAAACCGGTTACCCGTAGACGTATCCGTTTTGGCATCCTGTACGAGTGCACTCCACCGGAAACGTCGTCCACGAGGCGAGACCGGGCCGCCGCGGCCATCGCCGTGGTGACCCGCCAGACCGCCGCGTCGACGGCGATTCGGGCGTAATTTCCAGGCGTTCCGGCGGTCCCATGCCGCCGCAGTGGGCATAACCTACATCCATTCCTTTCACGACAGTCTGAACGAGGTCACTCCTGTGCCCAGCGGCAAGGTCAAGTGGTACGACGAGACCAAGGGTTTCGGTTTCCTCACCCGCGACGACGGCGGTGAGGTCTTCGTGCATTCATCCGCGTTGCCCAAAGGCGTGGATGTCCTCAAGCCAGGACAGAAGGTCGAGTTCGGCGTCGCGGAGGGCCGCCGCGGGCAGCAGGCCCTGTCCGTACGGGTCCTGGAGCAGCCGCCGACGCTCGCCAAAACCGCCCGGCCGAAGGGCAAGCGCAAGAAGCCGGACGAGATGGTCGTCATCGTCGAAGACCTGATCAAGCTGCTGGACGACATCTCGACGTCCTACCAGAAGGGCAAGCAGCCCGACCCGGTGCACGCCAAGAAGGTGGCGAGCGTGCTGCGGGCCGTCGCGGACGACATCGACGGTTAGAACGGATTGGTCAGCGGCTTCGTGTCCGTTGGTGCGGGGAGCCGTACCGGTTTGGCGCGGAGCCGTCTGCGCCTGCTCGCGATCACCCAGCCGAGCGAGAGCCCCAGCACCACCGCCATCACCGTGAAACCGGCGGGGCCGTGGACGAACAGCGACAACATCAGCCCGATCAGGCCGCCGAACACCCAGGCGATCTGGAGCAGCGCCTCGACCACGCCGAAGGTGGAGGAGAGCACCTCCTCGCCGATCTCGCGCTGCACGATGGCGTCCAGGGCGAGCTTGCCCAGGCCCTGCGCGAACGCGCCGACCAGGGCGACGGCGACGGCCGTCCACAGGGTGAAGTAGAAGGCGGCCACGATCGTGGTGATCGTGGTCAGCGCCAGTGTGGCCAGGACGATCAGCTGCGGGGAGCGTGACTTGGCCCAGGAGGCGACGGCCGCGCCCATCAGGCCGCCGCCGCCCGCGGCGGCGGCCAGCAGGCCGATCGTGATCTCGGGCGCGAGGCCGGGCAGGTGCTTGTCCTGGACCAGGAAGAGCAGGAAGAACACCAGGAAGCCGGCTTGCACGCGGATCGCGGCGTTCGCCCGCATGGCCTCGCCGACGACCGGGCCGACGTTGAACCAGGTGCGCCAGTGCGGGGCTGGGGTGTCCTCGTCCTGTTCGGGGGAGTCGACGTGGCGCGGGAGCCGTACCGCGACGACGCCGCAGACCAGGAACAGCGCCATCGCGCCGCGCAGCACCCATTCCGCGCCGATCCAGGCGGTCAGCCCCGCCGCGGTGGCCGCCGCGCCGCCGGCCGCGACCAGGGCGAACAGGGCGACTCTGGCGTTGGCGGTGACCAGCGTGATGTCGGCGGGGAGCACGCTCGGCATGATCGCGGCGCGGGAGACGTTGTAGGCCTTGGACAGGACGAGGACGGCCAGGGCGGCGGGGAAGAGGGACAGCGTGTCGCCGTACACGACCGAGGAGGCCATGCCCCAGCAGAGGAGACCTCTGGCGAAGAGGGTGCCTGCCATGACATAGCGGCGTCCGGACCGGAATCGGTCGAGAACTGGGCCGACAAAAGGGGCGACCACCGTGAACGGGACCATCGTGATGAGCAAGTAGAGGGCCACCTGGCCGCGCGCTTGGCCGACCGGCAGGCCGAAGAACAGCGCTCCCGCCAGGGAGACGGTGATGAAGGCGTCCCCCGCGCTGTGCGCCGCCGTCAGCTCGATCAATCTGCCCAGACCGGTGCGTCCCGCGCCTTGCGCGTAGGTCAGCCGCCGGGTCGCCTGCCCGACCCGCCGTCCGGTCCTGGCCACCGACTTTCCCGCTCGGGCCGTCGCCCCCGCGGCGGTACGGCTCGCGCGGGCAGTCCCCCGACCTGCGCGCCGAACCCGCTCCCAAACACCCGCCACAGGTGGTGCTCCCTTCCCCGTACGTTCGAAAATCCAGTCTTACTGACCGAGTCGGGTGCTGTCCGCTCCTGGCGTGGGTGAAAATAAAGTGTGAGTCGCACCCGGATCAGAAGCTCGGCAGCCGACCAGGCCTGCGCCGCCGCCGTCGACCTGGCCAGGCTGGGCGCCGAGGAGATCGCCAGGCCCGGCGAGGTGGGCGAACACCTGGGCTTTGACAGCGAGGGCGACCGGGTCGTCACCCATTATTTCGCCTGTCTGGATCGGGCCTATCAGGGCTGGCGCTGGGCGATTACCGTCGCGCGCGCGTCGCGTGCCCGAAATGTCACGATAAGTGAGACGGTGCTGCTGCCGGGGAGCGGTGCGTTGCTCGCGCCGACCTGGGTGCCGTGGAACCAGCGGCTCCGCCCCGGCGACCTGGGCGTGGGCGATCTGCTCCCCGCCGAGGCGGACGACGACCGGCTGGCCCCCGGCTTCACCGAAACCGACGACGACACCGACCACCAGATGATTTTTGAGTACGGTCTGGGCCGGGCTCGGGTCCTGTCCGCCATAGGGCGTGACCTGGCCGTCCAGCGCTGGCACAACGGCGACCCCGGCCCCGACACGCCGCTCGCCGCCGCCGCGCCCGCGCAGTGCTCGACGTGCGGGTTCTACTGGCCGCTGGCGGGAGCGTTGCGGCTCGGGTTCGGGGTCTGTGCCAATGAGTACGCGCCTGACGACGGCCGCGTCGTCGCCGCCGATCACGGTTGCGGCGCTCACTCGGAGGCGACGACGGTCCCCTCCATGACCCCTGACCAGGCCCAGCCCATCCTCGACGACCTCGGCTACGACCCAATGCCCGCCGACGAAAGCGCCGAGGCCCCCAAAACCCCGGACGAACCGGACGCCTGACATCTCCTCAGAAGCGTTGAGATTCGCCGCCGGAACCTCGGTCGGCTCCGGCTCCTGACATCTGCTCTATGGGAGTACGTGGGATGGGGAACCCCGGATGAAATCGGACGCTTGACGTCTGCTCTGCTGGGAAGCGTTGGGATGAGCAGTAGCCGCCGGAGCCTCGGACGGCTCTGACTTCCGGCATCTGTTCTGTTGATAAGTACTGGGTGGAAGCTGCGCGGGTTTCCGGATGAATCGGGCACTTGGGAGGCGTTGGGGTCAGCTGCCGGAACCCGAGACGGCTCCGACTCCCGGCATCTGCTCCGCTGGGAAGTACGTGGGGCGGAGGCCGCCGGAACCCCGGATGGCACTTGACGTCTGCTCTGCTGGGAAGCGTTGGCATGGGCAGTAGTCGCCGGAACTCGGGACGGCTCCGACTCCCGGCATGCGGCCCGACGGAGTCTGCTCTGCTGGGAGGCATTGGGATGGGCAGAAGTTGCCGGGATCCCAGACGAATGAGAAGCATCGGGTGAAATGACGTTGACGAAGATCTTGGCTGAGGCGAGGAATGTCGGGCCGGGGCGCTAACCTACGTTCGCTGTGTCAGCCCCCTTCCGAGAGCGTGAAATGAACGACTTCTTCGGCACCACGCGCCTGCGCGAGACTGTTCTCGCCGCTTGGGCTGCCTCTCCTGCCCGATTCCGGGAGGATGCCAACGCCGAAGAGGACTTCGCGCTCGGCGGGTATCGTGATCGGCTGATCGTCGAGCTCGCGCAGAATGCGGCCGACGCCGCTCTGCGCGCGGGGGTTCCCGGGCGGCTGCGGCTGTCCTTGCGTGATGGCGTCCTGGAGGCGGTCAACACCGGCGCTCCGCTGGACGCGGCCGGTGTCGAGGGGCTGTCCACCCTGCGGGTTTCGGCGAAACGCGATGAGATCGGCGCGGCTGGCCGTTTCGGTGTGGGTTTTGCCGCTGTCGTATCGGTTTGTGACTCGCCGTCGGTGTACTCCCGCTCGACCGGCGGAGTCCGCTGGTCCCGCGAGGAGACCAGCGCCCTGGTCGCCGCCCAGTCCACCCTCAGTACTGAACTGACCGACCGCGCCGGACATGTCCCACTCCTGCGCCTGCCGTTCCCGATGGAACCCGCGCCCATCCCCGACGGCTTCGAGACTCTGGTGCGGCTCCCGCTCCGCGACAAGGTCGCCGAACAGGCCGTCCGTCAGATGCTGGAGGAGACCAGCCCGGCCCTCCCGCTCGTGATGCCCGCCCTCTCCGTCATCGAGATCGAACTCGACGGCGATGTCCGCACGGTCACCGCCGACGGCTGGCACGTCATCACCGGTTCCGGCTCCTTCACCCCCGAACAGATCGCGGAACTCTACGCCGACCGCCCCACCGAGGAACGCGCCCGCCCGTTCTGGCAGGTCCGCTGGGCCGTCCCCGTCGTTCAGATCCCGGCGACGTCGACCGGTGGCTTGGCCGTCGATCGCGAATCGGGTTCGGCCGGTGAGCCGCGGCCGTTGCCGAGGGACGTTCCGGCCGTCATCCATGCGCCCACACCGAGTGAGGAACCGCTCGACCTGCCCGCCTTGTTGATCGCCACCTTCCCGTTGGCGACCGACCGGCGGCACGTGGCAACCGGCCCGCTGACCGACTTCCTCATCCGTCGCGCCGCCGAACTGTATGTGCTGCTGCTGCGGCAACTGCCGCGCACTCCCCGGCTGCTTGACCTGGTGCCGGGCATGCTGGGCAAGGGAGAACTCGACGCGGCCATCCGCCGGGAGATCGTCGGGCTGCTGCCCGGGGCGCCGCTGCTTCCCGCGCTGTCCGCTCCTGCGGATCCAGATGGCGAGGACCAGTTCCGGGCCACATTGAATCGTCGCTGGGCCACGGATCTTCCTTCCGGAAGCGATGCATATCAGCGAATGTCCCAACTCGCGACAGAGACGGATGGGTCGCTCAGCGCGTCCGGCGGGCCGCGAGACGGCTCGCCCGGCGGGTCACGTGACGGGGTGAGCACGTCAAGCCCTGCCTTGCCCAGCGTCTCCGGCGATGGGTCACTCGGTGGGTCACGTGACGGGGTGAGCGCGTCAACCTCTGCCTCGTCCGGCGTCTCCGGCGATGGGTCACTCGGTGGGTCGCGTGATGGTGTGAGTGGGTCAAGCTCTGCCTCACCTAGCGCTTCCGGCGGTGGGTCGTTTGTTGTTGCTGGGCGGGAGGCTCGGGCGGTCGCGGGGGCTGGGGAGTTTTTGGAGAAGGTCGCGGACATGGTGCCGGGGCTGTTGCCTGCGGGGTGGCCGTCGCGGCGTCCGGCGTTGACCACGCTGGGTGTGCGGCGGGTGGAGTTGGCCGACGTCGTCGACATGTTGTCGGGGGACGAGGTGGCCGATCGGGAACCCTCCTGGTGGCGGTCGCTGTATGAGGTGCTGCCCGCTGACGATCCGGAGGCGATCGGGGCGATCGCGGTGCCGCTGGCCGATGGGCGGCTGGTCCGGGGGGCACGGGGCACGCTGCTGCTGACGGAAGGCGGGCTCGATCCGGCCGCGCTGGCTCCGCTGGGGTTGCGTATCGTGCATCCGGATGCGGCGCACCCGCTGCTGCTCCGCCTGGGTGCGGGCGAGGCCACTCCCCGCACCGTCCTGGAGGACCCGATCACGCATGCGGCCGTGACCGAATCGGCCGGAAGTGCGGATCCCGAGCCGGTCGCGCAGGCCGTGCTCGCGCTCGTGGACGCGGCCGGGTTGTCGGCCGGGGAGGCGCCCTGGCTGGCCGAACTCGCGCTTCGCGGCGCGGACGGCGCTGTCTACACCGCCGGTGAGCTGCTGCTGGAAGGCGGCGACCTGGCCAAGCTCATCGACCTGGAAGCGCCTTTCGCCGCCCCCGACCTGGTCGAGAAATACGGCTCCCGGGTTCTCGCCGCGGCGGGCGTGCTCGACGGGTTCGCCGTCGTCAACAACTCCGACGTCCTGCTCGACCCGGACGAATGCGACCACGACCTCGACCGCGAGGACGAGTGGCTCGACGCGATCCTCGACCTGCTCCCCGAATTCGACGTGCCGCCCGTGGCCCGCGAATTCACCGCCATCCGCGACCTGGAGTATGTCGCCGACTGGCGCGCCGCCCTCGCCCTGCTGTCCCGGCCGCCCCTGCGCGCCGCACTCCTCCCGCTCCGCGTCCTGGTGGCGGGCGAGGTCGTCGAAGTCCCCTCGTACACGGCCTGGTGGCTCTCCCGGAATCCGGTCCTGGACGGCAAACCCCCGACCTCCCTGCGCCTCCCGTCCGGCGACCCGCTCCTGTTCGGCCTGTACGCCGACGCTCCCGCAGACGTGGACGAAACCGCGCTGACCATGATCGGCGTCCGTTCCACCCTGCCGGACCTGCTGGCTTCGCACGGCGGCCCGGAAGAACTCCTCGACCTCATGGCCGACCCCGCCATCGAACTCGACCGCCCCCAACTGCGCGCCCTCTGGATGGCCATCGCCGGAGTGGACCCCTCCCGCGTCCGCCCGCCTTCAGCCGTCCGCTCCATCCTCAACGGCACGATCGTCGTCACCGACGCGGAAGACGGCCACGTCCTCATTTCTCCCCCAGGCGAGCCCACCCCCGGCTCCCAAGCGGACGAAGCGGCTCGGGCCGGCGACGCGGCATCCGGCCCTCGAGCGGGCGACGCCGTGTCCGGGTCCCGAGCGGGCGACTCCATCCCCGGCCCCGACTCCCCGGCAGGCGAGCCCGTCATCGTCGAAGCCCCCGACCTCCTGGCCCTGGTGGCCGACCGCCCCCTGATCCTGGCCCCCTTCGACCTGGCCGAAGCCCTCTCCGAAGTCCTCGACCTCCCCCTGGTAGGCGAGATCGTCACCGGCGACGTCACCTCAACCGGCACAGAACGCCCGGTCCCCCCTCAAGTCCACACCCTTCTCCCCACCGCCCCCTCCACCTACATCGCCCACGAAGAACTCCTCGTCGACGGCAAACCGATCCCCTGGCGCTTCTTCGACGGCAAAGTCCACGCCTCCAGCATCGAAGGCCTAGCCCGCGGCCTCGCCTGGGCATCCGGCCAATGGGGCGACCGCCTGGCCGTCGCAGCCCTCCTCCGCGACCCCGAACGCGTCCCCCTACTCCTAGCCGAAGCCGACCTGGACAGTTGATACCCGTTGTCGGTCGGTTTGGGTTGATCGCTGCCTGGCCGAGTTGACAGGGTCATGGATGCCTATGAATGGTCATGGACCGGATCGCTGCTTCGCTGGGCGCACGATCACCCGGGTCCGGACAGCGACGCTGCCCGCGTGGCCGCGATCGAGCATCGCGACATGTGGCTTCCGTGGCGGGCTCGGCTTTGTTGCGTTGCTACTTCGCCGCATCGCGTGAGCGCTCTCGCTGATCGCGGCGGTAGACGTAGATGAGACCGAAACCGCCCATGCCCATTCCGGCCACGCAGGTCCAGATCCACCAGCTCTGAGCTGGGCGGATGATGAGGAGGACAACGAGGGCGATCGCCCAGAGACCGATGCCGGCGAGGATGGTGGCGCTGTCGTTGGTCTGGAGCGGCTCCGGGTCTGGTTTGCGTGGCGGCTTCATCAGCTCAGCCTAGGCGACCAGGTCAACGGGTGGATGAGCGCAAGCCGTACACGAATCGATCACGAAAGAATCACTTCGCTCTACTGGGTCTTTTCGCAGCTGGTAATGGGTGTCACTCTGCGCGCGTGAGTGTCACCCAAACCCCCCAAAGTGCCAGTTTTCTCGATAAGTACTTCAAGATCTCCGACCGTGGCTCAACGGTCGGAACCGAAGTGCGCGGCGGTCTCGCCACGTTCTTCACCATGGCCTACATCGTCGTCCTGAACCCGATCATCATCGGCACCGTCAAGGACGCGGACGGCCAGTTCCTCGGCGACGGCAGCGCTCCGAACCTCCCGCTGGTCGCGGTGGCCACCGCTTTCGTGGCCGGACTGCTGACCATCCTGATGGGCCTGGTGGCCAATGTCCCGTTCGCGCTCGCGGCCGGTCTCGGCCTGAACGCCTTCGTGACGTACGGCATCGCCACCCAGATGTCGTGGGAAGACGCGATGGGCCTGGTCGTCCTGGAAGGCCTGATCATCCTGCTGCTGGTGCTGACCGGATTCAGGACAGCCGTCTTCCACGCCATCCCCAACAGCCTGAAGACGGCCATCTCGGTCGGAATCGGCCTGTTCATCGCGTTGATCGGCTTCGTGGACGCGGGCTTCGTGCGCAAGACGGCCGCCCCGGCGCCCCCGATCGAGCTGGGCATCGGTGGCGCTCTGACCAGTTGGCCGATCCTGGTCTTCGTGGTCGGTCTGCTCACCACCGCGCTGCTGGTGGCCCGCAAGATGAGGGGCGCGATCCTGATCGGCATCGTCGCCACCACCATCTTCGCGATCATCGTGGAGCTGTTCGCCGACGCGGGCCCGTCCCTGGTCAACGGCCAGCCGAACCCGCAGGGCTGGGGCCTGAACGTGCCCGCCCTCCCGTCCATCGGCGACATCGTCGACGTTCCGAGCCTCGGTCTGCTCGGCCAGTTCAGCTTGTTCGGCGCGTTCTCCAAGATCTCCGTCGTGCTGGCGATCCTGCTCGTCTTCACCCTGCTGATCACCGACTTCTTCGACACGATGGGCACCATCGTCGGCGTCGGCAAGCAGGCCGACCTGATTCAGCAGGACGGCACCCTGCCCAAGACCCGCGAGATCCTGCTGGTGGACTCCGTCGCCGCCGCGGCCGGAGGCGCCGGTTCTGTCTCCTCCAACACCACCTACATCGAATCGGCCGCGGGTGTCGGTGAAGGCGCCCGTACCGGCCTGGCCAGCGTGGTCACCGGCATCCTCTTCCTGCTGACGATGTTCCTGGCCCCGCTCGTCGCCGTGGTTCCCTACGAGGCCGCGGCTCCCGCGCTGGTCGTCGTCGGCTTCCTGATGATGACCTCGATCCGTGAGATCGACTTCACCGACTACGAGATCGCCATCCCGGCGTTCCTCACGATCGTCCTGATGCCGTTCACGTACTCCATCGCGAACGGCATCGGCGCGGGCTTCATCGCGTATGTCCTGATCAAGGCCGTCAAGGGCAAGACGCGCGAGATCCACCCGCTGCTCTGGGTCGTCACGGCCCTGTTCGTGATCTATTTCGCGCTCGGCCCGCTGAAGATCCTTTTCAACATCGGCTGACAGAGAATCCCCACTGGAAATCCGGTGGGGATTCTTCGTGTGTACCTGTTGCGGCAGAGTAACTGAAAGTTTCAGAGGTAGACCGATATTTTATGGGGTCAGGACTCCGCTAGTCCGTCGTCCTGGCCTGGAGATTGACCCCTCTTCCGGGTAATTCTAGCCTCCGTGGACAACACGAAAGCTATCGAAAACTTTCGGAAGAGGAGATCCTGTGCCTTCCTTGAAATGGCGATCTCTCGCGGTAGTCTGCGCGGTGGCGTCGGCTGCGGCAAGCGTTCTCATCGCCACACCCGCCCACGCGGATGGGACTCTGCGTGGTCATGCCGCCGAACGGGGCAAGTTCATCGGTGCCGCGATCGCCACCGGCCCGCTCGCCAACGAGACGGCTTATCGGAACATCGCGTCCACAGAGTTCAGCCAGATCACGGCCGAGAACGCCATGAAGTGGGAGTCGACCGAGCCGAACGACAACCAGTACACCTTCACCGGGGCTGACCAGATCGTCAACTTTGCCACCCAGAACAACCAGCAGGTGCATGGGCACACGCTGGTGTGGCACAGCCAGACGCCCGGCTGGGTGCAGGGTCTGAGCGCCACCAACATGCGTGCCGCCATGAACGAGCACATCGCCACGGTCGTCGGCCGGTACGCGAACAACGCGACCGTCGTCTCCTGGGACGTCGTGAACGAGGCCTTCAACGAGGACGGCACCTTCCGGCAGTCGTTCTGGTTCAACACGCTGGGCCAGAGCTACATCGCCGACGCGTTCCGCGCGGCGCGCGCCGCCGACCCGGACGCGCGCCTGTGCATCAACGACTACAACGTCGAAGGCATCAACGCCAAGAGCACCGCGATGTTCAACCTGGTGCAGTCGCTGCGCTCCCAGAACGTGCCGGTCGACTGCGTCGGCTTCCAGTCGCACCTGGCCATCCAGTTCGGCTTCCCGAACGACATCCAGCAGAACCTGCAGCGCTTCGCCAACCTCGGCGTCCAGGTCCGGATCACCGAGCTGGACGTCCGCATGCAGACTCCGCGTACCGCGGCCAAGGACACCACGCAGGCCCAGTACTACACGAACGTCATCAACGCCTGCAACGCGGTCACCGCCTGCGCCGGTGTGACGATCTGGGGCTTCACCGACAAGTACTCGTGGGTGCCGGACACCTTCAGCGGTGAGGGCTTCGCGCTGATCTACGACAACAACTACGCGATCAAGCCCGCGTACACGGCGGTGCACAACGCCCTCGACGGCGGCACACCGACCGACACGACTCCGCCGACCACTCCTGGTACGCCTACCGCCTCCAACGTGACCTCCACAGGCGCGACGCTGAGCTGGACGGCATCCACCGACTCCGGCGGTTCTGGCCTGGCGGGCTACAACGTCTACCGCGAGCAGGGTGCGACCGACCCGCAGTTGGGCACTTCGACGACCAACTCGATCACGCTGACCGGGTTGACGGCCAACACCCAGTACCAGGTCTACGTCCGAGCGCGTGACGGCGCGGGCAACCTGTCGGGTAACTCCGCACTGGTCACTTTCACCACGACCACCGGCGGTGGCACCGACACGACTCCGCCGACCACTCCTGGTACGCCTACCGCCACGAACGTCACCTCGACGGGTGCGACCCTGACCTGGACGGCGTCCACCGACTCCGGCGGTTCCGGCCTGGCGGGTTACAACGTCTATCGTGAGCAGGGTGCGACCGACCCGCAGTTGGGCACTTCGACGACCAACTCGATCACGCTGACTGGGTTGACGGCCAACACCCAGTACCAGGTCTACGTCCGAGCGCGTGACGGCGCGGGCAACCTGTCGGGTAACTCCGCGCTGGTCACCTTCACCACCACCGGTGGCGGTACCGGCGGCGCCTGCACCGTCGTGGCCACCACCCAGAACACCTGGAACAACGGGTACGTGATCCAGCCGGTCACGGTGACGGCCGGTGGCGCGCCGATCACCTCGTGGACCGTCACGTTCACCCTCCCGGCCGGTCACACCATCTCCGGTTCGTGGAACACCGTGCTGACCGTCAGCGGCCAGACCGTGACCGCCAAGAACGTCGGCCACAACGGCAACCTCCCAGCGGGAGGCAGCGGAAACTTCGGCTTCCAGGGCGCCCGTCCCAACGGCAACACCGCGCTGCCGACCGGCTACACCTGCACCACTCCGTGAAATCCCGTGAACTGAGGTAACGCAGCGGGGTCGTGCTCACCAGCACGGCCCCGCTTTCGCAGGGTCGTCGATCTTGCCCAGCAGAGCAGTTCGGCGATCACCTCGTGGAGGGTGACCTTCACCCTCCCAGCCGGGCACACGGTCACCGGGTGGAACGCCATCTTCACTCAGAGCGGGCAAACGGTGACAGCCAGGAATACCAGTAGCGACGGCAATCTCGGTCTGGGAGCCAGCACCACCTTCGGTCAGTGGAAACGCCTTGCTACCGTCTGGCTACATCTGCACGTCTCCTTGATCGGGTTCCCTTCGAGGGTGTGGCTCTTTGAGTCGCGCCCTCGTCGTATCTTGGGCCTCTCGTACGGGAACGTACGGGAGTAAGGGAGGCCTCGCCTTGGAGGAATATCACGATGTCGTATATAGTTAGCAGAGGTAATGACTTATGCTAACGAATCCCCAGAAGACAGAGTCGGCTGCGAACCTCCGTACCGACGCAGGTCTGGCGTCCGCGCTCCGCGTGTCCCTCGCCCGCCTGAACCGGCGCCTGCGCAAGCAGGGCACGGGCCACTCGTTGACCCCCACCCAGCTCGCGACCCTGGCCGCTGTAGAACGCCACACCGCGATGACGCCTGGCGAGCTGGCCGAGCACGAGAAGGTGCAACCTCCCTCGATGACCCGCGTGATCGCCAACCTGGAGGAACGGGGCCTGCTGGCTCGCACCCCGCACTCAACGGACCGCCGCCAGGTCTCGATCACCGTCACCCCGGCGGGCATCGCCCTGCTGAAGGAGGAACGCCGCCTCAAGGAAGTCTGGCTGGCCCAACGCCTCAAGGACCTCACCCCCGAGGAACGAGCAACCCTCCGAGCAGCCGCCCCCATCCTGGAAAAACTCTCCACAACCTAACCACCCCCGGGGCTCCCCTAACCGGAGCCCCACCTACTGAGGTGGTTCTCCCACCCGCCCTCCCTTTGGGTCGCTCGCGCTCGGCTGCGCCCGCCGAAGCCGGTCTGGTTGGTGAGGAGGCGACGTCCGGGTCGGCGGTTGATGTTGCTGGCGTGGTCGTCTCACCCGCCCTCCCTTTGGGTCGCTCGCGCTCGGCTGCGCCCGCCGAGGTCGGTCTGGTTGGTGAGGAGGCGATATCCGGGTCGGCGGCTGACGTTGCTGGAGTGGCTGGTGCGGTTGTTCTGCCCACCCGCTCTGTGAGTCGCCCGGCTCCAATTGCCGACGCCGACTCGGCTATCGACGACGGAGGGCGCGAGGCGGCCGATACCGCTGGCGTAATCCCCCCATCCGCTCCGTCGCCAGATCGTCCACGGCCGGCGCACACAGACCCTGATCCGGATGCCGAAGAAATGGCGTCCGAGCCCAAGGCCGACGTCACTGAAGTGGCTCTTCAGCCCATCAGCCCGCTGGCAGACTCGCCCGCGACCGATTCCATTGCCGACGAAATGGCCTCCGTGCCAGTCGAGAAGGCAGTGGTTCGCGGGGGAATGTTCAGGTCGCTGCGGAACTACAACTACCGCCTGTTCGCGGCCGGTGGCGTCGTGTCCAATGTAGGGACCTGGATGCAGCGGACCGCTCAGGACTGGCTGGTCCTGAGCTTGACCGGGGGAAGCGGGACGGCGCTTGGGATCACCGTGGCGCTTCAGTTCCTGCCGATGCTGTTGTTCGGGTTGTGGGGCGGCGTGCTGGCCGACCGTTATCCGAAGCGCCGGTTGCTGGTGGTGGCGGACTCGCTTATGGGGTTGCTGGCGCTGGCGATGGGTGTGCTCATCGTGAGCGGTGCCGTACAGGTGTGGCATGTGTTTGTGATGGCGTTCCTGTTGGGGTTGTTGGCCTGTGTGGAGGTGCCGACCAGGCAGGCGTTCGTGGTGGAGATGGTCGGTCGCGACGATCTGCCGAACGCGATCGCGCTGAACAGTTCCACTTTCAACCTGGCCAGGGTCGTAGGACCCGCGCTGGCCGGCGTGCTGATCGCCGTGCTGAGCACCGGCCCGATCTTCATGCTGAACGCGCTGACGTTCGGAGCGGTGATCGCCGGGCTGCTGCTCATGCGGAAGAGCGAGCTCCGCACACCTGAGCGGGTGCCCCGGGCGAAGGGACAGCTCCGGGAAGGGCTGCGGTATGTCGGCAGACGGCCTGAACTGCTGCTGCCGATCCTGATCGTGGCGTTCGTGGCGGTCTTCGCGCAGAGCTTCTCGACGGCCATCGCGTTGATGGCGACCAACGTCTACAACGCGGGTTCGTCCGCGTTCGGGATCGCGTCGAGCGCGCTTGCCATCGGAGCGCTGAGCGGCGCGTTGCTGGCAGCGCGGCAAATCAAGCCGAGGCGCCGATACCTGCTCCTGGGCGCGGCCTTCTTCGGGATATTTCAGATGATGGCGGCATTCGCCCCCGGCTACCTCACATTCCTGCTCCTGCTGGTTCCCGCCGGCATGGCCATGATCACCGTGAACACGACCGCCAACGCCACCGTGCAGATGGGCGCCTCCCACGCCATGCGCGGCCGGGTCATGGGAATCTACATCCTGGTCTTCACCGGCGGCGCCCCCATCGGCGCCCCCTTGGTCGGCTGGCTCTCCGAACTGGCCGGACCCCGGATCGCCGTCCTCGCGACCGGCACACTCAGCCTCCTCGGCGTAGGCCTGGCCCTCCTGGTCACCCGACTGGTCGCCAAACGACAGGGCTTGACCGAACGCATCCTTCCCACCCGCGCCGCTATGCGCATGTTCCGCCGAACGATCACCCCCAACGCCGCCGGTCACTGACCGTCACCGTCAGCCCAGCCGATCGGGCTGCGTGACTCGCTCGGCCCCGAACGCCGCACCAAGCCCGAACACAGGCAACCCAGGTTGCCTAACCCACTCTCTCGCGTGCCAGACACATACCAGTCACATGCCAATGCTCGGCCAGTAGCGCACAAGTCACGCCCAAGGCGGACGAGTCAAGCTCACTGCAACAGATCTTTTCGCCGCAAGTAGGCGAAGGCAGTCGAAGTTTGTCACGTTCGTTCACATACGGGGAGACGGAATCATGCGCATAAGACACAGGCCGGCGGAGGCTCCCCCGCAGCCTTGCCGACGCCGGTTACCCGGGGCGCTCCCATGTCCGCGGTAAAGATCAGCTCCGCGGTAAAGATCAGTCCAGTGCCGCTGGCCCAGGCCCCCGAGGTCACCGAATTCCTCACCGGCCTCGACCTTGGCACCCTACGCCAGGACGAGATCTCCGCCTTCCGCGGCCGCAACGACACCTGGGCGGGCGTGACCAGCGCGGGAATCCCCGTCTTCGTCAAGCGCGTCGGCGGCGAGCCGAGCACGGTCCGCCCCCGAGTGGACCGGATCAAGGCGATGGGCGAGCTGCTCGACACGCACCCGGTCATCCACGCCCCCCAGCTCCTGGGCGGCGACGTGGAGTCCGGCCTGGTGGCCTTCGCCCTGCTTGAGCACGCGCAGAGCGGCGCCGACCTCGGCGGCGACGGCTTCACCTGGGAGCTCGCCCACTCCGCGGGCTTTCAGGTGGGCACGCTGCACACCCTTCCAGCGCCGCGGGCCGTGGCCGAGGACACCTCGGAGCCGCCGCTTCCGCCGCTGAAGGCCCTGGTCGCGCTCCCCCTGGAGGCGTACGCCGTCGCGAGCGGCGCCGAACTGGAGGCGTGGGCGATCCTGCACAACGACCCCGTGGTCGTCGAGGCGATCGGCAGGCTCGCCGCCTGGGAGCGGGACAGCACGCACGTCCTCGTCCACGGCGACCTGCGGCTGGACCAGTTCCTCTACCACCACGACACGCTGCACCTGGTCGACTGGGAGGAGGCCAGGCGGGCCGACGCCGCCCGGGACGTGGGCGCCTTCGTGGGGGAATGGCTCTATCGCGGCGTGCTCGGCATGGCCGGCCACGAGGAGACGGCCGGCGAGCGGGAGGTCGTGGCCAACGGCGCGCGCCGGTTCGAGACGCTGCGGCCGAACATCGAGGCGTTCTGGTCGGGCTATCTGGCGGCCAGGCCGGCGGCCCGCGCCGACCGGGAGCTGGCGGCCAGGGCGGCTGCCTTCGCCGGCTGGCACATGTTCGACCGGCTCCTCGCCGCCGGTTACGAGCGTGCGCGGCTGACACCGCTGGAGCGCGCGGCGGCGGGCGTCGGGCGCAAGGTTCTGATCAGTCCGGCCGATTTCACGGCCACGCTGGGCCTCGGGGGCTGACGTGAAACTGTCCCTCGATCGCGTACAGATCACCCCCGACCGCACCTCCGCCACGCTGGACGACCGCGAGATCACCGCCGACAGCCCCAAAGCGCTGCGCGCCGCGCTGGCGAGCGCCCTCTACGACGTGTTCCACGCCGGACGCGAGTCCGCGGACGGGCCACGCCCCAGGTCGATCCGCGACGTCGCCTTCGAGCGGGAGCTGCGCGCCGTGGTTCCGCACCCGCTCTCCTCGGTCCTGGCGCCGGTGGAGCCCGGCGCCTCCGATGTGGTACGGCTGAGCGGCGTACGCGTGCGCGTCCCCGACCCGCACCTGGGCGCCGAGGCCGACACACCCGCCGGACCGGCGCGCTGGGTCAATCTGCCGGCCGTGCTCCCGACGGTCTCGCCCGGGTTCCTGCTCGTGAGCGGCTCCGGGGGCGCCGACATGCGGCCGGGCGCGCACGTCCGGCTGTACGTCGGAGCCGAGACCGCCGACGCGGCTCCCCAGCTGTGGGGTGCGGTGCTGACTCGACTGGAGAAGCTCCACGTGCCCTATCGGGCCAAGGTGCTCTCCGCTCGCGGCCTCTATCCGCGGCGTGACTCCATCGTGGTCTATCTGGGGTCACGTGCCTGGCATGCCGTACCGGACATCGCGGAGGCGGCCGGGGAGGCCGGCGGGCTGCGGGGGGATGTGTCCGCCTATGTGGCTGAGCTCGGCCCGGGGATCGGCTGGGCCTGGGAGCCGCGGGACGACCGGCCGGGAATGCGCGGCCTGAGCTTCGGCGAGCACCGTTCGCACGCCATCGCCGTCGGCCTGCTGGCGCATGCCGGGCAGGGCGGGGATCGCGGGGAAGCGGTCACCGAGGCGCTGTGCGCCGCCGGGATCGAACCCGACGCCGTGCACCGTAACGCCGACTCGCCGCAACTCCCCTTCGAACTTTCCGGTCCTTAACCCGAGGCCCGGAAACCTCAACAGGCACGAGAGGGGGTGAATCATGCCCACCGAGCTCCTGATCGGGGGAGCCGACGTCTACACCTCGTTCGCCGAGATCGCGGCGGCCCACACCGACTCCGCTGCGGCGGTGCCCGCGACGATCTCGATCACCTGGTCGATCTGCACGCTCACCATCGAGGGCGGCTGCTGAATCACAAAGGAAGAACCACGTGTCCACTGAACTCTTGATTGAGGGCGCCGACGCCTACACCTCGCTCGCCGAGGTCGCGGTCGGCGCCGGGGTGGAAAGCCCTGAGGCGACTCCCGCCCTCATCATCTCGTTCTCTATCGGCGTCAGCGTCACGGCCACTGCCGCTATGGGTTGCTGACCCGCGGAAATCTCATCACCCAAAAAATCGAAAGGAAATCACATGTCTGTCGAACACCTGATGGAAGGCGCCGACGCCTACACCTCGCTCGCCGAGGTCGCGACGGCCAATGAGATCGAGTCCCCGGAGGCGACTCCTCTCACCACCGTCACCACCATCAGCTTCATCAGCTTCACCGTCGTTCTCGGCTGCTGATGTGCTGCGGTGCCACGGGCCGGCTCGGGCGGCCCGTGGCACCGCAGATCTTGGAGAATCCGATGCCACCCGCACTGCTGTTCCCCATCCAACCCACATATCCCGATCAGGTGATCCCGTTCGGCGAGCTGGTCATGAACGGGCTGGCCGGCCGGCTCTGGCTGGGACAGTCCTTCGCGGTCGAATCCCACCAGATGATCGCCTACCTGGTGGGCCGCGGCATCAAGGTGCCGACCGGCCTGGGCGTGACCCTGATGCCGCTTCGCCACCCGATGGAAGCGGCGGCCCAGGCACGTAGCCTGGCTCTGCTCACCGGCCGTCCGGTGGTCGCCGGGTACGGCGCCGCCACGCCGGAACTGGTGGAGTCGTTGCGCGGCACGCCGTACCGGAAACCGGCGACGGCCGCGGCCGGGTATGCCGGAACGGTGCGCGGCATGCTCGACGGAGTGATCTCCGGGCATGACTGCGAGGCATGCGTCGCCCGCGGCGGGCTGCCCACGATGAAGCACGCGCCCGTCGAGGTGGGCCTGGGCGTGCTGCGCCCCGGCATGGCCCGGGCGGCGGGCGGCGTCGCGGATGTGGCCGTCACCTGGATGACCCCGCCCGGCTACATCAAGGACACGCTGATTCCCGCCCTGGCCGAGGGCGCCGCGGGCCGTGCGCGAGTGCCCCGCGTCGCCACCGTCGTGCACGTGGCGCTGGCCAACCCCAGCCGCGACCCGGTCAAACTCGCCCAAAATGCGGCCGGACGGCACCTCACCGCCCCGCACTACACCGACATGCTCCGCCGCGCCGGGGTGCCCGCCGCCCCCGCCGACCCGCAAGCCGGAGCAAAAGCCCTGGTCGACGCGGGAGTCTATGCGTACGGCACACCGCAGGAGGTCGTCCAGCGGCTACGCGACTACCGCGAGGCCGGCGTGGACGAGATCATCCTCAACACCGTGGGCGTCGGCGTGACCGAAGGGCTGAAAGCCGCGGCGGCGGACGCCGAGCAGATCCTCACCGCGCTGGCGGACGCCGATGAATGAGAACCTCGTCGCGCCGCCGTTCCGCGCCGAACGGCTGCTCATCCTGATCACCGGGTCGCTTGGCGCCACCTTCATGCCGTACTGGCTGAACTGGCTGCGGCTCTTCTACCCGCGACTGGACATCCGCGTGGTGATCACCAGAAGCGCGGAGCGGTTCGTGACCCGGCAGTCGCTCGCCGCCCTGCTGGGCAAGGACGTGCCGCTGGACGCCTGGCCGGACAGCCCGGAGCCGGGCTCGCCGCACGTGGACTACGCCTCCTGGCCGGATACCGTCCTGGTCTACCCGGCCACCTACAACTTCCTGAGCCGGTTCGCGGGCGGCCTGGCCGACACGCCCATGCTGCTGGCGCTCCAGTGCACCACGGCAGTGATCGGGATCGCGCCCAACCTGCCGCCGGGGGCCGAGCGATCCCACGCCTACCAGCAGAGCCGGGCGGCGATCGAAGCCCGGCCCAACGTCGTGCTGGTCGATCCCGTGCCCGGTCTGAGCACCCACACCCGAGAGCAGAACGCCCTGGTCGCTCCGCCGCTCCCCATCCTGGTCGAGCGGCTGGAGGAACTGCGCGTCATCCGCGAGAGAGAGGTCAGATGAGCAAGGTCGTGGCGTCCTACGGGACGGGCTACATGCTCACCTCGATCGTCGAGTCCGGCGACGGGGACTATCTGTGGACCCGGCGCCCCGGGCCTGCCCGTACCACCCTGATGCGCACACCCCCTCCCGCCGTCCTGGCCGCCGTTCTGGCGGTGCCGCAGGGCCGGGTCGGGTTGACCATCCCGGAGCGGCGCGAGGACGGCGGCGTCACCTACCGGACCGGGCAGAGCCGCCCGATCGCGTCCATGTTCCTCGGCGTGGGGCAGGCTTTCGACCTGGAGATGGTCGCCGCGGACACCCTGACGGCGACCGGCCAGACACTCGCCCGGTTGCACGCCCAGCCGCTGCCGCAGGTGGGCCTGCCTTCCCCGGAAGGCCCGCAGCGGCTGCTCTCCTGGCTGCGCGGCGGGCACGGCCCTGGCCCGGCGGCGGATCTGCACCGGCGCGCGGTCGAAATCCTGGGCCGGTCCCGGCTGGCCACGGCCGAGACGTGGTGCGCGCCGCTGCCGAAGGACCGGCATGTGCTGCTGCACGGCGCCCCCGGCCACGGCATTCTGCTGCCCGTGACCCCCGGCCGGGAGGGCGCCCTGCTGATCGGTGAGGACATCAGCGCGGGCCCGCCCGAGTTCGACGTGGGCTGGCTCATCGGCGAACTCGTGGAGTTCCGCGACGCCGGCCGGAAGCTCGGGCACGGCCCGCTCCGCGACGTCGACTATGACGCGCTCATCGGCCGTCTGCTCCACGGGTACGCGACCCCGCTTGACCTGACCGAGGTCGGGCGAGTTGCGGCGCTGCGGTTCCTGACCCACACGCACGACTTCGCCGCGTACATGGCGTGGCACGAGATCTTGGTGGGCTACCTGAACGTCCTCGCCGAGGTGATCGACGCCGCCGACGGCGGGCAGTTGCTGATTTCTTCCCAGGGCAAGGTGAGTTACGGATGAAGACCGCCGAAATCGTGCGGGTGAGCTTGCCCAACGGGCTGCGGGTGGTCATCGAGGAGGACCACTCCGCGCCGGTGGCGGGCGTCGCCGTGCACTACGACGTCGGCTTCCGCGCGGAGGCGGAGAACCGATCCGGGCTCGCGCACCTGTTCGAGCACCTGATGTTCCAGGGCGGCACCGACAGCGAACGGGACCACTTCCAGCAGGTGGAGGGCATCGGGGGCTTCTGCAACGCCTCCACCCGGCAGGACTACACCGACTTCTACACCGTCGTGCCCGCCGAGGCCGTGGCGCGGGTGATCGAGCTGGAGGCCGCCCGGATGCGCGCCCCGAAGATCACCGAACGCGCCATCCAGGCCCAGACCTCGGTGGTACGCGAAGAGGTCCTGGGCAAAATCCGCAAACCCTATGGCGGTTTCCCCTGGCCGAGGCTGTCTCCCGTGCTCTTCCACGACTTCGCCAACACCCACGACGGGTACGGCGACTACGCCTCACTCCAGCACGTGACGCTCGACGACTGCCTGGACTTCTTCGACCGCCACTACAGCCCGGCCAACGCCGTACTGACCATCGCGGGCGACGTCGAGCCGGGCGCGGTGCTGGAGGTCGTCGAGCGCAGTTTTGGGACGATTCCGGCGCGGCCTGCCACCGCGCTCGGCTCCTGGTGGGAACCGGAGCCAGCCGGGCAGGTGGAGGCCGAGTACATCGACCCCATGGCGCCGCTGCCCGCGTTCGCCCTCGGCCACCGAGTGCCGGACGCGGGAGCCGATCCGCGGGCCCACTTCGCGCTGTCCACGCTCGCGGGTGTGCTGACCGGGGGCAATCGGCCGCGGCTGCGGGAACGGCTGCGGCTTGAGACGGGTCAGATCATCACGTTCTCGGCGCGCGTCGGGCTGTTCGACTTCCTTGATGCCCGCGAACCCGACATGTGGCTTCTTACTGCGGTTCATCCGAAGGTGCTGTCGACGGAACGTGTGCTGGACGCCGTGGACGCCGAGCTGGATTCGCTGGGCACGCTCGGGCCTTCGGAGGAGGAGCTGCGCCGGCGCCGTACCACGTGGATCAACGCCCATCACCGGTCCATGGACGAGCTCGCCAACCGGGTGCGCATGCTGGGCCGGTTCGAGCTGCTGTTCGATGATCCGGGCCGGGTCGGGCGGCTGCCCGAGCTGTGCGCGGAGGTGACCGCCGCCGATGTGGCGGCGGCGGCCCGCAGCCTGCGCGCCGATTCGCGTGCGCTTCTCAGAGTCGTCCCGCAGGAGAAATGATGATCGCTGACCGAATGTTGCCGAATGGGCTGCGCGTGCTGGCCCTGCGGCACGGCATCACGCCGTTGGCCGAAGTGCGCCTGCACCTGCCCGCGCCCTGCCCGACTCGGCGTGATCTCGCCGAGTCGACCGTGCTGGCGGCGTCCCTGGCGCAGGTGCAGGACGCGTATGACGGTGTGGAACTGAGCGCGACCGCCGACATCCACCGGGTCACCGTCAGCGCATCCAGTTCGGTGGCCGATCTGGAATCGCTGCTGGCGGCGCTGGCGCAGGTGGTGGAAGGGGCGCCCACCGAACTGGCGGCGGCACGGGGGCAGTTGATCGCCCAGTTCAGGATGGTCAGGGCTCATCCCGACATCGCGGTCAGGATCGAACTGGCCCAGCACATGTTCGGCGATCACCCGGCGACCTTCCTGCTGCCGGCGGAGGCGGAACTGGCGGGAGTCACGCGGGTCAGGCGGGCTTTCGACCCTCGCGGCGCCGTCCTGGTGCTGCTCACCTCGCAGGACCCCGAGCAGATGGCGGACGCCGCGGAGAAGGCGCTGGGCGGATGGCGCCCGCTCACGCCTTCGCCACCGCCGCCTCTGCCGCCGCTTCCCGCCATCGAGGGCGGACGGCTGGCGCTGCTGCCACGGCCAGGCGCGCCTCAGTCCCGTATCCGGCTGCGCGCCCAGGCCCTGACGCCGAACGACGCGCGTTACCCGGCGCTCTTCCTCGCCTGCAACGTGCTGGGCGGCTACGTGTCCTCCCGGCTCTCGCGCAACCTGCGCGAGAACAAAGGTTACGTCTACGGCATCACCTCGATGTTTGACCTGCACCCCGGCAGCGCGTTCCTGGCCATCGAGGCCGACACCGCGGCCGCGACCACCAATCCGGCTTTGGCGGCAGTGGCCGACGAGCTCCGCGGCATGCGGACGCATCCCCCCACCGCCGAGGAGATTCAGGCCGCCCGCGCCTTCGCCATGGGTTCGACGACGACCCGCCTGGCTCCGCGCGCCGCATTCGCCACGGCGCTCGCCGACCTGGCCGGCAAGGCCGTGGATCCGCTCTTCCTGCTGGGCTTCGCCCGCGAACTGGCCGCGGTGACGCCGGAGGAGGTGGTGGCGGCGGCCGAGGAGTTCCTGGATCCCGGACGCTTCTCCGGTGTGGTCGCCGCGGATCCCGAACTGGCTGGATTCCCAGCGGAGTCCGTCAAGGCCGGGAACCTGACGTGGCGCGCATGACGTAGCCAACGCCTCGGAGGGTGTGGATCAGGCGGGGGGAGGTGCGGTTGTCGAGTTTGCGGCGGAGGACGGAGACGTAGGACTCGACGATTCCGGCGTCGCCGCGGAAGTCGTAGTCCCAGACGTGGTCGAGGATCTGGGCTTTCGAGAGGACGCGGCCGGTGTTGGACATGAAGTAGCGGAGGAGTTTGAACTCCGTGGGGGAGAGGGAGACCGCGGTGCCGTCGCGCCAGACTTCGTGGGATTCCTCGTCCAGTTCGATGTCGGCGAAGGACAGGCGGGGTGGGGCGGTGAAAGGGTCGCCTGAGGTGCGGCGGAGGACGGCGCGGATGCGGGCGACGACCTCCTCGAGGCTGAAAGGCTTCGTGACGTAGTCGTCGCCGCCCAGCGTCAGGCCGCGAATCTTGTCTTCGGTGGCGTCGCGGGCGGTGAGAAAGACCACCGGGGTGTACGTGCCGCTGCTACGCAACCGCCGTACCACCTCGAAGCCATCCACATCCGGCAACATCACGTCGAGCACGATCAGGTCGGGGCGGTGGCGGCGGGCGGCGGTGACGGCCGCGCTGCCGCTGGACGCGGAATGCACCTCGAAGCCCGCGAACCTGAGGCTGGCGCCCAGCAGTTCCAGGATGTTCGGCTCATCCTCGACGACCAATAGCCGGGCTTCAGTGGAAGAAGGGGATTCAGACACCATGGCAGCTTCTTGAGGCGACATGAACGGACGCTCGGAACCTTACGAAGTTTGCCTTAAAGGCGCTGTCAAAGGATCGCATCAACGATGTGCCGGGCGATGGCCAGGCTGGATGTCGCGGCGGGGGAGGGGGCGTTGCGGACGAGCACGATCGGGCCGTGGGTGTCGATGGCGAAGTCGTCCAGGAGCGAACCGTCCCTGGCCACGGCCTGGGCCCGGACGCCGCCCTCGGTTCTGGCCAGGTCCTCCTTGGTCAAGGACGGCACGTAGCGCCGGGCCGCCTTGAGGAAAGTGCGCTTGGCCAGCGAGCCGTACACCTCACGGAGCCCGGTTCGCCAGTGTTGTACGGCCATGCGTCGCGTGCCAGGCCAGGCCGCGATCCCACGCAGATCCCTGAACGAAACCTTCGACCAGGAATATCCCTCCAGCGCGAGCGCCATCACCGCGTTCGGCCCGACCAGCACCTCACCGTCGATCCGCTTGGTCAGATGTACGCCAAGGAACGGATACCGCGGATCAGGAACCGGATATATCAGCCCTCTGACCAGCCCTTTCGCCGCACCCGTCAAACGCAGATACTCCCCACGGAACGGAACGATCCGCACCTCTCCCGGCTGCCCGGCCATCGCGGCCACCCGATCCGTACCAAGCCCGGCACAGGAGACGAGCCGATCGAAAGCGAACCGCGTCCGCCCGGCCAGCACCTCCACCCCGGACGCCGTCTCCCTGATCGCCCGGACCGGCTGCTCGAGCCGTACATCCAGGGAAGCGGCCAGGCTGCGCGCGATCGCGGGGAAGTCGGCGATCGCGGTGTGCGGGGAGTACACCGCGCCGACGCCGACCGCGTGCGGCTCGATCTCGCGCAGGCCGAGCGCGTCGAGGACGGCGATGCCGGGCACGCCGTTCTCGACGGCCCGGGCGGCGATCCGCTGCATTCCCGCGAGTTCGCTCCGGTTCGAGGCGATGACGAGCTTCCCGACCTCCTCGTAGGGAAGCTTGTGTTCCGCGCAGTATTCCCGCAGTAAGGCGACCCCGTCCCGGCAGAGGCGGGCCTTCAGCGAGCCCGGCTGGTAGTAGATGCCCGCGTGCACGACCCCGCTGTTATGCCCGGTCTGGTGCGTGCCGACCTGATCCTCCTTATCGAGCACGGTGACCTCGGCCCCCCTGGCGGTCAGCTCGCGGGCCACCGCCAGCCCCAGGATGCCCGCCCCGACAACCCCGATCCTCATGTCAGCCGCCCTACCTTCGCCGCGCCGAATCCCAGCCCTTCAAGGGTAGAACCGCACCATTGTGACGCGGGATCCCATGAAACCGGTTATCACCCCGAAAGTTAGCGCGGACATACCCATAGCAGTAGGTCCACTGGGCGTCGAACTTGTGTTCGGTATGATGGTGGCATGTACGTGCCTCCGGAATGGCCGTCCGAGGTGCGCCCGCCCGGCAGCCCGGACTGGGAGAGCTCCGCCGTCACCTGGCTGCTGGACGCCGTGCCGCCCGACTACCGCGCGTATGGGGTGCTTCGCCGGCATCCTCTCGCGCTGGCCCGGATGGCGCATCACCACGTCCGGGCCGAGATCGAGGCGGCCCGCGCCGGATACCGCGGCGCCGCCGTCGACCTCAAGGACCACCTGCCGCCCCACGTCGTGGAGGCCGTGCTGGAGGTCTACCGCCACGAGGGCCCCCGATTGGTCTCCCTCGCGGAGTCGATCGCCGTGGTGGAGCGTGCCCTGCGCGGCGAACGTTTCGTGGAGCGGATGCGGCCTAGCGCAGACCCTTGATCAGCGAGCCGAACCGCCGGACGTCCCGCATCCGCGCCTCATAGGTCGCGCCCACCAGGAGCAGCAGTAGCCCGCCGACCGCCACCGGCACCCAGCGCGGCACGCTCAGCACCAGGTCGGACACCCACGGCGCCAGCTCGTGCACGGCCACCATGGCCAGCGTGAGCCCCCCGAGAAGCGCGGGCGCCTGCAGCCGCCATCGCGCCCCGGCCAGCAGCACCAGCAGTGAGACCACGCCCAGCGCGAGCGCCCTGATCCAGTTGTTCGGCTCGGCGTAGAGGTCCCAGAGGCTCGGGAGCAGTGCGAACGTGAGACCGCTGCCATAGGCGATCCAGGAGGACGCTGTCTGGGCGCGCCACCAGCCGAAGGCGATCAGGACCACCGCGACGGGCACGGTGTACGCCTCGACGACCTCCACGTTCTCGGCGAAGAGGCGGGTCCAGGAGGAGAGCAGCAGGAACACTGTGCCGACATATCCGGCTTTGCGCCGGTCGGGGCGCAGGGCCGTACCGACCGCGATGACGCCCGCCAGGGCCAGCGCGACGCTGAGCATGCGCGGATCCACGACGTAGCCGAACGCGATCAAGGTGAGCGCGTATCCGGCGATCTCCACCCCGATGTCCCGCAGTCGCCAGGCGGCGACGGCGGCCAGTGCCGCGACCGCGATCAGAATGAACGTCACATACTGCGCACTCTGCCCGGTGGCCAACCACACCGCGACGGCCTCGCCTCCGGCCAGCGCCGTCGCCACCCCGGCAGCCCCGGCCCGTACGGCAGGCAGGCTCGCCCGCCACGCCACCCCAGCGGCGACGACGGCCAGGACCGCCGCCGCGACCAGGGTCGCCGTCTCGGAGACCAGGGCCCACGCCGCGACCTCGGCGACCATGCCGAGCACGAGCACGGCGAAGGCCGGCTCCCGTGACCGCCCCCCGAACACCGCCCCGGCCCCGAGCACGGCCGTGACCAGCAGCTGTACGGCGACCAGAACCCCGAAGGGCAGATTGAGCGCGACCGGCAGCACGACCAGCAGGACGGCGGTCACCGCGACCGCGGACATGATCGCCGCGTTCTTCCGGCGGACCATCAGCGCGCACACCGCCAGGGCGATCGCCACGGCGGCCAGCACGACCACGGCGGGCACGGTGAGCGTGATCGGATTCACCCCGAGTTCGTCGCGTGCGCCCAGCGTGCGAGGCCCGTCCCAGGGCGTTCGCGAGACGTCGTGGTCTGGCGAGAAGGGCCCGATCAGCGCGACCGTGACCGGAACCAGCACGGGCGAGGCGACCAGCAGACCGAAGCCACCGGCGGCGACCGCCGCGATTCTGCCGATCTCGCGCCCGATCGTGGGCCGGACAAGCAGGGCGATCCCGGCAACGGCGAACGTGGCGACAGGCGTCGGCACGGGCCACCAGCTCGCGTCGACGGACAGTCGGATCGGATACGCCAGCGCCGCCGCCAGCGTGATGGCGGCCCCGCCCGCGAGCGGGATCGTCCATCGGCCGCGCGAGGCCTGGACCAGCGCGATGGCGGCGGCCGCGACCAGCACGCCGGAGAGGGCGAACGCGCCTTGGAGGTCGACGTCCCGGATGGTCAGCAGCACGCCCACCGCAGAGCCGATCGTCCAGGTGATCCAGAACCAGACGAGGGCGGTGCCGCGCTTGAGCCGGTGCCAGAGCAGCAGGTCGATTCCGGCGGTGGACACCAGCGCGGTGGTGATCCAGAGGGGGTCCCGGTCGATGCTGAGGACCGGCAGGGCCAGCTGCCCGAACCCGATCGCCACCGGAACGGCCAGTTTGAGCGTGTGGATCCGCTCGCCGACAACCACGTGCACGAACAGGCCGTACAGGGCGAAGAGCGCGCACATGACGGCGATCAAGACGCCGGTGTACGTCAGCGGCTGGATGCGATCAAGTCCAGCCAATCCGACCTGCCAGGCGGCGTAGCCGTCGAGCAGCATCAGGGCGAACCCGAGCAGCGCCATGGTCTCGGCGGTCGCGCTCAGCCCCCGGCGCAGCAGGAACAGCGGCGTGGCCAGCGTCAGCGCGGTGAACCCCAGCAGAACCGCCGCCCGCCCACCGATCCCGAGATACCCCCAGCTCACAACGGTGAACACCACCGCCGCCACAACCAACAGCAACCCACCCAAACCCAGCAGTAGATTCTGTACGGCCTTGCCGGACATATCCGTCGGACGCCCCGACACGGGGGCCGAGATAGAGCCCTGGTTGGGACCCCCGCTTACCTGTCCTTGGACTGCTCCCGCCATCGCCGGAACTCTGTCGCGAATCGCGCGCAGCGTCGTGAGCAGCACCTCGCGCCGGCCCAGGAGGTGACCCTCCCGGGCGCGCAGATCGGCCAGCGCCAGATCGAGCTGCCACAGCTCGGTCGCCGCCGGCCCGACGAGGGGCAACCCGCAAACCGGACAGGCGGCATTGGACCCGGTCAGCTGCTGACCGCAGTCCGGGCATGGAAGGGGACCACCGGAGTTCATGCTCGCAACAATGCGGCCCCGGCCCGCGCGAGCACATGCGTATATGTACTCAGTTACTGATAAGTAGCCAGGATCCCGGCCCGCATGAGGAGCCGGGATCCGTGGCGCCTGCGTCAGAGGTAGCTCTGGCGCTCGATCCTGAAGGAGACCCCGCCCTGCTCGTCGATGGCGGCGTCCAGGGACTTGTCGTCCAGGACATCGGCGGCTTCGGCGTCCAGGAAGACCCGGGCGCCCTCGACGTCGATCACCTGGTCGGTGACCGCCGGAGCGTCCGCCACCGAGAGCAGCAGGGCTCCCGGCTCGTCGGGCTGGCCTGCGATGCGAATGCCCGTGTCCGCCGAATCCGTCGACTGCGCGGTGAGATCACGGATCACCTGTACGGCGTTGTCCGTCAGTGTGAGCACGATGACTCCTCGTTCTGGTCGGGTGTTTCGTCCCACCTTGCCCCCGACTAGCGAGTTCACACATCCGGCTCAGCGAACCGCCCAGCGGGCAATGATTCCGATTATCGCCATCGCGCCCAGGGCGACACCGACCCACAACGCCACCATGGAGATGGGCACCCCGCTGGACTTGGCGGCCGCGGCGGGCTTCGCCACGGCAGGCTGGGCAGGGGACGGCGACGCGACGACCTTGGCCGGGAGCGGGACCTCGTAGACCGGGCTGCCGACCCCTTCCGAGCCGGTGAGCAGGGCCGATCCGTCCCGCGTGTACGTCACAGACTCCGACTGCGCGAGGGCCGGCATGGAAACTTTGGACACCAGTTTGTCCGGAGCTTTATAGATAGATGCGGAAAAATAGGTACGAATAACGAAGGTGTTGCCGTCAGGGGCGTACGCGGCGTCGGTGGCCATGATCGGCGCCTCACCGACTCGGCGCAGCACGTTGGTCCGGTCGGTACGGAGGACCTTCGGGGCCTGGTAGATCGAACCCACGAACTCCTTGGTGACCACGTAAAGGCGGCCCGTCTTGGGATGAACCATGAGCCCTTCGGCGTTCCGGCCGCCATCCGCGTAGCGGAACCGGTATCGCACGGCCTGCAACGTGGCATCCCTCATCCGCTGCGGCTCGATCACCTTATAAACGGAAATATCCGGCCATGCGCCTTCCAAATTGTCGCCGATGTCGGCGAACCACAGCACGCCGCGGCCGGTCTCGGGGTCCTTCGACGCGGCCATCGCCTCCCAGTCCCGAGCCTCCGCCCCGGCCAGCGTGAACGTCGCCCGGGTCCGCCCGTCCATGCCCACCGCGAAGAACTGCGCCCCCGCGTCGCTGTCGTTGTGGGTGTAGATGATGTCCGGATGCGTCGGCGAGAGCGCGAGCCCGCTCGACTCGGTGATCCGCTTGTCCCGAAACTTGAACAAGATCCGCTCGGTGTCGTCCGCCGCCCAGGCGGGCGTGACCGTCACCACCCCGACCACCAGCATCACCAGCCCGATGACCTTCACCCGTGCTCCCCCCATGCGGCAATCATTGCTGATAGTCCCCACGAGCGCTCGCCTGGAGTCCACTCCAGGTTCATAAGCTGAGGTCCATGGAGTATGGACAACTAGGTCGCACTGGACTCAAGGTCAGCAAGCTCTGTCTGGGCACGATGAATTTCGGCCCGCACACCACCGAGGAGGACTCGTTCGCGATCATGGATCGCGCGCACGAGCTGGGGATCAACTTCTTCGACACGGCCAACGTCTACGGCTGGAAAATGGGCGAGGGCGTCACCGAGCACATCATCGGGCGCTGGTTCGCCCAGGGCGGCGGTCGCCGGGAGAAGACCGTCATCGCCACCAAGCTGTACGGCTCCATGGGCGAATGGCCGAACGACACCTTCCTGTCCGCGCTCAACATCCGCCGCGCCTGCGACGCCTCGCTCAAGCGCATGCAGACGGACTACATCGACATCTACCAGGCCCACCACATCGACCGGAACACCCCGTTCGAGGAGTTCTGGGAGGCCATGGAGGTCCTGCGGACCCAGGGCAAGATCCTCTATGTCGGTTCGTCCAACTTCGCCGGCTGGCACATCGCCAAGGCCCAGGAGGCGGCCCGCCGCCGCAACTTCCTCGGCCTGGTCAGCGAGCAGTCCAAGTATCACCTGCTGCAGCGCTCGGTCGAGCTGGAAGTCCTGCCGGCCTGCGAGGACTACGGGCTCGGGGTGATCCCGTGGAGCCCCCTCGCCGGAGGTCTGCTCGGGGGCGTCCTCCGGAAGATCGAGAAGGGCCGTACGGCCACGCCGGACCAGGAGGCCGAGATCGAGCGGCTCCGTCCGCAACTGGAGCAGTACGAGGCGTTCTGCGATGAGCTGGGGGAGGATCCGGCGAATGTCGGCCTGGCCTGGCTGCTGCACCAGCGCGCGGTGACCGCTCCCATCATCGGCCCGCGCACGGCCGAGCAGCTGGACGGGACCACCCGGGCTCTGGAGATCAAGCTCGACGAGAAGGCGCTGACCCGTCTCGACGAGATCTTCCCCGGCCCCGGGGGAACCGCGCCGGAGGCGTACGCATGGTGAAATGAGCCGCATGGTGAAATGAGCCGCATGGTGAAATGAGCCGCATGGTGAAATGAGCTGGGTGCGCTGGTCAGCTGACCAGCGCACCCAGCACCACGATGAGCACGAGCAGGCCCAGCACGGCCGGCACCAGCCAGCGTCGAGGACGATCCACGCCGACGAGCCTAACCGCGCCTACCGAGTGGGTAGTCCTCGATGGGTTCGTACCGAAGCGGCGGCCCGAGATGGCTGACAAACAGCTGCGCACTGGTCGCATCCCACGGCGTCCCCTCAAACCCACTCAACGCCTCCACCAGCGGCGCCAACTCCGCCGTCTTCCGCGACCTCGCAAGCGTGAAATGCGGCCGGTAGGCCCGCTCGTCAGGCCGCCCCACCCCCGCTCGCCGTGCCCCTGCCGCAACTGAACCGGCTAGCCTCGCCAGCCGTCCCGGTGCCCGCAAACTCAACCACAACGTGATCGCCCGACCAGGCCCGGTGAACGTCCCCGCCTTCCCTAGCGCCAGCGGAATCGGTTCATGATGCCCGGCCGCCCGCGCCAGCCTGACACTCAACTCCCGCCGCGCCTCATCTGGAACATCACCGAGAAAAGCCAGTGTGATATGCCGGTTGGCTGGCTCCACCCAGGTCAGCTCCGGCCAATTTCGCCGCAATGGCGCGACGGCCTGCTCAACTTCGGCCAGTACGTCGGCGGGCGGCACCAGGGCGACGAACATCCTACTCACCTGAGGATCCTTGCAGACCCGGCGAAAACACCTCCGACGAGGTCCCGAGCGCAGCGTTCATCAAAGCACGAGCGATCTCTTGCATGAGGCACCCTTTACACTCGGCTCGCTGGACCAGCGGTGAAACATACATCTACGGGATACTCAGATTGACATGGAACTGGATAATTCCCTACATCAGGGTATATAACACCTACATCCATGAGACCGAAATTCGATGATATGTCGAGACCCCGAGATCCACTGGAAAGAATCTTTGACTGGTGGCACACTAATACGCAAATCCTGCAACGGGGACATCGAGGTCGACTCATTTGGGATGTGACGACGGTCTTTCGATAGTCATACTGGGAGACGTGCGATTGGAGATAGTCGCGCAGCTGGGAGCAGAGTCCTTCCGTGCGCTCCCAGGTGATCATCTGGAGTTCGGGAACATCGAGAGGATGGTCGGCGGGACGGCCGTCAGCCTGGCCGCCGAGGCCCGTTACTATTTTCGCGATGTGCGCATCATCTCCTGCATCGGAGACGATGACTTCACCAAGTCGATTGAGAATCACGTGCACGGTCTCGGCGTCAGAAACGCTTTGCTGCGCATCGAGAACCTGCCTAATAGCGTGTGCCTCACCATGCGGGACGCCGAGGGGTCCCGGATTCTCTTCGCCAATCAGCCCACTCCGGCATCCCGGCTCACCTTCGGTTACGTTCAGCGGCAGCTGTCAGACGGGCCGACTCCCGATCTGATATTCGCGGATGGCTATCTGCTGCTGACCCCCGTGTCATAGGCGGCGGCTTTCGAGGTGGCCCACTCATGCAGATCGGCCCAGTCGAAATTCTGCCTGGACCTGGTCCCGCATGAAATCGACAAATACCTGACAATAGCCGAAGTCTCTCCCATTATCAATGAATCCGACTACGTCATCACCGGTGCCCGCACAATCGCTCGCCTGCTACGACTGCCGGCACCCTATCCGTACCCCGCCGATGAGTTGGACGCGCTCAGCGGCAGCCTGGCCGAGAATTTTCCTGAATCGATAACCTGGTTTCTGCGCGCCGGTGAAAGGGACATCGAAGAGGCCGTGGTCGCGCAGGCCGGTCAGCTGCGTGAAAGATATCCCACGGGATACCTGCAGACCGCCCGGAAAAAGGGATTCGGCGACAGGCTGGCAGCGCGAGAACTGTCTGATGCCCTGGCCCGGCAACTGCAGTCAACGAGAAACCCGCCCAATAGCCAGCGTCACGGTCATTGACCAGGCGATCAGTCGTTATGGCCGTTCGGATCCACTAACACGTAACTCGGCGACACAGAGGAAGGCACATGAGTTACTCCTACGGCGTGCTGACCGATGAAGATATTATCAGAGAAGCGTCCAACGGTTCCCTGATCGCGGAGAACTTCGACAAGAACAATGTTAAGCAGGCATGCTACGAGCTTCGGGCCAGCAGTATATATTATGACCTCAGCGCCAAAGAGCGAAGGCACCGGCTGTCCAAACCCGATGACCATGTATTACTGAAGCCCTATCAACTGGCCGTGCTCATAACGTTGGAATCGTTGGATGTTCCGAATGACGTCATCTGCCGGATCTTGATGAAGGGCAGGCTGTTCTCCTTAGGTCTGTTACCGGTTAACACCTACGCGGATCCAGGATTCTCGGGACGTTTGGGCATAGTCATCTACAATGGATCACCCAACTATGTGGGGATTCCCCAAGGCAGCGCTATCGCGAAGATTGAGTTCGAGCGCCTGAGCAAGCCGGTGCGGCGGGCATATGCCGGTCAGCATGGCTACCAGACGGAGATTTGGCCTATCCCCACCGATATGATACTCACCCCCGATCAGATAAAACGGGATCCGCGGATCAAGTCGCCGATAGATGAGCTCAGGAGTTCATTCGGCGGCGACTTCGGCGCGGTCGTAGAGCGCGTTTTTCGCTATGAGCGGCTATTGATACTGTCTACGACGCTCTATGTAGGTCTATCAACGCTCATCGTGATTTACAGCCAATCACAAGACGCGCAGCTTTCCACGCTGACCGCCTTCGTTCTTGGCCTGATAACTAATCTCGCCAGCGGTATCCTCATGTATGCTGCGACCAAGATTCGGAGGAAGCGGTCACGGTATTGACCAGTAGGGCAGTTGTAAGCGCTTGACCGACCACGGCGTTCAGATCGCCACTGTATTTCATTCATGTGCATCGGCTGAAGGTGGAGTTCATATGGCTAGACTGGATAACGGCGCTCAATCAGAGGCCGCCGACGTCATGCGCGAACGGAAAATAAACGCCAATAGAAATGTCGCGGTGGTGGCTCTGCGAGATGAGGACGGGCGGGTGCTGATGATCCGAACCTCGCGGCTGCCAAGCCGCTGGCAACCTATCGGCGGTGGCATGAATCCTGACGAGTCAAGTCCGGTGGACACGCTACGCCGCGAAGTCCGGGAAGAGGCGGGCATAGATCTGCTGCCCCAGGATCTTAGGCCGATCGTCGAGGCCCCGTACGACTTCGGTGAGGGCACCGTCTATTTCTTTGAGGCGGAAATCGGCGACCGGAAGTCCAAGATCCGGCTAGCTGAGAACGAGATCACGGAACACCGCTGGGTTACCGTGGACGAAGCCCGCCGGCTACCGGTATTCCCGGCAACGGAAAAATTCCTGATCGTGCTACAGCAGGTCGATGAGCGCTAGCGAACCCTCCCAATCAGCGGTCCTGCGGCCTTTTGAGTTGCGAACGGTTCGGCTGCGAAACCGACTGGGACTCGGTCCGATAAATCCGGGCAACTTCACGGGTGGTGGTTCCGGGGCTCGCCTGGCCAGTGAGTTCTACGCGGCATACAGCAATTCGGGCTTGGGTCTGGTTTATCTCGGCGGAGTGGCGATAAGCATTTCTGGACGTTCCAACCGGGATAGTTTCGTGTTGTCGCGCACATCCGGAAGGCGTGAGCTGGAGGAAGTCGCGGAAGCCGTCCATCGCGGTGGCGCCAAGGTAGCGGTCCAGCTCATGCATTCTGGACGACAGGCCTCACCCGACGAGATAGGTGCGCCTCTCATAGCGGCCTCGGCGTTGCCTTGCGAATTCTACCGTGAACTTCCGGTAGCGGCCTCACGCCGAGATATCGCCCAAGTTGTCGATTGGTTTCGCGAAGCCGCTCTCGTCGCCGAGAGCGCCGGAGCGGACATGATTGAGGTGCATGCGGCCCACGGTTATCTGATCTCCGGGTTCCTGTCCCGTTCGTCGAACCGGAGGACGGATGACTATGGCGGTTCGCTGCGCAACCGCTTCAGGTTGCTCGGGCAGATCACCTCGGCTATAAGGGAGGTCGTGACGTGCGACCTCGGAGTCCGGGTTAACGTGGCCGAAAACGCACACGGTGGGAGCGGGCTCGAACTGGCCGAGGTCATTGACGGGCTCGCCCTGGCGCTCGACTCGCTGGACTTCGTTTCCGTGAGCGCCGGTGTCTACACTCGTGGCCCGGATTGGATCATTCCGCGACGCAGTCTTGGGCCGACACTGTGGAAGGAGCATGCACGCAGTGTCAAGCACCAGCTGAACAGGCCGGTGTTCATCGCAGGGAACATCGAAGGAATTGATCAGGCTGCAACGCTGATCTCAGAGGGTTACGCCGATGTGGCGCTAATGGTCAGGTCTCTCTTGGCCGATCCCTATCTCCTCGCCAAATGGGGTCAAGGGTTGGCCGAAGACATCCAACCATGCACCGAGCTTTATCTCTGTAAATATCACTCGCGGGACAGGCGACATGTTCACTGCCCCCACAACCCCGTTCTGCGGGAGCTGCGGCGGGCGGAAACGAGATCGCGGCCCAGCGTGGGCGAAGCCTCTTCGGAGGGGCGCCAGTGAAGCGGATCTGGGACGGGCGGACGTGACCGTTGTTGGTGTCTGGACATGCGGTCGCCGGTTGCCCTCCTCACACAAGCTGCGATGTGGGCGGACCACGCTGTCATCCTGGGAATGTGCTGTCGGGGAAACCGTTGGTGGTGGTGTTGGTGGGGAGGGAGATCTGGTCGCCTTCCGTCAGGCCGCCGGTGATCTCGATGTAGAGGTCGCTGCGAATGCCGGTGCGGACCGTTTTCTTTTGGCCGGTCTGGGTGGTGACGGTGGCTGTGCCGTCCGGGCCGGTCTGTACGGCTCGCGCCGGGATATAGACGGCGTTCTCGGCTTCGGCAGTGGTTACCACGACGGTGGCGGATTGGCCTAGGAGTACGCCTTCGGGGTGTTTGTCGAAGGTGATGGTGACGCCGTACTGGACGAGTTGGCCGGTGGTGGTGGCGGTGGCGTCGATGTGGCTGACTTTGCCGGGGTGTTTGGTGGTTTGGTTGGTGGTGAGGGTTATTTCGGCGGGTTGGCCTACCTTGAGGTGGCCGATGTCGGATTGGGTGAACATGGCTTGGAGTTGGAGGTTGTCCAGGTCGCCGAGGGTGATGAAGGTGCCGGAGGTGTAGTCGGTGTCCACGGTTCCGGCGATGGAGAGGACGGTTCCGGCGGCGGGGGCCTTGATGGTGACTCCGGCCAGGGCCTCCTTGGCTTCGGCCAGGTCGGTGGTGGCTTGGCTGACGTTCGCTTCTAGTTCTGCTTCGGTGAGGGCTCTGCCCTGAGAGCTGCCGCCGCTTGGAGCGCCGCCGCCTGAAGCGCCGGTCTGTCGGGTTTGTGTGTCCTGAGTTCCTTGGCTGGGTTGGGTCGTGGCGCAGGTGGGGGTCGGGCTGGGTGCGGTGGGGGACGGGCTCGGGCTTGGCGCGGGGGGTTCGGTCTGGATGACGAGATCGCCGTCTTGGGATGCGGGCTTGTCGGGGTTGTCGTCGCGGCCGGGGGAGTCGGGCGGGGATCCGGCAAGGGCGGGTTCCACCGCCATGTCAGAGGAAGGCGAGGGTTGGGGCGCGCCGCTGGATCGCCCGGAGCTCGGGGTGGCGGAAGGTTTGGCGGTCGGGTTTCCACTGGGGTTCGCGCTTGGCTTGGCCGACGGGCAGGCTGACCCAGAACCGCTGCCAGCTCCAGAACCACTGCCTGTTCCAGAACCGCTACCGCCGGCAGAACCGCTACCGCTGCCAGTGCCGGTGCTGCCGCTCCCGGAGCTGCCACTACTGCTGGAGGTCGGGTTGTCGAGGGCGTATTCGGCCGCGGTGAGGGCCGCTTTGGCGGCGGTGTAGTTCTCCTTGGCGACCGTGTTGTCGATGCGGGCGAGGATTGCGCCCTTCGTGACCTTGTCGCCGATGGAGACGTAGATCTTCTTGACCTTGCCCTGCGAGGTGAAGGAGAGGTCGCGCATGCCGTTGTCGACCGTGGTCGCGGCGGCGGAGACCGAGGAGACGACGGTGCCCCGGGAGGCGGAGACGTACTCCAGGCGGGGGGCCGCGGCGGAGTCGTCGCCGGTCATATAGATCACGCCGGTGCTCACCAGGACGATCGCCGCCAGGGCGAGCCCTCCCTTGCGCAGGAGGGAGGACGGGCTGCTCGACATCATGGCGGCCATCCTGGCGAGCGCGCGTCATGACCCGCTTAACCCTGCCTGAGAGTTGGCTGTGCGTGTTGGCAGCAAACCTTCAGGGACAGCGGAGCTGGACTCAAGCGGGGACCGGCAGTGTCTAGCCTCGTGAAGCTGTCGACGAAGCGCAGAGCGCTGATCGTGAACCTCTTGCTCGGGGGGCTGCTGCTCGGCGGCGTGGCGGCCGCGTACGCCTCGCTGGGCAGCGGCTCCCCGGCGGGAGCCGCGCCGCTGACCACGCCGGTCACCCGGGGCAGCGTGGTCGCCTCGGTGTCGGCCTCCGGAGCCGTGGAGAGCGCACGGACCAGGTCGCTCACCTTCGGGTCCAACGGGACGGTCGAGTCGATCAAGGTCGAACCTGGAGACAAGGTCAAGAAGGGCGCGGTCCTCGCCCGGCTGGACGACACGGCCGCGCGCGAGTCCCTGGAGGCCACCAAGGCGAGCCTGGACGCGGCCGAGGACGCCGACACCTCGACCGCCTCCGGCTACTCCCAGTACATCAACGCCCGCAACGCCCACCGCGCCGCAAAGCGCGCATTGGACGCGACGGTGATCAAAGCGCCGTACGGGGGCACGGTGACCGCCGTGAACGGAACCGTCGGCGGTTCCTCCGGCGGTTCTTCGGGCTCATCCGGGGGTACGGCGGGCGCCCAGAGCGACACCAGCACCGGCTTCATCGAACTCGCCGACACCACCGCGTTGCGCATCGTCGGCCAGTTCACCGAAGCCGACGTGACCAGGCTCAAGGTGGGTCAGGCCGCCACTGTCACCTTCGACGCGCTCACCGGGGTTTCCGCGAGCGGCAAGGTCACCGTGATCGACCCGCAGCCGCAGACGAACAACAACGTCGTGCAGTACGCCGCCACGGTCAGCCTCTCCGAGGTTCCGTCGACCGTGCGCCTCGGGCAGACGGCGAGCGTCCAGGTGATCGTCGAGACCGTCGACGACGTGCTGACCCTGCCGAGCGCGCTGATCACCACCGCCGGCGGGCAGAGCTCGGTGACCCTGCTGAACAACGGCCAGCAGGTCAGAACCCGGGTGGAGGTGGGTGTGAAGGGCGACGCCGCGACCGAGATCGTCTCCGGGCTGAAGGAGGGCGACCAGGTCGTCCGTCCCACGACCACCACGACCACCGGCGGGGGGATCCAGATCCCGGGTGGCCTCGGTGGCGGCGGCTTCGTCCGCGGGGGTGGCGGCGGGGGCGGTCAAGGTGGCGCCGGCGGCGGTCAGGGCGGAGGTAACCGATGAGCGCGTTCCCTGTACTGGATCTCCGACTCGATCTCCAAGGTGGGGAAAGCCGATGAGCGCGCCCCTCGTGCTCGATGTTCAGGATGTTCGTAAGGTCTACGGCCAAGGTGAGACCGCCGTGCACGCGTTGCGCGGGATCACCCTCGCCGTCGAGCCTGGCGACTATGTGGCGATCATGGGTGCGTCCGGTTCCGGCAAGTCCACGCTGATGAACATCATCGGGTGTCTGGATGTGCCGTCGTCAGGGGCGTACAGGCTGGATGGCACGGATGTGGGTGTGCTGGACGACGTGCGCCTGGCCATCGTCAGGAATCGCAAGATCGGGTTCGTGTTCCAGTCGTTCAACCTGATTCCGCGGATGAGCGCGCTCATGAACGTCGAGCTTCCCTTGGCGTACGGCGGGGTGAAGGCCGGGGAGCGCAGGAGGCGCGCGCTGGCGGCGCTGGAGCGGGTGGGTCTTGCGGATCGGGTGCACCACCAGCCCAACGAGCTGTCCGGAGGGCAGCAGCAGCGGGTCGCGATCGCGAGATCGCTGGTCAACGCGCCGACGCTGCTGCTCGCCGACGAGCCCACGGGGGCGCTGGACAGCACGTCCACTCGGGACGTGCTCGGCATTTTCGACCAGCTCAGCCTGGGCGGCCGGACCATCGTCGTGATCACCCACGAGCAGGACGTGGCCGCGCACGCCAAACGCGTCGTCCGCCTGATGGACGGGCAGATCATCGCGGACATCCGCCAGTCGCCGGTCTCGGGACCGCCGCCCCGGCTCGAAGAGGTGAGCTTGTGAACACGCTCGAAGTGTTGCGGTTCGCCGTACGCGGCCTCATGGCCAACAAGATGCGCAGCACGCTGACCACGCTGGGCATCCTGATCGGTGTGGCCGCGGTGATCCTGCTGGTGGCGTTTGGGGAGGGCGCCTCCCAGCAGATCCAGGGGAACATCCAGCGGCTGGGCGCGAACTCGCTGACGGTCTCCTCGACCACATCGGGCGGGGGCGGCGGTGGCGGTGGTTTCGCCGGGCCGCTCGGCGGGGGTGGCGGGCAGCAGAACACGGGTCCGCGTACCCAGGCCAAGGACCTGACCGTGGACGACGCCCGCGCGCTGGCGGACAAGGCCAACGCGCCGTCGGTGAGGAGCGTGTCGCCGGTGGTGACCGCGCAGAACCAGACGGCCACCTACGAGGGCGCGAGCCATGCCGTGCAGCAGGTGGTCGGCACCTACCCGAGCTACTTCGAGGCGTCCAACAAGCCGGTCGCGCAGGGGACGTACTTCTTCAACGAGGACGTCCTGGCCGCCCGGAAGGTGATCGTGATCGGCCAGACCGTGGCGGAGAACCTGTTCGGCGAGGTGAACCCGGTCGGCAAGCAGATCAACGTCACCGGGGTGCCGTTCACCGTGGTCGGCGTGCTGAAAGAGTCGGGTTCGTCCGGGTTCCAGGATGGCGACGATCTGGCCATCGCGCCGCTGCCGGCCGTCCAGCAGAGCCTGACCGGGTTCGGGCCGCTCGGCCAGATCGTGGTCCAGGCCACCGGCGCCGACACGGTGAACACGGCCCAGGACGAGATCACCCAGGTGCTCAACCAGCGACACGGCATCACCGGTACGGCAGCCGCCGACTACCGTATCCTCAACCAGGCCACCCTGCAGGAGACGGTGGGCGCCGCCATCGGCACGTTCACCGTGCTGCTCGGCGCGGTGGCCGCGATCAGCCTGCTGGTGGGCGGCATCGGCATCACCAACATCATGCTGGTCACGGTCACCGAGCGGACCCGGGAGATCGGCATCCGCAAGGCGATCGGCGCGCCCAGGAGCGCGATCCTGGGCCAGTTCCTCGCCGAGGCGACCATGCTCAGCCTGTTCGGCGGACTGCTCGGGGTGACGGTCGCGGTGATCGGCGCCCAGTTCACCATCGCCGGGATCACCCCGTCGGTGGTGCCGAGCTCGGTCGCCCTGGCGCTCGGCGTGTCGGTCGCTATAGGCCTGTTCTTCGGCAGTTATCCCGCCAACCGCGCCGCCAAGCTGCGGCCCATTGAAGCGTTGCGCTTCGAGTGATTTCGGATGAGAGGAGCGAGCGTGAGCAGGCGTAGGCCGTCTCAGGGCGAACTGCTGGAGAAATCGCCCTATGGCGAGGATCTCGACCGCGAATTGATGGAGCGCCCGGCCCGGCAGAAGGCGTCCAAACTGACCGTGACGCTGGCGGCGGGGGTGGTGCTGATGGCCGGAGTGCTGCTCGGCATCCAGGCGCAGAAGATCTGGGGACCGAGTAGCACCAGCGATCGCCAGGCGTTGGTCGCGGGACTGTTGTCCGGCCAAGGGGGCGGATTGCGCCAGGGCTCCGGCCAAGGTCAGGGTGCGCTCGGCAACACGACATTCGGCACCGTCAAGCTCGTCGACGGCAACAAGATCTACGTCGAAGCCAACGGCGCCACCACGGTCGTCACCACCAGCGGCGACACGAAGATCCAGATCGCCAAGGAGGGCAAGGTCGGCGACATCAAGCCCGGCAGCACCGTGATCGTCCAGGGCGAACGCGACGCCGACGGCAACGTCGCCGCGACCACGGTCAGCGAGGGGGGCTTCCCCGGGGTGGGCGGTCGATGATGCAGGCTGAAGCGCGGCTGCTGGTCGTGGACGACGAGCTCAACATCCGGGAGCTGCTCGCCGCCAGCCTGCGCTTCGCCGGTTTCGAGGTCGCCATCGCCGCCGACGGCAGGGAAGCCGTCCTGATGGCCGAACGGGTACGTCCTGACCTCATGGTTCTCGACGTTATGCTGCCCGATATGGATGGCTTCGCGGTCGCCGCCCGGCTGCGTTCTTCCGGCCGGCGCATCCCGGTGCTGTTCCTCACCGCCAGGGACACCACCGAGGACAAGCTGGCCGGCCTCGCCCTGGGCGACGACTACGTGACCAAGCCGTTCAGCCTGGAAGAGGTGCTGGCCAGGATCCGGGCTGTGCTCCGCCGCACCGGCGGCGACCCCGGCCTCCCCGCCCGCCTCCAGGTCGCCGACCTGGAACTCGACGAGGACGCCCACCAGGTCTGGCGCCAGGGCCGCCCGGTACGCCTCTCGCCCACCGAATTCAAACTCCTGCACTATTTCATGGTCAACCAGGGCCGAGTCCTGTCGAAGGCCCAGATCCTCGACCATGTCTGGCACTACGACTTCGGCGGCGACCGCAACGTGGTCGAGTCCTATGTCTCCTACCTCCGCCGCAAGATCGACACCCAGGACCCCAAACTGATCCACACCCTGCGCGGAGTCGGCTACGTGCTCCGCGCCCCCCGCCGGTGACGTGTCCGTGAAGAAAAGGCTTGCCCGTACTCCGCTCTGGCTCCGCCTGGTGGTCGGGACCCTTGCCCTGGTCACCCTGGCCATCGCGCTGACCGGCGGCTTCGCCGTCCAGCTGCTGCGCAGCTACCTGACCGAGCAAGTGGACGAGCAACTGTCCATCACCAGTCGCCCACTCCGCGAAATGGTCGATATCCCCGAGGACGAACTGCGCCGCCGCGACCCTCCGCCCCGCCCGGAACGCTTTTTCGGCTTCTTCCACGTCAGCATCCTCGACGCCCAAGGCAACCAGATCCGAATCGTGGCCGAATCCCCCAGCGAGGAGAAGCCCGCCCTCCCGAAACTCACCGCCGCCGAGGTAGCGCAACGCGCCGGCAAGCCCTTCACCGTCCCCTCCGTGGGCAACCTGGATCCCCCTTGGCGGGTGATCGCCGTCCCCGGCCGCAACAGCCAGAGCCGTGTGATGGCCATCAACATGGGCGACCTGGAACGAACGGTCTCCCGCCTGACCACGATCGTGGCCGGCGTCGGCGGAGCCGTGCTGGTCGCCCTCGGTCTCGCCTGCTATTGGCTGGTACGGCGCAGCCTGCGCCCCCTCGGCGAGGTCGAGCGTACGGCCGCCGCCATCGCCAGGGGAGATCTGTCGCAACGGGTGCCGATGCGGCATCGCCGTACCGAGATGGGACGGCTGGGGCGGGCGATCAACGGCATGCTCACCCAGATCGAAGCCGCCTTCCAGGACCGGGAGGCGTCGGAGGCGGCGGCCAACCGCTCGGCGTACGAGGCGAAACGCTCGGAAGAGCGCATGCGCCGCTTCGTCGCCGACGCCTCACACGAGCTGCGAACCCCGCTCACCTCCATCCGCGGCTTCGCCGAGCTCTACCGGCAGGAACACACCCGCAACCCCGAGGACGACCTGGCCGGTCTCGTCCGCCGGATCGAGGACGAAGCCGCCCGGATGGGCCTGCTTGTCGACGATCTGCTGCTGCTCGCCCGCCTTGACCAGCAACGCCCCTTCGAACGGGAGCCCGTCGACGTCCTCAGCCTGGCGGCCGGCGCGGTCCTCGACGCCCAGCTCCTCGCCCCCGACCGGGAAATCGAACTCCTGCGGCTGGACGACTCCGACACTCCCGTCACCGTGGACGGCGACGAAACCCGCCTCCGCCAGGTCATCGGCAACCTGGTCGGCAACGCCCTCCGCCACACCCCCGCCGGAACCGCGTTCCACGTCGGCGTCGGCCTCCGCCCCGACGCCACCGCCATCATCGAAGTCGCCGACGAGGGCCCAGGCGTCCCCGACCCCGACCGCGTCTTCGAACGCTTCTACCGGGGCGACCCCTCCCGCACCCGCAACTCCGGCGGCACGGGCTTGGGCCTGTCCATCGCCGCCGCCCTGGTTCACGCGCATGGCGGCACGATCACGGCAGAGAACACCACGCCAGGCGCCCTCTTCCGCATCCAACTCCCCACTAGATAGCCGCCCCTGCTTCACTGCGGTTCCAAGAGCGGCGAATCGCCGACCGCGAAGCGCAGCTCGCAGAACCCTCTTCCCTGACCTACTTCCGTCCGGGCACTCGGCCCCCGGGGATTCCGCATTCCGCTTTGCGGCATCGACGTGTCACCGCCGTGATACGCCGGGATAACCGATTACCCTGATCCCCCTTTGTGATCTTACGGAGGGCGGGAGGATGAAGCCTATGTCAGGGCGTACCGCGAAATGGGCTGGCGGTCTCCTTGCCGCAGGGGCCGCTACTCCACCATCGGATGGCCCTGGCGCCTCCGCCGTGGGGTAACCCAATGGCCGAAGGCATCCACAATGAGATCACCGGCGGGATCTTCTTCACCGCGGTGATCCAAGGCCGTGACATCACCGTGCGACTGCCGCCACAGGTGACACCCGCGTTGTCCGGGCTCCCGGCAGGATCGGCAGCCTTCACTGGCCGCGACCGCGATCTGCAGGCCGTACTGGAACCGCTGGCACCCCGCCCAGACAGCGATGGTGTTCCCACGGTGGCGGTGACGGCAGTGGGCGGGCTGGCTGGAGTCGGCAAAACCGAACTCGCGGTGCAGGCCGCCCACGCTGCGCTGGCACGAGGCTGGTTTCCCGGCGGGGTCTTGTTCGTTGACCTGTTCGGCTACGACGACGCCCGCCGTCTCGACCCCAGCCAAGCACTGGACGGGTGGCTGCGCGCTTTGGGCGTTCCCGCCGAGCACATCCCACCCGGTGTCCAGGATCGAGCCCGGCTGTATGCCTCCGTACTAGCCGCCTACGCGCAGCAGGGGCGACGGATCCTGGTGGTGATCGACAACGCCGCCACCCACGATCAGGTCCAGTTGTTGCTCCCCGCCGATGGCACAACCGCGGCGATCGTCACTTCCCGCCACACCCTGGGCATGCTCAGCGCACGTTTGCATGATCTGATCATTCTGCCCACCGAAGAGTCTGTAGGGCTTCTGGCTCGAGCCCTACAGATAGCTCGGCCAGGTGATATGCGCATCGCCGACCATCCCGAAGACGCCGTCCGGGTCGCCAGATTGTGCGGCGGGCTGCCGCTGGCCCTGCGGATCATCGCCGCGCTCCTGAGCGACGATCCCGCCCGGCCGCTTTCGGCACTGGCCGCCGACCTAGCCGACGAGGGCTCCCGGTTGGAGGAGTTGGAATATGGCACCGCCACAGTGCGAGTGGCGTTCGACCTGTCCTACCGGCATCTCAACCCCGACCAAGCCAGGCTGTTTCGGCTGCTGTCCGTCAATCCCGGCCCGGAGATCTCCACCGAGGCGACAGCGGTCTTGGCCGAGATGGAGGAGACCGTCGCCCGACGCGGCCTTGAAGCGCTCGCACGCGCGCATCTGGTCGATCACGGCAGCGCCTACGGGCGGTGGCGGATACACGACCTGGTACGTCTCTTCGCCGACCAGCGCGGTTGCGACCACGCCGAGACCGACGACCGGGCGCATGCATTCACCCGACTCCTGAATCACTACCTCGCCACTGCCTCTGACGCCAGCGTGCTCCTCAGCCCCGTGGCCGACAGCACCGGCAGCCGATTCGACGATCGCACCCACGCCCTGACCTGGATCGACACCGAGTACCCCAACCTCACCGCAGCCATCCAGGCTGCCCACAAGGACGGCCATCTCTCGACTGCCCTCCGGATGACCCTCGCCCTGGCCGGATTCCTTACCTGGAGGCGGCATCACAGCGACATGATCACCCTCTGTGCCCTCGCGCTCGACGCCGCCCGGCAACTGGGCGAACGGCGCGATGAAGCCGCCATACTGACCAACCTCGGGATCGCCTTGCACCTTGCGCAGATGTTCGACAAGGCCATCACCCACCACCAGGAGGCCGTCCGTATCCTCAAAGAGATCGGCGATCCCTACGGCGAAGCCCACGCACTGGGCAATCTTGGCAATGCCCTGCTGGAGGCGGGCCGAGCAGACGAGGCCATCCCGGTCTACCAGGATGCCGGTCTCTCCTTCCTGGACGTAGTCGCCCTCCACTTGGCAGGCGCCACACTGACCAATCTCGGAGCCGCCTTTCGGATGTTGCGGCGATTCGACGAGGCCATCGACGTCCTACAGGATGCTGCCCACGTACTCGGGGAGATAGGCGATCGGCACGGCCAGGCCAAAGCATTCAACCACCTCGGAGCCACGTTCTCGGAGGCGAAGGTAGGCCGGTTCAAGGATGCCATCGTCGCCCACCAAGACGCCCTCGCCATCTATCGAGAGACCAACGACAAGCACGGCGAAGGCAGTGCGCTCAACGTGCTCGGCTACGCCCTGGGCCAGATGATGCGATTCGACGAGGTCATCCCTGTTTATCAGGATGCCGTTGCCGTCCATCGGGAGACCAACGACAAGCTCAATGAGGGCATGGCGCTCAACGCCCTAGGTTTCGCCCTGGGCCAAGTGACGCGATTCGAGGAAGCCATCACCGCCCTCGAGGAGGCGGTCGCCGTCGCTCGGGAGATCAACGACGAGCGCAATGAAGCCATCTCGTTGGCCAACCTCAGCGCAGTCCGGCACGCTCAGCGCTCCACCCGCCAACGGTGACCGGCCCCGCCGACGGCCGATTTCATCAGCGCTCCCTCGCCTAGGTCGGCGACCCCACGGCTTGGAAGCACCGGTCATTGAAGGTCTTGGCGTGGCCTCGCCCAGGGTTGCCCGCCGCAGCCCGGTCGGATCGCCTTGACGTGGCCTCATACCGGGCTGGTCTGCCCCTTCGCCGGGAGCCGATGTCGGGCGAAAAATCCTCCTATGGTTGACTAAATTCAACCTTTTCCCGATGAATCGGAGCACTCGTGTCCGAAGCACAATCCTTGGTGGCTGACGTCCCCGAGGCGTCCAATCAGATGACTCACCGCGAGATCCTGGAGGCCCTGTCCGGTTTGCTGCTGGCGATGTTCGTCGCCATGATCTCCAGCACCGTCGTGACCAACGCGCTGCCCCGCATCGTCTCCGACCTCAAAGGCAGCCAGACCGGCTACACCTGGGTGATCGTGGCGACCCTGCTGGCGATGACGGCGACCACACCGATCTGGGGCAAGCTCGCCGACCTGTTCAGCAAGAAGCTCCTCGTACAGCTGTCGCTCAGCATTTTCATCGCGGGCTCGCTGGTGGCGGGCGTCTCGCCGAACATGGGCACCCTCATCGGCGCCCGACTCGTGCAAGGGCTCGGCGTCGGCGGTCTGATGGCATTGGTCCAGATTGTGATCGCGAGCATGGTGAGCCCGCGCGACCTCGGCCGCTACTCTGGCTACATGGGCGCCGTGTTCGCGGCCGCGACCGTCAGTGGCCCGCTGATCGGCGGTCTCGTGGCCGACAGCGCGCTCGGCTGGCGCGGCTGCTTCTTCATCGGCCTGCCGTTCGGCGTGGCCGCGTTCGTGTTGCTGCAGAAGACCCTGCACCTGCCGGTGGTCAGGCGTGACGTCAGCGTCGACTACCTCGGCGCGACCCTCATCATGGCCGGCGTCTCGCTGCTGCTCGTCTGGGTCTCGCTCGCCGGGAACCAGTACGCGTGGCTTTCGGGCACCAGCGCCCTGCTGGTCGGCGGCGGTGTGGTGCTGATCGGCATCGCGGTGTTCGTGGAGGCGCGCGTCGCGCGTGAACCGGTGATCCCGCTCGACCTGTTCAGGAACCGTACGATCGTTCTCGCCACGCTGGCCTCGGTGTTCGTGGGCATCGCCATGTTCGCCTCGACCGTGTACCTCAGCCAGTTCTTCCAGCTGGCTCGCGGCATGTCGCCCACCAAGGCGGGTCTGATGTCGATCGCCCTGGTCGGCGGCCTGCTCGTCTCCAGCGTCGTGAGCGGCCGGGCCATCAGCATGACCGGCCGGTGGAAGGTGTGGCTCGCCGCGAGCATGATCTTCGTCGTGGCCGGATGCGCCCTGCTCGGCACGATCGACGAGACCACCAACCTGGTCCTGGTGGGCGTCTACATGGCCTTGCTCGGCATCGGCGTCGGCGGCTCCATGCAGAATCTCGTCATTCCCGTACAGAACATCGTGTCGCTGGCCGACCTGGGCGCCGCGAGCTCGCTCGTGGCGTTCTTCCGCTCCATCGGCGGCACGGTCGGGGTCGCCGCGCTCGGCGCCCTGCTGTCGGCCCAGGTCTCCGACAAGGTGGCCAGCGGCCTCAAGGGACTTGGCGTCGACGCCGGCGGGCAGCAGTCGCACGGCATCCCCGACCTCAGCTCGCTCCCCGCCCCGATCCGGGCCGTGTTCGAGCACGCCTTCGGCGCCTCGATCGCCGAACTGTTCCTGGTCTCGGTGCCCTTCGCCGCCCTGGCCCTGGTGTGCGTCCTGTTCATCAAGGAAGTCCCGCTCCGTACGACCCTGCACTCAACCGACCAGGTCGCCGCCCAGGGGACGGGCTGAGCGTGACCAGAAGCCGGGTCGACTCAATGCGCCGCCTCGAAAGCGAGATGGCCATCCTGCTGCGCCGGATCAAGTGTGTGGTCGCTGAGCGTGCACGGGCAGTCCACCCGGAACTCCAACCCTCCGGCTACCTCATCCTCGCCTGGCTCACCGACCACGGCCCCGCCCGCGCCACGTCGATCGTCGAGAACCTCGACATCGACAAGGGCGCGGTCAGCCGCCTCCTAACCCACCTCGCCGACCTCGGCCTGATCACCCGCGGCCCCGACCCCGCCGACGGCCGCGCCACCCTGCTCTCAGCCAGCGCCACCGCCGCCCAACGCGTAGCCGACGCCACCACCGGCCTACGCAAACGCTTCGACGACAAACTAGGCGACTGGCCCGACGAAAACCTGGCCGACTTCGTCGACCTCCTCAGCCAATACAACAAGGCACTTGGCACCACGCCACCCTAATTCGGGCAGAGCGGTGGCACTTGACCCGTCGGGGACAAGACAAGATCTTCGTGGATGCTGGCTGTCCCCTGGTCAGGGGTTTGGTGTGATGTTTGAACTGTCGGACGGGCGAGAATGCTTCGTCTCTGGTCAGGCTGCGGTGAGGGCGCGCAGTTCCCGTGCGGCCGGGAGGAGGTGGGCATTCTCGGGCGCGACATCCAGAACGATGTGAGCTGCCCGTATGACCCTGGTGTCTCGTCGGCCGGTGGGGAGTGCCCCGACGATCCGAAGCGCCTCGTCGGCACCTTGCTCAGGGTCGGTGCGAGCCTGGAGAGCGGCACCATGGAGCTGGATCACGATCGCTGATCGGTGCGTCGCCGGATAGAGATTCCGGGCGGCGCTTTGCGCCTCAGCAGCCCGCCTGCTATCGCCGGCGAGCGTATAGATGAGACTCCGGTCCAAATAAGTTCCCCGTCGCAGCCAATCGCGATCTGCCGTGATCTGGGCCGGGAGGCGAGTGAATACCTCTTCGGTTCGGAGGAGCGCGGTAATCGCTTCGTCGCTGCGGCCCATCGTCGCGAGAGCTTGGGCTTCGGCGCTGAGCGCTGAGACGAGTGCCACGTTCGAGCGGTCTCCAGCGAGACGTCGTGCTTCCTGTGCTGTTGAGAGTACGTTGACGAGATCCTCCTGCGGATCTTGCTGCCGATACCCCACCTCGCAGCTCCGCAGCCATGACGCGAGCAATGGATCTGATGATTGCTCGCTCAGCTCTCGTGTCTTGGCCCACCAGCGGTGTGCTTCTCGGCTGTTGCCCAGGTCGAACCACTTTCCCGCGATCACGGCCGTATGCCGTGCGGCGGCGTGAGCGAGATCGCGCTGTATGGCAGCGGGCTGAGTGCGACTTAGGTGGGGAGCCATGTCGGTGTAATCTACGGCGACGGCGGCGAGGACGGTAGCGGGCGGATCAAAATATGCCCGCCTGACGTGCACATCCGCCGCGTTCTCCCAGTCATCGATCATCGCCTGGGTCACGCTCGCGCCGGGCAGGGAGCGATCTGGCGATGACATACGCCAGGCGTCGGTCAAGGTAGTGAGCACGGGAGCGACTGCACCGGCAGCAGCGAAGGCTGCGGCGTTCCGCATAAGTTCTCTGCGTTCCATATAGCCGTCCTCGTCGAGGGGTTCTTCATCGAGGGTACCCCTGCGGAGTTGGTCAAGCTCGGATACGGCCGCGTGAAGTGCCACAAGATATCCACCCGCGTTGAGTTTGGCATCCAGAGTCTTGATCGCATCGGCGTGCGGCTGTTGCTCTCCCCGTTCCCATTTCGCTAGGTGGGAGTAACTCCAGTTGATCTCATCGGCGAGGGGGCGTAGCCCGATATCGCGGATGTCTTTACGCCAATGGCGGAGAGCCACGCCGAGGAGATTCCAGGGCGATTGTTTCGGGTCGATCGGGTTGGCAATGACAATCCCTCGCGATCGTGTCGCCGCGTGTCATTGGCGTCTCGACACGCTATTCGTCTTTTCAGTTCCTGATGATGGGCCAATTATGGCACTGCTGCGCGCGACAACACGAGAACTCAGGCGGGCTCGGCTGGCGCTGCGAACGATCAGCCGAGTCCTCGATCAGGAAGAGGCCCTGACTCAATGGAACAGGATAGTAACAGTCGTTATGTCCGGCGAAATGATCGTTCTCCAGATGATTCGTCCGGAGTTACGCGAGGAGGTGTACACCGAAAACCAGGTAGAGCGGAACCGATCCAGATTCGGCAGAGTTCGTATGAGCGTTTGCTGGCGCATCCGATCTCGGCTTCAATCGCGCGTCGCTGTGTGGGGCGGACGCTTACCGCGTGGGGCCGAGCGGATCTCGTCGAGTGCGCTCAGCTCATCATCGGCGAGCTCGTCGCGAATGCGATTCAATCCACCGCTGATGTCACAGCGGCGGGTGCCGATCTAGTCGCGCCAGGCGGACTGGTGGAAAGCCAGCCAGGGGTGGTAGGCGTTGGCCTCTACCGGATCGGCGGGCGCGTCGTTCTGGAGGTGTGGGATCGCAGCCGTCTGCCGCCGAAGCTGGTCAACCCTTCGATGGAGGATGTCGGTGGGCGAGGGCTTCTGTTAGTCGATGCGCTTGCGACGGTATGGGGATACCGGTTGTCGGCGATCGGCGGAAAAGTCGTCTACGCGACCCTTGATGAGGCGGCCTGATGACCGCGCCGGCCTTGAGGTACGTTCAGCGGATCGTTGACGAGTTGGCGGCGCGGATCATCAGTGGTGAGCTCGCGCAGGGTGTTCGGGTGCCCAGCGCGGCTGAGCTGGTGGACACCTACAATCTCGCGTCCACGCAGGCCCTCTGGATCTGGCGTCAGCTCAAAAGGCGGCGGCTGATCCGCTTGGATCCGGCTGTGGGTCTGGTCGTCGGAAACCCCGGTGAGGAGTGGACGTCGTTCTATTCCGTGCGCATGGAGGAGCGGATCATCGTGGTGTCCGACCATCTCGCGGCCCGCATCCGTGACGGTGAGATCGCCGTACACGAGCGGGTGGGCACCCAGCGGGAGCTGAGAGCCCGCTATCTGGTCAGCGACGAGGTTGCCGACGTGGCCAAATGCCGCCTGGAATATCAGGGCTGGGCCTACAGCATCCCTTACCGGGGCACCTTCGCCGCACCCTGCGAGGACTGGCCCATCCACCGTCTCATCTCCGCGAACGCGAGCGGTCGCCGGGGCAACCATCTGGCAGAGCATCGCCGACCGGACGTGTCGCGCGTCCTGGCATGAGTGTGAGACGCCGTCCTGGCCGTGAGGGAAGGATAGGCGTGCGAAACCGGGGGCCCGGACCAGCACCCGGTCACCTATGTGATCAAGATGGTGGCCTTGGCGACTGATGGTCGTAAGGCGCATGAGGTTCCGTACCGATGTTGAGATCAAGAAATGGGCTGGCAGGAAGGCGGTGGCAGGGCGCGTGAGCAGAGCGACGCTGTCGGTGGTCGGACGGGGAGCGGGAAGCGGGCCTGACCATGATCAGGCGTCGCTGATGCGGAGGTTCGTGGCCCGAGGGCTGGAGGGGCGGGCTCTGCGACTGGGGACGCGGACCTCGCCCATGGCTATGGGTCAGGCGCGTGATGTGGCGGACCGGATCTTCGAGATCTGCCCGGACCTGGATGTCCAGGTGATCGGGATCGAGACCAGCGGAGATCGCTGGCAGGGAGATCTGGCGGAGTTGGGCGGCAAGGGCGCGTTCATGAAGGAGATCGACCGGGCGCTGGTGATGGGCGTGGTCGATGCGGCGGTTCACTGCCTCAAAGACGTGCCTGGCGATATCCCGCCTCCGCCCGGTACCTGCTTCGCGGCCTACCTGGAGCGTGACGACGTACATGACGCGGTGGTCTGGCGGAATGGGTCGCCCTTCCGAAGCTTGGACGAGCTACCGCCAGGCACCTCGATCGGGACCTCATCGGTCCGCCGAAAGGCGCAGTTGCTGCGGCATCGCCCTGATCTGCACGTGGACCGGATCCGGGGAAACGTCAACTCGCGACTGGCGCGCCTGGACGCGGAGCACCGGTTCGAGGCGCTGGTTCTGGCCGCTGCCGGCCTGCGGCGGATAGGGATGGATGACCGGATCGGTGAGGTGCTGTCGCTGGACGTGATGTGTCCCGCGGTGGGCGCGGGGGTGATCGGGCTGCAATGCCGCGGGAGTGACGCGGCCGTGGTGGAACTGCTGCGGCTGCTGGATCACGCGGAGACCCGGGTCCACGTTCGAGCGGAACGGGCGATGCTGCACGCCTTGCAGGGCCACTGCAATTCCCCGATCGCCGGGCACTGCCACACCACGCCGGACGGCCAGTTGTCGCTGATCGGCATGGTGTTCACCCGGGAAGGCGGCCAGTTCGCGTACGCCCATGAGTGGGACACCCCCAACCGGGCGGAGGAGTTGGGCGCGTACGTGGCATCGGTGCTGGGGCGTAAGGGAGCTCGGGACATCATCAGGGGCATCCCACACTGACCGGGAGATGAGCGACCAGACGAACCTCTCCTCAGGCGGGGACCTCGGCTGTTACCAGGAATAACATGGCCGTGGCCAGGAACGGCCCAGCTGCGATCTCCTCGATCCATTGCTCGCCATCGGCGTCGAGATAGCCGGCATCGATGGCTCGGGCCACGTTTCGGCGCAGCCCGAAGAGCTGATCAGCCATGGTGAAGTCACGAAACACCGGCGCCATGGCGGTGGCGGACCGCACGCTGAGGCCCCCATCCACGCAAAGCCGCGGGAGACTGCGGCCGATGGTCGCGTTGCGGATGATCTCCGCAGTGATGAATCGGATCAGTGCTCGGCCCGTGGCGGGCCGCGTGGAGTCAATCAGCAGGCCTTCCCAGTCGGGTTCGGCCATGACGATGCGTCCTCCGGGGCGGGCCACCCGGCGAAACTCGGCCAGTACCTGGGACGGGTCGGTTACGTGCTGGAGCACGCGGTCGGTACGAGCCCGATCGACGCTGCCATCGTCCAACGGCAACGCGTGCACGTCGCCCGAGCGGATCTCGATCATGGGCTGCTCAGCCAGCCGGGCCCGAGCCTGCGCGACCATCACCGGATCGCGGTCGACACCGATGACCATGCCGTCCGGCATGACGGCAGAGGCCATAGCCGCGAGGTCGGTCCCCGGCCCGCAGCCAATATCGAGCACCGTCTGCCCCGGCTGAAGCTCAAGCAGATCCATCACCTGCTGCTTATAGGCTCGCCCCGGTGCGCTCGCGGCTACCTGATCGAGATAGACGATCGGGTCAGGACGGGCCAGGCTGCTGTTCTCGATCACGCGCACACTCAACCAGACATATATGCGCCCCCCGAGCAGAAGACGTCAACACCTCGTGCAGATATGCGCCCCTCCCGCGAGCTTTCCGGAGGTTTGAGGTCTTGGGTGCAGACGGCAGCCAGTCCGTTCCGGCTGGATCGGGGCGGCGAGCCTCGCAGAAGGCGGCGACGTCGGCCGCGGCCGGCCGGACCAGGGCCCAGCAGTCGCCGCTCGTCGCAGTCTCACCCTTGCGATGACCCTGCGGGAGCATTTGGGATTGACAGGTGACTCACAGCCGGGGTTCAAGCGGTTCCTAATCGGCTGCTCTGAGATGGGTGTTGCCGGAACCCCCCGGCCTCGAGTCCACGGGAGTCTGCTCCGTGATCGCGTACCTTCGGATCGTCGCCGTTGTCGCTGTCGTGCTGGCCTCTGCCGCTTGTGGCGGGGAGGACGCCGTGCCCACCGGCGCACAACCTTCGGGTGATCAGCGTTCGGCGTTCACCGACTGTATGCGCGAGCACGGGGTTACCCCGGCTCCTCGGCCGAGTGGGTCCCCGTTCCCGAGGCCGAGTGGGGGTCAGGGGGGTCAGGGGGGTTTCGGCGCCATGGGGGAGGAGGCGCAGAAGGCTTTGGAGGCGTGCCGGTCGTTGATGCCGTCGGGTGGGCCGGGGCGGCGGGGGAATTTCGATGATTCCGCGCTCAACGCGTTTCGTACCTGCATGAAGGACAACGGGGTTGAGGACGTGCGCGGCCTTCAGAATCTGGATCAGGCGGATCCGAAGGTGGCGAAGGCACTGGAGAAGTGCCGCCCGCTCCTGCCAACACAGCCGTCGCCTGGCGAGAGCGGGACCACCTCGAGCACGTAAGGCTATATTTCCGTAAATCGCTTCTGGACCATGGCAGGTCTACGCTGCCTCACGCTGGGTGGAGACGCCGAACTGGTCCGCAAGGCCGCCAACCACCACAAGCGGCACTGACTTTCAGGTCGGATCTTGAGCGGGGGCAGGTGTGATGGCGATGGCTTCGATTTCCAGTAGCCAGGTCTCGTCGTAGATGCCGGTGATGATGATCGTGATTGCGGGCCGGTGGTCGCCGAGTACCTCGTGTCGGATTCGGGCGTTGGCCTCCCGATACTGTCGGTCGGACAGGTAGACGGTGACCTTCGCGAGGTTGCGAACCGTCATTCCGGCGCTGGCGAGCACAGATTTCACGTTGTCCCAGGCGAGGCGGCACTGCCCAGCGAAGTCGACTGGGATGTCGCCGCTGGTGGTCCACGGTGGCTGGCCGCTGATGTAAAGCGTTTGGTGTGCCCCAGAAACTAGTGTTCCGTGCGTATACGCCGGCGATGATTCAGGCAGGTTGGAAGGATCGATCGGCTCGATCGCGAGGGTCATCGCTCTCCTTGGCAGGCGGACTGACCGGCAGTCCGTCCGTGACGCGGTCGCCTTTGGGTATCTCGAGCTGGTGGGCCGCCGGTGTATGCCGCAGCGATGGCGGTGGGGTCGGGTTCGTCAATCGTGTCACGGAAAGCGTCACATCTTTACCGACGGCGTACCTGGGATGACGGCATCAGGTCAGCGCGATCGATGGTGGCGGAACGCCCCGATCCAGCAGGTAGCGGGGGCGCGTATGGCGATATCTCGGCAAATTAGTAGTTGTTGGGGCGTTGTGAGGGCCATCCCCAGGGAAGATCCGGGGCATGGCCGATGAGCTGCTGGCGGCTCTGCGTAGCCTGCGGAGCCAGCTTGAGCACGACTTGTTTCCGCTGGCGATCGGGGACGTGGCGGCTGATCGGCGTGCCCTGAAGGAGCTGAGGGGGCAGCTGGACGATTACCTGTTGCCTCGGCTGGCGGCCATTGACGCGCCTTTGCTGGCGGTGGTCGGTGGGTCTACGGGGGCGGGGAAGTCGACGCTGGTCAATTCCCTGGTGGGGACGGATGTGACCGTGCCGGGGGTGCTGCGGCCGACCACGCTGGCGCCGACGCTGGTGGCCAATCCAGAGGACGCGTCGTGGTTCACGGCCGCCCATGTGCTGCCGGGGCTTCCGCGCGTCACGGGAGTGGGGTCCGGCGAACCGGGCACCTTGAAGATCGTCGAAACGACGTCGTTGCCGGAAGGGCTTGCGCTGCTGGACGCGCCTGATATCGATTCCGTCGTTATCGCCAATCGTGAGCTGGCCGCGCAGTTGCTGGCCGCCGCCGATCTCTGGCTGTTCGTGACCACAGCATCCCGGTACGCCGACGAGGTGCCGTGGGGGTTCCTCCGGATCGCCAGGGAGCGCAGTACGGCACTGGGGATCATCCTGCAGCGGGTCCCGGCGGAGGCGCTCGATCCGGTCAGCAAGGATCTGCGGCGGCTACTCGGAGCCAACGGCCTGGGCGGTACGCCGCTTTTCGTGATCCCGGAGTTGATTCTTCCGCAGGAGAACGCCCGCCTGCCGGAAACCGTCGTACGGCCGGTGAAGGAGTGGCTGGCGGACCTGTCCGCCGACGCGAAGGCGCGCGGCGAGGTGGTCCGGCAGACCTTGGCGGGGGCGCTGGACAGCCTCTCCGTACGGGTTCCCGTGCTGGCCGACGCGGCGGATCGGCAGCGGCTGGGCATCGGGGAACTGCGGGGGATGGCCGAGCGCAGCTACGACGTCGGAATGAGCGGATTCGACGAGGGCATGCGGGACGGCTCGCTGCTGCGTGGCGAGGTGCTGGCCCGCTGGCAGGATTTCATCGGCACCGGCGACCTGATGCGGTCGCTGGAGACCAGGGTCGGCTGGCTGCGCGACCGGATCGTGGCCGTCATCACCGGCAGGCCCGCCCCGGACCGCCAGCTGAGAACGGCCCTGGAGAGCGGGGTCGAGTCCCTCATCAGGGCTACCGCCGACGGCGCGGCCGAGCGTGCCGTCGAGTCGTGGCTGGCCACGCCGTCGGGGAGGGATCTGCTGGAACGCGCGGGGGTCGCCGCGGCGGGACGGCTCGGGAGGTCCTCGCAAGGACTGGCGGGGCAGGCGGCGACCGCAGTGCGCGACTGGCAGGGGTACGTGCTCGATCTCGTCAGATCCGAGGGTGCGGGCAAGCGCAGTTCGGCGAGGGCGGCGTCGTTCGGGGTGAACGGTCTTGGCCTGCTGCTGATGCTGGCCGTTTTCGCGTCCACGGGCGGCCTGACCGGAATCGAGATCGGGATCGCGGGCGGCACCAGCGTGCTCAGCCAGAAGCTGCTCGAAGCGGTCTTCGGGGATCAGGCGGTGCGCACGCTCACCGATCGGGCGCGGGCCGATCTGCGGGCTCGGGTGCGATCGTTGCTGGACGGTGAGGAGGCGCGCTTCACCGCGCTGCTGGAGGGTCTGGATACGCCGGATTCGGGGGCTTTGCGGGTGGCGGCGCGGGCCGTACAGGAGCGGAAACGGGAGCTTCCGGCGTGAAGATCTTGCGCAGGGGTCGGGAGGTGCCGCTGGAGGATCGGCTGAAGGCGCTCGGCTCGGCGGCGGATCTGGCTGAGGGGCGGCTGGATGGGTCGGTTGTGGCGGAGGCGCGGAAGGTGGTGTCACGGGCCGGGATGCGGGGGAGCCTGTCGGTCGATCACACCGTGGTGGCGTTGGCCGGGGCCACGGGGAGCGGGAAATCGTCGCTGTTCAACATGGTTGCCGGGTCGTCGCTGGCGCCGGTGGGGGTGACCCGGCCGACGACGTCGAAAGCGCGGGCGGCGCTCTGGGATCCGGATGGTTCCGGGCCGCTGCTCGACTGGCTGGACGTGCCGCGCCGCCATTCGATGGGCAGCGGGGACAATCCACTGTCCGGGTTGATCCTGCTCGACCTGCCTGACCACGATTCGATCGAGTTGTCCCACCGGCAGGAGGTCGATCGGCTGGTCGCCGTCGTCGATCTGCTGGTGTGGGTGCTTGATCCGCAGAAGTACGCGGACGCGGCCATCCACGATCGTTACCTGCGCCCGCTGGCCCGCCACAAGGATGTCACCGTCATCGTGCTCAACCAGATCGACCGGCTGCCCGATCAGGCGATCAAGCGCTGTCTGGACGATCTCGCGCGACTACTCGCCCAGGATGGACTGGACGGGGTTCCGGTGTTGGGCACCTCGACGCGTACCGGACTGGGTTTGACTGAGTTGCGTGGCATGCTCACCCAGAAGGTGGCCCGCCGTCGCGCCTGGTCTGCCCGGCTGTCCGCCGACGTGGCCACCGCCGCCGACACCCTCGCCGCCGCCGCCAACCTCACCCCCAGATCCGGTACGGACTCCGTTGACCGCCTCACCAAACCCCTCGCGGACGCCCTCGCCCAAGCCGCCGGAGTACCCCTGGTCGTAGAAGCCGTCGCCAAAGCACACCGCCACCGCGCGATCATGGCCACCGGCTGGCCGATCACCCGCTGGCTCCGCAAATTCCGCCCCGACCCCCTGCGGCGTTTCCACCTCACCCCAACCTCCGGGAGCTCACCCAACGATGTCTGGGTGGCCGGACGGAGCTCGCTGCCCAGCCCGACCGCGGTGCAACGATCCCAACTGGACACGGCGATCAGGCAAATCGGCTCAGATGTCGCCACCGGCGTCCCGGAACCCTGGGCGGCAGTGGTCAGGCACGCGGCCCGCAGCAGAACCGACGACCTCGCCGACACCCTCGACCAAGCCGTCGCGACCACCTCGCTTGGCGTCTCCAAACGCCCCCACTGGTGGCGCGCGGTCGGCCTGCTCCAGTGGCTACTCTTCGCCATCATGATCGCCGGCGCCCTCTGGCTCCTGGCCTACTTCGGCCTCAGCTACCTCCAACTCCCAGAAGCCTCCGCCCCCACCATCGGCCGCCTCCCCTGGCCCACCGCCCTCCTCCTCGGCGGCGCTATCACCGGCTTGCTCGTCGCCCTCCTCTCCCGCCTGGCCGCCTGGCTCGGCGGACGACACCGCGCCCACAAAGCCAACAAAGCCCTCCAATCAAGCGTCACCGAGGTAGGCGAACGCCTAGTCCTCACCCCAGCCCAAGAAGAACTAACAAGATTCCAAAACTTCACCGAAGCAATAAAAACAGCCTCCAGCTAAGCCGCCCGCAGTGCTCGGAGCGGTGGTTTTCCCAC
>NZ_BLAF01000062.1 GCF_009687885.1 Acrocarpospora pleiomorpha
ACTGTGGTATGGGTGCTTTCGCCCGCCAGTTTGTCTGTCCCCATTTCGTACTGGCAACCACGGCGCTGGCGGGTCCGGGCGGAGCCCGGGGTTAAGCAAAAGGGCTGGGTGGGTGGGAATCCCCCGGCAAACGATCCGGGTTAGTCGTTGGCGTGGAGGGCGGCGTTTAGTTCGATGCCGGTGCCCTTGTGGGGGACGGCTTCGACGGTGCCGGTGGTGGAGTTGCGGCGGAGGAGGATGCCGGGCTGGCCGGAGAGGGTGCGGGCTTTGGTGATGGTGCCGTCGGGGAGGGTGACCTTGGTGCCGGCGGTGACGTACAGGCCGGCTTCTACCACGCAGTCGTCGCCCAGGGAGATGCCGACGCCGGCGTTGGCGCCGACCAGGCAGCGTTCGCCGATGGTGATGGTTTCCTTGCCGCCGCCGGAGAGGGTGCCCATGATCGAGGCGCCGCCGCCGATGTCGGAGCCGTTGCCGACGACGACGCCGGCCGAGATGCGGCCTTCGACCATGGAGGCGCCGAGAGTGCCGGCGTTGAAGTTGACGAAGCCCTCGTGCATGACCGTGGTGCCGGAGGCGAGGTGGGCGCCGAGGCGGACGCGGTCGGCGTCGGCGATGCGGACGCCGGTGGGCAGGACGTAGTCGACCATGCGCGGGAATTTGTCGACGCCGTAGACGGTGACGAGGCCGCGGGCGCGCAGGCGGAGCCGTACCGACTCGAAGTTCTCGACCGCGCAGGGGCCGTGGTTGGTCCAGACGACGTTGGCGAGCAGGCCGAACAGGCCGTCCAGGTTGACGCCGTGGGGGCGGATCAGGCGGGTGGACAGCAGGTGCAGGCGGAGGTACGCGTCGTGGGCGTCGGCGGGGGGCTCGGCGAGCTTGCCGATCCCGGTGCGTACGGCCACGACGTCCACGCCACGGTCGGCGTCGGGGCCGATGTGCGTGGCCAGTTCGCCCGCCTCGTCGGGGGAGAGGCGCTGGGTGCCGAGGGCGGGCGGCTCGCCCAGGGTGGGCGCGGGGAACCAGGTGTCCAGAACCGTGCCGTTGGCGGCGATCGTCGCCAGGCCAACGCCGTGCGCACCGGTGGTGCCGGGATCAATAGCTGTCACGGCGTCCAAAATACCGGGTGCGCCTGCTACTCGATGGGCGCGATCGTCGGGGTGACCTTCGTCCAGGCGATGTGTGCTTCGGCGGTGTTGCCGCCGGGGGTGCCGGCCACCCAGTGCGTCAGGCCGGGTTTCTCGCTGCTGTCCTGGATGATCCAGGTGACGCCGGTGTCCTCCTCGTCGCGGAAGAGGCGGGCCAGTCCGGCGCTGTCCGTGGTCACCTTCCACGTCGTTTCGGCCATGGAGGCGGAGTGCACGCGTTCCCAAGTTGTCGAGCCTTTGCGCATCGTCCAGACGCCGCCGCGCTGGATGGTCAGCATCAGGCGTCTGGCTCCGTTGCAGACCTTTGTGCCCAGGCTGACCCCTTGGCCGGTACGGGGATCCAAAGCGCTGTCGTCGATGACGCGGCCGTGGAACTCCACGGTGAAGTCGCAGAGAGCGATCAGCGGTGTCGTCGCCTTGACCGGGGTGGCGGTGGTGCTGCGCAGGTGGATGCCGGTTTCGTCCTGGCGGGCCCCGGGGTCGAGGGTCCAGCTGCCGGGGGCCAGATCGAGGGGGAGGTCGTGGTCGAGGTCGAGGATCGCGACCTTGATGTTGATCTGGTTGTGCTCCCAGACGATGGCGAACTTGCCGGGGGCGAATTCGTCGCCGCTGGGGTAGACGTCCCAGCCTCTGGCCGCGCCCTTGGTCAGGCGAGGCCCGTCGGCGAAGAGCCTGCCTGGTTGCCAGGGTTCGCCTGGTTCGCGGACCTTGTAGTGGAGGACTTCGCGGTGGCGGTCGGGCTTGCTCTGGGCCGAACCGGCGAAAGGTCCGGCGAGCGTGTTGTATATCGCCAGATGTCGCCCATCGGCGCCTCTCGCGTAGAAGGTTTTCACGTAGTAGTTGGGTAGATCGGGGTCGAGGGTCATAGGAGCCCAGGTGAGGCCGCCGTCGGTGCTGGTGGTGATGGCCGAGTAGGCGGTGTGGGTGCGGTAGTACTCGTCGCGTTTCTCCGGCGACGCAGTCCGTACCAACGCTCGAGTGACCATGAGCAGAGTGTCACCATCCGCGATGATTTGGGGTTCCTCCACGCCGATCCCCTGCGGGGTCTCCGCGAGCGCGCCGGACGTCCAGGTCCGCAGGTCCGTCGATCGCAGCACGCCCGCTTGCGACACCCGGGTCCCCTGCCGCCAGTACGGAATGAGCCACACGCCCTGGTGTTTCAGCGGCTTCCCCGCCACGACCACACCCCGGTTATTGCCAGGAACATCCACAGTTATCGGGAAATCTGACCATGTCTCGCCACGGTCGGTGCTTCGTTTCATGGCCAATCGGGTGGGGAAGCCGTCCACGTCGTTGCCTACCCGGTCCTCCGCGATCGTGATCCGGCCGAGCAGGGCGTAGAGCACGCCGTCATCGTTGAGGAACACGCAATAGTGGAAACGATGGGTGGCCGTCGCCGGAGCGAGCGTGCCCTTCGTCCAGGTGCGTCCCCCGTCGCTGGATCGGGCGTACCGAATCGAACCCTGATCGGTCGCGGCGGGATCACGATCGTCCCGCAGGCCCGCCCGCCACGCCACCACCCAGCGGTCCGCGTCCAGCGCGACGATGTCCGGCACCCGGTTGCCTTCGTGCCGGAGTTCACCGGAACCATCCCGCTCGGCCGTCGAGTCCACGATGACCGGTTCGCTCACGTTCATGAGATCTCACCGAACCGTCACTCCGGCGCTCCCGCAAGGAACTCCAGGTGAACTTAAAGGCCGTACTCCTCCAGCAGGCGCAGCCAGATCTCGCTGACCGTGGGGAACGTCGGGACAGCGTGCCACAGATCGTCCAGGGTCACCTCGGCGGTGACGGCGATCGTCGCGGCATGCAGCAACTCCGCCGCGCCGGGCCCTGCGAACGTGACCCCCAGCAACACCCGCCGATCCTCGTCCACCACGGCCTTGGCCCGCCCCTTGTACCCATCTCCCAGCAGGTACGCCCCTTCCACCGCACCCAGGTCGTATTCCACACTCCGGACGTTGAAGCCCTCCCGGCGCGCCCGCTCCTCGGTACGCCCGACCGCGCACACGTTCGGATCGGTGAAGATGACCTGCGGAGCGCCGATCGCGTCCGAACGGTCCCGCATCGACGGCAGATCCTCCTTGCCGCCGGTAGCCCGAGCCACGATCACATCCCCGCACAGCCTCGCCTGATATTTCCCCATATGCGTAAGAAGGTTGCGCCCGTTCACATCTCCGACCGCATACAGCCAGCCATCCTCGACCGCCGTCGCCCGCATGCTGTCATCGACCACCACCGGCCCTTCCGCCGCCAGCCCGATCGACCCGAGCCCCACATCGAAACTGCCCAGATTCCGCCCGGCGGCCACCAGGATCTCATCGGCGACGATCCGCGACCCGTCCGACAGGTCGACCGTCACCTCACCCCCCGGAACCGGCCGCGACACCCGCTGGATCGTCGTGTTGAACCGCACGTCGATCCCGTACTCGCGCAGGGAATCGGTGACCATCTCGCTCGCGAACGGCTCGACCCGTCCCAGCAGCCGGTCACCCCGGACCACCAGCGTCGTCTCCTTCGCCCCCAAGGCGTACAGCGCCTGCGACATCTCGCACGCCACCACGCCGCCGCCCAGCACGACCAACCGCTCCGGCACGTCCTTGACGCCGGTCGCCTCCCGGTTCGTCCACGGCTGGGCGTCCGCCAGCCCCGGCACCGGCGGGATCGTCGCCGCGCTCCCCGTCGCCAGCACGACCGCGTGCCGCGCGGTGAGCAGCCGCTTCCCGCCGTCCCCGTCGGTGACCTCGACCTGGCGCGGCCCCGCCAGCCGCCCCGTGCCCCGGAACGGCGTGCCGTTGACCGACTCGATCCAGCGGATCTGGCCGGAATCGTCATACCTCGACACGGTCTCGTCCCGCCGGGCGAGCACCGCCGCCACATCGACCGGCTCGAGCGTCAGGCCCGGCATCCGGCCCGTCTCCGCGACCAGCTCCATCGGGCGCAGCAGCGCCTTACTCGGAACGCAGGCCCAGTAGGCGCACTCACCCCCCGCCAGCTCCTGCTCCACGATGGCGGCCGTGAGCCCGCCGCGCGTCACCCGGCCCACCACGTTCTCGCCGGCTGGCCCGGCGCCGATCACGATCACGTCGAAGACGTCAGACATAGCTCCTCCAGATGCTCGCTTCCGACCGTACACGCTGGGTGATCGACTCCCCGCTAGATCCGATCTAGCGGTGTCTCTCGCGCCAGCAGGGTGACAGAGAGGGTCACCCATGATTCAACGAGAAACCGCCCCGGCCATCGAGACCTCCGGCCTGGTGAAAGTATTCGGCACCACCCGCGCCGTCGACGGCCTCGACCTCACCGTCCCCGCCGGCTCGGTGTACGGCGTGCTCGGCCCCAACGGCGCGGGCAAGACCACCGCCGTCAGAATGCTCGCCACCCTGCTCCGCCCCGACGCCGGCGAAGCCCGCGTCTTCGGCCTCGACGTGGTACGGCAAGCCGACGCCGTCCGCGGCCTGGTCAGCCTGACCGGGCAGTACGCCTCCGTCGACGAGGACATGACGGGCAACGAGAACCTCATCCTGCTCGCCCGCCTCCTCGGTTACCGCAAACCCCCCGCCCGCGCCCGCGCCGCCCAGCTCCTGGAAGCCTTCGGCCTCACCGACGCCGCCGACCGCCAGGTCAAGACCTACTCCGGCGGCATGCGCCGCAGGCTCGACATCGCCGCCAGCATCCTCAACACCCCCCGCCTGCTCTTCCTCGACGAACCCACCACCGGCCTCGACCCCCGCAGCCGCAACCAGGTCTGGGACATCATCCGCGCCGTCGTCGCCCAGGGCACCACCGTCCTGCTCACCACCCAATACCTGGACGAAGCCGACCACCTGGCCGCCCGGATCGCCGTCATCGACCACGGCCACGTCATCGCGGAAGGCACCCCCGGCGAACTCAAATCCTCCATCGGCGCGGGAACCGTCCACCTCCGCCTCCGCGACCCCGGCCAGCGGCAGGACGCCGAACGTGTGCTCGCTCGAGTCCTGAACGTCCCCGTGCAGCTGGACGCCGATCCTGTCGCGCTCACGGCGCGCGTCATCGGTGACGGGACCGACCGAGAACTCGACATGGGCGCCGCGGAACAGGCCTCCCGGGCGCTGTCCGAACTCGCCGCCGCGGGCATCGTGGTCGACGACTTCTCCTTGGGCCAACCCAGCCTGGACGAGGTGTTCCTCGCTCTCACTGATCGCTCTACCCCTGCGGATGCGGCCGCGTAATGGGTTACGGACATTCTTATAAGGAGAGTGCGGTATGAGTACCACTACGGAGAATCTCGCTCCTGCTGTTCCCTATGTGCCGGCCGCCGAGACCATTGGGGCGGTCATGGCGCCGGGGGAGCGGCCGCCCCGGCCGAGTGCGTTGTCGGCGTCGATCACGTTCGGCTGGCGGGCGATGCTGAAGATCAAGCATGTGCCTGAGCAGCTGTTCGACGTGACCGCGTTCCCGATCATGATGACGCTGATGTTCACGTATCTGTTCGGGGGCGCGCTGGCCGGGTCCACGGGGGCGTACCTGCAGTATCTGCTGCCGGGCATCATGGTGATGAGCGTGGTGATGACCACCATGTACACCGGCGTCGCGGTCAACACCGACATCGCGAAGGGCGTCTTCGACCGGTTCAGGACATTGCCCATCTGGCGTCCGGCGGCCCTGGTCGGAAACCTGCTCGGCGACCTCCTCCGCTACGTCCTGGCCTCCACGACGATCATCATCGTCGGCCTGATCATGGGCTTCCGCCCTTCCGGCGGCATCGTCGGAGTGCTCGCCGGAGTAGCCCTCCTGGTCGTCTTCTCGTTCGCCTTCTCCTGGATCTGGACGATGTTCGGCCTGTTCCTGCGCAGCGAGAAGTCCGTCATGGGCGTGAGCATGCTGTTCCAGTTCCCGCTCACCTTCCTCAGCAACGTCTTCGTCGAGCCCACCACGATGCCCGGCTGGCTCCAGGCATTCGTCGACGTCAACCCCATCACCCACCTGGTCACCGCCGTGCGCGCCCTGATGGCGGGCACCTGGGACACCGGCGAGATCACCTGGGTCCTGATCTCCTGCGTGGTCATGACCGCCATCTTCGGCACCCTCACCATGCGGCTCTACAACCGCAAATAGCCCTTGGCGTCCGCGATCATCATGATCGCGGACACCAAGCTCATGAAGCCGCCGTCACAGCCGCCAGTCGATCTCACGTTCGGGCTGGTAACGGCACGTGGAGCCGGTGGACACCGCCGAGCGGAGGTGTGCGGCCAGGTCAGGATGGCGGTCGTCCAGTTTGCGTAAGGTGTCGCGGATGCGGGCGGTCACCGTCTTGCGGGCTCGTTCGGCCTCATCGCCCAGACGGCGGTCCCGTCCTGCCAGCCCAGCGGCGGCCCGCAGTTCGGCCAGGAGGGCTTGACGCTCCTGATCGAAGGCGACGGCACGCCGGTCGTCCCCCAGTTCGGCGGCTCGGTCAATCTCGTCGTCCAGCTGGGTGAGCCGTCGCCGGAACCGGGCTTTGGCCTCCTCGTCGAGGACCGCGTCGCCGCCGAAACGCCGGGCGGCCACCACGATCTCCCCGCCCTCGGGATCCAGCAGGCGCACGGCCGGAATGTCACCGCCGGGACTACCGAGCAGATAGTGCAGATCGCGCAATCCTTTGGCGTCAGGCATGTGAATGGTCAGCCCGCCGAAGCCCAGAGACCAGACCCCGCTCTCCATCCGGAACACCCCGCTCGGCTTCGGCGCCGAAGCCGCCGCAGCGTCCGCGTCGGCTTCGCGGCGCATCCGCCGGACCCGCTCGACCACGTGCCGCATGCCGATGGACACGGCCTCCCGCTCCACCGCATCGATGAGTTCCTTCGCCACGGCCACATCCTCGCCGTCACCCCGGTCCACCAGCGTCGCCGCCAGCTGCATGCGCGCCTCGATCGACCACGGCCGCGCCTTCAACCGATCGGCGGACCGATAAGCGGCGGTGAACTCCTCGATCGCGTCCCCGAACCGCCCCTGGACGGCGTCGATCCTGGCCAGCCACAGATCGACGGGCCCACTGATGTCGCATCCGTACAGCGAGACCAGCCACTGCCCCCGGTGCGGCGCGAGCTCCGCCCGCGTCCACGCGCACAACCGCGCATCGCCCGAGGCCACCGCGGCGTGCGCCAGAAATCGCAACCCGAGCGCCATGACATTCCGCGGATACGGATTCTCGCCCGGGACGAACTCCGGCACCATGCCCAGCGCCGCGGACACGTTTCCCTGATTCAGGGCCGTGATCCCCTCCAGCAGCCCGGGATAGGGATGCCCGAACTCCACGAGCCTCGCGTGCACCTCGCCCAGCTCGTCGAAACGACCCTGCATCAGCAGGAAGGCCCAACGCAGATGACCGGCCATGAACGGGAAGAAGGAGTCGCCCTCTTCCCCGGCCGCGCCGATGGCCTGTTCGAGAAAGGTCTCCGCCTCCTCGAAGCGGCCCATCAGCGTGGTGATGATGCTCTGGTCGACGAACGCCGAGAACGTCAACCGGGGCATGCCGTCCCGTTCGGCGAACGTGGTCGAGGTGTCGTACTGCTCCAGATAGCTGGGATCGCCCTGTTCCAGCAGCGAAACCCACCGCAACGACGCGGCGAAATGTTCCCCGTCACGATCGCCCCTGCGGCGCGCTGTCTCGATCATCTCGGCGGTGATCGCGGCCCGCTCCACCGCGGTCCCCAGCCGCCAGATGGCGTCGAACCGCGTGCTCAGACTGAACGCCAGCGCCTCGTCGTCCTGGTCGCGGCGAGCCAGCTCCGCCATATGCGCGGTAAGTTCCTCCGCCAGCGAATCCACCGAAGCCTCAGCGGCGGATCCGGGGTCACCCAGCATCCGGGCGTGCGCCTCCCGGACGAGATCGATGGTCACCTGCGGGCTCCGGCCGGTGTTCCAGGCGGGCCCTTCGGACCGATACAGGCTGAGCGCGACCCGCGCCAGCAGATCCGGCGCGTCCACCTCCCTGGCCAGCTCCACGGCGATGCGGAAAACCCGTCTGGCCTCTTCGGGCTCCCCGGAATGATCGAACGCCTCACCGAGATCAAGAGCGATCATCGCCCGGCTGCGGGGATCCAGCGCCGCCGACACGTCGAACGCCCGGCGCAGATGCCCCATCCCCTCCTCGGTGGCCAGTCGCCTGCCGGCATCCTGCTCGGCCGCCCGCAACGATTTCACCACCCGCGCCGGATCCAGCTCATCCCCGGCCAGGTAGGAGTGATGAGCCTGATCCGCCGGAAATATCCACTCGGTCAACGCGGCCGACTCATCGAGCGCCCGGATCACCGCGGCATGCCGCCGCCGCGCCTGCGGACCTTCGATCGTCGCGTACAACGTCTCCCTGACCAGGTCGTGCGCGAACGAGAACCGCCCGTCCTCACCCGCCACGACCAGCCGGGCGTTCACCGCCTGGTTCAGCAGCGAGCCCACCCGCCCGGGCGGCGTGCCCGACGTGGCCGCCAGCACCTCCCGATGGAACTCGCGCCCCAGCACGGACGCCACGGTCAGCAACTCGACCAGCGGCGGCGGCAGCAACGACAGCCGCCGCTGCAGCGCATCCCTGACCCCCGGCGCGATCGCGCTCACCGATCCGCTGCTCCGCCACAGCCGAGCCGTCTGCTCCACGAAGAACGGATTGCCGCCGGTCCTGCGATGAACCTCGTCCACCAGCTCCGGCTCAGGCTCCCGCCCGGCGGTCCGGGCCATCAGCGTGCCCACCTCGTCGCGGGAGAGCCCCGTCAACGTCACCGTCGTCGCCTTGGCCACCAACGGCATGATCAGCGTCTCCAGCGGATGCCCGCCCGACTCGACCTCCACATCCCGGTACGTCCCGACCAGCAGCAGCCGCTCGAACCAGGTGTGCTGGGCCGCGAACTCCAGCATGCGCAGCGACGCCGTGTCAGCCCAGTGCAGATCGTCGAGCACGACTACGACCGGCCGCTGCTGCGACACCGAAACCAGGGCAACGGTGACCGCGTCGTACAACTGGAAAGCCTCGGCTGACCCCGGCGCGGGCTGCTCGCCCAGCACCACCGTCAGATTGCCTCCGGCCGCAGCCGCGGCAGCCTCCCACTCCTGCGGCGTCGCGCTCCGCCGCAGCCCCCGCACGACCTGCACCCAGGGCCAGAACCCGGGCGCCCCCTCCGAATGCCAGCACGACCCGCTGAGCACCAGCGCCCCCAGCCGCCTGGCCTCCTCCACCGCCCCCGTGACCAGCGTCGTCTTCCCGATCCCCGCCTCACCCGTGACCAGCACGAGACCGCCGTGACTGTCCGCGGCCCGCTCAATCTCGGACCGCAGCACTCCCGCCGGGTGATCTCGCCCGATGAGCACAGCCGTCATGCCGTCCAGCCACCTCAGGTCCGAAAAACGCGTACCCCGCACACGGTAGCGAGCCCGTGTGACAAAACCGCGGGTGTTCGTCGCCCTGCTACGCCACGGGGCGGCCTACGTTCTGCGGGAACTGGCCCGCGAAGTTACCGGGCGGACTGAAGCGTGCCACCACGAAGTAGGACACGGACGGAAATATGGTGCCCCCAGGGCATTGGGCGACAGCAACCGCGAGTTGTGTGGTGCTCTTCCACACCACCTGCGTGAAACTACCTGTGGCCCGAGAAAAGCCCGGATGGTGGTAGCCGTACCTGGATGCCTCGGCCATCCAGGATTTGAAGGCATCCGTGATCGCGGCGGAGGCGCTGGTGGCGCCGGAAGTCGCGTACAGGTTCTGGCCGTAGCGGCCGTGGGCGTCGGAATGCTGAAATCGGCAGCCCAGCGCCCACCGCTCGGCATCAGGATAAAGCGCATCGTTCCACGTCAGGGGCCTGGCGCCATACTTGGCCCGGCTGGCGTTCACGGCATCGAGTGCTTGATCCTTCAGCCCCGGCAGCGGCTCCACCGAGGCCTGAGCGATGGCTGGTATGAGGCCGACGGTGAGGAGAGCCGCGGTCACGACGAAGCGCATTCGAGTCATAACTAGATGTTGTAGTACAACTACACAGAGTGATCAAGGATCAGAGCGTGATCGGCACGGCATCAAGATCGTAAGCGGGTGTCAACACAGGACTGTGCCAGCAGCATGGCGTTTGGGAGAGTTGACAAGGCCTGAGCCGATGCGAGGCTGTTCGTGCGGTCCTTGAGTCACCGTCCTGAGTCCCCGTCCCCGAGTCGCGGAGCATTCATGGCCGGACTGGCGCTCTCCCCCAAAATCCTTCATGGCCTGGACTTCGGGGCACCCGCCGCGGAGCGGGACATCGGGCGAGGATTGGAGAAATACTTCGTCGAGTCGCCCACGTACCAGCGTGTCGAGGCCGGCGACAAGACGATCGTCCTCGGCAGCCGTGGCTCCGGAAAGAGCGCGATCTTCCAGATCCTGGCCAGACGGGAGAGATCCAAGGGCAGCCGGGTGATCGAACTCACTCCCGACGACTATTCGTACGAGCTGTTGAGCGCGACGATGGCGGCGGAGAACGCGGGTTCGTGGGCGAAACACGGTGCGTACGCGGCGGCCTGGAAGTACCTGATCTATGTCTTGATCATGAAGGAGGTCGCGCGCAAGGGGATGCGGCTGACCCGGGGCGGCGCCGAAATCTACCGTTACATCCGTGACAACCACACCACCACGGGCATGGGACCGCTCTCGCTCCTCGTCTCGTACCTCAAGCGCCTGGAGGCCATCAAGCTCGGCCCGATAGAGGCCGGGATGAGAACCAGGGAGCTGGACCGGCTCTACCGGCTTGAGGAGATCCACAATCTGCTGCCGTCCCTCAAGCGCGTCCTCGACGGCGTGCGGGTAGTTGTGCTGGTGGACGAACTCGACCGCGGGTGGGACTCCTCCGAAGACGCCCAGGCATTCGTGTCCGGCCTCTTCCAGGCATGTGTCTCCATCAACGCACTCCACGACAACCTGCGCGTCTACGTGTCACTGCGGCAGGAGCTGTACGACGACATCCCGGCCCTGTACGAGGACGCGCAGAAGCACCGCGACCTGCTGGAGACGGTTCGCTGGTCCGAGGATTCCCTGCTCAACCTCATCGCCAGGCGGATCCGGCACTCGGCGCGCGAGATGGGCTACGCCCCGGACGTCCTTGACCGCGCCGGCGACATCATCTGCTGGAACGCCGTATTCGGCCTCCCGCCGGGACTTCCGGCGGGCCGCTCGTTCGCGTACGTAGCCGAGCGGACGCTGCACCGCCCGCGGGAGATCATCGAGTTCTGCACCGCGGCGCTCAACGCGGCGCGAGACCGGCACCCCACGCTGCCGCTCCCACTCGCCGCCATCGGCTGGGCGGAGCGGGGGTACTCCGCCGACCGCGCACGGGACATCGCCGCCGAGTACCGCTTCCAGTGCCCAGGCCTGCTGAGCGTGTTCGACGCATTCCGCCAGCGGGGACCGGACTTCGACCGGGACGATCTGGAGCTCCTCTGCCTGGAACTCGTCACCGGTGAGATCCGGGTCAACGCCGCCTCCTGGTGGCTGCAGGAACGCAGCCCGGAGAACCTGATCGAGACCCTCTGGCAGGTCGGCTTCCTGCGAGCCAAGTCCAACGGCGACGAGAGGCCTTTCGTCGGCGCGCACGAGGTGGAGCATCTCAACCTCGCCGCCGTCAAGCGCTTCCAGGTGCACCCGATGTTCCAGTCGTACCTCGGGTTCTCCCAAAGCTGAGGAACAAGCCGGAATCCTCATAATTACCCGCGAGTGTTAACGGGGGATTCACGCCGATCTTGTCTGGTCTGGACATGATCAACCCCGAATGTGGAGGTGTGCGTGAATACGCGAAGAACGACTGGCCGGGTGGCCTTGACCATGTCCATCGTGGTGGCTCCTTACTGGGGCCTGACACCCCCGGCGACAGCGGAAATGAGCTCTGAGTGAAACCGAGAGTCCGGCGCAGCGTGGCACGCTCCGCCATTCGTGCGATCGCGAGCGGGTTGGTCCTGGTCCTGACCTTGAGTCTCGTTCGCGTTCCCGCCCAGTCGCGGTCGGCGACGGCCGACTGCGGTCTGCCACGTGCGCTGCAGACCACCGCACCCGTGGGCACGACGGGGATGGAGATCCTCTGCGGAGAGGACGCCGTCCTCGCCGATGCCACGCTGGTGGCCGCCGCCGACGACCTGGTGATCAGCTTCGCCTTCGAGGGCGTCACCCAGGAGATGATGCAGGACGCGATCGACGAGGTGTACCAGCCCGGCGTCTCGCTGAGCGACCAGGCACTCGCCGTGCTGAACGGGCAGCGGGAGCACTTCGAGGGCGCGTCGACGGACATCGCCGACATCGTCGACATCAGCGACTATGACGACGTCGACGTCGACGGCACGCTCCAGGCGACCAGTGACGGGCTCGCGATCGTCATCCCGTCCGCGGAGGTCGGTGAGGCGTCCTGGGGATGGTGGTGGCGAGCGGTCGCCGTCATGATGACCGCGCTCGGCGTACGCGTGGCCGTCTTCGCGTTCTGCGTCTCCTTCGCCGCCCCGCCCGCCAGCGCGCTGTTCGTCAACGTCTGCTCGGCCGTCTCCCAGGGCATGGGGGCTTTCAGCGGGTACATGGTGGCCTCCTACTTCGCGGGCAGAGCGCCCAACGATCCGCAACTGTGGGCCGAAGCGCTCGCGTTCGGGCTGGTCGCGGCGCTGCTGCCCGGAGGCGGCTGGGACCTGGGCAAGAACTGGATGAGCAAGGCGCTGCCCGGCACGGCGGTCAGGGTCAGCAAGGTGCTGAAGGACCTGGCCGTGGCCATCAGAGGATGGGCGGGCGAGACCATCAGCAACCTCGTCAACAGCGCCGGCGAGAAGTGGGCGGAACTCTCCCAGCTGATCTGGGACGCGATCGTGCGCGAGGCGCACCGGCGTGGCATCCCCATGACCGTCTCCCCGCTGCGGGTGATGCCGCTCGGAGACTCGATCACCTACGGCGTGGAGAGTTCAGACGGGGACGGCTACCGCGACGAGTTGTACGACTACCTGAAGGGCATCGCGAGCAGCGTTGACTTCGTCGGGTCAGTGCAGGCCGGCTCGATGAGTGACCGCGACAACCAGGGTCACCCGGGCAAGCGGATTGGCGAGATCGCGGCCTTCGCCTATTGCACCGTGCCGCGGTACCAGCCGAACGTGATCACCCTGCACGCCGGCACCAACGACATAAACCAGGACTACAACCTGTCGGCCGCGCCCACCCGGCTCAAGAAGCTGATCAACCAGGCGCTGACGCACTCACCACGTGCCACGGTGCTGGTCGCCCAGCTCATCCCGACCGGCAAGGCCGGGCTACAGCCGCTCATCGACGCATACAACGCGGCACTGCCCGACATGGTGGAGGACCTGCAAAGCGAGGGCAAGCACGTACTTTTGGTGAGCATGAGGCGGGTGCTGGTCAGCGACGGACTGGAGAACGACGCGCACCCGACGGACGCGGGCTACGCCAAGATGGCCGACGCCTGGTACGACGCCCTAATGGCGGCGGAGGCCAAGGGCTGGATTGAGAGCCCGCTGCCCGAGAACGAAGCCAACGGCTGCGACCCGGCGAGCTCTCCCATCGACGACGACCCGGGGGACTCTTCCGTCGGGTCCAGCGACCCGGGGGAGAATCCCATCGGGTCGAGCGGGACGGCTCTGGGCGAGGGATGGCGCGCGCTGGGCGTGATCGCGCCCGGCTACGGCACCAGGATAGGCCGCACGATCATCGCCGAGCTCAATGGCGACCAGCGGGCCGACTACCTTCAGGTCGCTGCGGACGGTAGCTTCCGCGCATCGGTGAACACCGTCGGCACCCCCGGGCAACCCGACTGGGTGAACGTAGGCACGTACAAGCCGGGAGACGATGTCCAAGGGGATGAGGTACGGTTCGCCGACCTAAACGGGGACGGACGCGACGACTACCTCGTGGTCAGTTCCGACAGCAAGGTACGGGCCTACATCAACTTCCGCGGGCCGGACAACAAGCTCGAATTCGCCCACTGGGGGACCGTCTTCCAAGAGGCGTCGTTCAGCCGCAACAACCTCCGATTCGCGGACGTCACCGGAGACGGGCGCGACGACATCCTGCGGGTCAGCGCGGAGGGCGCGGTCCACGCGTACCGGAACATGTGGGACCCCACCAGCCAGCAAGTCAGCAGCCAGCCACAGCCCCCGGACTGGCAGCTGTGGCTCAACTGGGCCGGCGGCACCCAGGGCTCATCGCTGGAAGCCGTCCGGTTCGCCGACGGCGACGGCGACGGCCCGGCCGACTACCTGCAGGTCGGCGGGGACGGCTCGGTGCACGCCTTCCTCAACCGCGGTGGCGGGGGCAACGGCAGCTTCGAGGCCCGCCACAACTGGGCCTACGCGTCCAACTACCCCCGCCAGTACGTCCAGTTCGCCGACATCAGCGGTGACGGCAAAGCCGACTATCTGGTCGTCTACGACGGCGGCTCAGTCCGCGCCTGGCTGAACCGGGGCGGCAACTAGAAACACGGCCCGTTCCAGATAGTCCCCGCAAGAGTGAGTGCGGCCTGGCAGCCTCCGGCAACTTCGCCGGCGCGCCCAGCCAGGCCGCACCGCTGCCCGGCAGTCCGGATCATTCCACGTAAATTCCGCCACCGCTGGCGCTCGGGCGCCTCCAATGGCACATCCCAGCCGGGAGAGATGCGCAGAAACAAGACCATCCTTCAAAACGCATTGGACTACGCCGTAGAGCTGAAGGCTTCTAGATCAACGCCTCCGGTAAAAACTCCGCGCAACCAGCCATTCGGCGGAGACCGGACGGAGCGCGTCGAGGAGGGGCAGCAGACTCTCTTCGCTCATGCGCAGGCCCTCAATCTGGATAAGCGCGTCCTGATGCCGGGCGAACACCCCGATCATGTGGTCCGATGCACTCCCGCGGAGCCGGCGGCCACCGGCGATGGGACGGCAGGGTAGCCCCCCGCTGCCCCAGGTAAACGGTGGGTACGGGTCGGCGCAGGCGACCTCGGGAGTGGCAGCTGCTGCCGGGCGGACGAATATTTTGACACCATGCTCATACGTCAAGGCGACCGCTGGGCCGCTTTCGACCCGCCATATCTCCACCCCGCGGAGCAAGTGATCGGGCACGTCCGGTGCCACCAGTGGGACACCGAGCCGCTCGAAACCGCGCACTTCATACCAGCGGCGGACCGGCTCCTGGACCAGGCCAGAAATCGCGTAAACGACCAGGATCGGGAGTGTGACCGCGACCCACGACCGCCAGCCACTCGCCTCACGCGCCACCCAGGCCGCGGCGAGGTAACCAAGTACTCCGGCGAGCACGTAGATCCCACCCAGGAGCTTTTCGTCGAAGCCCCAGACATGCGAGTCGGGCGCCACCCGGAACATGGCCTTAACCAACGTGAAGGCGGCGATCGGGCCGAGGAACGCCACGATGCCCCAGCGCGGCAGCCCGAGCGCCCAGGTCAGTATCGCGCCGAGGGGGAACGGGATAATGATCATCCCGAAAAAGTTGAAGACCCCGTCGAGTTCGCGGTTCAGCCCATCCGCCCAGATGACGGCGACCACGCCCCCGACCACCAGACCCACGATCACAGCTCTGCCGATCACGCCCCAAGCGGTTACCTCTCGCATATCATGACGATCTCCTCGACCTGTTCGACGCGCTAGGGTCGGTCTACTCACCCCCGGCTGGGTACCCCTACTCAGCGGAATGGACCCGGCCGCGATCATGGGCGGGGTGAAGCAGCGGAGGTGTAGCGCCCTGGGCAGGCGTCCGGTCAGCCCGGTGCCATCGGCGAACAGGCGAAGGACGGCTGCTCCGGCGTGGTTGATCACACCATGTCCGTCGACTTCGACTGTGAGATCGCGGGACCACGTGTCGCTGTCGGGGTGCCCAGCAGCTTGACAACATGATCCACAAGACGGCCGAAGATCGGCTTCACGCCAACGGAACGCGCTCACGCCTCGGCCGAGGACGATTTCGGCCATCGCTGGCGTTCGGGTGCCTTCGATGGCACACCGTGGCACATCTCAGCAGGGGAAGGGCGAGCGTTACCCCAGGTGAGAAGAGAGATCGGCCTGATCGTGGAAGCGCGCCCAGAGGGATTCGAACCCCCGACCGTCGGATTAGAAGTCCGATGCTCTATCCGGCTGAGCTATGGGCGCTTCCGCTGCTGCGTTGACCAGCTTATTTGGCGGTCTTGTGCGAAGCTAGCATAGCCGGGTTGTGCCGGAACAGCGTCGGATTTCTGGAGGAGCGATGGTCCGCCCCCGAAGACAGGTGCCCGTGTCCCCCACGCTGCTGGAACTGCTTCCGTCGTGGGAGCTGTCGTTGCAGGCAGGGCACAAGTCGCCGGGAACCATTCGCAGCTATCTGGACAGCGTACGCGGGCTGTCGGCGTTCCTGATCGACGGGGGGATGCGGGCGGACGCGGAGGGGGTCAGCTCCGAGGAGATTCGGGCGTTTCTGGCCCGTTCGCTGGAGGTTTCCTCGCCGGGTAACGCGCACAAGCACTTCCGTAACCTGCGGGTCTTCTTCGGGTGGCTGGTCGCTGAGGGGGAGCGGGCGGAGGGGTCGCCGCTGGCCGAGGTGGAACCGCCGAAGGTGGATCGGAAGCCGGTCCGGCCGCTGACCGAGCAGGAGCAGGCCCGGCTGCTGGCGGTCTGTGCCGGTGATTCGTGGATCGATCGGCGGGATACGGCGATCATGCGGATTTTGATGGACAACGGGATGCGCGTGTCGGCGCTGGCGGGGCTGCGGTACAGCGCGTCCGATCCCGAGGCGAACGATGTCTGGCTTGGCAGGCATGTGCTGCGGATCATCCTCGAGGGCGGGGATGTCTATCTGGCTCCGCTTGGGCGGAAATCGGCGGCGGCGGTCGATCGGTATCTGCGGGCTCGTACGCGATTGAGGCACGCGTCCTCACCGTGGCTCTGGCTGCCGGAGCGGGGAGTGACCGCGCATGGGGGAGATCGGCGGCTGACCGCCACCGGGATCCAGCAGATGTTGCACCGGCGCGGCGAGGAGGCGGGCATCCCCGGCGTGTTTCCGCATCGCTTCCGGCACACGATGGCGAGCGGATATCTGCGAGAGGGCGGGGATCCGCTCAACCTCATGCGGGTCGGGGGCTGGAAGTCTCCGGTGATGGCACGCCACTACGCCGAAACCGCGGGAACCGAAGCGCTGGCCGAGCACGCCAGGTTGTCCCCTGGCGATCGAATCTGACCGCCTCTCAGCCGTTGATCATCCATTCGCCCTGGTCCTTGCCGTAGCCGCTGTCCAGGACGAACTGGTACTTGGCGAGTTTCGTGCCTTTGGGGACCTCGTACACCAGGACGCCCTTGCGGCTGTCACCGACGGACACCGTGACCATGCCGTTGAGTGAGACGCCGTCGCGTACCTCGGCGAAGGCCGCGTTGTACTGCTGGCCGTCCACGTCGATGAGCTTGCCGCTGTTGGTGGGCGCGTCGTTGTAGAGCTTCTCGCCCACGTTCTTGAGGATGAGTTCGACGGCGATGTACTGGGAGCCCGCCTTGGGCACGATGTACTGATTCGCTGGCCGCGCCGGGGCGATGATGCGCCGCGCGGTCACCTGGACCACGGTTTCCGGGGCGATGCCGTGCAGCTCGATGGCCCGGCCCAGCCGCTGCGCCCCCTCCGCGGGAGCCGCCGTCTCTTCGGTCTCGTCCCCGGTCCCGGCGGCTCTCACCGTCTCTTCGGGCTCGGCCGTCTCTTCGGTCTCGTCCCCGGTCCCGGCGGTTCTCACCGTCTTGCTGGTACGCGGCGTCGCCGACGTCGTCGGTTCCGCCGTCACCGTCGACCGGTTGATCGCCACCAGGACGCCGGCGCTGACCGCCACCACCACGATGAAGATCCCGAGGACCAGCAGGATCAGCGGCGTGCTGCTCTTGCGGGGCGGCGGTGGTTGTGGCGGGTAGTAGTAGCCGTGCGGCCCATACTGCTGCGGGCCCTGCGGGTACTGCGACATGGTGGCTCCAGGCGATGGGAAAGCCCGTCGGCGGTTAGTGATCTGTCTGACAACTGACATCATGCCGTCTCTCGACGACAAAGACCGGCATGCCGGTGTATCTCCTCGATGACGGACATGTTCCCATTCGGGCGGCCGTGGGGTGCCGAACTTCTGACGATGCCCTCTTGACACTCGCGATGTATCTCGAAAATACTCGGAATCGAGTAAAGGAGGTCGGCCATGGGATTACGGCAACGCAGCAATCCGCTCGCGCTCGCGGTGCTCGCCCTGCTCTTCGAGCGGCCGATGCATCCGTACGAGATGGCCACCACCCTTCGCGAACGCCGCAAAGAGGACAGCATCAAGCTCAACTACGGGTCGCTCTACTCGGTCGTGCAGTCGCTGGAGCGCCGGGGCCTGATCGTGGCCCAGGAGATCCAGCGGGATGGGTCCCGCCCGGAGCGCACCGTGTACGCGATCGCCGAGCCGGGCTCGGTCGAGCTGATCGACTGGCTGAGCGAGCTGGTCGCGGTGCCCACGAAGGAGTTCACCCAATTCGAGGCGGCATTGTCGCTGCTGGGGTGTTTGAGGCCGGACGAGGCGGTGCGGCTGCTTGAGGAGCGGGTGTCCAGGCTTGAGCAGGAACTGGCGGCGGCCGATGGGTTGCGGGGGCACGCGTCCATGACCAAGCTGCCCCGATTGCTCTACATCGAATGGGAGTACCGGATCTCGCTTCGCCGTACCGAGCTGGAATTCGTCTCGTCGTTGGTGCGGGAGATCCGGGAGGAGACCATCGAAGGGCTGGCGCTCTGGCACAACTTCCACAAGCAGTGACATAAGGCCCCCGGCGGGTGTTGCAGCACGACGCCGGGGGCGAGGAGCCAACAGGCCACCCGCGGCGACCCGTCAACGCATCAGGAGACATGGTACGCGCGTGGCCGGAAAGGTCACGTAAATGATCAACGCAACAGGCCTGGTCAAGGAGTACGGCAAGGTCCGTGCCCTGGACGGGCTGAGCCTGGACGTCGCCCGGCCGTCCCTGGACGACGTCTACCTCCGCTACGCGGGTCGCGCCTTCGCCGACGCGGAAGGGGTCGCGGCATGAGCATGATCAGGATCATCACCAACCCGGTCCACGACAAAGCCGCCGCGGAGGTCGCGAAACCTGTCCCTTCCGCACGGAAGGCAGCCAGGCACTGTCATGCGGCCATCGCCGCCGCATCTCCCCGGGACACGACCACACCCACGCGAACCAGAGGGCGGCGTCGATGAGCGCGCAAACCATCTCCGTGGCCGGGGGACTAGCTCGCTGGCCGCTGGCGACACTCTCGGTGATCGCCCTGTTGCTCGGTTACCTGGCCACGCGGGCCTTCGGCGCGTACCAGCGTTCGATCTGACACCGAGGGCGGCGGCGCCGGGTTTTGGTGCCGCCGTCCGCTGATGTTTCCCGAATCCCGTTCAGGAGAAGAGATCGGCCACTACGCTGAGGTGGCATGTTCGTCTCGACGAAGCGACGGGCCGAGTCTGAAACACCTCTCACCGGTGGCGATGTCACCGAAGGTGTCGTCCGTGTGGGCCTGACCGTGCGCCGTCCGCTCAAACCGTCCACGCCATCGGTCCATGCCCTGCTCCGCCACCTGGAGTCCGCCGGATTCGACGGCGCGCCGCGCGTGCTCGGCATCGACGCGTCCGGCCGCGAGATCCTCACCTACATCGAGGGCGCCGCCGCCGTCCGCCCCCTCCCCGAGTACGCGGTCACCGACGAAACCCTCGTCACGCTCGCCCGCCTCCTGCGGCGCTACCACGACGCGGTCGCCACCTTTGTCCCACCCGCGAACGCCAGCTGGGAACAGGGGTCCACCTCCGACGACACCCCCGAGATCATCGGTCACTGCGACGTCACTCCCGAGAACGTCATCTTCCGCGACGGCCGCCCGCACGCGTTAATCGACTTCGACCTGGCCCGCCCCACTACGCGCCTGTTCGACGTGGTCACGACGCTCCGCCACTGGGCGCCCATCGCCGATCCCCTCGACCGCGATCCCCGCCAGAGCGGCCTCGACGTCGGCCCTCGCCTCCGCCTGTTCTCCGACGCGTACGGCTTGACGCCGCGCGACCGCCGGAACCTCCTGCCGACCGCCCGCCTGCGATTCGACCGCTCCTATCTCGCCATGCAGCGCAAGGCGGAATCCCATGGCGGGTCCTGGGCTCAGCTCTGGGCCAATGGTGCGGGCCAGCGCATCAGACGGGCCAGCGCCTGGCTGGACGCCCATGAGGACGACCTGCGCGATCACCTGGTCTAGCTCCTGCATTGTTGAGCGGAAGCGAGGCGATGGGTGTTCCTATACCCCTGACTGGGCTGATTGTGGGGAATGGGGGAGAATGCCCGGGTGATCAGGTCTGGGGCGGTCGCGGTGGGGATGGCGATCGGGGTCGGGGTGGATGCCGTTGTCGGGGATCCTCGCAGAGGGCATCCGGTTGCGGTGTTCGGCACCAAGGCGGCAGCGCTCGAAAAGCGGATATATCGGGATTCGCGGTTTCGGGGAGCCGTGTTCACAGGGGTGTGTGTCGGCGTCGTGGCCGGGATCGGCGTGGTCGCGGAGCGGGCGAGCCGCAGGCGGCCGGTCGTTAGTGCGGCGATGACGGCTGCCGCCACCTGGGCGGTTCTCGGGGGAACCACGCTGGCCCGTGAGGGTGCGTTCATGGCCAACGCGCTCGAACGAGACGACATCACCGCCGCAAGGAGACGATTACCCCATCTGTGCGGACGTGACCCGTCCCAATTGATTTCGCCGGAACTGGCCAGGGCGACCGTCGAATCCATCGCCGAGAACACCTCCGACGCCGTCGTGGCGCCGCTCTTCTGGGGGGCGATCGCCGGAGTCCCCGGGCTGGTGGCGTACCGGGCGATCAACACCCTTGACGCCATGGTCGGCCACCGCTCACCGCGATACGAGCGTTTCGGCTGGGCTTCGGCGCGGCTCGACGACCTCGCCAACTACCTGCCCGCCCGCTTGGCCGCCCTGCTCACGGCGGCCCTGGCTCCCGCCGTCGGCGGCTCGTCCCGGACCACGATCAGCGTGCTGGCCAGGTACGGCCACCGCCACCCCAGCCCCAACTCCGGCCGCTGCGAGGCGGCTTTCGCGGGCGCTCTGGGCGTACGCCTCGGTGGGGTCAACAATTACGCCGGCCGCCTGGAACACCGCCCCGAACTCGGCGAAGGCCCACCTCCCACGGTCCCCGACATCCGCCGCTCGGTCCGCCTCGCCAGAGCCGTCTCCTGGACCACCGCCATTCTGGCGATCCTCACCAGAGCCGGACTGGCCGTACGCAAGGCGCGCACTCAGGGCAGGACGCGGTGAAGGGTGCGCTGCTGGTCGCCGGGACCACCTCGGATGCCGGGAAAAGTGTCGTGACGGCGGGAATCTGCCGGTGGCTGGCCCGGCAGGGAGTGCGGGTGGCTCCGTTCAAGGCGCAGAACATGTCGCTCAACTCCTTCGTCACCGCCGACGGCGCGGAGATCGGCCGGGCGCAGGCGACCCAGGCCGCCGCCTGCGGGATCGAGCCGACGGCGGACATGAATCCCGTTCTCCTCAAGCCGGGCAGCGATCGCCGCAGCCAGGTCGTCGTGCTCGGGCGCGCGATCGCGGACGTGGACGCGATGGAGTACGGCGCGTTCAAAGCTCGGCTACGGGCGGTCGCCGTGGAGTCCCTGGAACGCCTCCGGGCCGAGTACGACGTGGTGATCTGCGAAGGCGCGGGAAGCCCGGCGGAGATCAACCTGCGGGCGGGGGACATCGCCAACATGGGGCTGGCCCAGGCCGCCCGCCTGCCGGTGATCGTGGTCGGCGACATCGATCGCGGCGGCGTGTTCGCCTCCCTCTACGGCACGGTCGCGTTGCTCGACGCCGCCGACCAGGCGCTGATCGCCGGTTTCCTGATCAACAAATTCCGGGGAGCGCCCGAACTCCTCGCCCCCGGCCTCGACATGTTGCACGGCCTGACCGGCCGGGAAACCTACGGCGTGCTGCCATGGCTCGACGGGCTCTGGCTGGACGTCGAGGACTCCCTCGCTCTCGACAACCGCCCCGCCCAGCCCTACCGCCCGCACTCGCTCCGCGTCGCCGTGGTCCGGTTACCGCGAATTTCGAACTTCACCGACATCGACGCGCTCGCTAGCGAGCCAGGGATCGTCGTGCGTTTCGTCCGGTCGGCGGCCGAACTGGAGGACGCCGACTTGGTGATCATCCCCGGTTCTCGCGCGACGGTTTCCGACCTCGGCTGGGTACGGGAGACGGGTATCGCGCAAGCCGTACAGGAAAGGGCCGCCGCCGGACGGCCGGTGCTCGGCATTTGCGGCGGCTACCAGATGCTCGCCCGCACAATCCACGACGACATCGAATCCAGGAAAGGCCACATCGACGGCCTCGGACTCCTCCCCGCCACCGTGCGTTTCACCGCGGAAAAAACACTCGCCAGACCTGTCGGCACGGCGTACGGTCACCGCGTGGCCGCCTACGAGATCCACCATGGCGTCGTGACCGTGGACACAGCCACCCCGTCGCGGCCGTTTCTCGACGGCTGCCGTTCGGGCTCGGTCTGGGGCACGACCTGGCACGGCGCCCTGGAAAACGACGCCTTCCGCCAGGCGTTCCTCGCCGACGTGGCCGCGACGGCAGGCCGCCCTTTCACCCCCGCCCCCGGCATCTCCTTCGCCGAATTCCGGGCCGCCCGGCTCGACGCGCTGGGCGACCTCATCGAGCAGCATGTGGATACCGGCGCGATTCTCGACCTCATCGAGAACGGCCCGCCCCGGGACCTCCCCCTCATCCACCCAGGAGGCGCACGATGACATCAACCGCCCTTCTCCTCACCGCAGGCCTGTTATTCCTTCTCGCCGTGGTCGCCGGCGTGGTCACGGTCGTCGTCCTCTCCCGCCGTCCCCGCCATTCGTTCCCCGCCCACCCCGACGACCCACGAGAAATCCTCCGCCGCCGCTACGCCGCCGGCGAGATAGACGAGGCGGAATACCGCCACCGCCTCTCCATCCTCTCCAACGGCTGAAGCCTCCCGCGGCGGCTGGTGAATCAGGCCGTTGGCGTGGGGGTGACCGTTTCCGGTTTCGCGGAATCAGGGACGGGCTCGGAGTCTGACGGGAAACGCTTGAGCCTTTCCCCGGGCACGCCGTCGGGGAACCGCTTGCGGAATTCCGGGCCGGGCCCCCACTCGAGGTCGCCACCGCGAGGACCGACCCAGCCAGGCCACTCCGGACGCGTCATGTTGATCACCATCGTGGCCGTCGCCTTCCCGGCCTCCACCGTCGCGAGCACGGTCACCTGGTCATTGACCTCGATCGAGTCGATCCCCTCGCGACCGCCGTTGACCCGCGTCGTGTCCGCGATCGTATAGGTCCGCGAGAACCCGTCCTCACTACGAACCGTGACCGACGCCTGATCAACCGCCGTCACCGTCCCGTTCTGAGTGGAAACGGTCTGGAAACCGCCCCCCTCCTTGGGCACCACGAACTCACCATGAACCGCCCCGAACATCCCTCCCCTCATCGGCCCCCAGATCTTCCCCGGCTTCTCAGAAGGCACCCCAGGACTCGGAGTCCCCGAAGGCGTCCCACTCTCACTCGGCACCGGCGACCCACTCTCGCTCGGCGTAGGCGACGAGGCAGCCGCAGCCACCCCAACCCCCGTGACCACGGTTAACGCCGCCGCCACCCCAGCGATCAGGACCCGATTCCTGGGCCGCCGAACAGGCTCATAGCCCAGAACCTCAGCCGGCCTGAACTCAGGATCATTCATTGCTCACCCCTTCCATCCAAAGCCGATTGAAATAGGACACGAGTAAGACGTACGTAAGCGTCCGCGCCAGATTCTCAGGAACCGAAAGACCGGCAAGGCCAGCCGAGGGGATCCAGGCATGGCGCGTCCCTGAGCGATACGGACCAGCAGCCTCCGGCTCTCCAGATCGCGTACGCGATCGCAGCTCATACCCAGGGCAGGTAAAGGACGGGCGTGGTCTGAAGCGCTAGGACATAGGGGGAAGATCAGGCCGATGCGCTCCCTCCATTCCGGCGGCAGGCGCGGATGTTTCATGATCACCTGCTAATTGTTGACGTGTTAGCTGCTAATTAGCTGCTAGCAGCAGCCGAATTAGCAGATCGTCGAGATGCGGGGCGCGAATGTCGTCGTACCTGGTTGGAGGGATAGCGCAAGCTGTCTGCCCAGGGTCGAGTGCCTGTTGGTGAATCCCGGAGCGCTGGTTCGTGCGTACAACAGGCGACCGCACATCGTGGATCCACGGAGGAGTGTCCCCATGGTGGAGATCATCGGCGCTGGTATGGGGCGGACCGGTACGTACTCCCTGCAAGCGGCTCTGGTGCGGCTTGGATACGGTCCGTGTCATCACATGTCCTCCCTGGGGGAGCATCCCGGGTCGATCCCTCGGTGGGAGGCCGTGGTGCGAGGCGAGGAGGTGGACTGGAAGGACCTGCTGGCGGGATACCGGTCGGCTGTCGATTGGCCGGTGTGCTCGTTCTGGCGCGATCTGGCGGACACGTATTCGGATGCCAAGGTGGTGCTCACGGTCCGTGACCCCGAAAGCTGGTATGCGAGCGCCCGCGAAACCATCTATCGATACATGGCTAAACAGCCCGGCATCGAGGGCGTGATCATGCGCCTGGAGGAACGGCTCTATCCGTCCCTGCGGCGTCGGCGGGCCTTGTGCGAGCGTCTGATCTGGAAGGACACATTCGAGAGCCGCTTCGATGAGCCTGAATTCGCCATGGAAATCTTCCAGCGACACAACAAGGCCGTGCAGCGGGCAATTGCCCCTGACCGCCTGCTGGTGTTCGACGTGCGGCAAGGGTGGCAGCCCTTGTGCGATTTTCTCGACGTCGAAATCCCCGACGAGCCGTTCCCCCACCTCAACATCGCCGACTCCTTCGTTCGCACGGCCGCGCTACGTCGTCGGCGCGCCCTCACCCTCCGGAGGATGCGCCCAGAAGAAGGTTCGGCGATCCGGTAACGGAGGGGGCGGGAACACCTCCGCCGCGATGCCTCCGGCACGCCCCCGCACGAATAGAAGGCTATTTAGGCGTCGATTGGACAGCCCGGTTCTCGGTGATCCAGTTGTCGATTTGGGTCCACTGGTCGAAGAGCCAGGTGATTTGGGTTTCGCGGGTGCGGGGGACCTGGTCCGAGGGGTAACGCCACCATTTGGCGCGGATATGAGCATGGGCGGGGAGCTTTCGCCACACGTCGCCGACCGTGATCAGGTCGTCCAGGCCGGTGTGCGCCACGAAGACGACATCCGCCGTGGGGCAGGACTCGATGGCGGCGATCGCGCCGTTGGGGCGGGGCGGGAGGAGGTGGTCGAGGGATTCGGCGCGGGCGGCTTCCTCGCGGAGGCCCTTCTCGCGGAGGCGGCCGATGGCGCGGTGGCGGCGGTGGGGGGTGAAGTTGCCGCCCTCCGGGAAGATGACCAGGGCGTCGACGGGGTTCATTCCGGCGGAGAGGCGTTGGATTTCGTGGATGATGCCGCTTTCAGCGATTTTGCGGGGGACGAAGGCGTTGGGTAATCGGTTGATGACCACGTCGAGGGATGGGTCGAGTTGCAGGGCCGCTTTCATGACGATGCGGGGGCGTCTGCCGTACCGGGCCAGGAGGTGGTAGACGAGGAGGAACGAGTCGCCGGGGCCCGCGTGGCGGGAGAGGACGATCACCGGGCGGGTGAGGCGGCGGGAGGCTTCCTCGGGGGTGAGCTCGGGTTCGTCGATGTCGACCGAGAGCCGGAAGATCCGTACGGCGGCGGCGTAGATGCGGGACAGGAACCAGCGGATCAGCGCGTAGTGGCGTTCCTGGTTGACCTCGACATGGATGCGGCCGCCGAAGCCGCTCGCGATCCACAGCCCGAGGCAGGCGATCAGGGCGGCGGATTCCAGGGCCAGCCAGATGACCGCGAAGGCGATGAGCCGCATTCCCCGCCGTTGCGGGGGCGGCAGGTGGAGGGAGGCCAGGAAGGCGACGAGCAGCCAGATCGGCAGGGTCACGATGACGGCCAGCGTCAGCGCGATCACCAAGGGCGCGAAGATCAGGCGCCGGATAATCCGGGGCGGCACCATGACCGGCTCCTAACTCCCGGCGGCATCCGGCCGGATAACGATGTGCTGGCGGCGAACTCCTGGCCGCGCCGGGTGTGACGCGGTCATGGTGAGGACGGACTGGTCAGCGTGGACAGGTAGGCCGTCGAGGAGTGGTACGCGCGCGCGATGTGATCCCCGATCCGGGAGGAATCGCGGTAGCGCAGATCGGACAGGCCTGGCCTGCCGTTGAAGCCCGCCGGCATGACATGCACCTCGACATCGTCGGGCAGGGAGGCCATTTCCTCGGTGAAACGATGACGCCGGGCGATCTCGAAGGCGACAAGCCCGACTTCCCACGGCTTGCTAGGCGGGGTCAGCGGGCGCTCGATCCGCCCCACATGCAGCACGAAGATCCGCCGCGCGCCGAGCTGCACGGCACGCCCGACGGGGATGCTGTGCACGAGACCCCCGTCCAGGTAGTGCTCGTCACCGATCCGCACCGGCGGCAGCAACCCCGGCACGGCGCAGGAGGCGAGGACGGCGTCGGCGAGCGGCCCGGTGGAGAACCAGCGCGCGCAGGCGCCCTCGATGGAGGCGGCCACGCACTGGAACGGGATCTGAAGCTCCTCGAACGTCTCGGGGATGGCCGCGCCGAGCAGCCGCCGTAAAGGGTCGATCGGGTGCAAATGGGTGCCGGTCTTGGCGAGCGTGGACAGCCGGGTCACCCACGAGCCGGCGAAAGCCGTACGAACAATGGAAGATCCCCACAGTTCGGTGAGCCGGTCGACGGCGTCGGCCGGGGAGGCGGCGAGGAGCACGCCGTTGAGGGCGCCCACCGACGTTCCGACCACCAGATCGGGGGTGATCCCGGCCTCCGCGAGGGCGCGGAGCATGCCCACCTCATGGGCTCCGAGCACCCCGCCCCCACCCAGCACGAACGCAGTGATATCCACCAGATCCTCCGTCTCCCAACATAGGCATGTTGCCGGAACCGCGAAAGCAATCGGCGGGCAACTGTCGAACTGGGCACCTGTCGGCGGCAGGCCGGGACGGCCACCATTTACGGCATGACAGCGGTAGTGGAAGCCGAAGGACTGACCAAGTTCTACGGCCAGCGTAGAGGTCTGGAGGATCTGGACCTTTCGATCCAGCCGGGCGAGGTGTTCGGTTATCTCGGCCCGAACGGATCGGGGAAGACGACGACGATCAGGCTCCTCCTGGACGTCATCCGGCCGACCAGGGGCCGGGCCACGGTGCTCGGCCTCGACCCCGGGGACGCGAAGGTGCGGGCCAGGATCGGCTACCTCCCCGGCGAGCTGGCCTTGGCGGGGCGCGAGCGCGCGGGGCAGTACCTGCGCTTTCTGGCGGACGCCCGCGGCGGCGTCGCCCAGGCCAGGATCGACGAGCTGGCCGAACGCCTGGAGGCCGACCTGTCGGTCCCGATGGGCAAGCTCTCCAAGGGCAACAAGCAGAAGGTCGGGCTGATCCAGGCTTTCATGCACCGCCCCGAGTTCCTGATCCTGGACGAGCCGACCAGCGGCCTGGACCCGCTCGTGCAGCAGGAGTTCCTGGCGATGGTGCGGGAAGTGCGCGCCGATGGGCGTACCGTGCTGATGTCCTCGCATGTGCTGGCCGAGGTGGAGCATGTCTCGGATCGGGTGGGGATCGTCAGGTCCGGGCGGCTGGTGGCGGTCGAGGAGGTGGCCGCGCTCCGCGAGAAGGCGGTTCGCCGGATCGAGCTGCACTTCGACGCGCCGGTGCCGCAGGAGGCGTTCGAGGGGCTGCCGGGCGTACGCGATCTGAAGGTGGCCGGGGCGAGCGTGACTTGCACGATCGACGGCCGCCCCGATGCGCTGATCAAGGCCGCCGCCCGGTTCACCGTGGTGCACCTGGTCAGCGCGGAACCCGACCTGGAAGAGATCTTCCTGACCTACTACAGCGAAGAAGAGGATCGGCATGCCCGCGTTGGTAATGCAAAGCCTGCGTGAGTACCGGCGATTGCTGATCGGCTGGACCATCGGCATCAGCGTCTTCATGTCCATCTATATCGGCATCTACGCGAGCATCAAGGAAAGCCCCGAGGTGTACGGCCCGGCCGCCCTCGCCAAATACCCGGGCGCTCTCAAGGACCTCATGGGCGGCCTCGCCGACTTCACCAGCGGTCCCGGATTCCTGCAGTCGGTGGTCTACCAGCTGTTCGTCCCGATGTTGTTCATCGCCTGCGCCTGCGGGATCGGCAACCGGGCGATCGCCCAGCCGGAGGAGGACGGCCTGCTGGAGCTGACCGTCACCCTCCCGATCGAACGTGTCCGCCTGCTGCTCCAGCGCTTCGGGGCGGGCCTGCTCGGCCTGCTGGCCGCGGCGGTGCTGACCTATGCGATCGCCTGGGCGGTCGCCACGAACGTGGGTGTCGGCGTGCCGGCGGATCGTATCCTGGCCGCCCACACCGGCGTGCTCCTGCTCGCGCTCTTCTTCGGCACGCTGACCCTGGCCGTCGGCGCGGCCACCGGGCGCAAGGGACTGGCCTCGGCGGTGGCCGCGGTGTGGACGATCGGGGGCTACGCGATCGTCACGATCGGCCAGAACGTGTCCGCCATAGCGTGGCTGAAGTGGATTTCGCCGTTCCACTACTACCTCGAAGGCAAGCCGATTTACCAGGGCTTTCCCGTCGGCGACTACCTTGTTCTGGCGGGGGCGACGGCGGTGCTGCTGCTGACGGCGGCACTGGCCTTCGACCGGCGCGATGTCGGAGTCTGATGCGGAGTGTCCGATGGGATTGCTCGGAGAGACAGCTGGCCGGCTGCCCGACCGGGCGATGCTGGACGAATACCGCTCAGCCGGAACGAAGGCCGCCCAGCAGGGCGTTCCCCTGCGCACGATAGTGGACGCCGCGCTGCGCGAGGCCGAGCAAATCGGCTCGGCCGCCGTGCTGCCCGCGCTGCGCCGCGCCGTCTCGGCCCTGATCGAGGGGTACGAGGACGCCCAGCGCCTGGCCCTGCGCTCGGAGGAGGAGGCCCGCAGGGAGTTCGTCGACGACCTGCTCCAGGGCCGGGCTGAACGGCTGGCCGAACGAGCCGAACATTTCGGGCTCAGGCTGGCCGAGTCGTACGTGGTGGCCGTGGCGCGCCCGGTCACCGGCATACCCGACGCGATGGCCGGCACGATCGAGCGGGAACTGATCGCACGGTTCGGCTCGCACAACATCCTGATCGCGGTGCAGTCCGGGCTGCTCGTCTGCGTGGTGCCGGGCACGCTGACGGCCGCGACCGGCGAGTTCACCCATCATGTGCGCTCCCGGTTCGAGCCGGGCTGGCGGATCGGGATCGGCCGCGCCCATCGGGGCCCGGGCGGCGTGGTCACCTCCTACCGGGAGGCGAGCAACGCGATCGACCTGGGCGACCGGCTGGGACTGCGCGCGCCCGTGCTGAAGGCCGCCGACCTGCTGGTCTTCCCGGTGCTGCTGCGGGACAGGGAGGCCATAGAAGATCTGGTCACCAGCGTGCTCAGCCCGTTGCTCGACGCGCGCGGCGGCCCGGAGCCGCTGATTGACACGCTGGAGCAGGTCTTCGCGGCCCAGGGCAACCAGACGGCGGCCGCCCGCAGGCTGGGCATCAGCACCCGGGCGGTCACCTACCGGCTGGAGCGGGTCCGCCGCCTGACCGGATTCTCCCCTGAGGACCCGACCCAGCGGTTCACCCTGGAGACGGCCATTCTCGGCGCGCGGCTCCTGGACTGGCCGACATCAAGGGATCAATAGCAGCTTCCCCATGGTCTTGCGGCCTTCCAGGTCGTCGTGGGCGCGCGCCGCCTCGGCCAGCGGCAGCCGGGCGAACACGTGCACGTGGAGCTGCCCGGACGCGAGCCAGCCCAGCACGTCGGAGGCCCGGCCCAGCAGCTCCTCCCGGGTCGCCATGTACGGCCCCAGCGACGGCCTGGTGAGGAAGACGGAACCGGCCTGGTTGAGGCGTTGCAGGTCGAAGGGGGGAACCGGGCCGCTGGCCGCGCCGTACACCGCGAGCAGGCCGCGCGGGCGGACCGAGGCCAGCGAGCCGTCGAAGGTGGCCGCGCCGACGCCGTCGTAGACCGCGTCCACGCCGTCGGGAACCAGGCCGCGGACCCGCGTCGCGAAGTCGTCGTAGCCGATCACCTCGTCCGCCCCCGCCTCCCTGGCCATCTTCTCCTTCTCGGGCGTGGACACCGTGCCGATCACCCGGGCTCCGTGCAGCTTGGCCATCTGGGTGAGCAGCAGGCCCATCCCGCCCGCGGCCGCGTGCACGAGCACGGTGTCGCCGGGCCGCACCGGATGGGTGGAGGTGGTCAGATAGTGGGCGGTCAGGCCCTGCAGCAGGACGGTGGCGGCCTGCTCCGGCCTGACGCCGGGCGGCAACGGGATCGCCTTATCGGCCGGGATGACGACCTTCTCCGCATACGCACCCGGCACGCTCACCCAGCCCACCGCGTCGCCCACCACGACGTCGGCGACGCCGGGGCCGACCTGGGCGACCGTGCCCGCGCCCTCGGAGCCCGGCACCAGCGGGAGCGGCATCGGATAGCGGCCCTCGCGGTGGTAGACGTCGATGTAGTTGACCCCGGCCGCCGCGACGTCCACCAGCACTTCGCCAGGCCCGGGCACCGGGTCGGGCGCCTCGGTGTAGTCGAGTACGGAAGATCCGCCAAAAGCGGAAACGACGATGGCGCGCATGCGACTCCCCTCTGATCTGGTCTTGCCCACGCTCATTCTCCGGCAACCCGAACTTGCGTTCGATCTCCAGAGAACATATGTTCGATACAGCACCGCCCGTCTTCCCCCGGGTGGCAGTTGCCAGCCACAGGGAGAATGACCGTGAGCCGACTCTATGGCGATCCGATCGAGGTATGGGTCAGAGACGGGCAGCCCGCTCGATTTGTCTGGCGTGACCGGCTTTATGTCGTCCGCCAGATCCTTGACCACTGGGTGGTCGCCCGCGAATGGTGGAAGACCTCCGAGACCGACCCCGGCGAGCGCCGGTTCTGGCGGGTCGAGGCCGCCGCCGGTCGTGAGGTCGGCACCTACGAGTTGCGGTTCGACACCGCGAGCGAGGCATGGCTCCTGCTCCGGGCGTGGGATTGATGGGAACGTTCCACCCCAGCTTCTGTCACCTGCATGTCGCCTCGGCCTATTCGCTGCGATATGGCTCCGCGTTCCCGGACGCCCTGGTCAAACGGGCCGCCGAACACGGCATGGACATGCTCGCGGTGACCGACAGGGACGGCCTCTACGGCGCGATCAAACACGTCCAGGCCTGCTACCGGGCGGGAATCGCCCCGATCGTAGGCGTGGATCTGGCCGTGGAGGACGAGGAGACCAGGATCGTGGTGCTGGCCCGCTCCGACGGCTGGGGCGACCTGTGCCGCCTGATCACCGCCGCCCACCACGCGGGCGAGCGCGGCGCGCCGTTCGTCACCCCCGCGATGCTGGCCGAGTCCGGCCGCCTGACGGTCCTGCTCGGCCCCGACTCCGACGTGGGCCGGGCGATGGCCGCCCGCCGCGACGGCCAGGCCGCAGCCCTGCTCACCACCTGGCGCTCCCTCGTCCCGAACCTCGCCGTCGAACTCGTCGATCGGTACGGCTACCGCGACGCCACCACCGCCACCCGCCTGCTCGCCCTGGCCGACAGCCTGGGCGTCCCCGCCGTGCTGACCAACGCGGTCCGCCACCTCGACCCTGCCGACTACCAGATCGGCAACGTCCTGGACGCGGCCCGCAAACTCGTGCCCCTGCACGGGCGGCATATCCAGCCGTCCTCGCACGCATACCTCAAAAACGGCGCCGAGATGGCCCGGGTCGCGGCCCGGATCTGCGGCGGCGACCAGGGCCGGATGCTGCGGCTGCTCGCCGAGACCCGGCGCACGGCCGAGGCGTCCGCGCTCGACCCGTTCGAGATCGTCCCGCTGCTGAACCAGCGGCATCCGATCCTGCACCTGCCGGAGGTGGGCATGGACCCGGTGCCGTTCCTCCGCCACCGCTGCCAGGACGGGCTGCACGAGCGCGGCCTGCATCGTTCACGCGAAGCCAGGCAGCGGCTCGACGACGAACTACGGATCATCGAAAAGAAAAGCTTGTCCGGATATTTCGTAGCAGTGGCAGGGATCACGGACATGATCCGCTCGCATGGCATCCGCTGCGCGATCCGCGGCTCGGGCGCGGGCAGCCTGGTCAACTACCTGATCAGGATCGGCGAGGTGAACCCGCTGGAGCACGGCCTGCTGATGGAACGTTTCCTCGCCGAGGGCCGCATCGGCCTGCCCGACATCGACGTGGACGTGGAGTCGGCCCGCCGCCTGGACTGCTACCGCCTCATCCTCGAGCGATACGGCACGGAACGGGTGGCCTGCGTCTCCATGATGGAGACCTACCGCGCGCGCAGCGCGATCCGGGACGTGGGCGCCGCGATGGGCCTGCCGCCGCACGAGATCGACGCCATCGCCAAGGCGTTCCCGCACGTCCGGGCTAGGCAGATCCGGGCCGCGCTGGACGATCTGCCGGAGTTGCGGGGGAGCGGGCTCAACGACCGGGCGCTGGAGACGGTGTTCCGGCTGGCCGAACGGCTGGACGGGCTGCCCCGGCACATCGCGCTGCACCCGTGCGGCGTGCTGATCGGCAACTCCGGCCTCGGCGGCCGCACCCCGATCGAGCGCAGCTTCCTGGACTTCCCGATGTCGCAGTTCGACAAGGACGACGTGGAGGAGGCGGGCCTGCTCAAGCTGGACGTGCTCGGCGTGCGCATGCAGTCGGCCATGGCGTATGCGGTGAGCGAGGTGCGCCGGGTGGACGGGGAGGAGCTCGCGCTGGAGGAGGTGCCCCGGGATGACGTGGCCACGTATGACATGATCTGCGCCAGCCGTACTCTCGGGTGTTTCCAGATCGAGTCGCCCGGGCAGCGGGAACTGGTCGCCAAGCTGGAACCGCGCACCATGCACGACCTGATCGTGGACATCTCGCTGTTCCGCCCCGGGCCGGTCAACTCGGACATGGTCACGCCGTTCCTGGAGTCCCGGCATGGGTTCAGGACGGCCCACTATCCCCACCAGGACCTGCGGGAATCGTTGCGGGAGACGCACGGGGTGGTCGTCTTCCACGAGCAGGTGCTGCGGATCGTGGACGCGATGACCGGATGCGGCCTCTCGGAGGCGGAGAAGATCCGCCGGACCCTCTCCAGCCCTGACGGGCGGCGCAAGGTGCGAGCCTGGTGGGAGCTGCGGGTGCGGCCCGAGTTCGACGCCGAGACGGTGGAGAAGGTGTGGCAGATCCTGGACGCGTTCGGCGCGTTCGGCTTCTGCAAGGCGCACGCGGCGGCGTTCGCCGTGCCCACCTACCAGTCGGCCTGGCTCAAACGCCATCACACGGCCGCGTTCTTCGCCGGCGTGCTGACCCACGAGCCGGGCATGTATCCCAATCGGGTGATCCTCGACGAGGCCCGCCAGTGCGGGGTGCACATCCTGCCGCTGGACATCAACCACTCCGACCGGGAATGGCGGGTCGAGAAGCTCACCCTGAACGTGCGCCCCGAGGACCTCGGCCCCGCGAGCCCCGGCGACGCGCGGGCCAGCGCGGTCCGCGCCGAGGAGTTCGGCCGGGGGTACGGCTTGCGCGTGCCCTTCTCCGCGATCAAAGGCATCAGCGAGGCCGAAGTGGATCGTATGGTGGCGGGCCGGCCGTATACGTCGATGGCCGACTTCTGGGCGCGGGCGCGGCCGTCCCGGCCGGTGGCCGAGCGCATCGTCGAGGTGGGCGGGTTCGACGCGGTGCACGGCCTGCGGCCCGGGGAGCCCCGCTGGCGGCCCGGGCGGTTGACCAGGCGTGACCTGATCGCCCAGGTCGGGGCGCTGGAACGGGCGTCCAGGTCCGGGGTGAGCGCGCTGGCCGTGCAGCTGCCGATGGGGTTCGCCGAGCGGATCACGCCCGGGGAGCTGCCGGAGATGACCGAGGCGGAGGCGGTCGAGGCGGAGCTGGCCGTGCTCGGCATGGACGTGAGCCGGCACGTGATCGGCTTCCACGACGAGCTGCTCGACGCGATCGGCGTGGTCCGGGCGCGTGACCTGCTCCGCCAGCGTAACGGCGCGGAGATCCTGGTCGCCGGGGTGAAGGTGGCGACCCAGACGCCCGCCGTGCGGTCCGGGCAGCGAGTCATCTTCACGACGCTGGACGACTCCACCGGGCCGGTCGATCTGACCTTCTTCGAGTCGGTGCAGGGGCATACCGCGTCCACGGTCTTCGGGTCGTGGCTGCTGGTCGCGCGGGGGGTGGTGCGGCGCACGGGGGCGCGGGGGATCTCGATGCGGGCCGTGCACTGCTGGAATCTGACCGATCTCGACCGGCTCTGGCGTGCTCAGGGCATTCAGGCGGTGCATACCGTCCTGGCGGAAAGGCCGGGGTCGGGAGACGGGGTCGGGGGGCGCCAGATCAGATATGAGAACGGGTATCGGCTCTCGCCGTACGCGGATATCGGGCCTACGGCGGGGGTCAAGGAGCCGCCGCGGGTGTTGTGGCACGCCAGCATGGGCAGCTCAGGCCCCACACCCTGACAGCTCGCGGTGGCTGATCACGCTGGACCTGGAACAAGATGGGTAGCTGGCTGGCGGCTCGTCGGATCGGCGCGATCGCGAACACGTCTGGGGACACCCGACAGGGGCAGGCCGTCTCTCACCTTTTCGGCGTGTTTCAGTGCCTCCGGGTCTTTCAGGCCATCGCTCTCGGCGCCGGTGCGGCGAGGACCGCCACCCGCGTGAACGGCGCCGGATAACGGCGAGCGGCTTGGCTCATGCTTAGGCGATTTTCCTGGTGGAACCTGCGGTTCGCCGGAACTGTGCCATGGGGGAGGGTGTGTGGCTGACCGCGCGGGATTTGACGCGGCTGGTGGTTATTTCGCGGACGGTGGTGGCGCAGAGCAGCGCGGCGAGGGTGATCATCGCCAGTTCGGATGGGCCGAGGCCGGTCAGGCCGGCGGAGCCGGGGAGGTGGATCAGGAGGATCCACAGGACGATCAGCCAGCTGGTCCACCAGGTGGTGAGCAGGGTCAGCCAGCGGGTGCGGCCCTGGCGGTCGGTGTGCTGCCAGGCCCAGTCGGCGAGGAGCGGGGGGATGATCAGGTTGACGCCGGGCAGGAGCCAGGCGGCCAGCACGGAGGTCGCGGACGAGTTGGGGCGGGCCCGGCGGAGCCAGACCAGGTAGGTCGCGGCGGCGATCAGGGCAGTGGCGACGACGATCATCATGAGGATGGCGAACACCGTGACCGCGCCGACCACCTCGGCGGCCCCCGGCGCGTTCGGGTCGCCGCCGAACGAGGCGAGCTGCTGGGCCAGGCGGTGACCGCGGGTCTCCTCGAAGATGACCAGTGCCGTGGTGGCGGTGATCTGTGCGGTGAGGGCGGCGTAGACCCCGGTCGCGGCTCTTTGAAGCGAGCGCATGAATTCTCCCCCCGGCACGCGAGCTCATCCTCCGGTCGCAGCCGGTCACCGAGCACTTGCCTTACTTGTACTAACCAGAAACCCGTCCCACAGACAGCCGCATAGTCGCTGACCAGGCGACTCACCGCCGCAGGCCGTCCAGATCACGACTTTCTGATTAATATCCCGGCAGAGCTCCCGCTAATCAGGCCATGACACCGGACTCCCAGGCCCAAGCCGCGATCTCCACCCGATTTCGGGCGTCCAGTTTGATGAAAATACTGCTGAGATGCGTCTTTACCGTGGAAAGCGACACGAAAAGCTCCGCCGCGACCTCCTGGTTGGTACGCCCCCGGGCCACCAGACGCACGACGTCCAGCTCACGCTCGGTCAACGATTCGCCGGTGGTCCGGGGGGCGACCGGGCGGGACAGATGAGCCAGCAGGCGTACGGTCACAGACGGGGAAACCAGGGCGTCACCCGCCGCGGCGGCGCGGACCGCCTCGATCAGCAGGGCCGGGCCGCTGTCCTTCAGCAGAAATCCGCACGCACCCGCACGAAGCGCGCCATAGACGTATTCGTCCAGGTCGAACGTGGTCACGATGACCACACGCATCGGGTCGGGCACGCCGGGGCCCGCCAGGGCGCGGGTGACTTCGAGACCGTCAAGCTTGGGCATCCGGATGTCCAAAAGGCAGACGTCCGGCCGCAACCGCCGGGCTTCCTGCACCGCCGCCGCACCATCGGCGACCGCGGCGACCACCTCGATGTCCGGCTGGGCGTCGAGGATCATGGTAAAACCGGCACGGACGAGTTCCTGGTCATCGGCGATGAGCACCTTCACGCGAGGAATATACGGTCTGTCCGGTGATTCCCGCCTGACGGCCACCGCTGGGAACCTCTCTGAGCGGCTGGTGGCTCGGCGGACTCGTCGCGTGAGAGGTGGTCCATCGGGGCCCAGGGGTCGCCGGAGTCGCTCGCCGTTATCCGGTGTCGTTAACTGCGGGGTCGCCCTGCTGCCCCAGCGCGCTCAACACGTCGCTCCCCGTTATCCGGTGCCGTTAACGCTGGTGGTGGTTCTCGCCACACCGGCGCCAAGAGCGGCGGCGGCATTCTGCTGCGTGTTCCTATCGGGGGTACCGCGTGTTATCTCGAGGACGAGGTCGTGGATCTTCGGGATTTGCCGGGTGCCACTTCTGTTGGGTGGCGGCGAGGCATCTGCCCGTAAGTTGCGGATGCGGGGGTCTCGTCGCGTATTAGCCGAGGACGAGGTCGCGGATGCCGGTGAGGGTGGGTTCGTCGTGGGGGCCCATGATGAGGAGGTTGGTGACGGGGCTTTTGCGCCATAGGTCGAGGCGTTCGCGGATTCTGGGGAGGGGGCCGAGGAGGGAGATGCCGTCGGCCAGTTCGTCGGGGATGGCGTGGAAGGCCTCGTCGCGGCGGCCGGCCAGGTAGAGGGCCTGGATGTGTTCGGCGGCTTCGGCGTAGCCCATGCGGCCGATGATGTCGGCGTGGAAATTGCGTGATTTGGAGCCCATGCCGCCTATGTAGAGGGTCAACATCATTTTTACCCCGTCGAGGGCGGCGCGGAGGTCGTCGGTGACGATGACGAGGACCATGGCGGCGATGTCGAAGCTGGGGGCGGCGTGTTCGAGGGAGGCGCCGTACATTGATTCGATCTTCTCGGGGAAGACGAAGAGGGGGAGCCAGCCCTGGGCGATTTCTGCGGATAAGGCGACGTTCTTTGGGCCCTCTGCGCCTAGGTAGATGGGGATGTCCGGGCGGAGTGGGTGGGTGATGAGTTTGAGGGGTTTGCCGAGGTTGGCGCCGCCTGGGTAGGGGAGCGGGTAGTGCGGGCCGTCGCTGGTCACGGGCTCGGCTCGGCGCCAGATCTTGCGCATGATCTCGACGTATTCGCGGGTGCGGGCCAGGGGCTGGGGGAAGGGCTGGCCGTACCAGCCTTCGACGACCTGCGGGCCGGAGGCGCCGATGCCGAGCAGGAGGCGGCCGCCGGTGAGATGGTCCAGGGTCATCGCGGTCATCGCGGTGGCCGCCGGGGTCCGGGCCGAGAGCTGGACCACGCTGGTGCCCAGTTTGATCCTGCTGGTGCGGGCGCCGTACCAGGCGAGGGGGGTGAAGGCGTCGCTGCCGTATGCCTCTGCGGTCCACACCGAGTCGTATCCCAGCCGTTCTGCGGTCTGGACGAGTTCGGTCGCGTCGGTCGCGTCCCGCTGCCAGTAGCCCAGATTCAGTCCCAGCCTCAGATCGTTCGCCATGCCTGTTAGTAGAACACGTTCTATATTGGCGCGGCCAGATTTTCGTGGGTCAGGGGTGGATACGCGCGGCGGCTGGTACGACCGACTAGCAGTTTTCGTGTCCCTCCTCGTGGGTCCGAGGGTTGTTATGTGCGGCGGCTGGTAGGGCTGACTAGCAGTTCTCGCGTCCCTTCTCGTGGGTTCGAGGGCGGTTGTGTGCGGCGGCTGGTAGGGCCGGCTAGCAGTTTTCGCGTTCCTTCTCGGGGGCTCGAGGCGGATATGCGCGGGCCAGATGTTCGGTTACGGCAGTCACGGCGTCCGTCGGCGCGCCTGTGGTGATCGCGGTGTGGATGAGGCGGTGGTCGGTTTGCAGGTCGGCGGTGTGGCCCAAGCGGTGGACGGCTTCGACCGCGTACTGGTGGAGGGTGTTGCTGAGGGCTCGCATGATGGCCGAGTTGAGGGTGTTTCCGGCTCGGTCGGTGAGGGCGATGTGGAAGGCCATGTCGTGGTGGACGAAGTCTTCCGGGGTGGTGGCGTTGTCCATGGCGGCGAGGGCGGCGGTCATGGCCGCGGTGGATTTGGCGGTGGATTTGGCGGTGGATTCGGCGTCGTGGGGTATTCGGGCGGCCTGGGCCGCTGACCATTGCTCGATCATGAGCCGGGTGTCGATGACCTCGCGCATGGTCAGGCTGGACAGGCTGAGGTTGAGTCGGAGCAGGTCGGTGAGGGTGCCGTCCGGGTCGTAGGTGAGGATCGCGCCCGCGTTGGGTCCCCGGCCGACCTGGCACTCCACCAGCCCCAGAGTTTCCAGGACCCGAAACGCCTCACGCACCGAGGATCGGCTGACCTGCAGTTCTTCGGCCAGTTGCCGTTCGCCCGGGAGGCGGTCCCCCACGGTGAGACCCGATCTCGTGATCCGCCGCTCGATCTCGGCGAGAACCTGCTCAAAAGTTCGGGATCCGGTGAGTTTCGACACTCTGGGCCTCTCGGGGGGATCGGTGTATGGTCTGACCATATTTGGTCTGACCATACCTGCGGGAGCACCTGTGCGGGTCGCACTGTTCATCACCTGTGTCAACGACACCCTCTTCCCCGACACCGGCCGGGCGGTCGTCACCCTGCTGCGCCGTCTGGGGGTGGACGTGGAGTTTCCGCAAGCCCAAACGTGCTGCGGCCAGATGCATGTCAACACGGGCTATCCGGCCGAGGGGGTACGGCTCGCGCGGCATTTCACCGAGGTGTTCGCGGAGTACGACGCGGTGGTGACGCCGTCGGGATCGTGCACGGCGATGATTCGCGAGCAGTATCCGCGGTTGGCGGCGGCTGCGGCGGGTTCGAAAGGCGGGCCGGTGGGTGGGGAGAGAGGTAGGGCATGGGGTGAGGTGGTTGATGAGGTGGTGCCGAAGGTTTATGACCTTTCGGAGTTTTTGGTGGATGTGTTGGGGGTTACGGATGTGGGGGCCTATTTTCCGCATCGGGTGACTTATCATCCGACGTGTCATTCGTTGCGGGGGTTGCATTTGGGGGATCGGCCGCGGCGGTTGTTGGAGGGGGTGCGAGGGTTGGAGTTGGTGGCGTTGCCGGGGGCGGAGGAGTGTTGTGGGTTCGGGGGGACGTTTGCGGTTAAGAATCGCGATATCTCGGCCGCTATGTGTGCGGATAAAGTGGGAAATGTCATGAAGACGGGGGCTGAAGTGCTCTGTGCTGCGGACAATTCTTGTTTGATGCATATCGGGGGGACGCTTCACCGGCAGAAGTCGGGGGTTCGGGTCATGCATCTGGCGGAGATCCTGGCGGCTACGGAGGGTGGGGCTCGATGAGTCAGACATTCGTGGGGATGCCGTCATTCCCGAAAAATGCCGCGAAAGCCGTACAAGACTCGCAGTTGAGGTTTAATCTTCGGAAGGCTACGCATACGATTCGGGGTAAACGTGCCGCCGTAGTCGGGGAGTTGCCGGATTGGGCGGAACTGCGGCAGGCGGGTAAGGCGATCAAGGATCATACGCTTCGTAACCTTGAGGAGTATCTGCTGCAGTTGGAGGCGGCGGTTTCGGCTGCCGGTGGGACGGTGCACTGGGCCAAGGATGCCGAGGAAGCCAACCGTATCGTCGCCGACCTGGTCAAAGCTACCGGCGAGACCGAAGTCGTCAAGGTCAAGTCGATGGCGACGCAGGAGATCGGGCTCAATGAGGCACTCGAGGTGGAAGGCATCAAGGCCTATGAGACCGACCTCGCTGAGCTGATCGTGCAGCTTGGGGATGATTGGCCGTCACATATCCTGGTTCCGGCGATTCATCGTAATCGAGCGGAGATCCGGGAGATTTTCCTGGAGCACATGGAGAAGGTGCCCCCGGGCCTCACCGATGAGCCAAGGGCCCTCGCCGAGGCGGCGCGACTGCATCTCCGGGAACGTTTCCTCCGCGCGAAAGTCGCGATTTCCGGCGCGAATTTCATGATCGCGGAGACAGGCACGCTCGTCGTCCTGGAATCCGAGGGTAATGGTCGTATGTGCCTGACCCTGCCGGAAACTCTGATCAGCGTCGTGGGGATAGAGAAGTTGCTCCCGACCTGGCGGGATCTGGAGGTCTTCCTGCAATTGTTGCCGCGCAGTTCTACGGGGGAACGGATGAATCCGTACACCTCAATGTGGACAGGTGCGGTCGAAGGGCAAGATTTCCACCTCGTTCTACTCGACAACGGACGTACCGACGTGCTTGCCGACGAAGTCGGGCGGCAGGCTTTGCGGTGTATTCGTTGCTCGGCGTGCCTGAACGTCTGCCCGGTATACGAACGGGCCGGTGGACACGCGTATGGATCCGTCTATCCCGGGCCGATCGGCGCGATTCTCACACCACAGCTGCGCGGCATGAACACCGAACTGGACCGATCGCTCCCGTTCGCGTCCTCTCTCTGCGGCGCCTGCTACGAGGTGTGCCCGGTCGCGATCGACATCCCAGCCGTACTCATCGATCTACGGGCAAAAGCCAAACATCCCCGCACCGAACGTATGGGCATGGCCGCCGCGGGCTGGGTCTTCAACCGTTCGGTACGGCTCGCGCGGGCTCAACGCTTCGGCGGACGTATGCGGAGACTGGTCCCCAAACGGCTCCCCGGCCCCCTGTCGGCCTGGACCGACACCCGCGACCTTCCCGACATCCCCAAAGATTCCTTCCGCGCCTGGTGGAACCAGACAGAAGGCGGCACCCGATGACCTCACGCGACGTGATCCTCGCCCGGATCCGCTCCGCCGTCGCGAACGCCCCCGACGTGGAGATCCCCCGGAACTATCAAGGCACAGGAGCGCACAGAGAAGACATAGTCGAATATTTCGCCGAACGAGTCCGCGACTACCGCGCTGTGGTCCATACCGTCAACGCGGCAGAAGTGCCCGACGCCCTCCGCGCCGCGCTGACCAGACGAGCAGCCGAACAGGTCGTCGTCCCCGAAGGATTCCCTGCCGACTGGCTCGCTGAATCGACGATCGAGGATCTGACGACCGCGGACGCTGTGGTCACCACCTGCGCCGTCGCGATCGCCGAAACCGGGACGATCGTGCTCGACGCGGGCGCCGGCATGGGCCGCCGAGCCCTCACTCTCGTCCCCGACTATCACCTGTGCGTCGTCCGCGCGGACCAGATCGTCCCCGGCGTGCCCGACGCTCTCGCCCGACTCGACCCGGCACGCCCCCTGACCTGGATCAGCGGCCCTTCCGCGACCAGCGACATCGAACTCAACCGCGTCGAAGGCGTGCACGGCCCCCGAACACTTGAGGTGATCATCTCGATCTGACGCCATGCCGTACGGTATGGGCGTGTTCGATGAACATCTCACGATCCAAACCGAACGCCTGATCTTGCGGCACTTCGGCCCGAGCGACGCGGCCCGCGTGCGGGCGATCGTCCAGGAAGGCAACCATTCGACCGCCCTGCCGCCCGGCGCTCCCGGCTACGCGGCGGGAATCGCGCAGTGGCTGTCCCATGGCGTACACGAACTGCGTAAATCCGGTCAGGGCCTGCACCTGGCCATCGAAGCCGCAGGCGCCATCATCGGCGCGATCAGCCTCTTCAAAACCCACTGGGGGACAGGCACCACCGAAGTGGGCTACGGCATACATCCCGACCATCGAGGACGTGGCTACGCCCCGGAAGCCGTACGCGGACTGGCCGAATGGGCGCTCGGACCCGCGCGCCTGCGCCGGATCGAGTTGCGCGCCACGATGGAGAACTCCGCGTCCATCCGGGTCGCGGAGAAAGCCGGATTCACCCGGGAAGGCGTGCTTCGCGGCGCCGGATTCGAGGACGACGGCCCGCATGACGTCGTCGTCTTCGGCCTGCTGCGCGGCGAGACCGGCCCCACGTTCGGCGGACGCCTCGACAGCCCCCGCCTGATCCTGCGCCCTTTCGGCAAACGCGACGCCTTCGACCTGCTCGCGGCCGTCAAGGACGACGCCGAGATGACCCGCTGGATGCCGTGGGCTCCCGGCTACACCCTGGAACGTGCCCTCGACTGGTGCACCAGGCTGGCGCATTCCGATCGGGTCAACGGCCTGACATTCGCGCTCGAACCCCGCGATGGCGGGCGGCTGGCCGGTGCCGTCGGCGTGCACCGGGCCGACCAGGAGCGCGGCGACGTCGAGATCGGCTACTGGGTCTCACCATGGGCGCGCCGCCAGGGGTACGCCGCGGAAGCCACCAAAACGGTGGCCGGCTGGCTGCTCGCGCAGGGGTACACGCGGGTGCAGCTGACCATCGCGACCGGGAACGTGGGCAGCCGCGCGGTCGCGCGACGGGCGGGTTTCACCGAAGAGGGGACCCTCCGGAAAGGCCTTCCGGTTCCGGGCGGACGCACCGATGCCATCCTCTACAGCCTGCTTCAGGACGAACTCCAACCTTAAATGACAGGTCAAGGATCCCCCATGGCCCAGTACCGTCCGCTATTGTCACGATCCGGACAAGGCATGGGAGATCGGTGAGATGAAACCGCCGCTGGTGCTCATCGGGCACGGCACGCACGATGAGACGGGCGTCGCTGAATTCGGCCGTTTCGTGCACCGGCTGCGATGCCGGCTGGACGGCGTGGTCGCCGATGTGACCGGCGGCTTCATCACCAAGGCCCGGCCGCCGCTGAGCGACTCGATCACCTCCCTGGTGGCCCGCGGCCACCACCACCTGATCGCGTTGCCGCTCAGCCTCACCAACGACCGGCGAGCCCTGGGCGACATTCCCGGCACGCTCGCGTTGGAGCAGGAACGGCACCCTACGCTCGGATACGACCTGGCACGTCCGCTCGGTCCGGACCCGCGTGTGCTCGAACTCCTCGCCGAACGTCTCGCCGACGCTCAGGCGGACATGCCCCATCTGGTACGGACCGAGCCCTTCCGCCTCACCGACGAGGAGCCTGAGCGCATCACTCCTGGTGAGACCGCCATCGTCCTGGTGGGTCACGGTTCTACGAATGTGTCCGTGAACGCGGAGGTGCATCGGGTTTCCCGGCTCTTCTGGGAGACCCACGCGGCTGAGTTCCTGACCGTCGAGACCGCGTACGTGTCGCACGCTCGTCCCGGCGTTCCCGGCGGCCTGGAGCGCTGCCGCCGCCTCGGGGCGAAACGGGTGATCGTGCTGCCGTATCTGCTGTTCGCCGGGGGCGTGCTGGAGCGGATTTGGGCGCAGGCGCTCGCATATGGGGCCAACCATGAGGGTATCGACATCCGGTGCGCCGAAGTCATCGGCGACTGCGAAGGACTGGCCGACGTGGTCATCGACCGCTACGAGGAAGCCCTCTCCGACGCGGCCGAATGGAGCGCCCGCCAGCGCGTGCAACAGGCCCTGACGGTCCAACGCTTCCCCCGCTCCCGCACCACAACCACCTACGCCGAAGAACCCACCCCGGTCTAAGCCGGACGGGTGGGAGAACCCGGCAATCGCCACTCCGTGAGGTCCTGAGTAGGGGTGGGATATGGTCGCTGGTCGTGTCTGAATGGGTGGATTTGCGGCATCACGGGGATCGTGAGGTTGCGCCAGGGCTGGTGGATCTCGCGGTGAATGTGCGGCAAGGGATGCCGCCAGGATGGCTTGCGGACGTGGTGCGCGATGCCGTCGGCGATCTCGCGGCTTATCCGTCCGGGGATCGGGCCAGGGCCGCGGTGGCGGAACGGCATGGGCGTGGTGTCGATGAGGTGCTGCTGACCGCTGGCGCGGCGGAGGCGTTCGTCCTGTTGGCGCGGGTGCTTCGGCCTCGGCGGGCGGTGGTGGTGCATCCGCAGTTCACCGAGCCGGAGGCCGCGCTGGCGGCTGCGGGGCATCGGGTGGAGCGGGTCATCCTGTCGGGCGCGTTCACGCTGGATCCCGAGCTGGTGCCGGACGACGCGGATCTGGTGATGGTCGGCAACCCGACAAATCCCACTTCGGTATCGCACCCGGTGCGGATTCTGCGGAGCCTTATCCGGCCAGGCCGGACGTTGGTGGTAGATGAGGCGTTCGCGGATTGCATCCCCGGAGAACCGGAGTCACTGGCATCAGTACAACTCCCCGGATTGATCGTGATCCGCAGCCTGACCAAGACCTGGGGACTGGCGGGGCTGCGGATCGGGTACGTGCTCGCGGACGCCCCCACGATCGCCCAACTGGCGGAGGCCCAACCGCTCTGGGCCGTCTCCACACCGGCTCTGGCCGCGGCGGAAGCCTGCATGACCCCTCGGGCGATCGCGGAAGCCGAAACGTGGGCCAGACAACTAGCCACAGACCGTAACTACCTGGTGTCCGGCCTACGGTCGCTGGGAGCGCACGTCATTCCCAACCCCCAAGCGTCATTCGTCTGCGTACGACTCCCCGCTGTGCGGTTGCCCTTACGCGAGAAGGGATTCGCCGTCCGCCGCGGCGACACGTTCCCCGGACTCGGCGAGGACTGGATCCGCATCGCCGTACGCGATCCGGACACCTCGGACGCGTTGCTCAAAGCATTGGAAGTCACAATGAACACGTCCCCCACGCGCTGAGGAGTGCCCCGTGCCGAGCCGTACCCGACTGACCGAGACCATCGCGGCGATCAGCCCACCGGACGCGGCGGCGATGGCCGAGGCCAGAGCCCATCAGGACCGGCTCACCAAACCACGCGGATCACTCGGCGCCCTGGAGGACGTGGCCGTCCGGCTCGCCGGAATCGCCGCGCTCTCGCCGCCCCCACTCCCGGAACCCGCCGCACTGGCCATTTTCGCCGCCGACCACGGCGTCCACGCGCAGGGCGTCAGCCCATGGCCGCAGGAGGTCACCACCCAAATGGTGGCCAACTTCCTCGCCGGCGGCGCCGTCGCGAACGCCTTCGCCGCCCAGGCGGGCATCTCGGTCACCGTCGTCGACGTCGGCGTCGCCACCGACCTGCCCCCCGCCCCCAACCTCCTCATCCTCAAGACCGGGTACGGCACCGCGGACCTCTCCCAGGGCCCCGCCATGACCGAAGATCAGGCCCTGACCGCCCTCCACTCCGGCATCGAAACAGCCACCACCTTGATCGCCAACGGCGCCCGCTGCCTCGTCACCGGCGACATGGGCATCGCCAACACCACCGCCTCAGCCGCCCTGATCTGCGCCTTCACCGGCCGCGACCCCGCCGAGGTAACCGGCAGGGGAACCGGCATCGACGACGCCACCCTCCACCACAAAATCGCCGTCATCCGCCAGGCCCTGACAAAGAACACGATCCTCGAAACTCCACCGACATCCGGTGACAGCCCTCAATCGCCACCCGCAGAACCCAAAACGCCAGCTCCTACCCCTCAGCCCGAAACCACAGCGCTTCCCCCCGCTGACGTGGCTGCCGCGGCGGTCCCACACGCTGCGTCCGTTCTTGGCAATGACGAGAGTGTGCTTTCGCATGTTCGCGCGGAGACCGGCGCGCTGCCACACTCTGGCGCCGATACTGCTGGGGCTCCCGACACTCGGGGCGAGATCACCGTAATGACTGGAGATCAGGCACGGGCCCTGCGCATTTTGGCGGCTGTCGGGGGTTTTGAGCACGCGGCGATTGCTGGGTTTGTACTTGGGGCCGCCGCGCAGCGCATTCCCGTCGTGCTGGACGGGGTGATCGCTGGAGCGGCGGCGCTGGTGGCGGCGGCTTTGGCGCCGGAAGCGGTCGGATACTGCGTCGCCGGACATCGCTCCGCCGAACCGGGACACACGGCGGCGCTGGAGTTCCTCGGCCTACGCCCACTCGTCGATCTCGAACTCCGGCTCGGCGAGGGCACCGGAGGACTGCTCGCCCACCCGCTGGTCGTCGCCGCAGCACGCGTCATGCACGACGTCGCCACCTTCGACTCCGCTGGCGTTTCCGACAAAACGTGAGCGGCGAGTTCACCGACAGGAAGTGAATGCCCGAGGCTCATGACGTATGCGGACAGCATCGTGAGGCTCATGGACGAGGGGGTGCGATGACTGTACGCCAGCGGACAGTCTCATGAGGTTCATGGTCGAAAGGATGCGATCGGGGCACATGTGGCTGTTGGTAGCTGGTGTCCGATCGGTGAATCAGGCCCAAGGTGGATGATGGCGGTATGGCTAGGTATGGGCCCATGTTTGGGCCGGATATCACGTTTCTTGGTGTTGATCGCTGCGACCTGACCGATCCGAGTAGCTTCGCGGAAGCCGATGTCGTTATCGTCGGGGCGCCTTTCGACGGCGGCACCAGCAATCGGCCGGGCGCGCGGTTCGGACCGCAGGCGCTGCGGCAGGCGTGCTATCTGAGTCATGACGGATCCCGGCCGAGCATGGCCCTGCGCGTGGACGGCCTGAAAGACCTCAAAGTTCTCGACGCCGGTGATGTGGAGTGCTACTCGGGCGACCTCGAGAACTCGATCAAGGACATCGAGGCCGCCGTCTACACGATCGCCCAGTCCGGCGCGATTCCGGTGATCCTCGGCGGCGATCACACCATCGCGCTCCCGGACGCTCGTGGCGTCGCACGTCACCACGGCTTCGGCCGCATATCCATGATCCACTTTGACGCCCACGCCGACACCGGTGAGATCGAGTTCGGCCACCTCTACGGACACGGCCAGCCCATGCGCCGCCTGATCGAATCCGGTGCGATCCGCGGCGACCGCTTCCTCCAGCTCGGCCTGCGCGGCTACTGGCCCGGCCCGGAAATCCTCAGCTGGATGGCCCAGCAGAACATGCGATCGTACGAAATGACGGAAATCGTCGCCCGAGGCCTCCCTGACTGCCTCACTGAGGCGTTCACGATCGCCCTGGACGACTGCGACGGGATCTTCCTCTCGGTCGACATCGACGTCTGCGACCCGGGCCACGCCCCCGGCACGGGCACCCCCGAACCCGGCGGCCTGACAGCCCGCGAACTCCTCGACACCGTTCGCCGCATTTGCTATGAATTGCCAGTCCTCGGCGTCGAGATCGTCGAGGTCGCTCCGCCGTACGATCACGCGGACATCACCGCCTTCCTCGGAAACCGTGTCGTCCTCGAAGCACTGTCCGCGATCGCCCGCCGGAGAGAGGTCGCCGCAGGAGGGGAGCCCTGGGATCCCAGGAAGCCCCTGCTTGAAGGCCGATAAGGAGCATCTCGTAAGTGCCGTCACAGGTCAGGCGGTAGGTTTACCTCCTGACGGACCTGTGTTGACCCAATGGGGAGAGATGGCGCCCTATCTGCTCGGATTGCGGCTCGACGGCCGGCGGGTGCTGGTCGTCGGAGGCGGACGTGTCGCCCAGCGGCGGGTGCCTGCGCTCCTGGACGCGGGGGCGTCGATCACCCTGGTCTCGCCGAGCGTCACCCCTGCCCTGGACGACCTGATAGCCGACGGCCGTGTGGTCTGGGAGCGCAGGCCGTACCAGCCGGGGGACTGTGACGGAGCCTGGCTGGTGCACGCCTGCACCAGCAACCGCGACGCCAACACCGCCATCGCCGCCGAGGCCGAAGCGAAACGCATCTGGTGCGTCCGCGCCGACGACAAGGACGCCTCCGCCGCCTGGACCCCGGCCAGTGGCCGGGTCGACGAGGTCAGCGTCGCGATCACCGCGGGTGGAGACCCACGCCGCGCCGTCGGCATCCGCGACGCCGTCGTCAGCGCACTCCGGGACGGTACGGTCGACGCCCGCCGCCACCGCACCAAACCGGTCGGCGTCGCCCTGATCGGCGGCGGCCCCGGCGACCCCGGGCTGATCTCGGTGCGCGGACGCCAGCTGCTGTCCCAGGCCGACGTGGTCGTGGCCGACCGCCTGGCCCCGCGCAGCCTGCTGGACGAACTGCCGCCCGACGTCGAGCTCATCGACGCGGCAAAGGTTCCGTACGGGAGGTTCCTGTCCCAGGAGCGGATCAACGAGCTCCTCGTCGAGCATGCCAAAGCCGGGCGTTTCGTGGTCCGGCTCAAGGGCGGGGACCCGTTCGTCTTCGGGCGCGGCGGCGAGGAGATGATCGCGTGCGCGAAGGCGGGAGTGCCGGTCATCGTGGTGCCGGGAATCACCAGCGCGGTCGCGGTCCCCGCCGCGGCGGGGGTTCCGGTCACCCATCGGGGAGTGAGCCAGGACTTCCATGTCGTGTCCGTGCACGTGCCGCCGGGGCATCCTGAGTCGAGCGTCGACTGGAAGGGATTGGCGCGATCCCAGGGAACCCTGATACTTCTGATGGCGGTTGAACGTATCGCGGAGATCGCGGAAACTCTGCAAGGTGACGGACGTTCGCCGGAAACTCCCGTAATGGTGGTACAGGACGGTACTCTTCCCACCCAGCGCACAGTAATCGCCACCTTGTCCACCGTGGCGGAGCGAGTGACCGCCGCCGGGCTTCGGCCCCCGGCGATCGTGATCGTCGGGGACGTCGTCGGAGTCGGCCAGGAGATTGAGATGGTGCGAGCGGAGCGGGTCCCGTGAAGTCGGCCCCCAACGTGCCCGGACACGAGCATGCCTCCGGTGACGCACCGGGTTACCCAATGATCGGCACCACGGGAGAAACCGTGAACGACGAGGTCGACGAGGGCCCCGGTGAGCAGACGGCATCGTTCCGCGCCATCCGGCCCGACGACCCACCCCCTGGTTCCATCCCGGAACCGGTGATCAACCAGGCGGTCAGAGCGAAGGTGCTGGCCGCCCAGGAGGGCGGTTCGGGCAAGAAGACCGAGAGCGCGTGGGCTCATCTGTCGGTCAGCGCCACTCCAGCCGAGGAGCCCACCCCCGAACCCGCCGCACCCGACCCGGAAAACGCGGAACAAACCACTCAGACCACCCCAGAGCCCGACAATACTGAGGAACCCTGGAGCTTCTTCCGGAACCCCGCCAAGGCTGGCTCCGCGCCCCGTTCTCACACCGACGAAGCGACTCCTGCCGCTGGCACCGTGGACTCCTCGGATGACACCGCAGGCTCCGGGGAAGGCCGAGCAGATTCGCCGACTGACGCGATCGGCACCTCGGGAGACACCCAGAATTCGGACGACGCCCAGGATTCGGCTGATCCCAGGGATTCCGGCAACACCAAGGGCTTGACCGACGCCCAGGAGGCGGCGGATCTCAAGCGCCCGCGTGGTGCCAAGGCTTTGGCAGAAGCGAGAGATTCGGGCGATGCCGGAAGTTCTGGCGACGCCCAGGAGCCCGCCGATTTCAAGCCCTCGCGTGGTGCCAAGGCTTTGGCCGATGTGAAAGCTTCTGGCGGTGCCGGAGGTTCTGGCGATGTCCAGGGGTCGGCCGATGCCGAGCGTTCCAGGGGTGCCAAGGGCTTGATCGACGCCAAGGATCCGGGCGATATCTGGAGTTTCGGCGGCGTCAAGCGTTCGGCCGATGCTCAAAGCTCGGGTACCGCCAGGACCTCGGGCGATATCAAGGACTCTGGCGATGATGAGGGCTCCCCGGGTGGTGTCCAGGATTCCCCGGATGCTGGCTCGGATGGCGATGTGGACTCCTCTGGGCACCTTGTCGCCTCCTCGGAGGGCTCTGCGGGTGAGGGCGCCGGTGGTGGTTACGGGAGTGACGCCGGTGATGTGGCCCGGGTGAAGAGTGGAACGTTTGTGCGGGCCGTACAGGAAGAGAAGTTGCCTGAGACGGTGTCGGCGGCGTTGACGGCGGCTCTGGCCCAGCTCAGGGAAGCCGTCACCGGGTTGCATTTCGGGCTTGACGTGCCGGGAGCCGATGAGGCGCGCAAGTCGCAGGCCGCGGTGCTGACGCAGCTGGACGACTACGTGATCCCGCGCGTGCACATGAGCACGGCTCCGGCGCTGGTCGTGGTCGCGGGCAGCACCGGCGCGGGCAAGTCCACCCTGGTCAACACGCTCGCCGCGCAGCAGGTCAGCGCCACCGGGGTCCGCCGCCCGACCACCGGCACGCCCGTCCTGGCCTGTCATCCGGACGACCGCGACTGGTTCGTCAAGGGCGACCTGCTCCCCGGCCTGAGAAGGCTGGACAAACCGGGCGAGGGCGCGGGGCTCGACAGCATCGTGATCGCCCCGACCGAACGGCTGCCCCAGGGCGTCGCCCTGCTTGACACCCCCGACATCGACTCGGTCGTCGAGGAACACCACCAGATCGCGCACCGCATGCTCGATGCCGCCGACCTGTGGGTGTTCGTCACCACGGCCGCCCGATACGCCGACGCGCCCTCCTGGGGGCTGCTCCGGCTGGCCAAGGAGCGCAACGCCCGGCTGGTGATCATCCTCACCCGGGTCCCGCCCAAGTCCCGCGACGTGATCGTGAAGCACTTCGTCCGCATGCTCGACGAATACGGCCTGGGCGAGGTCGAACGTTTCGTCGTCAACGAGACCACCGTCACCAATAGCAGGCTCCCCGACGACGAGGTCACCGAGCTGCGGATGTGGCTGGCCGAGCTCTCGGTGGACGACCAGCGGCGCACCCACGCCGTGCAGATGACCCTGAACGGGGTGCTCAACAGCTTCCGCAACCGCGTCCCCGCGCTCGCCCGCCACTTGGAGACCCAGGTGGCGCTCCGCGCGGACCTGCGCTCGGACGTGGACTCCGCATACATGAGCGCGCTGGCCGAGATCGACGAGGCCACCAGGAACGGCTCGCTGCTGCGCGGCGAGGTGCTGGCCCGCTGGCAGGACTTCGCCGGCTCTGGTGATCTCATGCGCACGTTACAGCTCCGCCGCGCGTCCAAAGCGGGCCAGCAGGGCCCGGAACGGCTGCGCGCGCTCAAGGGCGCCCTGCACACCGGCCTGGAATCCGTGATCACCTCGGCTGCCCAGCGCGCCGCCGAGGAGGTCGTCACCCGTTGGCGGCAGCGTGCCGGAGCGGGGGACAAACTGGCCGCCATCCCAGGTCTCGGCCGCCCGACCGAGGAGGCCGCGCGCCGGACCTCCCGCATGGTCACCTCGTGGCAGGACCACGTGACCGAGCTGATCAGAACCGAGGGCGTGACCAAACGTTCGGTGGCCAAGCTCGTCTCCTTCGATGTGCAGTCATTGGCGTTGATCTTCACGGTGGGGCTGCTCGGATACGGCACCACCGATGTGTCGGTCGGCTCCGGCAACAGCGCCCTGCCGCAGCGGCTGCTGCGCGGGTTGCTCGGCGCCGAGTCGCTGCGCAGCATCAGCGCCAAGGCGCGCAGCGACCTGCGGGCCAGGATCGGCCTACTCTTCGACGATGAGACGCTGCGCTATGTCGACGCGCTGGACAGCGCCGGGATCCCGGACGAAGCCGCGGCAACCCGGCTCTACCAGGCCACCTACAACCTCGAGGTAGCCCGATGACAATCAGCGCCGAACCCCGGCACGGACTTGGCACCAGGCTCGCCGCCCTCGCCAGGGTGGTCGAGTTGGGCCAGGGACGGGTCGATCCGGAGCTGCTCGACGAGGCCACCCAGCTCCTGCTGCGGGCCGGGAACCGGCTCAAACTCTCACCCGACCACACCGTGGTGGCGCTCGCCGGGGGCACCGGCAGCGGCAAGTCATCCCTGTTCAACTCGGTCTCCGGGCTCGAGCTGTCGCCGACCGGCGTGCGCCGCCCGACCACGGCGCGCACGCACGCCTGCGTGTGGGGCCTGGAGGGGGCCGCGCCGCTGCTGGACTGGCTGCAGATCCAGTGGCGGCACCGGTTCGCCCGGGCCAGCGCGCTGGACAAGGGCGAGAGCCAGTTGCACGGCCTGATCCTGCTCGACCTGCCCGACCATGACTCCATCAGGGCGCTCACCGACACCGAGGCGGACCGGCTGATCACCGCCGCCGACCTGATCGTCTGGGTGCTCGACCCGCAGAAATACGCCGACGCGGCCACCCATCGGCGCTACGTGACCGAGCTGGCCGGACACGACGCCGTGACCGTCTTCGTGCTCAACCAGGCCGACCGGCTGACCCCGGAGGAGCAGGCCATCTGCGTGGCCGACCTGGAGGAGCTGCTGAAGCGGGAGGGCGTGGCCAACCCGACGGTGGTCGCCACGTCGGCGACGACCGGCAAGGGTATCGACGGCCTGAAGGCCGTGCTGGCCGAGTCGGTGAGCGCGCGCCGGGCCGGATACCTCCGCCTGGAGGCCGACCTGGACAAGCTCATGCTGCGGGTGGCCAAGGACATGCCCGAACTGCTGCACGTCGAGCCCATCGTGGACGGCGCCCGCCGGGCCGGGCTCGCCGACGCGCTGTGCGACGCCGTCGGCGCGGCCGCGGTCGGTGAGGCCATCGAGAACGTCTACGGCGTGCGCTCGATCGACTGGGTCGGCTGGCCCTACGCCCGCTGGGCCGCCATGTTCCGGCCCGACCCGCTGAAGAGCCTGCGCCTCGGCGACGTCAAGGACGACATCCGCACCCTCGTCGGCGGCTCGGTCCGGGCTCAGCCCGCCGAGGTGGACAACGCCGTCCAGGCGCTGTCGGACGGGCTCAGCCAGGGCATGCCCGAGGTCTGGCAGGACGGCGTCAGGGACGCGGCCCGCTCCCGCTCCGGCCAGCTGCCCAAGGTGCTGACCGACGAACTGGGCGAGATCGCGCCGCCGCTGGACCGGGTGCCCGCCTGGTGGTGGCTGGCCAAGATCTGGCAGTACCTCCTGGTCCTGCTGTTCCTGGCGGGCCTGGGCGTGACCGGCGCGATCGTGGCCTACGGCGTCTTCGAGGCCGGGCCGCCGCCGACCGACCTGCTGGGCGACGTCGGGGTGCTGCCGTGGGTGCTGCTCATGATGGCCAGCGTGCTCGGAGTCGGCCTGCTCTCCGCGGTGGCCAGCCGGAACTTCATCGTGCTCGCGGCCGGGTCTGAGCGGGACCGGCTGGAGCGGGACATGCGGCGGCGGGTGTCCGGCGTGGCGCAGGAACTGGTGGTGGAGCCAGTGGAGCGCGAGCTGCAGCGCTACAACGATTATCACGAGGCATTGAATACCGCGAAGTACTAGCGGCCCGCTTCGAGCCCTGTGGATAACGCCAGTTATCCACAGAGCGTCGTTCGGTCGCTTCGGGTGGGGGCGGTCCGCGGGAGGGTGAGCGCGAGTCCGGCGAGGGTCCGGACCGTGGAGGCACTCATGAGCGAGATCTACGTCACCCTGTCGGGGAATGTCACCGACGATCCGAAGCAGTTCCACTTTGGTGACGGGTCCCGGGCGACCTCGATGCGGGTCGCGGTCAACCGCCGGTTCCTGGATCGCCAGACGCAGACCTGGCAGGACGGGGAGACCACCTTCTACACCGTGCGCTGCTATCGGGCGCTGGCCGACCACGTGGCCCAGTCGGTGCGGCGGGGGCATCCGGTGGTGGTGTCGGGCAAGCTGCGGGTGAAGCAGTTCGAGCGCGGCGGGGAGCAGCGTTTCTGGGTCGAGGTGGAGGCGGTCTCGGTCGGTCACGACCTCAAATGGGGGATCAGCAGCTTCGAGCGCCCGGTGCGCGGTTCCACGGGTCCGGTCGCCGCCGCGCGCGATCTCCGGGCCATGGAGGACGCCACCCGCGAGTGGGAGCTCACCACGGTTCCCTCGAACACGCTGCGCCTGCTGGAGGGCGGCGCGGGCAGGCTGGACGCCGAGCACGCCGAGCCGTATATGGCCGATGGCGCATACGAGAGCGTGGCCGACGGTTTGGCCGGTGGCCTGGCTGGCGGTGCTGCCGGCGGTCTGGGCGGCGGTTTGGCTGGCGGTGCTGCCGGCGGTCTGGGCGATGGTCTCGCCGGTGATGCGGCTGGTCTGGTCGATGACCAGGTCGGCGGTCTGGCTGGTGGTGAGGTCGGCGGTCTGGCCGGTGTGGCTGGTCTGGTGGAGGGTTCGGTGGACGACGGGCAGGAGGTTCCGTGGCCCGGTGACGCGATGCCGCTGGCGGCTTGACGGGGGAGGGGGGCATCGGCCGTGCGCGGCCGGTGCCCTCGATCAGGGTCCGGAGATCGGCCGATGGCGACGATCCGCGTCGCTGCAAGAGCACCAGATCAGGTCCAGGTAACGCCCCGCACCATGGCTGCTCCTTTCCCACACGGCCCGCCCGCGAAGGAGCGGTTCCCCACCAACGGGCGGCTGTAGCGAATCACCACAGAACCGCCCCCAGGCCATCAGAACGAATGGCCACGCTGCCCAAGGTAGCGGTTCCCGTCGCGCGTCGCACACTCCGCAACTATTGTGTTACACATCGTGAGACGCTGGAGACGGCGTATGGATGCGTTGGGGGATGGGATGGCAGCGCCCAGTCAGACCTCGGCCAAACCGATGGGCGGAATGCCGGCACGCGGGGGCCGGTGGCCCCTGCTGGCGCAACGGCGTCCGCTGGTGCTCTATCTGGTGGCGATCGTGGCGCTGGATCTGGCGGCGATCGGCTACTTCGCGGCGACCACCACGTTCGCGGTCGCCGACCTGGCCACGTTCCTGGCCCTGACGGCCTGTGGCGCGGTCTGCATCGAGGCGACCCGGCGGCTCGGCATGCCCGCCGGGGTCCACCGCGACCTGCTCTCGGCCTGGTGGCTGCCGGCCGCGCTGCTGCTGCCGCCGGTCTACGCGCTGGTCGCGCCGATCCCGCTGCAGATCCTGCTGCAGCTGCGGGTCCGGGCCACTGTCGCCTACCGGCGGGTGTTCAGCGCGGCCGCGATCGGCCTGGCGGCCGGGACCGCCTCGGTGGCCTTCCATGCCCGGGTGGCCGACCCGGGGGAGCTGGGCCTGGGCACCGGCTGGCCGATCGTGACGGCGGTCGCCTGCGCGGCCATGTTCACCGTGCTCAACACGGCATTGATCGCCATCGCCGCGCACACCGCCGACCCCGACAGCCGCTGGCGGGACGTGCTGTGGGATCGGGAGAGCCTGCTGCTGGACGCGGTCGAGCTCTGCCTGGGCGTGTCGGTGGCCATCCTGTGCGGGCTCAACCTGGCGCTGCTCCTGCTGGCGCTGCCTCCGGTCATGCTGCTGCAGCGCAGCCTGCTCCACGCCCAGCTGCAGGCCGCGGCCAGGACCGACCCGAAGACCGGCCTGCTCAACGCCGCCGCCTGGCAGCGCGAGGCGGACACCGAGATCGTCAGGGCCCGCCGCACCGGCGAGATGCTGGCCCTGCTGATCGTCGACATCGACCACTTCAAACGGGTCAACGACACCTACGGCCACCTGGTCGGCGACCAGGTCCTGATCGGGGTCGCGGCCACCCTGCGCAGCCAGCTGCGCGACTACGACGTGGTCGGCCGGTTCGGCGGCGAGGAGTTCGTGGTCCTGCTGCCCCGCGCCGACGTGGCCGAGGCCCGCCGGGTGGCCGAACGGCTCAGGACCCGGGTCGGGCGGATGGCCGTGCCCGCCGACGACGCCATGATCACCGTGACCATCTCGGCCGGAGTCGCGATCATGAACATGCACGGGGACGACCTGATCGAACTGCTCGCCGCCGCCGACCTGGCCCTCTACCGGGCCAAGGAACTGGGCCGAGACCGCATCTGCCTGCCCGCCACCCAGAATCCGCCGACGGACGGCAAGCCCGCCACGGCCCACTAAGCTTGACCCCATGGCCGAGTACATCTACACGATGCGACGTGTGCGCAAAGCGGTCGGCGACAAGGTGATCCTTGACGACGTCACGCTCTCCTTTCTGCCCGGAGCGAAGATCGGCGTGCTCGGTCCCAACGGCACCGGCAAGTCCACCCTGCTCAAGATGATGGCGGGCATCGAGAACACCTCCAACGGCGAAGCCCAGCTGATGCCCGGCTTCACCGTCGGCATGCTCCAGCAGGAGCCGCCGCTGAACGAGAGCAAGACCGTGCTCGGCAATGTGGAGGAGGGCGTCGCCGAGACCAAGGCGCTGCTCGACCGCTACAACCAGATCGTCGAGCAGATGGCCACCGACTACACCGACGAGCTGCTCAACGAGATGGGCAAGCTCCAGGACGAGATCGACCATCGCAACGCCTGGGAGCTCGAAAGCCAGCTGGAGCAGGCGATGGACGCGCTCCGCTGCCCGCCCGCCGACTCCCCGGTCACCACCCTGTCCGGGGGTGAGCGCCGCCGGGTCGCGCTGTGCAAGCTGCTGCTGGAGCAGCCCGACCTGCTCCTGCTCGACGAGCCCACCAACCACCTCGACGCCGAAAGCGTGCAGTGGTTGGAGTCCCACCTGGAGAAGTATCCGGGGACCGTGCTCGCCGTCACCCACGACCGTTACTTCCTCGACAACGTGGCCGGCTGGATCCTGGAACTCGACCGCGGCCGCTGCTATCCGTATGAGGGGAACTACTCCACCTACCTGGAGGCCAAGGCCGCCCGGTTGAAGGTGGAAGGGCAGAAGGACGCCAAGCGGAAGAAGCGACTGGAGGACGAGCTCCAGTGGGTGCGCTCCAACGCCAAGGCGCGGCAGACCAAGAGCAAGGCCCGCCTCCAGCGGTATGAGGAGATGGCCGCCGAGGCGGACAAGTTCCGCAAGCTGGACTTCGACGAGATCCAGATCCCGCCGGGCCCGCGCCTGGGCACCACGGTCATCCGGTCCGAGAACCTCACCAAGGGCTTCGAGGACCGGCTGCTGATGGACAATCTCAGCTTCGACCTGCCGCGTAACGGCATCGTCGGCGTGATCGGCCCGAATGGCGTCGGCAAGACCACGCTGTTCCGCATGATCACGGGCAGCGAGACGCCGGACAAGGGCGCGATCACCATCGGCGAGACCGTCAAGATCTCCTACGCGGACCAGACGCGTGCCGCCATCGAGGCGAGCAAGAACGTCTGGGAGGTGGTGTCCGACGGGCTCGACTACATCAAGGTGGGCAACGTCGAGATGCCGTCCCGGGCGTATATCGCGGCGTTCGGGTTCAAGGGTCCCGACCAGCAGAAGAAGGCGGGCGTGCTGTCCGGCGGCGAGCGGAACCGGCTCAACCTGGCGCTCACCCTCAAGCAGGGCGGCAACGTGCTGCTGCTGGACGAGCCGACCAACGACCTTGACACTGAGACGCTCTCCTCGCTGGAGAACGCGCTCCTGGACTTCCCCGGCTGCGCGGTCATCACCTCGCACGACCGGTGGTTCCTGGACCGCATCGCCACCCACATCCTGGCCTGGGAAGAGGGCTCGAACTGGTTCTGGTTCGAGGGCAACTTCGCGGACTACGAGAAGAACAAGATCGACCGGCTTGGCGCGGACGCGGCGCGCCCGCATCGGGTCACTTACCGCAAGCTGACGCGCGAGTAGCGTGCGGCATGTGTTCTCCCGGCAGATCCGGTTCGCCGACATCGATCAGCTGGGGCACGTCAACAATGTCCGGTTCTTCGACTACCTGGAGGACGCGCGGCTGGCCATGCTCTACCTGGATCCGATCCGGGCGGGTGGGCAGCCGCATCGTGGCCTGGTCGTGGCGCGGCACGAGATCGACTACCGGCGGGCGCTGACGTTCCGTCCCGAACCCGTGCGGGTGGAGACCTGGGTGACCGCGATCAGCCCGGTCCGGTTCACCTTGGCGTACGAGATTCGGGACGAGGACGTGGTCTTCGTGGAGGCCATGTCGGTCATGGTGGCCTACGACCCGGCGGCGGGGACGCCTCGCCGCCTCACCGGGGACGAGCGGGCCTACCTCGAGAAGTTCACCGCGTAACCAGCCAGGTGGCCGTGTCCGGGTTACCCCGAATGAAGTGTGGGCTTGGTTCGGTGGGGTTTCCCACCCGCCCAGCCCTTTGGTTTCCCTCGGGCTCCGCCCGCCCCCGCCAGCACTGTGGTCGTCCGAATGAAGCGTCGACTTGGTCCGGTGAGGGCCGACCCGCCCAGCCCCTTGGCTTCCTGCGGGCTCCGCCCGGCCCCCGCCAGCACCGTGGTCGTTCGAATGACCCGGCAGCTTGATCCGTCGGGGTTCTCCCACCCGCCCAGCTCTTCGTTTCTCTCGGGCTCCGCACGCCCCGTCGTCCCCCGTGGGCACCTCAGGGACAGCGTGCCCGTCCGTGGGCACCTCAGGGACAGCGTGCCTCCCTCCGGACCCCTGGCGCCGCCCTACGCGTTCACCAGGCTGTGCGCGGCGTAGACGAGGTATTTCCAGAGCTTCTCCCGCTGCTCCTCCGGGAGCCCCAAGGACTCGACCGCATCGCCCATGTGCCTGAGCCACGCATCCCGCTCCGGCTCCCCGATCACGAACGGCGCATGCCGCATGCGCAGCCGCGGATGGCCACGCTCCTGACTGTACGTACCCGGGCCACCCCAGTACTGGATCAGGAACAGCCGCAACCGCTCCTCGGCGCCGGTGAGGTCCGCTTCGGGATAGAGCGGACGCAGCAGCGGATCCTCCGCCACACCCTGGTAGAACCGGTGGACGAGGCGCTTGAAGGCCTCCTCGCCGCCGATGAGGTCGTAGAAACTCTCCTCGCTGGTCACGGATTCAGCCTAAGACAGCTACTCGCCAGTAAAGTCGCGGGGCCCGGGGGCGAAGATTTCCCCCGGGGGAGGATTCTCATCCCGCGGACCTTCCTGCCGGATGATGATTCTTCTGCCGCACCGAATTCGGCGTGCTGGATCAGGCGGCGAAGACCAGGCCCTGCTCGTCGAAGGCGCGCTTGATCCGGCGCCGGAGTTCGCGGGCGGCGTTGGCGCGCTCGCCGGGCACGGTCTTCACACTCACCCGGAAGATCACGGCGGAGTCGGAGATCTGCTCCATGCCGAAGACCTGCGGCTCCTCGACGATCACCGTGTCGTGGAAGTTCTCGTCCTCCCACAGCTGGGTGGCGATCTCCTTCAGCAGGTCCTGCACCCGGATCACATCCGTGTCGTACGCCACCGGAACGTCCACCACCGCCCGCGACCAGCCCTGGGACTCGTTGCCGACCCGGGTGATGGTGCCGTTCCTGACGTACCAGACCTTGCCGTCGATGTCGCGGAGCCGCGTGATGCGCAGGGTGACCGCTTCGACGGTGCCGATGGCGACTCCGGTGTCGATCACGTCGCCGACCCCGTATTGGTCCTCCACCAGCATGAACATGCCGGCGATGAAGTCCTTGACCAGCTCCTGCGCGCCGAAGCCGACCGCCACGCCGAGCACGCCGACGCTGGTGAGCAGGGGCGCGATCGGGATGCCGATCTTGGTGGCGATGGTGAGGAAGGCGGTGCCGAGGATGACCACCGAGGCGATGCTGCGCAGCACGGAGCCGAGGGTGTCGCCGCGCTGCCTGCGCCGTTCGCTGAGGATGGCGGAGGTGGCGTCCTCCGGGGTGGCGGCGCGGCGGAGCCGGTCCGGCAGCACGCCTTCACCGGCCCGCAGGGTGATCCGGGTGATCAGCCGATGCGCGATCTTCCTGATCACCATGGCTGCGACCAGGATCAGCAGAATGATCAGGATCACGTCGGCGACCCCGGCGACCAGCGGGATCCACTCGGGGTAGGCGGCTCGCGGCGGGAGCATGGCATTCAGAACCGTACAGAGCAGGCCTTCGCCTTTGTTGCACGCCTCGACGAGACTCTGGCTCGCCTCGTGGAAATCGATGATCGGGCTCGGTGTGGAGCTGGGGGACGGACTTGGCGTCACGCTGGGCATGATGCTCGGTGTCGGGCTCGGGCTCGGGGAGAGCAGGAACACGAGGTGGATCCCCCTCGGATCGGTTCATTCGGCGTTAGGTGAGGTCGACGCAGGTCAACCTAAACCATATTGCCGAGCGAACCGGCCAACGTCACATTACGCCGGGGAGACGTGAGTGCCTGACCCCGGGCCGCGGAGGGCAGGGGCAGACATTCCTGTGACGGCTGGCAGGACCGGGACGCGCACCCGGAAGCGCATCCCAAGCCGTTCTCCGAGAGGGGGATCCCCCCGATGACCATCCAGCCCGGTCGCCCGTGCCGGATGGCAGCCAGCCGGGTACGGCTCCGCGCCGGAGCCGTACCCGAGACTGCGTGGACCCGAGAGCCCACGAAATTCCGTACCAGTACCAATCAGATCCGCCGGTTCGGGGCCGGCGGGATGCCACAACGTTCCCCGCGAGGAGCGTTCCGCACCGGGCATCCCACCGGCCCTGTGGAGCCGCGGTGGCCGCGACGAGCCAAGGTGACTGCGCTTCACCTGGTTCGTCGCGGCGGTGCGATCATTCGGTCAATCGCCTACCGCGGCGAGCACACGCGCGACCTTCGTCGCGGCACCGGCCGGATCGTCCGCCCGGTGCATTCGCTCCCCCCAGGACCACCAATAGTCCGCCGCCTTGCAGACGACGTTCTCGATGAGACTGGTCGCATTCGGGTTGATCACGCGGACGAAGGCACGGCCGGTCTGGCTGTGCACCACCCGCGCGTGAAATCCCCGAGTGCCGAGCTCTGAAGCAAGACGCTCCAGATGCCCGAAATCGTCCTCCCCCACCGTTCGTCCTCCTTCTCGGGCTCTTTCGGTGATTTGCGGCTCTGCGTTTCGGTGCTGGTTGGCCCAAGATGACTTACCAGGCCGCACTGGTCAACGAAGCGCAAAGGCAGCTCTGGATGCGGTTACCACCAAGTGGGTTGAAAGAACCAGCCCGGGGGTGGACGATCCTTAATCAGCACGTTCGACAGTGGGACCGGGCCGGACAAAACTGGTCCATCATTTAGTTGGGCGGAGTGCAACCTTAGGGTTACGCTAAGTCAGTAGATGAGGACCGGTCGGGACATGTGGGCGGCGCGTACGGCTGGCCACGAGAGAGGGGCCGGTATGTCCGGCAGGCAACACAAGGAGACGGAGACCGCGAGGCGGGTCCGGGCCCGAGGCCTGGCCGCTGGGCGGAGTCTGGCGAGCGTCGCCGAAGAGATCTTCGAGACATGCTCGCCGCTGTTCGGCACCACCCGGATCAAATCCCACCGGCTTTCGAACGGCATCGCGCTCGCCGACGTGATCGAGCAGGTGCGCGCCCTTTTCGAGCGGGACGGGAAGGCAATCCCGGGAATCGGGGAAACGTTGCTGTCCGCGTATGAATCCGGACTCAAGCGCCCCGGGCCCGAGTACCTCCACTACCTCTGCTGTGTCTACCGGGTCGAACCGGTCGCCTTGGGCTACGACGGTCCCTGCATCTGCGGTCATGGTCACCGCATGCCGGGAGTGGTCCGCGGTGGCGACCTGCAAGACGGAAGATCCGACACATCCCCCGTCTCGCGCGAGCTGCTGGTCCTCTCGGACGGCGGTGACCCCTCAACGGGCGGGGGCGAGGAGGACGAGAACGTGCTACGGAGGACGCTGTTGAAGCTCCTCGCCGGCACCTCGGTGAGCCTGGACGGTCAGGTCCTGGGTGCGGTTGAGAACATCAGGCGGCGGATGGACGACACCATGGTGTCGGCGACCGTCTCTCCGGCGATGCTCGATCAGTGGGAGGAATCCACGATCGGCTTTGGCCGCCAATATATGAACACCCCGCCGCTCCGGCTGCTCTGCGACGTGCTGCTGGAATTCGCGGCGGTCCGCAAGGCGATGGAACGACGCCAGCCGGTCGATCTTCAGGAGCGGCTCTGCCGGATGGCGGCGCAGCTTTCCGGGCTGTGCGGCATGATCATGATCGATCTCGGCGACCACCGGCTGGCGCGGTCCTTCTTCCGCACCGGGCGGACCGCCGCCGACGAGACGGGCGACCGCGCGCTGCGCGCCTGGGTGGTGGCCCGCGAGGCGCTCGTCCCGCTCTACTACGGCGACCCCCGCGAGGCCCTCACGCTGGCCAAGAAGAGCCGCGACATGGCCGGCCAGACGCCCTGTGCGGCGAAGACCATGGCCCCCGTCGTGGAGGCCAGGGCGCTGGCCATGCTGGCCGGCAGCAACGGCCAGAAGAAGGACGTGGTCGACCAGGCCAAGCGGGCGCTGTCCCGGGCCCGCACCGCGTTCTCCCAGATGGTCCCGTCCGAGCAGGAGGACACCGCGTTCGGCTACACCGAGCGCCAGCTCTACTTCTACCAGGGCGACGTGTTGGTGCGGCTAGGCGAGACGCTTGAGGCCGACGTCGTGCTGGAGCAGGCCCTCGGGCAGTACGAGGGCGAGCCGCTGGACCAGACGCTTATCCGGCTCGACCTGGCCCAGTGCCGCCTCATCGAGGGCGAGCCCGAGGAGGCCGTGGAGCTGGCCATCCGGGCGCTGGAGATGATCGAGAAGATCCACCGCACCGAACTGGTGATAGCCAGGGTGAACGAGCTCATCGGCGGGATCACCGGTAAGTATGGCGAGATCAAGGGCCTGGACCGGCTCAGGGATGTCGCCCTGGACCGGGCCCAGTTAGATCTCGGCGATCTGGTGGGGGGTTCGTGAGCTTCCCGTTACGGGTGCGGCGCTACCGGTGGTCCGATCTGGACCAGGTTTGGGCGCTGCACCAGATCAGCCTTGCCCAGGTCGGGCTCGCGCCCGGCGACGGTGTCTACTACGAGGACGATTTCCCCCGGATCAGCGAGGTGTATCTGGCCGATCGGGGCGAATTCCTCGTCGGTGAGGTGCCCGGCGGTCGGATCGTCGCCATGGGCGGATTGCGCCGTTTGGATGAGGACACGGCGGAGATGTGCCGGTTGCGGGTGCATCCGGAGTATCAGCGGCGTGGTTATGGCGCGCAGATCCTGGAATTGCTCGAACAGCGGGCGTGCGAGTTGGGTTACAGCCTCCTGCGCGGGGACACCACCCTGCAGCAGGGGGCGGCGATCGAGCTTTACCGCAAGTACGGCTGGCGCGAACTCAGCCGCGAAGTCCGCGGCGACGCCGTCGTTCTTTATGGCGAAAAATCACTAATTCCTGTGAATTCTGGTCAATTCATCAGGTAGGTACGGCCGGCTGGTGAAAGTTTCCGGCCGGTTCACAACAGGTGATCGAGAATGGCGAGCAGGTTCGGTGGCTCGATCGGCTCGGGGAGCGCGGCCAGGTCGGCCCGGGAGTGCCAGGCGTGGCCGCGGTAGGTGCCGTCCTCCTCCGGGGTGAGCTCGGTGGAGGCCACGTCGGGAGTGGTGTCGAAGCGCGCCAGGAAGAACGGCTCGGTCTTGACGTAGTGAACGCCTAGCCAGTGGTAGTCGCGTTCGACCGGTATCCACTGGTCAAGGACCCTGTCCCCGGGCAGCCCGGTCTCTTCGGCGAGCTCGCGGCGCGCCGCTTCCAGGGGTGTCTCGCCGGGTTCGATCCCGCCGCCGGGGGGCTCCCAGAAGACGACATCGCTCACGTGATCGTGCCAGCGGAGCAGGAGCACACGGCCCTGACCGTCCACGCAGAGAACCCGGGCCGCGGGTCGTGAGTCAGCCACGATCGCCCATCCTGCCATCGGAGCGGACGACCTATCTGCGGAACATCCGGGACAGTGATATCCGGGGAGAGCGATATCATGCTCAGCCGAAGGACACGCGCGGCCCAAGGGATCCCGATGAACGCCGAATATGTGCTGACCCTGTCCTGCCCGGACCGGCCAGGGGTGGTCGCGGCCGTCTCCGGGTTACTGGCCGGGCGCGGGTGCAACATCACCGAGAGCCAGCAGTTCGGCGACCCCGAAGCCGATCGGTTCTTCATGCGCGTGCAGTTCACCGGCGCCGTGCCGATGGACGAGCTGCGGGTCGGCTTCGCCGCTCTCGCCACCGAGTTCCGGATGGATCTGCAACTTTTCGACCGGGCGGTGAAGCCGCGGGTCCTGGTGCTGGTCAGCAAGTTCGATCACTGCCTGAACGACCTGCTCTACCGGGTGCGCTCCCGGCTGCTCGACATCGAGATCGTCGCGGTCGCGTCAAACCACCCCGACCTGCGACCGCTCACCCAGTCGTACGGGATCGACTACCACCACCTGCCCGTCACGCCGGAGACGAAGGGCAGGCAGGAGGGCGAGATTCTCACCCTGGTCGACCACTACCGGGCCGATCTGGTGGTGCTGGCGCGTTACATGCAGGTCTTGTCCGAGGACCTGTGCGCCAAACTCTCCGGCCGGGTGATCAATATTCACCACTCGTTCCTGCCGTCGTTCAAGGGCGCCAAGCCCTACCACCAGGCGCACGCCCGTGGCGTCAAGCTCATCGGCGCGACCGCCCACTATGTGACCGCCGACCTGGACGAGGGCCCGATCATCGAACAGGAGGTGGCCCGGGTGAACCACACCCACTCCGCCACCGACCTGGTCGCCATCGGCAAGGACCTCGAATGCCAGGCTCTGGCTCGTGCCGTCCGCTGGCACGCCGAACACCGAATCCTCCTAGACGGCCACAAAACCGTCATCTTCCCCCGTTAAGGCGCCTGTACGCCCCTGGCCCGCCGGTCACCAGAGGCAGAAGTTTCCACCATAGGGTTCACCGCCGGGCCCGAGCAGGGTTACGACTCGTGCGCCAGCCCGGTGTGGGTGGCGAGGAAGGCCAGCTGGTCGGCGGCCAGGGCGACCGTCTTGCTGACCGAGCGGGCCCCGTGCCCGGCCTCGGTCTCGTTGCGGAGCAGGATTGGGCGGTCGGAGGACGTCGCGAACTGCAGGGCGGCCGCCATCTTCCAGGCGTGCAGCGGATGAACCCGGGTGTCGGAGGCGAACACGGTGAACAGTGTCGCCGGGTAGGCCACCCCCTCCCGGACGTGGTGATACGGCGAGTAGGACCACAGCCAGCCGAACTCCTCGGCCACCTCGGCCGAGCCGTACTCCACGTTCCAGGTGGCGCCGAGGCCGAACTGCTCGTAGCGGATCATGTCCAGCAGCGGGGCGGAGCAGACGACCGCCGCATAGAGCTCCGGGCGCTGGGTGAGGGCCGCGCCGACCAGCAGGCCGCCGTTGGAGCCGCCGGAGATGGCCAGCTGCGCCGAGGTGGTCACGCCGGTGGCGATCAGGTGCTCGGCCGCCGCGTGCAGGTCGTCGAAGACGTTCTGCTTGGCGCCGAGCATCCCGGCCCGGTGCCACTCCTCGCCCTGCTCGCCGCCGCCGCGCAGCTGCGCGATCGCGTAGACCCCGCCGGCCTCGACCCAGGTCAGGATGGAGGCCGAATAGCCGGGCGCCATCGAGATGCCGAAGCCGCCATAGCCGTACAGCACGGTGGGGCGGGGGCCGGAGCTGTCGACGGGGGAGATGACCAGCATGTGCACCTCGGTGCCGTCGGCCGAGGAGTAGACGACGTGCTCCGTCCTGACCGGGGGGACCTCCACCGAGCCGGGGGAGGCGGCCCAGAGGGTCGTCTCGCCGGTTCTGGCGTCGTAGCGCTGGATCGTGGGCGGGGTGGTGTTGTCGGTGTAGCCGAACCAGGCCTCGTGGCCGCCCTCAGGGCGCTCCGAGAGGCCGCCGATGGTGCCGAGGCCGGGGGTGGGCACCGCGCCGGTCCTGACGCCGTCAGACAGGCGGTGCACCGAGATCTCCGCGATGGCGTGGCGGGTCCAGCCCACCAGCATGATCGGATCGTCCAGCTCGTCGAGGATCGCGAAGTCGCTCAGCACGGCCTCGGCGTCCTGCGGGATCAGGTCCCGCCAGTTCTCGTGGCCGGGAGCCTCCGGCGAGGTCACGCACACCCGGCCGCGTGGCGCGTCCCGGTCGGTGAACACGTAGAGCCTGCCGTCCCGGCCGAAATGCAGGCCGGTCTGCGCGTCCACGTCCTCCTGGACGGTGATCAGCGTGGGGGCCTCGTGCGGGGAGGACTCCAGGTCGGCGATCCAGAGGTCGTTGCGTGGCGCGGTGCCCCGGGAGGCGGAGATCGTCAGCCAGTGGCCGTCGCGGGAGACCGAGACCCCGTAGTAGTTGGTCTTCTCCAGCCCTTCGCCGAAGATCATCACATCGTCGTCGGCGGGCGTGCCAAGAACATGCAGGTAGACGCGCCGGTGATACTGATCCTCGCCCTCCGGCACCTGGTCGGGGGCCAACCGGCGCACGTAGTAGTAGGACTCCCCACCGGGCAGCCAGGCCACCGGAGAATACCGGCACCGGTCGATCGGGCCTTCGATCACCGCGCCGCTCTCGATGTCCAGCACGTGCAGCTGGGACTCCTCGTCGCCGCCGACCGAGATCTGGTACGCCAGCAGCCGCCCTTCCTTGTCAGGCTGCCAGGAGTCGAGCGTGGTCAGCCCGGACGGATCCAGCGCCATCGGGTCGATCAAGGCGCGTTCGCCCCGCTCGTCCACCACGTAGAGCACCGCGTGCTCCTGCTCGGGGGTGCGGCGCATGAAAAAATGTTTGTCGCCGCGCCAGGTCGGGGCCCCGATGGACCCCGATTTCAGCAGTTCCTCGACCCGCCCGCGGAAGCGCTCCCGGCCGGCCAGCCCGGCCTGCCCGAGCAGCTCGCCCTGGGCCTCCAGCCACTCCTTCACCTCGGGCGCGTCCGGATCCTCCAGCCATCGGTACGGATCGGGCACGGAGGTGCCGTGCAGGTCGTCGACGATCTCGGCCCGGCGAGCCGGTGGGTAAGGCGGTCGCGTCATGTCACGCACTTTAGGGCAGGCCACCGACAGACTCGTACCCCCAATACCGGGGAGTAAAAAGATGATCGCCGGGGCATAAAGAGCACCAGGCGTATCAGTTGCCCAGGTTATGGGGTGGCGGACAGGTCATCGCAAAGGCCACACTTTGGTTGAGGACGGTGCCGTGGTGACCATCCGCTGGACCGTCCGGCGGAGGTCTTCGTGAAGGAAACACCCGAGTCCCAACAGGTGGGGCCGCAACGTAGGCGCACAGTCGTCGCTCTGCGACTCGCCGCTCTCCGGTCGGCCGCCAGGTCTGCCGAGACTGCCGTGGAGGCCGGCTGATGCGCCAAGTCCTGCTCCTCAACGCCACCTACGAACCGCTCACCACGCTCTCCCTGCACCGGGCCATCATCCTGGTGCTGAGGGAGAAGGCCGACGTCGTCCACCGGGACGGCCGGGGCACGGTTCTCCGATCGGCCACCCGGACTCTGGACGTGCCGTCCGTGATCCGGCTGCGCCGCTACATCCGTATTCCGTACCGGTCCAGGATCCCGCTCACGCGGGCGGCGCTGATGCGCCGGGACGACTTCCGCTGCGCGTACTGCGGGCAGCGGGCCGAGACCATCGACCACGTGATCCCCCGATCCAAGGGTGGCCCGCACACGTGGGAGAACTGCGTCGCCTCATGTATGCCTTGCAATCACCGCAAGGCAGACAAGCTGCTGGAAGAGATCGGGTGGTCGCTCCGCGTCAGCCCAGCCGTGCCTCGCGGTGCGCACTGGCGGCTGATTGGTGCACAATTCGACGGTGATCCGCAGTGGGCTCCTTATCTCACGGAGTCGGCGGCCTGAACTCGCTGATCGGACGGGCACAATCGAATCATGACGTGGACGCTCACCTCAGACGTGTCGGCCTACGCCGAAGCAGCCGAGCCCTGGCTGCTCCGGGATCCCGTGCGCAACACGGTCCTGCTGACCGTGTTGCGCTGGATCCGGAGCGGTCAGTACTCGGATCCCTTGATGGGCTGGTTTGTCGAGCATGGGGAGGTGCGGGGGGCTTTATGTCATACGCCGCCGTATCCGCTGCTGCTGGGGTCATCCCCGTTCGCCGAGTTGCCCGCTTTGGTGGGGCAACTGGTCAATCGCGGTCGTGAGCTGCCCGGGGTGACCGGGCCGGTGGAGACCGTGTCCACTTTCGCTTCCGCCTGGTGGCAGCAGGAAAAGGAACGCCGCTCGGAGCGCCTCTACCGGCTTGCCACGCTGGTCGCGCCCGGCGGCCCTGACGGCCGTTCCGCTCTGTACGGCCCGGGCCGGGCGCGGGTGGCCACCCTCGACGACCTCCCGACCGCCGTCCACTGGTTCCGCGCCTTCCAGACCGAGGCCCACGTCGACGTCTCCGCCGACCCCGGGCCGGTCGTCTCGGCTCGGCTGAATCGCAACGAGCTCGTCTGGTGGGAACTGGCGGGTCGCCCAGTCTCGCTGGCGGGTGTATCGACGCCGATCTCCGGCATGTCCCGCGTCGGCCCCGTCTTCACGCCTCCGGAGTTCCGCCGCCACGGGTACGGCTCAGCCGTCACCTACGCCGCCACCCGCAAAGCCATCGATGACGGCGCCACCGAGGTCCTCCTGTTCACAGACCTCTCCAACCCCGTCTCCAATTCCATCTACCAATCAATCGGCTACGTCCCGGTATCGGACTACGCAACCATCACCTTCTCCTGAAACGTTTCTCTCCCCCGCCCGCCCTTTGAGGCGTTGGCGGTCGGTCTGTGTTGGCGTGTCTCGGGTGGGGCGGGCTGGTTTGTTGCCGGGTTTCTCCCCAC
>NZ_BLAF01000063.1 GCF_009687885.1 Acrocarpospora pleiomorpha
CTCCTGGGGGGCGGCCGAGTAGGGAAATGATTCGGGAGCGGAGGGAGCGGGCGGTTCGGGGGGAGAGGGCCGTGGGGGCGCAGCGGCTTGCTGTGCAAGGGGGGAATGGGCAAGGGGGGACTGTGCGACGGCGAGGGGAGCCGGTGCGGATTTCGCGGCGGCGGACGGTGGGGGATGTGTTCGCGGGGCTGGCCGCGATGGTGGCTCTGGCTGGGTTGGTCGGGGGGGTGCCTTTCGCGTTGATCCGGTTGGCTGGGCCGCCGGTACCGGAAGGGCTCTTCGATCTGGATGTGTTCACCAGCCAGGTCGGCCCGGAAACGATCATCGCGGTGCTGGTGCTGCTGGTCTGGCTGGCGTGGCTGCAACTGGTCGTTTGCGTAATCGTCGAGGTGTATGCCGGGATCCGGCGGATTGGCATGCCTGCCAGGGTGCCGCTCGCCGGTGGCACTCAAGCGTTGGCCAATCGCCTGGTCGGCGCGGTTTTGGTGTTGTTCACGGCGACCGCGGTGGCGGTGCCGTTCGCCAGGGTCGCGGCGCCGCCGCCGATTCAGTCGCACCTCACCGCGCAGACCACGCCGGTGCTCGCCCCGACCGCTGAAGATCGGCCCGCCCTGCAGCCGCGTGAGGTCAAAAAGGTGTACGTGGTGCAGCCCCCGCATGGCCGTCATCACGAAAGCCTGTGGGAGATAGCCGAGAAATGCCTCGGCGACGGCCGCAGGTACCCGGAGATTTACCAGCTCAACCAGCACAAGGAACAACCGGACGGCAGCCGCCTTCACATGGCCGACCTGATCCGCCCCGGCTGGGTCCTCGACATGCCGGACGACGCCAGAAACGTGCACATCGTCTCCGCCGACGACTCCCGCCGCGAAGTCCTCAACGATCACCCAGGCCCTCCCGCCGAACTGGACGGTCAGACCCACTACGCACCCCCAGGCGTGGACGACACCCGCATCCCCAAGCCGGACGCGAGCAGGCCGGAAATCAGGCCAGGCGAAACCGGTAAGTCCGGTACGGGCACCGAAGGAAGCGGTCGCACTTCAAGCATTCCGGACGCGAGTAATCCGGACGCGAGTAATCCGGGCACGGGAAAGTCGGACGCGGGCAAGCCGGACGCGGGTCGGTCGGAGATCCGGCCAGGCGAAACCGGCAAGTCTGGTTCGGGCACCGAAGGAAGCGGGCGGTCTGCGGAGCCGGAGCAGGACATCACCCGGCCGGACACAGGGGACGTGGGGAGCGGGCAGACCGGAGACGGGAGCGCGGACCTGGACGATTCCCCCACCAGGCCGCGAATCGTTCTCCCTAAGCCCGCCTGGCCCGACCAGACGACCCAGCCGCAGCAGCCCGGCACCTCCTCTGCGGAGGAATCGGGCGATCGTCCAGGTTCCTCCAGCGGCTCCGGCGATCGTTCGGGTGCTTCCAGCGATCGTTCAGGTACTTCCAGTGATAGTTCGGGTGCTTCCAGCGATTCCAGCGAGCGTCCGGGTTCGTCCGGCGAGCGTCCTGGCGAGACAGCGGAACCGGACAATTCCCCCACCCGGCCCGGTGGAGTCGACAGCCTGCCAGGAGTTCAGCAACCGGGAGCCGTACAGCCAGATGGCTCGCAGACCGGGCCGACAGACATCGCCATAGCCGAGCCAGAAGAAGCGGCCGCCGGGCTCGATCTCGTGGACTACCTGGCGGGAGCCTCCCTGCTGGCGGCCGGATTGCTCGCGTTGCTCGGGCGCAGGCGGCGGGAACAGCTGTGGCGGCGCGCGTTCGGCTACCGAGTCGTACGACCCCGAGGCGACGCGGCCAGCGCAGAAGTGGCCATTCGCCTCGGATCCGACGCACCAGGCAGCCGCATGCTGGACTCGGGACTGCGCCTGCTGGGCCGCCTGCTGGCCGAAGCCGACCGCCGCCCACCGGCGATCTACGGAGTCCACCTGTCCAGCCGAAGCATGGACCTCTGGATCCACCCCCCGGACCGCAACCCCCCCGAACCCTGGGAGGTCGCCGACGACGGCCAGGTCTGGCGACTCGCGGCCCACGAAGGCCGTCGAATCGACGAGAACGCGATGAACGACGTCCCAGCGCCATACCCAGGCTTGGTCTCCCTCGGCACAGCAGGGGGCGGCCGGGTACTCGTGGACCTGGAAGCCGCACACGGTGTCATCTCGATGACCGGACCCAACACGGTCGCGGCCCTCTCCGCGCTCGCCGTGGAACTGGCCACCAACCGATGGTCCGACCAGATGCGCATCACCCTCATCGGCTTCGGCGAGGAACTCGCGCTGATCGCCCCCGATCGGGTACGCGTGGCGGGAAGCCTCGCCGAAGTCCTCCCCGACCTGGAGGAACGCGCCCACGACCAGCCCGGCGACGTGCTCACCGGCCGGATCCACGGACGTGCCCACGATCCGGCCTGGCCGCCCCACTACCTGCTGTCGGCGATCCAACCCACCCCGGAGGAAGCACGCAGGCTGGCTCTGCTGAGCAAGGGCACGCGGACAGCTCTGGGATTCGTCGTCGCGGGAGCCGTACCGCACGCGACCTGGACGTGGGAGATCACCGCGGACGGACGGGCGGTGGTGGAGACGCTCGGGTTCGACGTGGACGCGCAGTTGCTGCCCCGGCGGCACTACCAGGCGGTCGTGGACCTGTTCCGCACCGCAGGCCGGACTGAAGGCGAACCGTTGCCGGAGCCGGCCGACCTGCGAAGGGCCGACCTGCCGCCCGCGATCGAGGTGCGCATTCTCGGGCCGATCGAGATCAGCCCGGTGAACGCGCTGGAGGACGGGCGGGCGGCGCTCGCCCAGGAGCTGGTGGTGTATCTGGCCACGCACCCCGGTGGCGTACATCCGGTGGTGCTGGGCGGCGTGTTGTGGCCGCGTGGCGTGCAGCCGATGGTCAGGGACGCCACGATCGCGCGTGTCGCCCAGTGGCTCGGCGAGGATTCCCGGGGACGCGCCCACCTGTATGTGGATGATTCCGGGCGGTTACGGCTCAGCTCCGAGGTGCGCACCGACTGGGACCTGTTCCGCGAGCTCGTACGCCGAGGAGATCTGGAACGCGCCCTCGGCCTGGTACGCGGCCCGCTGCTGAACGCCCGCCCAGGCAACAGATACGCCTGGCTGGCGGCCGATTCGCTGGAATACGACGTCACCGCCGCCGTCGCCGACGCCGCGCACCGGCTGTGCGAGGCCCGGCTGGAGCGCGGCGAAGCAGACGCGGCGGTCGCGGCGGCCAGGGCGGGCCTGCTGCTGGCGGCCGACGACGAGGCCCTCTGGCGCGACCTGCTGCGGGCCGCGCACGCCACCGGCGACCACGCCAGGCTCCGCGCCGTCGTCGACGCCCTGCACCGGCGCGCGGCCTCGCACCCGTACGGCGGCGGCATGGCCCCCCAGACCGAATCGCTCATCGACGAACTGCTCCCGGCCTGGCGCCGGACTCTCCGCACCTCGCGGCTGGCCTGAGGAGGACCGAAATGCGCCATGCCGAAACCCGCATAACTCTGGATCCACCCAGGCGTCCCTCATTACCGTCCACGAGAGGACATGTCGCCATGACGCTGGTGATCCTCGCGTTATCGGCCTGCGCCGCTCCCACCGGACCGGAATTCGCCCCCGGAGGAGGCGAAAGCACCACAAAAGCCCTTCCCACCACGTCATCCGCCCCCGGCATCGAAACGATCACGGCCGCACCGGGCCTCCAGATCGCGATCGACTGGCCGTCCGACCGCAATAAGATGATCAAAGCCTTCACCGACAACTATGTGGACCAGTGGCGCGCGGTCGCCACGGCCGGCGTCGACGACTCCTACCTGCAAAGCGTCGAGGAACCCGCCAACCGCGACGCGTACCGCTGGGTGTGGAGCTTCCTGAAGGGAAAGCAGTCCGCTCAAGGCACCGCCAAGCTGTACGCGCTCCGGGTCGCCTCGGTGACCGGCCGGGGCGCGGAGATCAACGCCTGCGTGGACACGTCCGGCATCCGGGTCACCGATGCCGCGGGTGCGCCGATCGACGATCAGCCTGCCTGGACGGCGTCCCCGCAATCCACCTACTTCCAGGTCGCCGCCGTGCGGAGAGGGGACGACGGCACCTGGAGGGTCAAGCTGTTCCGCCACGCGAGCTATCCCGATGAACGCGCGAAGGAGTGCCTGCGATGAGAGTCCTGCTCGCCCTGGCTCTCGCCCTCGCCCCGGCGGCCGCCCCCGACCCGGGCGGACCCTCCGGCGAGGGCTTCCAGCACGGCCGTACGGTCGGCGTGCAACTGGAGAATTCCACCATCGTCATCAGCGGGAACGGCCTGGGCGCCAAATCCGACGGCTACCGGATCAAACGCCCCTGCTGGTACGAGCCCGGCCGCAGCGCCGAGGACATGCTGAAGGCGCAGGAGGACCTGCGGGCGTTCTGGTTCCGCACCAACCCTGGCAGCACCGAGGAGGACTTCCAGAAGTTCCTGAAGCAGTTCGAGGACAAGATCGGCGAGCCGGGGCGCTGGTGGTCACCCGCCTACAACGCCGCCGATCCCAAGGGGATGTCCTGCTGGACCGCCCTGGAGGGCGCGATCTTCGTGGGTCCGGGCAACACGCCCCCGGCCGGGATCACCATGACCGAACTCCTGGACATCGCCCGCGCCGCGCTGACCGTCCCCGAGCCGCAGGTCCAGCTCAACCCCGACGCCAAGAGCTACGTGAACCTGCCCACCTGGGTGTGGCTCGACGGCCAGGGCCAGACCACCCGCTCGGTCACCGCGACCCTGCCGGGCCTGCTCAGCGCCACGGTGACCGCCACCCTGGGCAACATCGAGATCGACGCGGGCACGACGGCCGACCGGGCCGAAGTCAAGGAGAACTGCGGTCCAAGCGGCCGGCCGTACGTCAAGGGCGGCACGTTCACCTGCGGCGTGCGCTACCTGCGCGCCTCGGCGGACCAGCCCCGCAAGGTCTACACCCTGACCGTCACCACGGTCTGGCCGGTCACCAGCAACGCCGACCAGTCCGTGGTCCCCTTCGTCTTCGACCCGGTCGAAGGAACCGTCACCCGGGACATCCCGGTGGGCGAGGTCCAGAGCACCGTCAGACGCTGATCAATCGGGCTTCGTGGTTGAGCAGCCACTGCTTGACCGGAGGGCCGTAGTAGTAGCCGCCGTAGCCGCCTGCCGCCGGGAGCACCCGGTGGCAGGGGACGAACGGGGCGATGAGGTTCTGCGCGCAGGCGGAACCGGCCGCCCGGGCCGCCGTCGGGGGCAGTCCCGCGTGGCGGGCCAGTTCGGCGTAGCGGACGGTGGTGCCCGCGGGCACGGCGCGAAGTGCCTCATAGAGGCGCTGGCGGGTGGGCGTGCCGGGCTGCGACACCGGGATCGTGTCCAGGGCCTCCAGCTTGCCGTCCAGGTAGTCGGCTACGGCTTGGGCGGCTTCGGGGAGCTCGCCCATCTTCATGCCTTCGGCCTGGAGTTCGGGCGAGAGGCGTACGAACATGTCGTACGGGTCGGCGGTGAAACCGGCGGCGACCAGGATGCCGTCGCGGGCGAGCAGGGCGAGCGGGCCGACAGGTGTCGGAACGGTATGGGTCACGATCATGGTGGTTGTCCTTACGCATTCCAGATATGGAGGGCGGCGTAGGCGCGCCAGGGGCGCCACCGCTCGATTTCGGAGTCGGCGATGGCCAGCTGGGCCATCTTCTTGCGGAGCACGAGGTCTCCGCCGGGCCAGGCGTCGGGATCGCGGAGGGCACGCAGGGCGATGTAGCTGACCGTCCACGGTCCGATGCCGGGAATTTCCAGCAATTGCGCCGAGGTCTCCGCGGGGTCGCCGCCCTCCAGGTCGATCTGGCCGTCGGCGACGGCGCGGGCCACCGCGTTCAGGGTGGCGATGCGGCGGCCGGTCAGGCCGAGGCCGGTCAGGTCCTGCTCCGCGAGCTCCGCCGCGGTGGGAAAGGTGTCGCCGCCCGCGATCCGGCCGAGCAGGGTACGGGCTCCGGCGACCGAGATCTGCTGGCCGACGATCGCGCGGACCACCAGCTCGAAGGCGTCGAAAGCCCCAGGGACCCGCAGGCCCGGTCGTTTCCTCACCAGCGGTCCCAGCGCCGTGGGCTCCAGGACGGCGGCGATGGCGTCGGGGTCGGCGTCCAGGTCGAGCATGCGGCGGCAGCGCGCCACGATCCTGGCCAGCTGGCGCATGTCGTCCGTGCTCACCGTCAGCCGGATGTGATCGCTGGCGGGCGTCAGCGTGATCGCTCCACCGGGAATCACCCGCTGATAGCTGGTCACCAGGTTGTCCTGAAATATCGTGCTTTCGATGCCGGGGATTGCGCGGGAGGCCAGGAAACGCAGCAGCGCCTGGGCGTCGTAGGGCGCCCGATACGCGAGCCGGAGCGTCACTCCTTCCGGCCCGCCCGCGCGCAGCGGTCCCACCTTCTTGCGGAGATCGCCGGGCGCAAACCCGTACGACTCCTTCATGGCCCCGTTGAACTGCCGTACGCTCCCGAACCCGGCCGCGAACGCGACATCGGTGATCGGCAACGACGTCTCGGTGAGCAGCTGCTTGGCCAGCAGCAACCGTCGCGTCCGGGCCACCGCCAGCGGCCCCGTGCCCAGCTCGGCCACGAACAGCCGGTGCAGATGCCGCTCGGTCACGTGCAGCCGCCGCGCCAGCCCCGCCACCCCGATCTCGTCCGCGACACCGTCGTCGATCAGCCGCAGCCCTCGTCCGACCAGGTCGGCCCTGGCGTCCCAGCCCGGCGACCCCGGGCTCAGCTCCGGCCGGCAGCGCCGGCACGGCCGGAACCCGGCCGCCTCGGCGGACGCCGCGTGGGTATAAAACCGCACGTTCTTCCGCGCGGGGGTACGCGCCGGGCAGATCGGCCGGCAGTAGATCCCCGTCGACGTCACCGCCGTGTAGAACCGTCCGTCGAAGCGGGCATCGCGGGCGCATATCGCCAGGTAACACCGCTCGAAGTCCAGACTCGTGCTCATAAAGAACACGTTATGCGCTGCTCAGCCGACCCTGCTGGCGGAAATCGGACCTCAGCATGGAGACAGGGAGCTACTTGCTGGAGATCCCCACCCCCAGGTCGAACTCCCGGTACACGCGTGCCCAGAAACCGTCCCGCAGCCACACCCGGGCCTCCGGGTAGGGCCGCAGCGAGTGACCGAGCTCCTTCTCCGCCTCGATGAGCAGCTCGGTGTCGATGACGGTGGGCAGGATCGGTCCGGGCAGCAGATCCCTGATGTTGTCCCGGCCGCGGGTGAGGATCCACTTCTGCGCCACGTGCTCGCCGACCTCCTCCACCCGGGGACGGCTCGGGCCCAGCTTGGGGCTGCTGGGGGCGCCGTGCACCTGCTTCGGCGGCGCCACCGGTTTCGCGGCCCGGGCGGCGAACACCTGCGCGGGCGACGGCGGCGGCGTGACCGGCACCGGGATGGGGGCCCGGTTGAAGTACGGCCGCAGGAAATCGGCGCTGAGAATCTCCACCGTGTCGGACTCCCACACCAGCCGTTCCGCCTGGTTCGTTCCGAACGGGGGTTCTACGCCCCACAAGTGCACTCGCACCCCATACGCCTGGGCGGCTTCGACGGCGGGAACCATGTCCTCGTCGCCGGCGATCAGCACGGTGTCGCTGACCGCGTGGTGCCGGGCCAATGCCTCCAGGTCGCTGCGGATCTGCGCGTCCACGCCTTTCTGCTGGCCGCGCGCGTTCAGGTTGCCGAGTCGTACCTTGACCCAGGGAAGCTGGGCGATGACGCGCTGGTCCACGGTCGGCACGCGGTCACGGGCCGCGTCGTACCAGTAGACGCGCAGCAGCTCGCCGGGGATGCGTTCCAGGGCGTGCTTCTGCAACGACTGGATCAACTCGTCGGCCGCGACCCGATACTCCTTACGCTCCTTGGCCGAGAGGAGAACCTCTCCGGCCGCCGCGTAGAGGTATCCGACATCGACGAGTACCGCGTATTTGGCTGCCATGCTGTGCGCTGCGAGGTCCGGGATGGCCATCTTGTCCTCCAGGCCTCGTCTCCATGTGTTTGGCTGAGGGTAATTGCCCTTTTGTAGATACTCCCAACTCTTGGGCCACTTGACACCCGGTTCGGCGGATCTAATCCATCGCTGCTAACGAGAAACCCGTCCCATAGCCGGCCGCGTGGCCGTCGGCCAGGGGGCTCGCCGCTGCGGCCGTCCAGATCACGCCTTTCTCGTTAGTCGCGTCGTGCGCTCGCCCGCCAGGCCCCCGGACCGGCCCGCCAGGACTGACCTTGCCGCATGCTCCTGACCGGATCCCGCCAGGCCTCGGCGGGCCGTACGGCTTCCGCCTGTGATGGCGTGGCTGCGGTGAGTGCCACGATCAGGGCCGCGATCTCTTCGGGAGAGGCGTCTCCCCGGACGATCTTCAGATGGTTCAATTGGCTCACAGCGGGATGTTCCCATGCTTCTTGGGGGGCAGCGAAGCGCGTTTGTTGCGCAGTGCGCGGAGCGCGCGCACCACCTGCGCCCGGGTGTCCGACGGCCGGATGACCGCGTCCACGTAGCCGCGTTCGGCGGCCAGGTAGGGGTTGGCGAGCGTGTCCTCGTATTCGGTGATGTATCCGGCGCGGGCCGCGTCCGGGTTGTCGGCCGCGGCCAGCTCCCTGCGGTAGAGGATGTTGACCGCGCCCTGCGCGCCCATCACCGCGATCTGCGCCGTCGGCCAGGCCAGGTTAACGTCGGCTCCGAGGTGTTTTGACCCCATAACGTCGTACGCCCCGCCGTACGCTTTTCGGGTGATTACCGTGACGAGCGGCACGGTGGCCTCCGCGTATGCGTAGAGGAGTTTCGCCCCCCGCCGGATGATGCCGTTCCATTCCTGATCGGTCCCCGGAAGGAATCCCGGGACATCAACAAATGTCAGTACAGGGATATTGAAAGCGTCACAAGTCCGGACGAATCGTGCTGCTTTTTCCGAGGCGGCGATGTCCAGCGTGCCCGCGAAACTCAGCGGCTGGTTCGCGACCACCCCGACGGAACGCCCCTCCACCCGCCCGAATCCGACCAGGATGTTCGGTGCGAACGCCGCGTGCACCTCCAGGAACTCCCCGTCGTCGAGCACGTGCCCCAGCACGGTGTGCATGTCGTACGGCTGGTTGGCCGAGTCGGGGATCAACGTGTCGAGTTCCGGCACCGGATCGAGCGCCGCGTCCGCGGGGAAAACCGGGGGTTCGTCCAAGTTATTCGACGGCAGGTACGACAACAGCGCCCGAGCAAACGCTAGGCAGTCTTCCTCGTCGCTGGCCTCGTAATGCGCCACACCGGACTTGGAGTTGTGCGTGTGCGCCCCTCCGAGCTCCTCGAAGGTCACCTCTTCCCCGGTCACCGTCCTGATCACGTCCGGCCCGGTAATGAACATGTGCGATTTTTCCTGAACCATCAGGACAAAGTCGGTCAAAGCGGGCGAATAGACTGCGCCGCCCGCGCACGGGCCCATGATCAGCGAGATCTGCGGGATCACCCCGGAGGCGTGCACGTTCCGCTTGAAGATCTCCGCGTACAGCCCGAGGCTGACCACGCCCTCCTGGATCCGCGCCCCGCCCGAGTCGTTGATCCCCACCACCGGGCAGCCGGTTTTGAGCGCGTGGTCCATGACCTTCACGATCTTCTCTCCGAAGACCTCCCCGAGCGACCCCCCGAACACGGTGAAGTCCTGCGCGAACACGGCCACCGGCCGCCCGTCCACGGTCCCGTGCCCGGTCACCACGCCATCTCCGTACGGCCGCTCGCGGTCGAGGCCGAAACTCGTGGAGCGATGCCGGGCCAGCTCGTCGAACTCCACGAACGAACCCTCGTCCAGGAACGCGGCGACCCGTTCCCTGGCCGTCATCTTGCCCTTGGCATGCTGCTTCTCGACCGCCCGCGCCGACCCAGCGTGCTCGGCCTCGTGCAGCCTGCGCTCGAGCTCAGCGATCTTGCCGGCGGTGGTGTGGATGTCGATCTCGGAGGCCCGAATTCCCTCTGCCGTCATTCCCACAGGGTAGCCATGCGCTCACGGCCGCCGTCGCGCGGGTTGGCCCATTCTCCGCGACGGCGAAATCGTCGACCGAGACTCAGAATCGTCGCCACGCGGGCTGGCCGAGCGCGGACGAGGTGATCATCGCGTCCGTGGTGCCAGGGTCGGTGTCGTGCGGGCTGGCTGGGTGCGGGCGGGGTGATCATCGTGTCCGTGGTGCCAGGGTCGGTGTCGTGCGGGCTGGCTGAGTATTGTCGGTCACGCTGGGTAGTCTTCCGGTCATGGAATCGCAAACATCGCTCCGGCGGGTCATCGGGCGCAGGGTGCTGCTGCTGTTCGTGCTCGGTGACATCCTGGGCGCCGGTATCTACGCTCTGGCCGGGAAGGTCGCGGGGCAGGTCGGCGGGGCGCTCTGGGTTCCGTTTCTGGTCGCCTTCGTGCTGGCGGCTTTGACTGCGACGGCGTATGCGGAGCTGGTCGGGAAATATCCGCAGGCGGCGGGAGCCGCCCTTTATGCGAACAAGGCGTTCGGCATTCCCTTCGTCACGTTCATCGTCGCGTTCGCTGTGATGATGAGCGGCATCACCTCGGCCAGCGCCGCCGCCCGCGCGTTCGGCGGGCAGTATCTGGCCGAGTTCGTCAGCCTGCCTACCCTGGCCGGGGCGCTGATCTTTCTGGGCCTGGTCACCTTGGTCAACTTCGTCGGCATCTCGGAGTCGATCAAGGTCAATGTGGTCCTCACCCTGATCGAGGCGTTCGGCCTGCTGGTCATCATCGCCATCGGGGTTTACGCGCTGGTCGTGGGCGACGGCAATCCCGGCAGGGCGTTGGAGTTCCACCCGTTCAACGGCGCGTTCCTGGGCGTGCTCGGCGGCACCGCGCTGGCCTTCTACGCCCTGCTCGGCTTCGAGGACTCGGTCAACCTGGCCGAGGAGGCCAAGGACCCGCAGCGCGACTTCCCGCGCGCCCTGTTCGGCGGTCTGGCCGCGGCCGCCCTCATCTATCTCGCGGTCGCCTTCACCGCCACCATGCTGGTCGACACCGAGACCCTGCGCACCTCCAGCGGGCCGTTGCTCGAAGTGGTCAAGGTGGCCGGGCTCACTTTCCCGCCCAAACTGTTCGCGTTGATCGCCCTGCTTGCCGTGGGCAACACCGCGCTTATCAACATGCTGATGGCCTCCCGCCTGGTCTACGGCATGGGCCGCGAGAAGATCGTGCCCGCCGTCTTCGCCGCCGTGCACCCGTCCCGGCACACCCCCTGGGTGTCGATTCTGTTCACCGTCGGCATCGCGGTCGTCCTGGTCGGCACCGGCGAGGTGGGCGGCCTCGCCGACACCACCGTGCTCCTGCTGCTCTGCGTGTTCGCGCTGGTCAACGTCTCCGTCCTGGTGTTGCGCCGGGAGCCGGTGGAACACTGGCACTACCAGGCGCCCACCTGGGCGCCCGCGATCGGCGCGGTCGTCTGTCTCGTCCTGGCGCTTCCGGTCACCGGCCGCGACGGCTCGGTCTACCTGCGCGCCGCCGTCCTGATCGCCATCGGCGTCCTGCTCTGGTTTGTGAACCGGCTCTTCGTCGGCCGGGTGACGGACCTCGATCCCGCGAAGATCAGCCCGTGAGCACACGGGACCGCTGATCACACGTTCGCCAGCCGCGGTAGCGGTACGTATTTGCAACTTAGGTCTGGTTATGTTCGTTGTCACAGAGGACGGGGGCCCGTCACGTAGAGAAGAGTTGAGTGTATGGATGAGGCGGTTCGCACACGGGGGCTGTTCAAGCGGTTCGGGCAGCAGGTCGCGGTAGCCGGGGTCGAGCTGATGGTGCCGAAAGGCAGCTTCGCCGGTCTTGTCGGGCCCAACGGCGCGGGCAAGACGACCACGCTGTCCATGGTCACCGGTCTGCTCCGTCCGGACTTCGGGACGATCACCGTCGACGGCTTCGACGTGTGGGCCGATCCCCTGAACGTGAAGTCCCGGATCGGCGTGCTACCCGAGGGCCTGCGCCTGTTCGAGCGCCTCTCTGGCCGGGAACTCCTCCTTTACAACGGCCAACTGCGCGGCATCCCCCGCGCCCAGGTCCAGCAGCGCGCCGAGGAACTGCTCCGCGTCATGGACCTGGTGGAAGCGCAGGACAAACTGGTCGTCGACTACTCCACCGGCATGCGCAAGAAGATCGGCCTAGCCGCCGCCCTACTGCACAACCCAGACGTTCTCTTCCTGGACGAGCCATTCGAAGGCGTCGACCCAGTAAGCGCGAACACCCTGGTCGAGGTCCTCCAGCGCTACACCGCCTCCGGCTCCACCGTGATCTTCTCCAGCCACGTCATGGACCTGGTAGAACGCCTCTGCGACTGGGTTTCAGTAATGAGCCGCGGCCAGATCGTCGCCCAGGGCCCAGTCCAGGACGTCCGCCAGGGCCGCACCCTCAACGAGGCCTTCCTCGACCTGGTCGGAGCCCGCGGCCACGGCGACGGCGAGGGTTTGTCCTGGCTGGGCGCCCGATGACCGACTCAACACCTGACCCGACCCCTGTTCCGTCGGCGGGCGGTGGAAGCGGCACGATGGTTGGCACGTTTGTGCGGCTCAAGCTTCGGCTGATCGCTGGGAGCTTGCGTGGGGATCTGGTTCGGCAGCTTGGGTTCGGGTTTTCGATCTTTGCGGCTGTAGTGTGCGCGTTGTTTGGGTTTCTGCTGTTCAGCCTGACTCGGCTGGGTTCGGCGGAGCTGGCGCTGCAGATCGGTTCCTCGGTGTTCACGCTGGCTGTGCTCAGCTGGATGATCGTGCCGTTGCTCGCGTTCGGGCTGGACGAGACGCTTGATCCGTCTCGGTTGGCCCTGTTCCCGCTCACTACCCGGCAGTTGGCGACAGGTATGTTCGCCGCCTCCGCCACCGGTGCTTGGCCGATTGCCTCGCTGGTCGCCCTGTTCGGCGGCGTGGTTGGCCTGGCTAGGGGGATCGGGGGCGTGCTGCTTGGCCTGGTCGCGGTGCCGTTGGTGTTCGCGCTCTGCCTGGTTGCATCCCGGCTGGTCACCACCGCCTTGTCCGGTGCGCTGCGCAGTCGCCGGGGGCGGGACATGCTCGCGATCGCCGTGGTGTTCGTGGTGCTGCTCACCCAGCTGCCGAACCTGCTCATCAACCAAGGTCTGCCGAGCGACTCGCTGGCGGTGTTCCGGGCCACCGGCGACGCGTTGCGCTGGACTCCGCCGGGCTTGGCCGCGCACGCGATCGCTGACGGTGGCCTGGTCGGTGTGCTGGACCTGCTGATCCTGGCCGGTGTCGTGGTGCTGCTCGGCTGGCTCTGGATCGTCGCGCTGCGGGCCGCGCTGGTCCGTCCGGACGCCTCCAATCAGGGCGGCTCGGTCCGGCGCTCGCGCCGCGGCGGTCTGCTCCCGGACGGCAAACTCGGCGCGGTCCTCGCCAAGGAGCTCAAGTACGCCCGCCGGGAACCGCGCGGCCGGGTCGCCTGGTTCTCCGCCGTGGCGGTCAGTGGCGTCATGCTGTTCTCGCTGCGGGGCTCGGGAGGCTGGAGCGGGTTCGGCCTCGCGGCAGGACCCGCGATGATCGCCGCGATCGTGGTCGGTGTGCAGACGTCCAACACATTCGGCATCGACGGCAGGTCGCTGTGGATGAACGCGGTCGCCTTCGGCACCGAGCGTGACCTGCGGACCGACTTCGCCGGACGGCAGCTGGCCAACTTCGTCATCTCCGGGCCGCTGCTCGCCGTGGTCTCGGTGGCCGGGGCGGTGCTGGCCGGGAACGCGCTCTGGGCGGTGCCGGCCACGCTGCTGGCCTGGTGCGTGCTCGGGCTGTCCATGGGGACCGGTTCGGTGATGAGCGTGCTCTCGCCGTACACCTATCCGGAGCGGATGAACGCGTTCAGCGGCGCCGCGCCCGGGCAGGGCGGCCAGGCGTTCGTCGCCGGATTCGGGGCCATGTTCGGGGCTGGGCTGCTGTCGCTGCCGGTGGTGATCCCGACGATGTTCGTCGCGCCGTGGGTGAGCGGGATCGCCGTGCTGTACGGCGCGGCGGTGGCCTGGGGCGGGCGGCGGATCGCGTCCAGGATCGGTTTCCGGCGTATGCCGGAGCTGCTCGCGGCGGTCTCCAGGCCCACCTGACCGGCCACCCGACTGGTCTAGTCCAATGGGTGAGACCGGTATCGGGGAGGTCAGTGTCACTCGCTAGTCTTCGAAACATGGCCTCGACCGAACGCCACAGCGCTGTCACTGAGATGCCCGACGAACTCCGCGCCGACGTCCGCTTGCTGGGCGAACTGCTGGGTCAGGTGATCGCCGAGCAGGGCGGGCCCGACCTGCTGGCGGACGTGGAACGGCTACGCAAAGCGGTGATCGCCGCGCGCCGCCGGGAGACCACCGTGGACGAGGTGGCCGCCCTGGTGAACACCTGGCCGGTGGAGCGCGCGGTGGAGATCGCCCGCGCGTTCACCTGCTACTTCCACCTGGCCAACCTGGCCGAGGAGCACTACCGGATCCGGATCCTGCGCCGTCGCGACAGCGACAACATGCCGGTGCCGGAGTCGCTGGCGCAGGCCGTCAGGGACCTCAAGGATGATCTCGGCCAGGACGAGCTCAACCGGCTCATCGCCGGGCTGGAGTTCCGGCCGGTGCTGACCGCGCATCCGACCGAGGCCAGGCGGCGGGCCGTGGTCACCGCCATCCAGCGGGTCAGCGCCCAGCTCGACGCGTACAACACGCCGGGGCGGGGCGCGGCCGAGCGGGAGGAGGCGCATCGGCGGATGCTGGAGGAGATCGATCTGCTCTGGCGTACCGCCCAGCTCAGGAGCACCAAGCTGGACCCGCTGGACGAGGTGCGCACCGCGATGGCCGCTTTCGACGAGACCCTGTTCCGGGCCGTCCCGCACATCTACCGGTCGCTGGACGCCGCGCTCGAACCCGGCACCAGCACTCGCGCGCCCCGCTCCCGGGCGTACATCCGCTATGGCAGCTGGATCGGCGGGGACCGGGACGGCAACCCGAACGTCACCGCCAAGGTCACCAGGGAGGCCGTGCTCATCCACGCCGAGCACGTGCTGACCGCGCTGGAGACCGCCGCCACCCGCATCGCCAGGACGCTGACCGCCGATTCCGTCTACACCCCGCCGTCCGAGCAGCTGCAGGCCGCGCTCGCCCAGGCCGAGGGCGACTTCCCCGACCTGGTCTCGGAGATGGCCACCCGCTCGCCGCAGGAGCCGCACCGGCAGTGGCTGCTGTTCACCGCCACCAGGATCGCCGCGACCCGCCGCCGCGACCTCGACCTGGCTTATCTCTCGCCGGTCGATCTGCTCGCCGACCTGCGCCTGGCCCAGGATTCGCTGCGCGACGCGGGCGCGTTCCGGCAGGCCTACGGGGAGCTCCAGAACCTGATCTGGCAGGTGGAGACGTTCGGGTTCCACCTGGCCGAGCTGGAGGTGCGGCAGCACTCGCAGGTGCACGCCGAGGCGCTGGCCGAGCTCAACTCGGGAGGCCGCCGCTCGGAGCGGACCGAGGAGGTGCTGGCCACCATCCGTACCATCGCCTGGATCCAGGAGCGGTTCGGGGTCAAGGCCTGCTCCCGGTATGTGGTCTCCTTCACCCGTTCCGCCGACGATGTCGTGGCCGTGTATGAGTTGGCCAAGCACGCGCTCGGCGAGCGGGCGCCGGTGCTGGACGTGGTGCCGCTGTTCGAGTCGGGCGCCGACCTCGACAATTCGGTGGCGGTGCTCACCGGGATGATGGAGGCCGAGCCGGTCCGGCGCAGGCTGGCCGCCAACGGGCGCCGGATCGAGGTCATGCTGGGCTATTCCGACTCGGCCAAGGAACTCGGCCCGGCCGCCGCCACCATGCGCCTCTACGACGCGCAGGCCGCGCTCACCGCCTGGGCGACCGCCAACGGCGTGCGGCTCACGCTCTTCCACGGCCGCGGCGGCGCGCTCGGCCGCGGCGGCGGCCCGGCCAACCGGGCGGTGCTGGCCCAGGCCCCCGGCTCTGTAGCCGGCCGCTTCAAGGTCACGGAACAGGGCGAGGTGATCTTCGCCAGGTACGGTCACCAGGCCATCGCCCGCCGCCACATCGAGCAGGTCACCAACGCCGTCCTGCTGGCCTCCACCTCCAGTGTCGAGTCCCGCACCGCCGAGGCCGCCGCCAAGTTCCGCGCCCTGGCCGGCCAGGTGGCTTCGGCATCAGAACAGGCCTACCGGGCACTGACCGAGGCCCCCGGCTTCCCCGAGTGGTTCGCGCTGGTCAGCCCCCTGGAAGAGATCGGCTCCCTACGCCTCGGCTCCCGCCCCGCACGTCGCGGCCTGGGCGCGCCCAAGTCGCTGGACGATCTGCGCGCCATCCCCTGGGTGTTCGCCTGGGCCCAAACCCGCGTCAACCTACCCGGCTGGTACGGCCTGGGCAGCGGCCTGTCCGCCGTCCTGGACGCGGGCGGCCGAGCCGAACTCCAGTCCGCCTACAAGGAGTGGCCGCTGTTCGCCTCCCTGCTGGACAACGTGGAGATGTCCCTGGCCAAAACCGACAAGGCCATCGCCTCCCGATATCTGGCTTTGGGCGGCCGGGACGACTTCGCCAAGCAGGTCCTGGAGGAGTACGACCTGACCCGCAAGCTGGTACTGGAGATCACCGGCCACACCCGCCTCCTGGAGAGCCGCCGAGTGCTGTCGCGCGCGGTCCAGCTGCGTGATCCTTATGTGGACGCGCTCTCGCATCTACAGCTGCGGGCGCTGTCGGCGCTGCGTTCAGAGGAGTCGCTCACCGAGGAGGAGCGGGATCGGCTGTCGACGTTGCTGCTGCTCAGCGTCAACGGGGTCGCTGCCGGACTCCAGAACACAGGCTGAGGACTCTCCAGGTCGCTGCCGGACTTCACAAGGCGGCGACCACCTCACGTGCCGAGGTCAATTTGTCCTTAAAACGGTCGGGACGCCACGCGTTGATGTCGGCGAGGTTGCTCTTGCCTGCCGTGATCTGCTCCGCCACGACCCGTCCGAATCCGGGGCCGTGTGTGACTCCCTGTTCGTTGCAACCCGCGATGACGTACAGATTGCGGACACCGGGAAGTTCTCCGACAATGGCTCGGCCGTCGGGTGTGAAGCCTGGCACGCCGTGCTTCACGCGGAAGTTGCGATACTGGGCGAACGCCGGAATCGCATCGGCGAGGACCTTGGCACCACGTTGCACTGTCAGAACACCGTCGAGATCGACCTGATCGAGACGGTCCGGAACCTCGCCGTCCACGAATGAATATCGTGCGGGCGTGTCGTAGACGGTGCCGAACAGGAGCCGGCCGTTCTCCTCGCGCGCCCACACCGACTTCGGCAGTCCCGATGCGTGCCCTCTGATGAAGAGAAGCGGCAGATCCCCGGGAAGATCGAGGGGTTCGGTGACGATACGCGACACGACGAGAGGTGCGATCGGAAGGAACTGTCCGAGAGGCTCGAGTAGCTGATTGGTCCAGGCTCCCGCGGCGAGCACGACGATGTCCGCGTCGATCCGGCCGTGCGGGGTCACCACGCCGGTGATGCGTCCGCCCTCCTCGAGGATCTTCACGACGGGGGTCCTTTCGGCGAGGTGACCGCCTTCGGCCGTGAAGAGCGCCCCCAGTGCTCGCGTTGCCAACTCAGCCGATATCTGGGCACTCCTGGGACGCAGGACGCCCCGGTACACTCCCGACGCCTTAACTACTCCCCTGGTCATCGCTTCGATCTGCGCGGGCTCGATCGCGCGAGCGTCGGCAGGCCCCTCCGTGAGGCGCTTCTCCACATACGTCCAGTCCTGCTCGGTTGCGGCCATCCAGAGGATGCCCCGCTGCCGGTATGGGGACTCCGAGCGTGCGGCGTTGAGGTCACGATAGAAGTCGATCGCGTAGTCCGTGAGCGCGATCTCCTCCGAGCCGCTGCTGTCGGGAGAACCCGCGGCCCAATGGTCGATGAAGCCGGCTCCCGCCGCCGAGGTCGCCTGAGCAACGCGGTCGCGCTCTAACAAGGTGCAGTTCTTCACACCCGCGCGCAACAAGTGCAATGCGACGCTCGAGCCGAGGATGCCCCCACCGACAATCACAGCCTTGATGTCGCTGTTCATGAGCCTCCTCAGAGCGCCGCACTGGGGTCCGAAACTCAGGTACATGGATACTAACTATCCATTATTGGATCCACAATATCTGAGGCTGGCCCTCTTGGGTGAGCACCGAGGACAGGTCGGCAACGGGCCCCACTGGCGATCGCCACCGCCGACGACGCGATCAACTCCAGGTAGTCGTCGATGTCCGCCGTCGAGAGACACCGGTTCGTGCCTTGCGACGATCATGGCCTCGCTTATTGGGCGATGCGTTCGGGGCCCGCGTAGACGTTGAAGCGTTCGTTGCGGAGGAAGCCGACCAAGGTCATGCCGAACTCTCTGGCCAGGTCGACGGCTAGGGAGGAGGGGGCGGAGACCGCGCAGAGTAGTTCGATTCCGGCGGCCAGGGCCTTCTGGCCGATTTCGTAGCTGGCGCGGCCGCTGACCAGGAGGAGGTGGCCGGTCAGGGGGAGGCGGTTGTGCAGGAGGGACCAGCCGATGAGTTTGTCCACCGCGTTGTGGCGGCCGACGTCCTCGCGGGTCTGGACCAGGGTGCCGTCGGGGGTGAAGAGGCCGGCCGCGTGCAGGCCGCCGGTGCGGGCGAACACGCCTTGGGCGTTGTGGAGGGTGGCGGGAAGGCCGTACAGGATGTCGGGGGTGACGCGCAGGGCTGTGGTGGTGAGCGGGACGCAGCGGTCTTTCAGGGCGTCGAGGCTGGCGCTTCCGCAGACGCCGCAAGCGCTCGAAGTCATGAAATGTCGTTCTAAGTGGGGGATGTTGGGGAGTTGGGGGAGGCGGACGGAGACCGTGTTGTAGCGGGCCTCGGGGAGCACGTCGTCGTCGGTGCAGTAGCCGATTGCCTGGATGTCGCCGGGTTTGACCAGGCCCTCGCCGTGCAGGAAACCCGCCGCGAGCTCGAAATCGGCTCCCGGGGTGCGCATGGTGATCGCGACGGTACGGCTGACGCTTCCGGCCAGCACCCGGATCTCCAACGGCTCCTCGGTAGCGAGATCATCACGCCGATCTTTGGCGATATTTCCGGATACCTGGCGGACGCGGTACCGGGTCACCGGGCCTGGGCGGATCATGACGGATCGAGCGTCGCGTAGGCGTTGTAGTCGGGGATACGCGCGTCTGGGGAACGCCGGGCCTTGTCCAGCAGGACGTTGCCCTCCGGCCAGTGGATCTGCACGTTGCCCGGCATCAGCGGAGCCCGCAGCACATTCCCGGTGAAACTCCCGGTCGAACTGGTCAGCGTGACCTCGGCGCCGTCGGCCAGCCCAAGCCGGTCCGCGTCGTACGAGGAGATCAGCACAGCCTGCCGGGTCGCCCCGTTGAACCCGTCCCGGCGCTCGTGGACCATGCTGTTGAACTGCTTGCCACGCCGGGTCGCGACCAGGAACGCGCCGTCGGGTCGCTGAAGTTCGGGCAGGTCAACAGGGCTGAAGCGGCCACGGTGATCCGGAGTGGGGAACAGGCCATCAGGACAGAGATGCCTGCCGCCGTATTGCACGTTGTCCCCGAACGCAGACAGACCGGAAATACCCTCATAAAAGGGCACAGAGCGCTCAATGTCCTCACGAATGGCTGCGGTCCCACCGGGGTAGCGGATCAGGTCGGCCAGATCGGGCCGAGCCCGGGCGGCCAGCTCCGTGAAGATCTTCCACTCCGGCCAGGCTTCGCCGATTCGAGGCCCTTCGACCTCGGGTGAGTAGATGATCCGGCGTTCCGTGGACGTCTCCGTGACACCACCCGCCATCTCGTAGCGAGTCTGGGCGGGCAGAAGCAGCACATCGCCAGCCCCCGGGACGAGCATTTGGGAGGAGAGCACGATGTCGATGTGCACTCGCAGCCCCGGCCGGGACAGCGCCTCGCGGCAGTAGTCCGGATCCGGCAGAACCTCCAGGAAGTTACCTCCCGAGGAGATCAGCACATCCAGCTCACCCGCGTGCGCCGCGTCGATCATGTCCGTAGCTGTCAACCCCGGCGTTGTGGGAATCTCAAATCCCCACAACTCCGCGAACTTGGCCGCGTTCTCCGGAGTGACCGGCAGCCCGCCGGGAAGACCGGTGGCATATGCCCCCATCTCCGCCCCACCCTGCACACCGCTGTGCCCCCGGATCGGCATCAGCCCGCAGTTGTCCCTGCCGACGAAGCCCCGAGCCAGCGCCAGGTTGACGATCGCCCGAACGTTCTCCTCGCCGTACGCATGCTGGGTGATGCCCATCGACCACACCAGCACGGCCGATTTGGCCTCGCCGAGCAGCTTGGCCAGCGCGAACATATCCTCCCGAGTGGCGCCCGAGAGAGCTTCCAGCGATTCCCACGTCTGCGCGGCGACCGATTCCCGTACGGCGTCGAACCCCGCCGTATGCGTATCGATGAACGCCTTGTCCAGCCAGTCGTTCTCGACCAGATGCTTGAGCACACCGTTCAGGAACCCGATGTCCCCGCCAATGTTCACCCCGAAGAAATGATCGGTGATCTTCGTCCCGAACAGCGCGGACTCGGCGTTGGACGGCACCCAGTACCGCTCCATCCCCGGCTCGCGATAGGTGTTCACCATCGCGATCCGAGTGCCCGCCTTCTTCGCGTGATACAGGTATTTCATCGCGACCGGCTGGTTGTTCGACGGATTCGACCCGATGAACACGATCAGATCGGACCCGATCCAGTCCTGGTACGAGCACGTCGTCGCGGCCGCCCCGATCGCCTGCTTCAACGCCACCGTGGACGGCGAGTGACAGATCCGCGCGGCATTGTCGATCGAGTTCACCCCGATCGCCCGAACCGCCTTCTGCGCCGCGAAGTAGTTCTCATTGGGCACCCCCCGGCTGGTGAGATAGACCCCCACCTTCCTGTCGAGCTTCGCCGCCGCGAGATCCAGCGCCTCCTCCCACCCGATCCTGACGAACCCCGCCTCCCCCTGCCGCCGGATCATCGGGTACGGCAACCGCCCAAGCCCCCGCAACTCCCCGCTCCGCGCCGGCAACGCGGACACGTCCGCCAGCAGCCTCGCATCCAGCGCGGGCATCGTGTTCAGCTGAAGCAGCCGCAACCGGATATTGCACAGATGGATCTCGTCCATCGTCCAGTCGCGCATCCCCTTGGTCCCCAGCGCGCACCCGTCACACGTCCCCCGCGTGAGGATCCGCCACGCATACCGCCGGTTCCCCTTGACCGACCGGAAGGCCTTCCACAGCTCGAGATAATTGTTGGGCTTCCGCTCGCCGATCCCGAAGGGTTTCCAGCTCGCCCAGTTCTTCCGGTCCATCTATGCTCCTCACCAGTGCTTTCCCAACCTTATGCCGGAACTTGAGCACCTGATGTGGCGGATCGGCTACACAACGTAGTTATTCCAGGTCATCGCCACAATCCGGTTCCAGAGCGTCGCTCGGGAGGGGAAAATGGTCGGGTGCCAGAATCACGGTCTTTCGATCTTGAACGTACCCCGTTGTCGCAGGCAGCGCTGCAGAGCGCGCTCGTCCGTCCCGGCTCGCTGTGGTCGGCCGTCAAGGTCGTCGAGCGCACCGGTTCCACCAATGCCGATCTTGCCCAGTCGGCCAGGGAGGGCATCCGGGAAGGTGCCGTCCTGGTCGCCGAATCACAGTTCGCCGGGCGTGGGCGGCTCGGCAGGATCTGGACCGCTCCGCCCAGATCCGGGCTGACGTTCTCGGTGCTGCTGCGGCCGGACGTCCCGCTGCCCAAGCAGGGCTGGCTGTCGCTGCTGTTCGGCCTGGCCGCCGCGACCGCCGTGCGGGCCGAGACCGGGGTCGACGTGCGGCTCAAATGGCCCAACGACCTGCTGGTGGGGGAGCGCAAGCTGGCGGGGGTGCTGGCCGAGCGGGTGGATCGGGCGGTCGTGGTCGGGATGGGGCTCAACGTGACGTTGCGGCAGGAGGAGCTGCCGGTAGAGCGTGCCACCTCGCTGCGGCTGTCCGGGGCGACGACCGTGGATCGTGGGGTGTTGCTGCTGGCCGTGCTTCGGGAGCTGGAGGCGCGGTATCGGGAGTGGGTGGCGGCCGATGGGGACGTGGAGTCGTGCGGGTTGCGCACGGCGTACCTGGCGGGGAGCGCGACGGTGGGGCAGGAGGTGCGGGTGGAGCTGCCGGGGGAGCGGGTACTGATCGGGTTGGCGACCGGGATCGACCGGTCGGGATACCTGATGGTGCGGTCCGAGGGGACCGATCACCTGCTGAGCGTGGGAGATGTGGTGCATGTCCGGCCTGCCAATCCGTGACGACCAAGTGCCGGACAAAACACGACACGAAACTGATCGTCGTGCCACGATTCGGTCCATGGGTTTGCCCGATCATCACCTCACCGAGGGGGAGCGAGTCGTGCACTCGTTCCACCCGCACTGGAAGCGGCTCGTCGTGCCCTTCCTCGCGCTCCTTCTGGTCGTCGTTGCCTCCAGCGCCGCGATCTACTTCATCCCCGGCGATTTCGAGTGGGCCTGGCTGGCCAGGATCACCGTCGCCGTGGTCGCGGTCGTCGCGCTCACGCTGTTCTCCTTTGTGCCGTATCTGCGCTGGAAGACCACGTCGTACACGCTGACCACGCACCGGTTCAACATCAGCACCGGCATCCTGAACAAGTCCGACGACGACATCCCGCTCACCAAGGTCAACTCGGTCAGCTCCGACCAGACCCTGATGGAGCGCCTGTTCGGCTGCGGCACGCTGAAGGTCGAGTCGGCCTCCGATCGCGGCGAGATCCTCTACCGCGACATCCCCAAGATCCAAACCGTCCGCACCGAGCTGTTCCGGCTGGTGGAGGACGCCTCGGACGGGGACATCGACGGCAAGTGACGCCCAACGGCAGGACCTCGGACGAGCGCCGACCGACCGCGGAAGACCTCCAGCGACTGTTCCTGGGCCTGCCGCCGCGTTACACCCGCCGTGAGATCGCCTCGGCCGCCGGGATCCCGCAGGAGCTGGCCGAGCGGATCTGGCGCGCGCTCGGCTTCGCCACCCTGGCCGACGACGCGGTCGCCTTCACCGACGCCGACCTCCAGGCGCTACTGCGGATCCGGACGATCCTGGACGCCGGATTGCTGGACGAGGTCACCCTGATCCGGATGACCCGGGCGCTCGGCCGGACCACCGCGCGGCTGGCCCAGTGGCAGACCGAGATCATGATCGGCGCCATGCTGGACCAATCGCCCACCGACGCCGACCTGGCCCGGGTCCTGCGCGCCGCGGAACTGCTGCTCCCCGACTTCGAGCTCACCCTGGTGCACGTCTGGCGGGCCCAGCTGGCCGCCACGGCCAGCCGCCAGCTGGCCCTCACCGAGAATGCCTCCAGTACGACGCTGGCGGTCGGCTTCGCCGACCTGGTCTCCTTCACCCGGGTCTCCCGCGAGCTCGACGAGCTTGCCCTGGCCGACCTGGTCGAAGGCTTCGAGGCCCGCGCCTCCGACGTGGTCGCCCAGCACGGCGGGCGCCTGGTCAAAACCCTCGGCGACGAGGTGCTCTTCACGGCCACCGACGCCGAGACCGCCGCCCGGATGACCCTCGACCTGGTCGACGCGCTCGGGCAGGGCGACCCGGGCGTGCGGATCGGCCTCGCCTACGGCCCCGTGCTGCCGGTGATGGGCGACGTCTTCGGCACCACCGTCAACCTGGCCGCCAGGCTGACCGCCATCGCCCGCCCGGGCAGCGTGGTCGCCGACAGCGCGCTGGCCGAGAGCGTCACCGGCCTGGCGGGCATCGAGGTCGTCAAGATCCGCCGCCGCCCGGCTCGCGGGCTCGGGCTGGTCCAGCCCTATGTGCTGCGGCGGGGGCCAGCTTGACGGCGAGGCCGCTCATGGAAATCCTGATCAAACACACGGAGGTGCGGAATGTCGTATGAAGTCCAGGGCGTGATCGCTAAGGGTAAGGGTGCGCCGGTCACCTTGGAGACTGTGCTGGTCCCGGACCCGGGTCCCGGCGAGGCGGTTGTCACGGTCCAGGCCTGCGGGGTCTGCCACACCGACCTGCACTACCGCGAGGGCGGCATCAACGACGACTTCCCGTTCCTGCTCGGCCACGAGGCCGCCGGCGTGGTCGAGGCCGTCGGCGCGGGCGTGACCGGCCTGGAACCCGGCGACTACGTGATCCTCAACTGGCGGGCGGTCTGCGGCAACTGCCGGGCCTGCCTGCGCGGTCGCCCTTGGTACTGCTTCGCCACCCACAACGCCACCCAGAAGATGACCCTGGCCGACGGAACCGTGCTCAGCCCCGCGCTCGGCATCGGCGCCTTCATCGAGAAGACGCTGGTCGCGGCCGGTCAGTGCACCAAGGTCGACCCGCGGGCGAAGCCGGCCGTGGCCGGTCTGCTCGGGTGCGGCGTGATGGCCGGGCTCGGCGCCGCCATCAACACCGGCGGGGTGAGCCGGGGCGACTCGGTGGCCGTGATCGGCTGCGGCGGCGTGGGCAATGCGGCCATTCTCGGCTCCCAGCTGGCCGGGGCCGGGACGATCATCGCTGTGGACGTGGACCCGCGCAAGCTCGAGTGGGCGCGCGACTTCGGCGCCACGCACGTCGTGAACTCCCGCGAGAGCGACCCCGTGGAGGCCATCCGCGAGTTCACCGGTGGTCACGGCGCCGATGTGGTGATCGAGGCGGTCGGGCGGCCGGAGACGTACGAGCAGGCCTTCTACGCCCGTGACCTGGCCGGGACCGTGGTGCTGGTCGGCGTGCCCACCCCCGACATGCGCCTGGACCTGCCGCTCCTGGACGTCTTCGGCCGCGGCGGCGCGCTCAAATCCTCCTGGTACGGCGACTGCCTGCCCAGCCGTGACTTCCCCATGCTGATCGACCTCTACCTCCAGGGCCGCCTCAACCTGGACGGCTTCGTCTCCGAGACCATCGGTCTTGGCGACGTCGAGGAGGCCTTCGCCAAGATGCACCGCGGCGAGGTCCTGCGCTCGGCGGTGGTGTTGTGAGCATCGACCGCCTGGTCACCTCGGGCAGCTTCTCGCTGGACGGCGGGACCTGGGAGGTCGACAACAACGTCTGGCTGGTCGGCTCCGGCGACGAGGTCGTGATCATCGACGCGGCGCACGATGCGGCCGCGATCCTGGGGGCGGTGGCCGATCGGCGGGTCACCGCCATCGTGTGCACGCACGGCCACAACGATCACATCGACGCCGCGGCCGAGGTGGCCGCGGCGACCGGGGCGCCCATCCTGCTGCATCCGGCCGATCAGGTGTTGTGGGAGATGCACTACGGGAGCGATGTGCCGTACGTGCCGTTGAAGGACGGGCAGGTGATCGACGCGGGGGAGGTGGCGCTCACCGTGCTGCACACGCCCGGGCACTCGCCGGGGGCGGTCTGCCTGCACGCGCGGGAGCTCGGGGTGGTTTTCAGCGGGGATACCCTGTTCCAGGGCGGGCCCGGGGCGACCGGGCGGTCGTACTCCTCGTTCGAGACGATCATCGAGTCGATCGAAGATCGGCTGCTTACGCTGCCGGAGGAGACGATCGTGCACACCGGGCACGGTGACTCCACCACCATCGGCGCGGAGGCCCCGCATCTGGGGGAGTGGCTGCACAGGGGACATTGACGTGTGGTGAGCCTCACATAGGCAAGCCTTACCAAAGTAGGCTAGTTTAGGTGTGCCTAACCTACTTCTGAGAGGCTTTCGCTCGCCATGTACGTCTGCATTTGTCGCGCCGTGACCGATACGGAGGTTCACGACTGTATCGCGGCAGGTGCGAAGAGTGCCCGGCAAGTGCGCGACACCACCGGCGCGGGAGGCGACTGCGGCTCATGTGTCCGGAAGATCTGTGCAATCCTGAAACGGTCCGAAGACCTGATCACCACCGCATAGATCCAAGGGGCCCGTCATGCAGGGCGACAGAGAGATCATCGCGCTGCTCAACGAGCAGCTGACCTCCGAACTCACCGCCATCAACCAGTACTTTCTGCACGCCAAGATGCAGGAGAACTGGGGTTTCACGAAGCTGGCGAGCTATACCCGGGCCGAGTCCTTCGACGAGATGAAGCACGCGGAGAAGCTCACCGACCGCATTCTCTTCCTGGAGGCCCTGCCCAACTACCAGAAGCTGTTCACCCTGCACATCGGCCAGAACGTGCGCGAGCAGATCCAGGCCGACCTCGACCTGGAGCTGGGCGTGGTGCAGCGGTTGCGGCCAGGGATCGCGCTCATGCGCGAACGTGGGGACATCGTTTCGGCCCTGCTCTTCGAGGAGATCCTCGAAGACGAGGAACACCACATCGACTACCTGGAGACCGAACTCCAGTTGATGGACACGCTGGGCGATCAGCTGTATCTCCAGCGATACGCGGAGCCACCATCGGCCTCGTGATCAGCCGCCCGCCGGGTCCACCCGGCGGGCTTCTTTTTTCCGAGGTTCCTTTCCCGTGCCGCGACCCCCTCCGGGCGGACGAACTACCGCGATAAACCGACCTTTAGGAGTGTTTGCCCAGGTCAATTGATAAGTCAACGACGAGTCAAACCGCGCGCTGCTGCCGGGAAACGATCGCTTAAGGTCCTACGATCGCTTCATGACCTGCGTACTTCTCGCCGAGGATGACACCTCGATCTCCGAGCCGCTTGCGCGCGCACTGCGCCGGGAGGGCTATCAGGTAGAGGTGAGTCCGGACGGCCCGCAGGCCCTGGAAAGGGCTCTTTCGGGGGGCGTCGACCTCATCGTTCTCGACCTTGGCCTGCCCGAGATGGACGGGCTGGAGGTCGCCCGTCGCATCAGGGCCGAAGGCCACGGGACGCCCGTGCTCATTCTCACCGCCCGTGTCGACGAGGTCGACACGGTGGTCGGCCTCGACGCCGGGGCCGACGACTACGTCACCAAACCGTTCCGACTCGCCGAACTACTGGCCCGGGTCCGGGCTCTACTCCGGCGCGGCACCTCGGAGACGCCCGTGGTCCAGGGCGTCAGGATCGACGCCGACTCGCGCCGCGCCTGGATGGGCGACAAGGAACTGCATCTGACCACCAAGGAATTCGACCTGCTCCGGGTCCTCGTCCGGGACGCCGGAAAGGTCGTCACGCGCGAACAGATTATGCGTGAGGTGTGGGACACCAACTGGTGGGGTTCCACCAAGACCCTGGATATGCACATTTCGTGGCTGCGCCGCAAACTCGGCGACGATGCCGCCAAGCCCCGGTACATCACTACCGTGCGAGGGGTCGGCTTCCGCTTCGAACGCGAGTAAGGGGCCATGCGGAGGCGTTTGCTCTCCTCGATGCTGCTGGTGGCGGTCATCGCGGTTCTGCTGCTCGGTGTGCCCCTGGGCGTGGTCGTCGTACGGCTCATCAACGACGAGGCCGCCCAGGAGCTCAACGCCGAAGCGACCCGCGTGCTGATCGGCGTGGAATACGCGATCAGCCAGGAGCAGCCGGTCGACCCCAAGCAGCTGGCGAGCAACTACCCCAACCGGTATATCCAGGTCGCGTTCCGGGGCATCGCCCCGATCGCCGTGGGCACTCCACCTCCGGCGAACCGCTCGCTCACCGAGGACGCGCGCTCCGAGAACGGCGTGGTGCGGGTCAGCAGGGACACCGCTCAGATCGACCACGAGATACGGGCCCGGCTGTTGCTCACCATCGCCCTGGCGCTCGCCGCGCTCGGCGTGGCCATCGGCCTCGCCGTGGTGACCTCGCGCCGGCTCTCCCTGCCGCTCCTGGACCTGGCGAAGATCGCGGAGCGGCTGGGATCCGGCGACGCCCGGCCCAGCAGGCACCGCTACGGCATCCCCGAACTCGACCGGGTCGCCGAGGTGCTGGACCGCAGCGCCATTCGCATCTCCGAACTGCTCGGCCGCGAGCGCGAGTTCGCCACCGACGCCTCACACCAGCTCAGAACCCCCCTGACCGGCCTCACCATGCGCCTGGAGGAGATCGTCGCCGCGGCCGGGGAGCCCGCCATCGTGCGGGAGGAGGGCGAGGCCGCCATCCTGCAGGCCGAGCGCCTCACCGCCGTCATCGACGAACTGCTGGCCGCCGCCCGGCGGCAGCGGCACTCCCAGGCCGAGCCGATCGACATCGACGAGGTCCTGATCCAGCAGATCGGCGAGTGGGAGCCCGCGTTCCGGCGGTCCCACCGGGCCATCGAGCTGCTGGGCACCCGGGGCCTGCTCGCGCTGGCCACCACCGGCGGGCTAAGCCAGGTGGTGGCGACCCTGCTGGACAATTCGCTCCAGCACGGCGGCGGCCCGGTGCGGATCACCACCACCAGCTCGGAGAAGTCGATCGTCATCGAGGTCTCCGACCAGGGGCCGGGCGTGCCGGAGAAGATCAGGAACCGGGTGTTCGAGCGGAACGTGACCGGGGGACGCGGGACCGGGCTCGGGCTGACGCTCGCGCGGTCCCTGGTGGTGGCCGACGGGGGGCGGCTGGAACTGATCAAACCGCGCCCGGCGACCTTCGCCATATTTCTCCGCCAGGTGGGGGAGAGCGGCCGCCGTCACCGGGTGGTGAGCGGGCCCGCCTGATCGACCGCCTCCGGCTGGAGCTCCGGAGCCAGGAAGACCCATCGCTTGTACGACCAGAAACGGAACAACGTGCCGAGTCCCGTGCCGATCAGGGTGGCGATGTTGTTCGCGATCAGGCTCTCCAGGCCCAGGGTGTAGCGGCTGAAGCCCAGGCAGAGCAGCTCGATCAGCAGGCCGACCCCGTTCAGGATGAAGAACAGCACGTATTCCCTGGCCAGGCCGCTCTGCTCACGATGGCGGAAGGTCCAGTAGCGGTTCCCGAAGTAGGCGAAGGTCGCGGCGATCACCGTCGCGATGACCTTCGCGGTCAGGGTGCCCTCCGACCCCCACAGGGCCCACAGGATGTTGACGACGCCAAAGTTGATGACGAAGGCCATGGCGCCCACGGTGCCGAACTTCAACACCTCGTGGACGAGTGCGGCGAACCGCTCGTATGCGCGACGGATGAGCTGCACGAGCCGTACGGTCCTTCCTGCTTGGGGGTTCGACCCAGGCTACCGGCCCGTGCTCCGCATCGGAGTCCCGTTCCACCCTGATACAGGTTCTTCCCAGCTCACCCAAGAACATTTCAGTAAATTTCCGGCTATTGGGGCAAAAGGCGGTGTTACGCTCGCGCGGACATTGGGCGTTCGCGGGTGAGGAGACTCCGGGATCATGGGCCTCATGGGGGGGCGCGTTCGTCGTGGGGTTTGTGTCATAGGCCTGGCGGGGGTCGTGGCGTGCGGGGGGCAGCCGGTCGAAACGCCGGTTTCCAGCGAGCCTTCTTCGCCGCCGGTGTTGACGCTGGACGCGGCCGAGCGTGCGCTGGAGATACTGCCGGAGTTGCGGGAGGCCTGGCGGGGGGTGGACTGCGGCAAGGTGGATTCCCTGACGGCCTGGGCGGAGGGCGAGCTCGGGGCGACCGTGTGTGCGGCCGTGCAGAATGGGCTACCGGGGGTTGATATTCCGGATTATTCGGAAATTGAGGTGTTTCTGCCGGGGGATCAGGAGGAAGGGGCCTGGTTCGCGGCGCTCGCGCGGGAGCCTGATCCGGCGTATTTCGTCTTCGCGTTTGAGGATGGGGTGTGGCAGCTGGCGTACGGGCCGATTCCGTTGCTGGGGAAGGCGCCCGCGGAGGACGCGGTGCCGACGGGGGCGACGGACATGATCGTCAAGGCTCGGCTGGTGCCGCAGCAGTATCTGACGTATCTCACCGATCCGGCCGGGGTGAGCGGGGTCACCTTCCCGGCGGGGGATCCGGTGCGGACCCTGCTGGAGGAGCTGCTCCGTACCCCGAAAAAGGCCAGGCCTGACCGGGTTTCGGTGGATGTGCGGCTGGCCACGGATGCGTCCCGGACGTTGCTGCTCGCCGATGGGGGCGCGCTGGTCTTTCACGCGATCACGCTGGTCTTCACGCAGAAGCCCGGGGCCGGCCGTCGTGCTCTTCGCCATGCCCGGTACGGCTCCGCAGCGGTGAAAGCGTTTACCGGGAAGGCCAAGGCGGGCAAGATCACCGGGAGCGAGGTGCTCTTTCTGACCACGCGGGTCAGCAAAGCGGGCAAGATGACCACGATCGGGGTCCGGCGGGAGCTCGCGCATATCACCGCGGGCTAAGCTAGCCCTTTGTGAACAGCCCTAACGTTGCGCCTGTCGTCGGCATGGTCGGTGCTGGGCAGCTCGCCCGGATGACCCAGCAGGCGGCTATCGCGCTTGGCGTCGAGTTGCGGGTGCTGGCGAACGCGCCCGACGAGAGCGCGTCGCGGGTGATCACTCAGACGGTGCTGGGGGATTATCGGGATCTGGATGATCTGCGGGCGTTCGCGGATGGGTGTGACGCGGTCACGTTCGATCATGAGCATGTGCCGGGTGGGCATATTCGGGTGCTGGCGGAGGCGGGGGTCGCGGTGCGGCCTGGGGCTGACGCGCTCATCCATGCGCAGGACAAGGCGGTCATGCGTGAGCGCCTTGGGGCTATTGGTGCGCCTTGTCCGGCTTGGGCGCGTGTGGATTCGGTGTCGGCTGTTGAGGAGTTCGCAGGGGAGAATGGCTGGCCGGTTGTTCTGAAGGCGGTTCGCGGGGGTTATGACGGCCGAGGGGTCTGGGTGGTCGAATCCGCTGGCGAGGCCGCGCAGGTCTTGAAAAATGGTGTTGAGCTGATTGCTGAGGCTTTTGTCCCTTTCGAGAGGGAGCTTGCCGTGCTTGTCGCGCGGTCTCCGCATGGGCAGGGGGTCAGCTATCCGGTCGTGGAAACCGTGCAGGAAGACGGGATCTGCGTGGAAGTGATCGCCCCCGCTCCTGATCTGGATGCCGAGGACGCCGCCCAAGCTCAGCGGATCGCGCTCACCATCGCCGCCGAGCTCGGCGTCACCGGCCTGCTCGCCGTCGAGATGTTCCAGACCAAGACCGGGCTGGTCGTCAACGAGCTGGCCATGCGCCCACACAACAGCGGCCACTGGACCATCGAAGGCGCCCGGACCTCCCAATTCGAACAGCACCTCCGGGCTGTTCTCGATCTTCCGCTTGGCTCGCCCGCTATGACCGCTCCCGTCGTTGTCATGGCCAATCTCCTCGGTGGTCCTGATCCGGACATCTTCTCCCGATACGAGCACGTCCTCGCCCACGACCCAGGCATCAAGCTGCACTTCTACGGGAAGGAAGTCCGTCCGGGCCGAAAAATCGGACATGTCACCGCACTTGGCACCGACCTGGACGACGTACGTGCCCGCGCCCGGCATGCTGTGACCTGCTTGAGGGGACCGGTCTGACGTTGGCCGCAAGGCGATCTCCGGGCGGTGGCGATGATCGGTCTGGCGTTGGCCGCAGGGCGATGATCGGGATCGTGATGTTCTGGACAGGTTCGGCACTGCTTCTTCGTTTGAAGGGATCCTGACATGACGCAAACCCAGGTAGAGACCACCCCGCAGGTCGGCATCGTCATGGGCAGTGATTCCGACTGGCCGGTCATGAAAGCCGCCGCCGAAGCCCTGGCGGAATTCGGCGTGCCATTCGAGGCCGACGTCGTCTCCGCGCACCGCATGCCCACCGAAATGATCGACTACGGCAGGCACGCCGACTCCCGCGGCCTGAAAGTGATCATCGCTGGCGCGGGCGGCGCGGCACATCTGCCTGGCATGCTCGCCTCGGTGACTCCGCTGCCCGTGATCGGCGTGCCCGTTCCGCTCAAATACCTCGACGGAATGGACTCGCTCCTGTCCATCGTGCAGATGCCGGCAGGTGTCCCCGTCGCCACGGTAGCCATTGGCGGCGCCCGAAACGCCGGTCTGCTGGCTGTACGCATTCTGGCCACCACCGACCTCGGGCTTCAGGGCCGGATGGTTACTTTTCAGATCGCGCTACGTGAGCAAGCTCATGCGAAGGGCGCGAATCTTCGGGCGGAAGTGTCCGGTCTTCAGCTGTAGGCCGTACCGGACGGGTTTAGGGGCGGCCGAGGGCGCGGTAATTCCAGTTCGCCGCGCGCCAGATTTCGGAGTCCAGGGCGTTCCGGCCGTCGACGATGTTGCGGGTGTTGACGACCGTGCCGATGGCTTCGGGGTCGAGATCGACGAATTCCTGCCATTCGGTAAGGAGAAGGACCACGTCCGCGTTCCGGACTGCCGTTAGCGCGGAGTCGGCAGTGTCGAGGGTGGGGTGGGCCTTACGGACGTTGTTCAGGGCGACTGGGTCGTACACGGTCACCGCGCCGCCCTCCTGGCGGATTGTGAGGGCGACGTCGAGGGCGGGGGAGTCGCGGATGTCGTCGGAGTTCGGTTTGAAAGCCGCGCCGAGCACGCCCACCGTACGGGTGTGGAAGGAACCGCCGACCAAGTCGCGCGCGAGATCGACCATACGAGCCCGCCGTCGCATGTTGATCGCGTCCACCTCGCGCAGGAAGGTGAGCGCCTGATCCGCGCCCAGCTCCCCGGCCCGCGCCATGAACGCCCGAATATCCTTGGGCAGGCAGCCACCCCCGAAACCCAGCCCCGGGTTGAGGAATCGCCCGCCGATACGTTCATCGAAAGAGAGCGCCAGCGACAACTGCTTCACATCCGCGTGTGCCGCCTCACAGACCTCGGCCATCGCGTTGATGAAGGAAATCTTGGTCGCCAGAAACGCGTTCGCCGCGGACTTGACCAGCTCGGCCGTCGGGAAATCGGTGACCACGGTCGGCACGTCACCCAGCGGCGTGTACACATCACGAAGAATCTTCTCGGCTCGCTCCGACGCGACCCCGAACACGAGCCGATCCGGCTTCAGTGTGTCCCGCACCGCGAACCCCTCGCGCAGGAACTCCGGATTCCATGCCAGCTCGACATGCGGCCCCGCCAAGAGCGCGAGTTTGTCGGCCAGGCGCTGCGCCGTACCGACCGGAACCGTCGACTTCCCCACCACCAGGCACTCGCGCCTCAAATGCGGGGCCAGCGACTCCACGACGGCGTCGAGATAGGACACGTCCGCCGCGAACTCCCCCTTCTTCTGCGGCGTCCCCACGCACACGAAGTGCACGTCCCCGAACTCCGCCGCCTCCTGATAGGACGTGGTGAACCGCAACCGCCCATTCGCCAGATTCCGCCGCAGCATTTCCTCGAGCCCCGGCTCATGAATGGGCAACTCCCCCCGCTGCAAGCTCGCGATCTTCTCCGGATCGACATCCAGCCCCAGAACCTCGAACCCCAACTCCGCCATACACGCCGCGTGCGTGGCCCCCAGGTACCCAGTCCCCAACACGGTCAGACGGTACGCCACGGCCACGCTCCCCTCATTTGCCCACTTTTTGCGTCCCGGAATGTTATCCCAGGCTAAACACCCACCCCGGGCCACCCGACAGCGCACCTCCCGCCACGCACCACGATGCCCGTCAGGTAGCAGCGGCATCGAGCAGGGCGAACCGCTTGGCGAACGCCGACAGCTCATCCCGTTGCGCGTCCGGCTCGACGGCGGCCGGGCTCACCACGATCCGAGTCACGCCCTGCGCGGCCAGCCGCTCGACGTCCTCCTCGCCCATGTCGATCGCGCCCCACCGCGTGTACTCGAGCGACTCTGGATCACGCCCCGCCTCGGCGGCGGCCGACCGGGCCAGCTCCCATTGCACCGCCCGCTCCCGGGCGTCCAGCGCCCCGCCCGGAAAATAGCCATCGCCGCGGCGCCCGGCCCGGCGCGCGGCCGCCCGGCTCGATCCGCCGACGTGGATCGGCAGCTGCGCGACCCCGGACGGCTTCGGGAAGCTGCACAGTTCCTCGAAAGCGAAGAACTCTCCCGCGAAGCCGACGCCCTCCTCGCCACCGCCCCACAGCAGCCGCAGCACGTCGATCGCCTCGTCGGCGCGTCGGCCCCGGCTGGCGAAGTCGACCCCCACCGCCCGGGCCTCGCCCTGCAGGGTGCCGAGCCCAACGGTCAGCAGCCGCATCCGCCCCCTGGATAGCACATCGATGGTGGCCAGCCGCTTGGCGAGGATCACCGGATGGTGGTACGGCAGCAGCAGCACACCCGTTCCGAGCAGGATCCGCTGGGTGGCCGCGGCGACGAAGCCCAGCAAGTCGAGCGGATCGGCGTACGGCAGCGACGTCGGGAGGTCGAAGGGCCCGTACTTCGCGCCGGGATACAGCACGATGTGCTCGGGCACATAGAGCGACTCGAAGCCGCACTCCTCGGCATGCCGAGCGTAGTCCGCGATCCTGTCGGGATCGGCTCCGTAGGCAGCCGTGCTGTAGGTGGTCCCGAACTTCACCGTCATGCCTCCGGTTTCTCGACATCCGTCGCGAGCACGCTAGAACCTTGCCACCAGCGTCAAGGCAATCCGCTCAACGTCCGACGCCGACCCTCCGGGCGTGGGTACCCACCCCGCGTCCGACCAATAGTTGGACGTCCTACAATTCTGTTATGAGTGTGCCTCTCTACTCGCCCAGCGAAGAGCACGAGATGCTGCGCGAAGCCGTCCGCGCCCTCGCTGACGAAAAGATCGCCCCCCGCGCCGCGGCCGCCGACGAGAACGAGGAGTTCCCCGCCGACGTCTACAAAGACCTGGTCGCGGCCGACTTCCACGCCGTCCACATCCCCGAGGAATACGGCGGCGCCGGCGCCGACGCCCTGGCCACCGTCATCGTCATCGAAGAGATCGCCCGCGCCTGCGCCTCCTCCTCGCTGATCCCCGCCGTCAACAAACTCGGCACCGTCCCTCTCCTGCTGTCGGCATCCGAGGAACTCAAAACCCAATACCTCACCCCGGTCGCCCGCGGCGACGGCATGTTCTCCTACGCCCTCTCCGAAGCCGAAGCCGGCTCCGACGCCGCCGCCATGAAAACCCGCGCGGTCCCCGACGGCGACCACTACATCCTCAACGGCACCAAATCCTGGATCACCAACGCCGGCATCTCCGAGTACTACACGGTCATGGCCGTAACCGACCCGACCGCCGGCCCGCGCGGCATCTCCGCCTTCGTCGTCGAAAAATCCGACGAGGGCGTCTCCTTCGGCCCCAAGGAAAAGAAACTCGGCATCAAGGGTTCCCCCACCCGCCAGGTCATCCTGAACAACGTCCGAATCCCCGCCACCCGCATGATCGGCGCCCCCGGCACCGGCTTCAAAACCGCCCTCGCCACCTTGGACCACACCCGAATCACGATCGCCGCCCAGGCCCTCGGCATCGCCCAGGGTGCCCTCGACTACGCGATCGGCTACGTCAAACAACGCAAACAGTTCGGCCGCCCCATCGCCGACTTCCAGGGCCTCCAATTCATGATCGCCGACATGGCCATGAAACTCGAAGCCGCCCGCCAACTCACCTACGCCGCCGCCGCCAAATCCGAACTCGCCATGCACGGCACCCCCGTAAAGGACCTCACCTTCTTCTCCAGCGCCGCCAAATGCGCCGCCAGCGACGCCGCCATGGACATCACCACCGACGCCGTCCAACTCCTCGGCGGCTACGGCTACACCCGCGACTACCCGGTAGAACGCATGATGCGCGACGCCAAAATCACCCAAATCTACGAGGGCACCAACCAGATCCAGCGCATGGTGATGGCCCGCCAGCTCCTCAAGTAGCCCTTGACGTGCGACAACCCCGCCTCGCTTGTACGGCAGTCGGGGTTCGCCATCCCCTGCCCAGGCCGCGCAGCGGCTCGGCGATGAGACCGCGCCGCTCGTAGTGGCGCGGCATCTGGATGTTGGGGGCGGCAAGTACGCCTGAAGGGCGGCGGGCCGGTCTTGCGCGGGAAGGACGGCTGTGGGCCGTACTGGACCGGCGGCTCGGCACGATCAGCTCGGCCGGCCGTTTCGGGGCGCGCTGGGTCAGTGGCCGGCGAGCTCGGCGAAGATCTCCACCAGTTCAGGTCGGTCGAACGGGCCGACATGGGGTGCCGCGACGCTTCGCACGTCAGTGGGGTTGTCCGGAGTGAGGCGGTCGGCCTCGTTGATGAATCGGTCTTGCAGCGCCGGCGGAATCAGCCGGTCGAGGGTGAGGCGCACATACGTCCGGGGAATGCGGCCCCAGGTGTGTGCTTCGCCCCGGGCTTCAGCCATGGGAATGCCGGCGGTCTCGTCTGGCTCGAGCATGTTGAGCAGCCGGCTCACCCCTTCGTCGGTAAAGTCTCCGGCCAGGGCATCCTTGACGCCTTGGAACACCGCCGGGTCGGCCGAGCGCCAGTTGAGCCGGCTCACCCCTAGCACCGCTGGATCGGCAACCATCGCCGCGGCCACTTGGGGGAGCAGGCTGTCGCTGTTCTCCGGCGTTTCGAGATAAGCGGCCACGTTCGGCAGGTCCACGCAGCAGTACGCCGCGACATAGACCACCCGATCGAGCAGTTCGGGGATGGCGTTGCCGACTCTGCTCACGGTGACGCCACCCTGGCTCATGCCGACAAGGATCACGGGCCCGTGGCGGCGGGCGCGGCGCACCACATCCACAACGCGCTCGACGTAGTCGTCGATGGTGATCTTTGCGAGCGGCGACGGTTCGGTTGCCAGCGCCTCGAGGTCCTGCGGGGCCTGGTACGAACGGGGGTAGAACGCCTCGCGGCCGTGTCCCGGAAGGTCGACGGCCACGCACCGGTGCCCGCGCAGGGTGAGTTCGTTGGTCAGCCCCGAAGCCCAGGTCGAGGAGGAGTTGGTGCCGTGGATGAACACCAGGGTCGGCGGTCGCCGACCGGCGTCGCGGGTCTCGGCTTCATGGTTCGTTGTCATTGACGTTCTCCTTGTCTGTTGGACGGGTGTTGTGAGTTGGCGGTCAATGCTGCGGTGGGCGCCACATCGGCCACAGAAGTGGGCTGTCCGCCACGCGAACCTGTTCACCGAGGTCCTCGAATCCGTGCCGCTGGTAGAGGGCACGGCTCCGGGGAGAACTCGCCTCCAGATAGGCGGGGAGCCCGTCGGCGTCCGCTCGCGCCAGCCGGTGCCGCAACATCGCCGAGCCGAGTCCGGATCCTTGCCGCCCGCTGATCACCCCCATGCAGGGGAGGTAGAGGTGCGGTTCGCGATCAGGGTGCCGTGGAGCCAGCGCTTGGCCCAGGGCCAGCAACCGCGCGCCGTTCGTACCGAAGACCGCGTGCTGGCCCGCCTCGGATGCGTCCGGTTGCTCCTCATGCGGGGTCTGGCCCGCGGCCAGCGTCAGCCATACCGAGGCGCCCTCGAGACGGCCGGCCAGATACGCCTCGGCGGCGGGATGGGTGAGCAGGGGGCGGTAGAAGTGCGACTGGAGATGACCTCGTTCGGCGGCCTTGGGGAAGAGCCAGCAGACGAGGGGATCGTTCATGAACGCCTCGGTGAGGACGTCCAGCAACGCCTGCTGATCTGCGTCATCCGCCTGTCGCACTGATGCGTACGATGTATCGGCTGTCATGCGTACATCGTATTCATGACTGGAGGGAAAACCAGCATATTCCTAGGTTTGGCGAGCTAAAGTGAACTAGTACTGGAGAGATTGAACTAGTTCACTCTTGACGGACAGCGAATCGGAGGGCTCCTATGCCGTCGTCAACGCAGCGACCGGAACCGCCGTACCGGCGGATCGTCGCGGAGATCCGTGCCCGGATCCTGACCGGCGACCTGCGGCCCGGCGATCGCATGCCTTCCATCCGGCAGATCGCTCAGCGATGGGGCGTCGCGGTTGCGACCGCGACCAAGGTGATGGCCACCCTCCGCGACGACGGGCTGGTCGAAACGAAGGTCGGCGCCGGCACGGTGGTCAGCACCCTCATGGGCCAGACGCGGTCAGTCGGCCCTACCACGCCACCGAGACCACGGCGGGCCGGCGCCCCCAAGCAGCCACTGAACCGGAAGCATGTCCTCCGCACCGCCATCGCGATCGCCGACATCGAGGGACTCGACGCCGTGTCCATGAGGCGACTCGCGGCTGAGCTCGGCGCCGGTCCGATGTCGCTGTACCGGCACGTGGCCAGCAAGGACGAATTGGTGATGCAGATGGCCGATGAGGCCTTCGGTGAAGCAGAGCTACCCGTCCCGGGGCCAGAGGGGTGGCGAGCCAAGCTCGAACTGATCTCCCGCCGGCAATGGGAGCTGTGCCGGCGACACCTCTGGCTGCCCAGGGCCGTCTCGTTCATGCGCCCGTTGCTGGTGCCCAACATGATGGCGCACACCGAGTGGACCCTGCGCGCACTCGACGGGCTTGGGCTGCCCATGACGACACGGATTCGCGAGGCGCTCACGCTGCACGCACTGGTCCTCACCGTTGCGCTGTCCATTGCGGATGAGGTCGAAGCCGAGCAGGAGACGGGTGTGACGCTCGACCGGTGGTGGCTGACACAGCGGCAGCGGGCCGACGAGCTCCTCCACTCCGGACGATTTCCGCTGCTGGCCACGATCACCGGGGAAGAGGTGTCGGACGTGGACGGATTGTTCGAGTACGGCCTTGCCCGCCATCTCGACGGTTTCGCCGCTCTGGTGGAGGATCAGGCCCGAACGCAGAAACCCCGCTCACCGGAGTTCGGCGGCGGGGTTCCTGGCGTCTAGTCTCCGCGGTCCTGAAAGACAGCGCGCATCATCTGATCATCGCCTCTGGCGAGCGCGAGCCCGCGAGCGCTGGGCCCGGTCAGCCGACGATGAACGTGGTCAGCACGGCGGCGTGGTCGGTGGTCCAGGCGTTGTTCTGGTGGTTCGGAATCGGTGCCGGGGTGCCCTCGACGACCGCGTCGGACGACTTCACCGTGAGATCGCCCTTGTAGTGGATGAAGTCGATGCGATCCTGCGGCTCGGGCTCACCCTTGTGGCTGTCGTGACCGTACCCGCCGGTGAACGTGGTGTAGATCGGCGACCAGGTGATGCCGGGGTCGGCGACCGGATCGGGGTGGGCCACGCGGTAGGAGTCCTTCATCCCGGACTGCTCAGGAGCGAGCGAGGTGGGCCAGGGCACGGAGTCGTAACCGCACTTCCTGGTCTCCGGAGTCCAGTCGAGGTGCGAGGGGGCGTTGAAGTCGCCGGTCAAAAGGACGGGCGTACGACCCGCGGCCGCGAGGTCGCCGGACATGGACGACATGATCTCCTGGATCTGGCGCGTGCGCTTCGACTCGGCCTCCCTGGCCATCAGCCGCTCGACACTGAACTTCCCGAAGCACGCGTCGTACGGGCCATACGGGGTGTAGCCGAGGTGCACGTTCCAGATGGCCACCTCGTGCCGGTCGTCCAGCTTGATCTTCGCGTTGATCCCCACCAGGCCCGACTCCGAGGGCAGCGGCCCGCGTGAGGCGATCGGGTACCGGCTGATGATGCCCAGGTCCGCGCCCGCCTGGTAGTAGTCCCAGCCGAGTGCCTCGGCCAGCTCCTTGGCGGACGTGGATGACGTCTCCTGCAGGCCGACCACGTCGATGTCGCGGTCGAGCAGGAACTTCAGCTGCTTCTCCCGGCCGCCCTTGACCTGGCTGCCGCCGTGCCACAGGTTCCAGGACATCGTCGTGAGCTGGGGCACCAGCGGGCCGCCCGGAGGCCGTACGCGGACGGAGACCGTGGCGGTGGCGCTCTCGCCGGCGTCGTTGCGCGCCTCCAACGTGAAGGTGGCGGTCTTCGCCGACGCCGACGCCGGCGGCGTGCCGGTCACGGCGCCGTCCTGGCCGACCCGCACCCAGGCCGGGCCGTTCACCTTCCTGAAGGTCGCCTCGCCGCGGACCGTGCCCGTGACGCTGGCCGTGTACGGGGACTTGGCGCGGGCGTTGCGCAGGGTGAATTCACCGGTCACGAAGTGGAGCGGCTCGCTGCTGACGATCTTCAGCTTCGCGGGCTGTGCCAGCCACCCGTAGCCGTCCTTGGCCAGGGCGTAGGTGATGTAGTTGCCCGGTTCGAGCCCGCTGGTGGGCAGGGTGGCCGTGCCCGAGCTGGAGGGGATGTACACCCACTTCAGCGAGGGGCCGACGAACTTCTGGTCGACGGGTCCGTTGCCCGGGTCGGTGTAGAGGCCGATCCAGTTCTTGGAGTCGGGGCGCGGCGTGGAGTAGGACAGCTCGATCGGGTCACCCGCCTTCACGCTCGCCGTCCGGAGCGAGAGCGTGCCGTCAGGTGTATCGGCGTGGGCGGGGATCGCGGGCAGGGCCACGGCGGCCAGCAGCCCGATGGTCAAGGCCAGCAAACGGGACATAGAAGATCCTTATTCGTCCAATCGGTCGCAAGAAGGATCTAGTACGCGAGAGACCGCAATATTGCCGCAAACTAACAGAAAGTGATCTTATCGGGAACGTATAGGGCTCCGCGACGACGTGGGTTCTCCTCGGACCACCTGACCTGCGGGGCCGATCACGACCACAGGTCGAACGGCATCCCGCCAGGGCCGAAGATCAAGGCGCTCAGGGAGGACGACCTGACGTTCGTCGTCGCCGTCGCGGAGCATTTCAACAGGCTGCGCGCCTCGGGCCATCCGTTCTTCCAGGATTTCCGCAGAAAGGTCCATCCGGGCGAGCGGCCTCAAGGTCCGGCGGGTCTTCGTCCTGGACAAGGGCGAGTGGGACTCGGCGGCCGCCATCGTGGCGGCCCACGCCGGCGCCGGGATCCAGGTCAAGATCGCCGACCTTGCCCGCATCAGGGAGGAGAACGGCACCCTCCTGGAGGACTATTACGTGGCCACGGACAAGGAAGGCCGGCGCATGCTCATCACGCCCCGGGAGAACGACGGCCGGTTCGACCGCGACTACAGGTCCAGGTACGGCGAGCGCCTGATCGCCAAGGAGGAGATCATCATGCGCAAAGCCTTCAGCTTCAAGGAGTTGTGGCGGCGCTCGGTGCCGGCCGAGGAGGTCTATCCCGGCCTGAAGGCGCGGCGCCGGGCGAACTGATCCGGCGCAGGGCGAGTCGGCTAGCAGCAGGAAGACGCCGAAGTCCGGACGATCGGCTTCATTGGCGGACTTGCGGCGTTGTACGGCGAGGTTGGTGGAGGATGGCTTCCGCAGCTCGGGGTACCGCTCGATCAGGCGGGCGTCTTTGTCGGCGGCGGCTGCTAGAAATTGACTTCCCCGCCTTCGCTGAGGAGTCCAAGTGATCCACGCGCATCTCACCGAATTCCACGGCCTGCCCGTTCGCTACGTCGACCAGGAGGCCGGTTTGACGGCCTCGCAGGTCGCCTGGCGCGTCCAAGGGGATTCGTACGAGGAAGATGAGGGGACCTTCGCCGACACATTTGAGCAACTGCTCGAGTGGGACGACTGCGATGAGGTGCGGGCGCTCGTCGTGGGCACGTGGGGGTGGGCCCACAACGACGACCGGGCCGATGTGCCGGTCCGGCTGCTCGTCGAGGCCGCGCCCCGGCTCCCCGCGTTGGAGGCGATCTTCCTCGGCGACTATGTCAGCGAGGAGTCCGAGATCTCCTGGATCGGGCAGGCCGACGTGACGCCCCTCTTGACCGCCTACCCTCGGTTGAAGCGACTCGACGTTCGCGGCGGCGACGGGCTCGGATTGCGGCCCGTCGTCCACACCGCGCTCGAGACGCTCCGTTTCGAGTCCGGGGGCTTGCCCGCCGCCGTGGTCCGCGCGATCGGCGCGTCCTCGCTGCCCGCGCTCCGCCATCTGGAACTGTGGCTCGGTGACGAGCAGTACCAGGGGGATTCCGGGCCGGACGACTGGGCGGCGATCCTCGCGGGCGGCGGCCTGCCCGCGCTGACCCATCTGGGCCTGCAGGACAGCGTGCGGCAGGACGACGTGGCCGCTGCCGTGGCCACCGCGCCGATCGTGGCCCGGCTGGAGTCGCTCGACCTGTCCATGGGCGTCCTGACCGACGCGGGCGCCGAGGCGCTGCTGTCCGGCCAGCCGCTCACCCACCTCAAGCGGCTCAACCTCCGTCATCACTACCTGAGTGAGGAGATGGCCGCGAATGTCGCGGACGGGCTCCGTGGCGTCGAGGTCGACCTGTCCGACCGGCAGGATCCTGAGGACGACTGGCGCTACATCGAGGTGTCCGAATGACGGTGGCCGGCGCCGCCGATCCCCGGATGCCGTCCTTTGCGGTCGTCGGCACGCCGGGGGATCGGCGGGTGAACATGTTCACGTCTGCGCTGCGCGCCCACGGCCTGCCCGAACCATCCGTAGTCGCCTGGCGTGACGTGCTCGCCGGGGCGGAGGTGCGCATTCCGGAGGGGGCACTCGTCCGTGTCGACTCGCCCGGTGAGGACGCCGAGGCCGACGCGTTGTTGCGGGGTCCCGGCTCGCCCACCCGGGTTGGGGGCGGGGCGTCATGGCATGCCGCGTTCGTGCGCGGTCTTGAGCGGGTGCGGCTGGCCGTGGCGCGGACGCCGGGCGCTCGGCTGCTGGGGGACGTCGAGGAGATCGCCGTGATGTTCGACAAGCGGCGCTGCCACGCCCGCCTGCTGGCCGCGGGTGTGCCCGTCCCGCCTGCTCTCGCCGCGCCTATCGACGGCTACTCCCACCTGCGCGAGCTCATGACACGAGCGGGCTGGAGCAGGGTGTTCGTCAAGCCGGCCCACGGCTCGTCCGCCTCGGGAGTCGTGGCGCTCCAGGTTCGGGGTGGTCAGGTCAACGCGGTTAGTTCCGTCGAGCTCGTTGGGTCGGGAGAGCTGCACAACTCGCTTCGCGTGCGTACATATACCGACGAGGCGGAGCTGGCCATGATCATCGATGCGCTCGCTCCCGACGGTCTGCATGTGGAGCGGTGGTTCCCTAAGGCCTCGTGGAACGGGCACGTGTTCGACCTCCGCGTTGTCGTGATCGGCGGGCGGCCCACGCATGTCGTTGTTCGCGCTGGCCGTAGTCCCATGAGCAATCTGCACCTGGGCGGCGCTCGTGGTGATCTGGAGCAGGTCCGGGCACGGCTGGGGGCGGAGGGCTGGGAGCGAGCCATGCGTATCTGCTCGCGGGCGGCCGCCTGTTTTCCCGGTTCGCTCATGGTCGGCGTCGACCTGATGGTGGGCATCACCTGGCGCCGCTTCGCCGTGGCGGAGGTGAACGCCTTCGGGGACCTGCTGCCCCGGCTCACCGGACTCCCCGAGAGCGGTGTCCGCGATCTGGACAGCTACGGCGCGCAGGTGGCATGCGTCCTTTCGCCCTGGCAGGCGGCATGAGGGACATGCGCGCGATCATCGGCACGCACGACCTGCTGCTGATCACCATCGACACCCTGCGCTACGACGTCACGGCTGAGCTGCTGGACCAGGGCAGGCTCCCCACGCTGGCGCGCGTGCTGCCGGGCGGGTGGGAGCGGCGGCACTCGCCGGGCAGCTTCACCTATGCCGCGCACGCGGCGATCCTGGCCGGGTTCCTGCCCACCCCGGCCGAGCCGGGTCCGCACCCCAGGCTGTTCGCCGCCGCCTTCCCCGGCAGCGAGACCACCGCCGCGGGCACCTGGGTATTCGACGCGGGCGATCTGCCGGGCGGGCTGGCCGGCGTGGGCTACCACACGGTGTGCGTCGGAGGCGTCGGCTTCTTCAACAAGCTGACCCCGCTCGGTACGGCACTGCCGTCGATGTTCGCCGAGTCGCACTGGCAGCCGTCGTACGGGGTCACGTCGCCGACCTCCTTCGAGGAGCAGATCGCCTGTGCCGAGCGTGTGGTGCACGACCGCGCGGAGCCGGTGTTCCTGCTCGTCAACGTGTCGGCACTGCACCAGCCGAACTACTTCTACCTGCCCGGCGCGACCGACGACTCGCGCGCCACGCACGCCGCCGCGCTCGAGTACGTCGACCGGCACATCGGCCGCCTCTTCGCCTTGATGACCGCCCGCCGGCCATGCCTGGCCATCGTTTGCTCGGATCATGGGACCGCTTACGGCGAAGACGGATATGTCGGTCACCGCATCGGCCATGAGGTGGTCTGGACGGTCCCGTACGGCGAATTCGTGCTTCAACCAGGAGAGTGGCCGTGAGGCCTTACGAAGGGTACGTCTACGCCTATCCACACAAAACGGCGTACCGTCCGCTTGATCCGCGCCCGCCGCTCAAGGAGGTCTGGGCGGACGAGCGTACCGATGCGCTCTCCCTCTACCTGCATGTCCCTTTCTGCGAGATGCGGTGCGGCTTCTGCAATCTGTTCACCAGGACCGGCGCCCCGGCGGATCTCGTCAGTTCCTATCTCGACGCGCTCCAGCGTCAGGCGGAAGTCGTGCGCCAGGCTCTGCCGCCCACCACCCGCTTCGCCACCGCGGCCATCGGCGGCGGCACGCCCACCTACCTGGAGGCGGCGGAACTGTCCCGGCTTCTCGACCTGGCCGAGCAGACCATGGGCGCCGACTTCTCCACCACCCCGCTCGCGATCGAGACCTCCCCGGCCACCGCCACCCCCGATCGCCTGGCGGTCCTCGCCGAACACGGAACCAGGCGCATCTCGATCGGCGTACAGAGTTTCGTCGACGCCGAGGCCAAAGCCGCACTGCGCCCGCAACGCCGTGCCGACGTCGAAACCGCCCTGGCCGCCATCCGCACGGCCGCGATTCCCACGCTCAACATCGATCTGATCTACGGCATCGACGGCCAAACGCCCGCGACCTGGCGCCAATCCCTCGACGCCGCCCTAGCCTGGCGCCCGGAAGAGATCTACCTCTACCCGCTCTACGTCCGACCGCTCACCGGCCTGGGACGACACGGCCGCGACTGGGATGACCAGCGCCTCACCCTCTACCGCCAGGGCCGGGACCACCTGCTGACCTCCGGCTACGAACAGGTCTCCATGCGGATGTTCCGGCTGCCCGGCACAGCCTCCGACACCGGCTACTGCTGCCAGCGCGACGGCATGGTCGGCCTCGGCTGCGGCGCCCGTTCGTACACGTCACGCCTGCATTACTCCTTCGAGTACGCCGTGGGCGTGCGCCACGTACGCGCGATCATCGACGAGTTCGTCCAACTGCCGCAGCCCGCGTTCGCCTTCGCCAACATCGGCTTCGCCCTCGACGACGCCGAACGCCGCCGCCGTCACCTCATCCAGTCCCTGCTACAGGCGGAAGGCCTCGACCGCGCCTCCTACCGGGAACGTTTCGGCAGCGACGCACTTGAGGACTTCCCACTCGAGGCTTTGGCGGAACGCGGCTGGGTGGAGGACGACTTCACTCACGTAAGGCTGACTCCCGAGGGCTTGGCGTATTCCGACGCCATCGGCCCTGCCCTCTTCTCGGATGGGGTCCGTGGCCTGATGGATTCCTATGACCTCCGCTGACACGCATTGGGACGGGGTTTCTATGGCCTCCGCTGAGGGTGCTGGAGAGTCGGCATCCGCCAGCGGGCGGGTGCCGCTGTCGATATGGGATATCACGCCCCGGCACGTGGACGTGCCGCCGGTTGGTGACGTGCGCAGGCCCCGGGAGCTGACCATTCTCTACCGGGGTCCGCTGGCCAGCTGCGACTACGACTGCGCGTACTGCCCCTTCGCGAAGCGTCGCGACAGCCCCGCCCGGTTACGCGCCGACCGGGAGGCGCTGGCCCGCTTCACCGGCTGGGTCGCGGCGCAGGACTTTCCGATCTCGGTGCTGTTCACGCCGTGGGGTGAGGCGCTCGTCCGATCGTGGTACCGCGCGGCGATGGTGGAACTGAGTCACTTGGCCCACGTTGCCAGGGTGGCCATCCAGACCAACCTGAGCGGCCGGCTGAACTGGCTCGCCGGAGCCAACCTGGACACGCTCGCCCTCTGGGTCACCTACCATCCCAGCCAGGTGACGCACGACCGGTTCCTGGCCAGGTGTCGGGAATTGCTCACCCGCGGAGTGCGATTCAGCGTGGGCGTGGTCGGCGTGCCCGACCAGGTCGAGCAGGCCAGGCGGCTGCGGGCGGAACTGCCTGCCGAGGTCTATCTGTGGATCAACGCCGCCGAAAGCCATGTCTACTCCGATCAGGAGGCGGCGATCTGGACGGCCATCGACCCGTTGTTCAACTACAGCAGGCAGCCGCACCGCAGCTTCGGGCTGCCTTGCCGTACCGGCGAGACTGTGGTGTCCGTCGATGGCGAGGGCACGGTGCGGCGATGTCACTTCGTCACGCAGACGATCGGCAACCTCTACGACGGGTCAGCTCTGCGCGCACTCCGGCCCCGGCCGTGCCCGCTTCCCGTGTGCGACTGCCACATCGGATATGTCCATCTCGAACCGCTCGACCTCTACCGCACGTTCGCCGGCGGCCTGCTCGAACGCGTGCCCGCCGACTGGCCATGTTGATCAGGTCTGCCGCACCGGATCGTACTGTTCCGCGGATAAGCCGAAGGTCCATGCGACGCCTTGGCGTGCGCTGGTGACCCACGGCGGCACCCGCAGGAAGTAGGTTCGGCGTGTGCCATCGGGCTCCGGCGTGGAGTTGACCACCTCGACCATGACGAGGGGCTCGTCGTCGGCGAGTTCGGCCCTCCAGAGCACCCCAGTCTCATCCTTGTGAATGGCGGCGGCTCCGGACTCCTTCAGGTAGCGATCGAGCCCGTAGTGTTCGAGCATCACCCGGCGCAGCTCGGCGTTGGGTTCCAGCCGGATGCTCGTCGCGGACAGGTCGGCCATGGTGGCGCCGAACTCCGGAGGGACGGGCATGCCGTGCCAGGCGTGCAGCGCGAACCCGTCCGGGAAGGCGAGCGCAGGTCCCACAGCTCGGTGCAGGCGCCCCAGGTCGTCACGGTGCAGTTCGGCCGGGCGCTCACAAATCAGGACGACCCGCTCGAAGGGCCACCACCATCCGGCTTCCCGTGCCACGCGCATCAGGCCGCTGATCGAGCTGAGATCGATCTCTAAGGACTGCCCGAGGCCCTCAAAGAACGCGAGCCAAGGAGCGTCGTGCTGCCCGAGAACCGCGCCGAGCGTCGCGCGGCGAAGAAGGGCCTCGAGATGACCGTCCATTTCTGCCTGGCCGCCCGGTTCCGGCCGACGGGCGGCCTCTGGCACGGTCGGTTCCGCAGCCGCGGCGGTATCCGCGGGTCCGGCGGCCAGCTGACCGATGCCTCGCCGTATCTCACCCACAAGCCGGTTGACCCTCGGCCAGCAGTTAGCGTTGATGAACTCCCACGTCGCAGCCCAGGCGACGGGCGTGAGCAGGGAGACAGCCTGGGCTCGGACCCGTTCCCACTGCTGGGTTCTGACGAGGTCGCGGACGAGTGACCCGGGAACCAGCCCGTGGAGCGCCGGGGGGAGGGCGTTCGATCCCCGGAGGGTGCTGCGGGCTTCTGTGTCACCGGCGAGGACAACGGCGGCTACGGCGGCTTGCGCCGGCGAGGCGAACCAGATGATCTGCTCCGGCTCGGGCAGCCCGGCATCGCGGTATGCGGCGCGGACGCCTTCCTCGGCGGCGGCACGGTTCGCCGGTCCGGTGGCGTGGGCGACGAGATCCCACTGATCGACGGCGTCGGCGAGACACGCGGCCAGCTCGGGCTGGAGGGCAAGGGTGGTCATGGGTTTCCTGGTGGTCGGGGGGTGGGCAACGGGACCGGCCGTGTCTCTAGTCGGCGACGTATCGGCGGTAGCTGCCGGGCACGTACTCCCACTGCCGCACCACCCGGAACCATCCTTTCGGCAGGGAGATGGCGGCATGCTCCTCATGCACCAGCCGTCCGCCCTCCGGTAGATGAAGGAACTCGGGAACTCCAGAATCCCGGCCTAAAAGCAACGTGCCGGGACCCGGAATGGCATGCGCATGCCCGGTCGCCTCGCCAAGTGCCAGAACCAGCCGACCGCGCGCATCCCGGGACGCGGCTTGCAGCTGCTCGGGCACCGACTCGCCGTCGACCGGCATGATCAGAATGTCTCCCTGGCGGAACACGGAACCTCCTCGTCGTTGCTTGAGAAGGTAGAGGGCGGCACCGACAGTTCCGCTCCGTCGAGGCGCGGCTACTGATCCCCGCGCAGGTAGCGGGTCACCATGGCGACCAGTTCGTTCTCGAACGTCTCGACGGGAATGGTCCGCGGAGCGGCCATGAATTTGTGCGTGTTCATCTCCACGGTGAACAGGATGATCTCCGCGGCGACGTCGGGGTCGCCCACGCGGATGTCGGGGTGCCGGACGATGACGTCGCGGACCTGGGCCGTGCGCAGCTTCCCGTGCCGGTCGATCGTGTCGAGCAGCTCCTGGGAGACCGGCGCCTCCTCGACCATCACCCGGAGCAGCTGGGGATCGTCGCTGTGATTGTCGATCGCGTCCCGGATGAGCGCCCGGACCGTCGCCTCCAGCGTCCCGGGCGAGAGGTCGAGCTCGTCGGCGCTGGTCCAGGTGCCGCGGTCGATGTGCTGGATCAGGAGTTCGGCGAGGATGGCGTCCTTGTTCGGGAAGTACTGGTACAGCGAGCCGATGGAGATGCGGGCGTGCTCGGCGATGCGGTTGGTGGTGCCGGCGGCGTAGCCGTACTCGGCGAAAACGTGAGCAGCCGCGGTGAGGATGCGCTCGCGCGTGAGCTCGGCGCGCACCTGGCGGGGCTTCCGACGTGGCTCTAGGCGGCGGTCTGCCGACGGCATCCTGGTCCTCCTCGAGGGCGGCGAAAAGCGAGTAGAAAATACCTGAGCTAATGCTCACAATAGTGCAATGAGCTGCGAAAACAAGAGACCAGGTGGCGTCTCGTGATCCCGAAGGCGCGCCTGCCGGAGTCACGCACGATGATCACGCTGGAGGTGCGCCGCCGCGAGTCGCTGACGCCGGGCTTCGCGAGCGTCACCCTCGGCGGCCTGGCGCTGCAGGACCTGATCGTGGCCGGTGGCGACCAGGCCGTCCGGCTGTTCTTCCCGCGCGAGGGCCAGACCGCGCTGCGTATGCCGACCGCGTCGAGCGAGGCGTGGATGGCCCAGGTGCTGCTGATGCCGAAGTCGGTTCGCCCGCAGGTCCGGAACCTGACGATCCGTCGCGCCCGGCCCGCCGAGGACGAGATCGACATCGAGTTCGCCCTGCACGGCGACTCCCCCATGTCGTCGTGGGTGCGCCGGGTGCGGCCCGGGGACCCGGCAGGCATCTTCGACATGGGCACCACGTACCGGCCGCCGGGGCATGCGCGGTCGCAACTGCTCGTCGGCGACGAGACCGCGCTGCCGGCCATCCTGGCGATCCTCGACCAGGTGCCGCCGTCGCTGACCGCAGAGGTCTACCTGGAAGTGCCGACGGCGGCCGACGTGCGTGACGTGGTGGCCCCGCCCGGGGTGCGAATCCACTGGTTCAACCGCGACGACGTCCCGGACCAGCGACCGGGAGCCGTTGTGCTGGAAACGCTTCGCCGCGCGGCGATGCCGCCCGGCCGCGTCTACGCATGGGTCGCGGGCGAGTCCCGGCTGGCCACGTCGGTGCGGCGGCACCTCGTCAACGACCGCGGCGTGCCGAAGGCGGACATCTCGTTCGCGGGTTACTGGCGGCACGGCTGGTCCGCGCCGGGCTGAGGGGGATTTCGATGCAGTTGAGCACACTCCACCGCATGACGACGGTCGACGAGGTCGAGGCGACCCTGGGGCAGCCGCCGTCGATGGTCATGCTGAAGCAGATCAGCGCTCTCGACGAGGGCTGCCGGATCGTCCTGGCGCGCTGCCCGCTCGCGGGCTTCGGCTACCGCGACGCCGACGGCGTCAGCCGTACGACGTTCATCGGCGGCACACCGGGATTCGTGCGCGTCCACTCGCCCACGCGGATGTCGTTCACCCTGCCCGATGGCGAGGCGCACGGCCCGGTGTCGTTCGTTTTCCTCCTGCCGGGCGTCGGGGAGACGTTGCGCGTCAACGGTTCCGTGGCCAAGCGGAAGGGCGCCGAGACGTTCGTCGACGTCGAAGAGGCGTACGTGCACTGTGCGCAGGCCGTCATCCGCTCGCGCCTGTGGCAGCCGCCCGCTCCCGCCGAGCCGGTGCCCGAGGTCGAGGGCGAGGGCCCGCTGTGCGGACCCGGCGTCGCCGAGTTCCTCGCCGCCGCCCCGTTCCTCGCTCTGTCCACGTGGGATAAATCGGGCGGCAGCGACACCAGTCCGCGCGGGGACCGGCAGACCGTCGCGTGGATCCTCGACAGCCGGACGCTCGTCATCCCGGACCGCAAGGGCAACAAGCGCGCGGACAGCCTCCACAACCTTGTCCAGGACGACCGGCTCTCGTTCGCCGCCCTCGTCCCGGGCCGGACCGGCGTGCTGCACGTCAGCGGCCGGGGCTCGATCACCGACGATCCCGCGTTGCTGGAGACGATGGCGTTGCGCGGGACGCCCCCGCACGCGGCGCTGCTCATCGACGTCGAACACGCCGAAGTGACCGCCAGCGACGCCGTGACGCGCTCGCGGGTGTGGACCGCGGCCGCGCACCTCGAGCGCGGCACGGTGCCGGACCTGATGGCGCTGGCCGGGGACCACCTCGCCGCGAACATGGCCGACGCCGAGAGAGGCCTGCTCGCTCGCGTGCTCAAGGTCGTCGCGGGGATCCCCGGGATCAGCCGGGTGTTGCGGCTGGTGATGAACCGCGCCTACCGGTCCGGGCTGCAGAAGGAGGGCTACGAGGACGTCGAGGTCGGCTCACGGCTGAAGCGTCCCGCCGTCGAGCCCGCGGCGGGGGACCCATTGCGGGAGGTGCGGATCGCCGAGGTACGCCGGGAGACGCCCAGCGCGGTCACTATCGTGCTGGAAGACGCCGAGCGCCCGAGGTCCTTCGACTTCCGACCCGGGCAGTTCTTCACGCTGGTCACGGACATCGACGGCCGACCGGTTCGGCGCGCCTACTCCGCGTCGTCGGCGCCTGGGGCATCGCGGCTGGAGGTCACGGTCAAGCAAGTCGAAGGCGGCCGGTTCTCGACCCACGTCCACCGGAACCTGCGCGCCGGGGACCGGCTGTCGGTGCGCGGTCCGTCCGGGGCGTTCCACGCCGATCCGGCGGCGGCGCACGAGGTCGTCCTGGTCGCCGCGGGCAGCGGTGTCACACCGATGATGAGCATGATCCGCACCCTGCTGGCGGCGCCGGCGGCCGGCCGGATCGCGCTGCTCTACAGCAACCGCAGCGAGGAGGAGGTCATCTTCGCCGACGAGCTCCTCCGGCTGGAAAATGAGACCCCCGAGCGGCTGTCGGTCACGCACGTCCTGACGCAGGAGCACGGGCGGCTCGACGCCGCGGGCGCACGCAGCTGGCTCACCGAGCTGCGGCCGTCAGAAGACGCCCGGTACTACATGTGCGGGCCCGAGGCGCTGATGGACACGGTCCAGGGCGTCCTGACCGAGCTCGGTGTGCCGGACGACCGCGTGCACCACGAGCGCTACATCAGCGGGGCGGACACGACCTCCGCGGCCACCGCGCCGCAGGAACTGGTCGTCGAGGACGGGGCGCACGAGGTCGGCTCCGTGGTGGTCGAGCCCGGCCAGACGCTTCTCGACGCCGGGCTCGCGGCAGGGCTGCCGATGCCGTACTCGTGCATGGTCGGCAATTGCGGGGACTGCATGGTGAAGCTCCGCGGTGGGGAGGTCGCGATGAACGGGCCGAACTGCCTGACGCCGCAACAGAAGGCTGACGGCTACGTCCTGACGTGCGTGGGCCGCCCGCTGTCCAAGGTCACCCTGGACATCGCCGAGCCGTGACGGCAGGCGATCCGCTGGCTGGCGATGCCTGCACCGTTTGAGATCGCCCCCTCCAATTCCCTTCGTCAACGCCAGTCGCGCTCAAGAGCTCGCAAGATCTTTGAGTTCCGGCAGAAGGGGTGCGGGCTCGGGTAATATCGTCACAGGTCGAGAGGCGCTGCAACGGGCGGGAGCCCGCCACGCTCGGCTGGAACCACCCTCTCAAGGTCGCCTCCCACCGTGGGAGGAGCCTCTCTGTGAACCGGACGAATGCGCTGCGGAACCTGCTGAGCGAGCGGGTCGCCGTCCTGGACGGCGCGTGGGGCACGATGCTTCAAGGTGCGAATCTGGCACCAGAGGACTACCGGGGCGAGCGTTTCGCCGGGCACGAACGTGATCTCACCGGCGACCCCGACATCCTCAACATCACCCGGCCGGACCTCATCCTCGATGTGCACCGGCAGTATCTGGCCGCCGGTGCCGACATCACCACCACGAACACGTTCACCGCGACGCGCGTGGGGCAGGCCGACTACGGGGCCGAAGCCTACGTACGGGAAATGAACCTGCGCGGTGCGCAGCTCGCCCGGCAGGCGGCGGACGAGTTCGGCGGCAGGTTCGTGGCCGGATCGATCGGGCCGCTGAACGTCACGCTTTCCCTCTCGCCGCGGGTGGACGACCCGGCCTACCGGGCGGTGACGTTCGATGATGTGCGCGCCGCCTACGCGGAGCAGATCGAGGCGCTGGCCGAGGGCGGGGTGGACCTGCTGCTCGTCGAGACGATCTTTGACACGCTCAATGCCAAGGCAGCGATCGCCGCCGCTCGCGAGGTCGCCCCTGACCTGCCCTTGTGGATCTCGGTGACCATCGTAGACCTCAGCGGGCGCACCCTGTCGGGGCAGACCGTCGAGGCGTTCTGGCGTTCCATCGAGCGGGCCGAGCCGATGGTGGTCGGCGTGAACTGCTCGCTCGGCGCGACCGAGATGCGGCCGCACGTGGCCGAACTGGCCCGACTCGCCGGGACGTACGTGGCCTCTCACCCCAACGCGGGCCTGCCCAACGCGTTCGGCGGGTACGACCAGACGCCGCAGGAAACCGCCGATCTGCTGGCGGACTTCGTCGGCGCGGGCATGGTGAACATCGTCGGCGGTTGCTGCGGGACGACCCCGGCGCACATCGAGCGCATCGCCTCGGCGGTCGCCGGGCTGGCTCCGCGCGAGATCCCCGCGCCCGGCACAGCCACCCGGTTCAGCGGTCTGGAGCCGTTCGCGATCGGGCCGGACACGGGCTTCGTCATGATCGGCGAGCGGACCAACGTCACCGGTTCCGCCCGATTCCGGCGGCTCATCGAGGGTGGCGACCACCAGGGCGCGGTGGATGTGGCGCTGGAGCAGGTGCGCGGCGGGGCGAACATCCTCGACGTGAACATGGACGCCGACCTGCTCGACAGCGAGCAGGCGATGACCACGTTCCTCAATCTCATCGCCACCGAGCCGGAAGTGGCCCGAGTTCCGATCATGGTGGACAGCTCGAAGTGGAGCGTCCTCGAAGCGGGGCTCAAGTGCGTCCAGGGCAAGGGTGTGGTCAACTCGATCAGCCTCAAGGAGGGCGAGGAGTCCTTCCTCGCGCAGGCCAGGCGGGTACGCGACTACGGTGCCGGTGTCGTGGTGATGGCCTTCGACGAGCAGGGCCAGGCGGACACCACCGAGCGCAAGGTGGCCATCTGCGCCCGCGCGTACGACCTGCTCACCCAGCAGGCCGGCTTCGCCGCGGAGGACATCGTCTTCGACCCCAACGTGCTGGCCGTGGCCACCGGCATCGCCGAGCACAACGGTTACGCCAAGGCGTTCATCGACGCGCTGCCGCTCATCAAGGAGCGTTGCCCCGGGGCCAGGACCAGCGGCGGCATCTCCAACCTCTCCTTCTCCTTCCGCGGCAACGACGTGGTCCGCGAGGCGATGCACTCCGCCTTCCTCTTCCACGCCGTACGGGCCGGGCTCGACATGGGCATCGTCAACGCCGGGCAGCTCGCCGTCTACCAGGACATCCCGGCCGACCTGCTGGAACTCGTCGAGGACGTGATCTTCGATCGCCGGGCCGACGCCACCGACCGGCTGGTTTCCTTCGCCGAGACGGTGAGCGGCCGCGGCACCGCCCGCGTGGTCGACCTGGCCTGGCGGGACGCGCCGGTACGGGAGCGACTCGCCCACGCGTTGGTGCACGGCATCGTGGACTTCATCGAGGCCGACACCGAGGAGGCCCGCCAGCAGGCGGAACGTCCGCTGGACGTCATCGAGGGCCCGCTCATGGACGGCATGAAGATCGTGGGCGATCTGTTCGGCTCGGGCAAGATGTTCCTGCCGCAGGTGGTGAAGAGCGCGCGCGTGATGAAGCGGTCGGTCGCGTATCTCGAGCCGTACATGGAGGCGGAGAAGGAGCAGGCCCGGCTGGAGGGGCGCCTGGACACCGGGCGGGGGCAGGGCACCGTCGTGCTCGCGACCGTCAAGGGCGACGTGCACGACATCGGCAAGAACATCGTCGGGGTCGTGCTGGGCTGCAACAACTACAAGGTGATCGACCTTGGGGTGATGGTGCCTGCGTCTGTCATCCTGGACACGGCGATCGCCGCGAACGCCGACGTGATCGGCCTCTCGGGGCTGATTACCCCGTCGCTGGACGAGATGGTGACCGTCGCGGCGGAGATGCAGCGGCGCGGGCTCAAGACACCGCTGCTCATCGGCGGCGCGACCACCTCGCGCCAGCACACCGCCGTCCGGATCGCCCCGGCTTACAACTCCGCCACGCTGCATGTCCTCGACGCGTCGCGGGTGGTCGGCGTCGTCTCCGACCTGCTCGACCCGGATCGGGCCGAGACTCTTGCCACCGACACCCGTGCAGAGCAGGCGCGCCTGCGCGAACTGCACGAATCGCGGGTACGGCAACCGCTGCTCACGCTTGCCCAGATCCGGGCCAACCGGTCCCAGATCGGCTTCGACGACCTGCCCGTGCCGGCGTTCACCGGCGTGCACACTGTGACACCGTCGATCGCCGAGTTGCGGGAGTTCATCGACTGGCAGTTCCTTTTCCTCGCGTGGGAGCTGAAGGGTAAGTACCCGGCGATTCTCGACCTGCCCGAGGCTCGCGAGCTCTTCGACGACGCGAACACGATGCTCGATCAGATCATCGCCGACGGCACATTCCGGACAGTCGGGGTGTACGGCTTCTGGCCCGCCCACTCCGAGGGCGACGACATCGTGGTGAACGGGGTCCGCCTGCCGATGCTCCGCCAGCAGACCGCGAAGCCGGAAGGCCGCCCCAACCGCTGCCTCTCCGACTTCGTCGCTCCGGCCGGCGACCATCTTGGTGGTTTCGCTGTCGCCATCCACGGCGCCGACGAGCTGGCCGCCGCGTACGAGGCCGAGCATGACGACTACCGCGCCATCATGGTGAAGGCTCTGGCCGACCGCCTGGCCGAGGCGTTCGCCGAGTACATCCACCTGCGGGCCCGCCGCGATTGGTACGAACCCGATGCCAACCCCGTCATTTCGGACCTTCACGCCGAGCGTTTCCGCGGCATCCGTCCCGCACTCGGCTACCCGGCCACGCCCGACCACAGCGAGAAGCGCGAGCTCTTCGACCTGCTCGGCGCCGAACCGCTGGGGATCGGTCTGACCGAGTCGTACGCGATGACTCCAGCCGCAGCGGTTAGCGGCCTGCTGCTGGCCCACCCCGACTCGCGCTACTTCACCGTCGGCCGGATCAACCGCGACCAGGTGGCCGACTACGCCGCCCGCCGCGGCCTCCCCCTGGCCGAGGCAGAACGCTGGCTCCGCCCCAACCTCGCCTACGACCCAACCTGACCCGGCGGAATCGAGCGGCTGCCGATCACCGCGGCTGGTCGGTGGCCTCGCCTACTTCTTATTGCTGCGATCGAAGGTCCCACCCTTGCAGTTCGGGCAATCCCTCCAACGCCAGGGCAGGAAGGCGGAGTACAGCTTCCCTGTGCCGTCGCACCGTCCGCATTTCGACTTCGGGTGGCGCGAGGCGCTGTTCCACGCTGCCACGAGAATGAGGATTACGGCGCAGACGAACAAAAAGCCACCCAAAGTGATATCGGTCATGTCGGCCTTCCGGCGGTCGGCTGTCCATTACCCAAGACGATATGTCGGGCATGCCATAAGGCAATGGAGTTAAGACTTGTGACTCCAGGCTTTTGTGCCGGGTTGCCTGCGGCTGGCCAGGGGTCCGGACCCTCTGAAAACCGGGGGCGTGACTAAGACGTGAACGTGGCCGGTCTTAGGTATCTCGGCACCTCCCCTACGCCCCAACCTGACCGCTTCCACGGATTCCCCGGCTGCGGAGTTTCTCCCATAACGGTGCTGAACGTCCCCAGGGCGGCACGATTGTTCGCTTTCGACATTCCAGTAAGGGTTCTAGCTGTATGTGAGATATGTCGATGCGGATGGCCGCCCACTGGACGCTGTAAACCGATGCCCTGAGACAGCAGTCCTTATAGGTGAACGTTCCCACGCAGGAATATGAAGGACGTGAGCTCATGGAGTATCGGTTCAACTCGCCACCCGGCTGGCCGGTTCCTCCAGAGAACTGGCGTCCCCCCTCGGGCTGGCAGCCGGATCCGTCTTGGCCTCCCGCGCCGTCTGGGTGGCAATTCTGGGTGGTTTCAGGTGCGCCACCCGCGCCTGCCGCGCCACAAACTCAGCCACACGTTGCGACAACACCGGTCGCCCCGGAGCGGGGCGGTGTAGGGCTGTTCGGCGGCAAGAAGAAGCTGGAGGCGGAAAACGCCGAACTACGCGCTTGGGTGGAGCGACTGGCCGGTATGGATGCTCTTGGAGTCTCCGCCATGGTCCAAGATTTGTACGCCCAACACGCGGAGCTTCAGAAGGCCGTCGAGACTGCCAAGAGCCGGCTCCACACCATCGAGCGGCAGGTCGTGCGGACCGAGGAGACGGCGCTTCTGCAGGAGGTCGGTGTTTACGAGTATCGGCACCCCTTGAGTGACGCCGTGGCCTACAAGGAGTATCTCGGAAAGATCAAAGCGCGTATCAAGGCCATGGCGAAAGACGACAAGGCGGTGCTCGGCTCTACCAACTGGCAGGTCAACGGATCGGCGGCGGAAGGGCGTCGCATGGTGCGTGACTTCTCCAAACTGATGCTTCGCGCCTACAACGCCGAGGCTGACAACTGCGTACGCACGATGCGCCCTTACAAATTGCAGTCGGCCATCGACCGCCTGGAGAAGTCAGTGGAGATGATCGTCCGACTTGGCAAGACGATGAGTATCCATGTGAGCGTCGAATACCACCGGCTGCGCCTCTACGAGCTTGAGCTGACCGCCGACTACCTGGCCAAGCAGGAAGAGGAGAAGGAACGCGTTCGCGCGCAGCGGGAACAGCAGCGTGAGGAGGAGGCCGCGCGCCGGGAGTTCGAGCGGGAGAAGGCCAGGCTGCGTAAGGAGGAGGCGCACTACCGCGCGGCCCTGTCCAAAGTGCTGGCCAGCGGCGATGAAATGGCGGCCAACGAGCTGAAAGCCAAGCTGGAGGAGATCGGTGCGGCGGTCAGCGATGTCGAAGCACGAGAGGCCAACATCAGGGCCGGTTACGTTTACGTGATTTCCAATGTCGGCGCGTTCGGTGACGACGTCATCAAGATTGGCATGACCCGACGGCTGGAACCCGAAGACCGGGTGCGGGAGCTGGGGGATGCCTCGGTGCCGTTCAAGTTCGATACTCACGCATTGGTCTTCAGCGATGACGCGGTCGGGCTGGAAGGGCGCCTGCACGCCGAGTTGAGCGAACGACGCGTCAACAAGGTCAACCTGCGCCGGGAATTCTTCCGGGCCACACCGGCGGAAGTCAAAGTGCTGCTTGAGAAGATTGCGGGACAGCATCTCCTCGAGTACCGGGACATTCCAGAGGCGTTGGAGTGGCGCCAGTCAGCAAATGCGGAGGCGGCACCTGCTTGATGTGCAGGATCACCCCTTCCCGTCCGATCTTGGCAGCGGGACTCGGAGATGGGACCTTCGCGCCCCATGGATATCGAAGGTTTCTGGGATCGAACGTTTCGGTCGTGAGGCCGCCAGCCGGGAGGAGACCAGCCTCGCCCACATCGCGACAGTGATCCGCTGGGCCATGATCGGCGTCATGGGCGGCCGACTCACTCGAGGCCGAGCAGCACGCCCTTCCGGACCCTGTCCTCTCATCCCCCGCGTACTTGAGTAGCCCGGCCGGACTCAGGAGAGGCCAGAGCGCTACTGTTCCGCTGTGATCGACATCGACGCAGTCCGGCTCGGAGCCGAAGCCGCCCGCCGCCTGAGGCAGGCCGACTGCTGCGACATAGAACCCCGCCTCAGCGACGAGGAGTTTGAGCGCATCGAGGCGGAGCACGGCTTCCGATTCTCCGACGACCATAATCCAGCCCCTTGTCAGAAGATCTCAAACGCGATCTCCTCTCAGGCGGACGCTAAAGGTAGAGCGGATTTACCACGGGCACGGCCCATTCGACACTCTGCTCTTGCGTGACCTTCAGCCGGTGGGCACTTCCGGGACGTTCGGGCGCCCACCCCTCGCTGAGTGCCACGGTGATGCACCTCGCGACGAGAGCAGGGCGAACACTGGCGCCTTCGAGGTACAGCCAGTTGTCAAGGCGGTGGTGGGGGAGGGTCACCATGAGGACGCTGCTGGGGTCTTTGGCCAGTTGGACGCCGAATGTCATGGGCGACCAGCCGAGCCCCTGGTCGTAGGTGGGCTTGTGGCGCACCCGCCAGCGGTATGACGTGCCACCGACAGTAATGAGGCGGGAGCCCTTCTTAGGCAGGGTCAACGGGTCTCCTGATCATCGGTCGCATGGTCGCTGAACTATCGTCCGGGATCCTCGTGGCCATACAGGCGGTTGAGGTCTATTAGTTCGACGTCGGGGCGTTGGGTGGCGGTGGATTCCAGGTCGGGGGTGAAGCCGGTGGTGGAGAACAGGGTGAGGATTGTTTGTTCGGTGTTGTGGCCTTCTCGGGTGAGGAGGGTGCGGATGGTGTCGAGGCGGGATAGGTCGGGGAGGCCTCGGCGGGTGAGGGTGGCTTTGGCTTCGCCGATGATGGTGATGTGGTCGGCGTGTTTGGCGAGGACGTCTATTTCGTGTTTGGCGCGGCCCGCGTGGTCCTGGATGGTGGCGTAGCCGACCTCGCCCTGGCGGGGTGGCCGAGTTCGTCGGGGGCGAATCGGTGGGTCCGGTCTCGGGCGAGTTCCTCGAAATGGGGGCCGAGGATTGAGGAACGGAATGTGGGGGCGGCGGCGCGCCATACCTGTTCTGCGCGGCCCAGTTCCAGTTGGCCCAGGTGGGGGGCGGTGATCAGGCGGTCGAAGCGAATGACGGGGTCGGAGACTGTGATGGTGGGTCTGCGGCCGCGGAGGAGGTCCTGGGATCGGGTCGCATAGCTGGCTGATTCGAGGACCGAGAGGGGATAGCGGATGGAATTGTCGTCCCGGCCCAGGGCTGAGCCGATTTTGGAGGGCGTGTTCGCGCCGTTGGCGACCGCGGTGAGGATGTCGTAGTAGATCGTCCGGTTCGTAATTCGGGGGTCTTCGCGCAGGAGGTAGTCGACCTCGATACGGGTGAAGACACTTCGGTCTGGTTCGAGGAGATTCTCGACGAGCCAGCGGTCGAAGTCCTGAACGTTCGCGGGTGGGTTGGTCATCAGCGCGTGATAACCGGGAATGCCACCGACGCAGGCGTGCACGCGAAGGGCGATCTCCGGATCCCCGATGCCCCAGAGCTGGGCTGCCTCACGGTAGTCGAGGGCATTGAGGCGCATGTCCATGATCGCGCGCCCGCGCAGGGGTTTGGTGCCGGAGAGCAGGTTCTGCATCACGCTGAGCGCGGACCCGCAGAGGATCAGGCGGCCACCAGGGCCGCGCTTGTTCTGGGAGTCGTCGTAGAGGTGCTGGATGAGTGACGGAAGTTGCGGGGCATCTGCCATGGCGTAAGGGAATTCGTCGATCACTACCAGGGCGGGCGTGCCCAGCGGAGCGGTGCGCGCCGCGGTGTCGAGGGCGGTGCGGAGCAGGACTTCCCACGATTCCGGTACGCCGAGAAGGGAGGACCTCAAGCCCGCATGTTCGGCGATCGCAGCGCCGAATCGGGATCTCGCAGCTCGATCACCCTCGTCTTGGACGCAGGGAATGTAGAGACCGCCGAGCGCTTCGCAGGCGGCGACGAGCAGTTGTGTCTTCCCTGTCCTTTTGCGACCCGACACCAGGCCAAGTCGCAGTGGCCCGCTCACGTCGCCCTCGAACAGGAATTGGGTGAGCGTCTGCCACTGACGCGCCCTGCCAATGATGTTGCCTGGTTTGTCCATCGAGCCTCCTGAAATTCGGTAAATCAGTTTCACCCTTGAAGGTGAAATCCATTTACCTTTCTGGGCGAGATGGGGATGTTAGTGCAGGTGGTGGGCGAAGAAGGTGGTGATTCGGTGCCAGGCGTCGGGGGCGGCGGTGGGGTCGGGGCCGATGCCGGCTACGCGGAGGAGGGGGCGGAGGAGGCGAGGGCCGGAGAGGTGTTCGTTGAGGAAGGCGTGGCCGGCGGTGGGGTATTCCTTCACGTCGTGCGGGACGTTGGCTTTGGTGAGGGCGGCTTCTAGTTTGGGGGCCGCGTTTTTGAGGGTGCGGTCGCGGGCGCCGTACGTGGCGACGATGGGGCAGGAGCCGGTGAGGGCGGTGTCGAGGTCGCGGGGGAGTGGGCCGTAGTTGGTGGAGGCGGCGGCGAAGCCGGTCGTGGTGGTGAGGAGGGCGAAGGCGCCGCCCATGCAGAAGCCGATTACGCCGACTTTTCCGGTGCAGTCGGGGGATGCGGTCAGCCAGGTTCTGGCGGTTTCGATGTCGGCGAAGGGGCGGCCTTCGCGTTTGTGGAGGGCGCGCATGGTGGAGACGAGGCAGCGGCGGGGGCCGCCCGCGCTGAACAGGTCGACGGCCAGGGTCAGGTAGCCGGATTGCGCCATACGGTCGGCGTGGCGGAGCATCATCGGTTCCAGGCCCATGATCTCGTGGATCATCACCAGGCCGGGCCAAGGGCCCTCACCTGGAGGTGTCGCGAGATATCCGCGCAAAGGTTGGGATCCGCCGAATTGGGCGGCTTGCTGGGTCAGGTCGATCTCGGTCATGTGGGCTCCCGCTCGTTGCCCGAGGGTGTTTGAGCGTCTGACCCTATGGGGTGGCGATGCACGAATGGTGCATATTCGGCGTTGTACGGGGCCTGGGCGCTCCTTGTCGTATGGTCCCGCCTTTGTCCGGCATCGCCTCGCCTCCGGTGAGATTCCTGCTGATCCCCGAAAGATGCCTGCAACTAGGCTGGCGTGCTTGCGGGCTGCGGTCTCGGCGGTCACGGCCTGTGTCAGGTGCTCCACGACGCCCGTGGTGGCTCGCGGGACCTGGACCTGTCGTCGGGGTGGAGCGCCCCCGTGCCTGGCGGGCGGGTCCCGCTACGGGCTGTACGTGCGGGCTGCGTGTGGTGCCGCGTTCTCCACCGGGGAGAGATGCCCGCACGCCCTGGTGCCGCTGCCCTGCTAGAGGCGCGTGCGGCCGAGCCGAGGTGCTGTTCTTCGTGGGTTGAAGGGTCTGTGGGTTGGTGTGCTGCTCCTGATCGCGTGTGGCGGATGGTTGTTCGAGTGGCGTCAGGCAGGTTGGTTGGTAGATCTTTTCATGGGGCGTGTGACCTGCGGTTTTGTTGCGGATCATGGCCGGGTTTTGTCAGAGCTGCTGGATAGCCTGAGGGCAGCTGTTGGGATCGGCTGGGGCGAAAGGGGGGTGTCTTCCATGCTCGGGTTTCCGTTCGAGGTGCGGGATCCCTCCCGTGCGAAGGGTGCCTCTGGACGCGGGTTGCCCGCGTTGCTGAAGGGGACGGTGCTGGACCCGGAGTACGTCCCGCCCCAGCGTTCCACCGACGACGCCCACGACGACGCCCACGACGACGCCCACGACGACGCGAACGGCGGCGCGAACGGCGGCGCATGGCAGCAGTTCCTCCGTGGCGGCTGGACCGACGGCGGCCGCTCGGCTGACGGCGGCTCGACCGATGGCAGCTCGGCTGAAGGGGGCGTCCGCTCTGCTGATGGCGGCGGGACCGATGGCGGCTCGGTTGATGGCGTGCGCTCGGCTGATAGTGGCGGCTCGGCTGATAGTGGCCGCTGGGCTGATAGTGGCCGCTGGGCGGGGTCGAAGGATTCGGGTGAGTCGGTGGGTTCGGGGGTGCTGGTCCCGGAGCTGAGGCGGATGGCGTCCCTGCTTGCGGTGGGCGAACTGCCGGACAGTGCCGGGGTGTGTCGGGGCGAGACGGAGGAACTGCTGTTCGCCCAGGATCGGCTGAGCTCGGCGATCGCCGCGCGGGTGGGGCGCGTGCATGTGACCGGTGAGGCCAGGAGCGCCGCCGGCGGCGGGCACGCCTCGACCGGCACCTGGTTGCGTGCGTCGGCGGGGATGACCGGTGGGGCCGCGTCGGCTCTGCTGCGGCTGGCGGTTCAGCTGGCCCGGCTGCCCGTCGTGCGGGATCGGTTTGCCCGCGGCACGCTCGCGGAGGGGTCGGTCGAGGCGATCTGCCAGGTCACCGCCCATCTGGACGATGCGCAGGCCGGGCTGGCCGAGCCGATCCTGGTGGACCTGGCCGACAGAGCGTCCCCGGCGGAGATCGCCAAGGCCGGCCGTTACCTGCGTGAGCTGCTGGATCCGGGCACTCTGGAGGATGACGCCGAAACCGACTACGCCACCCGTTTCCTGCTGGTCCGCCCGTCCAGCACCGGCGGCGTGGAGGGCGAGTTCCGTCTGCCTCGCGAGGCCGGCGCCCGCCTGCGCGAATTCCTCACCGCCTACGCCCGGCCGAAAGGCAAGGACGAGGACCGCCCGCTGCGGGTCCGCCAGGCCGACGCGCTGTCGGCGCTGTTGAGTAAGAAGGTCACCACTGAACTATTGGTCCTGGTCCGCGCCGAGTCCCTGCCCAGCGACCACCCCACCGGCCGCCCCGCACATGACACCGACTCCACCCATGCGGCCTCCACCGCAGCGTCCGGCACGCCTACCACGCCTACCACGCCTACCACGCCCGCCACGGGGGCGCCGCCATCGCCGAGCACATCCGGACGCGCCGACACCGCCACGGCTGGCACCGCCACGGCCGACACCGCCACGGCTGGCACCGCCACGGCTGGCACCGCCACGGCTGGCACCGCCACGGCTGGCACCGCCACGGCTGGCACCGCCACGGCTGGCACCGCCAACGCAGATACCGTCGACGTGGGCGCCGCTGGCTGCAGCGATGCCCGGCCCGGGACACCTCAGGCCGGTGACGGCTCGACCTGCTGCGCGGGCGGTCCCTGCCACGCGGGAGGCACAGGTCCGGCCGGGGCAAGTGCCAGCAGCGCAGATGCTGACAGCTCGGGTCCTGGCAGCGCGGATGCTGGCAGCGCGAGTCTTGATGGCGCGAGTCCTGATGGCGCGAGTCCTGACGGCGTGGGCTCGGGTGCGGGGCCGGTAGGAGACGCGTGTGGGACCTGTGGGCACGCGCCGGACCGGCTGGCGCCCGGGCTGCTGATCGCCACCGGGCAGCTACTGCCGATCTCCGACGTCCACCGGCTCGCTCGCACCTCGAAGCTGGTCCGGATGGTCATCGACGCCAAAGGCCGGGTGCTGGACATGGGTCGTGCCGTTCGCCTGGCCACGCCCGCGCAGCGGCAGGCCATCCTGGCCCGCTACGCCACCTGCTATCGCGAGGGCTGCCCCATCCCGGCCGACATGTGCGAAATCGACCACGTACAAGGCTGGGTCGACGGTGGTACCACCGACCTGGACCAGCTCGCCCCCGCCTGCGCCTGGCACAATCGCGACAAAGCGGCCCACCCCGACCGCTACCGCGTCCGCCGCAACGACGACGGCACCTGGACCCTGCTCTACCTCAGCAAGACAAGCTGCTTCGCCGGACGAATGCGGCGCTGAACCAGACCGGACCCGAGCCGACCGGCACGAACGCGCCCACCCACGCTGGCCGGCGAGCGGGATATCGCCACAGGCGGACGTGCCCGGCATGATCGATGATCAATGGCAGGGGCGGCCGTTGAATCACGGGGATCGGCAGGCGCACAGGTGAGCCACCGACGCCGATCCCCGGCACAAGGGTGTCCGCCGATCCGGCAGGCGGGCACGGGCTGCCCAGCCTGGCAGAGGGAGAGGGGCAGTCCGAACGTCGTCGCATAAGTCGCTGAAGCGACTGAGTGGCGACTCGGAGGATTCCTTCACGAATACCCAGTTGAATTGGGCGACACAGTTTTCGGCAGCGGCGTGCCGTGCGGTGCCTCCGATATCCTCGCCGCTGAAGCCCTCCGCAGAATATCCATATCTTCTGTGGGCGGCTTTTTGAGTGGAAATCCGACATCAACGGATTGCATGCCATTTCGTCGTCAACTGAAGAATTGGACAGTACATGTCATGGTGGAAGTGCTACGTATGAAACGTTCAGTGGTCACGGCTCTGGCCGCAACGACTACCCTGGCTGGATATTGTGTGGTTGCGGCTACTCCGGCATACGCCGCTACAAATATCCAGATCGTTTATTCGACTGACAACGGGAATACCTGGAGCAGTTCACTGCCGGTTCCGAATCCGTCGAGCTGGTTGACGCGCGTCTGGTATGACAACAGCGACTCCGCCGCTTACCGGGACGCCTCAGTTCTCGCGCACATCCGTTCGCGGCTCGTCTCCGGCACGACGAAGGTCTGCCTTTCTCCGAGAACCTCCGATCCCGCCAAACCTGACAACAGCGAACTCGCCTGCAACACCGACGCCGGCCAGACCGGAGCCATCAACGAGAATGCCGTCTGGGGTGGCGGACTCCCGGAGCCGGGGCTGGGCACGATCGACGGCCAGAACTGGAACCTCCGGATCAGCCCGACCGCCGGGTTGTTCGCCGAGCCCAGGGACCTGACCAAGGGGATCCTGGAGCGCGGGAAGAAGAGCTATCTCCACCTCCAGGGATGCACCTACGGGAACGGGGGCACAGACAACTTCATGTCCTTTGTGGCGAATCTGCCGAACGCACCCTTCCGGACAGGGACGGGAGTTTCCAACGGGCCGAAGCCGCTCACGTGCGGCCCAGGGGATGCCGCCTACCGCTACAAACAGGGCAGCGGCGCCACTCAGGCGATCAGCCTGCTCGGCAAGCGCTATTTCAACCTCCAGCAATGCGTCTACAACTCCGGTGCCGATCTGGCCACAGTCGCGGTACAGCAGCCTCAAACCAATTCCAGCAACGTGAAAGCCGGCCCGACGGGTGCGTGTCCCGGCACCGGATGGGCGGCGAACAACAGCCGTACGCAAGCGTTGGACCTGTTGACCCTGCGCTACGTCAACCTGCAACAGTGCGTCTACGCGAAGCCCGGGGATTTCTACACCAACCTGGTCCAGAACTCGGGCGACGGGCAGACCAGGTCACCGGCCACGGACACCGGCGATACGCCGCAGCCGGCGAACGCCGCCTGCGCCCCCGGATATCCCACGTCTTACCGATGGGTCGCCGCGAACTCCGCTACGCAGGCGATCGACACCGAAGACACCACACGAGGCGCCGGATTCATCGAATTCGAAGCGCAGCCTGAAGGTGGCCCCAGCCCGTACAACCATTCCCGACCGGTGAGCGCGTGGCTTCTGATCGGCGGTGCCATCGTGGCGAAGGACAGCGGCGGCTGGCGGGTCTGACGCCGCCAAACAGATCGAGGCAGGTTCGGGGCGGCGCAACGGCCCGAACCTGCCTCGATTTCTCGAGAAGGCCCGGGAAGCACGCCCTCATATCGGCCGTGAATCAGCGGAAGGCGCGCTTCCCAGGATGGTCGTGGGTCAGTCGCGATCGATCTTCATCTTGATGACCTTGCCGGTCTTGATGGCGATGTAGAGGTCGTACTCCCAGCGGCCTTTCTGGAGTTCGACCTTCCAGGTGCGGTAGCCGTGCTCGTATTCGCGTTCCACATCTGTCACGCGGCCGCCGGGAACCGCCTTCTTGGCGATTTTGATGGCCTTGGCGCGGGTGATGTCGGCTTGGGCCGTCGCGGAGGCGGCGGTGGCGCCGGTGAGCAGGAGAGCGGACGCGGTCAGAGCGCCGACGAGGGCGGGTTTGATTTTCATGGCTTTACGGTGGCTTGGGGTTGGCTATAGGCGCGCTTTGCCAGGGTTAAGGGCTGGCAAAGGTGAGCGTGACCGTGGTTCCGCCGCCGGGCGGGCTGCCCACCGTCATCGTGCCGCCGGCGGATTGTGCGGTACGGCGGGCGATATCGAGCCCCAGTCCGGTCGAGTTGCCGCCGCTCCGGCCGCGTTCGGCGGGCGCGGGGATGCCAGGGCCGGAGTCGGTGACGGTGAGTTCGGCGCCGGGGGCGGCCCGCGTCAGCCGTACCGACATGGGGACGCCTTCGGGGGTGTGGGCGAACACGTTTTCCAGGAGGGCGTCCACGGCGGCGGCGAGGTCGTCGGCGGAGGTGGCGACAGGGAGGGGGGAGTCGGGGAGCGACAGGGTGAGGGGGCGGTTCTGCTCTTCGGCCAGGACGGACCAGAAGGTGACGCGGGCGGAGACGACGGCGGTGGCGTCGCAGGAGCCGCGTTCCCTGGTTCTGCGACGGACGTCGACGATCACGGAGGTGACGGCGCGGTCGAGGGCGTCGACGCGGGTGCCGAGGCGTTCGGCTTCCTCCGGGTTGGTCAGGGATTCGGCTTCGAGGCGGAGGCCGGTCAGGGGCGTACGGAGGCGGTGCGAGATGTCGGCTACGGATTCGCGTTCCTCGTGGAGGAGGGCGTCGATCCTGGTCGCCAGGTGGTTGAGGGCGAGGGCGGCGGCGCGGATCTCGGGTGGGCCGGTGGGGGCGGCTCGGGCGGCCAGGTCGCCGCCCGCGAGGCGGTGCGAAACCTGGGCGAGGCCGGTCATCGGGCGGGTGAGGGCGACCGCGAGGCGGTCGGCGACGATCACGCCCAGGCCGATGAGGATCAGGCCGAGCAGGAGCAGGCCAAGCCAGGCGGCCTGTACGCCCCTGCTCAGATCGTCCGCCGAAAGCAGCACGCGGACCACGCTGGTGCCGGATTCGCCCTGGACGGCGACGAGGATCTCGCGGCCGCCGCCAGGGGCTTCCGCGGACAGGCTCCGGCCGCGGGCGGCTAGTTCGACGGCGGGGGAGCGGGTTGTCTGGGCGCCGACGACCGTTCCGTCTGGGAGGAAGACGGAGATCTGGTGGCCGCTCACGGCTGATGAGCGGTTCGCCGTCAGGGCGAGGGCGGCGGGGTCGACGGTGCCGATCACCGCCGCGACGGATTGGGCTTCGGTGGTGGCCTGGGCTACGGCGCCGTTCTCGGCGGCCGACCGCACCAGCAGCGCCATCGGCACCAGCATCGCGATCAATACGAGTGAGGTGGTCGCGGTGACCAGGAGCGCCAGCCTTCGCCTCATGGCGTCTCGGCGCGCGAGGGTTGTTGTGGAGACGCCTTCGGGGAAGTCACGTTGGGTCGACCAGTTTGACGCCTACACCGCGGACGGTGTGGAGGAAGCGGGGCTCTTGGGCGGTTTCGCCGAGTTTGCGGCGGAGCCAGGAGAGGTGGACGTCGACGGTTTTGTCCGTTCCGCCGTAGGGGACCTGCCAGACCTCGGTGAGAAGTTCGCGCTTGGTGACTACCCGTCCGGGGCGGGACGCCAGGTAGAGCAGCAGGTCGAATTCGCGTGGTGTCAGTTCGATGGGTACGCCGTTGAGGACGGTCTCGCGGCCGCGGATGTCCATGCGCAGACCGCCGACGGTGACCGTGGTGTCGGTGTCCTCCTGGCCGGCACGGCGGAGCACTGCCCGAATTCGCGCGTCCAGATGTGTGGCGGTGAATGGTTTGACCACATAGTCGTCGGCGCCCGCGTCGAGCAGCCGGACGGTTTCCGGTTCGCTGTCGCGGGCGGTGGCGACGATGACGGGCATGCGGCTTACCGCCCGGAGCATTCGCAGGAGTTCGGTGCCGTCCAGATCGGGGAGTCCCAGGTCGAGCACGACAAGATCGGGCCGGGTGTCGAGGGCCAGGCGCAGGCCGTCGAGGGCGGTGGCGGCCGAGGACACGGCGTGACCACGATCGCGCAACCCCCGGACCAGGGCCGTACGGATGGTGACGTCATCCTCGACAAGCAGGACGTTTGCCATTTGCGGCCACGTTAGCCGGTTGTCGATACGCGCATAAGTCCGTTATCGGTGCCTTAACTTCGGCTTAGCGTTGGATCAGCGAAGGTAGGGGAGTGAAGCGGTCTACGTTGCTCGCGGTTGGCGGATGGGTGGCGGCCGTCGTTGTCGCGCTGGTCGCGGGCGTGACGGTGACGAACTCCCTCAGCTCAGCCGTTACCGGTCCAAACATCCGCCCGCTCTCCGCCGACCAGGTACGGCAGGAGCTGGCGATCCCCATCACCGTCTCCCCCACCCCGACCACAAAATCCACCCCAACCCCAACACTCCCCACCCGAGCCCCCCGCGAACTCCGCGTCTTCGCCACAGCTGGCGGCACCACCGTCGCCGCCTGCGTATCCGGCCAGGCCACACTCCTCTCCTGGACCCCCGCCCAGGGCTACCACGTGGACGACGTCGACCCCGGCCCCGACAACCACGCCAAAGTGAAGTTCGAAACAGACGACACCGAGGTCGAGGTCGAGGTCCACTGCGAGGCAGGTCACCCAA
>NZ_BLAF01000064.1 GCF_009687885.1 Acrocarpospora pleiomorpha
GTGTGGGGGATTCGGGGGGTGGGGGTGGCTAGGGCCGAAGGAGGCTGATTGGGGTGGATCAGGGTGTCGCGGATGTGGAGGACGCCCAGGATGGAGTTGTCGTCCATGACCAGCATGCGGAGTTGGCCGGTGGTGGTGGCGGTCTGGTGGATCACGTGGGCGGGGGCGTCGGCGGGGATGGTGGTGGTCTGGGAGAGGGGGATCATCAGGCGTTCCACGGGCTGGTTCTGGACGCGTAGGGCCCGGGTGAGGAGATCGTGTTCGTTGCGGTCGAGCATGCCCATACGACCGGATTCGGCGACCAGGACGGCGAGTTGGTGCGGCGTTCTGGTGGTGGCGAGTTCGTCGCGGGGGCGTACGCCACAGAGGCGGAGCAGGCCGTTGGTTAGGCCGTTGAGGGCGGCCAGGATGGGGCGGACAAGCCAGACGAAGCCGCGGAACGGGATCGCCAGGGCCAGGGCGGATCGTTCGGGGTGGGTCAGGGCGAAGGACTTGGGGGCCATCTCGCCTACCACCAGGTGCAGGAAGGTCACGATCGCCAGGGCGACGATGTAGGACAGCGCCGTCTGCAAGCCTTCGGGCAGCGCACCGAGGAGCGGTTCGAGCAGGTGGTGGATGGCCGGTTCGGTGACCATGCCGAGCCCCAGCGAGCAGAGCGTGATACCCAGCTGAGCGCCCGCCAGCATCAACGACAGCTGCCGGCTGCCACGCACGGCCGCCCGGGCCGCCATCCGGGCCATCCGCCCGCCCGCCGCCTCCTCCAGCCGATGCCGCTTCGCCGAGATCACCGCGAACTCCGCCGCGACGAAGAACCCGTTCAGCACCAGCAAAACCAGCCCAAGCAGAATCGCCGTCAGGCTGTCCATGACCGCCTCCCCTGAGCAATAGCCGGGGAAGAACCGATATAGCGGGAGCCATCCAGGCCGCGGCCGCTGTCCACCCAAGCGCACCGCAGACCACGGCCAGACAGGCGCGGCCCCATGTGGGCATCCTGCGGACTACGGCCGGTCAGGTGCCGCCTCATGTGGGTATCCCACGGGCCGAGGCTGGATGCCTGTTCATGCGGGTCTCCCCTGGAACAGGGCGGAGAAGAGTTCGGGGGCGTAGTCCATGCCGGAACCTGTGCTTGGAGGGTTTTCGGGGGATTCGGTGGGGGCGGGGACGCTCAGCGAGAGCCGTACCCATTCGGGGACGCGGCGGTGGACCTTGAGGACGGTGAGGAGGGCCTGAGCGGGTGGGGATTCGTCTTCCAGGTCGGGTTCGGGGGTGGTGGCGACGGTGACGGTGTCGCCTGGTTCGGCCATTCGGCCGAGGCCGGACAGGACCAGGCCGCCGATGGTCTCGTAGCTGTCGCCTTCGGGCAGCTCGACGCTGGTGGCGCGTTCGACCTCGTCGATGCGGAGGGTGCCGGGCACGTCCCAGGAGCCGTCGGCGTTGACCTTCACGCCCAGTGGCTCGGGGTCGTTCTCGTCGACGAGTTCGCCGACCAGTTCCTCGGCCAGGTCTTCCATGGTGACGATGCCGGCCAGGCCGCCGTACTCGTCGATGACGCAGGCGACGGTGTCGCCGTCCATGCGCTTGAGCAGTTCGGTGACCGGAAGCGTGTCGGGGACGAGCAGGGGCGCGCGGGTGATGTCCGCGATGCGGGCGGCCGCGGGGGAGGCGACGTACTCCATCAGGTCGGTGATGCCGACGACGTCGTCGCCGCCGTCGCCGAGCACGGGGTAGCGGGAGTGGCCGTGTTCGCGTACCGCGTCGATCAGGTCGGAGACCGGCCGTTCGGCGCGGAGGGAGACCACGCGCGGGCGGGGCACCATGACGTCCCAGGCGGTACGGTCCCCGAATTCGAGCGCGCGCTCCAGCAGTTCGGCCAGGCGCGGCGGCAGCTCGCCGGCGGCGCTGGATTCGGCCACGATGCGGGAGAGCTCCTCCGGCGTGGCGCCGTGTTCCAGCTCCTCGACGGGTTCGATGCCGGCCAGCCGTACCAGCCGGGTGGCCGCGGAGTCGAAGAGGCGGATCACCGGGCCGGCCACCTTGAGGTAGATCAGCGTGGGGCGGCCCAGGCTGATGGCCACCTGCTCGGGGCGGGCGATGCCGAGGTTCTTGGGGGCGAGCTCGCCCAGGATCATCTGGACGATGGTCGCGATGGCCACGCCGGCCGCGACGCTCACGCCGGGCACGACGCCGGACGGGAGCCCCAGGTCGGTGAGCGGGGCGCGGAGCACGTCGGCGATCGCGGGCTGGGCCAGGAAGCCGACGAGCAGCGTGGTCACGGTGATGCCCAGCTGGGCGCCGGAGAGCATGAACGAGAGCCGGCCGGTGACCGCGAGGGCGCGGGCAGCGGCGGGGTCGGATTCGGCGCGTTCGCGGAGGATCGTGCGGTCCGCGGCGACGAACGCGAATTCCTGGGCGACGAAGAATCCCGTCGCCAGCGTGAGCAGGAGAACAGCTAGCAGGCCGAGGGTGATGCTCATCGAGCTGGTCCCATGGCTGCGTTATGGCCCGTGCCGAGGCACGGGCAGGTACTGCAAGGGTCCGAATCGGACACGTCGGTCCTTCCAACTAGGGTCTTCCACCGTAACGGCTCAGCGGCCGATGGTGTTTCATGCTTCCCGGATGTGTACTTTTCCATAAGAAAACCTTGGGCACAGGTCTGCGGTCGCGATGTGCGGCGACGTACCGTCAAGGTAGTGGCGGCAGTTGGCAAAGTGGGGGTTCTGGACCGTGACACAGGATGACGACCCGACTCGCGCGATCAGGCGGCGCGCGGGAGGCCAGCCCGCGTTTCCGCCACCGCCACCGCCGCCTCCTCCGCTGCCCGTAATGGACAACGAGGTCAGATCGGCGCCGACCACCCCGCGCGGCCGTTCCAAGGTGTACGGCAAGGAGCGCTCGGGTAGCAGCCCGGTCAAGCCCTTCGCCAGTCCCTCGTACGATGCGGGCCAGCCCAAAGCCCCGCGCAAACCCCGGCGGATCGGCCGGAAGATCCTGATTGGCCTGGCCATCTTCCTGGTGCTTCTACTCATCGCCGGAGTAGCCGGATATTTCTGGATCAGCTCAAAGATGAACAGCGTCGAGGCCTTCACCGACTACGACGGCCGCCCGGCCGAAACCCCGGGCGCGGACTGGCTCCTGGTCGGCTCCGACAGCCGCGCCGGGCTCTCGGCCGCCGAGCGCAAGAAGCTCGCCACCGGCAAGGCGGTCGGCAAGCGCACCGACACGATGATGCTCCTGCACGTCCCCGCCGGCGACGGCCGCCCCACCCTGGTCAGCCTGCCGCGCGACAGCTACCTCCCGGTCAACGGCCACGGCAGCGACAAGCTCAACGCCGCGTACGCCTTCGGCGGCCCCAAACTCCTCACCAGAACCGTCGAAGAGGTCACCGGCATCCGCGTCGACCACTACATGGAGATCGGTTTCGGGGGCTTCGTCGGAATCGTCGACGCGATCGGCGGCGTGGAGATCTGCGTCAAGGAGAACATCGAGGATGAGAAGGCCGGAATCGACCTGAAGAAGGGCTGCCAGGTCATGGACGGCGGCACCGCCCTCGGCTATGTCCGCACCCGCAAGACCGGCGCGATCCCGGACTTCGACCGGACCGAGCGGCAGCGCCAGTTCTTCTCCGCCGTGGTGAAGAAGGCGGCCAGCCCCGGCACCCTCATCAACCCGTTCTCCTCCGTCCCGCTGGCCCTCAGCGCCGCCGAGTCCGTCGCGGTCTCTCCGGGTACGGGAGTCTTTGACCTGCTTTCGCTGGGTCTGGCCATGAAGGGCAACCCGGTGACCACCGCGGTCCCGATCGGCTCGCTGCCCACCATCAACGGCCAGGCCGTCGTCAAGTGGGACAACTCCAAGGCCAACAAGCTCTTCGAGGCGCTCGAGAACGACAAGCCGGTCCCGAAGGAAGTGATCACGAAGTAGCGGGGGTCAGCCCGCTCCCCCGGCCACCGCGCCGGCGATCACCGCGGCCATCACGGCGGCGTTGACGGCCTCGATGGTGGCGCGGACCGCGTCCGCGGCCCAGGCGCCCTCGGCGATTTCCTTGATCCGTTCCTTGTCGGCCTCGGGGAAGGCTTTGCGGGCCAGCCGGCAGGCGTGCATGAGCGCGATCAGCACGCCGGTCCGCTCGTCCGGATCGGCCCCGGCGAGCACGCTCTGCACGCGCTGGCGGAGGTCGCGTTCGAGGCTGCCGTCGAGTTCGGGGTAGCTCTTGGTGGGAAAGATCCCGAGCAGCTTGCGCTGCTGCTCGGACAGGATGCCGCGGTCCGCCAGCCCAGCCAGCAGCCGTTTGCGCAGCTTGTCGGAGCTGAGCTTGCTCACGAACCAGGCAGGCTTGCGGGGTTTCTTCTGGTCCTCGGTGACGATCCGGGTGAGCACGGCGTCCAGCTCCGCATCGCCCACCGGAGCAGGATTCACCACAACAAGCATCTTGTCCTGTACCGCGATCCGGTCGGCGATCGCCAGTTCGGCCAGCAGCGCGCCGGTGAGCGCGAGATCGAGCTCACCCCCGCTGATCAGCGGCGTGCCCTTGTCCTCGCGGTAGGCCAATAACAGAACGTCTTCGGCGATAGCGCTCATGGTGCCGACCCTACGCCGTAAGAGTGTCGTAAGGCGGAACCCGGCTTCTATCAGGCCTTTCACGTGCTCTTCTGGCAGGACGAGCAACGGAGAGGGGACCATCGTGAAGATCGTGCTCCGCCATCCGGTCACGTGGATCGTGGCCGCCGCCGGCATCGCAGTCGCGCTGTACCTGTTCCAGCCCTGGCGGCTGTTCACCACGGTGGTGGTGAACGAACCGCCACCGGTGTCCATCGGAGAAACCATGACAGAGGCGCCGATGACGAGCGACACGATGACTCCGACGGCTTCCCCGCGCGTCCTGTCCATGGGCAGCTTTATCACCCATGAGCACGAAACATCAGGAACCGCGAAGGTGATCCAGCTCCCCGACGGCAAGCGCGTGCTCCGGATCGAGAACCTGAACACCTCCGACGGCCCCGACCTCCGCGTCTGGCTCAGCGACCAGCCGGTCAAAGAGGGCGAATGGCGGATCTTCGACGACGGCGAATGGCTGGAACTAGGCGAGCTGAAGGGCAACCAGGGCAACGCCAACTACGCCATCCCGGCCTCCGCCGACCTGGACTCGCTGACCAGCGTCACGATCTGGTGCCGCCGCTTCGCCGTCTCCTTCGGCGCGGCCGGCCTGACGGCCTGATCAGACGTCCCAGAAGGCCAGCTCGTGCGCCATGCCCCGGGTGAAGAGATCGGCCGCCCGCCCGGGGTCCGGCGCCGCCTCGTCGATCATGACCGCGATCCGCTCGGCCAGCGCCGCGAACCCCGGATCGGCGTAGGTCTCCACCCACGCCCGATACCTCGGCTCGTCCGGCGGGTTCGCCGCCAGGCGGCGTCCCAACATCGAATACCCCCACATGCACGGATACAGCGCCGCGAGCCCGCTCGCGTAGTCCGCCGCCGCATCAAGCAGAAACGCGGTGTACGCCGTGCACGCGGCCCTTTTCTCCGCCCCCGCCAGATCGGCCCCGAACTCAGCGGACAACGACCGATGCAAGCGCAACTCATCGTGAAAGGTGGAATGCGCCAGATCCACAAGATCGCCGAGATGCTCGTCGGGCGCCTGCCAGGCCAGCCGCGAGAACACCCGTACGTAGTCGAGCAGGAACAGATAGTCCTGCTCCAGCCACCTCCGGAACACTTCATCCGGCAGATCGCCACGCCCGATCCCGGCCACGGTGGGATGGATCAGCTGCGCCTCCAGTAGCGGAAGCCCGATCCGATGCAGTTCACCACTAATTCCCATGATCCTTATCCTGCCACCCGGCCAAGTTATCCCCAGCCTGTGGATAAAGGATCGGTACTGTGGTCCTATGCCGGAACTACCCGAGGTGGAGTCACTTGCCGAGTTTCTCCGCGAGCGCGCCGTCGGCCGTACGATCGCGGCCGTCGAGGTCGTCGCCTTCCACGCCCTGAAAACGTTCAATCCCCCGGCGAGCGCGCTCGGCGGCCTGACCGTGACCTCGGTGTCCCGGCACGGCAAGTTCCTCGACCTGGACTGCGACGGCCTGCACTTCGTCACCCACCTGGCCCGCGCGGGCTGGCTCCGCTGGCGCGACGACCTCTCAACCGCCAAACCGGTACGCCCCGGCAAAGGCCCCCTCGCCGTCCGGGTACGCCTCGCGCCCGACGATTCCGGCATGGCCCCCGGTTTCGACCTCACCGAGGCCGGAACCCAGAAACGCCTAGCCGTCTATGTCGTGAAAAATCCGGATGAGGTGCCCGGAGTTGCCAGCTTGGGGCCTGATCCGCTGTCGGCGGACTTCACGCCGGAGGCGCTGGGGCAGATCCTGCGCGCGGTCCGTACCCAGATCAAGGGCCTGCTGCGGGACCAGAAGGTGATCGCGGGCATCGGCAACGCCTACTCGGACGAGGTGTTGCACGTCGCCAAGATGTCCCCGTTCAAGATCTCGGCGACCCTCACCGACGCCCAGGTGGCCGACCTGCACGAGGCTATCGTGACCACCCTCAGAGACGCCGTCGAGCGGGCGCATGGCCTGGCCGCCAAGGACCTCAAGGCGGAGAAGAAGTCGGGGCTGCGGGTGCATGGCCGTACCGGCGAGAAATGCGAGGTCTGCGGGGACACGATCAGGGAGGTGTCGTTCGCGGACTCATCCTTGCAGTACTGCCCGACCTGCCAGACCGGCGGCAAGCCCCTGGCCGACCGCCGCTTGTCCAAACTCCTCAAATGACGCCGCGGTTGGCCCTATTCCGCCCACGGTGGTGAGATCACCGTGTCCCCGAGCGTGCCCTGAATCCCTGCGGACGTGCACACAGTCGCCCGCACGGCCTCCGCGTCGGAACCGTTGGCCAGCCAGAACAGGGTGTTCACCGGAATGATCAGAGCGTCGCCCGCTTCGGCTTCGTGCGCCACGCCGTCGATGGTGGCCACCAGCCGCCCGGCCTGAACCACGAACACCTCTTCCCGATCGATCGAATGCTCCGGCGAGCGCGCCCCCGGCGCGAACTCCAGCGACCAGACCGCGAGTTCCTTCGACCCCCGCGACGGCACCGCGAGCGAGTGGATCGTGGTCCCCGGCTGCTCGAACACCGGCGCGCCGGCCCGGCTGGCTGTGGTCATGTCGTCCTCCTATAATGGTCAATCTGATTGACTACATTGGAAAAGGTAAACTGCGTTGACCAGTTCGTCAAGACGCCGTGGTGAGATCCCGCTCCTACTGGCGATGATCTATCGCGCCATGAACGACGAGATCCACGACCGCCTGGCTGCCGAGGGCCGCGAACCCCTGCGCCCCGCCCACGGCTACACCTTCCGCCTCCTGCTCGCCCGCGACGACATCACCGCCGTCGCCCTCGCCGACCACCTGGGCGTCACCAAGCAGGCCGCTTCCAAGATCGCCGCCGAGCTGGAGACCTGGGACTACCTCGAACGCCGTCCCCACCCCACCGACGGCCGCGCCCGCGTCCTCGCCCTCACTGCCAAGGGCCTCGCCTACGTCCGCCACGCCGACGAACTCTGGGGCCAGGCCGAAGACCGCTGGGCCGCCGTGATCGGCCCCGACCGCCTCGACCAGATCCACGCCGACATGCGCGCCTACGTGGACGCCTCCGGCGGCAGAGCCGCCCTCCGCCCAGTCTGGTGACCAGCGGATTCACGTAAAATGTCGGCGGGTTTCGTGTTGACACGGCCCTAGGATGGGCGCATGACGCTCCACGAGATCGCCGCGCAGGCCGTCCCCGAGAACGCGCACCTGCTCGACGTGCGCGAACTCGACGAGTGGCGGGCCGGTCATGTCCCCGACGCCCAGCACATCCCGCTGATGGAGCTGCAGAACCGCGTCGGCGAGGTCCCCCAAGGCCAGCCGGTCTACGTGATCTGCCGCGTCGGCGGCCGCTCGGCCCAGGCCACCGTCTGGCTCAACCACGTCGGCTGGGAAGCCGTCAACATCGAGGGCGGCATGCAATCCTGGGCCGCCGCAGGCAAACCCATGATCAGCGAAACCGGCCACCCACCTTACGTGGCCTAGCAGCGCTGCCTGAACAATGACGGCAGGAACGACACCACCTTCGCCGCCTACACCCAGGACCTGATGCGCGCGACGCGGACAGGGCCGACCTCCAGCTGTCCGCCCTGACGGGCGACCGCGACACCGACTGGTCCGCTCGGCGTCCCGGTCGACCACTACGCCCCGATGACCGCGCTCGACCTGGCCGCCGGCCGCGACCCAGGCCTCGCCAAGGCCCTCGCGGTCATTTAGAGCGGCTCAGGAGGCTCCGGAGGGCCTTGACGACCTCGGCGGGCGCCTCCTCGGCCATGAAGTGCCCGGCGGTCACGGTGTGGTGCTCGAGTTCGGGAGCCCAGACTCGCCAGAGCGCGGCGGCGTCGAACCCGAGCATCGCGCCCCAGTCCTGCTGCAGGACGGTGACGGGCATCCGCAGGATGGAGCCAGCCTCGCGGTCGGCCCGGTCGTGCTCGACGTCGATGCCGGCCGAGGCCCGGTAGTCGGCGACGATCGAGGGGACCGCCTCGCGGGACGCTTTCAGGTAGGCGGCGCGGACCTCGCTCGGGATGGCGCCGGGGTCGCGGGTCCACACGTCCAGGAAGTGGCCGAAGAAGGCGTCGGCGCTCGCGCTGATCATCTGCTCGGGCAGGCCGGGCGGCTGCGCCATCAGGAACAGGTGGAAGCCGACGGCGGCCGAGGTTCCGCGCATGACGTCCCACATGTCCAGCGTGGGCAGCACGTCGAGGGAGGCCAGGTGCGTGACGGCGCCGGGGTGGTCGAGTCCGGCGCGGATGGCGACCAGGGCGCCCCGGTCGTGCCCGGCCAGGGCGAATCGGTCGTATCCGAGGGCGGCGGCGAGCGCGACGATGTCGGCGGCCATGGTTCGCTTGGAATAGGCGGTGCCGTCGGGATCGGCGGGTTTGTCGCTGTCGCCGTACCCGCGCAGGTCCGGGCAGATGACGGTGTGGTCGGCGGCCAGGTCGGCCGCGACGTGCCGCCACATCAGGTGGGTCTGCGGGAAGCCGTGCAGCAGCACGATCGGGCTGCCCGAGCCGCCCACGGCGACGTTGAGCGCCACCCCGTCGGCCACGGTGATCCGCTGACTGTCGAAGATCATGATGTCCTCCTCATTCCGTTTGACAGGAACAGCATCGGCGCGGCGACTGAACGCCTGATCAGCGGCGACTGAGCGTGAATAGAATGGGCAAAGTGATCGAGTTCGGGGTGCTCGGGCCGCTGCGGGCCCTCGACGGGCAGGGGGAGCCCGTCGACCTCAAGGGGCCCCGGCACCGGGAGGTCCTGGCCCGGCTGCTGATCGCCAGGGGCCGGGTGGTCCCGGTGGACTGGCTGATCGGTGACCTGTGGGAGGACCCGCCCGAGGGCGCGCTCGGGACCGTGCAGACCTTCGTGTCCGCGCTTCGCCGGGCCCTGGAGCCCGACCGCCCGCGCCGCGCGCCGGCCAAGCTCCTGGTCACCGCCCCGCCGGGCTACGCGCTGCGGGCCGAACGCGTGGACGCCTGGCGCTTCGAGAAGGCGGTCGCCGACTCCCGTGCGCTGGGTCCCGAGCAGGCGCTGGCCCTCCTCGACGGGGCACTGGCGCTCTGGCGGGGCCCTGCCTACGCGGAGTTCGCCGACCGGGACTGGGCGCGCGGCGAGATCACCCGGCTCGGCGAGCTGAAACTTCTCGCGAGGGAGCGGCGGGCTGAGGCGGCGCTGGCGCTCGGCCTGGCCGCCGACGTGGTCGCTGACCTGGAAACTCAGGTCAGCGGGCATCCGCACCGTGAGGACGCCTGGCGGCTGCTGGCTCTGGCGCTGTACCGCTCCGGCCGCCAAGGCGACGCCCTCGGCGTGCTCCGCCGGGCCAGGGCGAGCCTGCGCGAGGAGCTGGGCGTGGATCCGGGCTCCGAACTGCGCCGGCTGGAGGCCGACATCTTGGCGCAAGCCCCGCATCTCACCTTGCCCGCACGGGAGACGCGCCTTCCGCGACGCCCTTTTTTCGGTCGTACGGAAGAGCTGGCCGCCCTCCAGCAGCCTGCCACCACTCTGGCGTTGATCTCGGGCGACGTGGGAGCGGGCAAGACCGCCCTCGCCGGGGAACTGGACCGCCGGCTCCGGGCGGAGGGCTGGACCAGTGCCTGGGGAGCCAGCCCCGAAGACGGCGGTGTCTGGCCGTGGAGCCGGATCCTCGCCGCGCTCGGGGCCGTCGCGGAGTTCCCCGCCGACAGGTTCGCCGCGCGCCAGCATGTGGCGGCGGCCGTGGCGCAGGCCGCCGCGCGGGCACCGTTGTTGCTGATCCTGGACGACCTGCAGTGGGCCGGCGAGGAGACCCTGGACCTGCTGGTCTCGCTCGCCGCCGAGCCACCGCGGGGACGCGTCCTGATCGTTGGGACCTACCGCTCGACCGACCTCACTCCCGCGCTGGCCGCGGCACTCGCCAGGATCGCCCGGGCCGAACCCGCGCGGGTCTATCTCGGCGGACTGCCCGAGGAGGCAGTGGCCGATCTCGTCGCCGCCGTCTCCCACCGGAAACCCGACCCGACCACTCTCAAGATCATCTATGGCCGGAGTGGCGGAAATCCCTTCTACGTCCGCGAACTGGCCAGGCTCTACGACGCCGAGGGCGTGACCGGGCTGTCGGCCGTGCCCGAGGGGATCCGCGACGTCGTACGCCACCGGCTGGCCGGCCTTCCCGACCGGAGCCGCGACGTGCTGCGGCAGGCCGCGGTGATCGGCCAGGAGGTGGATCTGGCCGTCCTGACCGAGTTGACCGGCGACGAGGAGACCGTGCTGCACGCGGTCGAGGACGCGACGCGGGCCGGATTCGTGGTGGAACCAGGGGACGAAAAGGTGGCCTTCGCCCACACCCTGGTTCGCGACACGCTCTACGACGACCTGACCCGGAGCCGCCGGGCCCAGTATCACGCTCGGACAGCGGAGATCGTCGAGCGGCTCAGGCCGTACGACATCGAGGCCATCGCGCACCACTACGTGCGCGCGAGCAGTCGCGCCACCGCGGCGCGTGCCGCCCGTTATGCGCGGGCAGCGGCCGAGCGCGCCGAGCGGCGTTTCGCGCCGCACCTGGCGGCGCGGCTGTGGCGGGACGCGCTGAACGCCTACGACCTGGGGGAGAATCAGAACATACGGGCACGGCTGGCGCTCGTGATGGGCCTGGTACGTGCGCTGGCGCTCACCGGGAACCTGGACGACGCCAGGACCTACCGCGCCCAGGCCCTCACCGCGATAGGCGAACTGGATGACCAGGATCTGTCCGCGCAGGTGCTCGGCGCCTTCGACATCCCCGCCGTCTGGACGACCAACGACGACGAACCCCTCTCCCGCCGGATCGTGGCCGCGGCCGAGCACACCCTCGCCGCCCTTCCGCCGGAAAGGATCGCCGAGCGGAGCCGACTGCAGAGCACCATCGCCCTCGAATCCCGAGGTCACGGCAGCACGAGAGCAAACGACGCGGCGGCGGAGGCCGAGGCGCTCGCCCGCCGCACCGGGGACCCGGTGCTGCTCGCCTTCGCGCTCGACGGCCGCTACATGCAGTCCTTCCACCGCACCGGGCTGGCCCCCGAACGGATCGGCATAGGGACGGAACTGCTGGAGCTGGCCATCCACCATGACCTGCCCAGGTTCGAGGTCACCGGACACCTGATCCTGCTGCAGGCCCACTCCGCCCTGGCCGACTTCGAGACCGCCGACCGGCACGCCGCCGCGGCCGACGCCTTCGCCGAATGGCACGAAATCCCCCTGGTCGGCGTCTTCACCCAGTGGTACGCGGCGCTGCGCCTCGCGGTCGAAGGCCGTACGGCCGAAGCCGAGGCCTCCTACCGCTCCGCGTCATCCCGCCTGAACGCCACCGGCATGCACGGGATGGCGCAGGGCCTGCTGCCTCTCGCGCTGCTCTCCATCAACCGGGACCGGGTGGACTGGAACGCCGACTGGGGCACCTGCCGCGAATGGGCGCACGCGCTCCGGCTCCTGGCCTCAGGCAGCTCCGAGGAGGCCGCCACCGCGCTGCACGCACTGCCGGCTTCGCCGCGCGACCTGCTCTACGAGGCCCGCCTGGCACTCGAAGCCGAGGTCGCGATCGGCGTCCGAGACCACGCCGCGATGGGCCGGATCAGGCGAGAGCTCCTCCCCGCTGCGGCGGAACTGGCCGGCGGCGCAACGGGCCTACTCAGCTTCGGCCCAGTCCGCCACTACCTGGACGCCCTCACGACCTGATCGTCAAGCATGCGTTTGGTCAGTCGATCGCCGTGAGGTCGACGATCACCATGCGGTCGCCCTTGCGGTAGGTCAGCGCGCCTCCTGGACGAGGTCGGCGGCGTCGTGCGGGTCACCGGACAGGACGTACCCGAAGCGCAGCAGCGCATCGGCGCGTCCGGCCACGAACTTCTCGAACTGTTCCTCGTCCCGCATGTCTCTTAGAGCATGAGAGGGCCGCGTCCGTTGCACGACGCGGGGCTCCAGCTGTACGGCCGTGGGCGTCAGCGGACGATGTCAGGCGCGTCCAGCAGGCGACCCGCGAGAGCGGTGAGGCTGAGCCCCTTCAGGTCGGGGATCAGGACGCCCGCGATCTTGTCGACATGCCGGCGCCACGTGTCGGGCACGGCGGCAGCTCCGGACGCCGCGCCGCACAGTGCGCCCACCATGGCGGGCATGCTGTCGGACTGCCGTGCGACCAGCGCGGCCGAGCCGAGGGCCGTGGCGAGGTCGCCGTCGGCCAGTTCGGCCAGGACGAAGGCCGCGGGCAGGGTTTCGGCGGCCACTCCTCCATGGCTGTACACGGCCGGGCTGAGCTGCTCGACCAGGCCGGGGACGGCGTCGAAGGCCGAACGTGCCAACTCGCGGACGTGGGCCGCCTTGGCGAGGTTGCGGGCGGTCCAGCTCCCCTCAGGGATCGCGCCGGCCGCCGCTCGCAGCGCGTCGCTGAGGTGGGCGCCACCGACCAGCGACGCGATGGCCACAGCCATGGCCTGAGCGGCCCAGACCCCGTCCTCGGCGTGGGTGATCTCGGCGTAGCGGCACGCGACCTCGGCGGCATTGGCCGGGTCACCGGCGTAGTAGAGGCCGATCGACACTGCGGCGGGTACGGCGCTGTCAGAGTAGTGAACGGGATTGTCGTTGCCGGTGGCGGGCGGCGTGAGACCTCTGGCGCTGTTGATGATCGCGGAGCGTTCGGCCATCCCGGTCCAGACGTCGTCCGACATGCGCGTGCGCCATCCGGCGAAGAGCGCGGCCGAATCGTGTCGCGGCTCCTCGAGAAGCACCAGCGCGGCCACGGCCGCGGTCTCGGCGTCGTCCGTGGGAGACAGCGGGATGTCGTCACCGATGCTGAGCGTGAACGGGAGCAACGGGCGCGAGACCCGCTGTTCGTCCAGCGCGGCCGAGAGCCGCCAGCCGGCGGATCTCGTCCACGCCGATCTGGCCCTGCGGTGGAACTGCGCGGGGAGTCCCGCGGCGTCGCCCGCGGCCAGCCCGAGCAGGGCGCCGACCGCACGTTCCTCCCGCGCGTCCCGGGTGCCGGCGAAGTCAGTGCGCATCGACGGCCGCCTCTCTGAGCGCCGGACCCGATTGGCCGGCGGCATGCAGCCGATCGGCCAGTTCGACGAGGTCCGTGCCAGCGGTGGCGGTGATGCATCGTCCGCTCACGTGTGTCACTTGAGCCCGCCACCGTTCGGGGATGGCCTGCGCGCCGTGCAGGGCGCCCGCCATGGCGCCGGCGATGGCGGCGATGGTGTCGGAGTCGCGGCCGATGTTGACTCCCGCCAGCACCACCCGGGTGAAATCCCCCTGATGGGCGGCGAACAGGCCGAAAGCCAGCGCGACCGCCTCGGGGGCGGCATCGGCCCAGGGGTAGTGGAACAGCGGGATCTCCGCGTACAGCGCTTCCTCCGCCGCGTCTGGTGAGCCCGCCGCTGCGGTCACGTCGAGTGCCCGGCCCACCAGCCGTGCCGACCACGAGTCCGGCGGCAGCGCGCGCACGCCCGCGTTGATCACGTCGCGGTGGTGGTGAGCGGTCATCGCGGCGGCGACGCCCGCGGCGACCGCCTGGGCGCAGAAGACGCCGTCGCGGGCGTGGCTGACCGACGCGTCGATGGCCGCGATCCTGGCGGCCTCGTCGGGGTCGCCCATGCAGAGGATGCCGACGGGGGCGACCCGCATCGCGGCGCCGTCGCTCCACATCTCGTAGCTGTCGCTCCCGCTCTGCGGCGGCCGCAGCCCCGAACGCAGATTGGCGAGGGCGACCATCTCGCTGAAGCCGGCGCCGTGGAAGCCGCCCTGCTGCGCCGCGACCGTGTCCAGCCAGACGCCGGCCACGTCATCGGGGGTGATGCCCTTGCCGTGGGCGAGCAGGCCCCGGGCGCAGACGACCGCGTACTCGGTGTCGTCGGTGCCGGCCGCGTCCTCGGTGAGGAAGTCAGTGACCCTGCCGTGGCGCGCTCGGATCTCAGCGGGTGTCATGCCTTCGGTGGGCGCGCCGAGGGCATCGCCGACCGCGAGGCCGAGGAGCGCGCCTCGGCACCGGTCCAGAGTGGTCACTCACGCTCCAGAAGTCGCATCGTTTTGCATAATGCCGTACACGCTAGCAGCGCACGCCTTCTCCTAAAAATGATCCTGCCTGCGACAACCTCTGGAAACAGGATCGTTACACCGTCCTCTTGACCGGAGAATGTAGTGAACCCCATGCTACGACACAAATCGATTTGGATTCTGGGAGCGAGATGAAGGAAGCAGGCGGGCGCCCCAACATTGCCGCCGTCGCCGCGGCTGCCGGAGTCAGCGTGACGACCGTGTCGCACGTGCTGAGCGGCCGCAAACCGGTAAGCGCCCGTACCAAGGCCAAGGTGGAGGCGGTCATCGAGGAGCTCGGCTACCGGCCGAACCCGTCGGCCCGCAGCCTGCGCACGGCCCGCAGCGAGTCGATCGCGCTGATCGTCCCCGATCTGACCAACCCGTTCTACCCGCTGGTCGCCGCGGGGCTGCAGGACGTGCTGATGTCGAGCGGCTACCTGCTGTCCGTCACCGACGCGGCGCTGCCCAGCCGGGCCCTGCCCGAGGTCGTACGGCACGTGCTGGCCCGCAGGGTCGACGGCATCGTGCTGGCCACGTACGGAGCCACCGACAACGACATCGACAAGATCAGAAAGTCCGGCACCAAGCTCGTACGGCTGGGCGGCCGGTTCCGCGCCGAGTTCGGCGACATCGTCAGGGCCGACGACGCCAGCGGCGTGCACGACGTGGTCAGCCACCTCATCGACCGCGGATACCAGCGCATCGCGTTCCTCAACGGCGAGCCCCACGCGCACCCGAGCCAGATCAGGCTCGAGGGCTACGAACGGGCGCTACGCGAGGCCGACCGGCCGATCCTGCCCGACCTGATCCACTCGGGCACGTTCACCCGGGCGGGCGGCGCGGAAGGGGCCAGAGCCCTGCTCTCCCGCTCGCCCCGCCCCGACGCCCTGGTCTGCGGCAACGACCTGATCGCCGTCGGAGCGCTCGACGTGACCAGGCAACTCGGCCTGTCCGTCCCCGGCGACGTGGCCATCACCGGCTATGACGACATCGAGGCCGCCTCCCTCATCACCCCGGCCCTGACCACAGTGCTCAACCCGGCCCGCGAGATCGGCAGGACCTGCGCGCGTCTTCTTCTCGACCGGCTGGCCGGCGAGTACGACGACACGGCACGCGAGATCGTCCTCGCTCACCGGCTCATCGTCCGCGACTCGTCCTAGCCGTTCGTAAGGAGATCCCCCATGCCCGTCAATCTCGCCCGCCGTGACTTCCTCAAGCTGAGCGGCACCACGGTGGCCGCCGGTTGGGCGCTCGCCGCGTGCGGCGGCTCGTCCCCGTCCTCCAGCGCCAAGAACGTCACCTACTGGGCCGCCTTCGCCACGCCCGACAGCGAGAAGTACTTCCGCCAGAACCTCGTCGACGCCTTCAACAAGAGCGCGAAGGGCGTCCGCGTCAAGATGGACGTCAAGCAACTCATGACGCTGGGCAACCTGACCAACACCGCGGTGGCGGCGGGCAAAGGCCCTGACGTCGTCTACGCCGACGGCCCCTCGGCCGCCCTGTCCTTCGCCAAGAGCTCCAAGACCGTGGCGCTCGACGAATACGCCACGAAGTACGGCTGGCAGGACAAGCTGCTGCCGTGGGCCTACGAAGTCAGCAAGATCGACGGCAAGCTCCACTCCGTGCCCGTCGGCTACGGCTCGCTGGTGCTCTACTACAACCCCGACACCTTCGCCACGCACGGCTGGAAGGTGCCGACCACGCTGGCCGAATTCGAGACCGTGTGCGCCGCCGCCAAGAGCGCGGGCCTGATCCCCGTCGGTGCGGGCAACAGCGGCTACAAGGCGCAGAGCGAGTGGTACCTGACCTGCGTGCTCAACGCCGCCGTGGGCCCGAAGGCCATCCACGAAGCGCTCACCGGCGCACGACCGTGGGACGACAAGGTCTTCGTCGACGCCATCACCATGTTCAAGGCACAGATCGACAAGGGCTGGTGGGGCGGCGGCGCCGACCGCTACTTCACCAACACCGACACCGACATGTTCACCGGTCTGGCCAGCGGCAAGGTCGCCATGTACATGACGGGGACGTGGAGCTTCGACTCGGCCGACACGTTCTTCACCGGCGGCAAGAAATGGGACTGGGCGCCACTGCCCTCGCTCGGTGACGGCGTGCTCCCGGGGGTCTTCCCGCTGGCGATCGGCACCACGCTGTCGATCAACGCGCGTTCGGAGAACCAGGCGGGGGCGGCCGAGTTCATCGACTACGTCATCGCCGATCCCAAGCGCATGCTCGGTTTCCTCGCCACGACCGGCACCAACCCCCCGCCGCTCAAGGTCTCCGCCGACGCCTACCCGGCCGGCATGGACGAGCGGGTCGCGCGGCTGTACAAGGCCATCCCCGAAACCACGAACCTGGGCTACGCGAGCTGGAGCTTCGTCCCGCCGAAGACGGACACCTATCTCTACACCGAGTTCGACAAGGTCGTCACGGGTGCGATGGCACCGGCCGACTTCTGCGCCGGACTGCAGAAGACCTTCGCCGCCGAGCTCGCGGCGGGCGCGGTGCCCAAGCCGTTCGCCCCCGAGTCGTGAGCGCGCCCCGTGCCCGCGCTCGGCTGACAGCCTGGCTGTTCATCGCCCCTCTGCTGCTCGTGAACCTGCTCGTCGTCGCCGGGCCCGGCCTGATGTCGGTCTACTACTCCTTCACCGACTGGGACGGCCTCGACGAGGCGCACTTCGTCGGGCTCGCCAACTACCTGGCGCTGTTCGGCAGCCCCGACTTCCGCGGGGCCCTGCTGCACAACCTGCTCTGGACGGCCTTCTTCCTGGTCGTGCCGATGTCGATGGGGCTGCTGGGCGCGTTCCTGCTGTCGCAGGATCCGGCGCGGCCAGATGCTGTTCCGGCTGCTCTACTTCATCCCGTACGTGATCGCGACCGTCGTATCGGCCGCCATCTGGCGGCAGATCCTCAGCCCGACCAGCGGTCTCGCGCCCGCCCTCGCCGGCCTCGGCATCCCGTGGCTCGAGGACGTGAACTTCCTCGGTGACGGCCGGCTCGCCCTCGGCGCGGTGGCCTTCATCAACAACTGGCAGTGGTGGGGCTTCCTGGTCGTGATCTTCCTGGCGGCCATGCAGTCGATCGAGCCGTCACTCTACGAGGCCGCCCAGATGGACGGCGCGGGCAGCTGGCGGGAGTTCTGGCATATCACCCTGCCGTCGATCCGCCCGACCTTCATGTTCCTCTCGCTGATGACCGTCATCTGGTCGTTCCTGGTCTTCGACTACATCTACATCCTGACCCAAGGAGGTCCCGCCGGCGCGACCGACGTGCTCAGCACCGTGATGTACCGCGCCGCGTTCAGCGAACAGCAGGCCGGCTACGCCTCGGCGATCGGTGTCATCCTGGCCCTGATCAGCGCGGCCACCGTCGGCGGCTACCTCTACCTGCGCCGCCGCCTGAGGTGGGAGATATGACCCGGCGTCCGTTCGCCTACCTGACCCTGACCGTCCTGGCCGTCTACGCGCTCGGCCCGATGCTGGTCTTCGTCCTGGCCTCGCTGAAGACTCCGAGCGAGATCAGCGAGAATCCCCTCGGCCTGCCCGGCGAGTTCCGCTGGGAGAACTTCGCGACGGCCTGGGCCGACGCGAACATGGGCGCGGGGCTGGTCAACAGCGCGATCATCGCGGTATCGACCGCGGCGGGGGTCTGCGTCATCTCGGGCTGCGCGGCCTACGCGCTCGGCCGGCTCGACCTGCCCAAACCCGGGCTGTTCATCCTCTACCTGCTGGTCGCCAGTTCCCTGCCCATCCAGCTGTTCCTCGTGCCGCTGCTGTCCCTGTGGACGAAACTCGGGCTGTACGACAGCAGGTTCGGTCTGATCGTCATCTACTGGGCCATCTACAGTCCGTTCGCCACGTTGCTGATCCGCTCTTTCCTGCTCGCCGTCCCCAGGGAGTACGAAGCCGCAGCGCGTCTCGACGGCGCGGGAGAGCTGCGGCTGTTCATCCGTATCGTCTTCCCCTTGATCTGGCCGGGGGTGCTCACGGCGGGTCTGATCGCGGGGCTGCAGGCGTACAACGAGTTCCTGCTGGCCGTGACGTTTATCCAGGACAGCGAGAGCCTGCCGGTCTCGCTGTCGCTCTACTCCTTCCAGCAGGGCTTCTCTCCCGACTGGGCACTCGTCAGCGCAGCCGGTCTGATCATGGTTCTGCCGCCGCTCGCGCTGTTCCTCGCCCTGCAACGCCGCTTCGTCGAGGGTTACACCTCCTCCGGGATGTCAGGCTGAGCACGCCCAGGCCTTTGATCGATAACGGCTGTCCGCCGGTTCCTGAACCTCGAGAACAGCCGTCGTTATCCTGGGGACGTGATCTCAGGTGATGATCCCCGCACCGCCGACACCCAAGTCTCCATCACCTCAGCAGCCGGCGCGCAGGGCTTGACTCCCGTGGCTGACATCCGGCATGCCGAAACGCAGATCTCCGGTTTCCCGCCTGTCAGCAGGCAAACCGTTCCGCCGGGCACAGGTCGCCAGGTCGTGTGGTGTGGCCGAGAGACCATGATCGCGGGCACCCTCCTCGGCCGTGCTCCTCGCACGCTGAGCTCGAACCATGCGAGAGCCTGGGCCACCAGCCTCCTGCGGACGCGGCTGTTGCCCTGGAAGCAAATCGAAGAGGACGTCTGGCACACCACCAGTGACCTGCTCATCCACCAGTACGCTCTCTTCCCCGACCACGACTGGATCCTGCTGGGCGGGATCGTCCGGGCACCCCGGCCACATGCGGCCACGGACGCGTACATACTGGCCTGGGCTGAGGAGGCGCTCGGCTTGTCCGATCCTCCGGCATGGCTACCCGGACCGGAACATAACGGCACGTGGTACGCAGCCCTGCCCGACAAGAAGCCCTAGGGCGTACTGACGCAGTCTCCCGCAACCGTCAGCGCCCAGCGAAGCCCGGGCGGCATCGGCCAGCTCCAGCGCCGCCGCTTCCTCTCCAGGCGACGGGCCCCTGACGTCATCGAGATGATCGTTTTTGCCGGGCTTCGTCGTTCCCGGTCGATCTGCCACGGCGCGCGACGCCGGACCGTATTCCTAAGCAATAGACGATCGGTTCCCTCGGGCTGATGCGTGGCCGGACGAGGCATCACCGTACCTGCACCCCCACGTGCACCGATACGAGATGGTCTCTAGATCGACTTGAAGAGAGACGATCTTGGGTGAAGAGATCATGTCTCGGTTGAAGCCGTTTCAGCCACAGTGAACATCGACGGGGCGAGTTGACGCTGGCGGTGGTGCGGCCTCTGCGGGACGTGAGAGGGCGGACCACTCATGAGCCGGCGCGCCCCTCGGCCCGACCTGGCCGCGGTCCGTGCCGGACAGGCGTACCACGCCGAGGTCAACGAGCATTTCACCCCACAGTTCCAGCGCCTGGACCTCACCGAGGAACTCCGCTCGTACCCGCACTCGGGGTTAGTGATGGTCGGCGAGTTCGACCCGCTGGTGCCCGCAGAATCGGCGGCGGCGACCGCCGCGGCGTTCGGGGGCGAACTACGGGTCGTGCCCGACGCCGCCCACGACCTCCTCGTCGACGCGCCAGACGCACTGATCGACGCACTACGCCAGACCCTGGACAGCGCCGGAGTGGACCACCGGTGAGCTGGGAGGCGCACGTAGTTTCCAGCGTAAAAACAACGATTAGCTGTTGATCTTTACGTTGGTGCAGGTGAACCCATGGCGGTCAGCACCTACGGATCGAGAGTGATGAAACTGCTCGTCCGTCTTAGGAAACCCCCTTATGGATCGGAACTGCGGTGCAGAGGGCCGCGCGACGGTCCGTGAGCGTCGCTATGCGGAGGCTCTCAGGGGCTCGAGGGCGGCTAGGACGAGGTCGAGGCCGAAGATGAACTCCTCCGCTGGGTCGTAGCCGGCAGCGACGAGCGCCGCGGCGGACTCGTTGAGGTAGGGGAACTCGTCAGGAGGAAGCTGGGGCAGGAAGACGTTCTCGGCCATGTCCGCGAGCTCATCGGCGGTGTCGAACGGCAGGCTGGCTTCCTGCAGGGCGAACCCGTAAACATAGCTGTCGAGCAACCAGTTGGCGTGCGTCGCCATCAGGACCGGGAAGCCAGCCCTCCGCAAGCAGGCAGTGACCGCCTCGCGGTGGCGGAGGGTCGCGGGCCCCGGCGATGTCCGCGACTCCATCAGGCCGATCGCCCACGGGTGGCGTGCGAGAACCTGTCGGGCGGATACCGCCCGCCGTCGCATCGCCGACTGCCAGTCGGTCTCTTCGGGCGGGGGCTCGATCTCCTCGAACACGATGTCGATCATGGCGTCCAGCAACTCCTCCTTGCTCGCCACGTAGTAGTAGAGCGACATCGCGCCCGCGCCGAGCGCGCCAGCCAGCCGGCGCATGCTCAGCCCGTCGACCCCCTCGCGGTCGGCGAGTTGGACCGCCTCGACCACCACCCGCTGCTTGCTCAGCCCCGCGTCTGACGCGACCTGGCGTTGTTTCCTCGCAGACACGGTTCTCCTCGCTCTCGAACGGCTTGACAATCGTACAGCGTACTATCATAGTACAGCGTACGAAGTACGGTGTACGACGTACGGTGTACGAGCCTGCGAGAGTCGCAGCTCGGACATGAGGAGGCTTCGGTGGGAATCGAACAGCGATCGAATGCCGGAGCACGCCTGGTGCCGGGGGCGAGTCCGGCCGGGGCGGCGACGATGCGGGCCGCCATGACGGCGTTGCAGGCACTGCGCGACACCGCGAACGTTCGACCGGGCCAGACGGTGCTGGTCACGGGAGCATCGGGCGGCGTGGGCTCCTTCGCCGTGCAGATCGCCAAGGCGTTGGGCGCCGAGGTGACGGGTGTGTGCAGCACCCGCAACGTCGACTTGGTCCGGTCGCTCGGTGCCGACCACGTCGTTGACTACACGAGAACCGACTTCACCCGCACCGAGAAGCGCTACGACGTCATCCTCGACAACGTGGAAGCGAAGCCGCTGGCGGCTGTCCGCCGAGCGCTGACACCCACCGGCACCCTCATCCCCAACAGCGGACGCGGCGGCCGCTGGCTCGGCCCCCTCGGCCGGATCGTCAAAGCGCGCGTGCTGTCCGGGATCACCCATCAGCAGCTGAAGCCCTTCACGTCGGTCGAGAAGCGCCAGGACCTGCTCACCCTGGCCGAACTGCTCACGACCGGGCAGATCACGCCCGTCATCGACCGCACCTACCCCCTCGACGAAGCAGCCGACGCCCTCCGCTACGTCGCGGCCGGCCATACCCGAGGGAAGGTCGTCGTCACCGTCTGACGATCGGACCGACGAGAACGACCCAACCCGTGCGTATGCACGCCCAAACCTGCCGCCACACCGGCGGACGGACCGCTCCTCTCGAAAGAAGAACCGATGACCATCCGAACGAAATCGCCGAACCTGCTCGACAACCCGCCGATCCCCGTGCAGGCCAAGCTCGCCGCCGCATGGACCAGCTTCATGTTCCTCTACATCTACGTCGACTACTTCCACCTCTACAAGCCTGGCGCCGTCGGCGACATCCTGGCTGGCGTCGTCTTTGAGTTCGACATCAGCCCGACGTTGTTGACCATGATGCTCGCGTCCGTGGCGATCCCGGCCCTGATGGTGATGCTCTCCATGACGCTGCCCGCCCGGGTGAACCGCGCCACGAACCTCGTCGTGGCATCGCTCTACATCCCCTACTCGGTGGTCAACGCGGTAGGGGAGTCTTGGGACTGGGCCTCCTTTTACGGCCTCTCCATCGGAATCGAGGTGCTGCTCCTGGCCTTCATCCTGCGCTCCGCCTGGACATGGCCTCGAACCCCCGCCGTCCCAGCCGGTCCCGCGACGACCGACCTTCGACAGTAGGTATCCGTACAGCCTGCGCCTGACTCGCGGAGACCACCTCAACGACCCCGAAAGTCCTTTCGCTGAGCCGCCCTGGTGGCGACGGCCAACGCGCACCGATGAGGAGCACGTCCAGGAGGTGTTGTACGGCGAGGCCGACGACGGCTTCTGAGACCACGCCGCGGGCGGCGCCAGCCACTGACATTAGATCTGCGCCAGCCGCCGGAGCACTGACATTAGGTCCGCGCATCCACTGACATTCTCGCCGCGCTCAACACGGACATCGCCCGAAGCCTGCTGGAGCGACCTATCGAGGGCGTGTTGAGTTGAACTCAACCTGATCTTGATCCTGAGCTATCGAAACCCCGTGGGTTTCATCGTGAAGACTTTCATTCACGCTGAACCCACGGGGAACCGCGGAGCAAGATAGTGGGTAAGTCCGCCTTACCAGCGCACCTGGACGTCAGGGCCACGCGTGGCCGTGTTCACCCAGGCGTTCTGGGTACGGCCTTCTGCATGGGCAGCAAACAGGCCACACCGATGGACAAGGAAGCAGCCGCCCGCATCCAATCCGCGGCCGACAAGGACCGGGACTGCGCTTCCGCGGACACGGCCTTCGACCGCCGCGCGCAGTCTGCGGCCGACAAGAACGAGGCCGGCGACACGCGTCGCGACCCGTGAGAACACCCGCCGGTCGAGCTGGCGGGTGCCAGTCAGCGACGGCGTTCCAGAGCCTCCAGGCCCCCCGGATGGGCCTGGCCCAGCGCGGCCGCGACTTCACTCAGCGCCCGCCACAGGCGGCGGTGATCCCAGTGGCGGTGGCGCAGCTCCCCGCCGTGCAACTGTTCGGCGCGCGCGCCCAGCATGGTGAGCCACTCCACCGTGGTGCCCGGCACGCGCGCCGGACCGGCCCGATCGGCGACCGGGTCGACGACGAATTCGCGTACCACCTCGCGCACCGGGCCGACCGTGGCGGTCCCGGCCGCGACGTCGCGCTGCTGCCGGCGCAGAGCTGAGCGCACCTCCCAGGCGCGGTTCCGGCACGACTTCGAGCAGTACTCGCGAGGCCGACCACGGCCGGAATAGGGCATCGTGAGCCCGCACCAGCCGCACGTACGGCTCTCCAGGCGTACGACGACCCGGTCCCCCGTCCATCGCTGGCCACCGTCCTCAGCGCTCATCACGGCCGCCTTTTCGTCCCGGACGTATCGCGATACCTTAGCACTCTGAAGTGATCTTGATCTTGCCGTGCTCGCTGTGAAGGATCTTCAGGAATCGTGAACTGTATGGTCCATCGAGGTTCCGCTGAATATCCGTACGTCAATAAGTGCACGCTGATTCACGTACAAGATCTCCATCTCGATCGGGTGACGCCACCGTGAACCGGATCAAGGAGTGTTCGGCGTCGGCGCGCATTATGAGGACGGTTCGGTGACGACGACCTCGCGCGGCCAGGCGGGCGGCTGGAATGGAGAGCATGCCGTTACTGCCGCGCCGTCGCCGCAAGGCAAATCCCCTGGTGGGGTTACCCGAACTCCCCGCAGAGGTGATGCTCCCTCCGCAGCTGCGGACCCGAAGGCCGCAGCCTGGTGGATCGTCCCGATCACCCTTGTGGTCGGCGGCGGGGTGGCCTGGTGGCTGCTTTCCGCCGGATGGACCGCGGCCCAGGCCACCGCCACGCAGGGCGCGTTGCAGACCGCCCTGGCCACCGGTGCCGGCGTGGGCGCGGTGATCACCTTCATGTTGGCTTTTCGCCGCCAGCGCCACCAGGAACACGCCGCGCACATCACTGCCTACCTGGCCGAACGCAACGCGGACTTGGCCGACCGCAACGCCATGGGCAACTTGGACTAGTGGCACCAGACGACTTCAGGCATTGGTGCCATCTCGGCGCGCGATCTGCCTTCGATTCTGCTCTGGGAGAGCGTCAAAGAGTGCCTGAGCCTGCTTAGGCCTGCTGATCACCTGGTCAACGACCAGATTCACGAGCATGAACAATGCCTCCACGAGGTCCGGGTCTTCTTCCAGATCGATCTGGCCAGGATGGACAGCGTTGTTGCCGACGACTCGAAGCACGTCCATGGACTGCTGGATCTGCGGCAACAGACCCTGCTCCACCAGGCGGCCAATCTTGTTGTTGATGGCCTCGTTTCCTGGAACGAGATCGTCGACAACGATCTGAAGGGCGAGCCTCAGCAACGCAGCCGCGCTTCGGCGAGACACTGGCGCCACCCGCTGGGCCTCCAGATAGACCTCAAGGGCCTTTGTCGGCATGTCAGGGTTGGCTAGTGGACCTACGGACCTGAACGGAAAGATCAGCGTCCAGGTACCCTCTGTTCCCCAGGTCGCCGCCTTCTCGAACCGCCACAGGATTGCTTGGCGACAAGCTTGGCAGCGATGAACGATCCAATTCTGCTCCATCTGAGGATGGTCTCCTCCGCCTTCCAGGCGGAACCAAAGGTCACCGCTGATCTGGTGGGCGAAAGCGCTGCAATCCGGATGAGGGCAGTAGTAACGATGGCTAGTGGCCTGCGGATACCTGTCCGCCTCTGCCTCGGTCTGCTCCGAACTGATGTTCCCGGTCACAACCAGCAGTCTCCTCTCTCACCGGCCCTTCTCGCGAGGCAATTAAGCGACTGCATGCACATGCTTCACATGCCTCTCAGCTGGCGCGCTGCCGAGTTAGAGATCAAGTGGCACCCAGACAGTCGTCATTGCCACCGGTTGTGGGAGCACTCAGGAGGGTGCTGTGCCTAGGACCACCTTCAATAAACGATCGTTTATTGAAGACTGCCGGAGTCCTGTGTGGATCAATGCCGGGTCCTGCCTTCTCTCAAGGTCGGTTCGGCAGAGGGGCCAAGATCTCCATGCCCTTCATCGTGAGCAGGATCTCGGTCGAGAGTCAGTAGGCCGGTGGCGGCTGCGCTGCCGCCCGGGCGGGTTGGGGGAGAGCGGAGCTCTTCAACGGCGGCGCCCTCGCGGAGGGCGGCGGCGACGGGGTAGGGCGGCGCGCAGGTCGCTGATGGCGGTCAGTAGGGGCAGGCAGGCGCGCACAAGGTCGGTCAGTGCGGCGGGCAGGCGGGTGGCGGTGTGCAGGATCAGCGTGGCGCCGCCGATGGCGGCCAGGATCGTCGTGGTCATGGCGCAACCATCGGACCGTCGGGCGTTCGGGTGCATCCGGTGGGATCAAGTTGGGCGTGCTGGCCGGTCACCTGGCGTGCCGGGATCTATGCTCCGAACGAAAACGAACAGGCCGCGGCGCGACACCGGCCTGGCGGCGGGCGCGGGAGGAGGAGTGATGGCCGACCCTTCCGCGATCCGGACCCGGGCTGACCTGCACGCAGCCCTGCAACGCCTGCACCGAGCCGATGGCCGCTCTTACCTGGAGTTGGCCGAGGCGACCGGTGTGGCGGTAGCCACCTTGAACGACATGGTCAACGGCAAGAGCTTTCCCCGCTGGCGCACCCTGCAGGCCGTGCTAAGGGCCTGGGACATCCGCTCCAACCGATTACCGGCCTGGCGTGAGGCCTACGTCCGGGCCGAGGCCGACCACAAGGCCCGCCGTGGCGGGCCGCAGACTTCCACACCCACCTCGGGTTCGACGTCTGGGCCGGATCCTGAGCCGGGTAGCGGGCAGATCGTGGAGGGCGACATCCCCCAGCGGCCGCGCGCTTTCCAGCAGCGGCCGGTCCTGCTGGAGGCGTTGAAGAGGCGGATTCGCGCCGAGGGAGAGGCGGTGATCGACGCGGTGACCGGTACGCCGGGGGTGGGCAAGAGCATGCTGGCCGCCTCCTACGCCTGGGAGCGCCAGCAGGCTGGATGGCCGGTCATCGCCTGGATCAACGCCCAGGGCGAGGACCAGATCATCACCGGCCTGGCAGCCCTGGCCCGCCGCCTGAACCTGCACGCCGAGGAGGATGACGCGCGCGCCGCAGCCCTCAAGGCGCGCAACCACCTGGCCGCCTCCGCCCAGCCGGGTCTGCTGGTCTTCGACAACGCCGTCGACGTGGAGGCCGTGAGGGGGTGGTGTCCGGCCACCGGTGCCACCCGCATCCTGATCACCACCCGCAACCGCGCCTTCCACGCTCTGTTCGCGCCTGTCGAGGTCGATGTGTTTCCGGCCGGGCAGGCGGTGGCCTTTCTGCATCAGCGCACTGGCGACACCGGGCCCGGCGCGGACGCAGTGGCCCAGGAACTTGGATGCCTGCCGCTGGCGGTGGCCCAGGCCGGGGCGCTCATCGCCCGCCGCCGCCTCACCTATTCCGGCTACCTGACCCTGCTGCGTGAGTTCCCCCTGCCCGGCTACCTGCCGAGCGCGGGTGACGGCTATCCGCACGGGACCGCCCAGGCGATCCTGCTGTCGATCATCTCCTGCGAGGAGAACATCCCCCGCGCCCGGGAGATGCTGGAACTGCTGTCGGTGCTGTGTGCGGCCGGGGTGCCTCGTGCGATCTTGTACGGCACCCCCGACCCCGATCCGGCCGCCACCGCGGAACTGGACCGGTTGCTGGCCGATCTGGCCGACACCTCGCTGATCAGCTTCAGCGAGGACGGCAGCACTGTCTTCATGCACCGCCTCATCCAGCGGGTCCTGCGCGAACGCGCCCGTCACACTAGCCGACCCACCGGCCAGCTCAGCCACCCGCACGACGACATTCCGCACGATGACCGGATGGTCGCCATTCTGGCCCGGGCCATCGCCCTGCTACGCCAGTTCAATGCTCAGATACCCGTTGGGCCCGCCACTTGGACCGCCCGCTCCGCCGTGGAGATGCTCATCGAACAGACCGCTACCCTGCACGAACTCACCAACGCTGAACTCGGCCATCCGCCCGCTGACCTGATCAACCTGCGCGGCTGGTGCGGCCGATACCTGATCGACCTGGCCGACCTCTCCCGCGCCGCTGTGGTACTAACCCAGACCGTGGCCGACAGTGAGCGAGTGCAGGGCAGCGACCACCCCAATACCCTGAACTCCCGCACCTATCTGGCCTACGCCTACCGAGCGGCGGGCGATCTGGGCCAGGCTCTCTCGCTGCTTGAGCAGACAATGACCGACAGTGAACGCGTACTGGGCCGCGACCATTCCGACACCCTGGCCTCCCGCAACAACCTCGCCAGTGTCTACGAATCGGCGGGAGATCTGGCCAGGGCTATCCCCCTGTTCGAGCAAGCCCTGGCCGAGCGGGAGCGTCTGCTGGGTGGCGAGCACCCCGACACCTTGATCTCCCGTAACAACCTGGCCGGCGCGTATGAGTCCGCGGGGAAGCTAGAGCAGGCCATCCCCCTGTATGAGACGACGCTGGCCGAACGGGAGCGCCTGCTGGGCGGCGACCACCTCGAAACCCTGACCTCCCGCAACGACCTGGCTGGCGCCTACCGGGTGGCGGGTGATCTGAATCGGGCCATTCCCCTATATGAGCAGACGCTGTCCGACTACGAACGGATTTTGGGCAGTGACCACCCCCACACCCTGAACACCCGCAACAACCTGGCCACCGCCTACCGAGCGGCGGGGGATCTGGGCCGGGCCATCCCCCTGCACGAGCAGACACTGTCCGAGCGGGAGCGTGTGCTGGGCGGCGAGCACCCCGACACCGTGCTCTCCCGCAACAACCTGGCTGGCGCCTACCACGCGGTGGGGGATCTGGGCCGGGCCATCCCCCTGTTCGAGCAGACACTGTCCGACTCCGAGCGGGTGTTAGGCATGGACCACCCCCACACCCTGAGCACCTGCAATAACCTCGCCCACGCCTACGCGTCGGCGGGAGATCTGGGTCGGGCCATCTCTCTTTACGAGCAGACCCTCGCAGACTGCGAACGCGTGCTCGGTTCCGACCACCCCACAACAAAGATCGTCCGAAACAACTTGTCCGCCCTCAGGTAGAGCCAGATGGGCTCGAAGTGGGATGCCATATATCGAAAGCTTGTTCACGGGCAATCAGGCCTCGCTCCCGTTAAAATGACCAAGAGCACAGCTTGCCCCATTGGGTCCTTTTAGTCTCAAACTACCCGTTGCCCCGGCCCACCTCTAGACAAATAGCCATCGCTGTGTAAGAAAGCATATGGCGAGGGAGGTGCCTGGCAGTGGGTCAGCCCGATGAATTGCTATGGGACAGTGAACCCAGAACAGTCATCAAACACCGCATCTACCGTCGGTACCTCGACTGTTGGATGGGGAAAATTTGTCAGAGTTTCCAGCACGCCACCATCGTCGACGCGTTCGCAGGACCCGGAGTCTATAAGGACGGGCTGGACGGGTCGCCGGTGGTCATCGCCAAGGCGTTCCTGGAACATCTCCACTCGGAGCGGTTCAACAACCTGTCTGTGCTCTGCGTCGAGAAGCGTAAGGATCGACGCGATCATCTCGAAAGCCTCCTAAAGGGGATCTCTAGACCAACTAAGTTACGACTAGATGTCCTGGAGGCTGGCGAAGCGCTGGCCCGGCACGCGCAACTGGATGCGATCGCTCACCAGTACCACCCGCAGACACCGACCCTGTGGATCCTCGACCCGTTCAACTGGGGCGGAGTCCCATTCGAACTGGTGCGAGCGTGCCTGCGGCGCCCACGTGACGAAGTGCTGATCACCTGGTTCGCTGATGAGATCTATCGATTCTGCGAAGACCCGTCTAAAGAGGCCGCGCTTGACCGCCACTTCGGCCACGGCGCGTGGCGGGAGGCCCGGAAGGTGCGCGGCGAAGGTCCGCGAAAGGAGGCCCTGCTGAAGGCCTACCGGCAAGGCATTGAGAGCCTTCCCGGAAACACCTTCACCGAGTCGTTCTCAGTCGCCAGCAAGAACGCTCACGCCCGCTACTCGCTGATGTTCGCCACTCACGACATGCGTGGCATGGCCTGCTTCAACCAGGCCAAATGGCGTACGGATCCGCACCGAGGGCAGAGCGCGAACGAGTGGACATACGAGCGGCCGACCCTTTTCGACCCTGAGCCCGATCTGTCCCGGCTTCGCCGCGGGTTCGAGTCATTTGCCGGTCACGCCCGCACGTTTGAGTCCCTGGTGAACCTGGCGCAGCGCCTGGGCTTCACCGAGCCCCAGGTACGAACCACGCTGAACGAAATGGCCGAAGACGGACTGGCGATACGGGAGAGCCCTGTCAAATCCAAGACACCTTGGCCAGCAGCGTCCCTGATTCGCTTCTACGTCCCCACACCCGAAGAGGACACAGACAAGGTTCCCTGACGCCTGCGCTCATCGTCACCGGCGATGAGAGAAGGAAGTTCGTCCCAGGTTCGCCCGTCGAGTTCGCGTCCGCCTGCCTTGGGGGTGTAGCCGCCCCATTGCTTGAAGAAGAAGGGCACACCGCGGGTCAAACAGTGATCGCGCAGGTTCCGTATCCAACTTGGATCGACGCGACGATGCCTCGGGCCGCTCTCTCCTCCAGCGATCACCCAGCCGATCCCGTCTAGGTTTAGTCCGTCCAGCGGCCCGAGCATGGGCTCGCACGACAGGAATCGGATGTGGGCGGGAACCCGCCGCAAATCATCTACCCGGAATGCCTGATCGGCCGTCTCGACCGATACGCCCATCCACACATTGTCTGGCCAGAGTAGGTCAGGGGCGAGTAGCCGCAGCCGCCGGGACCGTTTGGTGAGGATTTGGTATGTGTGGCGGGGAGTGTCGGCCATTACGCTGAATGCTTGATGGATGAAGTCTCGGGGGACGCGGGCGTGGAATAGGTCGGACATGGAGTTGACGAAGACTACGCGTGGTGTTCGCCAACGGTACGGCAAAAGGAGCGCATCGGAGTGAATCGTCAGGCCGAATCCCGGGCCAGATGTACGGGGATCGCCATCTGCCTGATATTTCGGATTGCCCATCGCCTTCAAGCGTTTAGCCAGAGTGAGCGCGTAACAATGGTCACAACCGAGCGATATCCGATCACACCCAGTCGTTGGATTCCATGTGGCCTCAGTCCATTCAATGGCGCTGCGATCAGCCATCACGCCCTCCTTTCAAAATTTTTGCCAGACTTGCCTTGAGATCCCCTTTTTTGCGTTCGCCTTTCGTTCTATTATTTATACAGGTAGAGACTGACGTTTTCCGAGTGAATCGAGTTGCGGTGAGGTCACATCTGCCGCTCTCTGGCCGTCGATTCCGACCTCAGGCTATTGAGTGGCCTCTACGCGGAGGTGATGGGAGCGGTTCTTCATCCGGCGGCGGGGTTCACCTGGACCCCGATGTGTCCGATCTCGCTGTGGTACAGGCTCGCGCGTGCCAGCCTGGCCCAGCTCGGAGGCCATCGCCGCCAGGTGATAGCGGGCGTCTTCTGTGTGGTCCTCGGGAGCGCGGTCATCGTCGGCACGCAGGATGTACCGGCCCGGCAGTTCCTCGACTTGGGCGCGCATGTGGTCGGCCAGGGCGGCGGTGTAGCGGGTCATCTCGCCCAGCAGCCATCCGGCCTCATACAGCTCGGGCACGGCCAGCTCGCGGCGCTCGCGCACCGCCTGGAGCAACTCGCCGAACTTGCGCAGGTCCTCGGTGTCCATTGGTGGCCTCTTCTCCCTGTCTCCAGGGCAGCGGGTTGGGGTAGCCGGCGGCCAGGTGTTCGGTCCCGGCGAAGCGCAGCCAGGCCGGATAGTGCGCGGTGGTGATCGCGTCGTCGAGCTCGTGTGGCGGCAGGGACTCGTCGGCCAGGCCGGTCAGCAGCTCCTGGTCGCCCTTGGCGCACAGCTCGCAGGCCTCCATGTGGGTGACCATGAGCCGGATCTCGGCGAGGGTGTATCGGCGGGCGTTCATCGCATCCGGACTTCGACGTAGATCCGCACGTTGCGGCCAGTGCCTCGGGACGGGTACGGCGCGGATACCTCGATCACGTCGAAGACCTGACCGAGCAGTTCGACGGCGTGGTCGGCCGCGTCGGGCAGGCCGACGATGCGGATCTTCATGCGGGTTCCTCCGGGTGAAGGCCGGGTCTGCGGGCCTCGATCAGGGCGTCGCGGGCCTTGGCGTGGTCGATGAGGGCGCGGAGCCAGTCGTGGCCGGCCAGCGCCCAGGCGGGGTGGGCGGCGGCGAGCTTGTCCGGGGTCTGGCGGCGGGCGTGGTCGTAGGCGCTGCTGGCCGTGTCGAAGGTGCGCCGTGCCTGCTTGAGGGTGGCGTCGGCGGCGTCGAGGGCGGCGCGTCCGGCGGCCGCGGTCATGGAATCCTCCGGTGAGGATTGGGCGGGTTCGGGTGGCATGCCGGGCAGCGGGCGACCATGCCGTCCGGCAGTTCCGTCATGCGATCGGTCTCGCCGCACCTGCCGCACCAGGGCGGCCGGTCGCGGACGACGTGCAGGCGTGGCGGGTCGCCGGGGTCTGCGGGCAGGAATGTCCCTGGGTCGGCGAGGTCGGGCAGGCAGGCCGGCCGGCCCACGGGGGCGGTGCTGCCGGAGAGGGCGGGGTCGGTTGCGTGGACCGCCGTGAGCCGGTTCCGCGTGATCTGCGCGCCGATGTCGGCGCAGGCTTGGCAGGACTGGCCGGTGTCGAGGCGGACATGGTCCTCGCAGCGCAGGTCGGGGCAGTGGTAGCCGCGGCGGGTTAGCGTGATCGCGACGGCGACGGGGTCGGTGATGTCCTCGATGCGGTAGCGCCAGTGCTGCCATCGGGCGCCGATGCGGTCGGCCAGCTCGGCAGGCGTGCGGGCCGCGAGTTCGGCGGTGATGGCCGCGAGCACCCGCCGGGTGCCGTGCTCGGAGAGCAGCTCCCTCAACGCCGGTGGGATCGCCGCGCGGTACACCTGTGCCGCGAGCCGCATATCGCGTACCCGGGCTTGGCGAGTGGTTCTCGGTGTCGTCGCGGGTGGAGATCCTCCGGCGTCAGCCGTGGCCTCAAAGCGGGCTATCCACCTGCACGTCGCCTACGGCGGGAGGTCCGGGTGCCTCCAGTTCAGGTGACTTAAGTTCAGGTGTCTCCTGTGGAGTGCCCGGATCTGCCAAGGGTGAGTGCCCGGATCTGCGGGGGGTGAGTGCCCTGGGTTGCGTGGGATCGATGATGCGTTTGCGCCCTTGTGTGGCGTAAGTGGCAGCCGCCACAGCGGCCTGCTTGGGGGTGTGAACCGGGCGAACCAAGAGCTGGCCTCCAGCTCGTTCGGTCACCTCGACCAGGCCCGCCCGTTCGAGATCTCCAAGCCGTCGACGGCCGGTGTCGGCGGAGGCGTTCAGCAGCTGCCCCAGGTGGCGATTCGAGGTTTCCAACGGGTGATCGGCCTTGCTCGGGTGGACCAGCAGGATCAAGCCGTACAGCCGCCACACGTTCGGCGAGATGCGCCGGCCTGGATCGCAGGCGGGCGAAATCAGTTCCAGCGTCCAGGCCGGGACCGCGGCGTGGGCTTCGCCGGTGTCGCGGGGCAGCCGTAGCGCCATGTGCCGGACCGCGCGCTTGGCACCCAGCGGAGCCGACCGGGCCAGCCACGGCCCGCCTGCCCCATCGGCCAGCAGGGAGCGCCGCGCCCTGTCGAGCGTCTTCTCGCTGACGCCTAGTGCGTCGCCGACCCAGCAGCGGCGAGCGCGCGCGGCCGCGCGACCGCCGCCCAGCTTGCGCGGCATCAAGGTCTCGTAGACCGCCCACGCCGCCACAGCGAGGCCTGCGTGATCGGGAGAGCGCAGCAGGCTGGCGGGCATCTGGATGCGACCACGCGGATAAGGCTTCGGGGGGGGCGTGCGGGGGGCCGTCGCAGCGGCTGCTGGGTCGATGGCCGTCGCGGCAGTCATTTGGCCGCCCCGCGGCGGCCGGCAAGCACCTGTCCAAGACGGATGGCGTCTACGCCGACCCTCGCGGCGCACCTTGTGGCTGTACGATGCAGAGCAGTTCGACCTACGCTCTGACCAGGTGCGACGGGTCGCCCCGTACAGCTGCAAAGTACAGCTACCGCCCCGTACATAGCTGTACTGCCATGGACGTCTACGGACGGTTGTTCGAAATCTGCGAACCCAAACCCGTGGTAGATCTTTGTCCGATTATGAGGCATCATGGGGTCCGCACGCTGGGCCGATGCCGGGTGTGCCTTCAACTTCAGACCGCGGGAGCTCGGGCGTAACCGGGCTGAGAGGGTAGCCAGCGCTACCGACCGCATGAACCTGTCCGGGTAATGCCGGCGTAGGGAGCGTGTGTCAATGGCGCGTGTCGTCGTGGAGTCGGTTGAGGCTCCGCTCACTCTGGATGAGGCGCCGCCGAAGGCGTTGGGGGTGCTCGATCAGGGGGCGCTCTGGGCCAATCTCGGGGTCAGTCTGCTGGGGTTCTCGGGGGCTGTGGCGCTGGTCAATCCGCTGGGTGATCGGCCGTTGAGTTTTGTCGCGGCGTTGACTGCGGCGGTGGTGGGGAGCCTGGTCGGGACGGCGATGGTGGGGCTCGCGGCGGTTCCGGGGACGCGGACGGGGGCTCCGGCGATGGTCCTGCTGCGGGGGCTGTTCGGGGCGAAGCTCTCGTATCTGCCGACCGTGCTGAACATCGTGCAGATGCTCGGGTGGGGCGCGTTCGAGCTGTGGGTGATCGCGCAGGGGGCGCAGGCCATCGCGGGGACGATGGGGGTCACCGTGCCGGATACGGTGTGGGTGATCATCGGGGGCGTGATCACCACGGCGTTGACGATCCGGCCGCTGGGGGCGGTCCGGCTGTTGCGGCGGTACGTGACGGTCGGGGTGATCGTTTCGATGGTCTACTTCGGGTACGTGTTCTGGCAGCGCGGGCCCGAGTTGGGCAGCGGGTCGTGGGAGGCGTTCGCGCCCTCGGTGGACTACGTGATCGCGCTGTCGGTGTCGTGGGTGCCGCTGGCCGCGGACTTCTCGCGGTTCTCGCGGTCGGGCCGGGCCGCGTTCGGCGGGGTGGTGGGCGGATACACGATCGCGCAGGTGGCCTGCCTGACCCTGGGGATCGCGGCGATGGCGCTGGTCGGCAACGATCCGGCGAAGGTCTGGGATCCGTTCGTGGCGGCCTCGTTCGGGGCCGTCTTCTTCGGGATCCTGGTGCTGCGGGAGACCGATCAGTCGTTCGTGAACGTGTATTCGACCACGATGTCGGTGCAGAACCTGATGCCCCGGGTGGACCGGCGGATCATCTCCGGGATAGTCGGGGCGTTCGTCACGCTGCTGGCGATCTTCGTGAACGCGGACACGTACGCGGCGTTTCTCGGGATCATAGGCGCGGTGTTCGTGCCGATGTTCGCGGTGCTGGTGGTCGACTACTTCCTGCTCGGCGGGGCCACGCGGTGGGACGTCTCGGAGCGGGCGCCGTCGCGGTGGCTGATGGTGCTGCCGTGGGCTCTCGGGTTCTGCGCCTGGTGGCTGCTCGGCGCGTTGCCGCAGGTGCCCTGGTGGGAGTCGCTGTGGATGGGCATCAGGACCGGTCTCGGGTTCACTCCCGCGCCGTGGATGAGCGCCGCGCTCGGGTCCTTCCTGGTCGCGGCGGTGGTCACGCTGCTGGTGGGCCGCCGCCGCACCTGATCGGGGTACGGCGACGGGAGACCATCAGCGAATCGACGCGAACGCGACACCGGCGGCGGAGGCGATCACGGTCGCCAGCACCACCAGCACGAGCGGCGACTTCAGCGGGTTGGGCCGCTTCAGCGGCGGCTCCGCCAGCTGCCTCCTGATCCTCGGAGGCGTCGGAGTGCTCGACGGCGACGGGCTCGGCGTCGCCGAACTCGTCCGGACCACGGGGATCACCACCCGCGGGGTGACCGTCCGAGAGGGGGACGGCCGGGGCGCGGGCGACCGCGCCGGGGTGGGACTCGGCTCCGGCGCGGGCGTCGGATACGACTCCGGCGAGGGCTCCGGTGAAGGTTCCGGCGTCGGCGTGGGCGGCTGGTATGGAGGGTGCGGATCGGGCGGGCAGGGATAGCCCCCGATCCCGATGCCGACCTGGAGGCTGACCACAAGGTTCACATCGAGGCAGACCTCGATCAGCCCATGCTCATCCCCGCCATCCAGCGAGGAAGCAGCCGCGGGCCCCGCCGCGACGCTCAACCCGACGAGCACCCCCGCCAGCACCACAGGAAGCCGCATCTCAGCCGATCCCGGAGATCCGCTGGAACTCCTGCAGCGCCGCCGAGAACGCGTCCGGCCGCACCGCGAGGCCGCCGTCGAAGACCCGGACGATGTCAAAGGTCAGGAACACCCCGACCCCGAGCAAAGCCGCCATCGCCAGCAACGGCACCAGCGTGGCCCCCCGCGGCCGGGCCCCCGCCATGAACGGGAACAGCAACACCAGCAGGCCGGTCACCACGGTCAGCACCAGGATCCCGGTGGGCGGGGTGGCCTGCGCGTCGGCAGCCCGCTGGCGTCGCGCCGAGGTCAGGTTCTGCACCTGCTCCAGCACCGCCATCTTGGCGTCCTCGGTGGCACCCGCGGTCGTTTCCAGGCTCGCCACCTGGGTGCGGAGCGTGTTCAGCCGGGTGGAGCCCTCGGGGCTGAGGTTGCCCTTGGCCATCACCCGCCACTCCTCGTCGATCACGAACCCGACATAGTCCCGCAGCTCGGTCTGGACCAGACCGGCGGTCGGGAACGGCAGCGCGCTGGCCGCCCAGTACGCCTCCACAGCCGCCTGGCTCTCCGTGTAGGTGTTCTGCCGGGCCGAGTCCGCCGTCGTCCACGGCACGATGATCGCGATCGCGAAGACCAGCAGGAACAGGGCCGACAACATCGCCCCGGCGTGGCCGACGGTGGGGCCGCCCGGGTCCCGGTCGTCGGATCCGCGGTCGAGCTTGCGGAAAAGGAAGGCGGCCAAGGCCACCACGCCGATCGCCGTCGCGATCGCGAAAACGCAGGCCACCATGGCCACCCCTCGTCACTTTGCTGATTGCATGCCGTGACATAGCTATCACATTAAGTGACGATCGCAAACCCAAGGTGACTAGTTCAGCACGCCTTCCATACGAAGAAGATGCTCTTTGGCGGGCGCGCCCCCCGCGTACGACCCGATCGAGCCGGAGGAGTCGATCGCCCGATGGCAGGGCACGACCAGGCAGACCGGATTGGCGGTGATCGCGTTGGCCACCGCCCGCAGCGCCTGCGGGCGCCCGATCCGCCCGGCGATCTCCTGGTACGTGGTGACGCTCCCGTATCCGACGGCCACCATCATCGGCAGCACCGTACGCGCGAAAGGTGTCGCCAAGCGCAGGTCGAACGGCACGGTGAAGGCCCGCAACCGCCCGGCGAAGTACGCGTCGAGCTCGCGCCGCACCGGATCCAGGCGACGCGGGTCAGGCCCGATGAACCTACCCACGTCACGATAAATCCGGGCGAACACCGTGTGCTCTGATTCGAAGCTGCACGCCACGACACCGCGGGACGTCACCGCCAGGACCACGCCGCCGACGGGCGTTTCCGCCGTGCCGAACGCGACATCCGGCGGGGTCTCCCCGACGTAGTTGGGCGCGGTCACGCGAAGCAGGGCTTCGAGGTCCCCCGTGGACACCCCTTGAGACATGGCCCCACTTCCTCTCGCTCTCCTGAGCAGCGTAGCGGAGCCATGAAAAACACCAAGATCACGACCTGAAAACAGGCACGATGGAGGGATGGAGAGTGATCACAGGGACGAATGGGACACCGAGGACGATGGTCTGGCCAAGGCCGTGGTGGCCGCGGCCGCCAACGCCATCGTCGCCCTGGACCGCGACCTCTCCGTGCTCAGCTGGAATCCGGCCGCCGAGCGGCTGTTCGGCTGGCCCGCCGCGGAGCTGCTCGGCCGCCGCGCGCCGCTGGTGCCGAGCGAGCTGATGGCCGAGCACAACGCCGTGCTGGAACGGGTGCGCAACGGCGGCCAGGTCTCGCTCAGGACCAAACGTTTCCGCCGCGACGGCCAGCTGCTGGACGTCCAGGTCGACACGAGCGCGCTCCGTACCGAATCCGGCACGCTACTCGGATATGTCAGCGTTTATCACCTCACCGAGGAGGACGAGGCCGCGCGCAGCCGGGTGGTTCGCCGGGCGCGTCTGGTCCGCCGCCTCACCGACGTGGTCGGCGACATCAACGCCGAGCTGGACCTTCCGGTCGTGCTGGACCGGATCGCCGCCAGCCTCACCGAGCTGACCGGCGCGGACGCGGGCGGCTTCGTCCTGATCGAGGGGGACCGGCTGAGACTGGTCGGCTCGCACCAGTTGCCCGACTCGATCCGCGGCGCCACCGCCGACCTGGGATCCAGCCTGGTCGGCAAGCTCCTGCGCACCGGCAAGCCGGTCATGCTGGAAACCGGGCACGAGGGGCTTCAGGACCTCATCTGGGCCAAGCTCGACGGTCTGCACACCATCGCGGTCGGCATCGCGGCCGTCGGCGGTCGCCCCTATGGAGCGCTCTACGCCCTGTTCGCCAAGCGCAAACCCGGCCATCTCGAGCTCGAACTGCTGGAACTCCTGGCCGGCCACGCCGGCATCGCGGTGGCCAATGCCACCGCCTACCAGGACGCGGTACGGCAACGCGCCCACGAGCGCGCGGTCTTCGACGCCAGCGCGGACGGCATCGCCGTACTGGACGGAACCGGCAGCGTGATCCAGTGGAACCCGTCCGCCGCCGAGCTCACCGGGTTCCCCGCGGACGAGGTCATCGGCGGCCCGCCCCCGTTCGCGCTGCCGCTCCCCGGCGAGAAGCTGACCATCCAGCTCCCCTCGGGCCGCTGGCTGGACGTGCTCTGCGCCGAGATCGATGAGACCGGCGAGATCGTGGTCGACTTCCGCGACATCACCAGGGCCAAGGAGCTGGAGGAGGCCAAGGACCTGTTCCTGGCCACCACCAGCCACGAGCTGCGCACCCCGATCACGGTGGTGCGCGGGTTCGCCAGCACCCTGGACGCCCGCTGGGACAAGATGTCCGACACCGAGCGCCGCTCCGCCGTGCACACCATCGCGGAACGCGCCAAATCCCTCGGCCAGCTCATCGACCACCTGCTGCTCGGCGCCCGGGCCGGCGCGGCCGAGCCCCCGGTCCGCTCGGAACGTTTCGACCTGGCCGAACGGGTGCACGCGGCCACCCTCGGCCTGCCCGTGCTGTCCGACCGGCACCGGGTCGAGGTGACGATCCCGGAGGACCTGCCAGCCGTGCACGGCGACGCGCTGGCCACCGACATCCTGCTCGGCCAGCTGCTGGAGAACGCCTTCAAGTACTCCCCGGACGGCGGTCTGATCCGGGTCGAGGCCTGGCCGGAGGCCGACAGCGTGGTGCTGGTCGTGGACGACGAGGGCATCGGCATCCGCCCGGCCGACCGGGAGCGGGTGTTCGAGCGTTTCGTCCAGGGCGACAGCGGCGATCGCCGCCGGTTCGGCGGGGTCGGCCTCGGGCTTTACATCGTGCGGAGTTTGGCCCGGGCCCAGGGCGGCGAGGTGACCGCGCTGGCCCGTCCCGGCGGCGGCACCCGGATGCGTTTCGTGCTCCGGGTGGACGCCGGGGAACCCCATTACAGGAGCGGACTCACCGGCGCGGTAACGGACGGGTAACGGTACGTATGACCTATCCTCCAATGTTCACAAGCTGTAATGGTCGATCGGTTTCCGCTCTCAGCTAAGCGGGCATTTCGGTCGTACTGGGGTGCGCGGTCCCTAGCGGCCCTCAGCGGTACGGGAATACGGGGAGGTGAGTGCGTCGAGCGTCATCATGTTGCCGTATGCACTGGCGAGTGTCGCCGTCGCGCGACAACGCCTCAGCGCCGATCTGCTCGAATCCGGGGTGTACGCGGGAGCGGTCGACGACACCGTGCTGGTGATGAGCGAGCTCCTCAGCAACGCCCTGAGGCATGCGCACCCGCTCGCATCCGGGCAGCTCAGAGTGGCGTGGGCCTGTGCGGAAGGCCACGTGGAGATCTCCGTCAGCGACGGCGGCGCGGCCACGGAACCGCGGGCCGGCCGCCCGACGCTGTCGTCCCTCGGGGGCCGCGGGCTCGGCATCGTGGAATACCTGGCCGAGCGCTGGGGCGTACGGCACGAGGGCGAGTCCACGACGGTCTGGGCGATCCTGCACGCGCCTCAGCCTGCCCGAAATACGCAGACGCGGACGACCGGAATGTGCGCGCTGCGTGAGGTCGTCTAAACCGTCCGTAGGGAACGTTCGGCGGTCGTCCAAGCCGTGCTGATCACGAGATAGATACCCGCGGCGAGCGGGAGGAATCCGGCGGCGATCACGCTTCCATAAGGCAACAGTCGAAACAGCCTCGACATTGGCACGTCCGGCATTTCGGGAATCAGGCGCGTCGACTGCCAGGCGACCAGCGCGAGCAGCACGAACAGCCCGAGGAAGATCAGCGAAGGCACGCCGAACAGTCCCGAATGTGCGACGACCGCACCGAAATGTTCACCTAGTGGTACCCCAAGCGTACTTTGCGCCAGTAGGAGATTCGGCTGTCCGGCGATCGTCGCGGAGACGAACAACCGGTACATCACCAGGAAGAACGGGAGTTGCGCGAGCCCGGCGCCGAACCCCGCGAACATGGACGTGCCCTCGCGGGCGTAGAGGGCGCCGAGTTCCCGCTGGAAACGTTGCGGATCGCGGGCGAACTTTTTGCGGAGTTTCGCCACGTCCGGGGCGAGCCGGGCCTTCGCCCGCTGGGCGCGGGCCTGGCGCAGGCCGAGCGGGAGCAGCAGCAGCCGGACGCCGACGGTGAGCAGGATGATGGCGAGCGTGGCGCCGGTCAGGCCGGTGAGCGCGGTGAGCAGGTCGTAGGCAGGGGAGAGCACGAAGTCGAACATGGGTGGGAAGCCTTTCGTCAGGGTTTGAACATGACGAAGGCGCTCGTGGTCAGGCGAGCGCCGGGCTTCCCGATGGGGCTCTCGGGCGGGGGCGTCCGGCGGTGCCCGGGTCGCGAAGCCGTACGACAACGGCTTCAACGCTCTCCCCGAGCAACGCGGACACGATCCTGGGCGCGGCGGCCAGCCGGCCGAGCGCCCAGGAGAGGAGCAGCAGGCCCACGGCGGCCAGCACGCCCACGCCGGCAGGCAGGGCGAGCAGTCCGAGCAGGGCCTGGAGGATCATCGTGAGCTCTTGCCCACCAGGGTGATCGTCACGACGACGGCGAGCGCGATCAGCGCGAAGATCAGCAGGAATTTCAGCGTCGCGAACAGGGCGGGGATCAGGAAGCTGACCACCAGCCAGATTGCGAGAAGGATGCCGACGACGGTCAGCGCGGTTCGGGCCATGACCTCAAAATACGCGCTGCCACCGACAGTCGCGAGAAGATCAGAGGTTTCACGTGAATCAATTACGGCCTTCTAACGGGTTCGCGGGGGTGCAAGCAGCGAGCCCTAGTCTGGGAGGGTGACCACCAATCCCGCCGCGCGCATCCTCGTTGTGGACGATGACCCGACTGTGGCCGAGGTGGTGGCCCGGTATCTGGAGCGGGACGGGCATGAGGTCGAATGCGTCGGGGATGGCGCTGAGGCGTTGCGGCGGGCGCTGGCCAATCCGCCCGATCTGCTGGTGCTCGACCTGATGTTGCCGAAGATGGACGGACTGCAAGTGTGCCGGAAGCTGCGTGAGCGCTGGCCGGTTCCGGTGATCATGCTGACCGCGCTGGGTGAGGAGATCGACCGGGTGATCGGTCTGGAGACCGGTGCCGACGACTACGTGACCAAGCCGTTCAGCCCGCGCGAGCTGGCGTTACGAGTGCAGTCGGTGCTGCGCCGGGCGCGTGGCGCGCTGGTTCCGACCGGCACCGGCGTGCTCAGGGACGGCGACCTGGTGGTGGACGTGGGTGCCCACGAGGTGCGGCTCGGCGGCGCCGAGATCACCCTCACCGCGCGTGAGTTCGACCTGCTCGCCTACCTGCTGCGCAACCCCCGCCAGGCGTTCAGCCGGACCGCGCTGCTGGACCGGGTCTGGGGCTGGTCGTTCGGGGATTCGTCCACGGTGACCGTACATGTGCGCAGGTTGCGGGAGAAGATCGAGGCTGATCCCACAGATCCGCGCAGGATCGTCACGGTCTGGGGTGTCGGCTACCGTTACGAGCCATTGTCGTGATCTTCCAGGCGCTCGCCGTCAGCGCCGGGTTCGGCCTGATCATCGCGCTGCTCGGGGTGGGCGTGCTGCGCCTGCTGCGGCGGCGGTCGATCGGCGTGATGCTGAGCGTGGTCGCGGTGATCACCGTGCTGGCCACGCTGGCGGGGGTCGTGGCGATCACGATGGCGATGGTCATCGACGGGCGGCCGCGGGACATCGTGCTCACCATCATCGCGATTGGGGCGATCGTCGGCGTCGGGGTCGCGCTGGTCACCGCGCGGCGGCTGGTGGCGGCCAGCAAGGCGCTGGTCAACGCCGTCGAGGAGGTCACCGAGACCGGCGAGTACGTGGCCCCCGACCGGATCGCGCTCCCCGCCGAGCTGGAGAAGGTCAGCCAGGCGCTCGACCAGGCGTACGCGCGAATTCGCAACGGCCGGGAGCGGGAGCGGACCCTGGAGAGCGCGCGGCGCGAGCTGGTCTCGTGGGTGAGCCACGATCTGCGTACGCCGCTGGCGGGCATGCGGGCGATGGCCGAGGCGCTGGAGGACGGCGTGGTCGACGATCCAGCCACAATCCGGCGCTATCACGCACAGATCAGGCTGGAGGTGGACCGACTGTCCGGGATGGTGGACGACCTGTTCGAGTTGTCCCGGATCCATGCGGGTTCATTCCGGCTAGCGAAGGCGCGGGTGGGGCTGGGGGACGTGGTCGCCGACGTGCTGGCGGGAGTGGAGCCGCTGGCCCGGGGTGTGCACTTGATGACGGAGGTGGAGCCCGTGCTGCCGGTGCACGCCGATCCGGGGGCGATCGGGCGGGCACTGCGCAACCTGCTGGTCAATGCGATCCGGCATACCCCGTCGGATGGTTCTGTATCGATCAGGGCCGTGACGGATGGGGAAATGGTGAGTTTGTCGGTCCTGGATGCGTGTGGGGGTATTCCGGCGGACGATCTGGCGCGGGTCTTCGATGTGGCCTTTCGTGGCGAGCTGGCCCGCACGCCTGGGCCCGATGGCGGCGGGCTCGGTCTGGCGATCACGAAAGGCTTGGTCGAGGCGCACGGCGGCACGGTCACCGTGGCGAACGAGGGTCCGGGCTGCCGCTTCGAGATCCGCCTGCCGACAGCACGACTCTGACGATCAGAACGCGTCCGACATGGCGCGAAATGTCGGGCAGGGCCAGCGCCACATGCAGCTGCGGCAGCGCAGGATCGGATGCGCGGTATCGCTGGTGATGCCGCCCGCGTCGCGAGGCTGGTGCAGGTCAAGCAGGCGCAGCCCGAGTTCGACGAAGCTGAGCACTTCCTCCCGCGCCCCGGCCAGGAAATCCAGATCCTCGACCGCCAGCTTCGCCTTGATCGGCACATACCCCTCACGATTGACGAGCGCGCGCAACGTCGCCGACGACTCCCGCCACGAGGTCGCCTTGTCGGTTCTGACCTGGATGAGCTCCAGCCGTTCCCGCAGGCGGCGGCGCAGCGGGTCTTCCGGAAGTTCCGTGTTCATGCGTGATGTGGGCCCCGGCAACAGCGAGGGCCCTCCCCCCTTCCGGCCGGGCCGGTGTCGTAGCGTCAAGCTTCGCGCACTCCGCGTTTACGTGGGGCCGAAATCGGGGACAAAGGGCGGACGACTCTTCGGTAATTCCCAGGAAACGTGACCCAGGGCGGGGACGGCGCTAGTGTGCGCGCTGTGGAGCTCAAAGTCTCGACGCGATCCCACGCCGGCCACGCCGTCATGGCCATCGCTGGCGAAATCGACCTATATACCGCGCCTCGCCTGCAGTCGGAGTTCACCCGACTGCTGGAGGAGACCGGTCCCGACCGGGTGGTCATCGACATGTCCGGAGTCGAGTTCTGCGACTCCACGGGCATGAACGTGCTGCTCTCCGCGCTCAAACGGCTCAAGGAACGGGGCGGCGTGCTCGAAGTCGCCGCGCCCCGCCCGGCGGTCCGCAAGATCCTTCAGGTGACCGGCCTGGACTCGGTCTTCACCGTGCACGAGAGTGTCCCGGCGGACCTGGCGGAAAAGACCGGATGACCGAGGTGGTCCCAAGTCCGGATACCGCGGTGATCATCTCGGCGCGGGACGAGGGCGAACGGATCGCCGCCACGGTGACCGCCGCCCGCGAGCTGCCCGGAGTCGATCTGGTGCTGGTCGTCGACGACGGCTCGGCCGACCAGACCGGGCGGCTGGCCAGGGCGGCGGGCGCCACCGTGGTCCGGCACAGCCGCAACCGCGGCAAGGCCGCCGCGATGGAGACCGGCGCGGAGGCCGTGCGCCTGCTGGAGGAGGGCCGGTCCGATCCGGAAGGGCGGCCCTCGCACCGGCACCTGCTGTTCCTGGACGGCGACCTGGCCGAGACCGCGCTGGCCGCCGCCCCGCTGATCACACCGGTCCGTACGGGCGAAGCCGACATGACCATCGCGATCTTCGCGACCCGGGTGAAACTGGGCGGTCATGGCATCGTGGTCAAGCTCGCCAAGGAAGGCATCAAACGCGCGACCGGCTGGGACGCCACCCAGCCGCTCAACGGGCAGCGCTGCCTGACCCGCAGCGCGTTCGAGGCGGCCCGGCCGTTGGCCCAGGGGTTCGGCGTCGAGACCGGCCTCACCATCGACCTGCTGCGCCGGGGATTCCGGGTGGTGGAGGTCGAGGTCGAGATGGCGCACCGGGCCACCGGCACCGACTGGCGTGCCCAGCTGCACCGCGCCAAACAGCTGCGCGACGTCTCCCGCGCCCTCGCCAGCAGGGAGCCCACGGTCATCAAGGCGCTGGATTCCCTCAAACCGAAGTGAAATTCTCGCTTGGGTGCATCGGCGGCTCGCTGCTGCTGACGATCACCGTCGCTCTGCTGGGCCCGTCGGCCATGGTTCCCGAGCTCCCGGGGTCGGCCGGGCAGCCGCCGTACTCGCTGGGGATTCACCCGGACGGCCACCTGGTCATCGCGCTGGCCGCCGCCGCGCTCGCGCTCGGCGCGATCGGCCTCCTCACCGGCCTGCGCGCCGACGGCCCGCACCCCCGCCTGCTCGTGATCACCGGCTGTACGGTCGCCGCGATCCTGGCCTTCCTCCCGCCCTTCGGCTCCGCCGACCACCTCAACTACGCCGCATCCGGATATCTGGTCACCCACGGCTTCGACCCCTACGTAACCGTCCCTTCGGACATCCCACTCTCCTGGGTCGAAGAATGGACGCACACCCCCAGCGTCTACGGCCCGCTCGCCACCGCCGCCCAGGCCCTCGCCAGCTGGATCGGCGGCTCCGTCCGCCTGACGGTCTTCGTCCTGGCCCTGATCAACGCCGCCGCGTTCATCGTCACGGCCCTGCTCCTCCACCACGCCACCCGCTCAGACCAGGTACGGCAACGCCGCGCCGCCCTGCTCTGGACGGTCAACCCCCTGGTCGTCTACCAGCTGGCGGCCGGAATGCACGTGGACACCTTCGCCATCGTCTTCATGGTCGCCGCTCTGGTGGTCGGCTCGCGTTTCGCCGTACGGCGAGGGATCCTGCTCGGCCTGGGCATCGCGGTGAAGGTCACCGTAGGACTGGTCGCGCTCGGCCCCGCGTGGGAGTCTCGCCGGAACCTGCCCAGGCTTGCCCTCCTCGCCGGGGTGGCGACGGCGACGGTCGGGGTCGCGTACTGGCTGGCCGGGCCGCACGCGTTCGACCAGGTCCTCAACGCCAGCAAGTCGATCTCCCTGGCGACCCCCTGGAAACTCGTGCAGTACGGCCTGCAGGGGCTGTTCGGGCCGGGCGCGTACCGCATCTGGATCCAGATCGCCTCCTTGCTCCTGTTCGTGGCTCTGGCTTGGGGTTTGGTGCGCAAGCTCGGCCAGGACGCGGTGGCGGTTTCGCTGGCCTTCGTGGTGGCCTGGCTGTTCGCGAGCCCCTATGTGCTGCCCTGGTATGACGGACTCGCCTTCGCGCTGCTCGCCCTGATACCGGCCTCCGCTCTGGATGGCTTCATGGCGGTACGGCTGGCCGTGCTCTCCTTCGCCTACCTTCCGGCCCGGCAAGCACAACAACCGCCCGATCTGGGCTGGCTCGTGGACGTCGTCAGGGCGCAGCTGGTGCCGTGGACACTGCTGGCGCTGACGGTGGCGCTGGGGGTGTGGGCGTGGCGAGGCGCAGGGCGCGTACCGACGCCGCCAGGGTCAGCGGCACCGCGACCGTCAGCGCCATCGCCGGAATCGCGATCCCCGAGTCGTTGATCAGGAAGCCGGCCAGAGCTGCGGTGAGTGCGCCGAACAGGCCCGCGCGCAGGGCCGGGGCATAGCCGTACGCAAGGCTGAGCGCGGCCGCGCCCACCCTGGACGGGCGGGCCAGGACCAGGTAGAGGAACGCCAGCGCGACCAGGGAGAGCAGGGTCAGCGGGAGGTTGCCGAGGGTGCTCAGCATCGCGCCCAGCTTGCGGCCGATGACCGAGCCGCCGTCGCCGTCCATGACCTGCTGGACGAAGGCGCCGAGGTGGGTGCGCTGGTTGGGCGGGCGGAGCCAGTCGGCGGTCGCGATCGCGGCGATCAGGGCGGCTCCGGCGGCGCCGATGACGGCCAGCCTGGCGATCGAGACGCGGTGGCCGGAGAGCATCAGCATGAAGACGGCGAAACCGAGCACGAACGAGGGCACTCCGCCGAAGTCGGCGCCCCAGCTGGGCCAGCCGTCGGCGAAGATCGCTAGCAGGCCGTAGGCGAGGCAGAGGGTGATGGCCAGGCGGGGGCGGCGGCGCAGGGCGTGGGCCAGGCCAGCGAGGGCCAGAATCGTGCCGGTGGAGTAGATGGCGAAGGCCATGTTGCCGAAGCCGTAGAAGCGGCCGCCGGTGACGGGTTCGTAGCCGGTGACGGCGTTGACCTGGAGGTGGGAGCCGGTCATGACGTCGATGAGCAACGCGAGGGAGGAGACGGCGGCGACGGTCGTGAGAGGGCCGAGCACGTCCTTGCGCCAGGGGCCGGCGAAGGCGGCGGCGGTGATCAGGGCGGCGGTGGCGAGGATTGTGGTGATTAGGGCGGGCATGGGGGTGCTCGCGCTCCACCACGGGATGAGTTGGGCCAGGAAGGTGGAGATCGGGATGGCGCCGCTGAGGACGGCGACGGTTTGGGTGGCGATCAGGGTGCGGCGGCGGTGGGGGGTGGATTGGCGGCGGATGGCGATGGCCGCTAGGGCGTAGAAGATCAGTTGGAGGGCGACGAGGGTGAGGAAGAACGGTTCTCGGACGTCTCGGAGGACTTGGCTGGCTAGGTCGGCGTCGGAGAGTTGGGTGATGGTTTGGGCGGTGGTGTCGGGGGTGTCGCCGTTGGTGGTCCAGGTGCGGCCGATCTTGGGGGTGGGGAGGGTGAGTTCGGTGAGGATGGTGGCGGTGGTGTCGGTGATCGTTACTAGGGCGTTTTGGCGGGTGGAGGTGGCGGTTAGGAATTTGTGGGGAAATTTCGGGCCTTGGGCGAGGGCGACGTGAAGGTGGGCGGTGGTGCTGGCGTCGGCTAGGCCGACAATGAGGACGGTGGAGTCTGGGGGGACTCGGTCGAGGATGGTGCCGATTGTTTTGTCGGCTTCGGTGGCGGCTGCTTGGCGGGTGTTGTCGTCGAGGTCGCTCGACATTTCGGGGGTTGTGGCGGTTTGGGATTGGGTCCAGGCGCGGGATAGTTCGTTGGCTTCTGCGGCGATGAGGGAGTAAGGGGTTAGGTCGGGGAGGTCTGCGGGCGTTGGCGCATATTTCTGGATATTTCCGGATTTGTCGGCGGCGGCTAGGGCGGCTCCTGGGCCGATCGCGGCGACCGTTCCGCCGGCGTCGGTGATTGTTTGGGCGAGCAGGCCGATTTCCGCTTGGAATGAGCTTGCTTCTTGGAATGCCAGGTATTCATCCCAGGCAGGGATTTTCGCGGAACCGTCGGGTGCGATGGTCGGTGGTTCCGGAAGGCCGCAGTTGTCCGATCCTGCGCGTTGACCGGCTGAGACGGTGAGCCATCCGGCGACGGAGCACGTGATTCCCCGGCCCTCCGGGGGGATCGCACGGGTGGACAGGGAGGCAGACGCGCCACGTCCGACCAGGTCCCACAAACGCGGTGTTCGCGTTTCGTCCAGGTCGCTCCACTGCAGCCCGGGAACTCCGATAAGGACGACACGTCCTGTGGGAGCGGCCGCCTTTCCGCCAGAGAATGCGGGTCCAGCGAGAGGCACCGCGATTCGCGAGCTGGTGAGAGCCCCCTCTCCAGTGGAAATGGTGGCCTGAGCTGTGGGGTTGAGGGTTGCGTGCTCGGTGGAGCCTGCGGCACGTGCGCTGCCGAGGGCGGCGATGGGTGCCGTGGAGCTTGAAGTGGGAGTCGGACCTCGTTCGGTGGAGGCTGAGGTATGTGCGCTGATAGGTGTCGAGGTGGGAGTTGGGGCTCGTTCGGTGGAGGCGGTGGCGGGGGCCGTACCGAGCAGGAGGAAGGCGACCACGAGGGCGAGCCGGGTGAGGGCTCGGGTGACCTGGGGTGATGGCACGGTGGCCGGGTCCTCTTCTGGTGGTGCGGGCCGGATGAACAGCGTCCACGGTAGCCTGCCTGGTCGTGAGCACTGGCGAACCGGTAACGCTGAGCGTGCGGCGGCCCTGGTGGGGTTGGGCGTTGTCGCTACTGATCATTGTGGTCGCCGCGTGGCCGCTGGTGGCGTACTGGCTGGGCAATCCGGAAGATCAACGCCTGGTCGATCTTGATGTGTATCGGACCGGGGGCTGGGCGCTGCTGCAGGGGCTTCCGGTCTATGACGTGATCACGCCTGCGCCGCAGTTGCTGCCGTTCACCTATCCGCCGGTCGCGGCGATGCTGGCCGTGCCGCTGGCGCTGATCTCCTGGGAGATGGTGCAGTGGGTGTGGATTGTCGCGATCATCCTCACGCTCGCGGTCACCGTCTGGTATGCCTTTCGGGACTCGCTCGGACCAGGCATTCCGATGCGATCGGCGGGTGGTGACCCGCCTCCATCAGGGGCAGCTGGCACGGGCGCGGCGGTCATGTCGCCGCTCACCCGTGCTAAACCACCTGCCGTTGTCGTGCCGATCATGTTCGGCGTCGTCACCGTCGCCTGCCTGTATCTGATGCCGATCCGCGATCAGATCAGGTTCGGCCAGGTAGATCTTTTCCTGGTGGCGCTCTGCCTGCTCGACTGCGTGGTCCGGCGACCATGGTGGCCTCGGGGCATGCTGATCGGCATCGCGACGGCGGTGAAACTCACCCCCGGCGTTTTCCTGATCTATCTCGCTATCACCGCCTGGCGCGACCCCACGCAGCGCAAGCCCTTCTTCACGGCGGCAGGCACCACGGCCGCCCTCACTTTGCTGCCATTTATCGTGATCCCGTCGGACGCCACCGACTTCTGGTTCTCCGCCCTGCTCGACTCCGAACGCCTAGGCGCCAACACCGCCACCACAAACCAGTCCATCCGCGGCATGCTCCTACGCCTGTACTGGCCCGACACCCTCACCACCATCCTCTGGCTAGCCGCCGTCGCTCTCATCGGCTGGTACGGCTTCCGCGCCGCCTACCGCGCCCACCGCGACGGAGACACCCTGACAGCGGTCGCACTGACCGGCCTGATGGCGGTGCTACTCTCCCCGGTCGCCTGGATCCACCACCTCGCCTGGATCATCATCGTCATCGCCGCACTCGCCACCCGCAGGCCACTCCTAGCGGCGGGGGTGTGGGCGTACTACGTACTCCCGATCCCCTGGTGGGGGGCCTACATCAAACTCTGGGAGATCCCCGTGCTCAGCCCTACGCTCGGGAAGATCGTCCAGAATGCGTTCGGCCTGGGGGCGATCGCGCTCGTCTGGGTGCTCGCGCGACAGAAATCGGAAAAGTCGGCAAAGGTTTGACCGTCCCGCCCGTCTGGCTGCTCGCGCGGGATCCGGGAAAGTTCGCGAAGGCCTGACCATGCTCGCTCATCAGGGCATCGCGCAGTGGAAGGTGGATGAGTCGGTTTGACTATCCCCGCCCGCCTGGCTGCTCGCGCAGCGGACTCCGAGAGAGTCCGCGAAGGCCTGACCATGCCCACTCGTCAGGCGCATCGCGCGGTGGAAGGCAGGAAAGCCCGCGAACGCCTGATCATGCCCGCTCGTCTGGGTGCTCGTGCACCGGAAGGCGGGAAAGTTGGCGAAGGCTTGACCGTGCCATTACGCTCAGTGGCGTGCTGGTTACCGTTCTGGTTGTTGTCGGGGTCGTCGCCGGGGTCACCGGGGTGGTGATCGGCCTGCTGGCGTTGCGGAACGCGCGCGGTGCGGTCGAGGAGTGTCTCGACGTGCTGGCCCGGCGGTCGGCGGTGGAGGGGGTCGTCGACACCAAGGCCATCCGCGATGTCGCGGTCTACCGCTACGACGCCCTGGAGGAGATGACCGGGCGGCTGTCGTTCTCGGTCGCGCTGATCAACAGCCTGGGCGACGGCATCGTGCTGACCTCGATCAACGGCCGTACCGAGACACGGACCTATGTCCGTCCGGTTCGCGGCGGCAAAGGCCAGCAGCCGCTGTCCCCCGAAGAGGAACAGGCCGTGCGGGCGGCCCGCCTGGGTTTAGGCCCAGAGATCGAAGCCAGCCTCGCGTCCGGAGGGTCCTGGTTACGCCCAGGAAATCGCTGACGCGCCGAACGCTAGCGGATGCTGTCCGCCGGAGCGCGCGATTCTTATGACGCCGCTGTTCGACGCGGTCATGGCCAGCGCCTCCGGTTAGGCATCGCGAGCACCTTCCGGCTCTCTGGTTCGTGAGGACTCCCAGGTACCGGCATCGGTGGTGGCTCGCGACACGGGTGAGGCTTTTCGTGGGACTCGGTAAGTATTCACATACACCACTTGCGTGAGTCGCTAACCTGGTCGTATGTCGAAGCTCGCGTACCTGGGCCCAGAGGGCACCTTCTGTGAGGCCGCCCTGCGAATCCTGGCGCCCGACGCCGAGCGCCTGCCGTGCGCCAACGTCGGCGCCGCACTTGACGCCGTTCGCCGGGGAGAGGCCGATGGCGCGGTCGTGCCGCTGGAGAACTCGCTGGAGGGTGCCATCACGCAGACCCTCGACGAGTTCGCGTGGGGCGAACCGCTGCTGATCGTCGCTGAACTGCTGCTGCCGGTCGAGTTCTCCCTGCTGGTCCGGCCGGGCACGGAGATGCGGCAGATCAAGCGCTTGGTCACCCATCCGGCCGCGCACACCCAGTGCCGCAACTTCATCGAGCGCGAACTGCCGGGAGCGGTGGTCATCCACGCCTCGTCGACTGCCGCCGCCGCGCAGGAGGTGTCCAACCCCGAATCTCCGTACGACGCGGCGATCAGTCCGGCCATCGCCGGTGAGCTTTACGGCCTTTCCGAGGTCGCCTCGGGGGTGGGGGACCGCACGGATACGGTCACCCGTTTCGTGCAGGTCTCTCCGTGTGGGCCGCTGCCTGAGCCGACCGGTGCGGATCGCACGTCGATGGTCGCTTTTCTGAAGGATGACCACGCCGGTGCGCTGCTGGAAATGTTGAGCGAGTTCGCGGTGCGCGGAGTCAACCTGAGCCGGATCGAGTCCCGCCCGACTGGTGATGGAATCGGCCGTTATTTCTTCCATTTCGACTGTGAAGGGCATGTCGCGGACGCCCGAGTCGGAGAGGCGCTTAGCGGATTGCATCGAATTTGCGGGGATCTGCGCTTCTTGGGCAGCTATCCTCGGGCCGACCAAGTCCCCACACAGATCAGGACCGGCACCGGCGACGCCGAATTCGCCGAGGCCGCTGACTGGCTGACACGAATGCGCGCCGGACAAGTCTAGATTTATCGAGTTCCGTAAGTACAGTGAACATGTATTCACTCGACATGCCGTTGAATACCCCTATCGTCGCCTCGTAAGGCGACGATAGTGGGTATTCGATTACCCGGATTTCCTTGGATTTCCCGGGCCAACGGGGCTATTGCCGGATTCATCGCTGCGGTCATCGGCGCGGATTCGGGGAGTTGCTTCGATGCACAGGCACAAACGGGATGATTTCTACATCGTCGGTGAAGGCGTCCACGAGAAGTCCGCCCTGCGGCGGCCCTCCACTACCGAGGAGGTCCGCCGCTTCCGTTTCTCCCGTCTCGGTCCGTGGGGCCCGTCGTCGATCCCGAGCTGTGCGCCAAACTGGCCAGGGCGATGACCGCGCCGGAGGCCGACGGCGCCCACGGGTCGCCCGCGTGGCTGGCGTGCTGGAGGTGGCCGGCCACGACATCGGGGTCACGCCGTCGCGGTGGAAGTCGGCCATCGGGCCGCTCATGCTGTCGACGATCTTCTGGCTGCCATGTGATGGGAAACACGGCGGCTGGTTTGGCGCAGCCGCGGTGAGAACTGACACGAAGGCAAATGGCGCCGGTGAGCTGTCTGGACCCGGGTTTGGAGATCGCCTGCGGTGTCTATATGGGGCGCGGGCGGTAGCCGTATCTCGGTAGCCTTTGATTGTGATTGACCTGCGAACCCTCCGTGATGATCCGGACCGGCTCCGGGCGTCGCAGCGTGCCCGTGGCGAGGATGACTCGATCGTGGACGCGCTGCTCTCGCTCGACGAGCGCCGACGTGCCGCGCTGACCTCGTTCGAATCGCTGCGCGCAGAGCAGAAGAGCATCGGCAAGTCGGTGTCCAAGGCGTCGGGGGGTGAGCGGCAGGCGCTGCTCGATCGGGCCAAGGAGCTGGCGGCGCAGGTGAAGGCCGCCGAGGTGGCCTCCGAGCAGCTCGGTGGCGAGCTCGACGAGCTGGTCATGCAGGTGCCCAACCTCGTCGAGGACGGCGCCCCGCACGGCGGCGAGGACGACTATGTGGTCCTGGAGGAGGTCGGCACGCCACGCGTGTTCGATTTCACCCCGCGCGACCACCTGGAACTCGGCGAGATGCTGGGCGCCATCGACATGGAGCGTGGCGCCAAGGTCTCCGGATCGCGGTTCTTCTTCCTGCGCGGGGCCGGCGCCAGGCTGCAGCTCGGGCTGCTCAACATGGCGATGCAGCAGGCCATCGAGGTGGGCTTCACGCCGATGATCACGCCGGTGCTGGTCAAGCCGGAGTCGATGCAGGGCACCGGGTTCACGATCGCCCACGACAGCGAGATCTACCGGCTCCCCGAGGACGATCTCTACCTGGTCGGCACCTCCGAGGTCCCGCTCGCCGCCTACCACGCGGACGAGATCCTGGATCAGACCTCCCTTCCGTCGCGCTATGCGGGCTGGTCGTCCTGCTTCCGCCGCGAAGCCGGGTCGTACGGCAAGGACACCCGTGGCATCATCCGCGTCCACCAGTTCGACAAGGTGGAGATGTTCTCCTTCTGCCGTCCCGAGGAGGCGTCCGAGGAACATCGGCGGCTGCTGGCATGGGAGAAGGAGATGCTGGACAAGGTCGAACTGCCGTACCGGGTGATCGACACGGCGGCCGGTGATCTGGGGATGTCGGCAGCCAGGAAGTTCGACTGCGAGGCGTGGATTCCGACCCAGGGCCGGTACCGGGAGCTCACTTCGACGTCCAACTGCACGCAGTTCCAGGCGCGCCGCCTGAAAGTGCGCTATCGCGACGACGACGGCCGTCCGCAGCATGTGGCGACACTGAACGGCACGCTGGCGACCACACGCTGGATCGTGGCGATCCTGGAGAATCACCAGCAGGCGGACGGTTCGGTCGTCGTGCCCAAGGCGCTACGGCCGTATGTGGGGCTGGACGTGCTGGAACCGCTCAAGTAGGGGCAAGCACTCCGCACGGCTACCTGTGGGGTTGCAGCCACGTGGCTTTTGCTCCCATCTTGCAGGGCTTGCGGCGGCGGGGCTCGCCGCTACTCGCGGGGCTTGCGCCACATCGCTTGCCGCCATTTGCGTGTTGGCCACTTGCGGTCGTTGCATGGGGGTTGCGGCGCTTGCGGGTTGTTGCGGGGCTTGCGCAAGACGTGACGCTTGCCGTACCCGATCTAGACGCCGAAGGCGGGCTCCTTGTGGGGGCCCGCCTTCGGTGTGTCAGTGGTCTAGATCGCTATTTCGCGACCCCACGGCCTGGTCGGGGCGACCGAGCGTCACCCGATCGCGTCCGATAAAACCCGGAATGCGCGAAATATCGGCTTCTAGAGGGCGCGTACCTGCGACGCCTGCGGGCCCTTGGGGCCCTCGGTGACCTCGAACTCCACGCGCTGGCCGTCTTCCAGGTTCCGGTAGCCGTTACCCGAGATCGCGGAGAAGTGGACGAACACGTCCGGCGCGCCGCCGTCCGGGGCGATGAAGCCGAAGCCCTTTTCAGCGTTGAACCACTTGACGGTTCCCTGAGCCATTAACGCTCTCCCTAAGGAAGTGAATCTTGGGGTACACACCTCGCGCACCCCGGTGTGTCGCACAGCTCCCCGGGTGGCTCATATCAGTCGAACTGGTTTCGCGCTTGCGGGAACAGCTAATACAACGCCATGCCATCTAACACTATGGCGGACCCGGGGTGTTCCATGTCCGGGGGAGAATTCTTCTCCTGACATCCCCTTGTACGGCGCGGACGCATCACAGTGCAAACTGGAACGTGTTATGGCTAGCCCGCATCTCCATCACCGCCCATCCCAGCTTCCTCGTCTGATCGCGACAGACCTGGACGGCACCGCCCTGCGCTCCGACGGAACCATCTCCCCGCGCACCGCCGCCGCCTTCGCCACCGTCGAACAAGCCGGTTCCACCCTCGTCTTCGTCACCGGCCGCCCACCCCGCTGGATGCACGCCGTCGCCGACGTGCTCCGCCACCGTGGCCTGGCCATCTGCGCGAACGGCGCACTCGTCTACGACCTGCACACCGAGACCATCGTCGAGTCCCACCTGATCGACCAGCCGACCCTCGCCGAAACGGTACGGCGGCTGCGATTCGAGATACCCGAATTAACGTTCGCCGTGGAGTACGAGGGCGGATTCGCGCACGAATCAGCCTTTCGATTGGGCAGCTGGGACGCGGACCGCATCGGCGTCGCGAGCGTACGCGCCCCCACGCTGATCTCCCGCCCCTGCGCGAAATTGCTCGCACTCCATCCATCGATGGGACCAGACGAGCTTTATCGGCGTGTTCATGCGCTTGTGGGGGATTTGGTAACTGCGACCCATTCGAGCGGACGCGCGTTGATGGAGATCAGCGCCCACGGCATCACAAAGGCCTCCGCATTGGCCGGGCTCACCGTACGCAACCAGATCAAAGCCGAAGAGGTGGTGGCATTCGGGGACATGCCCAACGACCTGCCGATGCTGACCTGGGCCGGAACCTCCTATGCCGTCGCCAACGCCCATCCCGACGTCCTGGCGGCCGTGGACCACGTGACCAGCACGAACAACGACGACGGAGTGGCCCAGGTGCTGGAGCGCCTGTACCGAAACTAAAGCCAGATACGGCCGCGACTGCGGCCGTATCTGGGCGGATTTAGAGGTACGGGCCGGACGCGCGCTGCCCGTGATCGTCGGGTTGGCCCTGGTTGAGGCCACCGGGCAGAGCACGTCGCATTTGTTCAAGTTGAGCGCGAGCGGCCATTTGCTGCGCGAACAGGGTGGTCTGGATGCCGTGGAACAAGCCTTCCAGCCAGCCGACCAGCTGGGCATGCGCGACCCGAAGCTCGGCCTCGCTCGGCGGCTCGCCCTTCTCGTCATCGGTGAACGGCAGCGAGAGCCGCTCCAGCTCATCCACGAGCTCCGGCGCGAGACCGTCCTCCAGCTCCTTGATGGAGCTGGAATGGATCTCTTTGAGCCGTTTGCGGCTCGGCACGTCCAGCGGCGCCGCGCGAACCTCTTCCAGCAGCTGGCGGATCATGCTGCCAATACGCATCACCTTCGCCGGCTGTTCGACCAGGTCGGCGATGGAGCGCTCTTCGGGTTCCCCCTTGTCCCCACCGAGCGAAAGTCCCTCAGGACCCACGACCACCACGTGCGGGGTGCTTTCCTCAGCGTTCATAGCTCTCAACTTACTAGCAGGATCTTCCCGACGTGGTCCCCGCGTTCGAGCAGCCGATGCGCCTCCGCCGCGTGCTCCATCGGGATCCGGGCGTGGATCACCGGCTTGATCGCGCCCGCGCTCACCAGCGGCCAGACATTCTCCGCCACACCCCGGCAGATCACCCCTTTCTCATCCGCCGGACGCCCCCGCAACCCCGCCGCGCTGACCGACCCCCGCTTGCCGAGCAGCTTGCCGAGATCGAGCTCCCCGACCGCGCCGCCCTGCAACCCGATCACCACAAGCCGCCCGCCGGTGTTGAGCGCGTCCACGTTCTGTTTGAGGTATTTCGCCCCGATGATGTCGAGGATCACGTCGGCTCGCCTGGTAGAAAAGTCCTCCTCTCGGTAGTTGATTCCTTCATCCGCTCCGAGCTCCAGACAGCGCGCGACCTTCTCCGCCGACCCCGCGGTGACGATCACACGCGAGCCGAACGCCTTCGCGAGCTGGATGGCCATCGTGCCGATGCCGCTCGCGCCGCCGTGGATCAGCAGCGTCTCGCCCTTGCGCAGCCGCGCGCTCATGAAAACATTGGCCCAGACCGTGCAGGCGACCTCGGGCAGCGAAGCCGCGTCGACCAGCGCCGTCGGCGCGGGCATCACCTGCTGCCACGGCACGGCGACGCGCTCGGCGTACCCACCGCCCGCCAGCAGAGCGGTCACCTCGTCACCGGCGCGCAGTCCGTCCACACCGGACCCGATTTCGGAGATGACGCCGGAACATTCCAGCCCGGGGATTTCGGAGGCACCCTTCGGCGGCGGGTAGAAGCCCTGCCGCTGCAGCAGGTCCGCCCGGTTCACCGCGGAAGCGGCCACGTCAACGACCACTTCCCCTGGCCCGGGCACTGGATCGGGGACTTCCTGCCAGGTGAGTACGTCCGGCCCGCCGGGGGCCGAAATCATGATGGCTCGCATGTCACCTAAAGTAACGGAGAGGCGAACTCGACGGTTGGTCACGTTCGTTGTGTTACGGGGCGCTAACCTTCAATGTGGTTGCTGCCCCTTTAGCCCATCCCGAGGGGGAAACACGGTGGCAAGACACGATCGTGAGGATCCCCATTCTCTCGAAGACCAGTTGGCCTGGCTAGACGCGATCAAGGAAATGCCGGACGAGGTGGACATCGCGGTAAGCGCTGTCACCGCGTCCTCTTTGGCGTCCTCTGCCCCCGTAGGCCCTCCGCCGGCGCCGCCGGAGGAGGCATCGCCCTACCCCAAAGATCCATGGCTGTCGGTTCCGTCCGAACCGTCCTCCGGCCAGCTGTTCCGCTCTTCGGTCGATTCCGGGTACGGCACCGATGCCCCCCCGGCTTCGGACGACGACGCCCCAACCAACCCGCCCGCGGAGCCAGGCCCCTTCGTCGGCGGTCGAGGTGCGTTCGGGGAGTCGCCGGTTGATACGGATTCGTACAACGTCGGGGCATTTGGTGGTTCGGACGGGCGTACCTCATACGCGGGCGATCAGGACGCCGTCGACGAGCCGGTCCGCGGCTGGCTGGAACCGGCACGCCCGGTCGCCGACTCCGACCCCGGCGAGGCCGAACGTTTCACTGGACCGATCCCGATCGAGCGCTTAGGGGCCGCTGGGCGGGACGAGCACACCACTGAGCGTTTCGGCGGGTTCGGCACGCGGGACGGCGTCTCCGGCCAGGACAGTTCATTTGGGACGCAGGAGGGCGGCTTCGGAGGAACGGAGCGCCCCTTCGCGAAAGACAACCCGTTCGGGGCGGAGGATGGTCCGTTCCGGCAGGACAGTTCAACCGGTCAGGACAGCTCGCCGTCCGGTGCGTTCCGGCAGGACAGCTCATTCGGCACGAAGGACGGCACGTTCGGCCAGGATGGCTCTTTTGGGCAGGACGGCGCCGACGGTTCGGCTGCTTCCAAGGAGAGCTCGTTCGGGAGGAGCGGCGCGTTCGGGTCGAAGGACGGGCAGGACAGCTCATTCGACACCAAAGACGATCCTTTCGGCGCGAAGGACAACCCCTTCGGCGTCAGGGATACGCCATTCGGGTCCAGAGAAGGCTCCTTCGGCTCCTCTGAGACCGCTTTCGGGGCCAAAGACGGATCCTTCGGCACACAAGAGGACACTTTCGGCGCGAAGGACGACTCATTCGGCGCCAAGAGCGGCCCGTTCGGATCCAAAGGTGGCTCGTCCAGCACCCGCAGCGATCGTTTTGGCACCCGGGATGACTCCTTCGGCGGCCGAGAGGACACCCTCGGCTCTCGCGACTCGGGCAACACCGGCAATTTCCCCGACCCTCGCGACCTACGGGACTCGGGCAACACAGGCAACTTCCCCGACCCGCGCGATCTCCGCGAATCAGGAGATCCGCGCGACGGCCGCGACACCGGTGAAGTACGGGGATTCAGCGACTTACGTGACTCCCGCAACGACAGCGGTCCCTTCGGCCTTCCGGCACGAGACGAGAACCGGCTCGGCGACCGCTTCGGCGGTTCCCTCCGCGAGGACCTCGCGGACCGCCCGGCATTCGATCGGGACCGTGACTCCGCCGACAAGGAGCCGTACCAGCCTCGTCGCCGCCAGGCCACCCCGGCACCGGCCGCCGCGTTCGGCTCCCCGTCCCGAACCTCGTCCTCCCGCTCGGGCGGCAAACCCACCGCGGACAGCCTCGACCCCCTCAGCCTTCTCAAAGGCCGTAGAAACGCCCCCGAAAACGGCTGGCGCCGCCTGATCTACAAGGCCTCCGCCGGCATCATCAAACCCGGCGAATCCTCCGAAGTACGCCGCCGTCGGGACCTGATCGCCCGCGCCCGCACCCCAGTTGCCGCAGGCCACCACCGGGTAGCCGTACTCAGCCTCAAGGGCGGCGTCGGCAAGACCACCACCACCGTCGGCCTGGGCGCCACCCTCGCCCAGGTACGCGGCGACCGGGTCATCGCCGTGGACGCCAACCCCGATCGTGGAACGCTCTCCGACAAGGTCGAACTAGAGACTTCCGCCACCATCCGCGACCTTCTCAACGAACGCGCTCAGATCCGCCGCTACGTCGACATCCGCGCCTTCACCTCCCAGACCCAGTCACGCCTGGAAATCCTCGGCTCCGACCGCGACCCCTCGGTCTCCGAGGCGTTCTCCGCCGCCGACTACCAGGCGGTCTCCCAGGTCCTGGAAAACTTCTACTCCATCTGCATCACCGACTGCGGCACCGGCCTCCTCCACTCCGCCATGTCCGGCGTCCTCGGCCTGGCCGACCAACTCGTCCTGGTCAGCTCCCCCTCCGTGGACGGCGCCCGAGCCGCCTCAGCCACCCTCGACTGGCTCGAAGCCCACCACTACGCGGACCTGGTCAAAGCAGCCTCAGTCGTCCTGTGCAGCGTCCGCCCCCGCTCCAAGTCCACGGTCGACCTCAACCGCCTCGAAGCCCACTTCGCGGCCCGCTGCCGCGCCGTCATCCGCGTGCCGTACGACCCGCACCTGGAAGAAGGCGCCGAAATCGACCTCGACCGCATGCAAGAACCCACCCAACAAGCCTTCCTCAAACTCGCCGCCTCCGTCGGCGACGGCTTCGCCGGCCCTCAGGCCTTCACCGAACGCCGCTACTCCGAAATCCCCGACCAGCTCTAGGCGCCTCCCTCTCCCGCTTCCCCCCGAAGCGGGAGAGACCGCCTACTCAGTCGCGCCCCCACCCACCAACCCACTAAAGTGCACTCCAGACACACAACCAGGAGAGCTCGCCTAGTGGACGATGGCGGCGGTCTTGAAAACCGCTAGGCCGGGTGACCGGTCTCGTGGGTTCGAATCCCACGCTCTCCGCTCACCTTGGGAAATATGCCCTGAACAGGGCCGATGGTGTTGTCGGCGCTGTTGATCGCTTTGCCGGTGCGCACCTTGTGGATGGTTTGCGCGTACGGCATTGGGCTCAGGCTTCGAGGAGCCGTTCGGTTTCTTGCCATAGCTGGGCCTGCAAGGCTGGGTCGTTGCCGGGCGGGGCGGGGTGGATCTGGCGGATTCCGCGAACGGTGTAGTAGCCGCCGGTTCGTCCAGCGAAGGCCGGGTCGGTGGCGAGGGCGACGATCAGGCCGGCTCCGCGGGCAGGGTTGCCGATCGACAGCCGGGTGAGGATCTTCTCCAGGACGGCGGCGAAGCGGAGTTCGCGGCCGAGGCCGGTGGTGTTGAAGCCGGGGTTGAGGCAGTTCGCGGTGACGGTGCTGGGTAGGCGGCGGGCGAGTTCCATCGTGAACATGATGTTGAGCAGTTTGGTTTTGCCGTAGTGGTCGGATGATCCGCGTGCGGTGAATGGGACCGTCTCGGTCAGATCGTGGGGGAGCCGGAGGGTGCCGTGGTGGCGCGAGGCCTGGGAGGCGACGTTCACGATCCGGGCGGCGGGGGCCTTGCACAGGGCGGGCAGGAGTTCTCGGGTGAGGAGCCAAGAGGCGAGGTAGTTGACGGCGATCATCTCGGGGCGGCCGTCGGGCGTGGTGCGCGGCGTGAAGGCGTGGATCCCGGCGTTGTTGATGAGTACGTCGATGTGGTCGTACCGGTTGGTGATCTCGCGGCCGATGCGTTGGACGTCGGCGAGTCGGGTGAAGTCGGCCAGGAACACCTCGACCTGCGCGTCGAGCGCCTGGGCGCGGATCTGTTCCCGCGTCTGCTCGGCCTTTTGCGGGTCGCGGGCGGTGATCGCGATGTCGGCGCCGTGCCGGGCGAGGTCGAGGGCGGCCAGACGGCCCAGGCCGCTGGTGGCGCCGGTGATGACAATGGTGGGTTTCATGAGGTTCCTGTATGCGTGCTGTCCGGCCGAGAGAGCCGGACGTGGTGGATGGCCCCGGCCTCCCGCGGCAGCGGGTGCGTCCGGCGCTGGCGCTTCACGCGTTGAGCGCGATCCGCAGCCCGGAAAGTAGTTTGCATATGCCCATTACATTAGAGCGATATGGTTTGTATATGCAAACTGCTCTGGGGGATGGCGAGGATGGCCGACGCGAGCTCGAACTGGCCCTCGGGGAACGGATCAACGCCCTGGTGAGCGCGACTCGCGCGCTGAGCGAGCGCAGCGCCGCGCACTTCCACGCCGAACTGCAGCCAGCCGCGTTCCACATCGCGCGCTGGCTGTACGCCTTCGGGCCCGCACGGCCCAGCGTCATCGCCGAAGCCGTCGGTATGGATCGCAGCTCCACCAGCACCTTGATCGCCAAAATGCGATCGCTCGGCCTGCTGGACAGCTCGCCTGCCCCTGACGACCGGCGCAGCATAATCGTCCAGCTCAGCGAGCAGGGCCGTCAGCGAGTCGCCGCGACGCTGCAGGAGCGGGGCAAAGAGTTCTACACCCGCACCCAGGACTGGTCGAACGACGACCTGGCCCGCCTCACCGAACTCCTTGGACGTCTCACATCCGACCGATTCATATGACATCCGCGTCCAGGTATCTGAGCTTGCTGATGGCGGCGGTCTTGAGAACGGCTAGGCCGGGTGACCGGTCTCGCGGATTCGAATCCCACGCTCTCCGTATTAGTTTTTGATGGCGTCCTTTGCGGCGTCACCCCAATAGACGATCTTGCCGGGTCGGGCGCAATGGCCAGGATCATGTGCTGAGCGGACGTCCAGGGCTGGACGGCGCGAGTCAGCTGATCAGCTCTCCATGCATTGCCACGGAATCACGCCGTTTCGGGCATGGTATTTCGGACATGGCCCTCCCATTATGTCAATGGATCTTGACTCTTGGCGGGAATTCGGGCCAGATAGAGGGTGCATAGTGTGACAAAGCGCTTGATCGTGATGGGGGCGAGGGGCGTGCTGGAAAATCGTGCACGGGATGGGACGCGGGAGCCGGTACTCCTGGGAGCGTTGGATGCCGATAACATCGGTGAAGGTCATCGGAAACCGCTTGCCTTCCGGCAATTCATATTGAAGATCAATAGCAGGTGCAACCTATCTTGCCACTATTGCTATATGTACGAGATGGCCGACCAATCATGGCGGTTCCAGCCGATCAGCATGGCGCCCGCGGTCATCGACGCGATCGCCCGGCGTATCGGCGAGCACGCGCGAATTCATGACGTCGCCGAGCTGGAGGTGATCCTGCACGGTGGAGAGCCATTGCTGGCCGGACCTGAGCTCATCGCGCTCGCCGTGAAGACGATCAGACGCGCGGTCGACGTGGGCACTCAGGTACATGTGATCATTCAGACTAATGCCGTGCTGCTGAGCGAGAGCTACCTACGCTTTCTGGCCGGTCTGGGGGTTCGCGTGGGGGTCAGCCTGGACGGTTACCAGGCGGCGCAGGACAGGCACCGGGTGTTCGCCAACGGCAAAGGCTCCCATGAGCAGGTGACCGCGGCCTTGCGCAGATTGACGACCGGGCGGTATCACCATCTGTTCAGCGGCATCCTGTGCACCATCGACATTCGCAATGACCCAATCGCGACCTACGAGGCCCTGCTCGAGTTCGATCCCCCTGCCGTCGATTTTCTGCTGCCGCACGGTAACTGGTCCACCCCGCCGCCGTTCCGTGACCCGGAGTCGATGCGGACGCCGTACGCGGAATGGCTGATAGCCGTTTTCGATCGCTGGTACGGCTCGACCCGCGTCGAGACCGACGTCCGCTTCCTCTCCGAGATCATCCGGCTACTGATGGGCTTCCCCTCGCGTACCGAGGCGGTGGGGCTTTCGCCCGCGCGTATGGTCGTCGTGGAAACCGATGGCAGCATTGAATTGTCCGATATTCTGAAGTCCGCTTACGAAGGCGCCGCGGACACCGGAATGAATGTGCTGCGGGACTCCTTCGACGCGGTGGCGCGCCATCCTGGGATAATGGCCAGGCAACTCGGGGTCAGCGGACTCTCGTCCGTATGTCGAGGCTGTGAAATCCATACCGTCTGCGGAGGCGGGCTCCACGCGCACCGTTACAGCGACGCCACCGCGTTCGACAACCCTTCGGTGTACTGCCTTGACCTCTTTCGTCTCATCGATCATATTCGCCGACGCGTCGCCCATGACGTCGCCATGACCCGGAGCGAGCGATGACAAGGATTTCCGAGGAGGCGATCAATTCCCTGGCCATGGGAGGCGGCGGAGACGCGGTCGTTGGCGAGTTGCGCGCTGTTCAATGGAGCAAGCACCGGCTTCTGGTCCTGGCGGTGGTCCGGGAGGCCGCTCGGGTGGGGCATCCCCACGCGGAAATGGCGGAGCGCGCCTTCGCGGCCCTATCTC
>NZ_BLAF01000065.1 GCF_009687885.1 Acrocarpospora pleiomorpha
GGATGCGGGTGGGTGGGCGTGGTGGGTTGCGGCCTGCTGCGCTGGTGGCGGCGGTGTTGGCGCCTGCGGTGTTGGCTGTGGGGTTGTTGGTGGCTGAGCTCACGGACTATGGGGTTAAGACGGGTCGCGGGGCATTCTCGGTGTCGGTGGAGCGGGTGGACGAGCCTCAGGTGATGGGGCCGGTCAGGGTGCCGGCTCCGGCGCGGCCGGAGCGGGTTTATGAGGGGGAGGTGCCTGGGCCGCGGGGGGCGACCGCGGAGGCGCGGCCGATGCCGTTGCAGGCCGCGCCGATGCAGCGGAGAGAGGCCAGGCCCGCTCGTACGGCTTCGCCGGAGGTGGCCCCGACGTGCCCGGCGGAGTGGTCGGACACGTGGTTGTGGGAGCTTTGTCTGGAAGATGCTCAGCGGCCCGCCTAGGGGATATCGGGAAAAAGAGCAGAGATTGGTATGTAACGGCTCTGGAGACTCGGGCCCGAACACTCACCGGGCTGTAGTAACGTGCGTGCCTGACCGGGGTCACGAGTTCGCAAATGGAGGAGTCGATCGTGCCAGCTCCTCGATCAGCGGGTCTGATCGTGGTCGTCATGGTGCTGACTTCGCTTGTGGCGGCCGAGGCTCGTGCTGAGCCTCCGAAGGTGCCGATCGCAGGCTTGGTCATGTCGTCGAGTGTGGAGACCGTAGCGGCGGATCCTGCCACGCTGACGGAGCTTCGGCGTGATGCGGAGAAGGCGACCAAGGGGATCGAGCAGGCGACCAAGGCTCTGGTCGCACGTCAGAAGGAGTTCGACACCTCGGTGCGCCAGTTGGAACGCAAGCTGACCGAGCTGCGGACCGCCGACGCGGAGCTTGCGCTGGTCCGGCGTCCGCTTTCTGATCTGGTCGAATACATCTACCAGGATCCGTCTTCCGGGGGGATGGGCCCGCTGCTCGTGAGTAGCAATGGGCAGAACGCGCTGCGGACGATGAGTGATTTCAACCAGCTCGCCACGGGCCGCAACCAGGTGGTGGACGATGCGGGTAAGTTGTTCGCGGAGCGGGAGCAGCTCGCGGCGGAGTCGCAGGAATTACGAGCCACCAAGCTGCTTCAGGAGGCGCAGCTCGCCTTCGAGATCGACACGTTGCGGAAGCAGTCACAGCAGACGGTGAAGTCGCTGACGACGGCGTTGGCGAAGCTGGGTGTGAAGCGGGGCGGGGGAGCGTGTGACCCTACTCGGGTGGTTCAGGCTGATCAGTATGCCAATGGGCTGCTGCCGCGGAACATGCTCTGTCCGTTGCCGTTCAAGGGCGAGGAGCTGCGGGCTGACGCGGCGATCGCCTTCGCGGACTTGAATATCGCGTACAAGAAGCGCTTCGGCCAGCCGCTCTGTGTGGTCGACAGCTATCGGAGCCTGCGCGATCAGCAGATCGTCTACTACCAGCGGCCTGGGCTGGCCGCCATCCCGGGGCGGAGCAATCACGGGCTGGGGCTCGCTGTCGACTTCTGCGGTGCGATCAGGGTGTACAAGTCCACCGAGTTCGTCTGGCTGGAGCAGAACGGCAAGCGCTTTGGGTGGATCCATCCGGATTGGGCTTACGTCAGCCCCTTCGAACCCTGGCACTGGGAGTACGACCCGAAGGTCGGCTCTCTCCTCTAACCGGCTTCGATCCCTGAGACGTTCTTAGCCTGCCGCCCGTCCACGCCCACCGACACCCCGACCAGCCGGTCGGGGTACCGGCCACTGGACTCTCAACGACGGATTTGTATGGCTATCGCCCTGCGTTCCGCCCGAGACATTCCGCCCCCGAGACGTGGCTTACGTCGCGTGCTACCGGAATGCGGGCTAGTGCTCCGGGCTTCAGCCCGGGGGTGAAGGCCCGCGCGTGAGTGCCCGCTAGGGCGCGAGCGTGCTCTGGACCGGGCGGTTTTGCCGCTCGATGTACTGGCGCACGATCGACAACGGTGCGCCGCCGACGCTCCCGGCGAAGTAGGAGCCCGACCACAGCTTGTTCGCCCGGTAGTAGTGGGCGGCCAACTCAGGGAACTCTTGTCGCATCCGCCGGGACGCCACGCCCTTCAGCGAGTTGACGAGCTTGGACAGGGCGACCTTGGGTGGGAAGTTGACCAGCAGGTGGACGTGGTTGTTCTCGCCGTTGAACTCGGCCAGCTCGGTCTCGAAGTCGGCGCACACGTCCCTCATGATCTCTTCCATGCGGGTCAGGTGGGGGTCGGTGAACACCCGATGCCGGAACTTGGTCACGAAAACCAAGTGAGCGTGCAGCAGGAAAACACAGTGCCTACCAGTCCTTATGTCGCTGTATTCGGCCATAACCCAATACTAGATCGGGTAGGATCATGGTCATGAGCGGGCAGGGGACGGTCAAGCGGCAGCGCGGGCATAAGGCCCGCTTGGAGCTGACCCGCGACCAGTCCGCGCTCCTGGACGAGCAGGCGTCCGCCGCGATCACCATATGGAACTGCCTGCACGCCTACTGGACACATTTCCCCGGCAGAAGGCCGACCCTGGCCCAGGCCGACCAGGCGATCCGCCAAGCCCGCACGGATGTCCCGTTCCTGGCGGCCCTGCCCGCCCAGGCCGCCCAAGCCGTCCTGAAAACGTATCGGCAGGCGTGGGAGAACTTCTTCAACCCCGACCACCCCGCCAAACGGCCCACCTTCAAGTCCAAGAAGAACCGGCCCCGCCTGGCGGTCGACGTGCCGCAGGTCCGCAACATGCGGATCCTCCGCCTGTCGGCCAAGTGGGGACAGGTCACCCTCCCGATGGTGGGCCGGGTCCGGTTCCGGTGGACCAAAGACCTCCCCGGCGTCGGAAAGAACTCCCCCGCGGGGAAGGTGACCGGAGCCCGCATGGTCAAGGACGCGTTCGGGTGGAGCATCGTGTTCCGCACCGAAACCCTGGTCGCGCCCGCCTCCGCGCATCAGGGCCCGCGGGTCGGGATCGACCGGGGCATCACGGTCGCGTTGGCCCTGTCCGATGGGACGATGCGCGAGCACGGCTCCTGGCTGAGCGACGGCGAGCGCGAGCACCTGCGCCGGTTGGAGAAGAAGTCGGCTCGTCAGCGCACGTCCCGACCGAAGAAGACCCGCCCCTCGGGGCGGGAGCGGCGTACCTACGACCAGATCGCCCGGCTCCGCGCGAAAGCCAAGCGCAGGGCCGTGGACTGGCAGCACCAGACCACCACCGAACTCGCCGGCACGTTCGCTGTGATCAAGGTGGAGGAACTCTCCATCCTCAACATGGTCAAATCCGCCAAGGGCACGATCGAGGCCCCTGGCAGGAACGTCGCCCAAAAGGCGGGCCTGAACCGGTCGATCAGCGGCCAGGCGTGGGGCCGGACCGTCACCCTGCTCGAATACAAGACCACCGACCGGGGCGGACAGGTCATCAAGGTCCCCGCCCCGGGCACCTCACAGACCTGCCACCGATGCGACCACCGCGACCCGGCCAGCCGCAACGGAACCGTGTTTGCCTGCGTCAACCCCGCGTGTGGGTGGGTCGGCCACGCCGACACCAACGCCGCGATCAACATCAACAACGCCGACGGATCAGCGGTGTCAGGACGTGGAGACCTCGGGGTCACCCGGTCTGTGAAGCGTCAACCCTCGCGCGCCGCTTAACCGCGACACGACGGGAGAATCCCCGGCCTTCAGGCCGAGGAGGAGGTCAAGACACGGGTGTGAGCTGGGCTGTGCAGGCGCTGCAACGGCTGGCCGCCTTCGGAACCTCAGTCAGGCATTCGGGGCAGTCCCGGGTCTCCTTGCTGGTTGGTCCGAACCGTGCCATAAGCAGCTCGTACGGCTTGACGAGGAAGAAGTAGACGACTGTGGCCACGATGAGGAACGACACCAGAGCGTTGAGGAAGTTCCCGTAGCTGATCGTTGCGTCCCCGATCTGCAGCGCAAGACTTCCGAAATCGGGTTTCCCGGCTATGGCGGCTATGGCGGGCGTCAGGAGGTCCTTCACGAACGAGTTGACGATGGAGGTGAACGCGGCGCCGATGACCACCGCGACGGCAAGTTCGATGACGTTGCCGCGCAGGAGGAACTTTTTGAATCCGCTCATGATCGCCTCTCGTGTCCGTGTTGACGCCCCACAGGTTATCGAGGGTGGATGGCTATGGAGAGCTGACCTTGAGATTGCGCGTAAGCCAGTAGGGCGGCCTGCCACGAAGTCGTTGCCAGAACCAGGAGCGCGCCTTCGGATCGATCGCTGGCGGCGGTCCCGGCCAGAACTGTGACCCGGCTGACTACTGGGCCGCTTCCTACTGTCACGCCATTTTCGGTTCCAGCGGTGCCGACCTTCATACCTGCGGGTCTCACGCGGTCAACCTCGACTGCGAGTACCGCATTCTCAACCGCCGCACTGTCGGCGTGGCCGCCGCTTGGCTGTCCATTCCCGCTGGTCTCGATCCCACCGTTGTTGTTCGCCGGGCCATCGGGGATTACCTCCTCGGCTTCGGTGCCACCCGGTGATGGGAATAAGGGTCCAGTGGAAGCGGCCAGGACGTCGATGACGTCACCCGGCGACACCAGTTGCGCGGCGTCGGCGTCGGCGATCCGGACGGGAGTCGCCACCAATCCATCACTCTGGCCGGCTAGAAGGCCCTGTCCCAGTAACCGCACGTCGGTCAGCGGCTCTCCCCGGCGTATCGGTCCGGTGAGAACTCGCCCAGCGAATGAGGCACCAGGCCGCAGCACCCCATCCGGCACCATTGAGGAGGGGAAACGCAGCACCGCGATATCGGCCGGGGAGAGCCGACCGCCGGGCAGGTCCCGCGCGGCGACAAGCACATCGACTCCCTTCGACCCGCCCACAGCCAGGAGGGCACACGCGACCGAACACCCGGCGAGAACCGCGGCCAGCAGACGGCGCCGTCGCCCCAGAAACCTGGTCACAGCACGCATGGTTGAACTCCGAGTTTGGGAAATGAGCCACCAACGAGGGCGGCCTCAGCACGAGAACGTGAAGCTCCGATGGATGGAGCCCAGACGGATCGAGCCAGACGGATGAGGCCCAGAACGGATAATGGGAGCGCTCTCTGCAGGATTCTCACGACCACCATGCGCGCGTGACACGGTCCATGCCCGACCACAATGCCGACCTGACTTGGGCGGACCTGACCACTGTGGAGGCGCTGCCCACATCGCCCGACCATCGTGGCGACCTGGCTGCCGGTGGTGCTTGTAACGGGAGGGATCCCACCCACCCAGCCCTTTGTTTAACCTCGGGCTCCGCCCGCCCCCGCCAACGCCGTTTCGCTGGAACCACGAATCGAGCCCACGCCGAAAGGCGAACGTTACAACCTGCCCAGAGCGGCGCTACCAGGCCTCATTCCATGGGCGTGGCACTACTAGCTCACCGCCGCCTGCACGGTTAGCGCGAGGACCACGTCTCAGTGCAAGGCATGGCACAACAAGCAATTGCCACTGCGCGATCGACGCCTCAGGTGGACCACGTCTCGTTTCAAAGGCAGGGCGCAACCTTGACACGAGGCAGCACGGAACCCGTCAAGCGACGAATGGCTGAGAAGGACGAGCTACAGGAAGGCTGAAACGGTTACGGAAGTTCGAAAGGCAGCTTGATGCCGTCTAGGGCGTTGCCGCAGGTGCATTCGCGTTCTTCTGGCAGGGCCTGCACCACGTCCGCGACCAGTGACCGCATTCGCTCGATATTGGAAGCGAAGAACGCGAGCACCTCGTCATGGGTGACGCCTTCGCCCGCCTCCACCCCGGCGTCGTGATCAGTCACCAATGCCATGGTCGTGTAACAGAGAGCCAGCTCCCGAGCGAGAACGGCCTCCGGATGCCCAGTCATCCCGATGATCGACCATCCCGCGCTGGAGAACCACCGGGACTCGGCCCGCGTGGAGAATCGAGGCCCTTCGATCACCACCAGCGTGCCGCCGTCCACCGTCTCCCAACCGGCAGAGCGCGCCGTCCCCACCGCTGCCGCCCGCCCATCAGGACAGTACGGATCCGCGAAGGACACATGCACAGCGCCACCGGCGTCGTAAAAGGTCTGCACCCGCCCCGTCGTGCGATCAACCAGCTGGTCGGGAACCACCAACGTGCCCGGTCCGAGTTCGGCCTTCAACGACCCGACCGCGCTGGGGGCGATCACCTGCCGGACCCCGAGCGACCGTAAGGCCCACAGGTTCGCCCGATAGGGAATCCGGTGTGGCGGATACGCATGGTCACGCCCGTGTCGAGGAACGAACGCGACCCCGCGCCCCCCGATCTTCCCCAGCGTCACTTTGTCACTGGGCGGCCCGTAGGGCGTCGCAACGTCAACCTCCTCGGCATCGTCGAGAAGGGAGTAGAACCCCGAACCGCCAATGACCCCGATGTCCACGCGATTGACCATGTCGCCGACCCTAGCGAATCCAGCCGTCCTCGTCCCAGGCCAGGCATCGTCCTGTGGATAACCGCCACCCTGTGGACAACCCCGCGTGGAGGCTCAGGCGGCCGACGTTGAGGACGAGGTGGTGGTCGTGGACGATGTGCTGGAGGCTGGTTTGGCCTCCGTCTTGGCCGGGGTAGAGTCGCTCTTGGCTGGCGCCGATGTAGCGGCGGAGGAGCTCGAAGACCGGTTGTCTGTGCGGTAGAAGCCCGATCCCTTGAACACGATCCCCACAGCGTTGAAGACCTTGCGGAGCGAGCCCTGGCACGCCGGGCATTCGGTGAGGGCGTCGTCCGTGAACTTCTGGACGACCTCGAGCTGCTCACCACAACTGGTGCAGGCGTACTGGTAGGTGGGCACCGCGCTCCTCCTCGTGAATTGGCACTCGACCGGTGCGACTGCTAAATGATAGCCACTGAGACCTTGAAACAGAACTTGACGGGTGTTTAGTCCCCGCTTTCGCCGTACCAGCCTGCAAGTTTGCCTCTTCGGCTGACCGCGCGCAGGCGCCTCTCTACGAGGTCGCGCTGGGCCGCGGTGGTCACGACCAGGAGCTGGTCCTCCGAGCGCAGGCGGGTGGTCTCGGCGGGGACGAAGGAGCGGCCGTCGCGGACGACCATGGTCACCGCGGTGTCTGACGGCAGGCGGAGTTCGAAGATTTCGACGCCATGCATTTTCGAGCCGGGCGGGATCCTGACCTGCAGGAGGTCGGCGTTGAGTTCCTCCAGGGGGGCCGACTCCACGTCCAGGTCGCGGGCCTCGCCCTCAGCGGACAGGCCGAGCAGGCGGGCCAGGAAGGGAAGGGTCGGGCCTTGCGCCAGCGTGAAGACGATCACGATGACGAAGACCACGTTGAACATGCCCGCTTGGCCGCTGGCCGCCCAGGGGATGGTCGCGAGGACGATCGGGACCGCGCCGCGCAATCCCGCCCAGGACAGGAAGATCTGCTCCCGCCAGGTCACCCGGCCGATCCGCGCAAGCCGTACCAGGGCGGTGGAGCCGATCACGGAGAGCGGGCGGGCGAGCAGGACCAGAGCAAGGCCGGCCACCAGGCCGGGAATCACGGCAGAGGGAAGTTCGGAGGGGCTGGCGAGCATGCCGAGCATGACGAAGAGGCCGATCTGGGCGAGCCAGGCGGCGCCTTCGGCGAAGCCGCGGGTGGCCGAGCGGTGGGGCAGGCGGCTGTTGCCGATGATCAGCGTGGCGACGTATACGGCGAGGAAGCCGCTGCCGTGCGCGACCGCGGCCCCGCTGTATGCGAGGAACGCGATCGCCATCACCGCGATGGGATACAGGCCGGACGCCGGTAGGGCGACGCGGCGCAGCAGGTATGCCGCGGCGGGGCCGACGGCCAGGCCGACCGCGGCGCCGATGGCGAGTTCGACGGCCGACGTGACGAGAACGTTCCAGACGGATGGATCCGGCACGTTGACCTGGCTCAGCAGGATCACGATGATCACGGTTGGGGCATCGTTGAAGCCCGATTCCGCTTCCAGGATGCCCGCGAGCCGGGGTGGTAGCGGCAGCCTGCGCAGGACCGAGAAGACCGCCGCCGCGTCGGTCGACGCCAGGATCGCGCCGAGAAGCAGCGCGGAACGCCAGTCCATGTCGAGGAGCCCGTGCACGGCGGCGGCCAGCACCACGATGCTGATCCCCACCCCGACCGTGGCGAGCACCAGCGCGGGTGGCACGGCCTTGCGAACGTGTTCCCAGTTCGTCGTCAGGCCACCTTCGGCCAGGATGACCGCCAGCGCGATCAATCCCAGCTGCTTGGCGAGCACGGCGTTCTCGAAGTGGATCTCCCCGAGCCCGGATTCGCCGAGCAGCAGGCCCAGGCCGAGGTATATGAGCAGAGAGGGCAGCCCGGTGCGATGGGCGACTCGGACGGATGCGATCGCGGCTATCACGATCACCGCGGACACGAGAAGCCAGCCGTCAAGCTCCAGCCGCACCCGGTCCCCTTTCTCGTTTTATGACAATTCTGTCACACCTGTCACAAAGAGTCCCGATGGTAGTGCCGCGTACCGAACGGGGCGATCGTGCGGTTCGGCCGGAACGCCGTCGATCAGCTCTCCCTCGTGCAGCAGCGCCACCGTCGGCACGTTCGGGCCCACCCGCGCCAGCGCCCGGTCGTACGATCCGCCGCCCCGGCCCAGCCGGGTGCCCGTCGATCGGTCGACGGCCAGCGCTGGAACGATCACCAGCGCGGCGGTGCGGATCGTGTCCACTCCACGCCGGGTGTCCACCGGCTCCATGATTCCGAACGGGCCCGGAGCGAGTGAATCAGGCCCGTCGTACACCGCCCAGTCCAAATCGCCGTCGGGGCGCAGGACAGGCAGGATGACGGTCGTCCCATGCTTCCACAGGGCGAAGATGAGGCCATGCGTCGCGGGCTCGGCACCGATCGACCAGTATGCGGCGACCAGTCCGGCCATCTGGACCCACGGCTGGTCGAGCAGAGTCTCCCTGATGGCCTGTGCGCGATCACGGCGTGAGTTCTCATCAATGCGGGAACGTTCACGCAGAATTTCACGCCGGAGCTTCAGCTTGTTCAAAGACACCTCCACTAGGGTTCCAATCATGGGTGCTGACTTCGATTCCGTGACGAAAGCCGTAATCCCCGTCGCCGGTCTTGGCACGCGGTTCCTCCCCGCCACCAAGGCAACGCCGAAGGAGATGCTGCCGATCGTCGACAAGCCGGCCATTCAGTATGTCGTCGAGGAGGCGGTCTCAGCCGGACTGCTCGACGTGCTGATGATCACCGCGCGCAACAAACGGTCGATCGAGGACCATTTCGATGTCGCCTACGAGCTGGAGGGCGCGCTCCGGGCCAAGGGCGACGAGGCACGTCTGTCCCAGATCCAGGAGCCGGTCGATCTCGCCACTATGCACTACATGCGTCAAGGCCAGCCTAAGGGCCTCGGCCACGCCGTTCTGTGCGCCAAGCAGCATGTCGGCAACGAGCCGTTCGCCTGCCTGCTCGGCGACGACCTGATCGACCCGGCCGATCCGCTGCTCCATCGCATGATCGAGGTCCGCCAGACGTATGGCGGAAGCGTGATCGGGCTGATGGAGGTTCCGCGCGAGCAGGTCTCGTTGTACGGCTGCGCGGCGATCGTCGAGACGGATGAGGACGACGTCGTCCGCGTCACGGATCTGGTCGAGAAGCCCGCACCTGAGGAGGCGCCGTCCAACTGGGCCATCGTCGGGCGTTATGTGATCGACCCAGCGGTTTTCGAGGTGCTGGAGAAGACCCCGCCGGGGCGTGGCGGCGAGATCCAGCTCACCGACGCGTTGCGCACGCTCGCCGAGCGCGGCACCCACGAGGGCGGCCCCGTCCACGGCGTGCTCTTCCGCGGCCGGCGGTACGACACGGGCAACAAGCTCGAATACCTCCAGACTGTCGTTCAATTCGCTGCTCACCGTGAGGATCTCGCGCCCGAGTTCCTGCCGTGGCTGCGACAATTCCTAGATGAGGTCCAGTCCTAGCGACATGAAGCCGGTCGAGCGGCATCTCGCCGACATCCTGGGTACGGTGCGGCCCCTGGCCCCGCTTGAGGTCGATCTCGAGCGGGCGCTGGGCACCGTTCTGGCCGAGGATGTGACGGCTCCGGTATCGCTGCCACCGTTCGACAACTCGGCCATGGATGGCTATGCGGTGCGTGCCGGGGATGTCGTGAACGTCCCTGTCAGTCTGTCGGTGACCGAAGATGTGGCGGCCGGAGACGGCGCGCTCCGGGCGATCGGGTCCGGAATGGTCGCGCGGATCATGACGGGGGCGCCGGTGCCGGCGGGGGCGGACGCCGTCGTTCCGGTCGAGTGGACCGACGCCGGTCGCACCCAGGTCACCATCCACAAGCAGGTTCAGCCCGGCAACGCGATCCGCTTGATCGGGGAGGATGTCCGGGCAGGAGACGTGGTGCTGCGCGAGGGCACCCGGATCGGCGCGGCTCAGCTGGGCATCCTGGCGGGGGTGGGCCGCCGTCGCGTCCGGGTCCGGCCGCAGCCGCGCGTGGTCGTGCTCTCCACCGGCGCGGAACTGGCCGAACCGGGCACGCCGCTCGGCCCTGGCCAGATCTGGGAGTCCAACAGTTTCATGCTGGCCGCCGCGGTCCGAGAGGCGGGCGCCGAGGGCTTCCGGGCCGGAGCCGTCACCGATGATCCCAACAGGTTCCTCGACATCCTTGACGCGCAGCTCCTGCGCGCGGATGCCGTGATCACGAGCGGCGGGGTCTCGATGGGGGCATACGAACCGGTCAAGGAAGCGCTCGCTCCGCTGGGCCGGGTCGTGTTCGAGAAGGTCGCCATGCAGCCCGGGATGCCGCAGGGATTCGGCCTGGTCGGCGACGACAACGTGCCGATCTTCACCCTGCCCGGCAATCCGGTCTCAGCGTTCGTGTCGTTCGTCCTGTTCGTCCGGCCGGCATTGCGGCAAATGCAGGGTTTGCCCGCGACGTTGCCTGAGACAGTCAAGGCGACGACCACGGCGCCGCTGCATTCGCCGCCCGGGCGGCGGTCATTCCTGCGGGCGGTCCTGACCGGTGGCACCGTGGCTCCGGTGCACGGCCAGGGTTCCCATCAACTCGCCGCCCTGGCGTCGGCGAACGCGCTCGTGATCGTGCCCGAGGACGTGACCGTTCTCGCCGAGGGCGCCACCGTGGAAGTGATCCCGCTATGAATCTCAGCCATCTCGACGATTCCGGCGCGGCCCGCATGGTCGATGTGTCGGAAAAGGCGGTTTCCGCCCGTACGGCTACCGCGTCCGGGCGTGTCCTGCTTTCCGCGGAGGCGGTAGCCGTACTGCGATCCGGCGATGTGCCCAAAGGGGACGCGCTCGGCGTGGCGCGAATCGCCGGGATCATGGGCGCGAAGCGGACTCCTGATCTGGTGCCGCTCTGCCATCCCATCGCGCTGCACGGAGTGAAGGTGGAGCTCACGGTCGTCGACAGCGGGGTCGAGATCACCGCAAAGGTGAAGACGGTGGACAAGACGGGCGTTGAAATGGAGGCTTTGACAGCGGTGTCCGTGGCCGCCCTCGGTCTCATCGACATGATCAAGGCCGTGGATCCGGCCGCCGTCATCACCGACGTACGCGTTGAGGAGAAGACCGGCGGCAAGACCGGCGTCTGGACCCGGCCATGAGCCCGGTGCGCGCCCTGGTGATCACAGCCTCCAACCGCGCGGCTGCGGGGATTTACCCGGATAAATCCGGTGTGCTCCTGGCCGAATTGCTCATATCGGCGGGATGTGAGGTGGACGGACCCCGCGTAGTCCCCGACGGTGAGCCCGTCGAGGCCGCTTTGCGCGCGGGCATCGCCGACGGCTTCGACGTCATCGTGACCACCGGCGGCACCGGTCTCACCCCCACCGACCTCACCCCCGAGATGACCCGCCGCGTCATCGATCGGGAGATCCCTGGCATTGCGGAAGCCGTACGCCAGATAAATCGGGAAAAGGTTCCCACGTCGATCTTGTCGCGAGGGCTTGCCGGGCAGGCGGGCAGCACGCTGGTCGTCAATCTGCCGGGCTCGACCGGAGGGGTGCGTGACGGTATGGCCGTACTCGCCCCCATCCTCGCCCACGCCGTCGACCAGATCCGCGGCGGTGATCACCGTGGCTGATCTGACCGGGCACAAGCGATGAAAGCGGCCAAATCCAACGCCCTCCCGCCATGGACACCGCCTGACCGTGTGCTCTTCCGCACACCCGTCGTGGCGGACACGCCCTCTTCCGGGGATGATTGACTCGTGGATCGATTGCGCGGCTGGCCCGCGACCCTGGCGGAGGGGCCCGTGGGGCTCCGTCCGCTCCGGCTGCGCGACGTGCGCGCGTGGCGGGATACGCGGCTGCGCAACGCCGACTGGCTGCGTCCATGGGAACCGAGCAACCCGGAAACGCCGCTGTTCCGCACCGGTCTCGGGCCGTACGTCTCGATGGTCGGGACCCTCAAGCGCGAAGCGCGCCAGGGGCTCGCGCTGCCCTGGGTGGTTACGTACAACGGCGCGTTCGTCGGGCAGCTGACGGTCGGCGCGATCGTCTGGGGGTCCGCTCGCTCCGCACAGGTCGGGTACTGGGTGGACGGGGCCGTCGCGGGCCGCGGCATCATCCCCACCGCGCTCGCCCTGGCCGTCGACCACTGCTTCTTCACCACCGGCCTGCACCGCCTGGAGGCGAACATCCGCCCCGAGAACCACGCCAGCCGCCGAGTGGTCGAAAAGCTAGGCTTCCGCGAGGAAGGCATCCGCCGCCGCCAGCTCCATATCGACGGCGCCTGGCGGGACCATATCTGTTACGCCTTGACGGTGGAAGACGCTCCCCGCGGCCTGCTCGTGCAGTGGCGCCGCACCCGGGACGCCTCGGCCACGCGCCGGACCGAAGCCCAGTGAACGCGTCCTAGCTACCGCTTGTTGCGCCGATTTACATGAACAGCTTTGACGATCTCGCGACACACCGCACCGAATGCTCGTCAATCAGTGACACGCCGTCTTACGGTGCGTGACGTGAGCACATCTGCGCGGCGACCAGTCCCCAGATGTCTCCAGGCAGCCCAGAGAAGGAGGATCGCATGAGCAGCGTCCTCCTTTACCTTGCGATCGTGGCGATGTGGCTGGGCGTCCTGGTCCCGATGTGGCTCCGCCGCGACCGTTACGTGTACGTGGACGACGAGAAGTTCACGGTCGAAGGCGACACCCTCACCGAGCCGCTCCCGGCGGCACACGAGCCACAGAACCCTGACGCGCTATCCGTCTCGGAGCCATTGGTCGCGATGGAGCCGAAGGGCTCGGACGAAGGTTCCCCGGGTCTGCCCGGGTCGAGGGGACGCGCGGGCCTGCCCGGTTCGCCGGATCAGGCTGGTTCGGGCCCCGCGACCGAGCCGGTCGCGCCCGCTGACAGCCGCCGTGCCGAGTGGCGGCGCCGTGCCCGCATCACCGCGCGCCGCCGCCGGCGTCTGCTCTGGAGCGTCCTGCTGTTCCTGGCGTCCGTGGTGACAGCGGCGGTGCAGATCGTCCCCTGGTGGGGCGTCGCTCCCTCCGCCGTGGTCCTGATCGGCTACCTCGCCGTACTTCGTGTCGCCGTAAGCATCGACGCGGAGCAGCGCGAACTGGCCGCCAGAGCCCAGGCCTCCCGCGCCCGCCACGCCCGCGAACTCCGCCGCCGCCTGGAGGAAGCCGCCCGCGAAGCCGAGATCATCGAGATCGAGGCCCGCCGCCGAGTCCAGGTCTTCGATCAGTACGCCGACCACCGCCGCGCGGTCGGCGACTGACCCAGATGGCGCGAACACCCCTGGAAGTTTGCTAACCTAAACGAGTTCCAGGGGCTATAGCGCAGTCCGGTAGCGCACTTCGTTCGCATCGAAGGGGTCTGGGGTTCAAATCCCCATAGCTCCACCCAGAAGGGCAAGGTCAGGGCCTTGATCGCTAAGCGGTCAGGCCCTGTGTGTTTCTGGCAGAAATTCGGGAGACGACTTTGGCCGCCGTCCCGGCACGCCACCGCGCGAGCTCGCGATCCAGAAGTGGGATAGGAGAGGTCGGCCACATCTCAAAGCGGCTGGCGATGGCGTTCTCCCACGGCCCGTCGAGGAGCTCAAGCAGCTGCTCGCGCATCCCCTGGGTGATGTGGCCGTAGCGGCCCTGCATGGTCGGGTCCTCGTGCTCCATGCGCTCCCGGCGAAGTCGGCGGAGGGTTCCAGGCCTCCGCGCGCGAACTCGGCCGTCACGGCGGACGGCCTAAGGTGTTTGACGACGCCATAATCGCCTATGCGTGGGCGCGCGGGGTGGCCGTGCCCTGGCCCCCTGACCCCGCCTGCGGGCCGCAGACCCTCCGCCGGGTTTTGTCAGACCCTGCCTTTACGCTGGTGCCGATGCGAAGGGGGCGCGATGAGTTACGGGGCCTTGGCAGGGATCGCCCTGGTGGCGTTGGGTATGGTGCTCACTCCTGGGCCCAACATGGTCTATCTGGTGTCACGGTCGATCGCCCAGGGTCGCAGGGCCGGTCTCGTCTCACTCACCGGCGTGGTCGTGGGTTTCCTCGCGTACCTGACGGCGACCTGCCTGGGTCTCACCGCGGTGTTCGCCCTGGTCCCGGCCGCGTACACGGCGATCAAACTGGCCGGTGCCTGCTACCTGCTCTACCTCGCATGGAAGACCCTGCGCCCGGGCGGCCTCTCGGTTTTCGAACCCGGCGACCTGCGCCCCGACTCGACGTCTCGGCTCTTCACCATGGGTTTGGTCACCAACCTGCTCAACCCGAAGGCGGCTGTGCTTTACCTGTCCCTGCTGCCCCAGTTCATCGACCCGTCGACAGGCCACGTGATGATGCAGAGCTTCGTCCTGGGCACCGTACAGATCACCGTGAGCATGGCCGTGAACCTGCTGATCGTCTTCACGGCAGGCACCCTCGCCACCTTCCTCAAAACCCGCCCAACCTGGCTCCGCGCGCAGCGCTACGTGACCGGCACCCTGCTCGGCGTCTTCGCACTCAAACTGGCGACTGACCGCTCCCGCGCAGCCGTGGCCACACCATGAGTTCGCGTTCGTTATCCGAACTGGTGACGGTGCGTTGATCGCGTAGGTTCGCGTGATGGGCGGGAGAGACGATGGCGGCCGGTGATGTCGCGGTGGTGACCGGGGCCGGTTCCGGGATTGGCAGGGTGGTGAGCAGGGCGCTGCTGGACGCGGGGTAATGGGTGGCGCTCGCGGGGCGGCGTACGGAACCGTTACGGGAGAGCGCCGGAGATCATTCCCGATCTATTTAGAGGGGTGAGGATGCTACGCATAGATGGATGATAACTTTCATCTATGCGTAGTAAGGGGCCGCCGCTTTTGCCGATCTTCCGGTCGCGGCACCAGGCGGACCTGCTGACTCTGCTGTTCCTGCAGCCTGATCGCGAGTTCACGTTGACTGAGTTGGCGGAGCGGGTTGGGGTGCCACTGACGACCCTGCAGAGAGAGGCTGGACGGTTGGAGGAGGCAGGCATTCTCGCTGGTCGGCGGGTGGGTAGGGCTCGCTTGATCCGGGCTGCGGTGCCTGGGCGTTACGCGAGGTCGCTCACCGAGTTGCTGACCTTGGCGTTTGGGCCTCATGTCCTTGTACAGGAGGAGATTGCGGGGATGCCAGGTGTCGATGGCGTGGCGATCTTCGGTTCGTGGGCGAGTCGATACCGGGGGGAGTCCGGTCCGCTGCCCAGCGATATCGATGTCCTGGTCATTGGAAATCTCTCTCGCAGTGAGGTCTATGAGGCGGCTGAGCGCGTAGAAGCACGGCTCGGAATCCCGGTCAATCCGATCCTCATGGCATTCGAACGTTGGAATGAAGCTGCGGATCCGCTTGTCGAGCAGATCCGGGCGTCGCCGGTCGTCTGGGTGAAGGACCTGCCGGAGGAGGCCGAGTGATGCGTTGGTCACCGGGCAGGAATGAGGTTGAACGCCTGCTTGGAGACGGGCGGCTTCAGAAGGTCGTCGGTATGGCCGCCGATGGAACCCAGTGGTTGGAGCGCGAAGCGTACCTTGGAGACCGCTCGGGCGGTCACTGGCGATCCGGACAGCGCTTTCGTTCTCGTCTACGACGCCGCTCGACACGCTTGCACCGGAGTATTGGCGCACCAGGGTCTCCGGCCCACGACCGCAGGCGGGCACTACGTCGTCGAGGAAGTTCTGCGAGCTCAGTTCGGTGGTGTCTTCAGGGAGTTTGGAGCGCTACGGCGACGCCGTAATGAGATCGAATACCCGATGCGTCCGGGGGATTTCGTACGCATGACGAAGCTGCGGCGGCGATTGCCACCGCTGATCGGCTGATCGACGCGGCTCACAGACTGATTGGCGAACTCTCTCTCTTTTGATGTCTCGATCGCGTGGCGCACTTCATTTCGTCGGCCGTCGGGCTTCTAAGTTTGCCACTGCGCAGACGTGGTTCAACGTGAGTGACGAACTGAGTGACAACGGGCGCGAACACTTGGCGACGTCACCGCACCGCGAGGTACCGTAGCGCCAGGTCAACGGCCTCACAATGAGTAAGTCGCACCGCGCGCAAGTGGCTTCGCATCGAAGGGGTCTGGGGTTCAAATCCCCATAGCTCCACCCAGGTCAGAGGCCAGTTCCGATCATCGGAACTGGCCTTTCTGGTCTCCGTACAGCCAAGAAGTACAGCAGTAGGCTTGCCAGCCGTCGGCCGGGACGCTACGCGCTACATCTGGGCAAAGGACCTGGCCAACGGCATGAGGGCTGTAGCGCTGCCGCTACATGTGGCGGGTCCGCCGCTACGCTCGCCAACCCGTGGTTGGCCGCAGGATCGATCGACCACGTGAAGATCGATCGACCTGCGGGCTCGATCGAGGATGCGGGGGTCTATCCGGGGGTGCGGCCGGTGTGGTCGGCGCAGATGCGGAAAGCACGCATGCTTGCGAACCGGACAGGTTCGGTCAGGTTCCGTCGCCGAATCGACCGTCTCACCGGGCAGATATGAGGCGCTGGAAACAGCACGCGCCTACCGCACACCACCGGAGTGGCTGCGCCCACCTACCCGGTGCTTGCCCCGCTACCTGGCTGGGTCGTCGACCCGCGCTTCCAGCCCGCCGAGCTACCCCGTTGTGTGTCTTCGCCCGCTGGGCGACGCCGCGTCAGCGCGCGGCCGGGAAGCCGACCCTGCTGGCGGGTGGGGCCGGCAGGTGTTTCTTCGCGCCCCACCACAGGAACTGGACGCAGGTGTCGCGGCCGGGGGCGTCCTGCTGATCGTCCACTTTCGCGCAGAACCGGTTCGGCAGGTCCTGCGCGCCGGTGTACATGTGCCACTTGACGTCCACCGCAGACTCGAGTTCGTCGGGCTTCGGGGCGTCCGCCCGGAGCGACGGCGAGGCCGCATAGAGGTCGCCGTACGCGATGACGCCCTCGTAGAAGCCTCCGTTGTGGCGGGTCACGGTCTTCAGCAGCGCCTTGAGCGTCGTCGGCTCGACGACGAAGACCGGATTCCTGAGGGGGTTGTACTCCTTGGGCTCGGCCCGCCAGATCTTCCCCTTGGGTAGGGAACGCACGATCGCCGGGCTGGTGCGGTAGGTGTATTTCCCGACGCCGAGCGACCGGACCCGCTCCTTCGCGGGAGCGAGCTTCACCCGCATCTCGTACGCCACCACACGGCTTCGCCCGAACTCCAGCCACCCATCCTGCGAGAAGCGAAGCTTCGCTGGCACGCTGGCGAACGAATGCCCCATCTCGCGCACCATGACCCCGCGCCCCGGCACATACTGCGCCTTCACCGCCGCCAAGGGATCCGCCGCCGCCTCTGCGGGCCTCGGAACGCCGAGCCCAGCCGCCACGAGAGCCACAACCACAATTCGCCGCATCACACGGTGCATTCTCCATCAGATCCGGAGATTTATCCGGAGCTCGAGCGAGACCCTCGCGAGGCTCGGACCGCCGCCGTGCCGCGATTCAGGCCGAGTTGAGGGGCGTGACCGACCCACCCGCCGACGGCCACAACAACGCGCTCTACCTGGCTGTACAGCGTGGGCAACCGCAGCTGCAGGAGGTCTCAGGAACGAGGCCGCTCTCAGAGATCAACCTGGTGTTGCTCGCTTGCCGGGATCTGGGCGTCCGGGGTCTGGGCGTCGATGAAGCGGAGAATGTGCTGGTTTACCAGGTCGGGGACCTCTAGCGGGAGTCCGTGCCCGGCTTTGGGCAGGATGTCGACCTGTGCGCCGGGGATGAGGTTCTGGATCCTGCGCCGGGCGGTGGAGACGTCCAGCAGTGCGCTGCGCCCGGCCAGCAGCACGAATGCGGGTACGGACACCGCGCGCAGTTCCTCGTCGGTGAACGGCCGGGCCGGCGGGCGGGTGGGTCCGAACGTGCGATACCCCATCATGATCGGCTTCATCAGCTCGGGGGGTGACAGGAGCGCGGCGACGGAATCCTGCCCCCGCACCGAGACCCCCGCACCGAGGCCGCCATCCTGCTCGCCCTCTCCGCAGGACTCGGCACCGGCGTCCTGCTTGGCCAACGCACCGCCGAGAACGCGACGACCGCGATCTCCTACCACCTCGACCATCTCGGCCTCGCACGCCGACCGGCGTGACGTCGTCACCGGCCGAGGGTGAGGCGGTCGAGCCATTCCTCCAGCAGGTGCTGCTCGCCGTCGCTCAGGGCGGTCTGTTCGGGCAAGGCGGCGCGCAGAGCGCGAGCGGCGCCGATCGGGCCGGCCTCCTGAGTTGCCGGTTCGTGGTTGGTGACGGCGGTGAGCATCGACTCGCGAAGGGTGGTCAGCAAAGCGGGGTCGCGCCGGTCCTCGGGCAGGGACAGCCAGGTCAGCACGGCGCCGCGTGCGGTGGCGTGGATGATCGCGGCGGCGAGTTCCTCATCCACGCGGAGCCAGCCGGCGGCGGCCAGGCGCCGGATGCGGCCCATCAGGATCTCCATGCCCGCCGTGAACGCGGCCGAGGCGGGCCTGGTGGGGTCGGCGTACATCAGCACGTACAGCGCGGGATTGGCCAAACCGAATTCAACCGCCAAGTCCCAGCCCGCCTTCAGGTCTTCGATGGGGTCTCGCGGGTCGGGGTCGAGGCTCTTGCTTGCCAGGAACGTGGCGAAGCCGTGCTCGGCAACCGCGTCGAGCAGACCGTCCTTGTCGCCGAACAGACGGTAGATGGCCGGCGGCTGAAGACCGGCCGCCAAGGCGACGGCGCGGGTGGTGACCGCGTCGCGGCCCTCGCGCGTCAGCAGCTCGATCGTGGACTCGATGACGCGCCGGCGGGTCTGCTCCTGGTCGCGAGATGGCATATATCAACGTTACCACTCTTCTGGTTCCATCGATAATTTCCGGTGTTAACATGAAATTGTTTCCACTGGAATCCTTGGAGGATCAATGATCATCGTGACCGGGGCGACCGGACAACTCGGGCGCCAGATCGTCGAGCGGCTGCTGACACGTGTCCCGGCGAACCAGATCGGAGTCAGTGTCCGCGACCCGCAGAAAGCGCAGGAGCTCGCCGACCAAGGGGTACGGGTGCGGCAGGGTAGCTTCACCGACCCCGACGGGCTCGCCCACGCCTTCGAGGGCGCCACACAGGTGCTCATCGTCTCCGTCGACAAGATGGGCGAACAGGCCGTACAGCAGCACCGAACCGCCATCGATGGGGCCGTCTCGGCGGGCGCCCGCCGCATCCTCTACACCAGCCACATGGGTGCCGGCGCGTCCTCCCACTTCCAGGCCTGCCGCGACCACGCCGCCACCGAAGACGCACTGCGCGCCTGCGGCGTGCCGTTCACCTCACTGCGCAACGGCTTCTACGCCACCAGCACGGTGCAGTTCCTCAACCCGGTCCTGGCCACCGGCGGAGAGATCGCGCTCCCCGCTGACGGGCCGGTGAGCTGGACCGCGCACGCCGACCTCGCCGACGCCGCCGCCAGGATCCTGGCCGAGGAAGGTCGCTTCGACGGGCCCACCCCACCGCTCACCGCGACCCAGGCGTTCACCTTGGACGACGTCGCCAAGCTCGCCACCCAGGCCACCGGCCGCACCATCACCAGGACCGTCGCACCCGACGACCAGTTCCGGGGACAGCTGATCGGCCGTGGTGTTCCATCCGAGGCCGCAGACCAGCTACTGGGCATCTTCGCCGCCAGCCGCGCCGGCGAATTCGCCGCGGTCGACCCGACCCTGACCACCCTGCTCGGCCGCCGGCCCACCACCCTGGACACGGTCCTGCGCGAGCAACTGCCCAGGACATGAGACCAATGATCCCGACGGACGTTGACGGGATCCCGGGCGGGATCTTGTTGTTTCAGGGGATTCTGAGCCTGGTTCTGCCGAGTTCGGGCCTGGCGTCGTCGGGGCCCTGCTTGTTGTGCGGCAGGTAGGGTCGGTGTGCCCTGATCAGGGCGCGCACCATGCCGCCACGTGCGCCGCTCACTGCCTCCGCAGATAACGCCAGCCCAGTACGCCGTACCAGATCATGATCGGCAGGTAGAGGGCGTACCCGAGCTGTTCCGATGCCTCCGACGGGTCGTCGGCCGCGGTCGTCCACGGCAGCGCGACCGCGGCCAGGCCGCAGAGTGCCGCGATGGCGCCGGCCCTGCGAAGCCCGCTGGGCATGGGGACGCCCACCGCGGTGGTCGTTGTGGCGGCGACCCAGAGCAACCCTGCCAGGTTGACCGTCCACTTGGCGGAGAGCAGCACCGCCGTGGCCACAGCGGCGGTGGTCGGTGTGACCGGATCGGCGCTCAGCCGGGTCAGTGCCAGGTTCCCGGCGTCGTGAAGCAGTCCCGCCAGCCCGGCGGCGGCCAGCAGCCCACCGGCGAACACCACCAGATGCGGCCTGGGCGCGACGTTCGGGCGCGCGGCCATGACCAGCCCGGCCGCGGTCAACGCCAGCCAGCCCAGCACGTCGAAGGCCAGTTCGGTCAGGTGCAGCCCAACCTGCTCGCCCACCGCGGCGAGGGCGGCATCGGGGTCGGCCGGATTCAGGGTCAGTCCCGATGGCACCACGATGGCCGCACCGGTAATCATGGCCAGCAGCGAGATCAGCAGCAGGACACCGGTAAGCCGGGCCCCGGGGTTCAGATCAGTCATGGACGGTGACGGTAGAACCCTGACACAGGGAGAAGGTCAACACGCTGAGGACAGGGAGTCGTCATGTGGCGGATTGGTCAACTGGCGCGTATGGCCGGGGTATCCCAACGCACCCTGCGCCACTACGACAAGATCGGGCTGCTCGTGCCCGCCGCAGTGGATCGAGTTACGGGTTATCGCTGGTACGGCGTGGCCGAGTTGTCCCGGCTGGAGCGCATCCGAGGATTACAACGCCTCGGCCTGCCGCTGCGCCGGATCACCGATCTGCTCGACGCGCCCGAGGCACAGCTGCGACAGGCCCTGGCCGAAAATGTGAGGAGTCTCCACCGCGACATTGCCGCGTTGGCCGCGACCGCTGCTCAGGCTGAGGACCATTTCATGACGCCCATGTCGATACTGCCCCAGCAGACCACGGTGGGGCCGCGCCGCCTGCGCGTACGCCGCCTGCGTATCGAGCACGCATCCGAGCTGGCCGTCATCTGCGCGGCGGTGTCGCCATCGACCTTGCTGACCTGGCTCGCCGGACATCCGACGGGCGGCTTCGCCGCAGCGGTGACCACCGATCGGGGCGGCGAGCAACTCATTCTGCCCGCCCGCGCCGTCGTGCGCGCCGTCGTCCCCTCCTCGATCGGTGTCGTCCGCGCCGGTGAGGAGCTGTTCGGCTGGCTGCACCGCCACGGGCTGACCGTCGCCGGCCCCACTCTGGAAGATCGCCTCATCGACGCGGGCGGTGCCCAGGCCACCGTTCTGGAGGTGCCAGTGGACCGAAGCCACCCTGTCGGCCAGGCTTGAAATGACTGGGCGGGTGGTGACCGTGCTGATGTCACCTTCAGCGTGGGACGGAGATTGGCCCAGCGGAAGTGATCGTCATGTAGGTCATGACAACCAACGACGGTCGCGGGGCGACCTGTGGGCAATCGGCGCGAGCGAGCTTTGTTTCCTCCCGCTCCCCATGACGGATAGCGCCGCACCCGCGACTTCTTCCCGTTGCCGGGCCCGGCTGAGTCCCGGACGATCGGAGGTTCCCCTAAGGCTTCAGGAGTCTGCGGGGCTTCGGTCGTCATCGGGGCCCAGAGCACGGAGCCTCTTGGCGATCTCGGTCACATCGTCGAGTTCGCCGGTGGTGACGGCGATGACCAGTTCTTCGGCGGCGTCGGTGTTGGTCCCGGTAAGGCCCTCGCCGTTCAACTCCAGGAAGACGACGGCGCAAGTCCAGCCCAGTCGTTTGTTGCCGTCGACCAGGGGGTGGCCGATGATCAGGCTCTGCATCAGGGCTGCGGCCTTGGTCCACAGGTCGGGGTAGGCGTCCTGGCCATACACACTGGTCTGCGGACGCAGGACGGCCGCGTGCAGCAGACCGCCGTCGCGCAGGCCGACCGCGGGAAGGATCTCCTCGGCAATCGCCAGGACATCGGTTGTGGTCAGGTAGACGGTCACTGGGAGAGGCGGTGCAGCAGTTCCGCGTCGCGCTGGGCGACCTTGCGGGCGATGGCGCGCACCGCACTGGTCTGGCGGCGGGCCAGGTGCTCCTCGATCGCGATCACGATCTCAGTGTTCAGGCTGTTGCCGTCCTCGTCAGCCACGGTCCGTAGCCGGCTGTGGATCTCGTCGGGCAGGCGGAGCCGAAGTTCCATACAGCGATGATATCTCCAGGCGGTACCACGAAGTGGTGCCAATGGCCGACCGGCGAGCCTTCAGCTTCGGCGGGACCCGGCCTCTGCGCCCGGCCACGTGTACGTGACCGGGCACTCGACCACCCGCCGCTGTCGAGCACCAGGGGGCGCCCGCCGCGCGGGGACCGATCCAACGAAAACGAAGCGGCGCCCGCTGAGTTCGCGAACCTGTACAGGATGCGAGCGCAGCTCATGGTGGACGGCATCGACCTGTTCATGCAGCAGAAGACGCCGTGAGCCCGGAGTCCAACCGGTTCGGCGAGGAGGTCGCCCAAAGCGAGTGACCAACTGAGTGACAACAGGGACGTACGCGCGGGGACGCCGCCGGACTATGTGGGACTAAAAGGCCAGCTCAGCCACCTACTGACCTCTTGCTGAGCGCTTGAGCAATTGGCTTCGCATCGAAGGGGTCTGGGGTTCAAATCCCCATATCTCCACTCCAAAGGGCAAGGTCAGGCCTTGATCGCTCAGGCAGTCAGGGCCTTTCTGCCTCTCTTGGGAGAAATCTGGGAGACGACCTTGGAGGCCGTGCCCGCCCGCCACCGGGCCGACCGCGAACGACCAGATCACGGTTGCGGGGACCGGCGCCGCCGTGACCGTGATGGGTACCCTTCGGGTATGGATCGACCGGAGGTCCGGGACCTCGTCTACTTCGTCGCGGTGGCGGAGCACCGGCATTTCGGCCGTGCCGCCGAGCAGTTGGGCATGGCGCAGCCGCCGTTGTCGCGCGCGATCAGCAGGCTGGAACGCCGGATGGGTGTCCGGCTCTTCGAGCGCACCAGTCGGCGGGTTGACCTCACCACGGCTGGCGAGGTGTTCCTGCGGGAGAGCCGCAAGATCCTCTCCGCGCTCGACGGCGCGGTGGGCAGGACTCAGCAGGCGGCCCGGCCGCAGCGGGTGGTGCTCGCCGCTCCGGCCGGTGCCGGCGTGGGCCTGCTTGCCGAAGTGCTGGACGCGTACCGGCTCGGCCCGGACCCGGTACCGGTGGAGGTGCTTTTCACCACCGCCCTGGGCGCCGCCCTGCGCGCCGGTACCGCCGACGCGGCGTTCATGTGCGGCAACGACAATCTCGACGGGCTCGACACGGTCGACCTCCTCGACGAGCCTCCGGTCGCGCTCCTCCCGGCCGGGCACCCGCTCGCCGCGCGCGACAGTCTGACCATGGACGAACTGGAGGGCGAGGATCGTTTCCGCGCGCAGTCGCCGCCGGTGGCCCTCGACGAGCTCCTTGACCGGATCGCGCTCGGCGAACTCCTGGTCGTACTCGGGGCGAGCGCGACCAGCCGACTCGGCTCGTCCGTCGTCGCGGTTCCGGTGGTCGGCGTGCCGAGTAACCAGATCGTTCTGGCCTGGCCGCGGGTTGCCCGGTCGGTCGCGCGCGATCGGCTCGTCCGTACCGCAGTCGCGGTGGCGGAGGTGACGAGTGCCCGAACCGGCGTCTCCCGGCATCCCGGTGCCGCGGCCCGGCAGGCAGCCGTGGGTCAGATCTAGATCTGGTTGTAGCCGCCGTCCACGAGCAGTTCGAAGCCGGTGATGTAGCTGCTCTGGTCGGAGGCGAGGAAGAGGGCCGCGGCGGCCTGCTCGGCCGGGTGGGCGACGCGTCCCAGCGGTGCCATCGTGCCCAGCATGGCGATGAACTCGTCCGGGCTGATGTCGGCCGGAACGTTGCCCCTTACCAGTTCCGTCTCCGTCACGCCCGGCGCGAGCGCGTTCACCCGGATACCCCGATCCTTCAGCTCGCTGGCCCAGGTGCGGGTCAACGACCGAACCCCGGCCTTGGCCGCGGCGTAGAGCCCGGCGCCGCCCGCCCCTCGGCTGGCCATGGTGGACGAGCAGAGGATGACCGACGCGTTGTCGTTGAGCAGAGACAGGGCCTTCTGTACGGTGAAGAGCGCGCTGTGCAGGTTGAACCGAGTGATCTGCTCGTAGTCCTGTTCGGTCACCAAGGCCAGCGGAGACATGGACGTTCCGCCCGCGTTGGCGAAGAGTACGTCGATCCGGCGCCCGTCGGCGTCGATGGTGGCGAAGAGTTGGTCGAGGTCGGCCAGGTCGGTCACGTCACCCTGCACCCCGCTGGCGCGGGCCGCGCCGATGCGGGCCACCGCCTCGTCGAGTTCCGGCTTGCGTCGTCCGGTGAGGTAGACGTACGCACCCTCCTCGGCGAAGCGCAGTGCGCTGGCGAACCCGATGCCCTTGCTGGCACCCGTCACCACTGCGACCTTGCCGTCGAGCTGACCCATTTCAATCTCCTATGACTTGCTGCTGGGGAAGGGTCGGTCCGTTGACCGCCCGCCTCCTACTGCACCCCATGGGAGCTGCGCAAACAATGATCAATCCTGCAAGCACTGATACCTGAGGGGTATCGGTTGAGCTGTGACGGCGCCCAACCGGCCTACAGCAATCAATCTGGGTTATTGGACGATCGGGTGCAGTAAGCGAGCATTAGGTCCACCCAGGTCAAAGGGGCCCTCAGTATTGAGAGCGGCCTTTTGAGCGTTGTGGGTGACTCACTGAGTTTGCGCCGCGCCGCTATTCGCGGCGGAAGGTGACGATCGACTCGGAATCGCCGTTTTCCACGTTGACCATCAGCCACAGTTGAGAGGTGCCGGGGATCCGCTCGATCTGTGCGTGGTGCCCCTCGCCGCCCGGCTGGGGCACCTCTTTCGTCCAACTCCGTCCGTCCCAGTGCAGAACCGAGACCCCACCGGGCTCGTCGCGGTCCTTGCCCGCGAACCAGACGTCGTCGGGCCCGAACGCGGTCACACTCTCCAGTTCGCCGTTCCACAGCGGGATGGCGGGCCGCTGCCAGGATCGGCCGTCCCAGTGCAGCACACCGGCGCTGCCCACGGCCCACACGTCGTCGGGGCCGATCTGCAAGATCGCGTCGATGGAGCCTCCGGGCAGCGTGGTCTCCTCATACCTGCCGTCGTGCCCGTGCCAGATCACGGGCTGCTCTGCCCGTATCCCGGCAACCCAGGTGTGACCGGCTCCGGTGTCCACCGCGACCAGCCTGGTCTCCTTGCCGCCGAGCACCCTTTCGGTGACGAAGGCGGTGCCGTTCCAGGTCAGAACCGCGGTGTCCGAGATCACGACCACCCGGCGGCCGTCCACGGCCACGTCCCGCCCGAATGCATCGAGCCGGTACTGCCTCCAGGCGCGCCCGTCCCAGTGCTGGGCGAAGGACTCCTCGAAACCTCCGCCTAGCATCCACGCGTTGCGCGGCCCGTCGGAGTCGATGCTCCCCAAGCTGCCCAGAGCATTCTGGACGGGCACCGCGCGCCACCGTAACCCGTCCCACGTGCGCAGCGACGTCCGGACACTGTCCTCCCAACCGGTGTACCCGACCGCCCACGCCACTTCGGGACCGGCAGCGCTTACGTCGCGCATGCCACGCTCCCACGCGTCGTCATCGGGCAGGCCGGGGACTTGGACCCACCTCTTGGAGAACGTCGCGGCAGGCGTGGTCGCTAGGGAGGGGGCCGACGTGGTGGGCGCGCTCGACGGCGAGGGGGCCGGGTCGGCGAGCTTGGGCTGTGCGGCACAGCCCAACGCGATAAAGCAGGCGGCCAGCGCCGTCACCCGCGTCCTCATAGCGGCGAATCGTACCGCTTCCGCCTGCGGTCACCGCCGCTGTGCAATCCCGACGGATCGTACGCCTCGGCCCTGTTGCCCTGTTCTTCCGGGTCGTCGACCAGCCGCCGGGCGGCACGGACACCGCCTAAAGTGAGTGACTAACTGAGTGACAACGGGGGCGTACACCGAGGGAGGCCACCGAACCGCACGGGATCAAAAGACCAGCTCAGTCCCCTAGTGACCCCCTCGCCGAACCCCTCGATTAAGTGGATTCGCATCGAAGGGGTCTGGGGTTCAAATCCCCATAGCTCCACCAGGGGCCGTTCTTGAAACGGCTGGACTGAAGTTGACGGGATCCCGTCTGATCATCGTGATCGGGCGGGATCTTGTCGTTTCAGGGGTTTCCGAATCGGGTTCGTCCTAGTTCGGGGCCCGTGGGGCAGGTGCCTGGGCATTGCAGCCGGAGCGCGCCGTGTGCGCCGGCGTTCTGCTTGTGCTGCGGCAAGTAGGGCTCGCGCGCCGCGATCAACGCTGCCAGTTCATCGGTGGGGGCGCGGACATCTGGGTCGTCCAGACGCTATTGGCTGGGATGAGGTTCGGCCTGGTTCCAGGTGGCGTGGATGGAGCCGAGCAGGTTGAGAGCCTGGGCGCTGGGGCTGCCGGGTTCGGCCTGGTAGATCACGAGCTGTTGGCCGGGGCTGTCGCGTATGTCAAAGGCCTGGTACGTGAGGGTCAGGGGGCCGACATCCGGGTGGAGGAAGTGCTTGGCGTCCTGGGTCTTGCCGCGGACGGTGTGGGTGTTCCACAGGTGGGCGAAGTCTGCGCTGTGCTCGGTGAGGGTGCGGAAGAGTTCGCGCAGCCGCGGGTTGTCAGGATCGAGGCCGGCCGCCTGGCGCAGGTTGGCCACGGTGGCTTGGGCGGTCCAGCTCCACTGGGTGTAGAAGTGCCGGCCTGCCGGGTCGCAGAAGGTCATGCGGGCCAGGTTGTCCGCCTGCTCGAAGGGTGAGTACAGGGCGGCGGCGAGGGCGTTGACCGCCAGGATGTCCAAGGTCGGGTTGATGACGAACGCCGGGCCGCCCGGGTAGCCATCCATCAGCTGGCGCAGGGCGGGGCTGACACGGTCGGTGGTGCGGGTGAACTGGTCACTCGGAGATGTCCCGGCCAGCCGGTGCAGGTGTGCGCGGGCGTCGGTGTCGAGTTGCAGGGCGCGGCTGAGCGCGTCGAGCACCTGGGGTGAGGGATGGCGTTCGCGGCCCTGTTCGAGGCGGGTGTAGTAGTCGGCGTTGACACCGGCCAGGACGGCGACCTCCTCACGGCGCAGGCCGGTGACTCTGCGCACGCCGTAGCTGGCCATGCCGACGTCCTGCGGGAGCAGACCCGCTCGGCGCGCGCGAAGGAACTCTCCCAGCTGGTTGTCAGGCATGCCTTCAGGCTATGCCGCGGGGCGGCGTGCTGCCTGGGTGTGCCTCACCCAGGCAGCACGCGTCCTGGTTGATGGTCAGCGACCTGCGCAGACTCGATGGTGCAGGACAGATCCGCACTTACACATGGAAGGAGTCCGACATGGCAAAGGCCACCGAGGACACTGCCGATGTGGTGGGCATGTGGGTGACCGCGGACGGTTACATCCGCCAGGAGTTGCGCTCGGACGGCCGGTACGACGAGGCCCGCGGTAACCGGCGTAGCGCGTACACGGGCCGTTACACGGTAACCGGCAGCCACATCGACTACGTCGACGACACCGGGTTCACCGCGACCGGCGACATCCGCGACAGCGTGCTCTACCACGAACACCTCGTGCTCTACCGGGAGTAGAGAAGCCGTGCAGCTCAGCGCAACCCCTACCTCACGATGAAGAAGGATCCCTCATGAATGCCGACGACACCGCCAGTGCTGCTGTACTCGAGCAACTCCAGCGCCGCTCTGCGGACCCTCAGCGGCGCATCCTGTTCACCGGTGCGACGATCGTGACCATGGACCCGGCTCTAGGCGTCCTGGACCGCGGCGATCTGCTCGTCGAGGGCGATACGATCGCTGCGGTCGGACCCGCGCTGAGCACGGACGACGCCGTCGTGGTGGAATCCACCGGCACGATTCTCGCGCCAGGCTTCGTCGACACCCACCGGCACGCCTGGGAGGCCCAGCTGCGGCGGATCATGCCGGACGTCGACGACCTCGCCGGTTACGTCATGGCCACCTTGGCCGGCTACGCCCCTGCGTACCGGCCTGAGGACATGTACATCGGCACCAAACTGGCCGCGCTGACCGCAATCGACAGCGGCATCACCTGCATGCTCGACTTCTCCCACAACTCCCGCTCAGCCGAGCACTCCGACGCCGCCATCCAGGCCCTCCTCGACACCGGCATCCGCGGAGTGCACGCCTCAATGGGCCCGCACTTCGGCGACTGGGACCGCCAGTGGCCCGGCGACTTGAGGCGGCTCAAGAACCAGTACTTCAGCAGCAATGACCAGTTGCTCACCCTGCGCGTGGCGGCGCTCGCCACGGACGAGATCGCCGGGCCTGCTCTCACCTACGGTCCCGACCTCGCCCGCGTGGCCCAGGACTTGGACATCGGCGTAAGCGTCGATGCCGTCTTCGGCACGTCCTCCTCGGAGGCCGTGCTGCGCTGGGCCAAGGAGGGCATCCTCAACCCCGGCGTCACCCTCATCCATGCCACCGGCCTGACTACCGAGGCGTGGAAGACCATGGCAGCAACGGGCACCACTGTGGCCCTGGCCCCCACCTCCGACGCGCAGATCGGGCTGGAGACCGCAATTCCCGCAATAGACGAGGCGCTGTCGGCCGGCATCCGCCCCGGCCTGAGCATCGACGTCGAAGTCGCCCTGGCCAGCGACATGTTCACCCAGATGCGAGCCCTGCACGCCATCCAGCGGATGCGCGCCGTCAACGCCTCCTACGGCACCGGCCGGCCGCCCTCCCGGATCACCACTCACGACGTACTGGACTTTGCAACCCGTCAAGGCGCCCGCACCAATGGACTGGAGAGCATGACCGGTTCGCTCACCCCCGGCAAGAAGGCCGACCTTCAGATCATCCAGGCGGAAGCCCTCAACAACATGCCGCTGAACGACCCTATCGGCACTGTGGTCCTGGGCTCCGACGCCCGCAACATCAGCGCCGTCCTCATCAACGGCGAACCCCGCAAGTGGAACGGCCACGTCCTTGGCGTCGACCTGCCCGCTTTGCGCAACGAGGTGCAGGCCTCGCGCGCGCACCTCCTGAGCGCCACCACCAGGTGAACCCTCTCCGCGTAAACCCCATGCCTCTCATAAGCAGGGCGACGCATGCCGTACCTGCACTGGGGTGTGCACGATCGAATATCGAATGAGGGAGACACCACCACTGCGAGCCACGCCGTGACGAGGTCGTCCTGCAGGAAATCCGCAACTCTTGCGGGCGGCCGCTGCTGCTGACCTGCGGCACCGTCATCACCGCAAACCGAGGAGGCCGAACGCCCTCATCGGCAGATCAGTGATCGTGGACCCGGCCCCGGCAGCCTGCCCGGGAAGCGATCTTGGAAGCGTCTGCTGTGCCCCAGGCCAGGAGCACTCGTGAACACTCCACCGCAAGTCAGAGGCCGTCCTCACGTGAGGGCGGCTTCTTTTGTGTCCGCTAATGCCCGAATTTTGGGGGCGGATTGGGGCCGCCAGCCCGTACTGACCGCCACACCATGATCGAAGGAGGCTCGCGCTGGAGATCGACGTGCGACCAGGTCAACGCGCGAAGCCCTTCGGTGTGCGCCGATCAACAGCGACAGAACGATGTAGGCGTTGAGTGGAGTGCCCTCGGAGGCGCCCCGATCTCCCCGATCAACTCGTGGGCAATGACCATGGTGTCGCTCGCCGGGTCGATGACCCCCATATGGTTGCGGACCTGGTGGCGGATGTGTTCCTGGCGGTGATGGAGTCCGCTCATACATACCGGCCGGGACGGGGCAGTGAGGTCGCGTGGCTGTACGGAGTGGCACGCAACACGCTCTCGGCTGAGCGGCGCAGGTCGTTGAGGGAGTCCCAGCTGACCGACCGCGTGAGCAGGCGGCGGCCGCTGGACAGCGATGACATCGCCCGGCTGGAGGAGCGCATCGACGCGGAGCAGCTTGCCCGGCGAGCCTTCAAGGCCATGGCCGAGCTGCCCGAGGGGGAACGCGCGGTGCTGGAGCTGGTCGTCCTCGATCAGCTGACGGTCACCGAAGCAGCCTATCCTTCTCTCGTGGTACTGCGGTTCGAGACTCGCGCGTCCGACTCGCCCTGGGTCGACACCGTGTGGACCTGTTCGAGCGAGCGGGTCGCGGAGATGACCTCGGTGGCGGCGGTGTGCTGGGGTCTGGTGTTCTGGGAGTTCGAGGGCACGGCGTACGCGAACATCTCCGGCCCTGAGACCAGGACCGGCACCGCGCCGGTGCCGGAGGGCGCGACCTTTGTCGGCATCGAGTTCGCGGTGGGCACCTGGCTCCGGGCTGTGCCCACGTCGGCACTGGTCGACCGTGGCGTCGAACTCCCCGACGCCACGCACAGGACCTTCCGGCTGGACGGTCTCCGTTGGGAGACGCCTGGCCCTGACGACGCTGAGGCACTGGTCGACCGCCTTGTGCGCGCCGGAGCCGTGGTCCGTGACCCGCTCGTCGCCGAGGTTCGCCGAGGCCACCGTCCAGTGGTCTCGGAACGCACCGTCGAACGCCGGTTCCGCGCGGCGACCGGGCTCACCCAGGGCGCCGTACGGCAGATCGAACGCGTCCGCAAGGCCTCGGTGCTGCTGGCCGCCGGCATCCCGGTCGCCGATGTCGTCTCCAGGCTCGAGTACTTCGACGAGCCGCACCTGGCCCGTGCGCTGCGCCGGTATGTCGGGCGTACGGCGCGACAACTCCGCGAGGGCACCGGCGGTGCGATCGCCCTGGCTCTGGATCAGCCGGCGACGTCGTAGATCAACTTGACGACACCGTTCGGGTAGGCCGCGGACTCCCGAAGACTCAGTGCCTGCTTGTCCTTGTCCGCTCTGCTGAACAGGCTCTTCCCGGCTCCGAGCAGCACCGGGAAGACGAGCAGGTTGTACCGGTCGACCAGGCCCGCGTCCGACAGGCGTCGAGCGAGCTCCGCACTCCCATGGATGAAGATCGCGCCACCCTCGCTCTTCTTGAGCTCGACCACGTCTTCGGTCGAGCGCAGGATCCTCGTCGGACCCCAACCCTCGACGAGGGCGTCGTCGGACAGCGTGGTCGAGACCACGTATTTGGGCAGCTCCTTGTAGGCGGCGTGGTCCTCCGAGTCGCGCCAGACCGGTGCGAACACCTCGTAGCTGCGGCGGCCGAACATCAGCGCCGTTGTGTCCTCGAGCTCCTCGCCCTTGAGTGAGAACGCCTCGGGCAGGAACTCGATGTCGTTGACCACCCAGCCACCGCTGCGGTGGTCTTCGCCCGGACCACCGCCCGGGGAGTCCACAACGCCGTCAAGCGAAACGAACGCGGTATAGATCAGATCACGCATGTGCTGTTCTCCTCATTGCCGGGCGACGAGGCCGCCAGGCAGATCGACAAGCGGACGGTGGTGCCACGCCTACGCGCCGCGGCGGAGTACCCACGCCCATGCTAGGAAGCGCCACTACGGCCGTCTTGTACGGAAACGACGGCCCGAGTGGTCGCGCAAAGTGAAGGTCAAGCCAGGAGTGTGCGGACATTGGCCTGAGTGACGTCGACCAGGCGCGGATGTGGTTCGACAGCGTCTGGAACACCATCAGCCACGAGGTCGAACTGTGAACCTGAACGAGCGGCTGATCGACCTCCTGGACGAGGCGAAAGCGCTGTTCCTGGACTTCGACGGACCGGTGTGCGACATCTTCGCCGGGTTGCCGGCGAGTGCCCTCGCACTCCTACCTTGGAGGCGCTGGAGAACCGTGAAGAGATCGTGTGGCCGCTCGGGACTATCTCCAGGAGCAGGTGTTGCGGGCTCATGGGTGAGAAGGGGCGCCCGTCGACTGTCGGATGACGAGTTCTGGTGGGAGTTTCTCAATCGTCGGCTCCGTTGTCGCGCCTGCGATCACCGCGAGAGCGAGCGTGGCGACTCGCCGACCGAGTTCGAGGCTGGGGAGACGTACGGTCGTCAGTGGTGGGTTAACGTGATTCGATAAGGGCGCATCGTTGTATCCCACGATGGAGATGTCTCGCGGGCAGGTCAATCCTCGGTCGCGCAATGCTTCCAGTGCCCCGACGGCCATGAGGTCGTTGTGCGCGAAGAAGGCTGTTGGATGCCGGCCCGGGGCGTCCAGGATGGCTTCTGCGAGCCGTCGGCCCTCTTCGACCGTCGGCGCGGCCGCGGACTGGTCAACGAAACGTTCGCGGGCCGTCGTCGTGGACATCACGGCGGCGAAGCCTTGTTCTCTACCGCGGAACGAACTGACATCCATCGGTCCGCGTAGCTGGGCTAGATCGCGGTGGCCGAGACTGACGAGGTGCTCGGCCGCGAGCTGCCCGCCGAGTACGTCGTCATGCGTGATGGTTGGGAACCGGGCTGACCCGACGCTGCGGACGGCGAGCACGACCGGGATTTTCTCAGCAAGTGATGCCACCGCTTGCTCGTCGCCAAAGTGAGCCGCGCTGAGGATTACCGCGTCAACGCGCCGAGCGACGAAATGGTCGATGATCTCCAGTAGGGTGCCGCCGTCGTCGTGCGTCTCCGCGATCAACAGCAGCTTTTGTTCGGCGCGGATGATCTGCTCGATCCCGCGCAGGATGGGCGGCAGGAACGGGTTCGCGACGTCCGCAACCACGACTCCCACCATCCCGCTGGAGTTCTTGCGCAGGCTGCGGGCGAACGAGTTGACGTGGTAGCCGGCCTCCTGGGCCACTCGCCGCACCCGGTCGCGTGTCTCCGGGGTGAGCATGTCGCCACGGGCCGGGTCCAATGCCCGGGAAGCCGTGGCGGGATGGACGCCCGCAAGGCGAGCGATGTCCTTGAGCGTGACGCGTGCCGGCGATCGATCCACGAACGTATGATGCAATGCTTTGCAGGCACGCGCAACTTGGTGCAACGACATTCTGGTGGGCCGCGTGGAGAGGCGAAGCTCGACGTCACGGTGGTGGTTCGAAACAAGCCGTTGACACGCCCGTGCGGCGCACGTAACGTTCTCCAACACTGCGATGCAATGCATTGCACAAGGCGGCTCCCGGCACAAAGGCGATGGGCGGTTATGGATACAGTGGAAGAGCGACAAACGCCTGTGCTCGCCGTCGGGGGCGTGAGCGAGACGTATCCGCGCGTTCGACGTGCGACCAGAGCTGGAGAACGAGAGCGTCTTCGCCACGGGCATCCGAGCCGACGACGACCCGGGGCAGCCCGACGGCATGAAGTGCGACGAGCGCGGCAACGTCTGGGTCACCGCCCCGGCGGGGTCTGGGTCTACGCCCCGGACGGGCGCCGGATCGGCAACCTCCGCACGCCGGAGCGTGTCATGCATTGGGGCGGCCCCGACTGGAAGACCCTCTTCCTCACGGCGTCGAGTTCCGGTCCCCGGCTCGAGCCGTTCATGCGATGAGTACGAGACGCACGCTCTTCAAAGGCGCGACGATCCTGCCGATGGATGGCTCATCCGACCACCTGCCATCGGGAGACCTGCTCGTCGAGGGCGATCACATCGCCGCCATCGCGCCGAGCCTGGAGATCGACGACACCGAGATCATCGACGCGTCGGGGATGGTGTTGTGCCCCGGTTTCGTGGACACCCACCGTCATACCTGGCAGACGCCGCTGCACGGGGTGCGCACGGACTGGAACCTGCTCGACTACATGACGTACATCCGCGGCATGTACTGCGTCTGCTACGAGCCGGAGGACGCGGGGCTCGCGAACTGGGTTGGCGCGCTCGAGGCACTCGACTCGGGGATAACGACGCTCGTCGACCACTCTCACCTGCAGCTGTCCGAGTCCCACTCCGATGCGCTGGCCGAGGGCATCATCAAGTCGGGCATCCGGGGCATCTACTGCTACGGAACCTATCGGAACCTCGCCTATCGGCCCGGTGACGACCCCGGGAATCTCCCTCGCCTCCTGGGCGAGGTGAACAGTCCGCTCAGTGAGTGGCACAAGCGCAACGCCACCCGCATCCGCGACACGTACTTCAGCGACGACTCGGCCAGGGTGCGCTTCGGCATCGCCTCGCGCGAGTTCGAGACCCTCCCCGAGGCGGGGTCGATGCTCGAGGAGGTGCGGTGGAGCCGCACCTTGAACCCGGCGCGGATCAGCATCCACATGGGGATGAGCGCGCGCGAGCCGCTGAAGGTCGTGCGGGAGCTGCACGATGCCGGGGAGATCGGGCCCGACCTGCTCTTCGTGCACGGCAATCACCTGCCCGACGAGGAGCTGCAGATGATCATCGATGGCGGCGCCTCGCTCAGCTCGGCTATCGAGATCGAGATGACCTACGGCGCGTTCCCCGCGGTCGAGCGGTTCACGGCGCTGGGCGGCCAGTCGAGCATCGGGATCGACGCGACGATCGACCTGGCCGCCGACATGTTCGGCCAGATGCGGGCGCTGCTGAACGTCTGGCGTCTGGAGCGCTCGCTGAAGGATCCCCTCACGATGACGCGGAAGGTCCATCAGAAAAAGGTCCTCGAGATTGCGACGGTAGGGGGCGCGGAGTCGATCGGGCTCGGCGACGTCACCGGCAGCCTCACCGTCGGCAAGAAGGCGGACCTGCTGCTGCTGAAGACCGACGTGCTCGGGCTGGCGCCGATGTGGGATCCCTACGCGGCCGTCGTGAACTACGGCAACCCAGCCCTCGTCGACACCGTGATGGTCGACGGGCGGATCGTGAAACGGCACGGCACCCTCGTCGATATCGATTGGCCGGCGGTCCGTGCGCGCCTGGAGCGCTCGAGAGCCGACATCCGTCGTCGCTTCTCGCTGATCCCCGAGCAGCCCATCCGTGAGCGCTGGACGCAGGGATTCCGCATCAACATCACGGAATAGGTCGGGAGACGCATGTATCCCGATCGTTCCTGATCTCGAATGCAATCGATCGCATTCCCTCGGGTGGTTGCACCGCACCAGAGTCGGCCAGCCCCTCGGTTTTCGAAGATGAGGAGATAGAACATGACGCCACAACGTCAGAAGAGGGCGGTCGCCACGTCGGCTGCGCTCGTCACCGCCGCGATGCTCGCGCTCGCAGGATGCTCGAGCTCGGACGACCCGGGCTCCGCGCCCCAAGGCCCCATCGTCGTCGCCAACTGGGGCGGTCTGGCGAGCAAGTCGTACCAGACCGCCTACCTCGACCCGTACACCAAAGACACCGGCATCGAGGTGCAGCAGGTCGACGCACCGGGTCTGTTCGTCGCGCGCACCAAGGCGCAGGCCGCGGCCAACCGGACCGAGTGGGACGTGCTCGAGTCGATCACCGACTCGGACGCGGCGTTCCTCGCCGACGCCGGCCTGCTCGAACCTCTGCCGGCGGACCTCAAGGCGCGCCTCATCGGCCAGCTGGGCGAGGAGAACGTCACCGACTACGGCTACCACAGTGGCGGGACGGCGATGCTCATCATCTGCAACACCGAGCGCGTCAAGGTCTGCCCCCAAAGCATGGAGGAGTTCTTCGACGTCGAGAAGTTCCCCCAGAAGCGGGCCATCATCGGGTTCAACCCGATTTACCCGATCACCGCGGCGCAGCTTGCGCTCGGAGTACCGCGGGATAAGACCTCGACGACGCCGATCGACGTGGACGCGGTATTCGCCAAGCTCGAGGAGATCCGCCCCTTGTCGGTGATCTGGAGCACCGTCGACCAGGGCACCCAGGTGCTCGAGCAGGGTGAGGCCGACATGGGGATTCTCTACGCGACCCGCATCTACGGCGAGTTGCTCCCCACCGGCAACTACGAGGTTGTCTGGGCCGACGGCGCCCAGGCCCAGGGCACGACCGTGGTTTTGAAGCACGCCCCGCACATGAAGGCCGCGTGGAATCTGGTCGAGTGGAACGCCACCCACCCCAAGGAGCAGGCGCAGTTCTCCGTCCTGGCGCAGAAGACGGCCATCGACCCCGCCTCTCTCGAGTTCGTCCCTGCGGACCAGCGCGAGCGATTCGCCAACGCGCCTGAGCACGACGGCGAGCTCGCTGTCCCGAACGCCGTCGACTACAACGCGAAGTTCGACAAGATCAACCAGCGGTTCCAGGAGTTCATCTCCGGACCCGGCAACTCGATCGGTGGATAATGACTGACATTCCGCGCGTGCGCCGGCGGGAATGGACGCTCGACATCCGTAAGCGCTACGCCCTGATGGCGGTCTTGCCAGCGATCGCGCTTCTCGCCGTTTTCGTGATCTACCCGCTCGTGTTGCTCGTGATCGAGTCGAGCCAAGACGGCTTCGAGGTGTACGGCCGCGTCCTGTCGAGCGGCTCTGGCCAGAGGGCGATCGCAACGACGTTTACGGGGAGCCTCGTCGCGACGGGCATCGTCGTCCTGGTGTCGAGCATCATCGGCTGGACAATCCGCACGACGCAGCGTCGCTGGGTGCACGCGCTGTGCTGGGTGTGTGTCCTGGCGCCGTTCTGGATGGGCGCCGTGGTCAAGAACTACGCGATCGTGCTGCTGATCTCCAACAAGGGCGTCGTCAATGCCGGCCTCCGGGCTCTCGGGCTCGACCCCGTGCAGATGTTGTACTCCACGCCGGCTGTCGTGCTCGGCATCTCGTACTCGCTCATCCCCTTCGGCGTGCTGACGATCAACGCCGTGTTCCAGACCATCGACCTCAACCTCCTCCGGAACGCCGAAGTCCTGGGTTCGACCCGGTCCGGATCGATCTTCCGGGTCATGGTCCCGCTCGCCCGACCCGGTTTCATCGCCTCCGGCGCGATCGTCTTCGCGCTCTCGGTCGGCTTCTACGTCACGCCGGTCGTGCTGGGCGGTGCCCAGTCCCCGTTCCTGGCGACCCTCATCCAGGCGAACATCCTGCAGTACTTCGACCTCCCCGCGGCCGCCGCCCTCTCGGTGATCCTGTTGGTGGTGGCGCTGCTGGTGATGATCGTCACCATCGGACTTGTCGGCGTCGGCAGCGTCCGCCGAGCGATGACGAGGTCATGACGTGGCGAAACTGCTAGACATCGTCGCCCGGTCCCTCGGGCGGATCGCGCTCGCCGCGATCGTCATCGTCATCCTCGCCCCGGTGGTCGTGGTCCTGCTCATCTCGTTCTCGGACCAGGTCCGGTTCGCCTTCCCGCCGGAGGGCTTCGGCTGGCGCCAGTACCAGGAGCTGTTCCGCGACCCGGTATGGATGAAGTCGATCGGGCTCTCGCTCTCCCTGGCCCTGCCCGCCACCCTTCTCGCCGTGGCGGTGGCGCTCCCGGTCAGCCTGATCGCGCAGCGCAGCAAGCTGCCGGGACGCAACCTGCTGCAGGGCACCGCGGTCGCCAGCATCATCATCCCCACGACCGCCCTGGCCGTCGGGCTGTTCACGCTCTACTCGCGGCTCGGGCTCACCTCGACCAACCTCGGACTCATCGTCGCGCAAGCGGTGCTCGCCCTCCCGATCGTGCTGATCGGCATCACCGCGGGCTTGAGCAAGATCTCGCGCACTCCCGAGTTCGCCGCCATGACGATGGGCGCCTCGCTGACTCGCGCCCTCCTCGAGATCACCGGCCGCGCTCTGCTGCCGGCGATCGTCGCGAGCGCGATCATGGGCTTCCTCCACGCCTTCGACGAGGTCGTGATCGTCAACTTCGTGGGAGGACCGGGCCAGGTCACGCTCCCCAAGGCGATCCTCGACTCGGTGCAGAACCAGACCGATCCGGTCATCACGGCAGCCGCATCGCTCTTGATGATCGGCTCGGCGCTGCTGATGGCGATCGCCGCCATCGTCGGACGGATCGCGAGCAGAAGGCGACGAGGATGACGGACGACAGGGAAACGACGATGAACGACAATCATGTGCTGGTGCTCGACGCCGTCGCGAAGAGCTACGCCGGAGTGCCGGCGCTCGCGCCGACGAGCTTCGCGATCGAGAAGGGCGAGTTCCTCACCCTGCTCGGACCGAGCGGCTCTGGCAAGAGCACGTTGCTGAAGCTCATCGCGGGCTTCGAGACGCCCACCAGCGGCGCGATCCTGCTGCGCTCCCTCGAAATCTCGGGCCTCAGCCCGGCGCAGCGGCAGCTCGGCATGGTGTTCCAGAGCTACTCGCTGTTCCCGCACCTGACGGTCGCGAAGAACATCGAGTACGGGCTCAAGCGCCGCAAGTGGTCTGCTGAACGTCGCCGGGCGCGCGTGGCCGAGATGCTGGCGATCGTCAAGCTCGAGCACCGGGCCAACGCCCTGCCAGCCGAGCTGTCGGGTGGTCAGCAGCAGCGCGTCGCGGTGGCGCGCGCGCTCGCGTACGACCCGGACGTGCTGCTGATGGATGAGCCGCTCGGCGCGCTCGACCGCACCCTGCGGCTCGAGATGGAGTCCGAGATCAAGCGCATCCATGGGCAGCTGGGCACGACGTTCATCTACGTCACCCACGACCAGCAGGAGGCAATGCACCTTTCGACCCGCATCGCCATCATGAACAACTCGCAGGTCGTCGCCCTCGGCCGACCGGACGACCTGTTCCGCAACCCGCCGAACGTCTTCACCGCGGAGTTCTTCTCGGACGCGACCACGGTCGCGGCGGAGGTCGACGCCAGGACGCGGTTCCGGTTCGAGGCAGGGGGCGACGGCTCCTGGGCCGCGCCGGCGGGCACCGCGCCCGGCCGGTACACCTTCGGCATCCGGCCCCGCGCGGCGCGCCTGGGCATCGTCGAGGGCGCGCCGGTGCTGCGCGGCACCATCACGAGCTCAATGCTGTTCGGCGACGAGGTGCGGCTGTTCATCGACGCGGATGTCGTGCGCGGCCTGCGCGTGGTCATCCCGTCGCGGGCGAATACCTTCGCGCCCGGCGACCGGGTCGACGTGTCGATTCCCTGGGAGGACGCCATCCTCCTGCCGGCCGAGCCGGTGACGAGCAGGGCGTTCCACGCTGGAGCGACCCGATGACCGAGACGAGAGAAGGAAAAGGAATGTCTGAGAACGAACTCGAGGCTTTGAAGGCCCGTGTGCAGGATCTGGAGGATCGAAACGCGATCCTTGACACGTTGACACAGTACGGTCACTCGCTGGACTACGGCGATTTCGATCGGCTCGTAGACTGCTTCACCGACGACGTCGTGCGAGAGAACCGGCGCCCGGACGGCTCCGTGCACCGCTGGGTGGGTCGCGAGGGGACCCTCGACTTCGCGAGTCGCCACTCCCACGCCCCCGAGATCTACCACAAGCACCTCGTGCTCAACAGTCGCATCGAGTTGCACGGTGACACCGCGGACGTGCAGAGCTACATGTTCAGGTTCGATGCCGGCGACGGCGAGCGCTCGTACGTGTGGGGACTGGGCCGTTACCTCGACAAGATGCGCCGCGAGCCCGACGGACGCTGGCGCATCGCGCACCGCGTCTCGGAGATCGAGGACCAGTGGCCGGGCCGGTTCGTGTTGAAGGGCCACGACAACACGGATTGAGGAGCGCCCGGAGAACGATCATGCCTGATATCCGTTCGACCACTGCCAAGAAGGAGAACACATCGTGCGCGCAGCGGTGTACCACGATCGAGGCGACGTCCGTATCGAGGACGTCACCCCGCCCCGCCCCGGCCCGGGCGACCTGCTGATCGAGGTGCGATCGGTGGGCATCTGCGGCACCGACTCCCATGAGTACGCCAGCGGACCGCACATGTTTCCCGTCCAGACACGCCATCCAGTCTCCGGCCACCTCGGGCCGATGATTCCCGGTCACGAATTCGCCGGAGTGGTGGCCCAACTCGGGCCCGGGGTCAGCGACTTCGCCGAGGGCGAGCTCGTCGTCAGCGGTGCCGGCATCTCGTGCGGCACCTGTGTGCAATGTCAACGCATGCGTACGAATCTATGTGAGCACTACTCGACGGTTGGCCTGCAACGCGATGGCGCGCTCGCTGAGTACGTGGTGGCACCGGCGGCCACCTGCCTGCCGGTAGCACCGTACGGGCTGACCGCGGATGCCGCCGCTCTGGCCCAGCCCATGTCGATCGCGGTGCATGCGATGCGCCGCGGTCGCCTGTCCGCCGACGATGAGGCCGTCATCATCGGCACGGGAGGCATAGGAGCATTTCTCACCTATGCGGTCGCGTCCGTGACGGATCGGCTCGCGGTCATCGACCTCGACGACGCCAGGCTCAAGATCGCCGATGGGCTCGGCGCGACGCATGTCCTACGCACGGGTGACGCGACCGAGGCCCGGGACAGCATCACGGCGTGGGGCATGAACCCGACGGTGGTGTATGAGGTGTCCGGCACGACAGGGGGTCTAAAGAGCGCGGTGGAGATCCTGCCGCGCGGCGGTCGGCTGGTTCTGGTCGGGTTGCAGGGCGTTCCCGTGGAGTGGGACGTACGCACGCTGAGCCTGATCGAGCACGAGATCATCGGCACCAACGCTCACGTCTGCGCGCTCGACATGCCTACCGCGCTCGAACTGCTCGCCGCGCGACGGGATCCGTGGAGTGATATCGCGCCAGTCGCGCTGAGCCTGGATCGGCTGGTCCCTGACGGTCTGCAGCCCCTCGCCGAGCGTCGCACCACGCGGATCAAGACGCTCGTCGACCCGCGGGCGGAGCAGACCCGTGCGACCCGGATGGTGAGCACATAACCCGAGCCGGTAACCACATCCAACCGAGAGAAGCACGAGGACGAGCAAGCCGTGACCCAGCATCTACCTACCCCGCCGGCCCCAGGACATATGGGTGTCGACTACGAGGAACGCGTCGACTTCGACCGGCTGCGCCGCTACCGACTAGCCCGTGCCAAGGCCTCACTGGAGGCCAGTGGCTGCGGGGCCTTCCTCCTATTCGACTTCTACAACATCCGCTACACCACCCAGACTTGGATCGGCGGAGCGCTGGGCGACAAGATGACCCGCTACGCGCTGCTCACCCGCGAGGCCGACACACCGTGGCTGTGGGACTTCGGGTCGGCCGTGCGACACCATCAGCTCTACTCCAACTGGCTGCCCGACGAAAACTGCCGGCCCGGCATGCTCGGCCTGCGAGGTGCCGTGGCACCGACCGCGGGCCTCATCGAATCCGCCGTCCGCGAGATCAAAGGAATGCTCGAAACCGCCGGCCTCGGCGGCGAACCGGTCGGCGTCGATATCGTCGAGCCGCCGTTCCTGTTCGAGATGCAGCGGCAAGGCCTGACCGTCGTCGACGCGCAACAGTTCATGTTGGACGCCCGCGAGATCAAATCCCGCGACGAGATCATGCTGCTGTCGCAGGCTGCCGCGATGGTGGACGGCGTATACCAAGACATCGTCGACGTCCTCAAGCCCGGTATCCGGGAAAACGAGATCGTGGCGTTGGCCAACAAGCGTCTGTACGAAATGGGTTCAGACCAGGTGGAGGCCATCAACGCGATCTCCGGGGAGCGGTGCAACCCGCACCCGCACAACTTCACCGACCGCCTCATCCGTCCCGGCGACCAAGCATTCTTCGACATCATTCACAGCTTCAACGGGTACCGCACCTGCTACTACCGGACGTTCAACGTCGGCAGCGCCACATCCTCGCAACGCGACGCCTACACGAAGGCACGCGAGTGGATGGACGCAGCGATCAGCATGATCAAGCCAGGCGTCGGCACCGACCAAGTCGCCGCGGTGTGGCCGAAAGCAGAGGACTTCGGTTTCGCCGGCGAGCTCGCCGCCTTCGGGCTGCAGTTCGGCCACGGTCTTGGCCTCGGCCTGCACGAGCGGCCCATCATCTCACGCCTGAACAGCATGACCGAGCCGGTGGAACTCAAAACCGGAATGGTCTTCGCACTCGAAACATACTGCCCGGCCGACGACGGCTTCTCCGCCGCGCGCATCGAAGAGGAGGTAGTGGTCACCGAGCACGGCCGGCAGGTGCTCACTCTGTTTCCGGCTCAGGACCTGTTCGTCGCCAACCGATATTAGAGGAATCCCATGAACAGCTATGCCGAAATCGTGCGGGCCCTCGGGCGCTTTCCACTCGGACCCGTGGTCGCAGGCAAGACACTCAATGGCGACGGCGTTATCGAGGTGGTCGACCCGGCAACCGAGGACGTGATCGCCGAGGTCGCCAACGGCACTGTCGCCGACGCGCTCGACGCCGTCGACGTCGCGCAGGCGGCCATGCAACCGTGGGCGGCGCTGAGTCCCCGCCGGCGCAGCGACATCCTACGCAAGGCATTCGACCTGATGATCGACAGGTCTGAGGCACTGGCCCGGCTCATCACGCTCGAAAACGGCAAGTCACTGCCGGACGCCCGCGGCGAGGTGGCGTACGCCGCTGAGTTCTTCCGGTGGTACTCGGAGGAGGCGGTACGCCTATCCGGGGTCATTGAGCAGGCGCCTGCCGGCGCCAACAAGATCATGGTCCTGCGGCAACCGATTGGTGTTTCGCTGCTCATCACGCCGTGGAACTTCCCGGCGGCGATGGCTACCCGCAAGATCGGACCGGCGCTCGCCGCAGGCTGTTCTGTCATCCTCAAACCAGCCTCGGAGACGCCGTTGACCGCCTTGGCGATCGGCGCGATCCTCGCCGAGGCCGGTGTCCCGGACGGGGTCGTCAACATCGTCCCCTCGACTCGATCCAATGACATCTCCTCGACACTTCTGGACCACGACCTCGTGCGCAAGGTTTCCTTCACCGGCTCCACCGAGGTCGGGCGGGTTCTGCTCGGCCACGCGGCCCGCTCGATCGTGAGTGCCTCGATGGAACTCGGCGGGAACGCGCCCTTCCTCGTGCTCGCCGACGCGGACGTGGACGAGGCGGTGGCGGGCGCGATGGTCGCCAAGCTGCGCAACGGCGGCTCTGCCTGCACCGCGGCCAACCGGTTCATCGTCCACTCCTCGATCGCGGACCAGTTCGCGGAGCGGTTGGCGGCGGAGATGGCGACACTACGGATCGGCCCCGGTCTGGATCAGGAGTCCAACGTCGGTCCATTGGTCAACGCCAAGACCCGTGACAAGGTCAGCACGCTCGTCGGCGACGCCCTCGCCGCGGGAGCGAAGGCATCGGTCGGTGGCTCGGCCCCGGACCGGATCGGCTACTACTACACGCCGACGGTGCTCACGGACGTTCCGCGCGACGCGAGCATCCTGTCGCAGGAGATTTTCGGTCCTGTCGCGCCGATCGTCGCCTACGACGACCTCGACGAGGCCATCGCACTGGCCAACCGCACCGAGTACGGCCTGGTGTCCTACGTGTACACCCGCGATCTGCGCATCGGCCTTCGCGTCGCGGAACGAATCGACAGCGGCATGGTCGGACTCAACCGGCCGTTGGTATCCGACCCGGCGGCGCCGTTCGGGGGCACCAAGCAGTCCGGGCTGGGCCGCGAGGGTGGCCACGAGGGGATGCTCGAGTTCACCGAAAGCAAGTACATCGCCGTTGAATGGTGACGCCGCAGCGACAGCCTGCCAGCTCGTACTTCGTGCTGGTGGTCGTGGACTCGCCAGGTGCGCCGCTCACTGCCTCCGCAGATAACGCCAGCCCAGTACGCCGTACCAGATCATGATCGGCAGGTAGAGGGCGTACCCGAGCTGTTCCGATGCCTCCGACGGGTCGTCGGCCGCGGTCGTCCACGGCAGCGCGACCGCGGCCAGGCCGCAGAGTGCCGCGATGGCGCCGGCCCCGCGAAGCACCCTTCTGCCGTGAAGACTCAGACTTTCGCCGATTTTTGGCGAAAGGGTATGGGCAAGTCGAAGATCACCCTCTATATTACGGCGCAGGGCAGCATTATTTCCTCGGTGTTACGGCGAATGAGTCCCGGCATCCGCCGTTCGATCGCCATATGGGCGGTGCCGTAACCTCCACGCCGCGCTGAACGCGGCACCCTCCTCGAGATGGGATTGGCCTTGCGGAAATTACCCCTCTTATCCGTCTCACTGCTCACCGCACTCTCATGGCTCGTCGTACCCGCTCAAGCGCGCGCGGCGGTGCCGCCGCAGGAGCCGGGCATCACCCTGCGCACCTACGACGTCCAAGTCGAACTGTCCAAGCTCTGCACGCTCAAGCCCGGTCAGACACCCAACGTGGACAAGCTGATGTCCACGATCGACTGGACCTCCGACGCCGACTTCGGCCTGGTCGACATGTTCGTCACCGAGGCCATCGGCAACATCTCCATCGCCACCGCGGGCACGTACGAGTTCCGGCTCACCAGCGACGACGGCTCCCGGCTGCGCATCGACGACACCGTCGTGATCACCAACGACGGGCGGCACGGGCCGATCGCCGTGGACGGCACGATCACCCTGACCACCGGCTACCACGCGCTGCGCGTCGACCACTTCGAGCACCTGTACGGCCAGCAGCTCAAGCTGGAGTGGAAACCACCCGGATCCTCGGCGTTCACCCTCGTGCCGAACTCGGTGCTGAGCACGGACGCGGGCGTGGTGCGGGTCACCGCCCCCGGGCGCAAGGAGTGCGAGAGCGGCGCCGACTCTCCGGGCGACGGATCGCCGCTGCAGTCCGTACACCCTGACTTCACGCTCACCGACCTGCGACCGAACGGTTTCCAGCCGCAGGTGACCGCGATGGACTGGCTGCCCGACGGCCGGTTGGCGATCGCCACGTGGGGCGGCTCGGAAACCAGGCTCGGCGAGGTCTACCTGCTCGACAACGTCACAGGCAACACCTCACCCGCGCAGGTGACCACCAAGAAGATCGCCAGCGGGCTTCAGGAGCCCATGGGCATCAAGTACGTGGACGGCAAGCTCTACGTGTCGGAGAAGTCCCGGCTGGTGGAGCTGAACGACACCAACGGCGACGAGGTCGCAGACAACCTCAGGACCGTGGCGACCTGGCCGTTCGGCGGCAATTTCCACGAGTTCGCGTTCGGGCTGCTCTACCGTGACGGCCACTTCTACCTCAACCTCTCCGTCGCCATCAACTACGGCGGCGCCACCACCGACCCGCAGCCGGCGCCGGACCGGGGCACGACCATCAAGGTCAACAAGGCCACCGGCGCGGTCGAGTACATCGCCGGCGGTCTGCGCACGCCCAACGGGCTCGGCTGGGGTCCGAACGATGACCTGTTCGTCCTGGACAACCAGGGCGGCTGGCTGCCCGCCTCGAAACTGGTGCACATCAAGAAGGACCGGTTCTTCAACCACTACACCAACCCTGACGGCCGGTTCGACAACAACCTGGTGAGCGCGCCCGTGCTCTGGCTGCCGCACAACGAGATCGCCAATTCCCCCAGCACGCCGCTGCTCATGAAGCAGGGCAGGTTCGCGGGGCAGCTGTTGTTCGGCGACGTCACCTACGGCGGGATCCAGCGCGCCTACCTCGAGAAGGTCAACGGCGAGTACCAGGGCGCGGTCTTCCGCCTCACTCAGGGCCTTGAGGCAGGGGTCAACCGGATCAGCCTGGGGCCCGACGGCGCCATCTACGCCGGCGGTCTCGGCGCCGGCGGAAACTGGGGCCAGCCGGGCAAGCTCACCTACGGACTGCAGAAGCTGACCCCCAGCGGCGACAAGGCTTTCGACATCCTGAAGATGCGCGCGATCGAGGGCGGCTTCGAGCTGGAGTACACCCAGCCGCTGTCGGCCGAGACCGCCGCGTCGCTGGCGGCCAAGTATCAGATCATCCAGTGGCGGTACACCGCGGCCTCCACCTACGGTGGCCCCGAGGTGGACGAGGAGCCGCTGCCCGTCACCTCCGCGGACCTGAGCTCCGACGGGAAGAAGGTCACGCTGAAGGTCGCGGGTCTCAAGCCGGGGCGCGTGGTGCATCTGCGGTCGCCGCGCCCGTTCAGCTCGGCCTCAGGGCAGCCGCTGTGGAGCACCGAGGCCTGGTACACGCTCAACACCTTGGTCAACGGCCCGGAGACCGACACTGTCTACGAGGCGGAGAGCGCCTCGCACAGCGGCGGCGCGAAGCTTGGCACCGACCATCTGAGCTACTCGGGAAGCGGCTTCGTCGACGGCTACTGGAGCGTGGGAGCGGCCACGCAGTTCGCCGTGCACGTACCCAGGCCCGGCACGTACCACGTGGGCCTGCGCTACTCCAACGGTCCGCACCCCGCACCCGGCACCAAATCTCTGAGCGTGTACGTCAACGGGACCAAGGTCAGGCAGGTGCCGCTGCCCACTACGGAAACGTGGGACCTGTGGGCCACCCGGGTCGAACCGCTCCTGTTGAACGAAGGCGCCAACACCATCACCTACAAGTTCGACAGCGGCGACGTGGGCAACGTCAACCTGGACTCCATCACCGTGGCCGCGCAACGGGTGTTCGAGGCGGAGAACGCCACGCTGGGCGGTGGCGCGAAGGTGAACCAGGACCATCAGGGCTACACCTACAAGGGCTTCGTCGACGGCTACTGGAACGCGGGCGCGAGCACGTCGTTCAGCGTGTGGTCCGACTCGACCGGCACGCACAACGTCGGGCTCCGCTACGCGGCCGACACCGGCAGGTCGGTGAGCGTGTACGTCAACGGCGCCAAGGTCAGGCAGGTACGGCTGGCCGCCACCGGCGGCTGGGACGCCTGGGCCGTCCAGACGGAGGCGCTCAACCTGAACCGGGGCACGAACGAGATCACGTACAAGTACGACAGCGGCGACACCGGCAACGTCAACCTGGACCACATCACCGTGTCGAAGGCGCAGCGGATCACGCTGTTCGACGGGTCCAGTCTGGCGGCGTGGGAGAAACGGGCCGGCGGGTCGGCGACGTGGCCGATCGCGAACGGCTCCATGGAGTCCTATGGCGGCGACATCCGTACCCGGCAGACGTTCGGCGACTTCAAGCTCCACGTCGAGTGGTACGAGCCGGACTACCCGCCGGGCGTGACCGGGCAGCAGCGCGGCAACAGCGGCGTCTTCCTCCAGGAACGCTACGAGGTTCAGGTCCTCGAGTCATTCGGTGACACCACACCGGCCGCCAACGAGGCGGGCGCGATCTACAACAAGCGCGCGCCCGACCGCAATATGGCCACCGCTTCAGGAACGTGGCAGACCTACGAGATCACCTTCCGCGCGGCCCGCTACACCAGCGCGGGAGTCAAGGTCGACAACGCGCGGGTCACGGTCGTCTGGAACGGCGTGGTGGTGCACAACGACGTGGCCATCGACGGCGGCACAGGCGACAACATCCCGGAGAGCGCGGCGTCGGCCGGGATCCGCCTTCAGGACCACGGCGATGCTGGCGAGAATCCCCGCTTCCGCAACGTGTGGATCGAACCCGTCTCCTGACCTCATCCGCCCGGCAGGCCGTCCCGCCCTCTGAGCGCGGCCGGCCTGCCGGGCCATTAGCGCCGTCAGCGGAGGGGGTCGAAGTCGGCCAGGGCGGCGGGTTGCTTGCCGGTAGTGATCTGCTCAGCCAGTAGCCGGCCGGTGATCGGCCCGTGGGCCAGACCCCACATGCCGTGACCGCCCGCCACGTAGACGGTGGGAGCCGCCGTCGCGCCGATGAGCGGCCGTCCGTCCGGGGTGACGGGGCGGGGCCCCACCCAGACGTCGGTACGGTCCTCCCAGTGCACACCCCGCAGGAGGGGACGGGCGGAGGCGACGATGGTCTCCAGCCGGGCCGGCACCTGCGGGGCATCCGGGTCGCGGAACTCCATGGTGCCCGCCACCCGCAGTCCGTCGCGGTAGGGCGTGCACGCGACCCGCACGTCGGGCAGGTAGATGGGGCCAGGGACGGGATGGTCCACAGGCACGGTGAAGGAGTAGCCGCGACCCGCCCGCACCGGGACGCGCACGCCCCACTGCCGGGCCAGGCGGGGCAGCCACGCGCCGGTGGCCAGAACCACCGCGTCGGCGGACAGCACGGTGCCCTTGGCGGAGCGAACGATCACCTTACGGTCATCGGTGCGCACCTCGTCGACCTCGACGGCGTACACGGTCGCGCCGCGTCGCATGACGGCTTCGCCCAGGGCGTGCACGAAGGCGCCCGGGTCGACGTAGCGCTGGCCGTCGATGCGCACCCCTGCCGTCAGTGCCTCGCCGACGAGCGGGGCGTGCTCGGCGAGCTCGCCCATTTTGCGCAGCCGGTTGCGGACGGTGTTGGGATGCACGCCGAGTCGCTCGGCTGCCAGGTTGGGGTCGCCCTGGGTCTCCAGCCAGGCCAGCAGCGTGGCGACGAAGCGCGTGCCGTGGCGGGTGTCGTGCCGCCGCAGCGTGGAGATCGGCCCGCGGACCGGAGTCCGGCCGGTACGCGCGGCCGCGCGCAGCCGCCACAGCAGGATGTCGTCCCAGGACTCGTCGTAGGCGGGCGGGGCGGCGCCGGTTCCGGAGCTCTCGTGCAGCGCCAGGCATTCGTCGGCCTCCTGGCGGCTGGCGGGCAGTTCCGCGACCTCGGCGGGCGCGCCGATCCCGGCCGCGACGCACACCTGGGCGGGCAGTTCGCCGTGCAGGACTGTGATCCACTGCCGGGCCGCCTCGGCGTGCTCGGCCGGCAGGATGGTGTAGAGCGTGTCGCCGAGCAGCGTGCTGCGCCCGGGTCTGGACCAGCCGAAGCCGGTGGTGGCCTGCTCGAAGGCCAGCAGCAGCGTTGCGTGGCGATCATCGGTGCTGTGCGTGCGGACCGCGATGACCCGCATCGCCTGTGGTGCCAGGCCCAGCCGGCTGATCACCGTTGCGGCGTCGGCGCTGCCCTCCAGCAGCCGGATGACCAGGTCGGATTCCACCTGCCGCTCCAGGTCGGCGCTGGCCCGGGAGCGCAGCAGGTGCAGTGCGACGGTGCGCGCGCCGTCGGCCAGGGCACGGTGACGGGCACCGGTCAGCGGGGCGTCGCAGCTGACCCACACCGAACCGAGCAACTCGCGGCCGGCCCGTACGGACACCGCCATCCGCCCGGTCAGTCCGTTCCCGGCATCGGCGGGGACGAACACCGGCTGGTGCGTCGCCGCCAGGCGAGCGAACACTCCCTGTTGCTGGAACAGCTCGCGCAGCCGGTCGGGGACCCGCCGTCCGAGGATGGTCTCCAGCCGGGCCGGATCGCCCGCCTCCTGGGAGCGGGAGTAGGCCAGCACCCGCGAGTGCCGGTCCTCGATGGTCACCGCCCCGCCGATGACGTCGGCGAGGCTGTCGGCCAGCGCGAACAGGTCGGTCGGGCCGCGTCCGGAGGCGGTCTCGCGACTCTCCAGCACCAGCCCGTACACCACACCGGCAAGCTGGCTCCACGAGGCGGCGGGGTCTGCCAGCAGCACCGCCACCCCGTGCCGGTCCCCGATCGCCGCGGCGTCCCGTTCGACGTCCGCGCCGTTCCCGCTTTCGGCGCCGACGCTATCGCGGACTCCTGTGTCAGCAGGGCGGATCAGGACCGCTGTGGCATTGGCGGCGGCCGCCCACCGCACCGCCTCGGCGAGTGAGGAGGTGCCGACGGCCAGGAGCACGTCGCCCGCGACGTGACGGTCGGCGGGCTCCGGCATCGCCACGCTGTGCAGCCACGCCGAGCGGGGTACGGCGTGGCCGCACAGCCGCACGCCGTACCCGCCGAGCACGTTCACCAGGCGGTCCAATGTGATCATGATCAGCTCCCGGTCCTTTCTACGGCGAGTACGGCCCTCTTCAGCCGTCCTGCTGGGCCACGCCCGCGCCGACCCGTGCGCCGCTGACCTGCGCGTCTTCGCACCATTGAACCGCGTACGACCGGGAATGGAACCACCACCGGACCTGCGCCGAACCGTGGCGCCGCCGGCGAGGCGGAACAAGCTGGGGGGAAGCGATGAAGGGGTACGACGTCGAGGGACCGGCGCTGGAACTCGGGGCGCTGGTGGGCGAGGACGGCACCGCCGATCCCGCGGAGCAGATCAGGATCGCCCTGGGCATGCTGAACCGGCACGGACTGGTGGCCGGGGCCACCGGAACGGGGAAGACCAAAACCCTCCAGCTCATGGCGGAGCAGCTCGCAGCTCAGGGCGTTCCGGTCTTCCTCGCCGACATCAAGGGCGACCTGTCGGGGCTCGCCTCTCCGGGCACGCCCTCCGAGCGCGCCACCGGGCGTGCCGCCGAGGTGGGGCAGGCATGGCATCCCGTGGCCTGTCCTGCGGAGTTCCTCTCCCTGGGCGGTCTGGGGCCCGGTGTGCCGATACGCGCCACCATGACCGCCTTCGGGCCGACCCTGCTCGCCAAGGTCCTCGGGCTCAACGAGACGCAGGAGTCGTCGCTCGGGCTGATCTTCTACTTCGCCGACAAGAACGGACTGCCCCTGCTGGACTTCAAGGACCTGATCGCGGTCATCCGCTATCTGACCACCAATCCGGACGCGCTGAGCGGGATCGGCGGGCTGTCGGCGGCGACGGCGGGAGTCATCCTCCGCGCCCTGACCAACTTCGAGGCGCAGGGCGCGGAGGCGTTCTTCGGCGAGCCGGAGTTCGACGTGCACGACCTGCTCCGGGTGACGCAGGACGGCCAGGGGATGGTCTCCATCCTTGAGCTGCCCGCCGTGCAGGACCGGCCGCAGCTCTTCTCCACCTTCCTGATGTGGCTGCTCGCTGATCTCTTCGAGGTGCTGCCCGAGGTGGGCGATGTCGACAAGCCGAAGCTGGTGTTCTTCTTCGACGAGGCGCATCTGCTGTTCGACGGCGCGTCCAAGGCGTTCCTGAAGGCGATCACCCAAACCGTACGGCTGATCCGGTCGAAGGGCGTGGGCGTGTTCTTCGTCACCCAAACGCCGAAGGATGTGCCGGCCGACGTGCTGTCCCAGCTCGGCGCGCGCGTGCAGCACGCCCTGCGCGCCTTCACCCCCCAGGACGCCAAGGCGCTCAAGGCCACCGTGTCGACCTTCCCCGAGTCCTCCTATGACCTGGAGCGACTGCTCACCGAACTCGGCATCGGCGAGGCCGTGGTCACGGTCCTGTCGGAGACGGGCGCGCCAACCCCCGTGGCCTGGACGCGCCTGCGCGCCCCCCAGACGCTCATGGCGCCGTCGAGCCCCGACGTGATCCTGGGCATCATTGCCGCCTCCCCGCTGGAGCAGAAGTACGGCACGGCGGTCGACCGCCAGTCGGCCTATGAGATCCTCTCGGCGAGGCTGGCCGCACAGCAGCAGCCCGAGGCTCCCGAAGCCCCGCGCGAGGCGGAGCGACCCAGGGAACAGCCAAGGCAGTCCGTGCTAGAGGGCGTACTGGAGTCCAAGGAGTTCCGCTCCATGGTGCGCTCGGCGGCGTCCACCCTCGGCCGGGAGATCACCCGATCCATCTTCGGCACCGCCCGCCGCGGCCGCCGCTGAGCAGAGCACGCGGAGCCGGCCCGGCGGCGTTCTGCCGACGGTTGAACTAGGCCCGGTTGAAGCGGGCTCCCCAGTTGTGGATCTGGTCGAGCAATTCGGGTGGGTTGAGGACGCGGAAATCGGCGTCGAGCACGCCCAGTGCCATGGTCGGCCAATTCAGGGAGTCGGCGGTCATGTGCACCCGGCAGTGCTCGGCGTCAACCTGCTCGACCGTGCTCCACTTGCCGATCCGTTCGCGTACGGTCTCGGCCGGGGCGTCGACCAGGACCTCCACCCGGTACGGGCGGGGCAGGTTGTCCAGGCCTGCGCGGACGAACGCAGCGGCGTCTGCGGCGGGGAGGTCGCGGGGCCGGAACCGGGCACCGGTGCCCTGCGGCGCGGTGAGCCGGTCGGCCCGGAAGCTGCGCCAGTCGTGCCGGGTGAGGTCGTAGGCGACCAGGTACCAGCGGCGGCCGAGACAGACCAGCCGATGCGGTTCGGTGTGCCGGTCGGTCTGCTGGCCGTTGGCGGCGGTGTAGGAGAATCGGAGCTGCTCGCTGTCCCGGCAGGCCAGCGCCACCGCAGTGAGTACGCCCGGGTCGACGTCCGCCCTGGCGGGGCCGTCCCAGCCGGCGGGCACGGTCATCGCGCGCAGCGCGTCGATCCGGCGCCGCAGCCGGGCCGGCATCACTTGCACCACCTTGGCCAGCACCCGCACCGAGGACTCGGCGATGCCCTCCACCGCGCCCTGCGCGGCGGCCTGCAGTCCTACGGCCAGGGCGACCGCCTCCTCGTCGTCGATCACCAATGGCGGCAGTGCCGCGCCGGCGGCGAGTTGGTAGCCGCCGTCCACGCCACGCTGCGCCTCGACCGGATAGCCCAGCTCGCGCAGCCGGTCGATGTCCCGGCGCAGGGTGCGGGCCGAGACTTCCAGCCGCTCGGCCAGTTCGGTGCCCGGCCAGTATCGGTGAGTCTGGAGCAGGGACAGCAGCCGCAGCGTCCGGGCGCTGGTGTTCGCCATGCCTTGGATTCTTCCGCAATTCAGGTCAGAAAGTGGCCGTTATTCCCGCCAGTATGGTCCGTGACCGACAGAGTCAACGGAAGGCAGAGACCATGACCGTCAACGAGCTGATTGCCACCGGCGAGCGCGCAGACCTGCTGGCGATGCTGGCCAAGCACCGGCACTTCCTGCGCTTCACCACCCGCGACCTCACCGACGAGCAGGCCGGGCTGCGGACCACCGCCAGTGAGTTGTGCCTGGGCGGCCTGATCAAGCACGTCGCCTCAGTCGAGCGGACCTGGGTGGACTTCATCCTGAACGGCCCGCAGGCGATGGGCGACTTCACCGCCATGACCGAGGCCGACTGGGCCCGGCGGGCCGACGAGTTCCGGCTGCTGCCCGGTGAGACGCTGGCCGGTGTGCTGGCCGACTACGCCGAGGTGGCCAGCCGGACCGACGAGCTGGTTGCCACCTTGACCGACCTGGACGCCACCCAGCCGCTGCCGAAGGCCCCATGGTTCGAGGCCGACACGCGGTGGTCGGCCCGCCGGGTGCTGATGCACATCATCGCCGAGACCGCCCAGCACGCCGGCCATGCCGACATCATCCGCGAGTCCCTGGACGGCGCCAAAAGCATGGGCTGAACAGCGACGCAGCCAGGGCGCGTCGCCCCGGATCGGGTGGTATCAGTCCGCTTTCAGGGCTGGGAAAATCCGGCCGGGTCGGTTGGGTCTTTACGCCCATTCTGCCTGGGTTTACGCTGCGAACTGTTAGGAAACTTTCCTTTTAGAAAGGTTCCCCACGTGCGCAGACTCGTTTCTCTCCTCCTGGGACTGGTTGTCACCGCCGTCCTGGCCAGCACACCCGCGCACGCGGCCTCCCGGCTCATCGCGACCTTCAGCCTGTCGGGCAACACCGGCACGTTCGTGGTCGCCAATCCGGGAACGGCCGCGGTCAGCGGCTGGTCGATCATCTTCGACCTGCCCGCAGGGGTCACCGTCAGCAACGCGCAGCACGCCACGACCACGCAGACGGGGACGCGGGTCAAACTCACCCCGGCGTACTACATCGCCACCCTCCAACCCGGGCGGAACACCGAGCCGTACAGCCCGTCGTTCACCCTCAGCTCCCCGGTCAGCCCAACCTCCTGCACGATCGCGGGCGCGGCCTGCGACGGCAGCGGCGACCCACCTCCGCCGCCGCCTCCGGTCGTGGCCGAGTACACCGTGACCGGCACCTCTGCCACCTTCGTCATCACCAACAACGCCGCGACCGCGCTGACCGGCTGGTCGATCGTCTTCGACCTGCCCGCCGGGGTCACCGCGAGCAACGCCCAGCACGGCTCGATCAGCCAGAACGGGCGTACGGTCACCCTCACCCCCGCCCACTACAACGGAACAGTCCAGCCCGGTCGCAGCACCGAGCCGTACAGCCCGTCGTTCACGCTCAGTACGGCGGGCGCGCAGGCGACCAACTGCCGGATCAACGACGTGAACTGCGACGGGTCCGCCGACACGCCGCCCGGCGCGCCCGGCAACCTGACCTCGCCGGTCAAGACCACCCGGACGGTCACGCTGGCCTGGACGGCGGCGACGCCGGGCAGCCTGCCGATCACCGGCTACGAGGTGTACGGCGGCCCCGCCACGGTGACCGCCACCGGCACCTCGGCCACCGTCACCGGGCTGAACCCGAACACCGCCTACACCTTCACCGTCAAGGCGAAGGACCGGAAGGGCACGCTGTCGGCCGCCAGCGCCGCGCTGAACGTCCGTACCAACAATCCGGCCGATGACACGCAACCGCCGAGCGCGCCGGGGAACCCGCGGAGCACGGCCAGGACCTCCGGGAGCGTCACGCTGGCCTGGACCGCCTCCACCGACAACACCGGCGTCGCCAACTACGACGTCCTGGTGGGCGGCACGGTGGCCACCACGGTCATCGGCACCACGGCCACGGTCACCGGGCTCTCGCCGTCCACCGAATACACCTTCACGATCAGAGCGCGCGACAGCTACGACAACCTGTCCGCGGCCAGCGCGGCGGTGAAGGCGACCACCGCCGACATCGTGGAGACCGGGTACGCCAGGGTCGGATACTTCGTGCAGTGGGGCATCTACGGGCGGCAGTACTTCGTCCGCAACCTCGACACCAGCGGGGCGGCGGCCAAGCTCACCCACCTCAACTACGCCTTCGGCAACATCGACCCGGTCAACCTGACCTGCCTGCAAGGGGTGACCAGGGGCACCACGGCCAACCCGCAGGATCCCAACCAGGGCGACGGCGCGGGCGACGCGGACGCTGACTACGGGCGTCCGTTCAGCGCCGCCCAGTCGGTGGACGGGGTCGCCGACACCGGGTGGGAGCCGCTTCGCGGCAACTTCAACCAGCTCAAGAAGCTCAAGGCCAAGCACCCGAATCTGAAGGTGCTGATCTCCCTGGGCGGCTGGACCTACTCCAAGTACTTCTCCGACGTGGCCGCCACCGACGCCGCGCGCAAGAAGTTCGTCAGCTCCTGCATCGACATCTACATCAAGGGCAACCTGCCGGTCGCGGGCGGAGCCGGTGGGCCGGGCACGGCGGCCGGTATCTTCGACGGCATCGACCTGGACTGGGAGTGGCCGGGCGCGGAAGGCCACGCCGGCAACCACGTCAGCCCGGCCGACAAGGCCAACAACACCCTGCTGATCGCCGAGTTCCGGCGCCAGCTGGACGCGCTGGGCGCGCAGACCGGCAAGCGCTACCAGCTCACCGCCTTCACCCCGGCCGACCCGGCGAAGATCGCCGCCGGCTGGGACCTGCCGCAGGTCGCCAAGTCCCTGGACATCTTCAACGTCCAGGGCTACGACTTCCACGGCGCGGGCAGCGACAACTCCTGGGAGCCGAACAGGACCGGGCACCAGGGCAACCTCTACGCCGACACCGACGATCCCTACAACTTCCACTTCAGCGTGGAGAACGCGATCAACGTCTACACCAACGCCGGGGTCAGCCCACGGAAACTCACCATCGGCCTGGCCTTCTACGGGCGGGGCTGGCAGGGCGTCCCCGACGGCGGAAAGTTCGGCGAATGGCAGACCGCGACCGGGGCGGCCCCCGGCCAGTTCGCCGAGGAGGCCGGCACCCGCGGATACTCCAACCTGGTCGCCGCAGTCCCCGGCTGCACCGTCCGGCATGACGAGCAGGCGGTCGCCACCTTCTGCCACACCGGCAACGGCGGGCAGTGGTGGAGCTTCGACGACGCCTGGTCCATCGGGAAGAAAACCGCCTGGCTGCGAAGCAGGAACCTGCTCGGCGCCATGATCTGGGAGATGTCCGGCGACACCGGCACATTGCTGACCGCCGTGGACACGGGCCTACGGTAGACCTTCTCGTTCTGGTACGGCGACGAACCCGTGCGGACCGTTCGCCACCGAGCGTTGAGCTAGCGAAGAAGGCCCCGGGTCCCAGCGGATTCGGGGCCTTCCGCATCAGCCGCGACGTTCACCTTTGAGGGGTTACGGGGTGGTGAGTGCGGCGAAGGCTTCGTCGGTGATGGTGGCGAGGGGGATGCGGCCGTCGGTGGCGACCCAGTGCTCCAGTGCGATGTTCAGGCAGTCCAGGGCGGCTGCCACGCGTACATGAGAGGCCAGGAGGGTCGAGTCTGTGGCGCGTGCGGTGAGGATTTTCACCAGGCCGGGGCGCCAGCTGGCCTGCTTTTCGCGGAGGCGGCTGCAGAGGGCGGGCGTGGTCTGGGTGAGGCGGAGCAGCACGAGGCTGTCGGCGGGATCACGGGAGAAGTACTCGATGTCGGGATCGACAGTGCGTCGCAGCGCTGTCCAGTCGTCTTCGTCGGCGGGCCGGGCGCGTAGGGCGTCGGCCTTCCGGTCGCCGAGGGGGTCCAGGGCGCCGAGGACGACGTCCTCTTTGGTGCCGAAGTAACGCAGGAAGGTGCTGCGGGATACCCCGGCCGCTGCGGCCAGGTCGTCGAAGGTGGCCTCCTCGAAGCCTTTGCGGCAGAACAGGCCGAGCGCCACTTGTGGCGCGCCTCGCCGTCGCCGCCGGCTGGAACGTCGTCCTCAGCAACTCGCGCGGTCCCGAGACCCTTGGCGAGTTCGTCGCGGAACTCGGCGAGCACGCGCGGGCGGCCACTCCCGCCGAGGCCGCCGAGGCCGCCGATCTCGTCGTGGTGGCCGTTCCGCTCCACGCCTACGACCGGCTGCCCCGTGAAGCGCTGGCCGGCCGAACCGTGATCGACACCCTGAACTACTACCCGCAGCGTGACGGGCAGATCGCAGAGCTGGATTCCCGGGAACTGACCTCCAGCGAACTCGTGCAGCGCCACCTGGCCGGCGCTCGGGTGGTCAAGGCGCTCAACAGCATCGTCGCCAAGCAGCTGTCCTCCCTGGCCCGACCGGTCGGCGCTCCCGACCGCAGTGCGCTGCCCATCGCCGGGGACGATGCGGCAGCCAAGGAGCAGGCAGCGGAACTGCTGGACGCCCTGGGCTACGACGCGGTGGACACCGGCAACCTCGCGGACAGCTGGCGCAGCGAGCCCGGCACCCCGCTCTACTGCGCGCCGTACTTGGGGGAAGGGCCGACCGGGCTGACGCCGCAGGAGTTTCAGCAGTGGTGCTTTGAGACGCCCGGAGTTCCCGCGCCCGCGCAGCGGATCAAGGAACTGACCGATGCGGCTGTGCGCGGACGCGGACCCGTCGGCGGCTCGTTGTAGGCACCATCGCCACGCTTCGTCCTCCGTCTCCTGCTCAACAGGCGGACGGCGTGAGGGCCTGGACCGTACGTGAAGGACTCGGGCGGTTCAGGTGTGCGGCGAGCCAGGTGCTCGTCTCGACCAGCTTGTCCAGGTTCACGCCGGTGTCGATGCCGAGCCCGGCCAGTTGCCAGAGCAGGTCCTCGGTGGCGAGGTTGCCGGTGGCGCTCTTGGCGTAGGGGCAGCCGCCGAGGCCGCCGGCGGACGCGTCGACCGTGGTGACGCCGCGGCCGAGCGCGGCGAGGGTGTTCGCCAGGGCCTGGCCGTAGGTGTCGTGGAAGTGCACGCCGATCCGTCCGATCGGCACCCCGGCGCCCACCAGGGCGTCGAGCAGCGCGGTGACCCGGCCGGGGGTCGCGACGCCGATCGTGTCGCCGAGGCCGAGCTCGGTGCAGCCGAGTGCGAGCAGCCGCGTCGCGACCGCGACGACCTGGGGGATCGGCACCTCGCCCTCCCACGGGTCGCCGAAGCACATCGACAGGTAGCCGCGTACGCCCAGACCGGCCTCGCGGGCGCGGGCGACCACAGGGGCGAACATCTCCAGCGACTGGGCGACGGTCCGGTTCAGGTTGGCCCTGGCGAAGGACTCGGTGGCGCTGGCGAAGACGGCGACGTCGGTGAGCCCGAGACCGATCGCCCGGTCCAGGCCGCGTTCGTTCGGGACGAGCGCCGGGTAGCGCACGCCGTCGCGCCGCTTCACCCGGCGCAGCACCTCTTCGGCGTCGGCGAGCTGCGGCACCCATGTCGGGTGCACCAGCGAGGTGGTCTCCACGACGGTGTGCCCGGCGTCGGCGAGCCGTTCGATGAGCTCGACCTTCACCTCGACGGGCAGGATCGCGGCCTCGTTCTGCAGGCCGTCCCGTGGCCCGACCTCCCAGATCGTTATCCGGCCGGGCAGGCTGGGCAACGGGTCGACTCCGTAGCGGCTCACCCTTGCTCCTGGCGTGAGGGGAACTCGGGTGATCGTCGGGCGGCGAAGGCCGCCAGGCCTTCCCGGGCGTCGGGCGAGGTGAACGCCCGCTGCCCGTAGAGCGCTTCGGCGTGGAACGCTTGGTCGAGCGGGAGGTCGCCCAGGCGCAAGACGGCCTCTTTGATCGTCGCGACCGCGGTGCCGGACAGCCCGCCGATCCGGCGGGCCCACGCGAGCGCCGTCGGCAGCACCTCCTGCGCCGGTACGACGGCGTTGAGCAGGCCCATGCGCAGCGCTTCCGCGGCCGGGACGCGCTCGCCGAGCAGCAGCAACCGCATAGCCCAGGCGTACGGGATCTGCCGGGTCAGCCGGGCGAGTGTGCCCCCGGCCGGCACCACTCCGACGCCCGGCTCGGGAAGGCCGAACTCGGCGTCCTCGCTCGCGACCCGCAGGTCGGTGGAGAGCATGATCTCGAACCCGCCGCCTAGGCACAGGCCGTTGACCGCGGCGATCACCGGCTTGAACAGGCTGGTGTGCTTCTGGTGCGCGCCGTCCCAGCGGGAGATGTCGAACCGCCCCTCGGCCAGCGCGGGGATCGACTCGCCCAGGTCCGCGCCGACGCAGAACGCGCGTTCGCCCTCGCCGGTGAGGACGGCCGCGGCGATCGTGTCGTCGTCCCGCACCCGGGCGAAGGCGTCGGCGAGCTCGTCGTACATGGCCAGGGTCAGCGCGTTGAGCTTGGCGGGACGGGCGAAGGAGATGATGGCCGTGGCCCCGTCCCGCTCGAAGCCGATGGTCAATCAGATCACCCCCGCGGTGCGGAGCTCGGCGATCCGCTCCGGGGAGAGGTCCAGTAATCCCCGCAGTACGGCGTCGGTGTGCTCGCCGGGGCGCGGCGCGAGCGTACGCGGCCGGGCGGGGGTGACGTCGAGCTTGATCGGCTGGCCGAACATCCGCAACGGCCCGAAGTCTGGGTACTCGACGTCGACGATCATGTCGCGCGCGGCGATCTGTGGATCGTCCACCACTTCCGCGATGGTCCTGACCGCACTCAGCGGCACCTGGTCGCCGGCCAGTTCTTCGAGCTCGGCGCGGGTGCGTGACGCGAACCAGTCGAGCAGAAGCGGACGAACCCGGTGGGAGTAGACATCGGGGTCGAACCGCTTGGCCATGGTGTCGATCTCCGGGTCACCGGCGAGTTCGGGACGGTCGAACATCATGCACGTCAGCCGCCAGAACTTGTCGGTGTAGCCACCGAAGAAGACGTACCCGTCCTTGCACGGGTACAGCTCGTACGGGCGTACGAACGGGTGCTGGTTGCCCAGCGGCGTGGGCACCTCGCCGTTCACCGTGTACGACACGACCGCGTTCTCGGTCAGCGACAGCACCGAGTCCTGTTGCGACACGTCGACGAGCTGGCCCTGGCCGGTGCGTTCGGCGTGCCGCAAGGCGGCCAGGGTGCCGATGACGGCGTACAGGGTGGCCGACAGGTCTCCGATGATCGTGCCGACCCGGACGGGGGGCCGGTCGGCGTAGCCGTTCATCGACCACAGGCCGCCGGTGGCCTGCGCGGAGTTGTCGTAGGCCGGCCTGCTCCGGTACGGCCCGGTCTGGCCGAAGCCGGAGATGGCGGTGTAGACCAGGCGGGGGTTCTCCGCGCGCAGGACGGCGGGCCCGGTGCCGAGCTTGTCCATGGTGCCAGGGCGGAAGTTCTCCACCAGCACGTCGGCCCGGCGTACGAGCTGCTTGAGCAGGTCTTGCCCGTCGGGCGTCGCCAGGTCGAGGGTGAGCCCGAGCTTGCCGCGGTTGTACTGCGCGAAGAACGCGCTGAACGTGCTCCCGTCGGCGGCCTGCAGGTGAGGGGGGAAGTCGCGGGCGTAGTCCGGGTCGGTCGGCCGCTCGACCTTGATCACCGTCGCGCCGAGGTCGGCGAGGATCATCGAGCAGAACGGGCCCGCGACCACCCGGGTGATGTCCAGCACCACGACCCCGGCGAGGGGCCCGCGGTCCGCCGGGGCGGGGTCGTCGCCGTCCCAGGTCTCGGCGGTCATCGGGCGGACACCGCCTCCGGAGCGGCCACGCGCACTCTGGTCTCCAGCAGGGTGCCGCAGGACGGGCTGATGAACTCCTCCAGCAGGACGGCGGGCTCGCCGGACCGGGGCCGGATCCGGACGCCGAGTTCGGCGAGGCGTTCGGCGGCGGGGCGGGTCTGGATCACGGCGTCGTCGTGCCAGTCGTCGGCGGTGCTGATCAGGGCGCCGCTGGCCGGGCAGTACCAGTGGCCGTCCGCTCCCAGGTGGGGGACGGATGCTCCGGCGACGCCGATCATCGTGTCCCGGACCTCCGCCGCAGGGGGAGTGCCGCCCAGCCGTTCGGCGCGGAGCGCGTCCCTGCGTGCGGCGGTCGCGGCGAGGTCGGCGTGGTCGCCGTCCAACACCACGCCGTAGACGCTCTCGGCCACGGCCGCGGTCACGTAGCCGTCGCCGACGTCCTGGGCGACCCGCGCCGGGTCGCGCAGCAGGGGGTCGCCGTAGCCGCCTCCGCCGGCGATCCATTGGACGAAGACGTCGCCGTGCCGGACGGTGAGATCGTATTGGTTGATGTCCAGCAACTGCTTGGTGGCCGCGGTGAGGTTCTCGTCGGTGGGGATGGCGCCGTCGGACATGAGCTGCCAGACGTCGGTGTCCCGGCACAGCAGGTGGCCGCTGCCGCCGCCGGGCAGACCGCCGCCGTAGCCGTCGGCGGGCACCTGAGCGCTGGGCGCGAACACGGTCTGGGTCACCTGGCTCGCCCCGTGCAGCGTCCAGGCGAACTCATGCCCGAGGCCGCCCCGGTGCGCGCCGTGGCCCGCGCTGGCCGGGGCCAGCCGCTTCCACAGATACAGCACCGGGTAGAGCATCTCGTTCATCTCCACATCCGGCAGCATGTTGTTCATCTGCGTCATCATCCCGGCGCAGTCCAGGCCATCGGCCTCGGGCTGGGCGCCGGCTCCCATGCCGCCGCCGTCCATGTTGAACAGCACGAAGTACTCGCCGTCCTCGCGGGTTCCGGCCGAGATCCCACCGGTCCAGGAATCGGCCCAGACCCCTTGCGTACGCTCCCGGAGCACCGGATCGGCACTGCCCCGGCACGCCTGGTTGAACAGCTTGACGATCAGCCTGCTCACCCGGGCGCCGGTGGTCAGGTGGCCGTTGCTGATCGGCGCCGGCGGGCGCGGGTTGACGATGCTCCCCGGCTCGGCGACCACCTCGAACGCCGTCATGACCCCTTCGTTGAACGGCACGTCCCACGCCAGGATCGGCACGACCGCGGTGGCCACGCTACCCACCAGGGCGCCGTAGCTGCAGTTGACGAACCCGTCGGTCTGCGGGCTGGACCCGGTGAAGTC
>NZ_BLAF01000066.1 GCF_009687885.1 Acrocarpospora pleiomorpha
GCGCAGGCCGTGCCCGCGCAGCACCCGCAGCACGGCCGGGCCGCCGGACAGGGCCTGGAAGCCGTGGTCGGCCCGCTTGCCGACCTCGCGGGCGGTGGGCGCGCCGACGGCGGGCATGTAGCCGACCTCGCCCGCGCCGCCGGTCGCGCCCCGGTGCAGCCGGCCGCCGAGCACCAGCGCCGCGCCGATGCCCTCGTCGGCCCAGAGCAGCACGAAGTCGCGGTGCCCGCGGGCGATGCCGTGCGCCTGCTCGGCCATCGCGACCAGGTTGACGTCGTTCTCCACGTCCACCGGCACGCCGAGGCCGTCGCGGAGGGTGCCGAGCAGGTCGGGGATGTGCCAGCCGGGGATGTGGGCGGCGTAGCCGAGCCGCCCGGTGGCCGGGTCGATCGCGCCCTGGATGCCGATCACCACCCGGCTCGGGGCGGGCAGGCCGTGACCGGCCCCCGCGAGCGCGGCCCGGACCCGCTCCACCACATCCCCGGCCGTGCGGCCCGGCGTGGGCAGCCGGTGCTCGGCGACCACGGCGCCGGTCAGGTCGGCCATCGCGACCTCGATCCGGGCGGGGGTGACGTCAAGCGCGGCGACATAGGCCGCGCCCGCGTTGATCCGGTACAGCTCGGCGGTGCGTCCGGGGAGTCCCTCGCGGATGCCGTCCAGCACGACCAGCCCGGCCTCCTGCAGCCGGGCCAGCAGCTGGGAGGCGGTCGGCTTGGACAACCCCGTCAGCGCGCCCAGCTCCGGCCTGGTCAGCGGGCCCCGGTCGAGCAGCGCCTCCAGGGCGGCCCGGTCGTTGATGGCACGCAGCAAGCTCGGCGTACCCGCCATCGCACGGCCCACGTTTCCTCCTACAGATTAGGAAAGCTTCCTAACTTATCGTAGAAAGTAAAGAAACCTTCCGAACCCGTCAAGTGGGGGAACGCGCTCGCAACCGACTCGTGACCGATGGGGTCGCCGGGAGAACCGGCTGTGATTTCCCGGCAATATAATCGCCGCGTGACGGCCACTGATCCGGAAGCTCATCGGCGTGGGCGTCGTCGGGGTGCGATAACGGTCGCGACCATCGCCAGGATGGCGGGGGTTTCCGCGCCGACGGTCTCCAAAGTGATCAACGGCAGGGCCGGGGTGGCCCTCGACACCCGGCGGCGGGTCGAGGAGCTGCTGCGCGAGCACGGCTACCGCCGCCCCGAGGCGGTCGAGCCCGCCGCCATCCTCGAAGTGGTGTTCTCGGTCCTGGAGAGCCACCTGGCCATCGAGATCATGCGCGGCGTGGAGTCGGTGGCGCGCGAGCACGAGCTGGCCGTCGGCTTCAGCGAGATGCGCGGGCGGCTGGCCCCCGGGCGCGGCTGGATCGAGCAGGTGCTGGCCCGCCGCCCCACCGCCGTGATCGCCGTCTACGCCGGGTTCACCCCGCAGCAGCAGGGCCTGCTGTCCACCAGCGCGATCCCGCTGGTCGCGCTGGATCCGACCGGCGAGCCTGGGCACGCGATCCCGTCGGTGGGCGCGACCAACTGGAGCGGCGGGGTGGCCGCCACCCGGCACCTGCTCGACCTGGGCCACCGCAGGATCGCCAAGATCAGCGGCCCGCCCGGCTTCCTGTGCGCGCGGGCCAGGCTGGACGGCTACCGGGCCGCCATGGACGCCGCCGGGATCCCGGTCGACCCCGCCCTGGTCCGGGATGGCGCGTTCGCCTTCGAGGACGGCCTGGCCAGGGGCGCCGAGCTGCTCGCCCTGCCCGACCGGCCCACCGCCGTCTTCGCCGGCAACGACCTGCAGGCGCTCGGCGTGTTCGAGGCGGCCAGGCGGGCCGGGCTGCGGGTGCCGCAGGATCTCAGCGTGGTCGGCTTCGACGACCTGGAGTTCACCCGCTGGTGCGGGCCGCCGCTGACCACCGTGCGCCAGCCGCTGACCGACATGGGCGCCGCCGCCGCCGAACTGGCCGTCGGGCTGGCCGCCGGGCGGCCCCCCGCGCAGACCAGGGTGGAGCTCGCCACCACCCTGGTGGTGCGCCAGAGCACGGCCGCCCCCGCCTGAAAGTTTTCCGCTTCGCGCCTTCCCGCTCACGCCTGAAAGTTTTCCCCGCTCCGCGCCTGAAGGTTCTCCCGCTTCGCGCCTTCCCGCTCACCCCTGAAAGCTTTTCCCGCTCCGCGCCTAAAGGTTTCTCTGGCTTCGCACCTGAAAGTTTCTCTCGCTTCGCTCTCTGGCCAGGGACGCGTGCCTCCGCCCTGGCCAAGCGCTTGACCGGCTTTCCGGCGCGGCCTACGTTTCCGCCGAATGCGATCGCTGCTAGCTGCGAAACGTTTCTAAGGAGAGCGAATGACGAAGGTGAAAGGCGTCGTGAGCACGGCCGTGGCGATGCTGATGGTCGTCGCCGGCCTGGTGCTCGCCCGGCCGGCCTCGGCGGCGTCGCTGGTCGAGGTCACCGGCTTCGGGACCAACCCGACCAACCTGCGTATGCACATCTACGTGCCCGACAACGTCGCGCCGAACCCCGCCATCCTGGTGGCCGTGCACTACTGCACCGGCTCCGGCCAGGCCTTCTACTCCGGCACCCAGTTCGCGTCCCTGGCCGACCAGTACGGCTTCATCGTGATCTACCCCACGGCCACCCGCAGCGGCAGCTGCTTCGACGTGTCCTCGCCGCAGACCCTGACCCACAACGGCGGCAGCGACTCGCTGGGGATCGTGTCGATGGTCCGCTGGGCGGTGCAGAACCGCAACGGCGACGCCAACCGGGTCTACGTCACCGGCGCCTCCTCCGGCGGCATGATGACCAACGTGCTGATCGGCGCGTACCCGGACGTGTTCAAGGGCGGGGCGGCGTTCATGGGCGTGCCGTTCGGCTGCTTCGCCACCACCGACGGCTCGATGTGGAACAGCCAGTGCTCCTCCGGCCAGCGGATCATGACGCCGCAGCAGTGGGGTGACCTGGTGCGCAACGCCTTCCCCGGCTACACGGGGGCCCGGCCGCCGATGCAGATCTGGCACGGCACCACCGACACCACCCTCGCGTACCCGAACTTCAACGAGCAGATCAAGCAGTGGACCAACGTCCACGGCATCAGCCAGACGCCCTCCTCCACCACGACCCCGCAGCCGAACTGGACCAGGACCCAGTACCGGGACGGCGGGGGCAACCTGAAGGTCGAGGCGTACAGCATCGCGAACACCGGGCACAGCCTGCCGCTGAGCGGCCAGGCGGCGCTCGCCGTCCAGTTCTTCGGCCTCAACAACCCCACGCCGGGCAACGACACGACCCCGCCGAGCACGCCGGGCGCCCCGACCGCGTCCAACGTGACCTCTTCGGGTGCGACCCTCACATGGACGGCATCGACCGACACGGGTGGTTCCGGTCTGGCGGGTTACAACGTGTATCGCGAGCAGGGCGCGACGGACCCGCTGCTTGGGTCGCCGACGACCAACTCGATCACGCTGACCGGCCTGACCGCCAACACCCAGTACCAGGTGTACGTCCGAGCGCGTGACGGCGCGGGCAACCTGTCGGGCAACTCCCAGCTGGTGACGTTCACCACGACCACCGGCGGCGGCACCGACACGACTCCGCCGTCCACGCCTGGTACGCCTACCGCCTCCAACGTCACCTCGTCGGGCGCGACCCTGACCTGGACGGCGTCCACCGACACGGGTGGTTCCGGCCTGGCGGGTTACAACGTGTATCGCGAGCAGGGTGCGACCGACCCGCTGCTGGGTTCGCCGACGACCAACTCGATCACCTTGACCGGCCTGACGGCCAACACCCAATACCAGGTCTACGTCCGAGCCCGTGACGGCGCCGGGAACCTGTCGGGTAACTCCGCATTGGTCACCTTCACCACCACCGGTGGCGGTACCGGCGGCGCCTGCACCGTCGTGGCCACCACCCAGAACACCTGGAGCAACGGGTACGTGATTCAGCCGGTCACCGTGACGGCCGGCGGCGCGCCGATCACCTCGTGGACGGTGACCTTCACCCTGCCCGCCGGTCACACCGTCACCGGTTCCTGGAACACCGCGCTGACCGTCAGCGGCCAGACCGTGACCGCCAAGAACGTCGGTCACAACGGCAACCTCCCGGCGGGAGGCAGCGGGAACTTCGGCTTCCAGGGCAGCCGTCCCAACGGCAACACCGCCGTGCCGACCGGCTACACCTGCACCACTCCGTAAATCCGGGAAACCCGGAAACCGATGGAATGATCGCCGACTCGCCCGTCGTGAGAGTCGTGGGCACCCAGGTAGAATCTGGCGGCCTATGTCTCATTCAACGGCGGGCGAGCTGGCCCGCGAGCAGCAATACGTCGCCACGCTGTACGAGCGGCTTGACGTCCTGCGGGTGCGGACCCGCGGTCAGCTGGACGGCGTCCTGGCCCAGGGCGCCGCGGGCGGAACCCACCAGAACCGCTCGGAGCGCGACTCGTTCGCGGACATGTACGCGACCCGCCTGGCCCGGCTGTGGGCGGTGGAGCACGGCCTCTGCTTCGGCCGCCTCGACCTGGTCGACGGCGTCGGCGACGAACTGGATGAGACCAGGCTCTACATCGGCAGGCTGGGCCTGTCCGACGACGACCAGCAGCGGCTGCTGATCGACTGGCGGGCCCCGGTGGCACAACCGTTCTACCGGGCCACCCCGGCCGCGCCGATGGGCGTCACCCGCCGCCGCCACCTGCACACCAAGGGCAGGACCGTCCTCACGATCGACGACGACCTGCTCGACCTGGACGGCCTCTCCGACGCCGACAAGGCCACCCTGAACGGCGAGGCCGCCCTGCTGGCCGCCCTCGGCGAGACCCGCACCGGCAGGATGCGCGACATCGTCGCCACCATCCAGGGCGAGCAGGACAAGATCATCCGAAGCGACCTGAACGGCGTGCTGGTCGTGCAGGGCGGTCCTGGCACCGGCAAGACCGTGGTGGCGCTGCACCGGGCGGCGTACCTGCTCTACACCTACCGGGAGCGGCTGGAACGCCGGGGCGTGCTCATTCTCGGGCCCAACCTGACGTTCCTGCGCTACATCGAGCAGGTGCTGCCGTCGCTGGGCGAGACCGACGTGCTGCTGTCCACCGTGGCCGAGCTGTATCCCGGGGTGACCGCGCGCCGGGCCGAACGGCCGGAGGCCGCCGCGTTCAAGGGGGCGGCGCGGATGGCGGAGGTGGTGGCGCGAGCCGTACAGGATCGGCAGCGCATGCCGCGGCAGACGGTCGAGATCAGGCTGGACAAGTTCACCCTCAAGCTGGACCGGCAGACCTGCGACGTGGCCCGCTCCCGGGCGGTCAAGTCGCGGCGGCCGCACAACGCGGCCAGGAGCGTGTTCGTGCGGCAGCTGCTCAACGCGCTGACCAAGCAGGCCGCCCGGCATCTCGGCCGGGGCATGCTGAACGACGAGGACTTCGCCGACCTGCGCGAGGACCTGCGCACCGAGGAGCCGGTGCGGGCCGCGCTGAACCGGCTGTGGCCCTACCTGACCCCGCAGCAGCTGCTGATCGGGCTGTTCACCTCCCGGGAGCGGATGGCCTACGCCGGGCTGACCCCGGCCGAGGCCGACCTGCTGCTGCGCGAGCCGCCCCGGGCCGGGGAGGGCTGGTGGAGCGAGGCCGACGTGCCGCTGCTGGACGAGGCGGCCGAGCTGCTCGGCGACATCGACGAGAGCGTGCTGCGGGCCGCCCGCCGGGCCGAGGAGGAGCGCGAGCAGCAGCTCGCCTACGCCCGCGAGGTGCTGGAACTCACCGGCATGGCCGACATCATGGACGCCGAGCGGTTCGCCGAACGGCAGCAGGCCGAGGAGACCTACCTCACCACCGCGGAACGCGCCGCCAAGGACAGGACCTGGGCGTTCGGGCACGTCATCGTGGACGAGGCGCAGGAGCTCTCGGCGATGGCCTGGCGCCTGGTGATGCGCAGGTGCCCCACCCGCTCGATGACCGTGGTCGGCGACATCGCCCAGACCGGCTCCACGGCGGGCGCGCTCAGCTGGGCCAACGTGCTGGACCCCTACGCCGCCGGACGCTGGCGTGAGGCCAGGCTGTCGGTCAACTACCGCACCCCGGTGGAGCTGATGGCGGTCGCCGCCGACGTGCTCACCCTCGTCGACCCGGCCCTGAAGGCCCCGGAATCGGTACGGGAGAGCGGCGAGCGCCCCTGGGCCCTGCACGTCGCCGACCTGGCCGGACTCCCCGCCATCGTGGCCGAGCACCAGGTGCGGGACGGCAAGCTGGCGGTGCTCGTCCCCGAAGCGCTGCGGATCGAGCTCCCCGGCGCGGCGACCGGCGCGGGACCGGCCGCGCTGGAGGCGCCCGTGTCGGTGCTCACCGTGGCCGAGGCCAAGGGCCTGGAGTTCGACGCGGTGCTCGTCGTCGAGCCGGGCCGGATCCTAACCGAGTCGCCGCGCGGCCCAAGCGATCTTTATGTCGCGCTGACCCGGGCCACGCGACGCCTTGGCGTGGTGCACACCGCGGGCCTGCCGTCTGTTTTGACGGCCCTGGATCGGCGCACCCAGTAGTGCGGCAATAGCGGTCGGTGGGGGACATCCCCGGTGCGCACCCCTACGGTGGCTCTCGCCCGGGCCTGTCCTACCTGCGAAAACTTGGTATTCCCGCTGTTCGGGACACGGTTGACATCTGCGCTGAGGTCGGTAGTTTGCTGCGCAGTCCAGCACGGGACTGACCGGTTGGCCGTCTTCAGACATCATCGGATTCTGCGTCCGTGACGGAGCGTGACCACCTGGTCCGTCCGTTAGCTCAGCCAGGCGCAGCGCCGACGTTCCGTCGAGGCGGGGCACCCCAACCGGGTGGGGGGTTGGACCCGGGAAGGATCCGGACACCCAGTAGACAACGGAACTCCGCGCCCGCCGCCGACGGGACGGAACCGGTCCGAAGGGTTCGTCCGCGTCCTGTTCCGTCTCGTGCGAGGGACTGCGAAGGACGAAGGGCACGAAGGCACCCGTGCCCGGAGCGAAACGCCGGGATGGTCCTTGAGTTCTCCTGTGGCCACAGGAGAACTCAAGGACCATTGATCCATAACCGACTCATAACGCCCCCCGTGGTTTGGGGTCCGCTGGTCATCGCGGGTACGGTCCTATCGTGCTGAGTGACGCGACCGTCCCCGACGTGGCCGAGACGGCGGAGACGCCCGGTTCCGGCCACCCGGCCGGGCCGCCCGCCTGGGCGCGCGCGCTCACCGTCATCGGCGGCGGAATCCTGACATTCCTCGCCTTTCCTCCGCTCGGCTGGTGGTTCACCGCGCCGTTCGGGGTGGCGCTCCTCTTCTTCGGTCTGTACGGCGTGCGCCTGCGGCGCGCGGCTTGGCTCGGCTACCTGGGCGGGGCGGCTTTCCTGTTCCCCGCGATGGCCTGGGTTCGGCCCATCGGAGACGACGCCTGGGTGGCCCTGGTCGCCACTGAGAGCGCTTTCTGGGCCGTTATGGCAGTCGCGGGCACGCTCGTCATGCGGCTGCGGCTGTGGCCGCTCTGGGTCGCCTGCCTGTGGGTCGCCCAGGAGTGGGCCCGCGGCCAGTTCCCCGTCGGGGGGTTTCCCTGGGCCCGGCTCGCTTTCAGCCAGGGCGATTCCCCCTACACCGGGCACGCCGCGCTGGGCGGGGCTCCGCTTGTAACTTTCACGGTGGTCCTGTCCGGCTCGCTGATCTCTTTCCTGCTCGTGCGCGGCCTGCCGCGCCCCGCCTGGGACCGCCAGGTCGCGCTGATCCTCGCCGGGGCGGTGGCCCTGCCGGTGCTCGGGCTCCTCGTTCCCCGGCCGGGCGATGAGGGCAAGACCATTCGCGTCGGGGTCGTCCAGGGCAACGTGCCCGGCCGTGGTCTCGGCTGGGCGGGGAACGAGCCCGCCGTCGTGCTGAAGAACCACGCCGACGAGACCCACCGGCTGGCCGCCGCCGTGCGGGCGGGCGAGCTGCCGAAACCGGACATCGTGGTGTGGCCGGAGAACTCCACCGACATCGATCCGTACCGGAACGCGGCCGCTTACCAGACCATCGACGCGGCTGTGAAGGACGTCGGGGTGCCGGTTCTGGTCGGGGCCGTGGTGTCGATCGGAACCGAGAACCGGGCCACCCGGGCCGTCGTGTGGGATCCGGTGACCGGGCCCGGGGCCTACTACGACAAGCAGAAGCTGGTGCCGTTCGGGGAGTTCACGCCGTACAAGGAGATCGTGCTGGCGCTGTTCGAGCGGGCCAACCTGGTCGGCAGGCAGTCGGTGCCGGGGTCCGAGGACGGGGATCTGGTGGTCGGCCCGGTCACCGTCGGGGCGGTGAGCTGCTACGAGGTGGCCTTCGACCAGATCGTGCGCGGCACCGTCCGGGCCGGGGGCTCGCCGCTGGTCGTGCAGACCAACAACGCCACCTACGAGCTGACCAACCTGCCGCCGCAGCAGCTGGCCATGTCCCAGCTGCGCGCCGTCGAGCACAACCGGGCGGTGATCGCCGTGGCCACCACCGGCATCTCCGCCTACGTCAGCCCGGACGGGACCGTCCAGTGGCGGACCGCCGAGCTGGTGCCCGGCCGCACCGTGGTGACCGTGCCGGTGCGCACCGCGAACACGCTGGCCACCCGGGTGGGCGGGTGGCCAGAGCTGCTGTTGATATTGATGGGGGCGGCGGCGACGATGGTGGCTACCGGTGCGGCATGGCGGCAGCGGGAGAACGCGCGACGGGAAAACAGGCGGGACGGCAGGGCGGCACGGGACGACGTGCCGGGCGAGCACAGCCAGGGTCACAGTCAGGGATTGGACTAGGGAGTCGCATGGATCGGATGCCGGGACGCGTCCTCGTCATCGTCCCCACCTACAACGAGCGCGAGAACCTCCCGCTGATCGTGAAACGGCTCCGCACCGCGCTGCCCGACGTGGACGTGCTCGTCGCCGACGACAACAGCCCCGACGGCACCGGGCAGGTCGCCGACGAGCTGGCCGCCGACGACGCGCAGGTGCACGTGCTGCACCGGCCCGGCAAGCAGGGCCTCGGCACCGCCTACATCGCCGGATTCCAGTGGGGCCTGGGCGAAGGCTACGACGTGCTCGTGGAGATGGACGCCGACGGCTCCCACCAGCCCGAGGAACTGGCCAAACTCCTCGACGCGGTGGCCGGGGGCGCGGATCTGGCGATCGGCTCCCGCTGGGTGCCCGGCGGCAAGGTCGTCAACTGGCCGTCCTCCCGCGAGTTCCTGTCCCGGGGCGCCAACATCTACACCCGCATCATGCTCGGCCTCCCGGTCCGCGACGCCACCGCCGGCTTCCGCGCCTACCGCGCCACCACCCTCCGCAAGATCGGCGTCGAGGGCGTGCAGTCCCAGGGCTACTGCTTCCAGGTCGACCTGACCCTGCGCACGGTCCGCAACGGCCTGCGCGTCACCGAGGTCCCGATCACCTTCGTCGACCGCACGATCGGCGCCAGCAAGATGAGCGGCCGCGTAGCCACCGAAGCGCTCTGGCGGATCTCCCTGTGGGGCATCACCGGCCTACCGGCCCGCCTCCGGCGAAAGCGCTGATCACAAGACTGGTTCCGACGCGTTCAGGTCGATGGGGGCGGCTCCCACCGGTAGGTCCTCGCGGCGGGCGAGGAGCCCGGAGATGGTCACCGCGAGGGTCTGGCGCAGCAGGTCGGTGAAGTCCACGCGGAGGGCGGCCACGGCCGGGTCGGCGGCGTAGGCGGCCAGCATCGCCTCCGGCGGCTGGCTGTACGGCCAGGCCGCGGCGGTGATGAGCGTGGTCACCGCCACCAACCGGGTCGCGTCCTGCGCGCCGAGTTCCGGCACGTACCGCAGGACCAGCCGGGCTTGTGTCTCGATGGCCAGCCTCGTGGCGCGCTTGTGCCGCAGGGCGACCTCGGTGGACACGTTATGTTCCAGCACCGTGGCCTGCGTGCTGATCAGGTCGCACAGCACCGGCCGCCGCGCCAGCGACTCGGCCAGGATGGCGGCGAACCGGTCCCCGCGCTCCCGGGGTGTGCCGTCGATGGGCTCGAGCGATCGCTCCAGCTGGGCCAGCCACTCCTGGAGTTCCGCGTCCAGTAGTTCGAGCAGGACCGCCTCGCGGGAGTCGAAGTAGCGCAGCACGTTGGATTTGGCCAGGTGGGCGCGGCGGCTCAGCTCGTTCAGGCTGAGCTTCGCGACGGGCATCTCGGTCAGCATCGTGGCCGCCGTGTCGACGATCTGCCGCCGCCGTTCGGTCCGCTGCTCGTCGTTTCGGGCGCGCTTGAAGTCCACGACCACATCGTACAGACCACAGGTCTCTTGTTAGAAGACCGCCGGTCTGCTAGGTTCGGATGACATTACAGACCAGTGGTCTTTAAGGAGTTCGTCATGTACCAGGTTCCGGATCAGCGGGGGAAGCTCGCGGTGGTGACCGGCGCGAACAGCGGGACCGGCAAGGAAGCCGCCAAGCGGCTGGCCGCGGCCGGCGCGGAGGTGGTGCTCGCGGTGCGCACGCCGGCCAAGGGCGAGCAGGCCCGCGCGGAGATCATTGCCGAGCACCCCTCCGCCCGGGTGCGGGTCGGTCGCGTCGACCTGGCCGACCTCGCCTCGGTCCGCGATTTCGCCGAGGGCCTGCTCGCCGACGGCCGGCCGCTGGACCTGCTGGTGAACAACGCCGGTGTGATGACCCCGCCCCGTCGTTTCGAGACGGCCGACGGGTTCGAACTGCAGATGGGCAGCAACTACCTCGGCCCGTTCGCGCTGACCGTCCGCCTGCTGCCGTTGCTGCTCGCCGCTCCCGCGCCGCGGGTGACCACGATGAGCAGCGGCATGGCCAACCGCGGCCGGATCAACTTCGACGACCTGCAGTGGCAGCGCCGCTACAGCCCGGTCGGGGGCTACGCGCAGTCGAAACTGGCCGACCTGATGATGATGCTCCAGCTGTCCGAGATCGCGGCCGCGCGCGGCTGGCCGCTGCTGTCCACCGGCGCGCACCCCGGCAACACCCGCACGAACTTGGCGGTCGCGGGCCCGAATCTCGGCGGCCGCGCAAGCCTGCTGCTCAGGGCGGCGGCGAAGGTCGTGCCCTCACAGGCGGTCGAGCAAGGCACCGAACCCCTGCTGTACGCCGCAACCAGCCCTGACGCGGTGCCCGGCGGCTACTACGGCCCCCACTGGTCGATGATCGGCCCGACGAAGGTCGCCCGCCCACCGCGCGCGGCGCTGGACAAGGCGGCCAGCACGCGCCTGTGGACCGAATCCGAACGCCTCACCGGCGTCTCCATCCCCGCACCTGCCTGAGCAGTTGAAACATGTTCAAGGGAGGATGTGTGTGGTCGGCAGCAGGTTTGCCACCCGCTACGGAGCGTCGTCCTGAGAGTTGTCGTCGTCTGCAGGCCGCCCCGAAGTGAATCGCGGTAGGCGGCAGGCGAGCCGAACGACGCCTGCGCGACGCGTGGCGCTGCATTGGAGTAGACGGTCATAGTCCATTCGTCCGTCAGAAGCCGGTGCTCAAATACACCGGCACGGCGTGGGCACGCTGGGGCTATACCGGCTCTATACCGGGGTTTCCTAGGGTCGGGCGCATGATGATCAGGAAATTGGCCGCAGGCCTCGCCGCGGCCGGATTCGCCGCAGTCCTCCTCGCGCCCTCTCCCGCCGTGGCGGCGGAGTGCACCCTCGGTTTCTGCGGAACGGTCAAGAACAACCTCCCGAGTTACTACACCGTCAAGGTCGCCCGGTTCGGTGTCGGCAACGAGACCTGCTGGACCTACAACGCCGGTTCGTTCACCTGCCAGACCTACTGGCTGCCCAGCGGCAAGTCCAGCAGCGACATCGGTGTCAAGGACGCCGACGGTTTCATGCTCGAGCAGCCCTTCCGCCACGGCATCCTGGGCCAGGTTCTGCCCGCCTACACCTGGGTCAAGATCCCGTCGATAGCCACCGTCTGGTGCAACCTCCTGAACGGTGCCACCACCCCGACCTGCTACCAGTGCCCCCCCATCCGGCGGGAACGCGCACAGCAGCCGGTCGCCGCCCTCCTGCCACAGCGTGCGGATCTCAGTGAAGCCCGCCTCGGCCAGCGCGGTCACGTGGGTGTCGAGGTGGAGTGACCCGAGCCGTGTGCGCGGCCATCGCGCGGCGCTTCTCGCGGTCGGCCGCCCACCAGGCCGCCCACTCCTAGGGGCGCTCCCCGGGGAGTGGGCGGCGGTCGGGTGGCGCGTTCGTAGCGATCTGAGTGGAAGGCCGTGATGGCGGAGCCCGGGGGAGAACAGAGGGATGGGTGGGTGGTGAAGGTAAGCCATCGAGGGATATAGACCCTGACCTGCGGCTATGTCTCTACGCAGCGGCCGGAAGGGGTGTGTGGCCCGTGTGTGGCCCGTCGTTTACGGGCGTGTTCGCGCTGGTCACAGAGCCGAGCACAGCGGCATCGAAGGCCGCTTCAATCTTGGCGTTGACGGCGTCTTCGTCGGCCTCGATCCAGTGGGCGTAGACCGCGAACAGGACCTTGACCGTGTGCCCCATGCGTTTGGCGACCTCCAAGGGGTTGACGCCCGCCGACAGTTGCATGGTGGCGTTGGCGTGGCGCAGGTCATACGGCCGACGCGCCACTTGGGAGGCGAACTCGGCAGCGGTGAAGGCGCCTTACGAGCCTGCCGCCAGATCTGGCCGTAGACGCTCTTGTCGATCCGGGCATGGTCGTCACCGTCCCAGAACAGCCGCCCGTCATCCGCCGTGCCGTACGTGGTGATGTGCTCACGGAGAATCGCCACGAGCGCCGGGAGAATGGGCACGATCCGGACCGCCTTACGGCCCCGGGGCTTGAGCCCCCGCTGTCCGTTGCTCTCGCCGGTTCCGGTCCACAGCTCACCCACATCAGGCGAGGAGCCGCACAGGGTGAGCCGCCCGCACCCCGACTCAGGCCCCTAAAGCAGTTCCAAGCGGCCCGGATCTCGCAGGGCACGCCCACCGGCGGACGCTCAGGGGGGAATGCTCCGGGCACCCCCCGGCCCGCATAGCGGTAATCGGTGCCACCTCAGAGTTGCCTCTTCAGCGTCGTTTCGATCGCTGGCCCGAGAAAGGCGAGGGTCAGGTCCGCTCTTCGAGCTAGCCATTGGTCAGAGACCGGAGCGGCGTCCCCATACCGGCGTCGCCTTGTGTCCTCCACGACCTCTGACGGTGCCCCCAATTGATCGAGGACATCCAAGGCTTCTCGCTTGGTGATCAACTTGCCCGTGCGCAACGTCACTGTTGCCCTGGCAAGTGTTAGCAGGCCAAGGTCAACCCAGATGTCACGGAGCCACCACTCCGGATGGTCGAGCGATGGACGCCAGAAGGTCTCAAGATCTTCGACCACAAAGTCCGTGAGTTGCTCATCGGTCACCGGCGGCAGGATCGCTCCCGGTCCTTCGCCCCACAGAACCAAGCCGAACTCATGAAGCTCACGCCTCGTCACCGGCGTGACGGGTTTGCGCATCAGCTCCTCATGCGCCCAGCGGAGATGTACACCCGCAAGGTCAGCGACCTCAGCCTGGACGAGGTAAGAGCAGTGCAGTTCGGATGCAAGGGTGGTCGACTCGCTCAATTGCCGGTGCATTCCCTCTAACCGCCGCTCATCTTCGGAGGAGCATGCTCGTCCGAGAATCGCGATGAGATCGAGATCGCTACGGCCCGGCTGATAGTCCCCACCCGCGAGTGATCCATGCGCCCACACGGAGACGACAGGAACAACCGACTGCACCGCCTGGACAAAGCGGCCGAGGAGCTGATCTGTGGCTTCGTCAGTCATACGGCCAGTCTGTGTCACACGAATGCCGAGGGCGTGCGCAATTGCAGAGTCTTCGACATGTTTCCCGCCCCCGCGAGTTCTGTCACTCGCCCAATCATAGACTTACTTTCGCGCCCGATCCAACACGCAGGATTGCACTCCATGGGCGCTATATTGTTGGATATACCAACCATTCATACATTTTCCTATAGGTACGCAGCCCATACAGGAACCACCCAATTCACTTCACCCTCGTATATCGCGCTTTACACTTCCAGCCCTGGTTCATACTTGGCGCTCATGTGGGCGAGACTCTGATGTCCGATGAACGGCCGATTCTGGTGACCGGGGCCGCCGGAGGGGTCGGCGCGGTCGGGCGTACCGTGGTCGAACTGCTCCGGCGGACCGGTCTGCCTGTTCGTGCGCTCGTGCACCGGGAGGACGAGCGGGCCGAGGCATTGCGGGCCGTGGGCGCGGAGGTTGTGGTGGGGGATCTCAGCCGAGCGCCCGACGTTGTGCGGGCTGTGGAGGGGTGCAGGCGGATGTACTTCGGCATGAGTGTTTCACCGGAGTATCTGGAGGCCTCGCTCACCACGGCTATGGTGGCCCGTCGTTACGGGGAACTGGACGCTTTTGTGAACATGTCTCAGATGACCGTCTCGCAGATGGATCTGATGAGTACGGAGGAGTCGGTTCATCAGCGGTATCACTGGCTGGCCGAGCAGGCGCTGAACTGGTCGGGTGTTCCGGTTGTGCATGTCAGGCCGACGGTGTTCATGGAGAACCCGCTCTTCATGGTCTTGGCGGTTTCGTCGATCAAGAAGGACGGGACGATACGGCTTCCGTTTGGCTCAGGCCGCACCTCTCCGGTCGTGGCGCATGATGTGGCCGAGGCGGTGGCCGCGATTCTGCGATCCCCTGGTGCTCATGTTGGCAAGGTCTATGAACTGACCGGCCCTCGATCGCGTGATTTGACGGACATGGCGGCGGAATTCTCCGAGGTGCTCGACCGGCCGGTCACCTATGTCGACGTTCCCTTCGGCGAATGGGTCGAGCAGAGTCTCCGGCCTCTGAAGCTGCCTCCGCATCTGTTCGACCATGTGGTCACCATGGCCCGGCTGCACGCCAAGAATCGCTATGACCGCGTCACGGCCGATGTTGAGCTTCTCACCGGAAGGCCTGCCTCGGATATCCGCGAATTCTTCGAATTCCATCCGGAGCTCTGAAGAGCCGGTCGGGCCCCCGGAGCGGGGGCCCGGCCGGTGGGGAATCAGGGGGAGGTGCAGGTGTAGGTGGTAGGGACTGCGGTGTTGCCGTTGGGGCGGCTGCCCTGGAAGCCGAAGGATGTGCTGGCTCCGGCGGCGAGGGTGCCGTTGTGGGCGACGTTCTTGGCGGTTATCGTCTGGCCGCTCTGGGTGAAGGTGGCGTTCCAGGAGCCGGTGACGGTGTGGCCGGCCGGGAGGGTGAAGGTGACCGTCCAGGAGGTGATCGGGGAGGTGCCCGCGGTGACGGTGACCGGCTGGATCACGTAGCCGTTGCCCCATTGGGTCTGGGTGGTCGGGACGACGGTGCAGGCGCCTCCGGTGCCGCCTCCGGTGGTGGTGAATGTGCCGAGGGGGGAGTTGCCGGAGAGGTTGCCGGCGTTGTCGCGGGCGCGGACGTAGATCTGGTAGGCGGTGTTCGCGGTCAGGCCGGTGAGGGCGAGCGTGGTGCCGGTGGTCTGGCCGAGGAGCGGGTCGGTGACGCCCTGCTCGCGGTAGACGTTGTAGCCCGCGAGGCCGGAGCAGCCGGAGTCGGTGGAGGCGGCCCAGGTGAGGGTCGCGCCGGAGGCGGTCACGCCGGACGCGGTCGGGGCGCCCGGGGTGGTGGGTGGGGTGGTGTCGGTGCAGGTGCCTGGCTGGGTGGTGAAGGTGACCAGGCCGGAGTTGGCGGAGAGGTTGCCCGCGGCGTCCCTGGACCGTACGTAGATCTGGTACTGGGTGTTCGGGGTCAGGCCGGTGAGGGTGACGGTGTTGGTGGTGGGCGAGGCCAGCAGCGGGTCGGTGGCGCCCTGCTCGCGGTGCACGTTGTAGCCGGCGACGCCGCCGGTGCCGCCGGTGGATGCGGTCCAGTTGAGGGTGGCGCCGGTGGAGGTCACGTTGGAGGCGACCGGGGTGCCGGGCACGCTGGGCGGGGTGACGTCGCCGCCGCCGACCAGGGGGGCCAGCACCGGGTACCACGCGTTGGACATCTTCTGGTCGCCGGCCGCGTTCGGGTGCACGCCGTCGTAGGTGTCGGTGGTCGTGTTGAAGCCGGTCCAGTGGTCGACCACGGTGATCGGCGAAGCCGAGGTGGTCTTGCCCGCGGCCCAGGCGGGGATGGCGTTGTTGAAGTCGATGACCCGCTGCGGGCAGGGGCCGCAGGCGCTGGCGGCCATTGGGATGATCTTGGCGACCAGGATCTTCATGTTCGGGTTGTTGGCGCGCATCTGGTCGACGAGCTTGCCGAACGCGGTGAGGATGGTGGCCGGGGCGATGTTGCTCCACACGTCGTTGGTGCCGAAGTGCATCAGCACGACGTCGGGGTTGGTGGCCGACAGCCAGCCGGGCAGCTGGTTGGCGTTGGCGACGTTGGTGGCGAGAAACCCGCCGTGGCCTTCGTTGTCCCCGTCGTACGGCACCCCGCAGCCCTGGGGGCCGAGCGTGCCGACGAAGTCGACGTTGGTGAGGCCGTTGCTCTGCAGGCGGTTCCAGAGCAGGGACCGCCAGCAGCCGGGGGAACCGGTGATGGAGTCGCCCAGCGGCATGACGCGCACGGGGGCGGCCTGGGCGGGTGAGGTGAAGCCGAAGACGACCGCCCCCACCATGGTGAGCAAAATCGTGAGTAAGGTGCTGATTTTTCGGCGCATGCGTACTCCTGTGGTCGGCTCAGGCGATGCTAGGAGCCGACTGATCGGATGGGCATGTCATGACCAGGGCCGATATCGGCTACCTGCGGCTTTTCCGAGACGGGAATGTAATTTTCGTCATTTCGGCCGAGGGCCTGAGGGCATAACCCCCGTTGAGGGGCCCTGTCACGTGGACACGATGATCTTCATCGTTGCGGCTTCCGGATTCCGGCCGTAATTTTCGGGTGCCCATCGCGCGCCGGCGGCGACAAAGAGGGAGCCCTCATGTCCAGAATCGTGGCACTCGTGCTGGCGCTGGCGCTGATCCTGGTGGGGAGCCCGGCCGCCGCGGCGGCGGTGACCGTACCCGTCGGGGCGCAGTTCACCGACACGAGCGGCGCGCTGGTGCACGCGCACGGCGGCGGCGTGCTGAAGGTCGGGGCGTACTACTACTGGTTCGGTGAGAACCGCAACGCCAACGGCACCTTCCGGTACGTGTCGGTCTATCGCTCGGCGGATCTGCGGACCTGGGAGTTCCGCAACAACGTGCTCACCCAGTCGAGCGCGGCGGAGCTCCAGGTCGCCAACATCGAACGGCCGAAGGTCATCTACAACGCGAGCACCGGCCAGTACGTGATGTGGATGCACAAGGAGAACGGCAGCGACTACGGCGAGGCCCGGGCGGCGGTGGCGGTCTCGTCGACCGTGGACGGCAACTACACATATCTCGGCAGTTTCCGCCCGCTGGGGCATATGTCCAGGGATATCACGGCGTTTGTGGACACGGATGGCACCGGGTACATGATCTCGGCGGCGGATGAGAACTTCGATCTGCACATCTACCGGCTTACTCCGGACTACCGGTCGATTTCAGCGCTTGTCCGGATGTGGGACGGGGACCATCGCGAAGCGCCCGCGATGTTCAAGCGGAACGGCGTCTACTTCCTGCTCACCTCGGCCGCCACCGGCTGGCAGCCCAACCAGGCCAGGTACGCCACCGCCACCAGCATCACCGGCCCGTGGAGCGCGTGGCAGAACGCCGGCGACGGCCTCACGTTCGGCTCCCAGTCCACGTTCGTGCTACCGATCCAGGGCACGCAGACCACGTCGTACCTGTACATGGGCGACCGCTGGGCCGGCGCGTGGGGCGGCCCCGTCAACGACTCCCGCTACGTCTGGCTGCCCATCGCCTTCCCGACCGGCACCACGATGAGCCTGTCCAACGCCCGCCAGCTCAGCGTCGACACGACCACCGGGACCCTGTCGGCGACCGGTTCCGGGTTCGACCGCCTGGCCGTACGGCATTCGGGCAAATGCCTGGACGTGCGCAACCAGTCGACCGCCAACAGCGCCGCCGTCGTGCAGTACGCCTGCAACGGCGGCAACAACCAGCAGTGGCGCATCCAATCCATCAGCGGCGGCTACGTTCAGGTCATCGCCCGCCATTCCGGCAAATGCCTGGACGTGAACAGCGCGAGCACCGCCGACTACGCCACGATCCTGCAGTACACCTGCGGCTCCGGCGCCAACCAGCAGTGGACCCTCCAGGACGCGGGCGGCGGCTACCTCCGCCTGGTGGCCCGCCACTCCGGCCGCTGCCTGGACCTCCCCAGCTCCTCCCCCGCCGACAACATCCAGTTCCAGCAGTACGCCTGCCACACCGGTAACCAGCAGCAGGTCACCCGCACCGCGCTCTGACCCGCAAAACCGGAGGTCCCGCCGCTGGTTCTCTCTTGTAACCAGCGGTATCTTGGGACACCATCGATGACCATGGAAGACGACATTTCAAAGTCATCCGGTTACTGCGGGGATACCGACGGCGACTACGACGTTCTCCAGTGGGACACGCGGGAGGACTGCGAGGTCCGGCAGATTCTCGACCGGATCGCCGACAAGTGGTCGCTGCTGGTCATCGCCCTGCTCGACCAGCGCAGCCTGCGCTTCTCCGAGCTGCGGCGCAGGATCGAGGGCATCAGCCAGCGCATGCTCACCCGGACCCTGCGCCAGTTGGAGCGCGACGGCCTGGTGAGCCGCACCGTGTATCCGGCCGTGCCGCCGCGCGTGGACTACGCGCTCACCCCGCTGGGCGTGACCTTGCACCACACCATCCGCGCACTGGTCACCTGGACCGAGGAGCACCAGAACGAGATCGCCTTCGCCCGCGCGGCGTACGACACCCGGGTGGCGGCCGAGCAGGAGGCCGCGGAGCGGGACTCGGCGGAACGGGACGCCATCGCCCGGGACGTTCTCGCGGCAGGCCGGGCGACCACCGGCTGAGCACACGGGTCGACGCACGCCTTGGCAGTACTCGCGACCCGCGAGCTGGACGTCACCTCGCCGCGGCAGGTGATCAGGGGGCGCGGAACGGGGTGAACTTCAGGATCGGGGCCAGGCCGAACAGGGGCTCGCCGGGGGTCAGGGCGCGCTCGCCCAGGACCGTGTTGATGATCTCGGCGAGGGACTGGGAGACCTTGAACGGCCAGGGCCTGATGCCGCCGCCGAGGCCGCCGTCCTTGATCCCGGCCACCGACGCCAGCGCGTCGGGGGCGAAGCAGGTGGCCAGCTGGATCTCCCGGGTGGCGCGCACGCCGTTGACGACCGGCCTGGCGTAGGCGCCGCAGGGCATCACGCGGATCGCGAACCCGTCGTCGACGCGCAGGTGGGCGCCGTTCTTCAAGGTGATGGAGAACCCGCCGGGGTAGCAGATGCGGCCGTCCAGGCCGATGCTGTCGTGCTGCATGCCGATCGGCATCGTGATGCCGAGGTCGGCGCCGTCCGCGCCGATGACGCGGGTGACCGGCTTGACCGCGTCCCAGGTCCCGTCGTACTTCTGGACCAGCTCCCTGATCTTGGGCTCCCAGAGGACCGTCGCCTTGCCCCAGGGCGAGAAGTAGAGGCCGCCCTTGGTGCTGGAGCAGTACTCGGTCCGCGGGGCTTCGGCCGTGGCCACGGCGACGGTGGACATGGCCAGGGCCGCGCCGGCGACGGCTGACGCGATCAGACGGGTGGTGCGCATATGTGGATCCCTCTCTGGACACGAAACGATGTCACTTTAAGTAGCTGGCGACTACCCAAAGCGATGACACGCCGCTTTTGCCGGGCCCGGTTACGGTGGAGGGATGGCGCGGGCCGATTGGGTGATCGTCGACCTGGGGCCGAAACTTTCGGACTCGGCGAGGATGACCGTTTGAAGGATTGACCGAATCGCCAAGGATTACCTATGTTTCAAGGGCGAAAACTCTCGGAGACAATCCGAAAGTTTCGTCCCCACATGTGGAGGCGCCGGCGGATCGGCGCCCGCCGGCGCCTCCATCTCATCGCTAGAACTCCATCGCTAGAACTCTGAGGTGTAGGTGACGAGTGACTGGCGGTCCACCCGTGTCGTGGCGTTGTAACAGACCACGTCGCGCACGGTGGCCTGACTGCCGCCCGTCCCCCACGTCGTCAGCAGGTTGCAGTACTCCGGACCGGGTCCGTACGCCGTGGCCTGGACGTGGTCACGCAGCACGCCGGCCCTCGGGAAGAGCACCAGCCGCATGCCCACTCCGGCGGTCTGCACCGTGTTGACGGCGCCCTGCGAGTTGTAGTTGATGCCCGGCGGAGCCGGGACGTACGGGCCCGGGTTGGCCGGGCTGACGTCGAAGGTGTAGGCGAAGTTCTTCGGCGGGATCGCCCCGCCGGTGATCGCCCGCTCCCGCTGGTAGGTCAGGTTCCAGCCGGTGTTGAAGGGATTGTTGACCGCGTCATGGCAGCGCACCTGCACCGTCTGCACGACGGCCGAAGGCGCCCAGCCGCCCACCTTGCACCGGGCGGGAGCCGTCGGATTCACCGCGGTCACCTGGATGTTGCCCGCGGGCGACGGCGAGCCCAGGCCGTTCAGGGTGACCGTCCAGACGCCGGGAGCGGCGGGGACCACGGTGTTCGGGGCGAGCACCGAGTTGTAGGAGCCGACGACCGCCGCGCCGTTGTAGGCGACGTAGCCGAAGCCGTGGGTGCCCGGCGGGAGCGGGCCGCTGCTCTCCTCGTAGACGATGGTGAACGGCACGAACCCGGGCACCCCGCCGAACCGGTAGCAGCGCACGCTGACCACCTCGTCGACGCCGACCGCGTTCCACTTCTCGACCTGGCACCAGGCCGGTCCGCCGACCACGGCCGTGACGTGCACGATCCCGCCGGGGCCGCCGATCTGCGGGAACCGTACGAACGTCTGCCCGACCACGCCCGGGGAGACGCTGACGCTGAACGCGGCCGGCCAGCTGCCGGCCTGGTGGCTCGGGTCCGGCACGCCGGACGGGATGTTGACGAGCGCGAATCCCCACCGGTTCGGCACGGCCGCCTGCGCCGGACCGCTCAGCGCGGTCAGCCCGGCCGCCACCAGGGCGGCCGACACCAGCGCGAGAAGAATCCTGCGGAGAGGTAATCGGATTGGCGACATACGCTTCCTCACTACTCGGGAAATCGGCCGGTGCAGGCCGTCGTGACGTTCATAGGCTGGAAATCAACCGTTGAGAAGACTCATTTCTCCCACTGGACGCCAACTCCGCTGTCAAGGCCCGCTGACGTGCGAATTCGAGTTACTCGGGCATTCGTTTCGCGAACGATTCATCGGTACGGCATGATGGTCCGGTGGACCCCTCCGAAGAAATTTCGGGAAGACCAGCGCGGCCCTATATTCGCCGAACTTCATGGCCCATTTTCGGCCACCCTTATCCGCCCTCTCGTCCGCCGGGCCAAGGGAATTAGCTCCGTCCCCCAGATCATTTTCGATGCCCGGAAGGACAGTCGATGGGACACGGCCTGCGCGGGGCCCGGATCGGCACGACTCTCACCTTCATCCTCGCGGGGATCTTCTCGGGCACGGTGGCCGTGCGTATGCCCGCGCTCACCGAGAAGCTCGAACTGTCGGAAGGGCAGCTGGGCATGGCGCTGCTCGCGCTGGGGATCGGCTCGCTGGCCAGCATGCAGACGGCTCGCCCGCTGATGCGGCGGCTGGGCAGCCGGGGCATCCTGGCGGTGGCCGGGCCGAGCTGCGCGGGCGCGCTCGCGCTGGTGGGGGCGGCTCCCTCCTACCCGCTGCTCCTGGTCGCCACGAGCGTGTTCGGGATCACCTTCGGCCTGCTCGACGTCGCGATGAACGCGCAGGGCGCCGCGGTGGAGGCCGGGTACGGGCGCCCGCTGCTGAGCGGCATGCACGCCGGATGGTGCTTCGGCGCGATCGTCTCGGGCGTCCTCGGCTTCGCGGCCATCCGGCTGGGGCTGACGTTCACGCCCCACCTGGTGGCCGTCGGGCTGGCCGGCGTCCCGGCCGCGCTCGCGCTCCTGCCCGCGTTCCTGGCCGACCCGCCCGCGCCGGACGAGGACGCCGGTTCACGGCGCGGGCTGCCCCGGGTCGTGTACCTGCTCGGGGTCGTCGTCTTCGCGGCGTTCACGGTCGAGGGCATGGTCGCCGACTGGAACGGCCTCTACCTGCGCGACATCCTCGACGCCCCCGAGTGGCTGGCCGCGCTGGGCTATCCCCTGTTCGTGACCGGCATGCTCGTCGGACGCCTCGCCGGGGACCGCCTCCGGGCCCGGTACGGCGCCCGCGCCCACCTCACCGCCAGCGGCGTCGCGACAGTGGCCGCGTTCACGGTCGTCGTGTCGGCCCCGGCGGCGGGGGTGGTCATGCCGGTCCTGCTCCTGGCCGGGCTGGGGATCGCGCCCGTCATCCCGTTCGCGCTGTCCCTGGCGGGCGGCGCCGACCCCGCCCAGTCCGGCCCGGCCATCGCCCAGACCGCCACGATCGGCTACGCGGGCCTGCTGCTCGGGCCGGTGATCATCGGTTTCCTGGCCGACGCGACCTCGCTGCGCGTGGCGATGGCGTTCGGCCTGGTCCTCGGCGTGGTGATCGCGGTGACGTCCCGCTTCCTCCCCGGGGACAGGCCCGGCAGTGCCGTACCCAGCCTGGCCCGGGAGGAGTCCGCGGCTCAGCGTTAGGCCAGTTCGCGGCGGACCAGGGCGACCGCTTCGGTCATCGCCTGGAGTTTGGCGAAGGCGCGAGGGCGGGGCAGGTATTTCATGCCGCAGTCGGGGGCGATCTGGAGCTGGTGCGGCGGGTGGTAGCGGAGCGCCTCGCGGATCCGGGCCGCGATCGACTCCGGGGACGCCACGTCCGGGGTGGACAGGTCGAGGACGCCGAGGATGACGGTCTTGCCGGGAAGCTGCTTGAGGATGGACAGGTCGAGGCCGGGCTGGGCGGTTTCGAAGGCGATCAGATCGGCGGCGCAGTCGTTGAGTTCGGCGAGGAAGGAGTAGCCGGGGGGCCGCTCGTGGACGATCGCCGCGTAGCCGAAGCAGGTGTGCAGGGCGACCGGTCCTGGCAGGCCGTCGATGGCGCGGTTGATGGCTTCCACCGCGTACTCGCGGGCGGCTTCTGGGCGGGCCTGGAGATAGGGCTCGTCCAGCTGCACGATGTCGGCGCCCGCGGCGAACAGGTCGGCGACTTCGGCGCGGACGGCGTCGGCCAGGGCGAGCGCCAGGGAGCGGCGGTCGCCGTAGAAGTCGTCCTGGGCCTGCTGGGCCATGGTGAACGGGCCCGGCAGGGTGATCTTGACCGGGCGGTCGGTGTTGCGGCGCAGGAACTCCAGGTCCTCGACCTCGACCGGGCGGGTGCGCTGGATCGGGCCGACGGCGCGGGGCACGGGGTTGGGGTGGCCGGTGCGGTCGATGGCGGTGCCGGGGTTGTCCACGTCCATGCCGTCCAGGGCGGTGGCGAAGCGGTTGGAGTAGCTCTCCCTGCGGATCTCGCCATCGGTGATGATCTCGACGCCCGCGCGTTCCATGTCGCGGATGGCGATGATCGTGGCGTCGTCCTGCGCTTCGGCGAGGAACTCCTCGGGAACCCGCCAGATCTCCTTGGCCCGCACCCGGGGTGGCAGCCTGCTGCCGAGCATCTCCCGGTTGACCAGCCAGCCGGGCTGCGGGTAGCTGCCGACCACCGTCGTCACCAGAACACCATCAATCACCATGAGCGACCTCCTCCCCCGACCCTGCCCCGCCCAGGCGGTCCCGGCAAGAGCCCGTTCCGGACGTTGTGCCACGGTTCCGCCCGCCAGGGACAGCTGATGGAACGAAAAGTCACGGCTAGGGAGTAATGCGGAAATAGCAAGACATCAGGGGGATCGGTCATGGATGTTGAGGTCAGGGACCCGGATCGGGAGGAGACGACTGCCGCCGAGTTACCCGCGAACGTGAAGGGGAAGCTCTTCCACCGGCACGAGTGGCTGGAGATCGAGCGAATCGGGAACGTCGTCACCAGCCAGTGCCTGTGCGGGAAGAGCAAGACCCGCGTCAAGTATTAATTAGAAAGTCGTGATCTGGACAGCCGCGGCGGTGAATCGCCTGATCGGCGGCTATGCGGCTGTCTACGGGACGGGTTTCTGGTTAATAGCCGCTTCGGAATCCGATCCCCGGGGTATGGGACTAGGGATTTCCCTAGGCCGGAACCGGATCCGGCCGCACTCCCCCGCGCTTTAACGTGGACCGCCACGAACGGGGAGGTGGGCGATGAGCATGCCGGACGGGCCGGAGATCCCCCGCGAGTACGGCGCGAGGTCCGAGGGAACCTCGCCGCGGGAACATGTCCCGGCCGCGCCCGACCTGGTGGCCGACTCGATCATCTCGCGCCCGCTGATGGAGCGCATGGCGGTGGCGGAAGGCCGCCGGCTGGGTGTGGTGATCGAGCTGCGCACCTCCCATCCGGGCGGCGTGCGCGGGGCGTACGAGCAGGTCAACGCCCTGGTCCGGGAAGTGGCCGGAACCGAGACGCGGCAGGTCGGGTCGTATCTGGCGGTGGCGCTGACCGCCGACGAGATCCGCGACCTGGTCGACCGGGACATGGCGAAGGGCCGCAGCCGCGGCGACACGTCCACGCCGGGCGCGCCCCGCTGGTCGATCCACCGGCTGTGGCCCAACTTCGAGGTCACCACGCTCACCCACCGCAGCGTGATCACCACCAAGTGCGCCGCCGCGCACCGCACCTTCGAGGCCTCCGGCGAGGGCATCGTGTGGGCGGTGCTGGACTCGGGCATCGCCCCGCACGCCCATTTCGACCTGCATCGCAACCTGGAGGAGCTGCCCGGCATCCGGCACCGCAGCTTCGTGCCCGGCAAGACCCACGCCGAGGCCCTGCTCGACGAGCACGGCCACGGCACCCACGTGGCCGGCATCCTGGCGGGCGAGTCGGTCAGCGAGGACGCGCGGACCGCGCCGCTCATCGCCGCCGCCTGGTACCAGGACGAGCGCAACGCGACGACCGGCCGGCTGGACGTGCGCCGGCTGGAGGTCGAGTCGTTCCGCGGCATGGCGCCCCGCTGCCGCCTGCTGTCCTGCAAGGTGCTCCGCGACGACGGCACCGGCGACGTCACCGCCGTGCTGGCGGCCCTGCAGTACATCAACGACCTGAACGCGGGCGGGCGCGAGCTCAAGGTGCACGGCGTCAACCTGTCGGTCGGCTACCCGTTCGACCCCAGCTGGTTCGGGGCCGGGCTCAGCCCCGTCTGCCGCGAGGTCGACCTGCTGGTCCGCAGCGGCGTCGTCGTGGTGGTCGCGGCCGGGAACACCGGTTACGGCTTCGCCCAGGACACCGGCAGCAGGGCCGTACGGCTCGGCCTGGACATGACCATCAACGATCCCGGCAACTCCGACCTGGCGATCACGGTCGGGTCCACCTCGTGCAGCCCGCACGTCAGCGGGGTGTCGTATTTCTCGTCGAAGGGCCCCACCGGGGACGGGCGGCCCAAGCCCGACCTGGTCGCGCCCGGCGAGCGTATCGTCAGCGCCGGTTCCGGCGCCCTGCTGCGGCGGGCCACCGACTCCGTGAAGGACGCCATGTTCGTGGAGGACTCGGGCACGTCGATGGCCGCGCCGCACGTGTCCGGGGTGATCGCGGGCTTCCTGTCGGTGCACCGCGAGTTCATCGGCCGCCCCCGGGAGGTCAAGGAGACGCTGATGCGCTCGGCCATCGACCTGGGCCGGGACCGGTCCTTCCAGGGCGCCGGGCTCGTCGACGCCATGCGCGCCATCCAGCTGGTCTGAAAGGGAGACTCCGGTGCGATTCCCGTACGCGAAGGTGCAGTTCCGCTCCACTGGCGAGCCGCACGACCCGGCCGAACGGCAGCGGGCGCTGGACCTGGTCCGGACGCCCGGCGTGACCGACATCCTGGTGCTGTCACACGGCTGGAACAACGACATGGCGGCGGCCGAGGCGCTGTACCAGGACCTGGCCGCCAGCCTGGACAGCGTGCGCCGCCCCGGCGGGATGAACCTCGCCGTGATCGGCGTGCTCTGGCCCTCGATCCGGTGGGCCGAGACGGGGCAGCTGGCGGGCGGCGGCCTCGGGGTGGACGACGGCGCGGCCCAGCTCAGGCAGGAGATCCAGGAGACGGTCGCCGACCCGGAACTGGCGGCGGCCCTGGACGCGCTCGTCGGCGACCTGGACTCCGCCGCCGCGCAGGCCCGCTTCCTCGGCCTGCTGCGCGGCTCGATGCCCGCCGTGGCGCCGGGCGACGAGGAGCCGCCGCCCTCGCTGCTCACGGAGGGCGACGCCGGGACGGCGTTCTCGCTGGCCGGTGAACCGCTGCCGCTCGTGCTGCTGCCGGAGGCGCCGGGCGGGGCGGGCTCGCTCGGTGGCGGGCTCGCGTCGTTCAGCGACGTCTTCCGGGCCGGGCGGCTGCTGCTCAACACGGCGACGTACTTCACGATGAAGGAGCGCGCGGGGACGGTGGGGTCGACGGGGGTGGCCCGGCTGCTGAACGACCTGGCGACCGTGGCGCCCAACGTGCGGCGGCATCTGGCCGGGCATTCCTTCGGCGCCCGCCTGGTGACGGCGGCGGCGCGACGGCACGCGCCGCTGCACTCCGTCTCCTTGCTGCAGGGCGCTTTCAGCCATTACGCGCTGTCCACCGACTACGACGGCGACAAGGACGGCTTCTTCCAGGGTGTCCTGTCTCCCGGCCGCCTGACCGGGCCCATGCTGATCACCCACACGGCCAACGACCTGGCCGTCGGCATCGCGTACGCGATCATCTCCCGCCTGGCCCGGCAGAACGCCTCGGCGGTCGGCGGCCCGGACGACGCCTACGGCGGCCTCGGCCGCAACGGCGCCCTGCGCACCCCGCAGGTGGCCGCGCCCCCGGACACCCTCCTCGACGCCGACGCGACGTACGCCTTCCGCCCGGGAAAGGTCTACAACCTCCAGTCCGACGCTTTTATCAAGAGCCACGGCTCGGTCACCGGCCGCGAGGTCGCCAACGCCATGATCCAGGCTATGACCAGCCGGTGACCTCGCTGGTGAAATGTTCAGCGCTTCGCCGTCCTGAGCTGAGCGAATCGCCGTTCTCCCGCCGGGGATTTTGACGGCCAGCGGGCTGGACCGGACGATCCCGGCAGATGGGAACAGGCCGTTCCCGATCAGAGAGGACATCATGCGAAACGTCCTTCGGGCGGGTGCCGGGGCCGCCCTGGCCGCCCTCGTGTTCGCGTTCGGCTCCGCCGCCGCCGCGGCGTCGGTGGACACCTCGCCGCCGTCGAAACCGGTCGGGCTGCGCGACAACTGCCTCGCCGACTACCCGGGTACGGCCTTCTGCTGGACGCCGTCCACCGACGACGTCGGCGTCACCGGCTACGACGTCTTCCGGCAGATGCCGGCCGGCTTCGTCAAGGTGGGCACGGCGCCCGCGACCCAGCTGCCGCTGTTCGCCGAATCCGGCCTGGTCACCGGCCAGACGTACGTCTACCGGGTGCAGGCCAAGGACGCGGCCGGAAACCTGAGCGTCGTGTCCGACCCGGTCTCGGTGATCGCCCGGCAGGGCCTCCCCGTGCCCCCGTCATGCCGGGTGGAGTACGTGACGAACACCTACAACAGCACCGGCTTCCACACCCAGATCAAGATCTTCAACACCGGATCGATCGCCATCAACTCCTGGACCCTCGCCTTCACCTTCCCCCACCCGGGCCAGCACATCACCAACCCGTACAACGCCACCTGGACCCAGACCGGCGCCGGCGTGACCGCCAGGAACCTCCCGTGGAACGCGGTCATCCCCCCGGGCGGCAACGTCCAGATCGGCACCAACGGCTCGCACACCGACGCCAACCCGGTGCCCGCCCAGTTCAGGGTCAACGGAGTGCTCTGCTCCTGAACGCGGGATCCAGCTGATCACGCGAACGTTGGCCCTGGGGTCCCCCCAGGGCCAACCCATTCGACCGCGTCCCGTCCGGTCACGGGGAAGGGGTCGGTGGAGAGGTTGAAGGAAACCAGCCCGACCAGTTGATTCAGCTCCTCGAAGCCGAGTTCGGCCAGGAGCTCCTGACGGGTCATGGTCTGCTCGATGCGCACGGTGGCCCTCCAGGGGATTGGGGTGGGTGAACTTCCCGGTATGTCACTGCATCGAGGATTGGGCGCGCAACCTGCCAAATGATTGGCTGATCAATATGTCAATTGAGTAGGGGCGAGTTCGCGTATCGGCTATACAACTTGTCCAGTGTTTGGCGGCACGTGGAGCTATCGGTGAGCCCGATGGCCGCCATCGGTGCCAGGACTTGGACGCCGACCGGCCGCCTGCCTACCGTGAGCGCGTGGGCTTGCCCGCATACCAGGCCCGGTGAAGGAGGCAGGCGTGGAGCGGATCCGGCATGTCATCGACGGCAGGCTCGTGGACTCCGCGACCGGGGCCACCTTCACGAGCACCAACCCGTACACCCGTGAACCATGGACGGAAGTGGCGCTCGGCGGCGAGCGGGAAGTGCGGGCCGCGATCGACGCGGCCCGCCGCGCATTCGACGAGGGACCCTGGGGACGCATGCCGGTCGCCGAGCGGGTGACCCTCCTGCACGCGTTCGCCGACCTGCTGGAGCGCGACGCGCCGGAACTGTCCCGGATGGACACGCTCGACATGGGCAAGCCGTACGGGGACGGATCCGGCGTGGACGTCGCGGGTAATGCGAGCCATCTGCGTGAGCACGCCGAGCACGCCCGGCTGGCGACCGCGCCGGCGTTCCCCGGCAACGGCCGCCACCACATCTTCAGCCAGTACGAGGCCGCCGGAGTGGTCGCCGCGATCACCCCCTGGAACCTCCCCGTCCTGATGGCGATCTCGAAACTCGGCCCGGCGCTCGCCTGGGGAAACACGGTCGTGCTCAAACCGGCCGAGCAGAGCCCGGCCTCCGCGACCCTGCTCGCCCGGCTCGCCCTGGAGGCGGGCATTCCGCCCGGCGTCGTCAACGTGGTGCACGGTTTCGGCCCCGGCGCGGCCGGTGAGGCGCTCGCGTCGTCGCCGGGAATCGACCGCCTGACGTTCACCGGATCGACCGCGGTCGGCGCGGCCATCGGCATGCTCGCCGCGCGCAACCTGGTGCCGGTGCTCCTCGAATGCGGCGGCAAAGGGCCGAACATCATCTTCTCCGACGCCGATCTCGGCACGCCGGCGGCTGGCTGGTCCGCCCCACCGTGGTGACCGGGCTCGTGCCGGGCGCGCGGGCCTGCCGGGAGGAGATCTTCGGCCCGGTCGTGGTGGTGACGCCTTTCGACACCGACGACGAGGTGGTGGCACTCGCCAACGACACCGAGTTCGGGCTGTCCGCGTCGTGCTTCACCCGTGATCGAGGGCGGGCGCACGGGGTGGCCGACCGGCTGCGCGCGGGGATCGTGTGGGTCAACACGTTCGGGGTGCGCGACTGGCGGGCGCCTTTCGGCGGATACCGGCGCTCCGGTGTCGGCAGGGAGGGCGCCGAGCACGGCCGCGCCTTCTACACCGAGGCCAAAGCGGTCGTGCTCGCCTACTGAGCGCGCGCCACAGGCTGTGATTTTTTCGGCCTGATTTCTTGAATGTGACAAATGGCGTGATTATGTCATCGAGGATGGCGCTGAGCGCATTCTTGTATTTCCATATCGGCCAGACCGATGGATCACATCGGAAATGCGCGTTGGACTGCGGAATTGCCAGTTCCTACCGTCGAGACAACAAGCCGGCTGGGCCGGGCAGTCTCACGGAGGTCTACACGTCGTGATCCGCACTGGGAAGCAGTACATCGAGGGACTACGGGCGCCGCGCGAGGTGTACGTCGGCGGCGAGCGAGTCGTGGACGTGACGACATATCCGGCGTTCCACGAGCCGATCCAGAGCTACGCCCGGCTGTACGACATGAAGCACGACAGCCAGTACCAGGACATTCTCACCTACACGGAGGAGCCGGGCGGGGAACGCTACGACATCAGCTACCTCGTCCCGAAGAGCAAGGAGGAGCTGAAGGCGAAGGGCAGGGCGTACCACACGTACGCGCGGGCGTCCTACGGATGCCTGGGCCGAGGCCCGGAGTTCATGGCGGCGTTGATCGCCGGGATGTGGGAGAGCACGGACTGGTTCGAGCAGTGGGGCGAGGGCGGCGCCCAGAAGGTCGCCGACTACGTCCGCTACGTCCGGGACAACGATCTCTTCCTCACCCACGCGCTCGGCAACCCGCAGTCAGACCGATCCAAGCCCTCCCACCAGCAGGCGAATCCGTACATCCACCTGCGGGTCAAGGAGGAGACCCCGGAGGGCCTGATCATTAGGGGCGCCAAGCAGCTGGCCACCGCCGCGCCGGTGACCGACGAGATCCTGGTGTTCCCCAACGGCCGGCAGTTCGGGCCGGGCGACGACGCGTACGCCCTGTGTTTCGCGGTTCCGACCACCACCCCCGGCGTGAAGATCATCTGCCGTGAGCCGCTGGTCCCCGAGAGCCGCAACGTGTACGACCACCCGCTCAGCTCCCGGTTCGAGGAGATGGACGCGCTGATCGTCTTCGACGACGTGCTGGTTCCGTGGGATCGGGTGTTCTTCTACAACAGCCTCACCGCGGCCAACAACATGCGCTTCATGACCGGCGTGGCGGCGTTCTCCGGCCACCTGTCCGTCCACCGGGCCACGGTCCGCGCGGCGCTGACGGTGGCCACCGCGATGAAACTGTGCAATTCGGTGAAGACCGACGTGTTCCCCAACGTCGGGGAACTCCTCGGCCGGCTGGCCGCGCTGTACAAAGCCCAGGAAGCTCTGCTGTTCCGGTGCGAGGAAGAGCCGAGGGTCAGCGAAACCGGCACGTACTGGGTCAACGGGGACGCGCTCAGCGCCTCCGGCCTGCTCTTCCCGGACTTCTACACGACCATGCTGGACGTGATCAAGCGGACCGGCGCCGCCGGGCTCATGCTCACGCCCACGCTGGGCGAGTTCACCGGCGAGGTCGCCGACCTGGCCAACACCTACTTCGCCGGCGCCGACGATATGCCGGGCGTGGACCGGGTGCAGATCGCCAAGCTGGCCTGGGATCTGGCCGGGGACTCGATCGGCCAGCGGCTCTCGCACTACGAGCGCTTCTACATCGGCGAGCCGATGTTCGTCGCCTCGTTCTTCGCCCGCTCGGCCGACATGGGGCTCGGCCGGGAACTGCTGGAGAACATCCTCGCCGAAGGCCGGGCGCTGCGTGACGCGGCCCTGGAGTCCCGGCCCGGCAGCTAGCGGAGCCCCGCGATGTCCCCCGATCGCGCCTTCCGCGCCACCATGGGCCTGTTCGCCACCGGAGTGACCGTCATCACCGTCGGGCACCAGGGCGTCCGGCACGGTATGACGGCCAGTGCCGTGATGTCGGTGTCCCTGCGGCCGCGGTTGCTCGCGGTCGCGGTGGACAACCGGTCCCACACCAACGAGATGGTTCAGCGGGCCGGCCACTTCACGGTGAACATCCTGGCCGAGGGGCAGGCGGAGGTGGCGCGGCGGTTCGCCCGGCCGATGGCGAGGGAGGCCGAACTCTTCGGCGCGGCGCCGACTACGGCCGGCCCCACCGGCGACCCCGTTCTGCCGGCGACACTGGCCCACCTGTCCTGCGAGGTCGCCTCCGTACACGAGGAGGGGGACCACACGCTCTATGTCGGACGTGTCACCGCGCTGTGGCGCACGCCTGAAGCGACCGCGCCGCTGATCTTCTACGCCGGCCGGTTCTGCTCCACCAGCTGCCGCGTCTGCATCGCCCGCGTCGACCCGACCGAAGCCCTGTACGCCCTGCACGGGGGCTGAGCAGCCCGTCCGCATGGCGGAGGAAGAAAGGCACATTCATGGCACAGTTAGTTCTCGGGCTCGGGGTCTCGCACACCCCCCAGATGAGCATGCCCAGCGACCTGTGGGCCTCATACGCCAGGCATGACCGGAAGAACCCCAACCTCATCTACCGCCGCAAGAAGTGGGCCTACGAGGACCTCGTCGCGACCAGGGCCGGGGACGGCATCGCCGAGCGGATCAACGAGGAGACCTTCTCGGCCCTGCACGCGCGAGCCCAGACCGCGGTGGACTCGCTGGCCGCCAGCCTCGCCGAAGCCGCGCCCGACGTCGTGGTGATCGTCGGCGACGACCACCACGAGATCTTCGCCGAGGACAGCATGCCCACGTTCGCCGTCTACTGGGGCGAAACCGTGCGGGCGATCCCGCCGGAGAAGTTCTGGTTTCCCGAGGTGGCGACAGCGGCCTGGGCGCTGTACGGCGAGCAGCCCGAGACCTACCCCTGCCACGCCCCGCTCGGCGAGCACCTGATCCGCGGCCTCAACGGTTCCGGTTTCGACGTGGCGCAGGTGCGCGCGCAACCGGAGGGCCAGTCCATCGGGCACACGGTGGTGCTGGTCCGCAACCGGCTCATGGACCGGGAGGCCGAACCGCTGCCGATGGTGCCGGTGCTGCTCAACACCTACTTCGAGCCGAACCGGCCGGCCCCGGCACGCTGCTGGGAGCTGGGCAAGGGCCTGGCCGCGGCGATCGAGGCCTACCCGGAGGAGCTGCGGGTGGCGGTGATCGCCTCCGGCGGGCTGAGCCACTTCGTGGTGGACGAGGAGCTCGACCGCGCGGTGCTGAACGCGATGAAGGACCGCGACGAGGAGGCGATCGCCGGGTTCTCCGGCGAGGACTTCGTCTCCGGCACCAGCGAGTCCATGGGCTGGCTGGCCGTCGGCGGCGCCTGCGCGGGGCTGGACATGGAGATCGTGGACTACATCCCGGCCTACCGCACCGAGGCGGGCACCGGCTGCGGAATGGCCATGGTGCGGTGGTCGTGATGGCGCCCAGGCAATCGATGCTGGTGGTCAGCGCGCACGCCGCGGACTTCGTCTGGCGGGCGGCCGGCGCCATCGCCCTGCACACCGCCGCGGGCGGCACCGCGACGGTGGTCTGTCTCTCCTACGGAGAGCGGGGCGAGTCCGGCGACCTGTGGCGGGAGCCCGGCCAGACGGTGGAGGCGGTGAAGACGCGCAGGCACGCCGAGGGGCAGAAGGCCGCGGCCGAGGTGGGCGCGGACTACGTCCCGCTGGATCTGGGCGACTACCCGCTGGAGGTGCCGGCGGAGGCCATGCGGCGGCTGGTCGAGGCCTACCTGCGGACCCGCCCGGACGTGCTGCTCATACACGCTCCGGCCGACCCGTTCAATCCCGACCATCCGGTCGCCTCGGCCGCGGCGGTCAAGGCCAGGCTGCTGGCCATGGGCGCGGGCGGGGTCCCGGCCGCGTTCCCGACGATCCCGCCGCCGAGCATGTTCGCCTTCGAACCGCATCAGCCCGACCAGTGCGGATTCGCCCCCGACACCTACCTGGATGTCACGGCGGTGTTCGACCGCAAGCTGGCGGCGATGGGGGCGATGGCCTCGCAGGCGTACCTGGCCGGCCACTACCGCCAGCGCGCCGAGCAGCGCGCCTACCAGTCCCGCTATCTCGGCGCCGGCGCCGAGGTGCGCTATGTGGAGGCGTTCCAGCGGATGACCCCCGAACTGCGGGACCGGCTGTGAACGGGTTCGCCCAGCTGGGCGTGTCCACCGTGTACGAGGCGTCCGGCCGGGCCGGTCTGGTGGACGGGGCGCTGATCCGGGTGGTGCCGGGCAGCCGGGCCGCCGGTCCGGCCCGTACAGTGCGCTGCGGTCAGGACGACAACCTGGGCATCCACCAGGTGCTCGATCGCATCGAGCCCGGGGAGGTGCTGGTGGCGGTGATGCCGCGGCCCGCCCCCGTGACTCTGGTCGGGGAGCTGCTCGCCGTGCAGGCCAAGGCGCGCGGGGCGGCCGCGCTGCTGCTCGACGCGGCCGTGCGCGACGTCGACGAGCTGGCCGAGGTGGGCCTGCCGGTGTGGGCGCGCTGGGTCTGTCCGCGCGGCGCGGGCAAGGAGCTCGCCGGAGAGCTCGATGTGCCGGTCGAGTTCGGCGGCATCGTGATCGCGCCGGGCGACACGGTGGTGCTCGACGGCGACGGCGCCGTGGTGGTGCCCGCGGCCGACGCGCGGGCGACGCTGGCCACCTCCAGGCAACGGGCGTCGGTGGAGCGGGAACTGCTGCCCCGGTTGGCCGCGGGCGAGGCGACACTCGACCTCCTCGACTTGAGAACCAGGATCGGAACGGCGTGATGACACAGACACAGAGCTACCGGGTGGCCGTGGACATCGGCGGGACCTTCACCGACGCGGTCTGCCTGAGCCCCGAGGGAACGGTACGGCTCGCCAAGGCGCTGTCGATCCCCGGCAGGCAGGATTCCAGCGTGCTGGAGGCGGTCGAGCGCATCGGTGTCGGCCTCGCCGAGGTCGGTGATTTCATCCACGGGACGACCACCGCGCTCAACGCGTTGCTGGAGCGTTCCGGCGCCCGCCTGGCCATGGTGGTCACCCGCGGCTTCAGGGACGTCTACGAGATCGGCCGCGCCAGCCGCCCGGAGATGTACAACATCCACTACCACCGGCCCCCGATGCTGCTGCGCCGCCGCGACGTGTTCGAGGTGGCCGAGCGGGTGGGGGCCGACGGTGAGGTGGCGCTCCCGCTGGACGAGGCCGAGGTGACCGCGCTGGCCGCGCGGCTGGCGGCGGACTACGAGGCGGTCGCGGTGTGCTTCCTGCACGCCCACCGGTTCATGGAGCACGAGCGGCGTGCCAAGGAGCTCATCAGCGCGGCGGCGCCGGGGCTGGCGGTGGTCGCCTCCCACGAGGTGGCCCCGCAGTGGCGGGAGTACGAGCGTTTCTCCACCACCCTGGTCTCCGCGTACGTCACCCCGAAGATCGGTGACTACCTCAGTCGGCTGGAGACCCGGCTGGCCGAGGACGGGCTGCCCGTGCCCCTGCACGTCATGCAGTCCAACGGCGGGGTGATGACCGCGCAGATGGGCGTGCGCCGGGCCGTGCAGACGCTGTTCTCCGGCCCGGTGGGCGGCACCGTAGCCGGTGTGGCCATCGGCGCCCAGCTCGGCGTGGACCGGCTGATCTGCGTTGACATGGGCGGCACGTCGTTCGACGTCTCCCTGGTCGTGAACGGCGCCGCCGACATCGACGCGGAGCTGGAGATCGAGGGCCATCCCGTGCTCACCCCATCGGTGATCATGCATTCGCTGGGCGCCGGCGGGGGGTCGATCATCCACGTGGAGTCTGGCGGCCTGCGGGTGGGCCCGGAGTCGGCCGGAGCCAGCCCCGGCCCCGCCTGCTACGCGCGGGGCGGCGAGCGGCCCACCATCACCGACGCGAACCTCCTGCTCGGCCGGATCCCGGAGGACACCCGGATGGCGGGCACGGTCGCGCTGGACCGCGCCGCCGCCGAGCGGGCCATGGCGCGGGTCGCCGCCGAGCTCGGCCTGGCCGTCACCCGGCTGGCGGCCGGGGCGGTGGCCGTTGCCGACGCGGCCATGGCGGACGCGATCCGGGAGCTGACCGTGGCCCGCGGCATCGATCCGCGCGGGTTCGACCTGCTCGCCTTCGGCGGGGCCGGGCCGCTGCACGCCGTGGCGCTCGCCGAGGAACTTGCCATCCCGCGGGTGATCGTGCCGGCGGCTCCGGGCACGCTGTCCGCCTGGGGCATGCTCCAGGCCGACGTCCGGCACGATCTGGTGCGGGCCTTCTTCGCTGTCGCGGGACGCGTGCCCGCGGGCCGTGTGGCCGAGGAACTGCGCGCCCTGCGGGCCGAGGCGCGGGGGTTGCTGGCGGCCGAGAACGTGTCCCCCGCCCAGATGGTGCTCCAGAGTTCGGGGGACCTGCGCTATGCGGGCCAGGAGTACACGCTGACCGTGCCCCTCCCCGAGCGCGTCAACGGCGCCGCGCTCGGGGAGGTAACCGAGGCCTTCCACGCCGCGTATCAGGAGCGCTACGGGCACAGCAACCCGGCGGAGGACGTGGAGATCGTCAATCTGCGGGTGGCCGCGATCGGAGTCCGGCCGCGGCCCGCCGCACCGCCGGTCGAAGCCCGGCCGCGACCCGCGCCCACCCGGTGGGCCAGGACGGTGTTCAGCGGCGAGGCGCACGACACCGCCGTGCACGACCGCACGGATCTGGGCGCGGGCAGCCGGGCGATCGGTCCCTGCATCGTCCTCGAAACCGGGTGCACCACCCTGGTCCCGCCGGGCTGGCAGGCCACCCTGACCGAGCATGGCCACTTGATCCTGGAGAGGCTGACATGACCACGATCTCGCCATCCGCGAACCTGCCCTCGCTGGTCGATCCGGTCACCGTGGAGGTCATCCGCAACGCGCTGTCGTCGATCGCCCGCCAGATGAACAACAACCTGGCCCGTTCGGCCTACACGCCGATCATCTACGAGATGAAGGACTGTTCGGTCGGCGTCTTCGACCGGCACGGCCGGCTGCTCGGCCAGTCGCCGGGGCTGCCGATGTTCCTCGGCAACCTCGAGATGGGCATCAAGGTCACCACCGAGAAGCTCGGCGGGCCGGAGCGCTACCGGCCGGGCGACGTGTTCATGGTCAACGATCCTTATCTGGTCGGCAGCCACACGTACGACGTGACGATCTTCTCGCCGATCTTCCACGGCGAGCGGCTGATCGGGTTCGGCGCGACCAAGGCGCACTGGCTCGACATCGGAGCGAAGGAGGCCGGTCGGCCGGTCGACACGACCGAGATCTACCAGGAGGGCTACCGGTTCGGCCCGACCTACGTCTACCGGGCGGGTGAGCCGGAGACGCAGGTGCTGGACTACATCACCCGCAACAGCCGGTTGCCCCGCTCGGTCTGGGGCGACCTGCACGCGCAGATCTCGGCCTGCCGTACCGGGGAGCGGCGGTTGGTCGCGCTCTACGAGCGGTTCGGCGGGGACGTGGTCGAGGCGGCGGCGGAGGAGATCTTCGCCCAGTGCGAGCGGCTGGACCGGGAGACCGTCTCGCGCATACCGGACGGCGTGTACCGAGCGGAGGGCGCGATGGACTCCGGCGGCCCCGGGCTGCCTCCGGTGCCGGTGAAGGTGGCGGTGACCGTGTCCGGCGATCGTATGACCATCGACCTGAGCGGCTCCGGCGGTCCCACCGCGGGTTCGGTCAACTCCCCGCTGCCCGGCACGGTGGCCGGCGCCCGCCTGGCGTACAAGTGCCTGATCAACCCGGATGTCCCGGTCACCGATGGCACGTTCAGGAACCTGACGATCGTGGCGCCCGCGGACACGGTCTTCAACGTCGCCGAGCCGCACGCCACGATCTACTACTACCCGCCGCTCGGGCTGATGATCGACCTGGTGATCCGGGCGCTGGCCGACGCCCTGCCCGACGACGTGGTGGCCGGTCAGCCGGCCGATCCGATGAACGTGACGTTCGTGGGCGTCCGCGCCGACGGCAGCCGTTACGTCACCGGGGAGGCGACCGCGGTGGGCTGGGGTGCCTCGTCGGCCGCCGACGGCGCCAACGGAATGATCAACTATGGTGCGGGGGACCTGAAGAACTACCCGGTCGAGGTGCTGGAGACGCGGTATCCGATCCGCGTCAACCGCTACGGGCTGCGCGAGGGCTCTGGAGGCCCGGGCAGGTTCCGCGGTGGTCTGGGCATCGTCCGGGAGTACGAGACCCTGGCCGAGGAGACCTACCTGTCTCTGTGGCTGGAGCGGTCGACCCTGCCCGGATGGGGGCTGCACGGTGGGGGCGACGGGGCGCCCACCCACGGCGAGATCGAGTCGGACGGCGTGACCGAGACCGTGCTCAAGGTCGGCGCGCGGCGGCTGCGCAAGGGCACGCGGATCAGGGTGATGACTGGCGGGGGAGGCGGTTACGGACCGTCTTCTGAGCGTGACCCGGCGAGGCTTGATGCCGACCACGCTGATGGATATGTCCACAATTCCTACGAAATGCCAGATATAAGGGGCATGGTACGATTCGCCGCCGCCCCGGACCCGTACAGGAGTTAATGTATGCGGAGTCGATCTTTGATCACCGCAGTGGCCGCCGTTCTCACCTCGGTGGGATGCACCCAGGTCACGCCCCCCACCGTCCGGGAAAGCCGCACCGTGTCCGCGGTCTTCTCCAACATCGCCGAGACCAAGTCCCTGGATCCCCACCTGGCCTTCGCCTCCGAGTCGGTCCTGTTCGTCCGGCAGGCCTACGACAGCCTGCTCGAGTACAAGCCCGGCGGGACAGAGACACGCCCCGCGCTGGCCACCAAGTGGGAGTCGTCGGCGGACGCCAAGACCCACACCGTCACCCTCCGCTCCGGCGTGCGGTTCCACGACGGCTCCACCCTGGACTCCGCCGTCGTCAAGACCAGCGTGGACCGGCTGCTCGAGATCAACCAGGGACCGGCCACCCTGTTCGGCAACGTCGACACCGTGGAGACGCCCACGGCCGACACCGTGGTCTTCCGGCTGAAGAACGCGGACGCGTTCTTCCCCGGCATGCTGCCCAAGCTGCCGATCGTCTCCAAGAAGGCGATCGACGAGCACAAGACCGCCGACGACCCGTGGGCCAAGGAGTGGTTCACCGGCAACGAGGCGGGCAGCGGGCCGTACACGCTGGGGACCTGGGAGCGCGGCAAGGCCATCACCCTCAACGCGTTCGAGGGCTACTGGCAGAAGTTCGAGGACGGCACGCCCACGAAGGTCACGCTGCGCACCGACCCGGACGTCACCACCGCCGTGCAGCTCATGTGCCAGGGCCAGGTGGACATGATCGGCGGCATCGGCACCGACCAGACCGACCAGGCGGCGGCCTGCGCCGACGTCAAGGCGGTCGAGCAGCCCAAGCTCGGCGTGAACACGGTCTTCTTCAACCTGAAGGCCAAGGGCCCGGTCAGCGACGTGCGCGTGCGCAAGGCCATCGCGCTGGCGGTGGACTACAAGGCGTACCTGGAGTACTTCAAGGGGCGCGCGCAGGAGGCGCGTGGCCCGCTGCCGCCCGGCGCGGTGGAGTTCGAGCCGCCGTTCCCCGCCTTCGCCCAGAACCTCGACGAGGCCAAGCGGCTGCTCGCCGACGCGGGCTACCCCGATGGCGGGTTCACGCTCAGCTACCTCGGGCTCAAGGGCCTGGCCTGGGAGGAGTTCTTCGGCACCCTTCTGGAGCAGAACCTCAAGCCGCTCGGGATCAAGGTGAAGCAAACCCTGGTGGCCTGGCCCCAGATGGTCTCCCTGCAGGGCAACCCGGAGACGGCGCACGACCTGTCCTTCCTGGTGCTGAACATGGTCACGCCCGACCCGACCTCGATTCTGCGCAACTACACCACCGCGGCGCGCGCCGACAAGGGCGGCATGAACTGGGCCTACTACTCCAACACCGGCTTGGACGAACAGCTGGGACAGATCAGCGGCATCCTGGACGAGACCCAGCGGCTGAACGTGCTCCGCGAGGCGCAGCAGTCGATCATCGATGACCAGGTGGCGATCTGGCTGCCCTCGTCCAACATCTACCAGCCCGTCGCCAAGAAGTGGGAGGTCAGCTACGAGCCGATCGACTTCGTGGTGATGGTGCGCTTCTTCTACGCCAGGGAAAGCTGATCGGAGGGCGGAGGTGACGGACAACAGAGAACGAACCATGCGGTTGCGGGCCGGATCGCGGCTGCTCAGGCTGCTCGCCAGCCTCACATGGATCCTGCTGGTGGTGTGGGTCGCGGTGTCCGTCACCTTCGTCCTCAGCCGGATCGTGCCCGCCGACCCCGCCCGGCTGGCGGCCGGGCTGGACGCGGGCCCCGAACAGGTGGCCGAGGTCCGGGCCGAGATGGGGCTGGATCAGCCACTGGCCGCGCAGTACGGGAGATACCTGGGCGATCTCATCACCGGTGACCTCGGACGGTCGCTGCAGACCCGCCAGCCGGTCATCGACGACCTGCTCACCGCGCTGCCCGCGTCGCTGGAGCTGATCCTCGCGTCGTACCTGATCTACGCCGTGATCGGCATCCTGGCCGGCATCGCCTGGGCCTACTGGCCGCGCGGGCCGCACACGCTGCTCCTGCGCTTCGGCGCCGTGATCGGCGTGGCCGTGCCGGTGTTCTGGGTGGGGCTGGTGCTGCAGGTGGTCTTCGCCGGCAAGCTGCAGTGGTTCCCGGTGGCGGGCAACTTCGACTTCGAGGGCACCGGCGTGCCGAAAGTGACCGGTATGGGGCTGGTGGACACCGCGCTGACCGGGCAACTCCCGCTCATCGGGGAGGCGCTGCGCACACTCGCGCTGCCGGTCGTCACACTGGTGGTCACCCATCTGGCGGTGACGATGACGCTGATGCGCTCCTCGCTGGAGGAACAGCTCAAGCGGCCGTACGTGCGGACGGCCAGGGCCCGCGGCGTCAAGGAGCGGCGGATCGTTTTCGTCGACGCGCTGCGCAACTCGCTCAACCCCGTCGTGACCATGCTGGGGCTACAGCTCGGCTGGAGCCTGGGCGGCGTGGTGATCGTCGAGGTGATCTTCTCCTGGCCGGGGTTCGGCCTGTACGCCTACCAGGCGTTCAGCGCCTTCGACTACAACGCGATCATGGCGATCACACTGCTGTCCACGGTGGTCTTCGTGACGGTCAACGCGCTCGTCGGAATGATCTATCCGATGCTCGACCCGCGGCTGAAGGAGGCCCGATGACCGCATCGCAGGCCCGTCCGACCTGGTCGCAGATCTGGGCCGGGGCCACCGTGCTCACGATAGCCGCCCTGCTCCTCGCGCCGGGCTGGCTGACCCCGTCCGACCCCTACCACCTGGACGTCTCACAACGATTCCAGCCGCCGGCCGCGGCACACCTGTTCGGCACCGACGACGCCGGCCGGGACATCTTCAGCCGGGTCATCCACGGCGCCCGCTACTCGATCGGCACCAGCCTGGTCGTGGTCACCGCGGCCGCGCTCTTCGGGACCGTGTACGGCGCGGCGGCCGCGTGGTTCGGCGGCGCGATCGACCGGGTGCTGATGCGGATCGTGGACGTGTTCCTCGCGTTCCCGTACCTCGTCTTCGCGATGGCCATCTCCGCGTCCCTGGGCCGAGGGCTCACCTCGGCGCTGATCGCGCTCGTCTCGCTCTGGTGGCCCAGCTACGCGCGGATGGTGCGCGGCCAGGTGCTGTCCCTGATCAAGGACTACCACGTGCGGGCCGCCCGCACGCTGGGCGCCTCCGGCCCGCAGATCCTGCGTTGGCACGTGGTGCCGCACACTTACGACCAGGTGCTCGTCCGCTACACCCTCGACCTGGGGCAGGCGCTGATCGCCCTCACCGGCTTGTCCTTCCTCGGGCTGGGCGCCCAGCCGCCCACTCCGGAGTGGGGCCTGCTCATCGCCGACGCCAAACAGTACGCGCTCACCGCCTGGTGGGCCGCGGTCCTGCCCGGCTGCGTCGTGTTCCTGGTCACGCTCAACTTCATGTCCCTGGGGGACAGGCTGCGCCGGCGCGGAGGTCTGCGATGAGCCCGATCCTGTCCGTACGCGGCCTGACCGTGTGCTACCCCAACGCCGACCAGCCCGCCGTGGACGGTGTCGGCTTCGATCTGGAGCCGGGCGCGACGATCGCCGTGGTCGGCGAGTCGGGCAGCGGGAAGTCCACGGTGGCGCTCGCGCTGAGCCGCCTGCTGAACCCGGCCGTGTCGATCCGCGCGGACGCGCTCACCTTCGAGGGACAGGACCTGCTCGGCCTGCGCCGAGAGGCGCTGCGCCGGTTGCGAGCCCGCCGCATCGCTATGATCTTCCAGTCCCCATTCGGGTCGTGGAACCCGTCCAGGACCATCGGCGCGCAGCTCGTCGACGGGCTCCGCGCGGCGGGCCTGTGGCCGGACCGCAGGGAGCGGCTGCTGGAGCTGCTCAAGCGGGTCGGCCTCGACGACCCGGAGCGGCGCCTCGGCGACTACCCGCATCGGTTCAGCGGTGGCATGCTCCAGCGCGCGATGATCGCCGGAGCGCTGGTAACCGAGCCCAGCCTGCTCGTGGCGGACGAGCCGACCAGCGCACTGGACGCCACGGTGCAAGCGGAGATCCTTGAGATCCTCGACGAGCTCCGCAAGGAGCAGAACCTCGCGCTGATGCTGATCAGCCACGATCTCGGCGTGGTCGCCCGGGTCGCCCAGCACACGCTCGTGCTCTACCGCGGGCAGGTGGTCGAGTCCGGCCCGACGGCGGCGCTCTACCGGCACGCCGGGCATCCGTACACGCAAGGGCTGCTGGCGGCCGTGCCCCGGCTGGAGGGGCCGCGGAAGACACCGCTTCCGGCGATGCCCCAGGGGACCGCCACCCGCGGCGGCTGCGTTTTCGCGTCCCGGTGCCCGCGCGCCGAGGACCTGTGCCGGACCTCGGCACCGTCCCCGCGGCACCTGAACGGGACGAATGTGGCGTGTCACTTCGCCGAGGACGTACGAAGGGAACCGATATGGCGATGGTGACCCCGCTGCTGGAGCTGCGGAACCTCCGAAAGACCTTCACCGTCGGCCCCCGCGCCGTGGCGGCGGTCCGGGACGTGTCGCTGACCATCCATCCGGGAGAGATCGTCGGCCTGGTGGGGGAATCCGGCTCCGGCAAGTCCACCGTGGCCAACCTCGTCCTGGGACTGGAACGCCCGGACGCCGGTGAGATCCTTTACCAGGGTCGGCCGCTCGCCGAGTTGCTGACCGGATCGGGCCGGGCGTACCGCTCGGCGGTACAGGCGGTCTTCCAGGATCCGGTGCAGGCGATGGACAGCAGGAAGACCGTCGGCTGGTCGATCGCCGAGCCGTTGGTGATCCACCGGGCCGCACGCGGGGCCGCGCTCCGCTCCCGGGTCGCCGAGCTGCTCGGCGCGGTCCACCTGGACCCGTCGCTGGCCGACCGTTACCCGCACCAGATTTCCGGCGGTCAGGCGCAGCGTGCCAACATCGCGCGGGCGCTCGCCCTGGAGCCGTCGCTGCTCGTCTGCGACGAGGCCGTCTCCGCGCTGGACGTCTCAGTGCAGGCGCAGATCATGAACCTGTTCCTGGAGATCCAGCAGCGGCTCTCGACCGCGATGCTGTTCATCAGCCACGCGCTGCCCGTGGTGCGCCACCTGGCCGACAGCATGGTGGTGATGTACGCGGGCGCCGTCGTCGAGCAGGGCCCTACAGAGGCGGTGTGCGAGGCGCCACGGCATCCGTACACCCGGCTCCTGATCGGCTCCTCGCTGCCGCCCGACCCGGAGCGGCAGCCGGTCCGCCCGCCGTCGGCGCGCCGGGAGGCCCTGCCCACGGCAGGTTGCCGGTTCGCGCCCCGCTGCGTCCTGGCCACCGACCGCTGCCGTTCCGACGACCCCGTCCTGGGCGAGGTCGGCTCCGCGCACTCCGCCGCCTGCTGGCGCACCGACGTGCCCGCCCTGGTCGAGCCGGTGCAGGGGTGATGATGGCAGAGGTCGCGGAACCGCTCGTCGACGCGATGGTCGCCGGTGGGGTCCGGGTGCTGTTCTTCGCCTCGGGCTCCGACGTGATGGTGTTCCAGGAGGAGATCGCCCGGCGCGAGGCGCACGGCCTGCCCGCGCCGCGCCTGGTCCCCGTCCTGCACGAAACCGTGGGTCTCAACGCGGCCATGGGGTTCGCGATGGCCGGCGGCGGGGTGGCCGCGGTCGCCGCGCACGTGGACGTGGGCACCCTCAACATGGGGGCAGCCTGGCATACGCTGCGCCGCTGTGGCGAACCCGTGCTGATCCTCGCGGGTTCGCCGCCCACCTCGGAACCGGGTGTCCGGCGCGGCGGGCGCGATCATCCGGTGTACTGGCTGCAGGAGCCGGTCGACCAGCGGACGCTGTTCCAGCCGTACCTGAAATGGGGCTGGCGGCTGTCCTCCTTCGACAATCCCGGGCTGGTGGTCAGCCGGGCGCTGCAGATCGCGCGCAGCGAACCCTGCGGAGCCGCCATGGTGACCCTGCCCCGCGACGTGGTGATGGGGCAGGCGCCCGATCTCCCCTACCCTGACACCGGACGGCTCGGCCTGCCCGCGCCCACACACCCGGATCCGGAGGCCATCTCCCGGCTCGCCCGCCTGATCGCCGATGCCGACTGCCCGGTGATCGTCACCGGCGCCAGCGGGCGGGACCCGCGGACCGTGCCGTTGCTCACCGAACTGGTCGAACTGGCGGGTGCCTGGGTCACCGAAAGCGGCTGGCGCGAGCGGCTCAACATCTCCTCACGCCACCCGATGCTGGCCACCGGACCGGCGCTCGGCGCGGCCGACATGGTCCTGGTCGTCGACCGCCATATTCCGTGGGTGCCCGACGGCGGCCCGGACGCGCCTCCCGAGGACGCCACGGTCGCCTGGCTGGGCCGGGATGTGCTCGTCGCCGACGTGCCGATCGTCGAGCATCCCGCCGATCTGCGCATTCCATGCACCACCGCGAACGGGCTCGCCGCGCTGATCGCCGCGCTCCGCGACGCGCACACACCGGTCACCCGCCGCCGCGCGCAGGCCCGGCTGGCCGAGGGCCGACGCCGCCGCACCGCGCTCGACACGCGACAGGACGCGGAGGCCATCGCGGCACCGGGGAGCCCGGTCGACCCCCGGCGGGTCGCCTACGAGCTGGGCCTGCTCCTCGGCGACGACGCCATCCTGCTCGACGAGGCCGTCTCCAACGCCCCGCACGTACGAGCCCACCACCGCGGCGGCAGGCCGGGGTCCTTCTTCGCGCAGAGCGGCAGCGCGGGCGGATGGGGGTCAGGCGCGGCACTGGGCGCCAAGCTCGCGGCCCCGGAACGGGATATCGTGCTCGCTTCCGGCGACGGCTTCTACTGGTTCGGGTCGCCCGGCGCCGCACTCTGGACCGCCCGCCACGCGGGCGCCCCGTACCTGGCGGTGGTGTTCGTCAACGGCCGCTACAGCACCGGCACCGTCCAGGCCAGCCACTTCTATCCAGGCGGGTACGCCGAGGCTGCCGGATTCCCTGGAGGCGTCTTCGACCCGCCGCCCGACTACGCCGCCGAGGCCGCCGCGGCCGGCGGCTGGGGGCGGTACGTCGACGACGCCGACCAGGTGGCGCAGGCGCTCCGCGAAGGGCTCGCGCGGACCCGCGAAGGGGCCCCCGCCGTCGTGGCCGTCCGAGTGCGCTGAGCATGCTCAACCGAGGAAGGACCTGAACGTGAGCGACATGCGGATCATCGATGCGCGCAGCCGGCCGCCGATAGCGGCGTTTCTCCCCGATCGCACTTACGTCAACCTGGAGCGCACCCTGCGCGACGTGCGGGCCAGGGGCTGGCGGCCGACGCCCAGCATGGAACGCCCCGAACTCGACCGCTACCTCGCCGAATGCGACAAGGCGGGCATCGTGCGCGCCGGTATACCCGCGCGGGCGCCGAACCGGTGGTGGGGCGGGCAGGGCAACGAGCCGGTTCTCGCCGCCTGCGCGGAACGGCCGGAGTTCTTCTTCCCGTACGCGGCTGTGGACCCCTTCGCCGACGCCGCCGAGTCGGTGGCCGGGCTCCACGAGCGTGGCGCCCGCGCGATCGTCATAGAACCAGGTATCGCCGACGAACCGGCCTACGTTGACGATCCCAGGATCAACCCGGTCTACGAGGCGTGCCAGGCTCTCGGCCTGCCGGTGCTCCTGATGGGCGGCGGGGAGACCGGGCCCGACCTGTCGTTCAGCGACCCGCGGCGCTTCGAGCAGGTGGCGATCCGTTTCCCCGGACTGCCGCTGGTGAACGTCCACGGTGGATGGCCGCTGGCGCAGGCGGCACTGGGTGTGGCCTTCCGCCGCCCCAACGTGTGGCTACTGCCGGACGTGTACTTTCCCGGCCTGCCCGGCGAGCACGACTACGTGCTGGCGATGCGCACGTACCTCGCGGACCGCTTCCTGTTCGCCACCGGCTACCCGTTCTGCCCGGTGCAGGCCACAGTGGACCGCTACCTGTCGTTCGGGCTGCCGGACGAGGTCCTGGAGAACGTGCTGTATCGCAACGCGGCCCGGCTCTTCGGATTGGATCCCCAATGATCGTGGAGGAGTTCCACGGGGCGGTCGCGGTGGTCACCGGGGCGGGCAGCGGCATCGGCCACGGTGTGGTGACCGCCCTGGCCGCACGCGGCGCCCAGGTTGTCGCGGCCGACCTCGACCCGGCCGGCCTGCCTGAGGCGCCCGGCATCCGGACCGTGACGGCCGATGTGACCAGCCCCGGCGACGTCCGTCGGGTCTTCGCCGCGGCCGACAGCCTGGGCGGGGCGGACCTGCTGGTCAACGCGGCGGGAATCGCGGTGACCAGGCCACTGCTGGAGCACACCGACGACGACTGGGACCGGGTGCTCGCCGTGAACCTCAAAGGCAGCTTCCTGTGCCTGCGCGAGGCCGCCCGCACGATGACGGCCCGGCGGCGGGGCTCCGTCGTGAACGTGTCCTCGATCGTGTCCATCATCGCCTCGCCCACACCCGAGATCGCCTACGACGCGAGCAAGGGCGGGGTGTCCCAGCTGACGCGCTCCGCCGCCGCCGAACTCGGCCCGCACGGCGTGCGCGTCAACGCCGTCGCCCCGGGACCGGTGCCCACCGCACTGTACGGCCCGCCCGCCGGTGCCGTCGCCCGGAACATCCCGCTCGGACGGCTCGGCACGGTCGAGGACATCGTGGCCCCCATCCTCTTCCTCTGCTCCACCGCGGCGGCCTGGATCACCGGCCACGTGCTGGTGGTCGACGGCGGGCGGGTGCTCCGGTGAGAGGGCTGGAGGGCCGCGTGGCCGTGGTGACCGGCGGCGGCCGGGGGATCGGCGCGGCGGTGTGCCGACGGCTGGCCGAGGAGGGCGCGGCCGTGGCCGTGCTCGACCTGGACCCCGAGCCCGCCGCACAGGTCGCGCGGACGCTGCCCGGGGCCGGCGCGTACGCAGCAGACGCGGGCGACCGGGCCGAGGTGGAGGACGTGGTCCGGCGCGTGCTGGCCAGGCACGGGCGGATCGACGTCCTCGTGCCGTGCGCGGGCGTCATGCGTGGCGCGCCCGTCACCGAGATGACCGACCAGAACTGGACCGAGGTGCTGACCAGCCACCTCACGGGGGCGTTCACCGCCGTGCGGGCCGTCACCCCGGCCATGACCGCCCAAGGGTACGGCCGGATCGTGCTCATCTCCTCGATCGCGGCACGCGGCATAGCCGGTCACGTCAACTACGGCACGGCCAAGGCCGGAATCGCCGGAATGGCTCGATCACTGGCCTTGGAGCTCGGCCCGCGCGGCGTGACGGTCAACGCGGTGGCGCCCGGCTTCATCGCGACCAGGATGACCCGCGAGGGGGCCGAGCGCCGTGGGCGCACCTGGGAGGAGCACGCCGCGCAGGCGGCCGCGGGCACCACGCTGCGCCGGATCGGCACACCGGAAGACGTCGCGGCCGTGGTCGCGTTCCTGGCCGGCGCCGACGCCGGCTATGTGACGGGCCAGGTGATCCACGTCAGTGGTGATCCCTGAGCTGTGCCGCCTTCTCCATCGTGATCGCCGTCTTCGGCGCGACCAGCGCCGTCGGCGTCCATCCGGGGCGGCCAGCTGCCCGGCTCGGGCAGATGCTCTCGGGCCAGCCGGAGCAGCTTCTCAATCGTCTTACGCCGTGGCGTGTCCGAACGGTAGAGGGCGGTCAGCACCCGGCGCGGCTTGTACGCTTCGTCGATCTCCACCACGTGCACATTGCTGCTCGGCAGCAGCGTCACCGCCCGGGGCACCACGGTCACCCCCATGCCGACCTCGACGAACCGGATCGCCATCTCCATCCAGCCGGTCTCGATCACCGGGGAGACCGACACCCCCGCCTTCGCGAAGAACTCGTCCAGCACGGTGCGCAGCGTGTACTGCTTGGGGAAGAGCACCAACTGCTCGTCGCGTAGGGCCGCCAGAGGCACCGAGCCGTCGGCGATGAACGGGTGCCCGTCCGGCACCATGATCACCCAGTCATCCTCGAACAGGGAGTGCACCTCCATGCCGACACCCGGCGACGCGGACAGCCCGTCGTCGCCGAGGCTCGCGATACCCAGGTCCAACTGCCCGATACTGACCTTCAGGAAGATCTCGGCGGTGATGATGTCCTCGATGCGGATGTCGAGCTTCTCGTGTGACCGGCTCAGGTTCGCCAGCACCTCCGGCAGCCAGACGAGCAGCGGTCCCATGGTGACCCCAAGCCGCAGCGGCTGGCCGCGGTGCCGCTGCCGGGACTTGGCCGACTGCTCCAGCTCGTTGGCGACACTGAGCAGCAGCATCGCCTGGTCGAACAGGGCCTCGCCGTGCACCGTCAGCCGCGCCCCGTGCCGTCCCCGGTCGAAGAGCCTGCAGCCCAGATGCCGCTCCAGCAGGAGAATCTGCTCGCTCAGCGCCGACTGGGTCACATGCAGCGCGGCCGACGCCGCCGTGAAACTACCCCGCTGAGCGATTTCCACGAAGTACCGGTAGTGCCTGAGCTCCGCTGCCATTCACGCAGCGTACGCGATACCATCGGCGGTCCCGATGGTTCGCATCGGCACTCTGCGTTGGACCCCTCCACCGGCCGGTGCCTACGGTCGAAGCTATGCAGATCATTGACGTGCACGGGCACATCAGTGCCCCGCTGGCACTGTACGCCTACCAGGCGCAGCTGATCGCGAGCAAGGGCTTCCACGGCAAGGGCCGCCCCGCCTGCTCCGACGAGGAGGTCGTCGACGCGGCCAAGCCCCATGTCGAACTGCTGCGCAAGCTCAGCGTGGACACCCAGTTCATCTCCCCCCGGCCGTTCGCGATGATGCACTCGCAGAAACCCGAGCGGATCGTGCACTGGTACACCGAACACGTCAACGACATGATCCACAAGCAGGTGACGGCCTACCCGGACGTCTTCGTGGGCGTGGCCGGTCTGCCGCAGTCCGCCGGGGTCAGCCCGGCCAACGCCGTCGCCGAACTGGAGCGCTGCGTCACCGAACTGGGCTTCGTCGGCTGCGTGCTCAACCCGGACCCGGGCGAGGGCGACTACGCGAGCCCGCCCCTGGGCGACGAGTGGTGGTATCCGCTCTACGAGAAGATGGTGGAGCTGGACGTTCCCGCGCTCATCCACACCGCGGCGTGCGCCAACCCCCGGGAGTCGTACTCCAACCACTTCATCACCGAGGAGAGCATCGCGATCCTCTCCCTCGTGGAATCGCGGGTCTTCACGGACTTCCCCGGCCTGAAGCTGATCGTGGCGCACGGTGGCGGCTCCATCCCATACCAGATCGGCCGCTGGCGGGCCCAGCGGCTGCAGAAGAACGCCGAGCGCTTCGACGACAGCCTGCGCCGCCTCTACTTCGACACCGTCCTGTACAGCCCCGAGGCGCTGGAACTGCTGCTCAAGGTGGCCGGCCCGGACCGCTGCCTGTTCGCCACCGAGGCGCCAGGGATCGGCTCCGGCTACGATCCGGAGGTCGGCCGCACGCTCGACGACCTCAAACCGGTGGTCGAAGGCATCGGCTGGCTCACCGCCGAACAGCGCGAAGCGGTCTTCCAGGGCAACGCGCGCACGGTGTTCAGCCGCTGGAAGGCGGCGCTGTGACCGTGCCGATGGACCACGCGGGGCGTCGCGCCCGCTTCTCCGAGGCCCTCACGGCGGCAGGCATCGATCTCGCCTTCTGCCCACCCTCGGGAGACCTGGAATACCTGACCGGGTTCCCCCGTCGCATGGCCTCGTTCGGCAACAACGAGTACGCCAACCAGTGGGTCGCGGGCGCGCTCTTCCGCCCCGGCGCCGAACCCGTCTACGTGATCCCCCAGGGTTACGCCGCCTTCAACCTGCCCGGCGGCATCGACGGCGAGGTCGTCGCGGTCGCCAACACAGACGACGCGGCGACGGTGTTCGCCGGGCTCCTGCGCAAGCACGGCCCGCCCCGCACTGTCGCCGTGTCCGCGCGGACCTTCGGCGCGACCGCCGTACGCATCCTGGAAACCCTTCCGGAAGTACGCCTGGCCGATCTCGACACCGTGCTCAACCCGCTGCGCCGGGTGAAGTCCGCGGAGGAACTGCACGCCCTGGAGCGCGCGAGCCTCATCTGCGACACGGTAATGGCCGAGATCACGCCCCGGGTCGCGGTGGGCGTGACCGAACTGGAGATCGCCGCCGAGATCGACTACCTGATGCGCGAACACGGTGGGCGCACGTCCTCCTTCGACACCGGCGTCTTCGCGATGGGCCCCCGCGACGGCCGCGACGCCTCCGCCCGCGTCAGCGCCAACGCCCTCGTGCCCGGCCTCGGAGTCTCTTTCGACTTCGGTACGGTCGTGGACGGCTACTGCTCCGACTTCGGCCGTACGGTGCACCTCGGCGAGCCCGGCGAAGAGTACAGCAGGGTCTACGACGTCGTCATCGCCGCCCAGGCCGCCGGCATGGCCGCGGCCCTACCCGGGGCCACCGCCGCCGACGTGCACCGGGCCACCCGCCAAGTGATTGTCGACGCCGGTTACGGCGACTGGTTCCGTCACCGCACCGGCCACTGCATCGGCCTGGACACCCACGAGCGCCCCTTCATCTCCGAGGAGGACCACACGGTGCTGGAAGAAGGCATGACCTTCACCATCGAGCCGTCGATCTTCTGGCCCGGCCACGTCGGCGCCCGCGTCGAAGACCTCTTCGTCTGTACCCCCACCGGCGCCCACAGCCTCAACCGTTACCACCGCGAAATGGTGGTGGTCTGAGATGGCCAAACGCCGCCAGGTCATCGACGTGCCCGGCGTACGCCACGGCACCGCCCCCATCCCGATGGGCATCCGCATCGGAAACATGGTCTATTCCAGCGGCATCCACGGCATGGACCCCGAATCCGGGCAAATGCCCGAGAACGCCGCCCGTCAGGTGGAACTCGTCTTCCAGCACATGCGCACCATCGTGGAGAACGCCGGCGGCACCACAGACGACATCGCCATGGTCATCTTCAACCTCACCGATGACGACCATCGACCCCTCGTACACGCCGAGTGGATCAAGATGTTTCCCCACGACGACGACCGCCCGGCCCGCAACACACACATCATGCCCCTGGGCATGGGCATGATCATCCACGTCCTGATGACCGCCGTCCTGGAAGAGCGCGGCGGGGGCCTATGATCACCGTTGTAAGTTCTTTTGGAACGAGGAGACGGTCATGGACGAGCTCACGCGCGTTCCCGACGGCATCAACTCCAAGGTGCCGAGCTCGGCCAGGGTCTACGACTACCTCCTCGGGGGTAAGGACAACTACGCCGTGGACCGCGCCATCGCGGAACGGCTGCTGTCGGTCGCCCCGGACACCCGGGCGGTCGTGCGGGCGAACCGGGCGTTCCTCACCCGGGCCGTCAGGTTCCTCGCCGAGCAGGGCATCACCCAGTTCATCGACCTCGGGACCGGGATCCCGACCTCGCCGAGCGTGCACGAGGTCGCCAGGGAGATCCACCCCGAGGCGACCGTGGTGTACGTGGACAACGACCCCCTGGTCAAGGTGCACAACGACGCCCTGCTCGCGACCGACGACGGCGTGATCACCCTGGAGGCCGACATCCGCCGGCCCGAGGACATCATCGGGCACCCGGACGTGAAGGCGCTCATCGACTTCGACCGGCCGGTGGGGGTGCTCCTGGTCACCGTGCTGCACTTCGTCTCCGACGAGGAGGGGGCGTACCGGATCGTCACCGCGTTCCGCGACAAGGTGGCCTCCGGCAGCTACGTGGTCATCTCGCACAGCAGCTCGGAGAGCGAGCCGGAGGTGCTCACGCAGCTCAAGGCGTCCACGGCCGGCAGCCCCGCGCAGTCGACCTTCCGCTCCCACGAGGAGATGCTCGACTTCTTCGAGGGCATGAAGATCGAGGAGCCCGGCCTCGTCCCCGTCCAGCGCTGGCGCCCGGCCATGGACTCCATCCGCAGCCGCCTCATCGTGGAAGGCGCCGTGGCCAGGAAGCCATGAGGGCTTAGTTTGCCACGCGCACATTAATATTGATCTGATTCACCTCGGCACCCGATTTCTGGAGTCCTTTCAGGGTGCCCTTATCTTTTTCAACAACATTCCACGCGCGCGTGCACATCCTGTTGACGGTGCCCGACACACCGATCGTGAACACATGGGTTCCGCCGGGGCGGATGTGCGCTGACATGGTTTGCGGAAGCCGCCATGCGCATTCGTCACCGCCCCGGGTTCCCTCCACGAGTTCGACGTCAAGCCATTTCGCCGCATCCGCGTTGATGACCAGCCATGTGCTTGTGGCCAGCCTGCCGGGTTTCACGCTTTTGGGATTCGAGGTCTCGACAAAGGCCCGGAAACCCTCAGGCGCGGGGCTTCCGGACGGTTCCGGTTGTGGTTTGGGTGTGGGGGTGGACTGGAGGGTGTAAGGGACGGCGGCGCCCACCACGAGGGAGACGCCGACGATGAAGATGGTCCGTCGCAGGCCGTTCAAGGTGCGGACCGCGGTTGACGCCGCCCCCACCACGTTCTTCTGCAGGACATCGGTGAAAGAAGCATCCGAGGAGCCCTTCGGATACTGCGTTCTTTCGATGGCGTCCGACAGGCAGCGCCACACATTCAGGTGAAAGATCTGCGTGCTGTCGAGCAGTGTCGTCCGGAGCACGATGATGCGATCGCGCATCCGGGCGATCCCGTTCTCCGCATGCGATCCGATCAGATCGTCGGCGACCTTCCGGCGAAACTCCATCTCGTCGGGATCGAGCCGCTGCGCGTCCGCGGTCACCGTACCGCCGGTCAGCCGCACGGCCGCGTCCCTGACATATGCCTCCCAGGCGGCGGAATCCACGGTGAAACCACCGGCGCTGATCGGCGGATAGGCGACCGGAAGATCGGCCTCAAGCGTCCCCCGCAGCGCACGCGCCGCCACGGCCACCAACGCCGTCAGATCGTCAGGGCCGCCCACCCCGAGCAGCATCGCCCGGATCTGCCGACCGGCGAACTCGGTGGGATTGCCCGGCGGGATCAACCCGGTCACGACCAGGATGGTCCGCCCGTCCTTGTTCATCAGGAGCAGGCCCGGCTTCTCGTCGTTGACCAGCCGCTGCAACCGGATGCCGTCGAAACCCTCCTCGAAGACGTCCGCGGGCGAGAGCCGCGCGTCCCCGATCGGCTTCCAGTCGTAGTCGTCGGTGGCCCGCCTGCCCCGCGACTTCACGAACCAGGACAGGCTCATGACGCCCGCTCGCTGATGAGCAGCGGATGGTCCTGCACGACGGCGAACCCGCCCGAGGTCCGGCAGTCCTTGGCCACCTCGTAGACCGCGTTGACCAGGGCGAGGTCGGTGCCGATGATGCTCTCCCACAACGTCTTGACCAGGCCACGGTCGTTGGTCCTGTACTTGTTGATGATGAAGCGCAACGCGTAACGCAGCAGCTGGTCGGTGTCCATGGGGGCGTACTTCAGACCGGCCTTCTTGAGCCGGAAGTGGAAGATCGGGTGGCCGGTCTGCTCCTCCTCCAGCCGGGTGAAGATGACCGAGCCGACCGTCTGGACCGGCGTCAGCACGCAGGCCGTGCGGGCCCGCACGGCCCCGCCCCCGAGCTGGCTGATCAACGGCCGGTACGCGTGATGCACCCGATCGGCCAGCTCGTTCGCCCCATCGGGGGTGGCCATCCACTTCTCGCACTTCAGGGGCGCCAGCAGGATCAGCCGCGGCGTGTCGATCGACACCATGCGCATGATCGTGTCGATGACGATGCCGGGAGCGTTCACGAAATTGTGGTACCTGCCGTCGCGCTCCATGAGCGCGGGGGTGTCGATCGCCACGACCACGACGTCAGCCCGGTTCATCGCCCGGTCGAACATGTTGCTGCCGTCGATCTCCGGGCTGATCAGGTATTTCCCCGGGTAGTCGGTGAAACGCAGGTCGAATAACGGGGGTCGGCCTTTCCTGCCGACCTGGAAGAGATACTCGCGCACCTCGCCGGTGCCGGCCAGGCCGTCCTTGGCGCGCACGGTGTCGGTGACCCGGTGCAGGTCGTTGATGTATCCCTGCAGCGTGACCGAGGTTGCGCGCTCGGCCACCAGCGCGAGGTCGGCCGTTCCGATGACGTTGCCGAACTGCTCGTACATGGAGGCCAGCAACGTGGTCTTGCCGACGCCCACCGCGCCCAGCATGGTCACATCGATGACGGCCGCCTCACCGCGCGCGCCAAGGACCTGCTTCACCGCGTCTCCCCTTCTCACAGCATTGCCTTCAATCGCTCGATTGCCTCGTTCCACATCTGCAGGCGAACGGTGTCCGCGGCGAGCGCGTCGAACTCGTCCGACCAGATCTCGGAGCGATAGCGCCGGTAGATGCGCTCCCACTCGCGGGACGCTCCGCGCGAGCGCAGCACGCGGTCGCAGAACTCCTCGACGATGGCGAACACCGCGCCGTTGGGTTCGGAGACCAGGCCGGACAGCGCGTTCTCGCACTGGTAGACCGCCTCGTCGTAGGCGACCTGGAGACTTTCCCTGATGCTCTGCGGGGTCTGCGCGCCCCTGGGCGTGTAGGTGCCCTCGTGGTCGGCGCTCATCCCGTCCAGGCATGGGCGGATACGGTGCTGGAAGAAGCCTCGGTAGGAGAGGCCGAAGCCGGCGACGACGTCCAGGGCGTACCGGATCTCGCTGCTGCCGTCGGAGCGGACCAGGCCGATAAGCCCGGACATCTCCCGCAGGAATTCGCGGCCTTCCTTCTCGCTCAGATGGCGGAACTCGCCGTCCTCGCGCAGCACGGTGGCCAGTTGCTCCCACATGTGCCCGACGGTCGCGTTGAGCGCGTCTTCCAGTTCCAGGAACTGCCGGGACAGATACGCGCGGGTCTCCTCCATCAGGTCGCTGAAGGCGCCCGCGAACGCGCCGCCCCGGTTCCGCCGCCTGGTGATCTCGTCGACCGTCGGTATCCCGTCGCCCTCCTTGACCCTTTTGATCACGGCCGCGACGGCTTTCGCCAGCGCGGAGTCGGGGGCGTCCCGGTCGGCCCTGAACTTGTCGACCAGCTGGACGACGGCGCCGGCCAGGTTGTCGTAGGTCTGGTCGAACAGGTCGTCGAACTTGTTCTCGGACACATCCCCCAGATGGGCGAACTGCGGCACGACGGGTGACTGGCCGGTCAGCAGCCGTACCTCCTGGTCGATCTCGGCCACCCGCCGCACCCGCTCGGTGATGATCGCCTCGTCGAGCGACTCGAGGTTGTCGACCAGGTAGTCGACGATCGGGTCGAACGCCGCGATCACCTCGTCGGTCTTCGAGCAGTCCGCGATGTACGACCCGGCGACCCGGATCACCGACTTCCCCAGCCCGGCCTGGAACGCCTTCGCGCCGGCGAGATTGTCCTGGTCGACGCTCTCCCGGTGGTTGAGGATCATGAACGCGCGGCGTTCCATCGCGATCTCGGGAAGGGCGCTCTGGGCGATGCCGTACAGCTCGACGTCGAACTCGTGGATGTCGTCGCCCTCGGGGTTGGGCCGCCGGACGAACAGCACCAGGTCGACGTCGTCCTTGAGCGCGGCGAGCAGCACCCGGGAGTCGCCGAGGTTGGTGTCCCCGAGGCCGGGCAGGTCGATGACCGCGATCCCGGTCAGGTCGCTCTGCTTGAACTTGGTGGAGATCTCCACGTGCCGCACGGCCCGGAAGGTGTGCTGGGGTTTGCCGTCGAGGTCGTCCTGCGCGACGAACCCGCGAATCATGTCGTCGCCGACACGTTCCGGCGAGGAGTGGCCGATGAGGTTGCCGTACGCGGAGAACGTGGTGTGATAGTCGCGTAAGTGGCCGTACGCGCTGACGGCCGTCGCCATCGACGCCCGGTCGGCCGGCAGGGCGGGCAGCGGCTCGACGCCGAAGGCGCGGGCCGAGACCGGGCGGGCGCCCAGGCCGTACTTGTCGTAGTAGGGCCCGAGGACCTCGTCCACGAACGAGCGCTCGGAGTGGTAGTAGACGTCGGCGTAGGTGTGCCCGTCGAAGTGGCGGATCGTGCTGGGCACCCCGGTGCAGAAGCCGCCAGAACCGTCGGGGATCTCCCGGTTCGTGAGCCCGGTCAGGCTCTGCAGGAACCGGCTCTTGCCCTGACGGGCCCGGCCCACCACCCCGATGTTGATCGTCATCCGCCGCAGTCGCGCCAGCGCCCGGTTCAGCGCGGCACGTTCCAAAGCGACCTTGTCGATCAGTTCGCGCACCACAGGCCCGAGGGCCGCGAGATGTTCCCCGCGCTCATGGCCGATCCTGGCGAGCAGGTCGGCCCGGGCCTTCTCCAGGCTGAGCAGCCCGGTCTCCAGATCGGCCAGATGGGTCTCCAGCGCCTCCGTCTTCAAGGCGTTCTCCACCCGGCGGGCACGGATGGCCTCGATCTTCTCGACCCGGCCCATAGTCACCTCCACGAGAGCTGCGAAAGGTATGTGTCCGTTGTATCACTGAAGATAGCTATATAGACACATATCCTGATGCCTTTGGTTTGGGAAAACTTGACGGGACTTCGGCGGTCGCGAAGATCTGCCGCCATTTGACTCCCGGCAGGGCCGGCGGCGTGTCCGGAATGCGTAGCTTGGGAGAGGTGAGCGCCACGGAGTACCTGCCGATCGGGGAGCACGGGCTGATCGGCAACCTGCGGACGGTCGCCCTCGTGGGCACCAACGGCACGATCGACTGGTACTGCTGCCCCGACTTCGACTCGCCCAGCGTGTTCGGCGCGCTGCTCGACGCCGACCTCGGCGGATCGTTCGAGCTGGCCGCCGACACGCCGGCGGCGACCAAGCAGTTCTACTTTCCCGACACCAACGTCCTGATCACCCGGTTCGCCGCCGCGGACGGCGTGGGCGAGGTGCAGGACTTCATGCCCATCACCTCCTGCGACTCCGGCCGTCACCGGCTGATCCGGCAGGTGACCTGCGTGCGCGGCAGCCTGCCGTTCCGGGCCGCGATCGCGCCCCGCTTCGGCTATGCCACAGAGCCGCACACCGTACGCGTGTCCGGCGACCACGTGACGTTCGAGTCGCCGTCCCTGGCCCTCAGCCTGACCGCCACGGTCCCGCTGGAATCCGACGGCCGGGACGTACACGCGCGATTCGTTCTCGGCGAGGGAGAGCAGGCGGTGTTCGCGCTGGACCGGGTCGGCGAGAGCATCACGCTGCGCACCTGCCCGGTGCGGGAGGCGCAGGAGGAGTTCATCGCCACCGTGCGGTACTGGCGGAACTGGCTGTCGTCCTCCCGCTACCGGGGCCGCTGGCGCGAGGTCGTGCACCGCTCCGCGCTCACCCTGAAACTGCTCACCTACGCGCCCAGCGGCGGCATCGTCGCCGCTCCCACCACCAGCCTGCCCGAGCAGGTCGGCGGCCCCCGCAACTGGGACTACCGCTACGTGTGGATCCGCGACGCCGCGTTCTGCGTCTACGCCCTGCTGCGCCTGGGCTTCACCGAGGAGGCGGAGGCCTTCATGGGCTTCCTGACCCGCCACGCCATCCTCGACACCGTACGCGCCGAGGGCCCGCTGCAGATCATGTACGGCATCGACGGCCGCCGCGACCTCCCCGAACGCGAGCTCACCCACCTGAAGGGCTACCGCGACTCCGCGCCCGTACGCATCGGCAACGCCGCCGCCGGCCAGCTCCAGCTCGACATCTACGGGGCGCTCGTCGACGCGGTCTACCTCTACAACAAGTGGGGCCAGCCGATCTCCAGCGACCGCTGGGACGAGCTGAGCGCCATCGTCAACTGGGTCTGCCAGAACTGGGACCAGCCCGACGAGGGCATCTGGGAGACCCGCGGCGGGCGCAAGAACTTCGTGTACTCCCGGCTGATGTGCTGGGTGGCCATCGAACGCGCCATCCGCATGGCCACCCACCGCGGGCTACCCGCGGACATCACGTACTGGCAGCGCACGCGGGACACGATCTACCGTCAGATCATGGACCGCGGCTGGTCCGGCAAGCTGACCGCCTTCGTCCAGCATTTCGACGACGACGTCCCCGACGCCTCGATCCTCATGATGCCGCTGGCCAAGTTCGTCTCCCCCACCGACCCGAAATGGCTCTCCACCCTCGACGCGCTGAGCGACAAACTCGTCTCCGACTCCCTGGTCTACCGCTACGACCCCGAAGCCAGCCCCGACGGCCTCCCCGGCCGGGAAGGCACCTTCTCCGTCTGCTCCTTCTGGTACGTCGAGACCCTGGCCCGCGCCGGCCGCCTCGACGAGGCCCGCCTGGCCTTCGAGAAAATGCTCACCTACGCCAACCACGTCGGCCTGTACGCCGAGCAGATAGGCCACACCGGCGAACAACTCGGCAACTTCCCCCAGGCCCTCACCCACCTCGCCTTGATCAGCGCCGCCTTCAACCTCGACCACGCCCTCGGCTGACGGCGTCAGACAGGGCCGTATTGTCGATGGTGGTGCGGCACGGGGTATCGAAAGGATTCCATGACCTGGTACGGGCGGGACGGGCAGCAGATCTACTACGAGGACGACGGCCGGGGTGACACCGTCGTGATCATGCCTGGCTGGGGTGGCAGCGTCATCGATCTCAATCGCCTGCGAAGCGAACTCGTCGGCGGGTTTCGTGTCATAGCCGTCGACTTGCCAGGATCAGGCCGGTCCCAGCCTCAGCCACGGCACTATGCGTCGACCTACTACCTGGACGACGCCCGAATCCTGCTCAGCCTGCTCGACGAACTCCGAGTCGAGGCGGCCCATCTGGTCGGCTTCAGCGATGGCGGCGAGGAGGCGCTCCTCATGGCGGCGCTGCGACCGGCTCTGGCCCTGTCGGTGCTCACCTGGGGCGCGGCCGGTCAGATCGTGGCGTCGCCGGAGATGCTCCGTGGGCTCGCGCACCTGCTGGACGATCCCGTCGACGAGCTTAAGACGTTAGCCGCGTACCTGGCCGAGAGCTACGGCGTGGACGAGGCCCGGATCATGGCGAACAGCTGGGCCCAGGCATTGAGCGCGGTCATCGATGCGGGCGGTGACGTCAGCCGATCAAGGGCAGCCGGCATCACCTGCCCTACGCTGCTGATCACCGGGACCTACGACCCGTTCTGCCCACCGAGCCTGGTCCGAGAAATGGCCGAAGCCATCCCTCGCGGAACGTACCTGGAGGCACCAGGAGGTGGGCATGACATCCACCTGTCACACAGCGGCTGGCTGGCGTCAACGATCGTCAACTGGCTAAGTGATCACTAGCGCCGCTCGTCACCGACAGCAGGCGCCCTCCTGAGCAGGAGAGTCGTTCTTGGCCGACAGCCGTCCTACCGAAAGCCTCCGAGATTGGTCATTGGCTAGGTAGATCTTTTCACGTAGCGCATGACCTGCGGTTTTATCGCGGATCAAGGCCAGGTTCTGTCGTAGGTGCTGGATAGCGTGGGGGTGGTTGTTCGGGATCTGCCGAAGCGAAAGGGGGGCGCCTTCCATGCTCGAGTCTCCGTTCGAGGTGCTGGATCCCTCCCGTGCGGAGGGTGCCTGCGAACGCGAGGTGCCCGCGATCTTGAAGGGCACTGTGCTGGACCCTGACTACGTCCCGCCCCAGCGCTCCGCCAACGACGCCTCCGGCGAGACATACGGTGACGTATGGCAGCAGAACGCACGGCAGCAGTTCCTCCACGGCCGCTCCACCGACGGTGCCCGCTCTACCGACGGCGGCTGCTCGGCAGGGCCGGAGACCTGTGGCGAGCCGGTGGGTTCCAGGGTGCCGGTGGGTTCTGGGGTGCTGGTGGCCGAGCTGAGGCAGCGCGCGTCCCTGCTTGCGGTGTCCGAGCTACCCGAGGGTGCCGGGTTGTGTGTGGGTGAGACGGAGGAGTTGCTGTTCACGCGGGATCGGCTGGACTCGGCGATCGCCGCGCGGGTGGGGCGCGTCCATGCCACCGGTGAGGCCAGGAGCGCTGGCAGCGGTGGGCATGCCTCGACCGGGACCTGGTTGCGTGCTTCGGCGGGGATGAGCGGTGGGGGTGCCTCTCGTCTGGTCCGGCTGGCGACTCAGCTGGCCCGGCTGCCCGTGGTGCGGGAGCGGTTCGCCTGCGGTGCGCTGGCTGAGGGGTCGGTCGAGGCGATCTGTCAGGTCACCGACCGTCTCAGTG